>NZ_CP019402.1:2807721-4211582 GCF_002024505.1 Plantibacter flavus
CGCACCGGGGAGCTGTGCGAGACGCAGCAGCGATTCGATCCAGTCGGGCGTGATGACCTCGACGTCGTCGTTCAACATGAGCACGTACTCGCCGACCGCGCTCAGCACGCCACGATTCGCCTTCGCCGCGAAGTTGAACGGCAGGTCGAAGTCGACGATGACGAGGCGTTCGCCGAGCAGTCTCGTGGCCTCGTCGATGACGGCGGGCTCAGGGTCGGTGTCGACGACCAGGACGACCTCGAAGTTCTGGTAGGTCGTGTGCTCGACGAGCCCGCGCAGGGCGTGCAGGAGGTAGCTGTGCGGTTCGCCTCCGGGTCGGAGCGGATCGCTGAGTCGCGCCTGCGTGGGGATGACGATGGACACGAGGGGCGCGCCGTGGAGGGGCCGCACGGTCGTGTGCACGCCGTCGGCGGCCACCGCCTCCACCGTTCCGCCGCCGGTCGCCGCGAGGTGGCGCTCGAGGACCGTCCGGACCTGCTCGAGCTGCGTCTCGGCGAAAGCCCCGATCGCGCGGGTCGACGGTGCGTGGAAGAGGACGCGCGGGATGTGCAGCGTGACGGCACCCGCCTGCACGCACCGCAGCGCGAGGTCGTACAGTTCGACGCCGTCCACGTCGTGGGAGAGACCACCGATCTCCGCGATCGTGTCCCGGCGGAACAGCAGGAGGTCGCCGTAGTAGAACTGGCAGCGCAGCCGCTCCGGCGCGGGGCCCTGCTTCGAGACCACCTCGATGCCGCCGTCCGGCCGCACGGCGGACTCGTCGGTGTAGACGACAGCGGCGTCGGGTGCGAGCGCGAGCCAGTCGACGAGGGTCGGGACCGCCAGGTCCACGGGGACACCGACGTCGGGCAGCACGCAGACGTACCGGCCGCTCGCTGCGGCGACGCCGTGCTCGATCAGCCGACTGGCGGGCGCACTCGTCTGCGCTTCCGCGCGCACGATCGCCGGGTGGGCCGCCACCGGGTCGATCGGAGCGACGACCACGAGCTCCCAGTCACGCTGCGTCGTCAACGACGAGAGCAGCTCCTGGACACGGGCGCCGTCGGGGCGGAGGGCGAGGAACGAGACGAGCGGCGAACCGGTTGCCCCTGGTGCGGATGGATTCGTCATCGGGTCAGGCGCGTCCGCGCTTCAGGACACGGAGCGGCGCGAGGACCGCGCGCCCGGCCTTCCAGGTGCGGGTCGAGTGGACCGCCGCCAGCTGTTGCCGAAGACCCTGCATCTCGCGCTCGAGGACGTCGAAGTCGTCCTTCGTCGGCGAGAAGTAGATCGATGCGCGTGCGAGCTCGGCCTCGAGCCCGATCACCCGGTCGACGAGTGCGAGCACTCGCTCCTCATTGGCCAGTTCGGCCGCCGTCGGACGTTTGGTCGTCATGGTCATTCCCTCGTTCGATTCCGGCGGGCGGATTAACCCGACGAGTCTAACATCGGCCCGGTTCCGGACCGCTGGTGGCGGATCAGCGACGTCGGGCCCGGTCGACCAGACGACGGAGCGGCGCCGTGGCCCGCCACACGGTGCTGCCGGTCACCTCGTCGAAACGGTTGCGCGACCGTTGCAGCTCGATCTCGAGCTGCCTCGCATGGAGGCCCACCGCACCGAGCTCCTCCTGCTGGCGCTCGACGGTCGCGAGCGCATCGATTCGCTCCTGCTCCTGGCCGGCTCTCGATGCGACGACCGCGCCGAGGCGGGCGTAATCGGCCCGCACCTTGCCTCCCGCCGCGCGTCCGGCCGCGAAGAAGTCGACGAGCGGCTGCGGGAGCTCGCCGATCCCCAGCACCCCGAGGCCGTGCCCGTGCTCGAACTGGAAGGTGGAGTCCGGGTATCGCTCGCAGAGCTCGGCCCAGAGCCGGTGGACGCCGAACCCTCGCTCGAACTCGTAGGTGTCGTGGAACACGACGACCGCCGTGGGAGCGAGCTTCGGCAGGTACGTCTCGAAGTCCTCGACCGCATCCTCGTAGCGGTGTCTGCCGTCGATGTGGAGCAGTTCGATCGATCCGTCCTCGAACCGGTCCACCGCGTCGCTGAAGTAGGCACGGATGAGCTGCGAGAAACCGGCGTAGGAGGCCTCGTTGATCTCGCTGACGGACCGGTACACGTCGTCCCCGTAGAAGCCCGCGTGCTCGTCACCCTCCCAACTGTCGATCGCCGCGCAGCTCGTCTCGAGGCCGAGCCGCTGGACGGCCTCGCAGACGGCGAAGTAGGAGAACCCGTTGTGCGACCCGAGTTCGACGAAGCTGGACGGCCGGAGGGCGTCGACGAGCCAGAAGGCGAACGGCGCGTGTTCGTGCCAGGCCGACGGGACGACGTGTGTCGGCGACCAGTACGACGCCTTGCCCAACCAGGGGACGGGGGTCTCGGCCGTGATCTCGCCGAGTCCGAGCACCGAAGCACCTCTCACCATCGAACCGCTCCTCTCGTCGACCAGGTATCGGCGAAAGCCGAACGACTCCTCGCCGCATCCGCGATCAACCCTAGGCCACCGCGTCGACCGGACGACGAGCCGCCCGGGACGCGCGGGTCCCGGGTCTCACAGGATCGCTACGGTATATTGTCCGGGTTGCGCACCCGTGTCACACGAACCTAAATCGAGGCTCCATGCAGTATCTCAGGGATCTGGCATCCGCCAGGGAACTCCTGGCGAATCTCACTCTCCGAGACATCCGTGGCCAGTACAAGCGGACCATCCTCGGTCGCCTGTGGTCGCTCGTGAGCCCGCTGTCGTCGATGCTCGTGTACTCGTTCGTCTTCTACTTCCTGCTCCGAGCCGAGCCGGCACCGGGCGACCCGAGTGGTCTCCACATCTTCGCCGTCTGGCTCCTGTGCGGTCTCCTCCCCTGGTCGTTCTTCTCCGGCGCGCTGTCCGCCAGCATGAACTCCATCGTCGGTGGCGCGAGCCTCATCACGAAGGTGTACTTCCCCCGGGTGGTCCTCCCCATCTCCTCGGTACTGACCATGGGGTACAACTGGCTGTTCGAGATGGGCGTCCTCGTGATCGTGCTGTGCGCGGTCGGCGGGTGGGGCGTCATCGTGTGGCTGCCGCTGGTCGCCGTGTTCATGGTCGTCCTCGCCGCCTTCGCGACCGGCGTCGGCCTGATCCTCGCGATCGCGAACGTCTACTTCCGCGACACCCAGCACCTCGTCTCGATCCTGCTGCAGATCTGGATGTACCTCAC
The DNA here is from genome assembly GCF_002024505.1 of Plantibacter flavus. Lineage (NCBI taxonomy): Bacteria > Bacillati > Actinomycetota > Actinomycetes > Micrococcales > Microbacteriaceae > Plantibacter > Plantibacter flavus. The sequence continues at coordinate 2,810,896 of NZ_CP019402.1, forward strand.
CCCGATCATCTATCCGCCGTCGCTCGTGCAGGTCCAGTCCGACCGGATCGGGGGGCTCTTCGGCACGAACGTGACGGTGATGAACATCTACGAGTCCAACCCGATGTTCCACTTCGTCTCGGTCTTCCGGAACCTCATGTACGACCAGCGGTGGCCCGACCCCGCGGACGTCCTCGCCTGCATCGCATGGGCGCTCGTCGCACTCGTCGGCGGCTTCCTCATGTTCACCCGTAAAGAGAAAAGACTGGCCGAGATCCTATGACCGAAACCGCCGTCCACGTCGACTCCGTCAGCAAGAAGTTCCGCCTCTACCACGAGCGCAACCAGAGCTTGAAGTCCGCCATCATGCGCCGCAAGATCTCGGTGCACGAGGACTTCTGGGCGCTGCGCGACATCACCTTCGACGTCCCCGTCGGCTCGACCTTCGGACTGATCGGCAGCAACGGATCCGGGAAGTCGACCCTGCTGAAGTGCCTCGCGAAGATCCTCTACCCGGAACACGGGAGCATCAGCGCGAACGGCAAGGTCGCTGCGCTCCTCGAGGTCGGCTCCGGGTTCCACCCCGAGCTGTCCGGCCGAGAGAACGTCTTCCTGAACGGATCGATCCTCGGGATGAGCCGCAAGGAGATCCAGCGGAAGTTCGACGACATCGTCTCCTTCTCGGGCGTCGAGCAGTTCATCGACCAGCCGGTGAAGAACTACTCCTCGGGCATGTACGTGCGTCTCGGATTCTCCGTCGCGATCAACGTCGACCCGGACATCCTGGTGGTCGACGAGGTCCTCGCGGTCGGTGATGCGGAGTTCCAGCAGAAGTGTTTCCAGAAGTTCGAGGACTTCAAGGCTGCCGGGAAGACCGTGATCCTCGTCAGCCACTCCATGGGGACGGTCAAGCAGATGTGCGACCACGCCGCCTGGATCAACAAGGGCAACCTGGAGCAGGTCGGCCCGGCCGATCCGGTGATCGCCGCCTATGAGGCGACCTACCCCCACCAGAGCTGAGTACGGCCGGCCGGAGCCGGGAAGGCCACATCACCCGCCGGTCACGTCCCGAGGCCCCCGGCCAGCGATCCCCGTGCGTCGGACCAGTCGCATCACCTGGGTGCCCGCGACGATCAGCGCAGCGAGCACGCCACCGACGACACTCGCGGTCAGGCCCTCGTCCAACCCGGGCGTGCGGTAGGAGAGTTCGATCCGGTGCTCGCCGGGCCCCACGCTGACCGCGGCTCCCGCCTGCTCCGCGTCGACGAGCCGACCGTCCACCCCGTCGACGGTGACCGACCAGCCGGGGCGGCGGAGCGAGTCGGCGAACACGACCCATCCTGCTCCGTCGGCGGAGACGTCCACCACGGTCCGGTTCAGGTCCCATCCTTGATCGAGGACCCGGATTTCGGCGGTCGACGCGGGAGACCCGGAGCCGTCCGTCGCGACCATGGGGGTGTCGACCACCGTGAGGTCCTCGGAATCCTCGAGGAGCACGGTCGTCGGCGGCAACAGCGGATCATCCATGAGGCTCACCCGGCGCGAGGGGTCGCGTTCGACCAAGCCCGCGGACGCCCATCGGACCCGGTCGAGCGCGGTCGCCCGCTCGACGACGGTCGCGTCTCCCGTGTGCGCGACGGTCAGACCGTCATCCATCGGGCGGTTCAGCGAGACTGCCGCGGCAGCCGAATCCGTCGCATCGGCGGCGATACGGCCTCGACCGTGGTCGACGGAGATCTCCGCTCGCCACGATGCGTCCGCGGCGATCTCGCGCCCGTCGATCGCGACGCTCCGCTGCCCCTCGATGGAGCGATACCACGTCGAGGTCGATGCCAGGACGCGATCGGTCACCGGATCGACGAGCGAGACCTTCAGGGTGCTCCCTTCGTCGCTGTCGGCCAAACCGTCGGGCACGGCGAACGACAGACTCCGCACCGGGCCGGTGCGGACGGTCGAGACCGCGGTCTCCCCGCCGCCGACCGCCACCGTCTCCTCGGACGCCGGTGTCTCCTCGTACCGGCCCGGGACCGGGAGGTTCGGCTCCATCACGAAGTACTTCACCGCGAGCCGATCCAGGATCGGGGAGTCGGTCGAGGAGACCAGCCCCGGGTAGGTCAGCGTCGAGTAGGTCGCCGACGCGAGTGACTCCCGGTCCAAACGGAGGAGGAGGGACTTCCACTCGACCGTCTGGAAGGTGTGTCCGCCGAGCGAGCGGACCCGGTACATCGAGTTCGTGCCCGTGAGCATGGCGTGGTCGACCGCGGCGTAGCGGGACTCACCGAGGTGCCCCTGCAGGAACGTGGTGGTCGGCGTCTCCGGGTAGACACTCGCTGCATCCGACTTCGGCCACCAGGTGTCGGCCACGACGACCGCCGGCGCGGTCACGAGCAACGGCACGAAACAGAGCGCGATGATCCGGATCGTCGCCCGCCGGGTGACGAGGGTCACGATGACGAGGATCGCGGCGGCGGCGAGGAGCACGACTGTGGCGAGCACCTGGGTCTCGAGGAGGGCGGCGAACCGCTCCGGTGCGGAGATGACGGCGCGCTGCAGCGCGAGAGCGAGGAGCACCGCGGCGGCGAGTCCCGAGCAGAGCGTCAGCAGGCCCCACAGCCACCGGCCGAGCGGGCGTCGTGGCGTCGCCGACACCGCCACCGGCTCTGGCCCGGCACGGTCGAGGAGTCGCGCGAACCCGACCGCTGCGAGGATGGCGATGAAGAACCCGAGCATGACCCGAAGGCGTCCGATCCGGTTGCTGTCGAAGATCGGGAGTTGCTGCGCGGCCCCGAGGACCGGACCGCCGAGGTACACCAGCACGGCGGACACGATCAGTCCGACCGCCAGGAACACGCTCATGTCCCCACGGCCACGCCGCCAGGGGCGCACGAGGACGGCCAGGAGGGCGAGGACCACCGCCACCGCTCCGACGTAGGACAGCCGCTCGACGGGCGAACTGCTCCCCCAGGTGTCACCGGTGCTCACCTCGCCGACGAGTCCCGGGACGAAGGCCGACAGGAGGTCGGCGACGCTCAGGTGGTTCTCCGGACCCTGCCGGCGACCGCTGAAGTCGAGGACGGCGACGGCGTTCAGCGCGAACGGCAGTAGCGTCCAGGCCGACAACAGGAATCCGAGTACGACACCGAGCGCACTGACGAGGCTTGCGAGGACCACCTTCCAGAAGCGACGATGGACGATGATCGCACGCACGAGGACGTACGCGGCTCCGGCGTACAGGGCGTACCCGACGATGGCCGGGAACCCCCCGAGCAGCATGCTCGCGAGCACCAGCCCGAGCGGCACGGCGTCGAGCAGTCGTCTGCGGACGGCCGCCCGGTCCAGTGCCCAGAACAGGAGCGGGATGAACGCCGCGACCCTGGTCTGCGGCCAGTTCGTCCACGAGATCATGAACCCGGAGGAGAGGAAGATCACGCTGGCGATCGGCCACGCCGGGTGAGGCACGCCGAGCCGTCGCAAAAGGAGTGCGCAGCCGAGCGTCACGACGATCATCTCGACGAGCTTGGTGAACCCTGGGGCGACGGCGACCGGGAGGAACCACCAGCCGAAGGAGATCGGCGAGTAGAGCCCGGAGTTCGGGAGCCCTCCCAGCTCGGAGCCGCCGGCCTGGTAGGGAAGCCATTCGGCGAAGACCCCGTGCCGGGCGGCCTCGACGATCGTCCACATCTGTGGGACGCCGGAGTCGATCGTGTCGCCGATCATGGCGTTGGTGCCGACCTCCGAGGAGCCGCCGGCCGACGCCCACGGCGCGAATCGGAACAGGATGTCGGTGCCCATGAAGGTACCGATCCCGATGATCGGGAGCCCGATCGACAGCACGACGAAGACGATGAGGGACGCCCAGGCGACGACGGCCAGGACACGCCGAGCCACGACCGGGACCGCTGAACGCCGGTGTGCGTGCGGGGCCGTGTCCGGTTGAGCAGTCATGGATGTCCTGGGTTTCGCATCTCGGGTGCACCGGTGCCGACCGATCGCACCCTCGATTATGCCTGCTCGGTCCTTCGGAACGAACTCGGCGGAGACGATCGGGGATAATGGACAGCTGCGAGACGGCCAGCGAGAGGACGACGTGCGACTGTTCATCCAGATCCCCTGCTTGAACGAGGAGGCGACACTACCAGCGGTCCTCGAATCCATCCCGAGTTCCATCCCCGGGGTCGACGAGATCGAGATCCTGGTGATCGACGACGGCTCGACCGACCGCACGATCGAGGTCGCTCAAGCACACGGGGTCACCCATTTCGTCCGGCACGCGACCAACATGGGACTCGCCCGTTCGTTCCGGGACGGCGTGGACTACGCGCTGCTCCACGGCGCCGACATCGTCGTCAACACCGACGGCGACAACCAGTACCCGCAGGACCGGATCGGCGACCTCGTCCAGCCGATCCTGGCAGGGCAGGCCGAGATCGTCGTCGCCGACCGTCAGACGGCGCTGATCGAGCATTTCTCGCCATTCAAGAAGGCCATGCAGCGGTTCGGGAGCTTCGTCGTCAACAAGGCGGCGAAGACCACCCTTCCGGATGCCGCGAGCGGATTCCGCGCGTACTCGAAGTACTCGCTCATCCGGTTGAACGTGGTGACGAAGTTCAGCTACTGCATGGAGACGATCATCCAGGCGGGCAACAAGCGGCTGGCGATCACGAGCATCCCCGTCCGGACCAACCCCAAGACTCGTGAATCACGGCTGTTCTCGTCCATCGGCGAGCACATGTACCAGTCAGGCGTCGCCATCGTGCGCGCCTACCTCATGTACCGGCCGTACGTCGTCTTCGCCGGTCTCGGTGTCCTCCTCCTGCTCGCGGGTCTCACCCCGTTCGCGCGATACCTGGTTCTGATGCTCGTCGACGATCAGGGCAACCATCTCCAGAGCCTCCTGGTGGGTGCGACCCTCCTGATGGGGTCGCTGCTCTCCTTCGCCATCGGCGTCGTCGCCGACCTGACGCGGATCAACCGGACGCTGAACGAGGAGATGCTCGACTACCTGAAACTGCAACGGTATGGCGACTGATCCGCTCGGCGCCGGTCGGCGTGCGTGGGCCTCGTTCACGGGTTCGGCGTTCGTCGGCTGGGTGAAGGCCCATCGGCGCGGCATCGGCGTGGCGGTGCTCATCGCATTCGCCGTCTTCCTGATCGTCTACGTCTGGCTCAACCCGGATGTGCTCGCGGACGCGCTCTCGATCGGGTGGGGCAACCTCGCGGTGCTGTTCGGCCTGTACGTCGTGGTGCTCCTGACACACTTCCTGATCCTCATCACCACCGTGCGACTGTGCGGGAAGCGCATCGCCGTCGGTCCGGGGGCGAGCCTGACGGTCTATTCGACGGTCGCGAACTTCTTCGGCCCGTTGCAGACCGGGCCAGGCGTCCGCGCCGTGTATCTGAAGACCACGGTCGGTGTGCGCCTCCGCGACTACACGTCCGCGACGTTGTTCTACCTGTTCGTGTTCGGCGCCGTGAACGCCTCCCTGCTGTTCCTGACGACCTTCCCGTGGCTCTCGGCACTCGGGATCGCGATCGGTGCGGCCATCGTCGTCCTGGCGACCTGGAAGCTCGGTCTCGCCGACCAGGCCGGCACGGTCGCCGCGATCGCCGGGATCACGGTCGTGCAGGCCCTCGTCATGAGTGTGATCTACTTCGTCGAGGTGAACGCCGTCGCCGGCCCTTACGACTTCATGCACTCCCTCGTCTACGCGGCGAGCGCGAACCTGTCCCTGTTCGTCTCGCTGACGCCGGGAGCGATCGGCATCCGAGAGGGGTTCCTGTACTTCGCCCAGCACCTCCACGGCATCCCATCGGACACGATCGTCGCGGCCGGGATCGCCGACCGGGCGATCTACGCCGTGTTCCTGGGGGTGCTGTTCCTCATCTCAGGGGCACTCCACCTGCGGTCCGCCGTCCAGCAGCAGACCACGGACCGCCTCGGCGACGCGGGCTGAGGACCAGAGGCGTTCGTACAGCAGCCTGCCCCGGCTCCCGATCCGATCGAGCTCGTCGGGGTGGTCCGCCGCCCAGACGATCGTCTCGGCGAGGGCCGCTGGGTCGCGCTGCGATACGACGAGCGCGTCGACCCGATCCGTGAAGACGCCGGTCTCCTCGTTCTCGCCGACCACCGCGGGTCGAGCACTCGAGAGGTACTGCATGGTCTTGCCGGTCACGACGAACCGGGACTGCACGGTCCCGCCGAACGGGCCACCGAGGAGCAGGTCGACCTGACCGAAGAGCTCCGGTAGCGCCGCGTAGTCGACCCAGTCACGGTGGTCCGCGGCGGATCCCTGCGCTCGGGCCTCGGCGATGAGGTGAGCGGTCTGCTCCCCACCGCCCACGAACAGGAACCGGATCCGCTCGTCTGTCCGCAGCAGCGCCGCCGAGGCGACCACCGTCTCCAAGCCATGCAGCGGCAACATCGATCCGTAGTAGAGGACGGTGAAGGGGTCCGAGACCGAGCGAGCCGATCCTGGGTGCTCCGGTCGCGGCAGGAACGTCGCCTCATCGCTCCCGACCGGCACGACGCTGAACCGTTCAACGTCGAGCCCCATGCGGTCCGCCGAGTATCGCGCGTGCGACGCCGTGTCGCTGAGCACCCCGGCACACCGACGCATCATCACACGATAGACACCGCGGAGCGCGCGTGCGCGGAGTGACCGCTCCGGGAACTTGTGGTGCTCGTCGACGAACCACTCCACCGGATTGATGAACTCGTCGTAGTAGACCGGTCTGCGCCCGGCGAGCAGGAGCACGATCGGGAGGATCTCGTACCCTCGGAACGTCACCAGGTACGCGTCCGGCCGACCGGCCAGGCTGAGTCGGACGAGCTGCCGAGCGACGTCGAGGTAGCGCAGCACCCCGCGGTGGGTGTTCTTGACGACGATCGTCTCCCCGACGACTCCGGAGTCGGCCACCCCCTGACGCAGCGTGATCGCCCGGATGTAATCGGGATGCCGGTAGCAGGTGACGACGGCGAGCCTCGCCACGGGCTGGCGGCTCACCGCCCGGTCACGCCTGCGCGAGGAGCGTCTGCAGGTACCGGCCGTAGCCGCTCTTCACCAGGGGCGCGGCGAGGGCGGCGAGCCGCTCGTCGTCGATCCACCCGGCACGCCACGCGATCTCCTCGATGCAGCCGACCTTGAAGCCCTGGCGGTCCTCGATGACGCGCACGTACTCGGACGCCTGCATCATCGACTCGAAGGTGCCGGTGTCGAGCCAGGCGGTGCCGCGGTCGAGCACCTGGACCTGGAGGTCACCCTGCTCCAGGTAGCGCTCGTTGACCGTGGAGATCTCGAGCTCGCCGCGCGCGGAGGGCTCGATCGTCTTCGCGATCTCGACGATCGAGTTGTCGTAGAAGTACAGACCGGGCACGGCGTAGTTGCTCTTCGGCTGCGCGGGCTTCTCCTCGATGGAGAGGGCCTTGAAGTCGTCGTCGAACTCCACGACGCCGTAGGCCTTCGGGTCTGCAACCTGGTAGGCGAAGATCAGCGCGCCGTCGATGTCGTTGTGACTGCGGAGGGCCGAACCGAGGCCGGTGCCGTGGAAGATGTTGTCGCCGAGGACGAGGGCGACGCTCTCGTCGCCGATGAACTCCTCACCGATGATGAACGCCTGCGCCAGACCGTCGGGCGAGGGCTGCACGGCGTACTCGAGCCGGATGCCGAGATCGTCACCGTTGCCGAGGAGGGCTCGGAACTGCTCGTTGTACTCGGGCGTGGTGATGATGAGGATCTCCTTGATCCCCGCCATCATGAGCGTCGACAGGGGGTAGTAGATCATCGGCTTGTCGTAGATCGGCATGAGCTGCTTCGAGATGCCCTTGGTGATCGGCCAGAGCCGCGTGCCGGATCCACCGGCGAGAATGATGCCGCGCATCGGTCACTTTCCTCTGATGTCGTCGCCGAAACGGTGTCGGCTGGTCGGACGGCGCTGCGCTGTCCAGCTCGCTGGGTGCCGTCTGTTCCTGAATGATCGCCGACGGACCGGTCGTATCGGTCCGATAGCCTGTCAACCGTAGCAAAGACAAAAGGAGAACACCGTGAGCGACAGCGCTTCGGCACCAGTGGCCGAGACGAACGACGTGCGTGGACTGCGCGCCGAGATCCTGAGATTGCGCGATGCGCTCGCCGGGGCGACCGCTGAGGCGGAACACGCTCAGCAACGACTGGCGGCCTCCAAGCTCGACCTGGACGGACTGCCACTCGCGCAGGAGAACCTCCGGCTCCGGGACGAGCTCGCGCAGGCGAGGGTCGGTCAGCACTACTTCGAATCGCTCTACCTCCGCATCTCGGCTGAGCGTGAACGCGACCACGAGCGACTCGTGGGCGAGTTCACCGGGTCACGGACGTGGCGCATCGGCGCAGCAGTGATGAGCCCGCTCAGCGTCGTGAAGCGTCTCCGCGGAGGCCGCTCGTGACCGCAGGCCCGACGGCATCCGAGGCTGGACCGCAGTTCTCCATCGTCGTTCCCCTGTACAACACGACACCGTTCCTCCTGCAGGAGATGGTCGCCTCCGTGCAGCTGCAGACCTACACCGACTGGGAACTGGTGCTGGTCGACGACGCGTCACCCGACCCGCGGACGCTCGAGACGGCTCGCGCGTGTTCCGCCTCCGACGACCGGATCGTCCTCGTCGAACTCCCGGACAACCGGAACATCTCCGAGGCGTCGAACGCCGGCATCGATGCGAGCCGAGGCGTGTTCGTCGCGCTCCTGGATCACGACGACACCCTCGACCCGCGCGCGCTCGATCTGGTGAACCGGGCGATCCAGCAGGGCGTCGACGTCGACTACGTCTACACCGACCAGGACGTGATGACCGACAAGGGCCATTACCGCATCCCGTTCGCGAAGCCGGAATGGTCTCCCGAGCGTCTGCTCGGTCAGATGTTCACGTCGCACCTGTCCGTGTTCCGCACCTCCCTCCTCCGCGAGGTCGGTCCCTTCAACACGGATTACAACGGCTCCCAGGACCACGACCTCGTGCTGCGGTTCACCGAGCGGGCTCGGGGTATCGTCCATGTCCCCGAGGTGCTCTACCACTGGCGTGCCGTTCCCGGCTCCACGGCGCTGAACGGTTCTGAGAAGAGCTACGCCTGGGACGCCGGCCTCGCGGCTGTGACCGCCGCCGTCGAACGTCGCGGCATCGAGGCCGACGTCGCCTTCGGCCCCAATTTCGGAACGTACGCCGTGCGGCACCGACTCCGCCCTGACCGGACGATCTCGATCCTGGTCGCCGCCGACGCGCAGCGTCCGCGCCTCGACGAGCTCCTCGCCGAGCTCGACGCCTCGGATGCGGCCGGACAGGTCGTCGAGGTCATCGTCGCCCTGCCGGAAGGCCGGACGCCCCCCGAGGTCGCCCGTCCTCCAGGACGCTTCCCGGTCTCGTTCGTCCGCACGACCGCGTCGGAGCGGACCCGGCTGTTGCACGAGGCGTCCGTCGAAGCGCGTGGTGACCTGCTCGTCCTGTTGAGCGAATCCCTGTCGCAGCTCGGGCCCGACACCGTCTCGCGACTCGCCGGTGCCCTCGGCGAGCCCGACGTCGCCTTCGTCGGGGGACGCATCGTGTTCGCCGACGGCACGGTGAAGCACGCCGGCTATCGCAAGTCGCAGACCCATCTGCGCGATGCCTTCCGCGGCTGGCCCGCCGGAACGGACAGCACCTACGGCGCGCTCACGGTGAACCGCGAGGTCAGCGCGATCTCAGCGGAGTTCGCGGTGATCGAGCGGACCGTCTTCGAATCCGTCGGCGGGTTCAACGCCGAGCTCGACGAGTACTGCGCCGAACTCGACCTGGCCGCCAAGGTGTGGGCTCAGGGCAGCAGGGTCCTCACCCTCTGCGAACCGGTCGTCACGTCGCTCGACCACTCGATCGCCGCAGACGAACTGCCGAAGCGTCAGCGGAAGGTGATCTCACGCAGGTGGGGTTGGAAGGGCGTCGACCGCTTCACGCCGTGAGGCCTGCAGGCAGGCCTCACGGCGCGGGGCGTCAGCCCCGGAGCGTCTGGTAGAAGGCGCGGGCGTCGTCCCAGGTCGGCAGGAGGCCGGCGGCGGCCGCCTCGTCGAGGCCGGGGGCCTCGGTGTCCTTCGGTGAGAGCAGCGGGGTGCCTGCCTCCGGAGGAATGACGAGACCGACCCGCTCGTCGAGCGGGTTGATGCCGTGCTCACGGTCGGGACGGTAGACGTCGGTCACGAGGTAGCTGACGGTGGCGTCGTCGGTGAGCGCCACGAAGCAGTGACCGAGGCCCTCGGAGATGAAGATGGCCTTGCGGTCGGTGTCGTCGAGCAGCACCGAGTCCCACTGGCCGAAGGTCGGTGAGCCCACGCGGATGTCGATGACGTAGTCGAGGACGGCGCCGCGCGTGGCCGTGACGTACTTCGCCTGGCCGATCGGAATGTCCGCGAAGTGGATGCCGCGCACCGAGCCACGCTTCGACACCGAGGTGTTCGACTGAGCGAGCTTGATGGACCGGCCGGAGGCCTCTTCGAGCTTGTCGAAGCGGTACCACTCGAGGAAGACACCTCGGTCGTCGCCGAACTGCTTCGGCGTGATCTCATAGCTGTCGGGGACGTTCAGTTCGCGGATCTGCACCCGGGGAGTCTACCAAGACGATGCCCTGCGGAGGGATGCCGTGGTCCGGTTGCCGGTCGCCTCAGGCATAATCGAGTGTCCGCGCACAGAACGGCCCGCCATGATCCCCCTGCTCCGCCGCCTCTGGGACGGCGTCGCCGCGTACGCGGTGAAGTTCGGCGTCGTCGGACTCATCGGCTTCGGCCTCGACGTCCTCGTGTTCAACCTGCTGCGGGTCGGCGTCTTCGGGCATGACCACCTCGCCCAGTCTCCCATCGGCGCCAAGGTCATCAGCGTCTCGGTCGCGATCGTCTTCAATTGGATCGGCAACCGGTACTGGACCTTCCGCGAGCACCGCCGGAAGAACTTCATCCTGGAGCTCGGCGAATACGTGATCGTCTCCCTGGGCGGGATGGCCATCGCGGTCGGGTGCCTCTCCATGAGCCACTACGTGCTCGGCTTCACCTCGCTGCTCGCCGACAACATCGCGTCGAACGTCATCGGACTGGGCCTCGGAACCCTCTTCCGCTTCTTCCTCTACCGGTTCTGGGTGTACGGGCACCACCGGGCGGACGGCCTGGCCAACCTCGCCCGTGTGGAGGAGGCCCAGCGGACCCTGTTCGAGGAGCCGCCGGCCGACGCCGCCCGGTCAGCGACCTCCCCGACCGAGCCGGGTACGATGAACGGGCCACTCCCGAGAGGACCCCTATCTTGACGTACCTGATCACCGGCGCTTCCGGCATGCTCGGCCACGACCTGCAGGAGGCCCTGACGGGTCGCGAGGTCACCTCCCTCGGTCGCGCCGAGCTGGACGTGACCGACCTCGAGGCCGTCCGCGCCGCTGTCGCGGGTCACACCGCCGTCATCAACGCCGCCGCCTATACGAAGGTCGACGACGCCGAATCGCATGAGGCCGACGCAGCCGCCGTGAACGCTGTCGGCGCCCGCAACCTCGCGGTCGCCGCCCGGGAGGCCGGCGCGAAGCTCGTCCAAGTGTCCACCGACTACGTCTTCGACGGCTCCGCCACCTCGCCGTACCAGGAGGACCACCCGCTGGCCCCGATCAGCGCCTACGGCCGGACGAAAGCCGACGGGGAACGAGCCGTCCTCGCCGAGCACCCGAACGGCGGCTACATCGTCCGGACGGCCTGGCTGTACGGCAAGAACGGACCGAACTTCGCCGCGACCATGGCGAAGCTGGCTGCGAACGGCGTCGACCCGGCCGTCGTCACCGATCAGCTGGGGCAGCCCACATGGACCGCCGACCTCGCTGCGCAGATCGTCGCGCTGCTCGACGCCGACGCACCCGCCGGTATCTACCACGGCACCAACGCCGGGCAGGCCTCCTGGTACGAGTTCGCCCAGGCGGTCTTCACGGCGGTCGGCGCGGATCCGGCACGGGTCTCCCCCACCGACAGCTCGGCCTTCGTCCGCCCCGCCCCGCGCCCCGCCTACTCGGTGCTCGGTCACGACGCCTGGTCCACCGCCGGTCTCGCCCCGATGCGTGACTGGCGGGAGGCCTTCGAGGCAGCGACGCAGCACGGCGTCGTCACGGCGCCGTGACCACCCTGCGCGTCGTCGTCGACCAGATCGTCGCGCCGGTCGCCGGTGGCGTCGGTCGATACTCCGAGGAACTCACCCGGGAACTCATCGCGAGCGCCCCGGCGGGATGCGACGTCGAGGGCATCGTCTCGGCGGTGCCGAAGGAGAAGATCGACCTCCTGGAGTCCAAGCTCCCCGGACTGGCGGCGCTGCATCGCACCACGCTGCCGCGTCGCGAGCTCAGTGCCGCCTGGCAGCTCGGCATCGTCGCACCCGGGACGGCGAACGGCATGGTGCACGCCCCGGGGCTCCTCGCCCCACTCAACCGCCACGATCGCATCAACGACGGCAACCAGATCGTCGTCACCATCCACGACACGCTCGCCTGGTCGCACCCCTCGTCACTGACGCCGATGTCGGTGGCCTGGCAGAAGGCGATGGTCAAGCGGGCGCGGAAGCACGCGGACGCCATCGTCGTCCCGACGCATGCGGTCGCCGACGAACTGCGCGACATCGTCGATCTCGGCGATCGTGTCCGGGTCATCGGCGGCGCGGCCGCGACGACACTCACCATCCCCACCGACGCAGACGGGCGCGCACGGACGCTCGACCTCCCGTCCGAATACCTCGTGTCGGTCGGTTCGCTCGACCCCCGCCGCGGGATCACGGAGCTCATCACCGGCCTCGGCCGCCCCGGCGCCCCCGACCTCCCGCTGCTCATCGTCGGCACCGACAGCTGGGGCGACGTCACCCTCGCCCAGGTGGCCGATGAAGCCGGCCTGCCGGAGGGGCGGGTGCGTGCACTCGGATTCCTCGACGACGCCGACCTCGCCGTCGTCCTCGACCGCGCGACCGCCTTCGTCTACCCGAGTCTCGCCGAAGGGTTCGGGCTCCCGCTCGTCGAGGCGTTCCGCTTCGGCACGCCCGTCATCCACTCCGACGTGCCGGCGCTCGTCGAGGTCGGCGGTGGAGCCGGCGTCGTGGTCGAGTCCGGAGCCAAGGGGTACGCCGATCGTCTCATCGCCACCATCAACGACGTCATCGGCGACAGCGAACGCCTCTCCCGCCTGCGCATCCTCGGCATGGACCGCGAGCAGGCCTTCAGCTGGCGCGATTCCGCAGAACGCGTCTGGCAGCTGCACGCGGAGATCTGAGCCGGCCGGAATGCTGACGATCGGCGTCGATCCACACCGCTGAACCCGCCCGTTCGTAACGTGGGCGGACGAGCGATCCGACACTCGTAGGGTTGATTGGTGACCTCATCGACCGCTCGCGAGCGCTACACGCTCGGCCACCACCCCAGTGTCCTGCGCACCCATTCCTGGCGCACCGCCGAGAACTCCGCAGCGCACCTGCTCCCCCATCTGCACGCAGGCCTCCAGGTCCTGGACCTCGGCAGCGGGCCGGGCACGATCACGCTCGACCTCGCCCGCCTCGTGGCGCCCGGCAGCGTCATCGGCGTCGACGCCTCGGACGAGGTCACGGCCGACGCCCGAGCCCGCGCGGCCGCCGCCGGCATCGGCAACGTGAGCTTCACCGTCGGTGACGCCTACGCACTCGACCTCGCCGACGACAGCGTCGACGTCGCGCACGTCCACCAGCTCCTCCAGCATGTGGCCGACCCGGTCGCCGTGATCCGCGAACTGCGGCGGGTGGTCCGACCGGGCGGCGTCATCGCCCTGCGCGAGATCGTCTACGGCGGAGCGGTCTGGTACCCGCTGTCCCCCGGACTCAGCCGCTGGATGGAGGTCTACCAGGAGCTCGCCAGGGCGAACGGCGGTGAACCGGATGCCGGGAGCAGGCTCAAGTCCTGGGCGATGGAAGCCGGGCTCGCGGACATCCGGAGCAGCGCGAGTGTCTGGTCGTTCGAGACTCCGGAGGACAGGGAGTGGTGGGGAGGCGCGTGGTCCGAGCGGGCGCGAACCTCCAGTTTCGCCACCCAGGCGCTCGAGACCGGGATCGCGGACGACGCCGACCTCGCGCTGATCTCGACAGCGTGGCGGGACTGGGTCGACGCGGACAACGGATGGTTCGCCGTCCCGCACGGTGAGATCATCGCGACCGTGCGCTGAGCCCTTCGACAGGCTCAGGGACCGATAAAGCGGCGCAGGGACCGCCCTTCAACAGGCTCAGGGACCGGGAAGCCGCCTCAGGGACCGGGCTCAGCCGGCGTCGGGCTCCGGGCTCGGCGACGGCGGGAACAGCTGATCCTGCACCATCTGGTGGATGAGCGAGTAGTCGGGCTCTTCCGGATCGATCGTCGGCGGGACGAACTGCAGGGAGTTGATCGGCAGCTCGCGCGTCTTGAGCGCGAGGTTCACGAAGTAGCCGAGCATGCCCTGCGGCACATCGGTCTTGACGACGTCGCCGCCCGCGGCTGCCACGTCCTGGAAGCGCGCCAGGACGTTCGCCGGGTTGAACTGTTTGAGCATCGCCGTCTGCAGGATGTGCTGGCGCTCCATGCGGTCGTAGTCGCTCGTCGAGTGCCGCGACCTGGCGTACATGAGCGCCGTCCAGCCGTCCATGTGCTGCTGACCGGGCTCGATCCACGCCGTGACGTTCTCGAGGTCGGCGTCGCCGTCCATCGGGAGCCGCTCCTTGACGTCGATGTCGACTCCACCGAGCGTGTCGATCAGCGTTGCGAAGCCGTACATGTCGATGAGGACGTACCACTGGATGTGCAGCCCGGTGATGCCCTCTGCGGCCTGCTTCATCGCCTCGATGCCGGGCTCACTCGCCTCGGACGTCGCCTTGGGGAACAGTTCGGGGTTCTTCAGCTCGATCTCGGTGTAGATCGAGTTGAGCTGACAGACGTCGACATCGCAGGAGTCGTCGTAGCCGTCCGGGTACAGGGACGCCATCTCGCTGCCCGCGGGGAACGGGACGTCGACGAGGTCGCGCGGCATGGACATCGTCGTCGCCTGCCCGGTCTCGGCGTTGATGCTGACGACCGACATGCTGTCCGGCCGCATGCCGTCGCGGTCGGGGCCGGCGTCGCCACCGAGCAGCAGGATGTTGTAGTAGCCGTCGACCGGCGGCTCCGAGGGACCCGTGTTGCCGAAGATGGAGGAGATCGAGCCGCGCGTGGCACCGGCGACGACCGCTCCGTACCCGGCGCCACCGGCGACCAGGACCATGGCGAGGGTCGTGAACAGTGCGACGCCGAGCC
Organism: Plantibacter flavus; assembly: GCF_002024505.1. NCBI lineage: Bacteria > Bacillati > Actinomycetota > Actinomycetes > Micrococcales > Microbacteriaceae > Plantibacter > Plantibacter flavus. The sequence continues at coordinate 2,826,159 of NZ_CP019402.1, forward strand.
TGGCGTTCGGTGAGGCCTTCACGAGGCGGACGAGCCGCAGGGTGTCGAGCGTCAGCACGACCCATAGGATCGCGTAGGCGACGAGGAGGACCTGGGCGACGGTCAGCGCGATCGGGTTCGTCGCGAGGGTGAAGAGCACCTCGCGGGCGAGGAACATCGTGGCGATGCCGACGACGACGAGCAGCCACAGGAAGAGGGTGAACCCGAGGCCGAACCGGCCGAGCTTCCGGTTCCCGGCGAGCACCTGTGCGGAGCCGGGGATCAGGAGGTTGAGGACGACGAGCCACCAGGCACGCTTCGTCATCACCTCGCGTGAACGGGTGTCGGGATACCGCATCGGCTTCGCGGCGGTGGCTGCACTCGTCATAGCTGCGCTTTGAGGTTCCGGTTCTTCTCCTCGACCGAGTCGGCGAGGGCTTCGGCGTAGGCGACGAGCGCCTGGTGCAGGGCGTCGTCGGCCGTGGCGAGGATCTTGACGGCGATCAGTGCGGCGTTCTTCGCGCCGCCGATGGACACGGTCGCGACCGGCACCCCCGCGGGCATCTGCACGATCGACAGGAGCGAGTCGAGACCGTCGAGGCGGGAGAGCGGCACCGGGACGCCGACGACCGGCAGGGTCGTCACGGAGGCGAGCATCCCAGGAAGGTGCGCCGCGCCGCCGGCTCCGGCGATGACGACCTTCACGCCACGGCCATGGGCGGCCTTGCCGTAGGCGATCATCTTCTCGGGCGTGCGGTGGGCCGACAGCACCTCGACCTCGAACGGCACGCCGAATTCGCGGAGCACCTGCGCCGCATCGCTCATGACGTTCCAGTCGGAGTCCGAGCCCATCACGACGCCGACGAGCGGCGGGGCGTCAAGGGACGGGGCGGAGTTCTCGGGCATGAGCACCATCGTAGATCGCGGCGGCTGAAGATCAGCTCATGACGCACCGCAGGTGGCGGACAAGCGCTCGCCGAGGCGGCCCCGGTCCGGGGACGCCTCCGGACCGCGCAGCGCCCCGATCGACCGGTGTCTGGGAGAATCGGCGGATGAGCACGTCGACCGCGGACGGATCCGCAGCACGCCATGAGCCACCGAGCCAGCGCGAGCTGCGGCGGTGGCGCGGGTACCTCGCCGACGAACGCGCCGAGGCCGCCGTCTACCGGGATCTCGCTGGCCGGCGGAGCGGAGAGGAGCGCGACATCCTGCTCGCGCTCGCCGAGGCCGAGAAACGCCACGAGTCGCACTGGATCGCCCTGCTCGGCGACGACGCCGGCAAGCCACAACGCGGTGACCTGCGGACCCGACTGCTGGGCTGGCTCGCGAGGCGGTTCGGATCCGTCTTCGTCCTGGCGCTCGTCCAGCGAGCGGAGTCGCGCTCGCCCTATGCGACCGAACGGGCGGCCACCGAGCGGATGGCCGCCGACGAGCAGATCCACGAGGAGGTCGTCCGGGGCCTGGCCGCCCGTGGACGCAACCGCCTGTCCGGAACCTTCCGGGCGGCCGTGTTCGGAGCGAACGACGGACTCGTCTCGAACCTCGCTCTCGTCATCGGCATGAGCGCCACCGGGGTCGGCAACGGCGTCGTCCTCGCCGCCGGGCTCGCGGGCCTCCTGGCGGGCGCGCTGTCGATGGGTGCCGGTGAGTACGTCTCGGTCCGGTCGCAGCGCGAGCTGCTCGAGGCGTCCAGCCCCAACCCGGCGGCCGACGACGCCCTCCCCCACCTCGACGTCGACGCGAACGAACTCGCGCTCGTCTACCGGGCCCGTGGCATGGAGGTCGGCGAGGCCGAGGCACACGCCGCGGACGTCCTGGCCCGCGTCGGTGCAGGGACCTACGAGCGCGAGGCCCGTGCGGCGATGGAGCACGAGGCCATCGGGACCGGGCTCGGAGCCGCGCTCTCGAGCTTCTGCTTCTTCGCATCGGGCGCCGTCATCCCGGTCCTGCCCTACCTGTTCGGGCTGCAGGGTGTCGCCGCACTGCTCGTCGCCGCACTCCTGGTCGGGGTGGCCCTGCTCGGAACCGGCGCCGTCGTCGGGCTCCTCTCCGGCGGTCCACCGCTCCGCCGGGCACTGCGACAACTCGCGATCGGATACGGGGCGGCCGCGGCGACCTACGTGCTCGGCCTGCTCTTCGGCGCGAACGTCGGCTGACCCGATCGTCGGCCGTCCGCCGTCGACACCCGAAGCCGAAGCGAACCGGTCATCTGCCGTCCACGAGTGCGTCACCGGCGTTCCCTACGCTGAGCCCGCCGTCCGTCGACCCGGACGGCGGAGGAGACCGCGTGAGGCAGGTGCAGGAGCGGACCGGCGCGTCTCCCCTCCTCGGAGCGGTTCCGCGCACACAACCCGACATCCAGCTGCTCCGCGCGATCGCCGTCCTGTCCGTCGTGGTCTTTCACCTGTCGTCGAGCCTCCTGCCCGGTGGGTACGTCGGCGTCGACGTGTTCTTCGTCGTCAGCGGCTATCTGATCACGAGCCACCTCGCACGCCAGGCCACCGAGACGGGCCGCATCGACCTCCCGGCGTTCTGGGCCCGCCGCATCCGGCGACTCCTGCCGGCCGCCCTGCTCGTGCTCGCCGTGACCGCCGTCCTCATCTGGCGGCTGGCTCCGCCGAGCGCCTGGACGCAGTTCTTCACCGAGACCGTGGCGAGCGCGACCTCCTGGGAGAACTGGTTCCTGGCCGGGAGCTCGGTGGACTATCTCGCACAGGGCAGCGCCGCGTCACCGGTCCAGCACTTCTGGTCGCTCTCCGTCGAAGAACAGTTCTACCTCGGCTGGCCGCTCGTCGTCGTGCTGTGCGTGTGGCTCGCCAGGCGTCGACCGTCGGACCTCCGCCGCACCCTCGGTGTGGCGCTCGGGATCATCGGTGCCGCCTCACTCCTGTGCTCGATCCTGTACACGGCGGCGGATCCGGCGCCGGCGTACTTCGCCACACCGACACGTGCCTGGGAATTCGCGGCCGGAGGGCTGCTCGCGCTCCTCGGGCCGGTCGTGGTCGTGCACCGCACCCGGTGGCGGACGGCCTCCGGCGTCCTCGGCGTCGTCCTCCTGGCGGTCGCCCTGGTCGCCTTCACCGAGCGGACGGCGTTCCCCGGGATCGCCGCCGCCCTCCCGGTGCTCGGGACGCTCCTCGTGATCGTCGGTGGATCGTCGACCCACCGGTGGTCCGTGACGACCATTGCGCGCACACGTGCGTCGCTCCTGCTCGGCGATCTCTCCTATTCGCTGTACCTGTGGCACTGGCCGCTCATCGTGGTCGCGCCGTGGGTGCTCGGCGTGCCCGTCGCGCTCGGCGATCCGCTCGGGTGGGCGGTCGCTACGGCACTCCTGGTCATCGCCGTGGTCTTCTCCGCGCTGACGAAACGGTTCGTCGAGGACCCTGTCCGACGAACCCCCGTCCTCGCGCACGCCCGCTCCGCACGAACCGTCCTGCTGGCGGGCGTGGCGACCGCACTCGTGCTCTGCATCCCGACGGCGGGGTTGCTGACCGTCGCCGCCGAGGAACGCACCCTCGCGAGCACCGTGGACACCTACGTCACGGATGGTGAGCCGTGTTTCGGTGCCGATGCGGCCGTGTCGGACTGCACCAATCCGGCGTTGGCGGATGAACTCCTGCCGCCGCTGTCGGTGCGGACCGAGGACACGGGCGACACCTTCCGGTGTTCCGCAGCCGCCGACGCGCCGGACTTCCCCGGCTGCACCTTCGGTTCGGATCGCCCGGACGCCACGCGGGTCGCGCTCACCGGGAACTCGCACGCCACGATGCTCATCCCAGGCCTTGTCGACCAGCTCGAGGCACGCAACTGGCGGCTTGACGTGTACGTCGGCAAGGGCTGCGAGTGGCGGGCACCGGGACCCGACGACTCGGCGGCCTGCGACGCCCGGCGGACGCTCATGCAGGAGGCGTTCACGGGTGGGCGGCCGTACGACATCATCCTGGTGACCTCCAAGAGTCCGGACGAGACCTCGGTGGCCGAACAGGCAGCGATCCGAGGCGCGACGCTCGCCGCGTGGGGACCGGTGCTCGAGCAGGGGACGTCGATCGTGGTGCTGCGGGACAATCCCCGCGTGCCGACCGAAGCCGCGGCCTGCGTCGACCGCGCGAGCGCCGCCGAGCTCATCGCGGGGGCGTGCGCCTTCCCCGTGGCCGAGGCGTACCCGACGTTCGACCTGAACACCGCTACGGCGGCGATGACCGACGGCGCCGTGCCGGTCGTGGATCTCGGCGAGCTGTACTGCGCCGCCGGGACCTGCCCGCTCGCCGTCGGGAACGTGCTCGTCTATCGCGATCTGCACCACATCACGGCCACCTGGTCGCGGACCCTGGGCCCGTTCCTCGTCGACCGCATCCGAGCCGCCACCGCCCGGGGGTGACCAGTCCGCGATCGGGTGGAGTGCCGGCGCGGTCCGCTGACGCGAGCGTGTCGAACCCGGCGTCGGCGCGGTGCGCTGAGGCGAGCGCGGGGGAACCGGCACGACCGCGGGGCACACGCGTGAGCGCGCCCCTCTCGAGACCCGCGCTCACGTCCCCGACCCGCGGTGACGTCAGCGCACCGCGCTGGCGACCACCCAAGACAGCCGGAGCGGTCAGGCGGAGGTGGGCTCGTACTGCCGGCGGTCGCCGACGACGCCCGCGAAACGGAACGGCGCACCCGTCTCGCGCGGACGGTCGGAGTCGTGGACGTCGGCCGACGCCGCGTCCTCGAGGAGCTGCAGGTAGCGGGCGTCGTCGACGACCGTCCGCGCATCGAGCTGCGCACGGTTCAGGTCGCTCCGCAGAGCCGAGCGGTAGCCCGGACGCACGATGCCGCTGAAACACTCCGCGACCGCACCCGATCCGTAGCTGAGGAACGCGATGCGCCGACCGGTGAGGTCGTCGTCACCGTCGAGCAGCGCGAGCAGCGCGAGGTACACGGAGGCCGTGTAGCTGTTCCCGATCCGGCGGTTGTACCCGGTCGTCGGCTCGATCTGTGCGTCCAACTCCTCCTGGGTGCGCCCTGCGCCGAGCGACTTGGCCAGGTGCCGGTGCGCCTTGATCGCCATCTTCGTGAACGGCTGGTGGTAGCAGAAGTGGTCGACCTCGGAGAAGTCCGCTCCGCCGCGTGACCGGTAGTCCGCCCAGGCCCCCTCGATGGCGTCCTGGTAGGCGGAGATGGACAGCTTGCCGTCGACGATCGCCGTCGCGCTGTGGTTCGGGCGCCAGAAGTCCATGACGTCCTGCGTGTAGACGCCGGTCGCGGTCTCGAGCTCGAGGATGGCCGGATCGGCGGCAACGAGCATGGCGACGGCCCCGGCACCCTGCGTCGGCTCGGCGTTGGAATGCAGTTCGTACCGCGCGACGTCGCTCGCGATGACGAGCACGGTCTCCTCGGGGTTCCGTGCCACGAGTGCAGCCGCGAACTGCAGCGCCGCGGTGGCCGAGTAGCAGGCCTGCTTGAGCTCGACCACGCGGACCGCCTGCGGCAGGCCGAGCAGCCGGTGCACATAGACGCCCGCTGACTTCGACTGGTCGATCCCGGACTCGGTGGCGAACAGGACGGTCCGGAGCCGGTCGCTGCCGTGCCGTTCGATGATCGGCGCTGCGGCTGCGGCGGCCATCGTCACGATGTCCTCGTCGGCGGCCGGGACGCTCATCTCGCTCTGGCCGAGACCGACGTAGTACTTGGCGGGCTCGACGCCGAAGCGCCCCGCGAGCTCGGCGAGGTCGATGCGGTTCGCACCGGTCGCGAAGGCGATGTCGTCGATGCCGACGGCGGGGCTGGTGGTCTGGTTGGTGTTCACGTGCGGAGTGCTCCGTTCGAGCGTCGACGATGCACCGGTCCCCCGGTGCGGTGGGAGGGTCAGGCGGGCGCGCCGGCCGCGGTCTGCGCGCTACGTTCGAGCTTCAGGTGGGCGGCCATGAGCTCACCGGGGTTGGTCTGCGCGGCGAGGAGTGACAGTTCGCCGCACCAGACGGCGGCAGCACACAGGACGGCGAGTCGCCGGGCGTTGGCGCCGGGTTCACGGTCCTCTCGGCACCCGAGGCGGGTGAGGTTCTCCTCGACGAAGCCGAGCCCCTTGCCGTTGCCGACCGTGCCGACGATGAGGTTCGGCAGGGTGCAGGAGAAGTAGAGGTCGCCGTCGTGGACCTCGGCGTGCGTGACGCCCTGCGAGCCCTCGACGATGTTCGCGGCGTCCTGGCCGGTCGCCAGGTAGAACGCGAGCAACATGTTGGCGTAGTGGGCGTTCGCGCTCCGCAGGCCACCGGCGAGGATCGTCCCGACGAGGTTCTTGCGCACGTTCAGCTGCACGATCTGCTCGGGCGTCGTGTGCAGGAACCGCTCGACGATCGCCCGCGGGATCGTCATCTCGGTGACGACGTTCTTGCCACGACCCAGGATGCCGTTGACCGCGGTCGCCTTCTTGTCGGAGCAGAAGTTGCCGGAGATCGAGCCGTACCGGAGCATCGGCCAACGCTCCATGATGTACGGCATGAGACGGTCCGCCGCGAGCGTGACCATGTTGTGCCCGGACGCGTCACCCGTGCGGAACTCGAGGCGCAGGAAGAGCAGGTTGCCGGCGATCTGCGAGTTGATCTCGATGAGTTCTGCGAAGTGGCTCGACTGGGCGACGACGGCCTGCAGCTCGGGGAGGCTGCGCTCGATCTCGCGGAGCGCCTGCAGGGCGTCGCCGGCGGAGTCGACCTCGAACAGCACGGAGCGGCTCATCCGCTCGTCGACGAGCGTCGCGCGGATGCCGCCGGGGACCATGGAGGAGATGCGGGCGCCCCGACGGACCGACGGCCAGAGCGGGCTCTCGTAGGTGGCGAGCGGGACCTCCTGCTCGCCCTCCATGACGTTGCCGCTCAGGTGGAGCGGACCGATCCACTTGAGTGGGACCGGTGCGACGCCGTCGGGTTCGTTGCTCATGCGTGGTGTTCCGTTCCGCCCCGGAGGACGTCGTGCTGCTCGGCGAAGGCACGAGCGTAGGTGGATCTGATGGATTCGACCGCGTCGTCGTCGGTACGGCTGATCTCCGACGGCCCCCACGGGCTGTGGGCGGCGTCGATGAGTCCGGTCGGCGGGTGCACCGTGAGCGGGAGCCGCTCGATGCCGTGCGCCGACCAGTCGTCTTCGAGGGCGGCGGTGGAGACGGACTGGCCGATGAACGCGATCCCGCAGTCGCCACCACCGGCACCGGACGACTTGGCCGCCCCGCCGAGACGCTCGGCGGCGTCGCAGAGCTGAGCAAGCGCGGCGGTCTCGATGTCGACGCCGGCGTCGCGTCCGAGACCGGCGAGCGTCGCGCGCGCGGAGCGGACGGCACCGAGCACGAGGGCCGGGTCCTCGTCGTTCAAGCCGATCGTGAGGGCGTCGACGGCGGCGCGACTGGCCCCGAGGAACGAGGTGTAGTGGGCGGTCTCCGCCCATTTGCGGGACTGCAGTTCGTCGACGAGACGCGTGGTCGAGGCGGGCTCGCCGGTCCAGCCGACGAGGAGCCGGAGCGAGGTCGGCGGTGACAGTCGCTCGAGTCCCAGCTCGGCCCAGGGGTCGCGGAGGGCGGCGAGCACCCCTTCTCGGTGGCGCACCTCGCGCAGCCGAGCCCGATCGGGTGAGGTGTAGCGGAGCCAGCCGCCGAACATGCTCGCCGCGAGGTCGCCACCGGAGGCTGCCGGCGCGACGTCGATGGTGGCGAGGATCGCGAGCTTGAGCATCTGCGTCCGGGTGAGGTCGAGCTGGTAGAACTCGTCGAGGGCGCGGATGGTGGCGGTCGTCACGGCGGCACTCGAGCCGAGGCCGAACTTCCTGCCGCTCGCGTCGTCGAGCTCGCTGGTGATGGACAGCGCGGAGAACCGCTGCGCCACGCCGAGCTCGGCGACGAGGGTCTCCATCGTGCTCACGGCGGAGAGGACGTGGTCGAGCGGGCGTTCCTCGTGCTCGACGACGACCCCGTTGCGGTTGCGACGCCAGATGATGGGCGCTCGGCCGTACTGGTCGGAGAAGATGCGGCCCTCGTGCTCGCTCGCTTCGAGTCGGACGGTGACGCACCGGTCGACCGCGACGAGGATGGAGGGGTGCCCTGGTTCGACGACGGCGTACTCGCCGGCCACGAAGAGCTTGCCGGGCGCCTTGATCTCGATCATCGCGCTCCTTCCGTTGTCTGCTCGCCCGCCGATCCGCCGGGCTCCGAGGTGATGAGCCTCGCGCCCCGTCCGGCTCTGGCGGGGATGACGCCGATGTCGGGCTGCGCCTCGAGGATCCGAGTCGCGAGCTCGTCGACCGCGTCGGCTCGACACAGGATCTTCACGTTCGGGCCGGCGTCCATCGTCGCATAGCATTCGAGGCCGTCGCCTCTGAGGTTTGCGACGAGATCGAGCAGTTCCACGCTCGCCGGTCCCCAGTACCTGACCGGCGGCTCGGCGCCGAGCATCGTGGCGTGCATCCGCATCGCGTTCCGCTCGGCGATCGTGCCCACCGCGGTGAAGTCGGCGCGGGCGATCGCGGCGAGCATCTCCTCGAGTTCGACGGGGGTGCGTTCGACCCAGGCGGGGTAGTACGGGGAGGTGTCGACCGTGCGCCGCATGCCGTCGCGACTGGAGACCGACTTGGCCCGGGCGTCGAGGACGGTGAGGACCATGCCGAGCTCGAGTCCGCGCGCGGGCACCGCCTCGGCGAAGGAGCTCTCGTCGTCGTGCCCGGCGTGCCAGACGGCGATCCCGTCGAAGATCGAGCGGGAGGCCGATCCCGAGCCACGGCGCGCCAGCCGGGAGAGGGCACGGCGATCGAGGTCGAGTCCGAACGCGGTCGATGCGGCGAGCGCCAGTGCAGCGAAGCCGGAGGCCGAGGAGGCGAGGCCGGCGCCCGTGGGGATCTCGTTGTGGGAGTCGACGGTGACGCGCTCGTCTCGGTCGGCGAGCGCGCGCACGAGGTCGATGAAGCGTGTGACGCGGGAGCGGGCGGTGCCCTCGAGGGCTCGTCCGCCGAGGAGCACGACGTCGTCGGGTGCGTCCGTCAGTCGCACCGTCGTCGTCGTGGGCGCTGCGTCGAGGGTCAGTGAGAGGCTTCCGGTCCACGGGAGGATGAGCGCCTCGTCCCGCTTGCCCCAGTACTTGACGAGGGCGATGTTGGGGTTGGCCAGCGCGGTCGCGGCGCCGTCGGCCGACGCGGTCTCGGCGTGCTGCTGTGGGGTCGGGGTCACGCGTAGTCCTCCGCGTCGATCGTCCAGGTGCCGAGTGCTCCGGCCTCGAGGAGGGCTTGCGAGATGCGTCGGGCTGACGCGGGGTCCGCGGCGAGGGTGATGATGCATCCGCCCTGCCCGCCGCCCGTGAGCTTCGCGCCGAGGGCGCCGTTCGCCGTGGCGACCTCGATGAGCGCGGTGATGGCGGGGTGGCCGGCACCGAGTTCGTCGAGGACGACCTGCGCCGTGTTCATGCGGGTCCCGAGGTCGTCGCGGCGGTCCGCGGCGAGGTCGGCGACGCCCGCCACGGTCCCGCGTTCGAGCTCGGCCAGCAGCGCCCGGCCACGCTCGGGGTGCAGCTCGACGAAGGCTCTGACGTCGGCGACCGCCTTCCGGGTCGACCCGCGCGCACCGGTGTCGGCCACGACGAAGCTGCCGCCGAAGCGGATCGGCGGATGGTCGACCCGGCCGGCGGTGAAGAGGATGGGTGTCGAGGCGCTCGTGGCCCGGGCGTCGAGACCGCTGGGCGTCCCGTGGGCGACGCGTTCGCCGCGCTGCACGAGCTCGAACCGGTCGGCGTCGTCGAGCGCCACGCCGTGCAGGTCGGCGACGGCGTCCACGATCGCGTTGGCCGCTGCGGCGCTCGAACCGAGGCCCCGTCCGATCGGCAGCGTCCCGCGGACGACGACCTCGACGCCGGCCGGGGCCGCACCGACGTGCGCGAGGGTCTCGAGGACGGTGGTCCCGAGCGGATCGGAGGCGTCGAGCGGGCCGAGCGAGATCTCGGTGTCGAGGACCGAGGCCCCGTCGATGCGCCGGGCGGTCGCCTCGACCCGGAGCGACGGGATGGGCAGGGCGACGGCTGGAGAACCGTAGACGACGGCGTGCTCGCCCAGCAGGATCGCTTTGGCGTGCGCGAAGCCGCGACCGGTCGCAGCCGTGTGCTCTGTCGTCATCTCACCATTCTGGTCCGAAAAACATGCAGCTGGCTGCACATCGGTCGTCCGGTCGCGATCCGATCCACCACGGGCCGGCTCGTGAGCCGCCCCGCAGCGCATCCGGGCGCTGCGCGATGGGCCGTCGACGGGAGCCGCCGGAGCGCTCACGGCGTGTCCCATACGTACCGGAAACACCCAGCCTACGCCGATCGGCCGGGTTCGGCTCGTTACGGTTGAGTGGGCGGGACGGCCCGGTTAGGATCGGAACACCTCCATTCATGCAGACGACGGCCGCCGCACCCAGCGCCCGCGTCGACACGGACCCAGCCTCCAGCGACGTAGATCCGGTCCCGTCATCTCACCGTCTCCGGGCCGTCCAGCGCCCGCATTCCGAGGGGTACCCCGTCGTGATCTCGTCTTCCGTTCCACCGCGCCCGCGCACCGCAGCACCATCGCCCCTGCCCGACCTCGTCGATCGCCAGACCGACAAGAGCGACTGCGGCGTCGGCTTCATCACCCGTAAGGACGGCGTGCAGAGCCACGACGTCATCGCCCTCGGCGACACCGCCCTGTGCGCCATCCCCCACCGCGGCGGCATGTCCTCCGAGGGTGTCGGCGACGGAGCGGGCGTGCAGATCGACCTCTCGGTCGACTTCTTCAGCTCCCTCGTCGGCAAACCACTCGTCGCCGGGCGGTTCGGCGTCGCGAACGTCTTCCTCCCGGTCGACCACGGTCGGATCGGCGACGCCGAGGCGCTCATCGAACGCTCGCTCGTCGAGGCCGGCTTCACCGTGCTGCTCGCCCGTGCCGTGCCGACGGTCGACGCCGTCCTGCGCCCGAAGGCCGTGCAGTACCAGCTGCCGATCCGGCAGTGGATCTTCGAGCCGTCGGACGACGCCTCCACGGAGGACCTCGACCGGCGCGCGCACGCGGCCCTGCTCGCGATCGAGGCCACCGCCTACACGGACCTCACCCTCGACGGCCTGTACCCGCTGTCGCTCAGCACGCGCACCCAGGTCCTGAAGGGACGCCTCAACTCCGGCGAGGTCATCCCCTACTTCGCCGACCTGGCCGACCCCCTGCACCGGGTGCGGACCCTCGCCTTCCACACCAGGTTCTCGACGAACACCGCTCCCCACCCGTCGATGGCGCAGCCCTTCCGCCTCATGGCGCACAACGGCGAGCTCAACACCGACCGCAAGAACCGTCTGTCCGAGACGGCGCTGGCGGCATCGCGGGGCCGGAAGATCATCCGGGCCAGGGGCCAGTCGGACAGCTCGCGCCTCGACCAGACGCTGCACAGCCGCGTCGTCGAGGACGGCCTCGAACTGCTCGAGGCGGTCGTATCGGTCATGCCCCCGGCCTGGGAGAACGATCGCACGCTGAGCCGCGAGGTTCGGGCGATGCTCGAGTACTTCTCGCTCGTCGAGGAGAAGAACGACGGCCCGGCCGCCCTCATCTTCAACGACGGCACGACCGTGGGCGCCCGGCTCGACCGCCTCGGCCTGCGCCCGCTGCGCAGCGTCGAGACGGCGGACTACCTCTGCGTCACCTCCGAGGCGGGGCAGCTGCCGTTCCCGGACGACGAGGTGGTCCACCGCGGTCGCATCGAGGCCGGCGGCATGCTCGCCTACGACCACCGCACGGGCACGCGTCTCCGAACGGGCGAGGCGCTCGAGCTCCTCGCGGCACGCAAGGACTACCCGGCGATGCTCGCCGCATCGGCCACCGACCTCGACGCGCTCGAGGACCGGGGCGTCCCGGTGTCGGCACCGACGGCCTCGGCGGACGACGCGTTCGCCTACCGCGGTGGGCTGAGCCAGGTGCAGCGCTATGTCGCCTACTCCCTCAACCAGGAGAGCTTCCGGTTCATGACGGACCCGATGCTCGCCTCGGGCAAGGAGCGGATCTCGGCGATGGGCTACGGCAACGCCATCAACGCCCTGTCCGACCAGGAGGGCGGCCTGGCGAAGTACTTCTCCCAGCGCTTCGCCCAGGTGACCAACCCGCCGCTCGACAGCATCCGTGAGGCTGACGGCATGACCCTGCGGGTCGCGCTCGGTCCGAAGCCCGGTAGCGGCACGGTCGGCACGAAGCAGCTCGTCCTCCGATCCCCCATCGTCAGCGAGGACGAACTGCGGCGCCTCAGCGCTCAACACGAGTCGCCGGTCGCGTGGTTCGACATCCTCTACCGGCCCGAGGTGGACGCGCAGGCGAACGCCGACGCGCTCGAGGCCGCCGTCGAGCGCGTGGCCGCGGAGGTCGCCGGGTTCGCCGCAGAGAACGGCGGTATCGCGATCCTCAGCGACCGCGGCGTCCACGCGGAGGGTGCCGCCCTGCCGCTCATCCTCGTCGTGGCGGCCGTCAACCAGCGACTCATCGACGACGGCCTCCGGCTCCGCGTGTCGCTCGTGGTCGACAGCGGCCAGCTGCCGTCCTCGCACCACGTCGCCTCCGCCCTCGGCTTCGGTGCGTCGGCGGTGCACCCGCTCGCGGTCCGCCTCCGCGCCGAGCAGCAGCACCCCGACGAGGTGGAAGCCGCGTTCCGACGGTTCGCGTACGCCGCCGAGAAGTCGCTCCTGAAGACCATGGGTCGGGTCGGCCTGTGCACCGTCGAGAGCTACATCGGCGGCGAGTTCTTCGAGCCGAACTACCTCGACACGAGCGACCCCGTGCTCGCGCGCGCCTTCCCGCACCTCCGCGCCCCCGTCGGCGGCGTCGGGTTCGCCGGGATCGCCCGGACGGCGAGCGCCTGGCACCAGCGCGCCCTGACGACGTCGAGCGACGCGGACGTCCCGCTCCTCGGCCTGTTCAAGGAACGCGCCGAGGGCGCCGGCCACTCCTACGGGACGACCGCGGTCCGCGGCTTCGTCGACCTCACCGAGGAGCCCGTGCAGCTGCCGCGAGCGGGCACGACCGCCGTCGACCGCGACGGCGGCACGCTCGGCGACGACCCGCTGCGCCTCCACACCATCGGGAACCTCGAGGACGCGTTCGGGATCGACGACGACGCCTACCAGCACACCTCCTTCGACGCCCTCGACGACGACGAGATCGACGCCTTCACCATCACGCCCGGCTACCGCTCCTTCGTCCAGTCGATGACCACCGAGCGGCGCCGTCGCCCGGCCGCCCTCCGCGACGTGCTCGTGCTGCCCGAGGACATCACCCGGCTGACCACCCCGGAGGAGTTCGCGCGCGAGCTCGATCGGCTCGGCCCCGTCGGCAACTCCTCGATCGTCGTCCGCGGCCTGCGCGCGACGCGGACCGAGCATGGTCGGCACCGGCTGCAGCTCACGGGACCGCTCGCGGGCGACCTCACCCGGGTCTCGGCGCTCGGCGAGTACTACGTCCACCGCTTCGGCGGCGAGGTGACGGGGCACTGGATCTCCGGTGGCGACCTCATCGTCGAGGCGACGGGGTCCGCCGACGACTACTTCTCGATGCTCGTCGAGGGTGCCGAGAGCATCTCGACCGACCTCGTCCAGCCGGCGAGCGAGATCACCCGATCCCTCGCGTCCGGGGCGATGAGCCACGGCGCGCTCGTGGCGACCGCGCACGAGGCGGTGGCCCACGGCACCAACATGGTCGGCGGGATGTCGAACAGCGGCGAGGGCGGCGAACACCTGTCCCGCTACGGGACGATCCGCGGCTCACGCATCAAGCAGTTCGCCTCCGGGCGCTTCGGCGTCTGGGCCGGCTACCTCGCCGACCCGATGCTGCAGGAACTCGAGATCAAGATCGGCCAGGGCGCCAAGCCCGGCGAGGGCGGTCAGCTCCCGGCTCCCAAGGTGACGGTGGACATCGCCGCCGCCCGGGGTGGCACGCCCGGCATCGAGCTCGTCTCGCCGCCGCCGCATCACGACACCTACTCGATCGAGGACCTCGCGCAGCTCATCCACGACTGCAAGGCGGCACGGGTCCGCGTCGTCGTCAAGCTCGTCTCCTCCGAGGGCATCGGCACGATCGCCGTCGGCGTCGCCAAGGCCGGTGCCGACGTCATCAATGTGGCCGGCAACACCGGTGGGACCGGCGCAGCCGCCGTGACGAGCCTCAAGTACGCCGGACGCAGCGCCGAGATCGGCATCGCCGAGGTCCACCAGGCCCTCAGCGCGAACGGTCTGCGGTCGAAGGTCACCCTGCGCTGCTCCGGCGCGCACCAGACCGGTCGCGACGTCGTCATCTCCGCCCTGCTCGGCGGCGACAGCTTCGAGTTCGGGACCACCGCGCTCATGATGCTCAAGTGCGTCATGGCGAAGAACTGCAACGTGAAGTGCCCGGCCGGTCTCACGACCAACCCGGAGACCTTCGACGGCGACCCACGCGCGCTCGCGCAGTACCTCCTGAACATCGCGCACGACGTCCGCGAGCGGCTCGCCATCCTCGGCCTCCGCTCGCTCCGCGAAGCCCGCGGTCGCACCGACCTCCTCCACCTCGTCGACCACCCGGCCGCCGTCGCGGACCTCGACCTGCGGGCCATGCTCGCGGTCGTCCCCGAGGTCGTCGTCACCGACCCCGTCTACCTGGAGAAGGACTTCACGCTCGACGACGCCCTCATCGAGCGGGTACGGGCAGGACTCTTCGACGACGGCCGGACGACGCTCGACCTCGGAGCCGAGGACGCCGACGGCGGGATCCGCCTCGGCAACCGCTGGCGTTCCGTGGGCGGGCAGCTCGCGATCGACCTCGAGCGCATCCTCAACCACGAGCTCGACGACGCCCAGGCGGTGGCGATCCCGTCCGTCGTCACCGACGACCGCGGCCACCGTTCGCTCGCCGCCGACACCGTGACCATCCGCACCGAGCACTCCGCGGGGCAGTCGTACGCGGCGTTCTGCGTCGACGGCCTGCACTGGCGGCACACCGGCACCTGCAACGACGGCGTCGGGAAGAGCGCCTCCGGTGGCACCATCGCGATCCTCTCCCCCGGCGGCGGCAGCTCGGAGGACGGCGGCAACGTCCTCATCGGCAACTTCGCGCTCTTCGGGGCGACCGGCGGACGCACCTTCGTCCAGGGCGAGGCCGGCGACCGCTTCGCCGTCCGCAACTCGGGCGCCACCGCGGTCGTCGAGGGCGTCGGCGATTACGCCTGCGAGTACATGACCAACGGCGCCGTGCTGAACCTCGGCGGCTTCGGTATCGGCTTCGGCAACGGGATGAGCGGTGGCTTCGTCTACCAGTACGACCCGCGGGGCGAACTGCCGAGCAAGGTCAGTGCGGACTCGCTCCTCCTCGGATCGATCACCGAGGGCGAGCAGGCCGCGTTCCACGAGGCCGCCGTACTCCTGCTGCTGGAGTGGCACGTCGAGGCGACCGGCTCGCCGCTCGCCTCCCGGTTGCTCGCCGAGTGGGACACGGCGAGGCACCAGTTCGTGTTCGGCATGCCCCGCGCGCTGCTCCTCTACCAGGACAGCGACGCGATCCTCGCGGCCAAGAGCCGGAAGGAACTCCTCGACGAGCTCGGCGCGGCCCTCGCGGCACAGCAGCTCCGCACCTTCAAGCTCGACTACCGCGACCGCCGGCCGGTCCGCGGCGGTCGTGCCCCCGGACTCGGCGAACCGGCGGCGGACCCGCAGGACGTCTACGCACTCCTCACGAGCTACACGGTGCTGAAGCTCGCCCAGGAGGTCGCGCTGTCCCGCACACCCGGCGTCGACGACCCGTCGCACCCGCTCGTGCAGGCGAGCGTGCGCACGCTCATCCTCACCGAGGACTTCTTCGTCATGCAGCGGGTGCAGCGGGCGGCTCGAGAGCTGCTCGAACGGTACGACGACGGGGCGCTCGCCGCCATGATCGCGGCGAAGCGACTCCACGACTACACGGAGGCCCTGCGGCTGCGGAACGTGCGGTCGATCGACCACCCGGGCACCACGGGGTGGATCATGCACCAGCACGCCAAGAACCGTGCCCGATCCGCAGCGACCGGTGGCGCCGAAGCACTCCTTGCATCGGCCGCTCTGGCCGAACTGACGCTGGCGGGTGGCCGATGAACGCGCCCGGCCCGGAGGAGATCATGACCGAGACACGGACACCGACGGCGATCGGATCGAGCCCGGTGCTCTTCGAGGCGCTCGCCGCGCTCGGCAGCAGCGCCGACGACCCGTTCATCCCGGCGGACGCACCGTTCAGCCCCGAGCAGCGTGTCTGGCTCGCCGGTTTCCTGGCCGGTGTCCGCTCCAGCGCGATCGACGCCACCGACGCAGGTGGCCGCACGCCGCAGCTCGCCCTGCACGTGCTCGTCGGGACGCAGACGGGCACCGCGGAGGCCATCGCGGAGGATCTCGGCCGAGCCGCCTCCGGCTACGGCGTGGCGGTGACGACGATCGGGCTCGACGACGTCGAGGTCGACCGGCTCCCGACGATGGGACACGTCGTCGTCATCACCTCCACGTACGGCGAAGGTGAGATGCCCGACAACGCCGAACTGTTCTGGGAGACGCTTCAGGCGAGCACCGCACCACGCCTCGACGGCCTGAAGTTCTCCGTGCTCGCGCTCGGCGACTCCGGATACGACGGGTTCTGCCAGGCGGGCAAGCTCATCGACACGCGCTTGGAGCAGCTCGGCGCGGAACGCATCCTCGCCCGCGTGGACTGCGACGTCGACTACGAGGAGCCCGCCGCGGCGTGGACCACGCAGGCGCTGTCGCTGTTCGGCGCCCTCGCCCCGACGGACGCCGATGCGGCACCCGCTCCCGCGCCGGCGGCCAAACCGGCGAAGAAGCCCGGCCGCACGCGTTCACCGTGGACCCGCAAGACGCCGTACGGCGCGACCCTCGCCGTCAACCGCGTCCTGTCCGGGCCCGCCTCGTCGAAGGAGATCCGGCACTACGAGTTCGACCTTGGCGACAGCGGCATCGAATACGCGGCCGGCGACGCCCTCGGCGTCATGCCGAGCAACGACCCGGCGCTCGTCGACGCCATCATCGCCGAACTGGACGCGACCGCGGACGAGTCGGTCGACGGCTCGACCCTGGCGGACCGGCTCACCAACGGGTTCGAGATCCGCACCCCGTCGAAGGACCTCGTGGCCGAGCTCGCCGACCGCGCGCCGGGCTCGGAGCTGGCGGGGATCCTCGCGCTCGCCCAGGCGGAGACGCTCGACTCCTGGTTGCGCGACCGCGACATCCTCGACCTCCTGCGCTCCACCGCGGTCCGGTTCGACGCCGCCTCGCTCCTCGACGTGCTGCGTCCGCTCCAGCACCGCGCGTACTCGATCTCGTCCAGTCCGCTGGCGGCCGACGGGCGCGTGCACCTCACCGTCGCGAGCGTCCGGTACGCGGTCGGCGACCGTCTGCACGGCGGCGTCGCGTCGACGCATCTCGCCGACCGGGTCGCGGAGGGTGCCACCAGCGGGATCTTCGTCTCCGCGAACGCTGGCTTCCGGGTGCCCTCGGACGACGATGCACCGCTCATCATGGTCGGCCCGGGAACCGGGATCGCGCCGTTCCGCTCGTTCCTCCAGGAGCGCCGCGAGCGCGGGGCGACGGGTCGGAACTGGCTGTTCTTCGGCGACCAGCACCGAGCGCACGACTTCATCTACGAGGACGAACTCGGCGAGCTGCTCACCGGAGGGGTGTTGGACCGTCTGGACCTCGCGTTCTCCCGCGACCAGCGCGAGAAGGTGTACGTCCAGACCCGGATGCGCGAGAACGGCAAGGAGCTCTACGCCTGGCTCGAGGAGGGCGGCCACTTCGCCGTCTGCGGTGACGCCTCACGGATGGCGAAGGACGTCGACCAGGCGCTGCACGAGCTCATCGCCGAACACGGCGGACGTTCGACGGAGGCCGCGGCCGAGTACGTGCACACGCTGAAACGCGAGAAGCGCTACATCCGCGACGTGTACTGAGGCGCTCCGGGGTCGAGGGCGAGGCCCTTCGACAGGCTCAGGGACCGGTCATCGGTCCCTGAGCCCAGCCCTCGGTCCCGGAGCACCACATCCAGTCCCTGAGGCCCTCACCCGGCCCTGAGCTTGTCGAAGGGCGGTCAGGCGTTCTCGGCTCCGAGCAATGCCGCGGCGGCCCGTGCCTCGTACACGACGTCGTCGAGATCGTCGCCCGCGACGTTGACGTGGCCGACCTTGCGCCCGGGGCGGGGGTCCTTGCCATAGTTGTGCACCTTCGCCAGCGGGTGCGCACCGAGGACCTGCGGGTAACGGTCGTCGAGCGTCCCTTCCGCGGGCCCGCCGAGGACGTTCACCATGACGGTCCAATCGCGGTGGCAGCCCGTCCAGCCGAGGGGCAGGTCGAGGACGGCGCGCAGGTGCTGCTCGAACTGGCTCGTGACGCTACCGTCCTGCGTCCAGTGCCCGCTGTTGTGCGGACGCATGGCGAGTTCGTTGATGAGCAGGCGGTCGTCGTCGGTCTCGAAGAGTTCGACGGCCAGGACGCCCGTCACCCCGAGCGCGGTCGCGACGGTCACGGCGATCTCCTCCGCGGTGTCGGCGAGCCGACCGGCCGAGCCGGGCGCCGGAGCGATGACCTCGCTGCACACCCCACCGAGTTGGACGGTCTCGACGACGCGCCACGGCACCACCTCGCCGGACGGGCGCCGGGCGACGAGCTGGGCGAGCTCGCGCCGGAACGACACCAGCTCCTCGACGAGCAGTGCTCCGCCGTTGGCGTCCTCGGAGAGCGCTGTGAACCAGTCGTCGACCTCGTTCGGTCCGTGGACGACGCGGACGCCCTTGCCGTCGTAGCCACCACGTGGCGTCTTCACGACGCCCTTCCCGCCGTGCTCGGCGAGGAAGGCGGCGAGCTCCTCCT
Organism: Plantibacter flavus; assembly: GCF_002024505.1. NCBI lineage: Bacteria > Bacillati > Actinomycetota > Actinomycetes > Micrococcales > Microbacteriaceae > Plantibacter > Plantibacter flavus. Next base: position 2,845,001 of record NZ_CP019402.1, read on the forward strand.
GATCGTGCACGCGCGCCCAGTCGGGCACCGGCAGTCCGAGCTCCGTGAGGCGTTCGCGCATGAGCAGCTTGTCCTGGGCGACGGCGAGCGCGTCCGGTCCCGGGTGTACCTGCACACCGGCATCGACGAGCGCCCGCAGGACGTGCTGTGGCACGTGCTCGTGGTCGAAGGTGATGACGTCGACCGTCTCGGCGAAGGCGAGCACCGTGTCGGCGTCGCGGTAGTCGCCCACCTCGACGGTGGCGAGCCGGGCGGACATACCCTCCTGCTCGGCGAGCACCCGGATGTCGAGTCCGAGGTTCACGGCCGCGGGCACCATCATCCTGGCCAGCTGACCACCGCCGATCACTCCGACGCGAATGCTCATGGGTTCACTCCAGCTCTCCGGCGACCGGCCGGCGGGTCTCGTTTCGGCAGGCGGGACGGGCGGATCCGGAGGCGGATCGGCGGGTGCCCCGACTCGAACATCGTACCGGCCGGGCGCGCCCCGCACCGGTCAGCGTCGGACCGGTGGCTGCTGCATCGGAGGCGGTGCTGCCGGGTACGGCGCGGCGATGCTCTGGTTCTCCGCGACGAGCTCGTGCAGGGCGTTCTGCACGAGGACAGCACCGGGGACGTCCCGCAGGACGACGGGCACCTCGCCACCGCTCGTCACCCGGACGTTGCCGCTCCCGAAGGCGCTCTGCACCCAGCTCTTGTGCACCGTGATGCCGTAGCCGCGGGCGTGGTAGAGCTCCTGGCGCGTCCGCACGAAGAACCCGCGACGGACGATCAGCCGCCGGGTCGTGATCACGTAGCGGACCGACAGCCAGGCGATGAACGGCAGGACGCAGGCGACCAGCACGATCACCCCGCCGCCGACGAGGACGGCCCAGTTCTGCCACTCGAGGTCGAACGAGCCGAAGAAGTACGCACCGGCGCCGCTCACCGCGATGAGCAGGAGGGCGGGGAGCAGGAGCCGCCGGGCATGCGGACGCAGGCGTGCGACCACACGTTCGGTCGCCGCCGCGGGAGGAGCCGGCCTGCCCGGCCCCGTCATACCGGGATCAGCCATACTCCCATTCTTAGCAGTCGCGGCAACCCGCCGCCTGCTCCCACCCCGCCCGTCGGCGATCCCGAGCATGCGTGCATCGGCCGCCCGGCTAGCATGAAGGCGTGAAACCGGCCGACAGCACCGCACCGACGGCGCAGCACCCCGGCGTCGTCGGGTCGTTCCTCGAGGGGATCGGCATCCTCTTCGGCGGGTTCCGCCTCTGGGGTACCTCGCCGAAGCGCATGCTGCTCGGCATGGTCCCCGCCGCGATCGTGGGCGTCGTGTTCATCGCGCTGCTCGTCCTCCTCGGCGTCAACGCCGCCACGATCGTCGACTGGGCGACACCGTTCGCCGACACCTGGGACGAGCCGTACCGCTCGTCCATCCGGGTGGCCGCAGCGGTGGCATTGGTGGCCGTCGCCGTCGTGGTGATGCTGTACGCCTACGCCGCAGCGACGCTCCTCGTCGGCGACCCCTTCTACGAGCGGATCTGGGCCGACGTCGAACGCACCCTCGGCGACGCTCCTCCGGAGTCGGGTGAGTCCGCCTGGCGCGGACTCCTCACCGGTGTCACCCGGGCACTCGGCCTGCTCATGCTCACCATCCCGACGGCGGCCGTCCTCTTCCTCCTCGGCTTCGTCCCGGTGATCGGCCAGACGGTGGTCCCGGTGCTCGGGCTCGCCGTGAGCGGTTGGTTCCTCGCCCTCGAGCTGACGGGCTACGCGTTCGACGCGAGGGGATTGTCGTTGCGCGACCGCCGCCGGACCCTCGCGAGGAGACGCGCCCGCACCCTGGGCTTCGGGATGACGGTCGCGGTCCTCTTCCTCGTGCCGGTCCTGTCCGTGCTGGTCATGCCGGCAGCCGTCTCCGGCGCGACGGTACTCGCACGCCGGTCCCTCACCGAACAGGCGGGAACGCTCAGCGCACGTGCGTGACGTCGCCGGCCGCCACCGCGACCGGCGCACCACCGTCGGTCGGTCGGACGACGAGCCGCCCGTCGGCGTCGATCCGCTCGGCCGTCCCGGTCAGGACGTCGCCGCCGGGGAGTTCCACCCGCACCGAGCTGTCCAACGTCACGCATCGCTCGGTGACCGCAGCTCGGAGCCCGCTGGCCTCGGCGTCACCGGACGCCGCCAGGTAGGCGTCGTACAGTGTGCCGCACGCGCGCAGGTAGCCAACGAGGACGGTGTCCGGGTCAGGATCGACGAGACCGGCGAGCGCGAGCGAGGTGGACCGGTCGGTCGGCAGTTCCTCGGCACGCTGACGGAGGTTGACACCGGTCCCGAGGATCACCGCGTCCCCACTCGGCAGCAGCTCGGCGAGGATGCCGGACACCTTCCGACCGCCGATGAGCACGTCGTTCGGCCACTTCACGTCGGCGGGCACCCCGAGCTCCCGGAGCGACTCCGCGAGCGCCGCACCCGCGAGGAGCGGGAGCCAGCCGTAGGCCTGCAGCGGGAGCGGATCACCCGACGGAGTGACCGGCCGGAGCAGGACCGAGACGGCGAGTGACGTGCCGGGTGGCACTGTCCACACGCGACCGAGGCGGCCTCGTCCCCCGCGCTGATCGTCGGTGACGACGACCGCGCGGTCCGGCCACGCGTCGCCGCCGTCCTCGCGCACGCGTCGGGCGAGTTCGTCGTTGGTGGAGCCGGCGTGGGCGAGGATCTCGAGGCGTGGGACGAGGGCGGCGGTGAGGGGCAGATCCATGGCACAACCCTACTGAGGCCGGTCGTCGGTGCCCGCGTCACCCACCGGCATGCTTGGACGATGCCGACAACGGATCAGCGCGCCGCTTGTACCCGATCGTCAACGGGTCGGCCGGGGGACCACCGGGTAAGGTGAAAGCGTGACCGACGAAACCACCTCCGGCCCTGACCTGTACACGACGGCCGGGAAGCTCGCCGACCTCAAGAACCGCTATCACGAGGCCGTGACGGCGAGCGGCGAAGCCGCCATCGAGAAGCAGCACAAGAAGGGCAAGCTCACCGCACGGGAGCGCATCGAGCAGCTGCTCGATCACGGCAGCTTCGTCGAACTCGACGAGTTCGTGCGCCACCGCACGACCGCCTTCGGCATGGACCGCTCACGACCGTACGGCGATGCCGTCGTCACCGGAACCGGCACCATCCACGGCCGCCAGGTCGCCGTGTACTCGCAGGACTTCACCATCTTCGGCGGTTCGCTCGGTGAGGTCGCCGGCGACAAGATCATCAAGATCATGGACCTCGCGTTGAAGACGGGCGTCCCGATCATCGGCATGCTCGACTCCGGCGGGGCGCGCATCCAGGAGGGTGTGGTCGCGCTGGGCAAGTACGGCGAGATCTTCCGACGCAACACCCAGGCCTCCGGGGTCATCCCGCAGATCTCCATCATCATGGGTCCGGCGGCCGGCGGCGCCGTCTACTCCCCCGCACTCACCGATTTCGTCATCATGGTCGACAAGACCAGCCAGATGTTCGTCACGGGCCCCGACGTCATCAAGACCGTCACGGGCGAGGACGTCGGCATGGAGGAGCTCGGCGGCGGGTACACGCACAACACCCGCTCGGGCGTCGCCCACTACCTCGCGAGCGACGAACCGGACGCGCTCGACTACGCCCGGACCCTCGTCGGCTTCCTGCCCGACAACAACCTGTCCGAGGCCACGGTCTTCGACGTCGAGGTGGAGCTGGAGACGACGGACGAGGACCGCCGACTCAACACCCTCATCCCCGACTCGCCGAACCAGCCCTACGACGTGAAGACCGTCATCGAGCACGTCGTCGACGACGCGGACTTCCTCGAGGTCCAGCCGCTCTTCGCGCCGAACATCGTCATCGGTTTCGCGCGCGTCGAGGGACGGTCGGTCGGTGTCATCGCGAACCAGCCCTCCCAGATGGCCGGGACGCTCAACATCGAAGCGGGCGAGAAGGCGAGTCGGTTCGTCCGGTTCTGCGACGCGTTCAGCATCCCGATCCTCACCCTGGTCGACGTCCCCGGCTACCTGCCCGGCACCGACCAGGAGTGGACCGGCGTCATCCGCCGCGGCGCGAAGCTCCTCTACGCCTACGCCGAGGCCACGGTGCCCCTGGTGACCGTCATCCTGCGCAAGGCCTACGGCGGCGCCTACATCGTCATGGGCTCGAAGCAGCTCGGAGCCGACATCAACCTCGCCTGGCCCACGGCCGAGATCGCGGTCATGGGCGGCCAGGGCGCCGTCAACATCCTGTACCGCGGCGAGATCAAGCGGGCCGAGGAGGCCGGCGAGGACGTCGCCGCCGTGCGCACGCGCCTCGCGAACGAGTACACCTACAACGTCGCGAGCCCGTTCCTCGCCGCTGAACGCGGCGAGCTTGACGGTGTCATCGAGCCGGCGGCCACGCGGGTCTCGGTCATCAAGGCGCTCCGCGCACTCCGGACGAAGCGTGCGAGCCTGCCCGCCAAGAAGCACGGGAACATCCCGCTGTGAGCACCGGCACCGAGCCGAGCACGACCGAGGCGTCGTCGATCGATCTGCGGATCGTGCGCGGTGCGCCCACAGACGAGGAACTGGCTGCGCTGACCGCGGTGCTGAGCGTCGCGATCGCCGAACAGGCGCTGCGCGACGCCGACACCGCCCCGGCGCCCCGTGTCCCGTCGACGTGGGAGCGGACGAGGCGGAACCTCCGTACGGGGATCACCGCGGGCCCCGGACACTGGCGCGCGTTCACGGGCTGAGCCGCCTGGGCGGACGACCCGCCGGTTGCCCCTCGTGGCGCGCGGTGCTGTCCCCCGTTCGTGTCCTCCATAGTGCCGACTGTCGGGGGTACCCCTGATGGGGGATGATCATTCTCGACAGTTGAGTCTCATCGAGACCACTTCACCAGCTCCTGCTCCATCTAGGGTAAGCGGGCAGGAGTTCGGGGGCGGGTCAGAGCGGTATTCGGGTTACCGCTCTGACCCACGAACGTCACGGAGGGCCAGCATCGGGTGCTGGCCCTCCTTTCGTTCGTTCAGGACCAGGCACGTCGACAGACTCAATGACCGGGCGAGGTGCGCTCAGATGTATCCCCGTCCGTGCGCTCGCCGAGGGGCACAGAGAGAACCCCCGCTCTGCTGACCTCTCCCGCCCCCTGCGCGACTTCCCCGGGTCCCTGAGCACCCCTGTCCCGGTCCCTGAGCTTGTCGAAGGGCACACGAGGAGACTTCCACATCCGAGACGACTCAGCATCTGGAATGTCAGTGGTCCATGGTGAACTTGTCCCATGACCGAGACCACCACTTCCGCAGTTCGAGCTGGCGACGACTTCGCCGCGCAGCTCGCGGAGTTCTCGGACCGCTACGCGGAGATCCAGCGTCGGCGTGCTGCTCTGGACGCCGAGGAGGCCCGGCTCCTGGCCCGTTCCGCCGCTTACGCGGACGCTTTCGCCGACGCCATGGTTCCGGCGATCTTCCCGCCGGCGGAACGGCAGGCCCTCTCCCGTCGGTCGACGTGTGCGGCCCTCGCCATGGCGACGCGGACGCCGGAGCGGACGGTCCAGCGCGCGACGAACGACGCGGAACGGCTCGTGAACGAAGCACCCGCGGTACTTGAATCCCTTGAAACCGGCCGCATCTCGGCCCGGCACGCGCAGACGATCATCGACCAACTCAGTGACGTGCCGGCAGCAGGGCGGGCGGTGTTCCTCGCTGCGGTCCTGACGATCGCGGAGGAGTCCACCAACGCGAACCTCCGGAGGCGCGCCCGCGTCCTGCGCGAGCGCCTCCATCCGGAATCGATCACCGCCCGAGCGGTCCGCTCTGAGGCCGACCGCCGGGTGGAATTCGAGCCCGCCGCCGACGGCATGGCGTGGGTGCATCTCTTCACGACGGCGCCGATCGCGCAGGGCATCGCCGAGCGGGTCGAAGCGGCCGCCGCCGAATCGCGCGATGCCGGTGACACCCGCACCTGCGGACAACTGCAGGCCGACGCGCTCGCGGCCCTCGCCCTCACCGGTGTGACACCCGACGACGTCAGGTCCAGCGCGGTCCTCCCGCACCCGATCGAGGTGCAGGAGCACATCAAGCCGACCGTGCAGATCACCGTCCCGGCGCTCACGATGGCCGGCGTCTCAGAGGCCCCGGCCACGCTGGACGGCTACGGCCCCATCGACCGTGAGACCGCCGCCCGCATCGCGGTGAACGCACCGAGCTTCACCCGGATCCTGGTCCAGCCGGAAACGGGAGCCGTGCTGTCCGTCGGGCGGAACCAGTACCGGGTCCCGGCTGACCTGCAACGCGCGGTGCGCCTGCGAGACGGCACTTGTCGCGCACCGGGCTGTGGCAGGCGCGCCAGAGCGTGTGACCTCGATCATTCGGTCGCGTGGGAAGACGGCGGGACGACAGACATCGGGAACCTCGCCTGCCTGTGTCGACATCACCACCGAATGAAACACCTTCCCGGGTGGAATCTCGACCATGGGCCCGGCGGGGTGCTCGAGTGGACGACACCCGACGGCAGACACCACCGGACCGAACCCGATCCCGCGCCGTTCTGACCCCGCCGACGAAGGGGTTCCTCGTGGGCACTTCGACAAGCTCAGTGACCGGAAGAAGTCCACCCGGAACACCTCGGTCGCTGAGCCCGTGGACGGGTACTGCCCTCGTCGGAGCGGTTCAGTCCTCGTCGGACACGCCGACCGCGCCCACGTCGGCACGGGAGCCGTCGCGCGGGATCTCGAGCCAGACGTCGAGTTCCTCGTCGTCGTCGTCCGGACCCGCAGCCACGCCCGGTTCCCGGTGCACCGCACGCAGGCCGACCACGGTCACCGCGACGCGCTCGTCGTCCGGAACGCTCCGCACGATGAGGCGCGTCGCGTGCGAGGCGGCGAGCGCTTCGGCGATCTGCTCGTGGATCGCGTCGAGGACGCCGGCGTCCAGCTCCTCGAGGCCACCTTCGTCCAGCATGTTCACGATCGCGCCGCGCCGCCGGGCCGCGAGCACCTCGGACCGGACCGGGTCGCTCAGGAGGTGGCGGCCACGGATCTCGTCGCGGAGACTGGCCTCGAGCGTCCGGCACTCCGTGCGATCGGCCACCGACAGCCTGCCGCCGTTGGCGATGATCGTACGGAGCATCGGGGTCGCCAGTCGGCCCGTCTGGCTGAGGCGTCGTCTCCGCTCGTGCACGTGCGCGTACTGCGCAGCCTGCCAGTCCGAGGTCGCATGCTCCGCCTGCGTCAGCCGCTCGGCGTCATGCTGCGCCCCGGCGATCGATCGGGTGAGCACACTCGCGAGGACGACCCAGATGAGGCTGCCCGTGACACCCATCCCGAGCGCCAGTCCCGGACCCGCCCAGAGGAGCGACTGGACCGTGAGGAAGACGATCCCGATGTAGGCGACCGCCTCCCGCTGCCGGACCACGGTGATCGTCATCAGTGTCCCGATCGACGCGACGTGCCAGGTGGCGTACCCGTTGTTCCGCGTGGGGTCGAGCTGGCTGGTCACGAGCAACGGGACGACGATCGCGGTCGCGAGGTTGATGCTCGCGAGCCACGACGGCATGCGCGTCGTGCCCATCGGCCAGAGACTCAGGACGCTCGCGACGGCGTAGACGAGCATCGCGATGAGGACCGGGACGACGTCGCGGGGTGTCTCGAGCGTCAGCGCCGCGCGGAGCAGGTGGTACGCCGAGAACAGGGCGGCGAGGATGACGAGGGCGTACCGCGGTGCCGGGGTCACGAGTCGTGCTCCGGTGACCACTCGATGCGGATCACGGCACCCTCACCCGGACGGGAGATCACCGTCGAGCGACCGCCGACCGCGGCGACCCGCTCGACGATCGAGACCTTCAGCCCGAGCCGCTCCTCGGCGACCTGCTCGGGGCAGAACCCGACGCCGTCGTCGCCGACGATGACGCAGACGCCGCCGGAGACCGTGCCCTCGATGGACAGGCTCCGCGCCACTCCCGAACCCGCGTGCTCGACGCTGTTGACCATCGCCTGCACCGTCGCCCAGTAGACCGCGTTCGCGACCGTGACGGGCAGGACCCGGCCGGACGCCCCCTCGACCGTGACGGAGAACGGTTCACCGAGCATCGACGCGGCCGCACGCAGCCGTTCGATGAGTTCGGCGAGACCGGTGACCTCGTCCTCGTTCGTCATCGGCGCTCCGACACCCTCGAGCTGTTCGATCGCGACCCGCGCCATCATGACGGCGAGCGCCTCCGACTTCGGGGTCAGCGCCCGATCCGCGGCGAGCAGGGAGGCGAGGACGCTGTCGTGGACGATCGAATCGACCTCGACGCGCTCCACCTCCGTGGCGTGCTGCTTGACGGCCGCGTCGTAGGTGGCGAGGGCGGCCGCCCTTGCGATGTCGACCCGACCGGCCAGCACACGGAACAGCCCGACGAGGACGACGATGAGCCCTCCGATGATCGTCGCGTACGAAGCGTCGAGCGCACCGATCTCGAAGGACGCCGGCGCGAAGTCGGCGTCGATGACGCGGTTGACGCCGTACATGACCGAGGTCACGACGAGGTACACGATGGCCCCCCGCAACTGCAGCGGGATGCAGGCGAACGCGACGGCGATCGTGCAGAGGTACCAGATCCAGGGTTCCTGGTTGATGTCCGCCGACGCCTGCGCGTTCACCGCCGGCCAGATGAGGAGGGCCACGAAGAACACGGCAGCGAAGACGCCGGAGGCGATGCGGTGGTGCCACAGGAAGAGGCAGCAGATGATGGCGCCGAACATCGTCCCGAAGACGAGCGAGACGTAGACGACGCCGAACCAGCCGGTGATCTGGACGCCCTGTCCGAGCGTGGTGAATGCGGTCTGCAGTCCGAAGACGAGTCCGATGATCGCGACCGATCGTCCGAGGAGGCGTTCGAAGTTCGCGGTGTTCAGCATCCGGCGCTGAACCTGGACATCTCTCGTGGTCGCGGGGATCGCGGGATGCCTGGTCGGTGCCCGGAAGCTAGGAGACATCCGTCCCGCCTTGATCGAGGCCGGGGAGGATCCCGTCCTCGACCGCTCGGCGGAGCAGGTCGACCTTCGTCGGTGCCGGACGCCCCACCTCGACGTACTTCACCCGGATGCGGTCGATGTGCTCTCGGGCCGTGGAGTAGGCGATGCCGAGCTGCATGGCGACGGTCTTCAGCGGCAGGCCGGACGCGTAGAGGTGCAGAACGTCGCGCTCGCGACGACCAAGCTGCGCTCGCGCGAAATCGCTGTCGGCGTCGATCGCACTCGCCCACTCGATGTTGTTCAGGGCCTCGCCACGGGCCACCGTGCCGATGGCGGCGATGACCGTGTCCGTCGGCGACGACTTGGGGATGACCCCGGACGCTCCGGCGGCAAGCGCCTCGCGCACCAGAGCGACACGATCGGCGATCGAGTGGATGAGGACGTGTGCCCCCACAGCCTGCACCGCGTGGATGTTCGAGGTCGGCGTGCTGCCGTCGGAGAGCGAGAGGTCGAGCACGACCACGTCGGGCACCACACCGTTCAACGCGGCGATGCACTCGACGGCGGTCGGGGCACTCGCCACGACCTGATACCCGGCGTGCGCACACACCGCTTCGATCCCGAGCCGCACGGACTCGTGATCATCAATGATTGCGACGGTCACCACGGCACCATCGTAGCGAGTGACGGACCCGCCGGGCGCGACGGCCGGATCGCGAGTCGCCTCCGTCGGCTCGGGCCCGCTCAAGCCGTCCGTGAGAAGCCCGCGACGGCCTCGAGGTGGTGCGTGTTGGGGAAGAGGTCGTAGGCCGCGAGATGGTCGAGCTCGTAGCCCTGCTCCGCCAGGAGGGCGACGTCGCGGGACAGCGCGATGGGGTCGCAGGCGACGTAGACGATCGACGCGGGCCGCAGCTCGCCGAGCATGGCGACGATCTCCGCGCCCGCGCCCGAGCGGGGCGGGTCGAGCACGACGGTCGCGGTGGCGTACCGGGACCGCTCGATCCGACTGCCCGTCGCGATCTCCGACCGCAGGAAGGCGTCGACCTTCGCGGTGACGGCCTGTGCGCCCACCCACTCGGACAGGTTCTCGCCCGCGTACTCGGTGGCCCGTTCGTCACTCTCCACGGTCGTGATGCGGGTGGTCGCGCCGAAGCGGTCCCCCACGCCCGCGGCCAGGAGGCCGACGCCGCCGTAGAGGTCGAGGTTCGCGGCGCGCGGGTCGAAGCTCGCGTCGTCGATGGCCGCGGACACGGCCTGCTGGAGGGTCGTCGCAGCCTGACGGTGGACCTGCCAGAACCCGTTCGCGTCGACGATGAACTCGCGCTCGCCGACGAGCTCACGGATCGGGTCTGCCGCCGGTCGGGCCGGCTTCGGTCCCCTGCGTCGACCGCGCCCACCACCGCGTCGGCGGTCGCCGCCTCCGACCTCGTCCGTACGAGTCAGGACGCGGACCGCCCCGGTCGAGGAGGCGACGATGTCGATGGACGTGGTGCCGTCCGGCAACTCCTCGAGCTTGGCCGCTCCAGCGACCGCTTCGATCGCGAGCGGCAGGTCGTCGACGGGGACGACGTGGTGGGACCGCGAGGCATAGGGACCGATGTTGCCGTGCTGGTCGACGTGCAGGGAGACCCGCGTCCGCCACCGGGTGCCGTCGGGCGTCTCGCCGTCGACCGCGGCGACCGTGAACTCGGGAGCGACTCCGGCGAACCGCTCGAGCCCCTCAGCGAGGACCTGGTGCTTCAACGCACGCTGGTGGGCGAGCTCGATGTGTCCGAACTCCGCTCCTCCCGCCCGCTCGCTCGGCTCGCGGTCAACGGAGGCCTCGGTCCAGACGTGCGGACGGCGGTGCTCGGACGGCGTGAGGACCTCCAGGGTCTCAGCCCGCCAGAAGCGCTTCTCGTTCTCGTCGACGATGCGTGCCCGCACGCGCTCGCCGGGGAGCGTGTCGGGGACGAAGACCACCCGGCCCTCGTGCCGGGCGACGAAGACACCCCCGTGGGCTACGTTGGTGATGTCCAGTTCCACGGTGCGTGCAGTCGTCGTGCTCATGCGTCGAGCATGTCACACGGGCGGCTGCGGGGAGTCCACCGTCCACTGCAGAAGGAACCGTCATGCGCCTCACGCTCGCCTCCACGTCACCGGCCAGACTCGCCCTGCTGCGGTCGAGTGGCATCGAGCCGATCGTCGTCCCGTCGTCGGTCGACGAGGAACAGGCCGTCGACGATGCGACCCGCGCCGCGGGTGCCCCCCTCGCCCCGGACGAGGTCGTGGCCCTCCTCGCCCGCGCGAAGGCGGAGGCCGCTCTGGCCGTCGTGCGCGAACGTGGCGACGCGGCCGACCTCATCCTCGGCGGCGACTCGGTGTTCGTCCTCGACGGCGTCGTCCACGGCAAGCCCCACACCCCCGAGCGCGCCCGCGAACGCTGGCACGCCCAGCGCGGCCGGACGGGGACCCTGTACTCCGGTCACTGGCTCATCGACTGCACCGGTGCCTCGCCGGTCGGGATCGGTGCGGTCGCGAGCGCCGAGGTGTCCTTCGCCGACGACCTCGACGACGCCGAGATCGACGCCTACATCGCATCGGGCGAGCCCCTGGCGGTGGCGGGGGCGTTCACGATCGACAGTCTGGGTGCCGCCTTCATCACCCGCATCGAGGGCGATCCGTCGACCGTCGTCGGCCTCTCACTCCCGACCCTGCGGCGTCTCGTCCGCACGCTGGGACACGACTGGCACGAGCTCCGCAACCGGCGCGGCGCCCTCTGACACCTCAGCCCTTGTAGAGGCGACACGTCGTTCCTGCGGCTTTTTTGTGCGTGTGAGCCAAAGGCTCACCCGGGCCTCCCGGTAGGCTCGTGGACTGTGCCACGTATAACCAAGGTCCTCATCGCCAACCGTGGCGAGATCGCCGTCCGCGTCATCCGAGCCGCGAAGGACAGCGGGATCGCCTCCGTCGCCGTCTACGCCGACCAGGATCGCGACGCCATGCACGCCCGTCTCGCTGACGAGGCCTACGCCCTCGACGGGACGACGAGCGCGGAGACGTACCTCGTCATCGACAAGCTCCTGTCCATCGCCCGACGGTCCGGCGCCGACGCCGTCCACCCGGGCTACGGCTTCCTCGCCGAGAACGCGGACTTCGCACGTGCCGTCATGGCCGCAGGGCTGATCTGGATCGGTCCGTCGCCCGAGGCCATCGAACGGCTCGGCGACAAGGTCTCCGCCCGCCACGTGGCCGAGAGGGTGGGCGCTCCGCTCGCCCCCGGCACGCTCAACCCCGTATCGGGTGCCGAGGAGGTGCTCGACTTCGTCGACGTCCACGGCCTGCCCGTCGCCATCAAGGCGGCGTTCGGCGGCGGCGGTCGCGGCCTGAAGGTCGCCCGTGAGCGCGAGGAGGTCGCCGAGCTCTTCGAGTCGGCCACCCGCGAGGCCATCGCAGCGTTCGGCCGGGGCGAGTGCTTCGTCGAGAAGTACCTCGACCAGCCACGCCATGTCGAGACGCAGTGCCTCGCCGATGCGCACGGCAACGTGGTCGTCGTCTCCACCCGAGACTGCTCGCTGCAGCGTCGCCACCAGAAACTCGTCGAAGAGGCACCGGCACCCTTCCTCTCGGACGAACAGGTGGCGGAGCTCTACCGCGCGTCGAAGGCGATCCTCAAGGAGGTCGGCTACCTCGGTGCCGGCACCTGCGAGTTCCTCATCGGCAAGGACGGCACCGTCTCCTTCCTCGAGGTCAACACCCGCCTGCAGGTCGAGCACCCGGTCTCCGAGGAGGTCACCGGCATCGACCTCGTCCGTGAGCAGTTCCGTCTCGCCGAGGGCGGCGTCCTCGACTACGACGACCCGCAGCCGAGCGGCCACTCCTTCGAGTTCCGCATCAACGGCGAGGACCCGGGACGCGGCTTCCTCCCGCAGCCGGGCCCGATCCACGTGTTCAAGACCTTCGGCGGCCCCGGTGTCCGGCTCGACTCCGGTGTCACGGCCGGCGACACGATCTCAGGCGCGTTCGACTCGCTCCTCGGCAAGATCATCGTCACGGGACGTACCCGCGAAGAGGCGCTCGAACGGAGCCGTCGCGCACTCGACGAGTTCGAGGTAGCAGGCCTCCCCACCGTCATCCCCTTCCACCGCAAGATCGTCCGCGACCCCGCGTTCACCGCGGAGGACGGCACCTTCGGCGTCTACACCCGATGGATCGAGACGGAGTTCGTCAACGACATCGAGGCTTGGGACGGATCCATCGATGCGCAGCAGGCACCCGCTGCCCGCTCGACGGTGGTCGTCGAGGTCGGCGGCAAGCGTCTCGAGGTCAGCCTTCCGGGCGGACAGCTGGGACTGAACGTCGGTGCGCCGGTCGCCGCTCCCGCTCCGCACCGCCGCGGTGGTGGTGCAGCGGTGGTCTCGGGTGCGACGGGTGACTCCGTCTCGGCGCCCATGCAGGCGACCATCGTGAAGCTCGCGGTCGCCGAGGGCGATGTCGTCGTGAAGGGCGACCTCGTCGTCGTCCTCGAGGCGATGAAGATGGAACAGCCCATCACAGCGCACAAGGACGGCACGGTCGGCGCGATCGACGCGACGGTCGGTGCCACGGTCTCCTCGGGTCACCAGCTCCTCACCATCAGCTGACCCGGACGGCGCCTTCGGGCGTCGTATCGGACCCGGCGACGATACGCTGAGCAGGTGTCAGCAGCCGACCTCCTCGAAGATGCGTTGGATCGTGTGGCGGACTTCGACGCCGCCGGTGCGATCGCACTGCTCGAGGCGGAGCCCGGCGCTGCGTCCGATCCCCGCGTCCTCGCCCTCCTGTCCTACGCCCGGTTCACCACCGCCGACTTCGCGGGTTGTCGCCAAGACGCGGTGGACGCGCTCGCCGCCTCGACGGACTCCGACCGGACGACCCGCCTGCTCGTGCTCGGGGCCGCCGGGCTGGCCCTCGGGTCGGACCGCTCGTCCGGCTCGGAGCTGGAGGGGTGCTTCGCGGAGGCGGACGCCCTCGTCGACGACGGCGGGGACCTCGAACCGACCCTGGCCTGGCTCGTCGGGTACCTGCTCGTCGAGGGTGCCGTCGTCAACGTCCTGATCCACGCCGCCCGGCGCTTCGCCGACGCGTTCGCCGACGACATCGCCGCCACCCCGGGGCGCTTGTACCGGACACTCGTCGACGGGGTCCTCGCCCGCCTCCTGCTCAACGAGGGACGCGTCGCCGAGGCCGAGGCCGCCGCGCTCGCGATGTTCGAGCGGGCCGGGAGCGGACCGACCGCGCTGTACGCGGAGGCCGTGCAGTGCCTCGTCGCCGGGAACCGTGCCGAGCAGGGGGCGACCAGGACGCTCGCCCGCCGCGTCCGTCAGACCATCCCCGAGCCCACGGGCGCCTTCCAGACGACGTGCTACCTCCTCGTCGGCTACGGTCTCGCAGCACTCGCGGACGACCACGGCGCCGCGGCCCTCGCCCGCAGCGCTTCGGGGAACGACTTCAGCGGCCTGTCCGTCCAGGACCGGGCCCTCGCGATCGAACTGCTGGTCTCGAGCGCGTTCCTCGACCGCGACATCGTCGAATCGGAACGCCTCATCGGCTTCATCGCCGCCGACGTCGACCGCAGGGTCCCCGGGCCGGCCATCCTCCGGATGCAGTGCAAGCTCGAACTCCTCCGTGGGCGCCCCGCCGAGGCGCTGGCGCTCGCGCGCACGGCGACCACCCGCGCGTTGGCCGACGGCCGCATGCTGGAAGCCGGGATCGGCGAGATCCTCGCGACGCGCGCCCTGATCGCCATGTCCGACCGGACGCAGGCCGTCCGCGAGTTGGCCGCGCTCGCCGAGCAGGCGGTCCGCGGCGGACACACCGCCGCGACCCGCTCCGCCGCCCGGGAGCTGAAGGCGATCGGTCGACGTCTCGCGCCGGTCGCGGGATCCGGTTGGGACGGACTGTCGCCGCGCGAACGCGAGGTCGCCCTGCTCTCCGCGGAGGGCAACTCGACGGCGGAGATCGCGTCCGTCCTCCAGCTCTCCTCGCGCACGGTCGACGCGCACGTCACCCGGGTGCTCGCCGCGTTCGGGATCGTGTCCCGCCGCCAGCTCCCCTCACGGCTCCCGGCCACACTGCCGTTGACCGCCGTCCCCGTCCCGACCGCACCGCTCACGCCCCGACAGCGGGACCTCACCGAGCTCGTCGCGGACGGCCTGTCCAACGACGAGATCGCGACAGCCCTCGGCATCTCCCGCAAGACCGTCGAGAAGCATCTCAGCGCCGTCTTCCACGCCTGGGGCGTGCGCTCGCGGGTCGCCGTCGCGCGCATCGTGCTCGCGAACCGCGATCGGTGACGTCCAGCTCCTCGGCGACGGTTCGACGAGGACGACGTCTATTCGACGATGTGCATGGCGCGCGCCGCGTCGGTGATCGACCCGGTGAGTGACGGGTAGACCGTGAAGGCACGCGCGACCTGGTCGACGTTCAGCCGCTGCTCGACCGCGAGGGCGAGCGGGAAGATGAGCTCGCTGGCCTTCGGGGCGACGATGACCCCGCCGATGACCGTCCCGCTGCCGGTCCGCGCGAACAGCTTGACGAAGCCGTCCTTGATGCCCATCATCTTCGCGCGCGGGTTCTGGGCGAGCGGCAGCTTGTAGATCTCACCCTGGGCGATGCCGTCCTCGATCTGCTTCTGGGTCCAGCCCACGGTCGCGATCTCGGGCTGCGTGAAGATGTTCGCGGCGACGTTGCGGATCTCGGTCGGGTTCACCGCGTCGCCCATCGCGTGCAGCATCGAGGTGCGACCCTGCATCGACGCGACGGACGCGAGCGGCAGGAAGGTCGTGCAGTCACCGGCTGCGTAGATGTTGGGGACGCTCGTGCGCGCCACCCGGTTGACGCGGATGTGTCCGGAATCGGTCAGCTGCACGCCGGCCTCCTCGAGACCGATCCCGGCGGTGTTGGGCACCGAACCGACCGCCATGAGACAGTGCGACCCCTCGACCGTGCGGCCGTCGGAGAGCGTGGCGACGACGCCGGTCTCGGTCCGGGTGACGGAGTCGGCCCGCGACTTCGACAGGACCGTCATGCCGTTGCGCTTGAAGACGTTCTCGATGACCGCCGCCGCATCGGCGTCCTCACCGGGCAGCACCTGGTCGCGGCTCGAGATGAGCGTGACCTTGGAGCCGAGCGCCGTGTAGGCGGAGGCGAACTCGGCGCCGGTGACGCCCGAGCCGACGACGATGAGGTGCTCGGGGACGGAGGTGAGGTTGTAGAGCTGCGTCCAGGTGAGGATGCGCTCGCCGTCCGGCAGGGCGGAGGGCAACTGGCGCGGGCTCGCGCCGACGGAGACGACGACGGTGTCGGCCTCGATGCGGTCGAAGTCGGTGCCGGCGGACAGATCGGTCGAGACGATGACCTCGTTCGGTCCGTCGAGCCGCCCCTGACCGTTGACGATGCGGACACCGGCACGGATGAGACTCGCCCGCATGTCCTCGGACTGCTGGCGGGCCAGTCCGAGCAGTCGCTTGTTGACGGCGGCGAGGTTCACCGCGACCTCGGGACGGCTGGGCTTGCCGGTGGTCTCCGAGCGGACGAAGAACTGCACACCGAGGTCGGCGGCCTCGCCGATGGCCCCGACCGCGTCGGCCGTGGCGATGAGGCTCTTGGACGGGACGACGTCGGTGATGACGGCCGCTCCGCCGACGCCCGAACGCTCCACGAGCGTGACGTCGGCCCCGAGCTGCGCCCCGGCGAGGGCAGCCTCGTACCCGCCGGGTCCGCCTCCGATGATCGCCACTCGCTGCTTGCGTTCGAACTCGTAGGCCATGCCTCCATTCTCGCGCGCCACCAGGGGCGGGACCAAACCCGTTCGGGCCTGCAGCGGCCGGGATCGTGCGCGGATGAGCGGGGTCGCCACGGTTGGGCGGCGGCCCCGCCCCTGTCTAGAGTGAGAGGATGTCCGAAACCTCTGCGAACCCACTCGATCTGTCCGATGTCGATCCCTTCGAGATCGCCCGCGAAGCCGCCGGCCAGATCGCCGAGAAGACCGGCGTCGAACACCACGACATCGCGCTCACCCTCGGCAGCGGCTGGGGCAAGGCGGCCGATCTGATCGGCGAGACGACGGCGACGATCCCGGCATCGGAGATCGTCGGCTTCTCGAAGCCGGCGCTCGAGGGCCACGTGGGCACCCTGCGCTCGATCCTGCTCCCGAGCGGCAAGCGTGCGCTCGTCATCGGCGCCCGGACGCACTACTACGAGAACCACGGTGTCCGCCGCGTCGTGCACAGCGTCCGGACGGCTGCGGCTGCCGGTGCCCGCATCATGGTGCTGACGAACGGCGCCGGCGGCATCAAGGACCACTGGACGCCGGGGACGCCCGTGCTGATCAGCGACCACATCAACCTCACCGCCGACTCGCCGCTCGAAGGTGCGACCTTCATCGACCTCACCGACCTCTACGCCAAGCGGCTGCGGGACATCGCGCACAGCGTCGCTCCGGAGCTCGACGAAGGCGTCTACACGCAGTTCCGCGGTCCGCACTACGAGACCCCGGCCGAGGTCCAGATGGCGAAGGCGATCGGTGGTCACATCGTCGGCATGTCGACCGCGCTCGAGGCGATCGCCGCACGTCAGGCCGGCATGGAGGTCCTCGGGATGTCGCTCATCACGAACCTCGCCGCCGGCATCCAGCAGACACCGCTCAGCCATGCCGAGGTCATCGAGGCCGGCCAGGCGGCCGAGCCGGTGATCAGCAAGCTCCTCGCGCAGATCGTCGCGGCCCTGTGAGCGAGGCGACGAGCCTGCTCGCGACCGCCGAGGCCTGGCTCGCCCAGGATCCCGACGACGAGACCCGGGCCGAACTGGCAGGCCTCGTCGAACGCGCGCGCGTGTCCGACGACGTGGCCGTCGCAGAACTGCACGACCGCTTCGACACCCGTCTGCAGTTCGGCACGGCCGGGCTCCGCGGACGCATCGAGGCCGGTTCCAACCGGATGAACCGGGTCCTCGTGTCGCAGGCCGCGGCCGGACTCGCCGCCTACCTGCTCGAGCAGGCACCGGAAGGCGTGACGCCGAGCGTCGTCATCGGCTACGACGGCCGGAAGAACTCCGCCGTGTTCGCCGGCGACACCGCCGAGCTGATGGCCGGTGCCGGCGTCCGCGCCATCCTGCTGCCACGGCTCCTGCCGACGCCCGTCCTCGCGTTCGCCGTGCGGTTCTTCGACGCCTCGGCCGGCGTCATGGTGACCGCGAGTCACAATCCGCCCGCCGACAACGGCTACAAGGTGTACCTGGGCGGCGAGCACCACGGGTCCCAGATCGTCTCCCCCGCCGACGCGGCCATCGCCGCCCACATCGGGCGCATCGCCGAGACGGCGCTCGTCCAGGACCTCCCGCGCAGCGACGGGTTCGAGATCGCGGGCGAGGACGTCGTCGACGCCTATGTCGCCGAGACCGCAGCCGTCGCTCCCGCCCCGGCGGGCGGCCAGCTGCGCGTCGTCTACACGGCCATGCACGGCGTGGGTTGGGAGACGACCCGACGCGTCCTCGAGACCGCCGGGTATCCGGCACCGGAACTCGTCGCCGAGCAGATCGATCCCGATCCCACCTTCCGGACCGTCAGCTTCCCGAACCCGGAGGAGCCGGGCGCACTCGACCTGTCCTTCGCGACGGCGCGAGCAGTCGGCGCCGACCTCATCATCGCCAACGACCCCGACGCCGACCGCCTGGCGATCGCGATCCCCGACGACGCGGCACCATCGGGGTTCCGTCGACTCACCGGCAACGAGGTCGGTCTCCTCCTCGGCTGGCGGGCCGCCCAGGCCGCCAGTGCCGCACTCGACGGCGATGCGGCTCCCGAGGGCACGCTCGCGTGCTCGATCGTCTCCTCCCCCGCCCTGCGCCTCGTCGCCGAGGCGCACGGCCTCGAGTTCCGCGAGACGCTCACCGGGTTCAAGTGGATCTCCCGGACGCCGGGCATGCTCTTCGGCTTCGAGGAGGCCCTCGGTTACCTGGTGAACCCCGGGACCGTGCGCGACAAGGACGGCATCTCGGCGGCCATCGCGTTCCTCGGTCTCGCGACGGCGTCGGCGCAGGCGGGCGAGAGCGTCGCGGGGCTCCTCGACCGGTTCGCGGACACCTTCGGTTCCTTCGGCAGCGACCAGATCTCCATCCGCTACACCGAACTCAGCCGCATCGGCGAGGTCATGGCCGGGCTGCGGGCGCTCCCGCCGACGGAGCTCGCGGGAGCTCGGGTGACCCGGATCGACGACCTCGCCGACGGGTTCGAGGCGCTCCCGCCGAGCGACGTCCTGCGCGTCTGGCTCGACGACGGCACCAGGGTCATGATCCGGCCGAGCGGCACGGAGCCGAAGCTCAAGGTGTACGTCGACGTCCAGTCCGCCGACGGCGACGCCGCCGAGCGGGCGGCCACGGTCACCGCGCGGCTCGCCGCTCTGCGGACGGACCTGACGGCGCTCGTCTCCTAGCCCCTCGACGGGCTCGGCGCCCGGTGGTGTGCGGCCCGGAGACCGGGGCGCACACCACTCAGCCGATGGCGCGTTCGAGCTTCTCGGTGAGTTCGGCGAGGTCGAAGTAGTTGTCGATGACGACGATGTCGGCGAAGGTCTTGCCGATGCGCTCGACGAGCTCCGGCGAGGTCAGGATCACCTGGGCGTCGGCCGCGGTGGTGCCGAGGCTCTCGATGTCGCCGGCGACGACGTCGGCCTCGAGGTCGAGGCGTTCGAGCGCGCGTTCGGCGTTGAGCTTGAGGATGGCCGAGGAGCCGACTCCCGAACCGCAGACGGCGACGATCTTCATGCCTGGCCTCCGCCGGACAGCGGCGACGCACCGAACACGGCTCGCACCTCGTCGAGCGTCGTGGCCGCAGCGAGCCGCGGGATGGCGGTCTCGTCGTTGAAGACGTTGGCGATCTCCGCCACCCAGCCCACGTGTGACTCAGCGGTGGTGACCGCGAGGCCGAGGACCACCGAGACGGGGTCGTTGTGGGGGTGGCCGAACCGGACCGGAGCAGCGAGGGTCGCGACGACGAGGGCGTCCTCGTGGACGTCGGCGCCCGGTCGGGCGTGCGCGAGCGCCAGGCCCGGCGCGATCACGACGTACGCGCCGAACTCCTCGACGACGTCGATCATCCGTTGCGTGTACGCGACGTCGGTCGCGCGGGTGTCGGACAGCAGCGCTCCGGCTACGCGGATCGCCTCGCGCCAGTCGTCGGCATCGACGTGGAGCGCGACGCTGGCTTCGGACAGTTCTGGGAGTGGCATCGCTTCAATCAGAGGATCGGTCGACCCGAGTGGATCGGAACCATCGTAACGCTCCGAGGCTGGAAGCCTGCCGCGCAGGTGCCGCCCAGGCGGTCGCCGGAACAGCACCTGCCGGCATCGTCAGTCCTCGTCGTCGTCGAGGAACTCGTCGAACGCCTCGCTGATGCGGTCCGCCAGAGCCTCACGGATCTCCAGCGGCTGGAACGTCGCGGCGGCGGCGTTCAGCTGGAAGGTCTCCAGGTCGGTGAGGTCGTAGTCGAACGCCTCGGAGAGGAGCGCGAGCTCCTTCGTCAGGCTCGTGTCGCTCATCGTGCGGTTGTCGACGTTCACCGTGACGGCGAAGTCGAGCTGGTAGAGGAGGTCGAACGGGTGGTCCTCGAGCTCCTCGCCCCAGGCCGCGATGGCTCCGGTCTGCAGGTTCGACTGCGGGCTGAGCTCCAACGGGATCTTGCGGTCGCGGACCCACTCCGCGACGGGACCGAGCGTGGCGTAGAGGGACTCGGCGTCGTCGCGCTCGATGAAGATGTCCTCCGCGATGCGGACACCGTGGCCGAGTCGCAGCGCACGGCCGTCGAGCATGGCGCTCCGGATCGACTCGATGCCGTCGGCCTCCCCCGCGTGGACGGTGACCGGGAACAGCTCGGCCGCGAGGTAGTCGAACGCCAGCCGGTGCTTGCTGGCGGGGAAGCCCGCCTCAGCGCCGGCGATGTCGAACCCGACCACGCCGCGCTCGCGATGGCGCACGGCGAGCTCAGCGATCTCGAGCGCGCGGTCGGCATGCCGCATGGCCGTGACGAGCTGGCCGATCTGGATGTCGGAGCCGGAGTGGGCCGCGTCCTTGATGCCGAGCTCGATGCCCTCCTGAACGGCCTCGACGACCGCGTCGAGGCTGAGACCCCGGGTGAGGTGCTGTTCGGGAGCCCAGCGCACCTCACCGTAGATGACGCCGTCCGCAGCGAGGTCCTGGACGAACTCGCGCGCGATGCGGACGAGCCCCTCCTCGGTCTGCATGACCGCGGTGCTGAGGTCGAAGGTCTTCAGGTACTCGACGAGCGAGCCGGCGTTGCACTGCGTGTAGAACCAGTCGGCCAGGCCGTCGGGGTCCGACACGGGGACGTCGACACCGTTCGCTTCGCCCAGCTCGATGATCGTGGCGGGCCGCACACCGCCGTCGAGGTGGTCGTGGAGCGAGATCTTCGGGAGCGCGCGGAGGTCGACGCCGGAGAGGGGGGATTCGTCTGCAGAGGTCACGGGGTTCACTGTACCGCTCACGCGCATCCTGCGACATGGCTCAGTCCGTCGCCTCGAGGACCGGGCGACGGACTGAGCGTCTGCGGCCGTCAGGCCTCGATGCGGGCCCGGACGATGGGGCCGCGCGGCGGTGCGGTGTCCTCGATCGTGTAGGCACCCTCGAGAGCCTCGAGCGCCCGCGGGAAGCGGGCGGCGTCGTCGGCGCTCAGCGTGAAGAGCGGCTGTCCGGCCCGGACCTCGTCACCCGGCTTCGCGTGCAGGTCGATGCCCGCCGCGTGGATGACCGGGTCCTGCTGCCTGGCCCGACCGGCACCGAGGCGCCAGGCCGCGATGCCGAACGGCAGTGCCTCCTGCGTCGCCAGCACGCCGTCGCGCGATGCCGTGACGACGTGCGTCTCCTTGGCGACCGGCAGCGGTGCGTCCGGGTCGCCGTCCTGTGCGCGGATCATGCGCTTCCAGACGTCCATGGCCCGACCGTCCGCGAGGGCGCCCTCGACGTCCGCGTCCGGCTGCCCGGCGAGGGTCAGCATCTCCCGCGCGAGGGCGAGGGTCAACTCGACGACGTCCGCCGGACCACCGCCCGCCAGGACTTCGACGGACTCGCGGACCTCGTTCGCGTTGCCGATCGCGAGGCCGAGCGGGACGTTCATGTCCGTCAACAGCGCGGTCGTCGCCACACCGGCGTCCGTCCCGAGCGCGACCATCGTGCGCGCCAGTTCCTCGGCGCGCTCGTAGTCCTGCATGAAGGCGCCGGAGCCGAACTTGACGTCGAGGACGAGCGCCCCGGTGCCTTCGGCGATCTTCTTCGACATGATGCTCGACGCGATGAGCGGGATCGCCTCGACCGTGCCCGTCGTGTCGCGCAGGGCGTACAGGCGCTTGTCCGCCGGGGCGAGACCGGAACCGGCGGCGCAGATGACCGCGCCGACGTCCGCCAGCTGCGCCATCATCTCGTCGTTCGTCAGCGCCGCGCGCCATCCCGGGATGCTCTCGAGCTTGTCGAGCGTCCCACCCGTGTGCCCGAGCCCGCGGCCCGACAGCTGCGGCACCGCGACGCCGAACACGGCGACGAGCGGGGCGAGCGGCAGGGTGATCTTGTCGCCCACGCCGCCGGTCGAGTGCTTGTCCGAGGTCGGCTTGTCGAGCGACGCGAAGCTCATCCGCTCACCGCTCGCGATCATCGCCATCGTGAGGTCGCGGATCTCGCGCCGCTCCATGCCGTTCAGCAGGATCGCCATCGCCAGCGCCGACATCTGCTCGTCGGCGACGTAGCCCCGGGTGAAGGCGTCGATCAGCCAGTCGATCTGCGGCGTCGACAGCTCACCGCGATCGCGCTTCGTGCGGATGAGGTCGACGACGTCGAATGCTTCTACGGAACTCATGCGTGGTACTCCTCGAGTTGACGCGGTCCGAAAGCGTCCGGCAGGACCTCGTCGATGGTGCGGATGCCGGAGACGGTGTCGAGCAGCATGCCCGCCGTCGAGTGTTCGTACAGCAGCTGTCGGCAACGGCCGCACGGCATGAGGCGTTCGCCCTTGCCGTCGACGCAGGCGAACGCCACGAGGCGTCCTCCGCCCGACATGTGGAGCGCGGAGACGAGCGCGCACTCGGCGCACAGCGTCAGGCCGTAGCTGGCGTTCTCGACGTTGCAGCCGGAGATGATCCGGCCGTCGTCCACGAGGGCAGCCGCGCCGACCGGGAAACGGCTGTAGGGCACGTAGGCGTGACCCATCGCCTCCCGGGCCGCGGTGTGCAGCGCCTCCCAGTCGACGGGTGGCGTGATCGTCGTGTCGCTCACGGTCAGCCCTTCACGTAGGGCTTGCCGGCGGCCGCCGGTCCGCGGGAGATGCCGACGAGTCCGGCGACCGCGAAGATCGTCACGACGTACGGCAGCATGAGCATGAACGCGCTCGGCACCGGGGAGCCGATGGCGCTCAGCGCGAACTGGAGGTTCTGCGTGAAGCCGAACAGCAGCGCGGCGAGGGTCGCCTTGAGCGGGTCCCAACGTCCGAAGATGACCGCCGCGAGTGCGATGTAGCCGGCACCCGCCGTCATCTCCTTGTTGAACGCACCGACCGAGCCCAGGGTGAAGTAGGCCCCACCGAGGCCGACGATCGCGCCCGCGAGCGCGACGTTCCAGAAGCGCGTCCGGTTCACGTTGATGCCCACGGTGTCGGCCGCCTGCGGGTGCTCACCCACGGCGCGGAGGCGGAGGCCCCAGCGCGTGTAGAACAGGCAGAAGAACACCACGGCCACGGCGATGTACATCAGGTAGATGATGATCGTCTGGCGGAACAGCACGGGTCCGATGAGCGGGATCTCGCTGAGGATCGGGATGTTGATCCGGGGGAACTTCGGCGGGCTGTTGAAGAGCGCCTCGTTCTTCGTGAGCACCTGCGAGTACAGGAAGCTCGTCAAGCCGACGACGAGGACGTTGAGCACGACACCGACGATGACCTGGTCGACGAGGTACTTGATCGAGAACGCCGCGAGCAGGAAGCTCACGAGCGTCCCGGCGATCATCGCCGCGACGAGCCCGAGGAAGGCGTTCCCCGTCACCGAGGCGACGAAGGCGGACGAGAACGCGCCGGCGAGCAGCTGTCCCTCGATCGCGATGTTCACGACGCCGACCCGCTCGGAGATGACGCCGCCGAGCGCGCCGAAGATGAGCGGGACGCTCAGCGCGACCGTGCCGAGCAGGAGCCCGGTGATCGGGATCGCCTTGCCCGCGGCGGCCCACGACAGGAACCCGACCATGAACAGCACCCCGAACACGGTGATGAGCCAGAGCGGGATCTTCTTGCCCGTGGTGACGAGGTACGCGCTCAGCGCCGCGATGGCGGCCAGGAGGATCGTGACGACGATGCCGGTGACCGTGGACGGGAGCACGACCGTCGGCAGTTGGATGACGTCGCCGTCACTGGAGAGCCGGAACGTGCTGTTGCCGTCGCGGTGCCAGATGACGAACAACAGGAACGCGATGACGGTGAAGATCCCGAACGCGATCGGAGCCTTCCAGCTGCGGACGACGACCGTCTCGAGGACGATCGGGGCGTCGGGAGCCGGCTGCGGCGTCTGCTTGTCGAGCGTGAATCCACTCATGCGGACACCTCCTTCTTGGCGGAGCGACGCGTTCGGCGCGTCGAACCGTCGGGCTTCGGCAGGAAGAAGATCGCCCGCACGAGCGGCGGAGCCGCGATGAACAGCACGATGAGCGCCTGGAGGACGAGCACGATGTCGATCGGCACGTTCACACCCTGGGTGGCCTGCATGGAGTACCCGCCGGCCTTGAGTGCACCGAACAGGATGCCGGCGATGAGGATGCCGCCCGGCCGGCTGCGTCCGAGCAGCGCGACGGTGATGGCGTCGAAGCCGATGCCGGCGTCGATGCCGTTGTCGAACCCGGAGGTCACCGTTCCGAGCACCTGCGAGACGCCGGCGAGACCGATCAGTCCGCCGGAGAGCAGCATGGCGTACACGTAGGTGTTCTTCACGTCGATACCCGCGACGCGCGCGGCGTTCGGGTTCTCACCGACCGCTCGGAAGCGGAACCCGATCGACGACCGGCTGAACAACCACCACACGAACACGACCGCGAGGATCGCGATGAGGAAGCCGGCGTGCAGGTTGTAGCGGTCACCGAGGAGCTTCGGCAGCACCGCGTTCGGTGCCATCGCAGCGCTCTTCGGCACGTTCGAGCCGGGAGCCTGCAACAGCCCCTGCGTGGAGAGCATGAAGGTGATGAGGTAGAACGCGACGTAGTTGAGCATGATCGTGATGATCACCTCGTGCGCACCGGTGCGGGCCTTCAGGACACCGACGATGCCGCCCCAGAACGCGCCACCGATGATGCCGGCGGCGATCGCGACGAGCAGGTGCACCACGGGCGGGAGGTCGAGCGTGAAGCCGACCCATCCGGCGCAGGCGGCGGCGATGAGCATCTGACCACGCCCACCGATGTTGAACATGCCGACCCGGAACGCCAGGCCGACACCGAGTCCGGCGAGGATCAGCGGGGTCGCGAAGGTCAGCGTCTCCGTCAGCGGGCGGATGCCGTTCAGGAAGTCCGGGCGCTTGAAGTTGTAGATCGACCCCTGGAAGAGCGCGCCGTACGCACCGGTCGCCGACTGCCAGACCGCCGCGATGGTGTCACCCGGGCGCGCGAAGAAGTACCCGGCGGCGGTGTGGACCTTCGGATCGGTCAGCGCGATGAGGATCGCACCGACGACCATCGCCAGGACGACGGCGAGGATCGAGATGACGATGCTCGAGTTGAGGATCTCGGCGAGCACCTTGTTCGAGCGCGGCTGGGTCGTGTCGGGCTTCGCCTCACCCGGTGCCACCGGCTGGACCGTTCCGGGCGGGGTGTGGGACGTCTCGCTCATGCTGCTGCTCCTGCCGGGAGTTCGCCGGCCATCATGAGGCCGAGGACCTCTCTGGGGGTCGATGCCGGGACGATCCCGACGATGCCGCCGCGGTACATGACGGCGATGCGGTCGGCGAGCGCGACGACCTCGTCGAGCTCGGTCGACACGACGATGACGGGGATGCCCGCGTCGCGCGTGGCGACGATGCGCTTGTGCACGAACTCGATCGAGCCGACGTCGATGCCGCGGGTCGGCTGTGCGGCGACGAACAGCCGCAGCTCACGGCTGAGCTCACGGGCGAGGACGACCTTCTGCTGGTTGCCACCGGACAGGGAGCCCGCCGGCGATTCGATGCCCTGCGACCGGACGTCGAACTCCTGCGACTTCTCGCGGGCGAACTCGTCGCGGAACCCGCGCTGGACGTTGCCGCCCTTCACGAAGGGCGCACCGGTCGATCGGTCCAGCATGAGGTTCTCGGCGATGGTGAACTGTTTGACGAGCCCGTCCTCGGACCGGTCCTCGGGCACGAACCCGACGCCGGCGTCGAGCACCTTCCGTGGGGTGGACCCGACGAGTTCGACGCCGTCGAGCTTGATGCTGCCCTTGGTGTGCGGCTGCAGCCCGAGAATCGCCTCGGTGAGCTCGGTCTGCCCGTTGCCCTGCACACCGGCGATGGCGAGCACCTCGCCCTCGCGCACCTCGAAGCTGACGCCGTTGACGACGAGCTGGCCGAGGTGGTCGACGACGGACAGGTCCTGCACGGTGAAGGTGGTGTCGCCGAGGTTCGGCGCCTCCTTGTGGACCGTGAGTTCGACGGGACGCCCGACCATGAGGGACGCCAGCTCGGCGTTCGTCGCGGTGGGCGAGGCCTCGCCGACGACCTTGCCGAGGCGGATGACGGTGATGCGGTCGGCGACTTCGCGGACCTCGCGCAGCTTGTGGGTGATGAAGACGATGGACGTCCCCTCCTCCTTGAGCTGCTTCATGATCGCCATGAGCTCGTCCGTCTCCTGCGGCGTGAGTACGGCGGTGGGCTCGTCGAAGACGAGGACGTTGGCGTTGCGGGACAGCGCCTTGACGATCTCGACGCGCTGCTGCACCCCGACCGGGAGGTCGCCGACGATGGCGTCCGGATCGAGGCTGAAGCCGAACCGCTCGGAGATGTCGATGACGAGCTTGCGGGCCGCGGCGACGTCGAGGCGGCCACCGCCCTTGGTCTGCTCGTGGCCGAGCATGACGTTCTCGGCGACGGTGAAGACGGGGATGAGCATGAAGTGCTGGTGCACCATGCCGATGCCTGCGCCCATGGCGTCGCCAGGGCCCTGGAAGTGCTGGACGACGTCGTCCAGGAGGATCTCGCCCTCGTCGGCCTGATACAGGCCGTACAGGACGTTCATGAGGGTGGACTTGCCGGCACCGTTCTCGCCGAGGAGACAGTGGATCTCCCCCGGTTCGACGGTGAGGTCGATGTGGTCGTTGGCGGTGAGTGCGCCGAACCGTTTGGTGATGCCGCGGAGCTCGAGCTTCATGGGTCCCAATCTAGTCACGTGTCGGATGTCGGCACAGGCGGTCGGGATCGCCGTCCGACCGTGCCGCGGACAAAGCGGGGGGAGGTCGCGGATCGCGACCTCCCCCCGGAGTCCCGGGCGATGGCCCGGGTGAAGAGGGACTACTTGACGGGCGAGGAGACCGAGGTCGCCTTGATGGAACCGTCGATGATCCCCTGCTTGATCGTGTCGAGTTCGTCGGCCAGGGTCGGCGAGACCTTGGACTCGAAGTCGTGGAACGGCGCGATGCCGACGCCCTCGTTCTCGAGGGTGCCGATGTACGCGGCGGCGTCGAACTTGCCGCCACCCGCCTCGGTCACGACGTCGCCGACGCCGGCCTTCATGTCCTTCAGGACGGAGGTGAGGAAGAGGTTGCCGGTGTCCGCGTTCGTGACGAACAGGTCGGCGTCGACACCGACCATCGCGATGTCCTTGCCGGTCTCCTGGATCTCGGCGATCGCGCTCAGGAAGATCGGGCCACCGACGGGCATGAGCACATCGGCGTTCTGGTCGATGAGCGTGCGGGCGAGCTGCTTCGCGGTGTCGTTGGCCTCGAAGCCACCGGTGAACGAACCGGTCTGAGCGGCGACGTCCCAACCGACGACCTGGACGCTCTTGCCCTTCTGCTCGTTGTAGTACGCGACGCCCTCGGCGAAGCCGTCCATGAAGATCTGGACGGACGGGAAGGGCTGGCCGCCGAAGGTGCCGACGACGCCGGTCTTCGAGTAGTCGGCCGCTGCGTAGCCGGCGAGGAAGGCGGCCTGGACGGTGTCGAACAGGATCGGCTTGATGTTCGGGGCGTCGACCTTGCCGTCGAAGTCGTTGTCGGCGGCGTCGTCGATGATCGCGTAGTCGATGTCGGGGTTCGCGAGTGCGGCCGTGACGGTGTCGGCGGAGAGGGCGAAGCCGACGCTGACGATGAGCGAGCAGCCCTGGTCGGCCAGGCTCTGCAGGTTCGGCTTGTAGTCGTCGGCCTTGTCGGACTGGACGGTGATGGGCTCGACGCCGAGCTCCTTCGCCGCCTCGGTCAGACCCTCGTAGCCGAGCTGGTTGAACGACTTGTCGGTGAAGCCACCGGCGTCGGAGACCATGCACGGGAGGAAGTCGGATGCGGCACCGGTCGAGTCGCCGTCGCCGGTGCTGGGAGCCGATGCGCAGCCGGCGAGCAGTGCCATGAGACCGACGCCGGCGATTGCGCCCGCAGCGGCCTTCCGAGTTGAGATTGCCAAGGTAGCCTCCAAGATGCAGCCCCGCGGGTCACGGGGCGTATGGGGTTACGTTACCCAATGCGACGACTGCCGGACGGACGATCCCGGCTTCGCGACCGAAGCGTTACAGAACGGTGGCACCGGCGTCATCCGCCGGAAACACGGCGATGCGCAGACGCGCATCACCGGACCGCGCTCCTGCGCAGGTGAGCGCGGAGCGACCCCGTCGACGGGCGCCTTGCGCTCCGGGTAGCTGCGGTTCCGACCTGGGCACCGAGCGCGGCTCGGTGCCCAGGCAGGACCGACCGGGATCCCGGTCAGCGGCGGTCCAGCATCAGGGTGTCGCCGGTCCAGCGCCGACGGAGCCACCGGTCGTGGCTCGCGATGACGACCGCACCCGGGTAATCGCCCAGCGCGTCCTCGAGCTCCGTCGCGAGCGCGAGCGACAGGTGGTTCGTCGGCTCGTCCAGGAGGAACAGATGCGGAGGCCTCGCGATGATGAGCGCCAAGGCCATACGGCGCTGCTGCCCGACGGAGAGCCGACCGATCGGACGGTCGAGATCGCGAAGCGCCAGGAGCCCGAGCCCTGCGAGCGGGGTGCGCGCTGCACGCGCCTCGCCGAGCGTCCGGTCGTAGACCTCCCGAGGTGATCGATCCGCATCCGGGAACGCGACGTCCTGCTCGAGGAGCCCCACCCGGAGCCCCTTCCGCCGGAGGAGGGTCCCCGTATCGAGACGCAGCGAACCGGCGAGCACCGACAGGAGCGTCGACTTCCCCGAACCGTTCGCCCCGGTGACCAGCACGCGCGACCGGGGCGCCAGCTGCAGGCGTTCGAGGTGCAGCCGGCCGTCGACGCGGGCGTCGGCGAGGTCGAGCAGCTGCTCCCCCTCGACGAGGACCGTCGAGCCGCTCGGGATCCCTGCGAACGAGAGTCGGCGAGGCGGGCGCCGCACCTGCTCGCGCTCGAGGACCTCGAGTCGGAGCTGCGCGTTCCGCACCCGCCGACTGATCTGCTGCTCGACGCGGTCGCCTCGCATGCCGAACGCCATCCGGTTGTTGTCGCGGATGCCCCGATCGTGGTTGATCCGCGGGGCCACGTCGTGCACCGCGGACGCGAGCCGTCGCAGCTCGGCCTGCTCCTCCTCGTAACGCGTCGACCACCGGTCGAGTTCTGCGGCCTTCCAGCCGAGGTACTCACTGAACGGCCCGCCGAACTCCACGACGGGTGATGCCTCGCCGACGGGGACCGGGCGGGACGGATCGATGTCGACGAGCCCCGTCGCCACCTCGTCGAGGAAGGCGCGGTCGTGGCTCGCGAAGAG
This sequence comes from Plantibacter flavus, assembly GCF_002024505.1. Taxonomy (NCBI): domain Bacteria; kingdom Bacillati; phylum Actinomycetota; class Actinomycetes; order Micrococcales; family Microbacteriaceae; genus Plantibacter; species Plantibacter flavus. The sequence continues at coordinate 2,874,879 of NZ_CP019402.1, forward strand.
CACCGGGCCCGGCCACTCCGACAGGTGGCCGCGGAGGAAGGCGACCGCCTCGTCGTCCAGATGGTTGGTCGGCTCGTCGAGCAGCAGTGCGGTCGGTCTGGCGACGAGGAGCGCGGCGAGGGCGAAGCGGGATCGCTGTCCCCCGCTCACCTCACCCAGTCGTCGCGACCGTTCGATCCCGGTGATACCGAGGCCGTCGACGACCGCGTCCAACCGGGCGTCCGCCGTCCAGACGTCCGCGCGTTCCGCCGCATCGAGCGCGGCGGCGTACCGCTGCTCGGCGGAACCGTCACCGGCGGTACCCCGCTCACCGAGTGACGCCGCAGACGTCTCGAGCTCCCGCTCGACGGCGCGGACCTCGCCGAGCGCCTGCTCCAGCAGCTCGCCGACCGTCGTGTCCTCCGGGAGTTCGAGTTCCTGCATGAGGATGCCGGTGCGCACCGGGCGGACGGCCTCGCCGTCGTCCGGCTCGTCGATCCCGGCGAGGATGCGCAGCAGCGTGGACTTCCCCGCGCCGTTCTCGCCGATCAGGCCGAGACGGTCCCCGGCCGACACGACGAGGTCGACGTCGCGCAACACGACGCGGTCGCCGTAGGAGCGGGTGACGCCGTCGGCGCGGAGCTGCTGGATGTCGATGGATCGCCCGAACCTCGAAGCGGTGCGGCGGTGGACTGGTGTTGCGTGGGTCACGGGTGCTCGCATGGAGGCCCCTTTCGAGATGGGGCACGCCGCGTACGGTCGTCGTCCGACACGTCAGGAGTGAGCGCTGGGCTCGAACTCCTGGGCGGACCTGGAAGCGTCTGGCGTACCTCGATGGATTCCCGCCGGGCACATCACGTTCGTGATGGTCTGCCGCAGGCGCGGGACGTCGATTCGCTCAGTTCTTCACAGTGCCTTCAGGCTATCCGTCGGTTGTCGGCCGCCGCAAGCCCTGCACGTCACCGGTCCCGATTAGGCTGGTCGTCATGCGTGCTCCGTCGGTCCCCTCGCCCGCGCGGCGTCGCCGTGGGCATCGATCGGCCGCGGCCTCGCTGCTCGCCGCGCTCGGTATCGGTGCGCTCGTCGCACTCGGCGCACTGCCGACCACGCCGGCGACCGCGGCGAGCTCGCAGTTGAGCCCGACGCAGACGACGCCGACGCCCACTCCGAGTCCCTCGCCGACCACGCCCTCGACGGCGACCCCGAAACCGACGAAGCCGGCGAAGCCGGCTCCCAGCAAGCCCGCCCAGCCGACACCGCCCACGGTCCGCGGTACGGACTTCGACCCGGGCGAGATCATCAGCGACGCGAACTTCTACGACGCGAACGCCATGAGCGAGGCTGACGTCCAGGCGTTCTTCGCCTCCCAGCCCTGTACCCCGAAGGACGGCGTGCCGTGCCTGGCGGACTTCCGTGCCAGCACCGAGTCCGTCCCGGCGGCCGAGCCCGGACACTGCGAGGCCTACCGCGGCGCCGTGAACGAGTCGGCGGCGAGGATCGTCGCGAAGGTCGCCCACGCGTGTGGGATCAACCCCAAGGTGCTGCTCGTCCTCATGCAGAAGGAGCAGTCGCTCATCACCGGGCCGAGCGAATACGGCTACGCGCGCGCCATGGGCTGGGGCTGTCCCGACACCGGCCCGAACTTCAGCGCGAGCTGCGACGCGGACTACTTCGGGTTCCAGAACCAGGTCTACCGTTCCGCATGGCAGTTCCGGCAGTACACGCTGTACCCGCTCAACGTGCCGGGTGAGTCCTACCAGCGGGCGTATCACCTGGGATCGGTCTACATCCAGTACAGCCCCGACGCGGCCTGCGGCGGCACTCAGGTCGACATCCGCAACCAGGCGACGGCCAACCTCTACCTCTACACGCCGTACCAACCGAACCCCGCAGCCCTCGCGAACGTCTCGGGCACGGGCGACGCCTGCAGCGCCTACGGCAACCGCAACTTCTGGCGGCTCTACACGGAGTGGTTCGGCCCCGCGGTCTGATCGCTCCGTCGGTCCGCCCGTTCTCGGGCGAACGGACGGGTCACTCGCCGATGAGGAGTGAGACGCGGTCGTCGAGGTAGGCGTCGAGCGGAGTGAGCCCGAGGTCGTGCCCGGCCCAGCGGAGCATGACCGCGTCGTCGACGAGGCGCAACGGACCCGAACCCTCCCGGAGTGACGCCTCGTCCAGCGCGAGCTCGACGACCTCGAAGTTGACGACGTCGCCTTCGGCGAACGGGCCGCGGTGCGCCGCCTGCTGCGCGATCCGACGGTGCTCGACCTCAGAGGAGCGGTGGTTGAACCACTTCGGCTCCACCGCCCGCGTGGACTCGGCCGCGGTGAAGAGGCGACCGTCGGCCGAGAGCAGGACGACCCCGAGGCGCCACGCCCGGCCGATCGGCCGCAGCGCGGGTGCCCGCTTCACGAGCGGGAGTCCGCGGGGTGTGTAGACCTCCGCCAGAGCCTCGTCACGGACACCTGCGGCCTGGAGACGCGCGCCCGCCTGCAGGAGCAGCTCGCGCAGCGCGGTCACCGACGGTCGCCGATCAGAGGACGTCGTCGCGACCGGACAGCTTGAGGGCGTCGACGACGCTCTTCACCCGCTGCGCGTTGGCACTCGTGGTGACGAGCAGCGCGTCCGGGGTGTCGACGACGACGATGTCCTGCACGCCGATGAGGCTGATGACCCGACCGGTCTGGCTGACGACGATGCCGCTGGAAGCGTCCGAGAGCACGCGCGCGTTCTCGCCGAGGATGGCGAGGTCGGACTTGCGCCCACCGGAGTTGAGCTTGGCGAGCGAGGCGAAGTCCCCCACGTCGTCCCAGTCGAAGTGCGCCGGCACGACGGCCATGCGACCGGCGGCCGCGGCGGGCTCCGCCACGGAGTAGTCGATCGCGATCTTCTCGAGCGCCGGCCAGACGCGGTCGACGACCGGCCCGCGGGCCGCCGCGTCGTCCCAGACCTCGGCGAGTTCGAGGAGGCCGGCAAGGAGTTCGGGCTTCTGTCGGCCGATCTCCTCGAGCAGGACATCGGCCCGCGAGATGAACATCCCGGCGTTCCAGAGGTGCTCGCCGCTCGAGACGTACCGCTTGGCCGTGGCGAGGTCGGGCTTCTCGACGAAGGAGTCGACCAGCATGACCCCTTCGGCTCCGCGGATGCCGAGGTCGCGGGCGCTCTTGATGTAGCCGAACCCGATGGCGGGCTCCGTGGGCTGGATGCCGATCGTGACGATGTAGCGCTCCTCGGCGGCCGTGACGGCCTGGGCGACCGCGGCGCGGAACAGCCGGTCGCCGCGGATCACGTGGTCGGCGGCGAACGAGCCGACGATGACGTCGGGTTCGCGGCGGACGAGGATCGCGGCGGCGAGCCCGATCGCGGCGGTCGAGTCGCGCGGCTCGCTCTCGAGGACCACGTTGGCGTCGGCGAGGTCGGGCAGCTGCTGTTCGACGGCCGCTCGGTGCGCACGCCCGGTGACGACCATGATGCGCTGGTCACCGGCGATCGGCGCGAGGCGGTCCCAGGTCGCGCGCAACAGCGTGCTGCCGGAGCCGGTGAGGTCGTGCAGGAACTTGGGTGCGTCGGCTCGCGAGAGCGGCCAGAGACGACTGCCGATGCCGCCGGCCGGGATCACTGCGTAGAAGCGTTCGAGGGGCGTGGTCATCCCCCGAGCGTACCGCCAGGCTCCACCCTGAGGACGACGGCACGGAAGCGTCATCTGACGGGTTTACGATGAGCGCCAGATCGAGCATGAGAAAGAACGGTACGAGCATGGCTGGACGCAACGTCCTCGGGATCCCGATCCCGTCCTTCGGCAGCAAGCAGGCTCCCCCGGTCCCCGTCGGTCCGCCGGACGCAGCGGACCTCGACGGCCGCAACAGCATCGTCAACGCCTGCATCTACCGCCACGGATCCCGCAGCTCGACGCTCACCTCGCTCGAGGACACCTTCCGCGCACTCCATGAGACCCCGGACGGCGTCGCGTGGATCGGGCTCTACCGGCCCGACGCGGGCGAGCTCGGCGTCCTGGCGGCGGAGTTCGGTCTCCACCCGCTCGCCGTCGAGGACGCCATCACCGCGCACCAGCGGCCGAAGATCGAGCGGTACGACGACGTCCTGTTCGTCGTCCTCAGGGCCGCCAACTACGTCGACGAGACCGAGACCGTCGAGTTCGGCGAACTGCACGTCTTCGTCGGCCCGAACTTCGTCATCACGCTGCGGCACGCCGAGTCCCCCGACCTCTCGCACGTGCGGGCGCGGATGGAGCAGGAGCACGAACTCCTCGCCTACGGTCCGCAGGCCATCCTGTACGCCATCATCGACGCCGTCGTCGACGGCTACGGCCCGGTGGTCGCCGGGCTCTCGAACGACATCGACGAGATCGAAGAGCAGGTCTTCGTCGGCGAGTCCCAGGTCTCCCGCCGGATCTACCAGCTCTCCCGCGAGGTCATCGCCTTCGAGCGGGCGACGCACCCGCTCAGCGATGTGATGCTGTCGCTCGAACAGGGCAGCGCGAAGTACGGCGTCGCCGACGAACTGCAACGCGGCCTCCGCGACGTCGCCGACCACCTCACGAGCGTCAACCAGCGGATCGACGCCTACCGGGAGCTGTTGCGCGACATCCTGACCGTGAACAGCACCCTCGTCGGTCAACGCCAGAACGAGGAGATGGCGAAGATGACCGAGGCGAGCCTCAAGCAGGGCGACGAAGTGAAGAAGATCTCCTCCTGGGCCGCCATCCTGTTCGGCCCGAGTCTCATCGCGGGGATCTACGGCATGAACTTCACCCACATGCCGGAGTTGTCATGGTGGTTCGGCTACCCGATGGCGCTCGCGCTCATGGCCACCACGAGCGTCATCCTCTACAAGGTGTTCAAACGTCGGAACTGGTTGTGAACACCCGGTGTCACCCGGTCGTCGCGCAGATGTCCGGCCTCTCTCGACGTCGAGACAGTTAGGCCAGCCTTAGCGGCGGGACGGCGCATCCCCCGCCTACACTTGGTCCAGCGCGCCGATTCGACGCACGGCAGGCAACAACCCCCGCACGGCAGAACGATCTGCCGCAGATAGCGACTATCAGGGAGGACCTCGTGACCGCGAGTCTCACGCGAACGTCACCGTTGGAATCCACGACATCCAAACGCCCGGCCGGCACCCTGTACCGGGGCCGTGAGGGCATGTGGTCGTGGGTGCTCCACCGGATCACCGGCGTCGCCATCTTCTTCTTCCTCCTCGTGCACGTCCTCGACACCGCGCTGGTGCGGGTCTCCCCCGAGGCGTACAACGCGGTCATCGGCACGTACAAGAACCCCATCATGGGGCTCGGTGAGGTCGCACTCGTCGCCGCCATCGCCTACCACGCGTACAACGGCATCCGCATCATCCTCATCGACTTCTGGTCGAAGGGCACCAAGTACCAGCGGCCCATGTTCTGGATCGTCATCGGTCTCTGGGTCGTGACGATGCTGGGCTTCACGCCGCGCCACCTGATCAACGTGTTCAGCGAGATGGGCCACTGATGACGACGATCGCCGCTCCCCGCACCCCCGCTCGTCCCGCGCGCCGCAAGGGCGTCAACTGGGAGAAGTGGGGCTGGATCTACATGCGCGTCTCCGGCGTGATCCTGCTGGTCCTCATCTTCGGCCACCTGTTCGTCAACCTCATGGTGGGTGACGGCATCAAGGCCATCGACTTCGCCTTCGTCGGCGGCAAGCTCTCGAACCCCTTCTGGCAGTGGTGGGACGTCGCCATGTTGTGGCTCGCGCTGATCCACGGCGGCAACGGCATGCGCACCATCGTCAACGACTACGCCACGGGTCGCACGATCCGCGGCGTCCTCAAGGTCGCGATCCTCGCCGCCGTCACCATCCTCATCATCCTCGGGACCCTGGTCGTCTTCACCTTCGACCCGTGCCCCGCCGGCGCACCTGCAGACCTGCTCGCGTCGTTCTGCCCCGCCAACTGAGCAACCGAGACCGAGCAACGGAAACCGTGACTACAGAAACCACCGAGTCCACCGTCATCGACGGCATCCACTACCACCAGTTCGACATCGTGATCGTCGGTGCCGGCGGTGCCGGCATGCGCGCCGCGATCGAGGCCGGCCCCGGAGCGAAGACGGCCGTCATCTCCAAGCTCTACCCGACGCGGTCCCACACGGGAGCGGCGCAGGGCGGTATGGCCGCTGCGCTCGCGAACGTCGAGGAGGACAGCTGGGAGTGGCACACCTTCGACACCATCAAGGGCGGCGACTACCTCGTCGACCAAGATGCTGCGGAGATCCTCGCGAAGGAGGCCATCGACGCGGTCATCGACCTCGAGAACATGGGTCTGCCGTTCAACCGCACCCCCGAGGGCAAGATCGACCAGCGTCGCTTCGGCGGCCACACCCGCGACCACGGCAAGGCTCCGGTCCGCCGCGCCTGCTACGCGGCAGACCGCACCGGCCACATGATCCTGCAGACGCTGTTCCAGAACTGCGTCCGCCTCGGCATCAACTTCTTCAACGAGTACTACGCACTCGACCTGATCATGACGAACGTCGACGGCGTCGACAAGCCGTCCGGTGTGGTCGCGTACGAGCTCTCCACCGGCGAGATCCACGTCTTCCAGGCGAAGGCGGTCATCTTCGCCACCGGTGGCTTCGGCAAGATCTACAAGACGACCTCGAACGCCCACACCCTCACGGGCGACGGCGTCGGGATCATCTGGCGCAAGGGTCTCCCGCTCGAGGACATGGAGTTCTTCCAGTTCCACCCCACCGGCCTCGCCGGTCTCGGCATCCTCCTCACCGAGGGAGCCCGAGGCGAGGGTGCGATCCTCCGGAACGCGAGCGGTGAACGCTTCATGGAGCGGTACGCGCCGACCATCAAGGACCTCGCCCCGCGAGACATCGTCGCGCGCTGCATGGTCCAGGAGGTCGCGGAAGGCCGCGGTGCCGGACCGAACAAGGACTACGTCTACCTCGACTGCACCCACCTCGGTGCCGAGGTCCTCGAGACCAAGCTGCCCGACATCACCGAGTTCGCGCGCACCTACCTCGGCGTCGACCCGGTGACGGAGCCCGTCCCGGTCATGCCGACGGCGCACTACGCCATGGGCGGCATCCCGACGAACGTCAAGGCCGAGGTCCTGAGCGACAACAACACCGTCGTCCCCGGCCTGTACGCGGCCGGCGAGTGCGCGTGCGTGTCCGTCCACGGCTCGAACCGACTCGGCACGAACTCCCTCCTCGACATCAACGTGTTCGGCAAGCGCGCCGGCAACAACGCCGTCGAGTACGTCCAGAGCGTCGACTTCACGCCCCTGCCCGAGAACCCCGCCGGTTTCGTCTCCGGCCTCATCGAGCAGATGCGGAACTCCAACGGCACCGAGCGGATCTCCACGATCCGCAAGGAACTCCAGGAGGAGATGGACCGCAACGCCCAGGTGTTCCGGACGGACGAGTCCCTCGCCGGAGTCACCGCCACCATCCACAACCTGCGCGAGCGGTACCAGAACATCGCCGTCCAGGACAAGGGCAAGCGTTTCAACACCGACCTCCTCGAGGCGATCGAGCTGGGCTTCCTGCTCGACCTCGCCGAGGTCGTCGTCTACTCCGCTCGCAACCGTCAGGAGAGCCGCGGCGGTCACATGCGCGACGACTACCCGAAGCGCGACGACGAGAACTACATGAAGCACACGATGGCGTACCTGTCCGGCGACCCGCACTCGTCCGACGCGGCCGACCACATCCGGCTCGACTGGAAGCCCGTGGTCATCACGCGGTACCAGCCGATGGAGAGGAAGTACTAGCGATGAGCACTGCAACGCTCGAGAACCCGCCGGCCGCGGCACCGGAGGAGATCCAGTCCTTCACGGTCACCCTGATCATCCGTCGGTTCGACCCGGACGTGGACGCCGAGCCGCGCTGGGAGGACTTCGACGTCGAGATGTTCCCGACGGACCGCATCCTGGACGCGCTCCACAAGATCAAGTGGGAACAGGACGGGACCCTCACCTTCCGTCGCTCCTGCGCACACGGCATCTGCGGCTCCGACGCCATGCGGATCAACGGCCGGAACCGCCTCGCCTGCAAGACGCTGATCAAGGACCTCGACATCTCGAAGCCGATCTACGTCGAGGCGATCAAGGGTCTGCCGCTCGAGAAGGACCTCGTCGTCGACATGGACCCCTTCTTCGCGTCGTTCCGCGAGGTGCAGCCGTTCCTCATGCCCGGCAAGCCCGCGGAGAAGAACAAGGAGCGCGTGCAGTCGGTCGCCGAGCGTGCCCGCTTCGACGACACCACGAAGTGCATCCTGTGCGCCGCGTGCACCTCGTCGTGCCCCGTCTTCTGGACCGACGGCCAGTACTTCGGCCCGGCGGCGATCGTGAACGCGCACCGCTTCATCTTCGACTCCCGCGACGACGCCTCGCAGGTCCGCCTGGACATCCTCAACGACCAGGAGGGCGTGTGGCGCTGCCGCACCACCTTCAACTGCACCGAGGCGTGCCCCCGCGGCATCCAGGTCACGCAGGCGATCGCCGAGGTCAAGCAGGCCATGATCTCCGGCAAGGTCTCCTAGCCCACACCCGGTTCATCCGTCCGGCCCAGCGCACCGCGCTGGGCCGGACGTGTTCGTGCGGGAGGATCCGTGCATCGAGCGACGTCAGGCCAGCGCGGCAGCTCTCGCTTCAGCAGGCGACGCGGCGCTCAGGGCGTCCATCGCCATGGCGCGAGCTGCCTCGAGCGTGTAGCGGCGCAGCTCGCTCCGGACGTCGCCGAGCGCGGCCGGGGTGACCGAGAGACTCGTCGCCCCGAGGCCGACGAGCACGACCGCGAGGGCCGGATCCGCTGCCGCCTCCCCACAGACGCCGATCGAGCGCCCTGAGGCGAGACCGGCGTCACCGACGAGCTTGACGAGCCGCAGCACGGCCGGGTGCCACGGATCCTGGTACGAGCCGAGGGGCCCGAGGAGACGGTCCGCCGCGAGCGTGTACTGCGTCAGGTCGTTGGTCCCGATGCTCACGAAGTCCGCGACCCCGAGGATCTGCGCGGCGAGCAGCGCACTCGACGGCACCTCGATCATCGCCCCGACCGTGCGCAGCCCGAGCCGCTTGGCGAGCGTCACGAACGCCGCGGCTTCGGGAAGGTCGGCGATCATCGGGGCCATCACCCAGAGGTCCGCCTCGTGGGCGTCCTGTGCGAGCGCGAGCGCCGTGAGCTGGTCTCGGAGCACCTCGTCATGAGCGCGGAGCGCCCGGATGCCCCGCACCCCGAGCGCCGGATTGGGCTCGGCGTCGTCCGGTCGGAGGAAGGCGAGCGGCTTGTCGGCTCCGGCGTCGAACACCCGGACGACGACGCGCTTCCCCGGGAACGCCGCGAGCAACTCGCCGTAGCGGTCAGCCTGTTCGGCGACGCCAGGCGCCTCCGCGCGATCGAGGAAGAGGAGCTCGGTGCGGAACAGCCCGACCCCTTCGGCGCCGAGGGCCAGGGCACCGGGCGCGCCGGCGACGGACCCGAGGTTCGCGAGCAGGGGCACCGGGGTGCCGTCGGCGAGTTCGCCCGGCGAGCGCGGTGAGACCCGCACGCGCTCGGCCGCGGTGGACCGGGCCGACCGCACCTCGCGCTTCGTCGGCGACCCCGTGACGACCCCGGCTCCGGCGTCGACGAGGACGATCTCACCGTCCTCGAACTGCTCGGCTCCGGCGACGCCCACGACGGCGATGAGCGACTGCTCGCGCGCGAGGATGGCCGTGTGCGAGGTCGCCGAGCCGCCACTCGTCACGAGGGCCAGCACCCGATCGAGATCGAGGAGTGCGGCGTCCGCCGGAGCGAGGTCCGCGGCGACGAGGACGAACGGCTCCTCCGACTCGGGCGGACCGGGGACAGGCCGACCGAGCAACCGTGCGATGACCCGTTGCGAGACGTCACCGACGTCGGTCGCGCGCGCCGCCATCGGCTCCCCCAGGTTGAAGAGGACCTGCTGGACCGTCGCCAGGGCCTCGAACACGGCGCGCTCCGCGGAACGCCCCGCTGCGATGCGCGTCGCGACGTCCTCTGCCAGTGCCGGGTCGTCGGCCATGACCGCCTGCGCTTCGAGCACGTCCTGCGCATGTCCGCCGGCTCGTCGAGCCCGCTCCTCCAGGTCGACCCGCGTCGCGCTGAGCGCCGCGACGGCCCTGGCCTGTTCGAGCGTGACGTCCCCGCCGAACGGGTCGGCACTCGGTTCGGGCAACGGCTCCGGCATGCGGAGCACGGGACCGGCCACGACGCCGCGTCCGACGCCGGTGCCGGTGAACGTGCGTTGCCCCTCCGCCTCGCGCATGGTTCGACCCTAGTGCACCGCCTCTCCCCCGGTCCGGCCCGCTTGTAGGCTGGTCCGGTGACCAATCCGCGTGCGCCGAGGAAGGACTCCGCCGACGCGCCGGACGTCAGCACCACCCCCAGGGTGCGGCTCCAGCAGACGCCACCTCCGCTGGTGTTCCAATGGATCCAGAACAGCGAGAACCCGTTCATCCGACGACTCGCGCCCCGCGCGGCGAGAGCGGAGCGCGCCACGACGTGGGTCATGCGGTTGAAGCCCTATCGCGTCATCCATCGGTATCTCGCCATGGACGGCAACCTCCTGGCCGCCGGGATCAGCTTCCAGGCCGTCTTCGCCGTGTTCGCAGCGGTCTACGTCGGATTCGCCATCACCGGCATCTGGCTCGGTAGCAACGCCGAGGTCTTCCAAGCACTGGTGGAGATCATCAACCGCGCCGTCCCCGGCCTCATCGGCACCGACGGCGAAGGCATCATCGCCGAGGAGCAGCTGTCGAGCGCCTCCCTCCTCGGGTGGACCGGGGTCATCGCCGCCGTCGGACTCATCTGGACGGCGATCGGATGGTTGTACTACACCCGGCAGGCGGTCCGGTCGATCTTCGCGCTCCCGAAGGTCGCCGCGAGCTTCTTCCTGCTGAAGGTCGTCGACCTCGTGCTCGCGCTCGCCTTCGGCGTCCTCCTCCTCGTCTCCGCGACGCTGTCGGTCGCCAGCACCCAGGCGCTCAGCTGGCTGCTGTCGCTCGTCGGACTGGAGGGCACGTTCTGGGTGACCGTCGGCAGCCGGGTCGTCGGACTGGTCGTCGCGGTCGTCGTGAACCTCGTCACCCTCGGCGCCATGTACCGCGTGCTCAGCCGGATCCGGATCCCGTGGCGCAACCTCTTCGGCGGCGCGCTCCTCGGCAGTCTGGTGCTCTCGCTCCTGAGCGTCGCGAGCAGTGCGGTGATCGCCGGGGCCTCCCGGAACCCGTTGCTCGCGACCTTCGCGGTGTTCATCGGCCTCATGCTGTGGTTCAACCTCGTGAGCCGCGTCATCCTCGCCTCCGCCGCGTGGATTGCCGTGGGTCTCGACGACCAGGGCATCAGTGTGCACACGACGACACCGGAGGAGCAGGCGGCCGAAGAGCTGGCGGCCAGGAGACTGATCGCCGAGGCGGAACTGCGGGAGGCTCGCGAATCCCTCCGGCGCGCCAAGGGCCCGGCGGTCTGGTTCGCCCGCCGACGCGTGCGGCACGCCGAGGAGGCCTCGGCCGAGCTCATCCGACAGCACGGCGAAGACCCCGAGTCGCCCGTGGCGGACGCGTCGGACACGCCCCATCGCCGACGCCCGGGCGGACGCCGGGGCCAGGGCGTTGTCGGCCCCCGCGACTAAGCTGGAGGCATGTCTGCACCCCTCCGCATCGCCAGTGTCAACGTCAACGGAGTCCGCGCGGCCTTCCGCAAAGGGATGGGCGACTGGCTCGAAGACCGCGGGGTCGACATCCTCGCCCTGCAGGAGGTCCGCGCCGCGACGAGCGACCTCGAGACGCTGTTCGGACCAGAGTGGAACATCCTGCACGATGCCGCGACCGCCAAGGGGCGCGCAGGCGTCGCGATCGTCAGCCGTCGCTCGGCGGGCATCCACCGCGTCGCCCTCGGAGCCGACGACTTCGACAGCGCGGGTCGTTGGATCGAGGCCGACTTCGACATCGACGGCACCCTCGTCACGGTCGTGAGCACCTACGTGCACTCCGGCGAGGTCGACACCCCCAAGCAGGTCGAGAAGTTCCGCTTCCTCGAGGCGATGCTCGAGCGGCTGCCCGCACTGCGCGAGCACAACCCGCTGTCCCTCGTCGTCGGCGACCTCAACGTGGGCCACACCGAGCTCGACATCAAGAACTGGAAGGGCAACGTCAAGCGTGCCGGCTTCCTGCCCGCCGAGCGGTCCTACTTCGACCGCTACCTCGGCCCGGCGGGCGAGCCGGTGACGGGCGTCGACGGCGTGACCGGCACCGGCCTCGGCTGGGTCGACATCGGGCGTCAGTCCGCCGGCCAGGTCCCTGGTCCCTACACCTGGTGGTCCCAGCGCGGCCAGGCCTTCGACACCGACACCGGCTGGCGCATCGACTATCAGCTCGCCACTCCCGAGCTCGCGGCCCTCGCCTCCGGGTACACCATCGACCGCGCTGCGGCATACGACCAGCGATGGTCCGATCACGCCCCCGTCGTCGTCGACTACGCCGTCTGACCACCGGCACCACACCACCAGACCACCCGTGCCCCGGCTCCGGCCGCTCATCCCTCTGCGAGAACCCACATGACCAAGCCACGCCTGTACTCCGGCATGCAGCCCTCCGCCGACTCGCTCCACCTCGGCAACTACATCGGCGCCCTCCTGCAGTGGAAGCAGATGCAGCAGGAGCACGACGCCTTCTTCAGCATCGTCGACCTGCACGCGATCACGGTGCCGCAGGACCCCGCCGAGCTCCGGGAGAAGACCCGTCGCACGGCCGCCCAGTACATCGCCGCAGGCATCGACCCCTCGGCCTCGACCCTGTACGTCCAGTCGCACGTCCCGGCGCACGCACAGCTCGCCTGGGTGCTGAACACGATCACCGGCATGGGTGAGGCCGCGCGCATGACGCAGTTCAAGGACAAGTCGGCCAAGCACGGACGCGACGCCTCGTCGGTCGGACTCTTCGCCTACCCGATCCTCATGGCGGCCGACATCCTGCTCTACCAGACCGACATCGTGCCGGTCGGCGACGACCAGCGGCAGCACATCGAGCTCACGCGCGACCTCGCCGAGCGGTTCAACGCCCGCTTCGGCGACACCTTCGTCGTCCCGAAGGCGCAGATCCAGAAGGACTCCGCACGCATCTACGACCTCCAGAACCCGACGTCGAAGATGTCGAAGTCCGCCGAGACCCCGGCAGGCATCATCTGGTTGCTCGACGAGCCGAAGGTCACGCAGAAGAAGATCATGCGTGCCGTCACCGACAACGACGGCGTCATCGCCTTCGACGCGCAGGAGAAGCCCGGCGTCTCGAACCTGCTGAGCATCTACTCCGCGATCACCGGCTCCCCCATCGAGGCGGTCGTCGGCGAGTTCGAGGGTCGTGGCTACGGCGACCTCAAGAAGGGTCTCGCCGAGGTCGTCGTCGGCGAACTCGAGCCGGTCCGTGCGCGCGCGCTCGAGCTCCTCGACGACCCCGCCGAGCTCGACCGCCTGCTCGCGGTCAACGCCGCGCGCGCGACCGAGGTCGCCGAGCAGACCCTCGCCGAGGTCTACGACCGCGTCGGACTCCTCCGCCCAGCCTGATCCCGCCGTCCGTTCGCAACTCCTGCTCGTCGCTGTCCGCAAGCCCGCGCCCGCCGCATTCAGCGCGCAGCCCGCGAAGTGCCCGCGCGGTGGGCAGGAGTTGTGCGCACCTCCCCGATCAGACCGGTGATGGCCGCCGCAACGAGGCCGGGCTCGTACACCACATGCTGGTAGAGCGGTCGCAACGTCGTCAGCCCGCGCGAGGCGGCTCTGAGGTCACGGGTGCGGTCTGAGACGGCGTGCGACCACCCCTCATGATGGGCTCGACTGTCGACCTCGATCAACAACGACTCAGCCACCAGGAGATCACCGCGTCCACCCTCCGCCAGGCGGGGCTGCACCTCGTACGACAGACCGAGGCTGCGGACGATCAAGCGCAGGAGTGTCTCCGGACCTGACTCGGCGCGTCCATCGATCAACGCCATGAGCGCACGAAAGCGTCCGGGCACCAGGGCGAAGACTCGACGGAGGTCAGGTTCATCGACCAACCCGAGATGGACCGCGCTGTCGAGCGTCGCAAGTGCCATACGCGGCGCCTGGCACCGGATGGACTGGGCCAGTGCGTCGATGATCGACACGTCGCAGTCGAACGTGCCGCACGGCTGGTCAAGCGGTCTCCAGTGGAGGCTGAACTCCCGTCGATCGCTGGTAGCCAGCCGTCGGTCCTCCGCCCGCGGTCCGCGAAGTCGTGAGGCGCTGCGGTCCACATGCACATGGACCCGGGTGGCGTCGAACACGAACACACCACGGGCGGCCAGGGTGGACAGGCACGCTCGCCTCCCCCCGATGCGGACTGCGGCACGGATGTCATCGTGCACTCCGGGGAGCGCGTATCGATCGCGCCGCACGCGAACGATCGTTCCGTCGCGCACCGCCTGGGTGATCGCACGCGGTCGCATCCCTTCCTCGAGAAGCGTCGAGCGGGCGAAGATCGTGTGACCAGAAGATGCGCTGTCCATCCATCGATGGTTGGGGCACCGGTCGAGCGGGCGGTCACAAGCGATGGCTTCACCGTCGGTCGAGGACTGCCGGAACCCTGTGGAGGAGGGTCACGGCCGGGGCTTCACCGTCGCGCATGGTTCACAACTCCTGCTGGCCACTGGCCAACGCTCAGGATCGGCCACGGAGAGGCACCGCAGCAGCGACGAGCAGGAGTTGTGCGCAGATGGGACCCCCATCTCGACGAGATGGGGGTCGGAGCGAGTCTTGCGGGAGCAGTTCGTCTGCGCAGAACTCCTGCGCCTGACAGGACCGGTCGGCGCGGGCAGGCGGAATGGCGCGGTTGTTCCCGTGCCGGTCCTCAAGCTGCAGGAGTTCTGCGCAGATTCACCCTTCAGGAGCCGAGCGAGGACGGACGACAGAACGGCCCGCCCTCCGCGAGGAGGACGGGCCGTTCCGGTCGGTCGGGACTACTGCACGTCGTCGTCGACCCAGTCGAAGGTCTTCGTGACGGCCTTCTTCCAGTTGCGGTAGAGGCGGTCGCGCTCTGCGGAGTCCATGTTGGGCTCCCAGCGCTTGTCCTCCTGCCAGTTCTTCGCGAGGTCGTCGAGGTCGGACCAGAAGCCGACGGCGAGACCGGCCGCGTAGGCCGCGCCGAGCGCCGTGGTCTCCGCGACGACCGGTCGGATGACCGGGACACCGAGGATGTCGGCCTGGAACTGCATGAGCGTGTCGTTGGCGGTCATGCCGCCGTCGACCTTGAGCTCCGTCAGCGGGACACCGGAGTCGGCGTTGACGGCGTCGATGACCTCGGCCGTCTGGAACGCGGTCGACTCGAGGGCGGCCCGGGCGATGTGGCCCTTGTTGACGTACCGGGTGAGCCCGACGAGCGCACCGCGGGCGTCCGGACGCCAGTACGGCGCGAACAGCCCGGAGAACGCCGGCACGAAGTACGCGCCACCGTTGTCCTCGACGGTCTTGGCGAGCGCCTCGACCTCGGGAGCGGAGGAGAACATGCCGAGGTTGTCGCGCAGCCACTGGACGAGCGAACCGGTCACGGCGATCGAACCCTCGAGCGCGTAGTGCGGCTTCGCGTCACCGAGCTTGTAGCCGAGCGTCGTCAGCAGACCGTTCTCGGAGTGGACGATCTCCTCACCGGTGTTGAAGATGATGAAGTTACCGGTGCCGTAGGTGTTCTTGGCCTCGCCCTGCTGGAACGCGGCCTGACCGAAGGTCGCCGCCTGCTGGTCGCCGAGGATGCCGGCGATCGGCGTCTCGCGGAGGAGGCTGTCGTCGGACGCGTGGCCGTAGACCTCGGAGGAGCTCTTGATCTCCGGGAGCATCGACTTCGGGACACCGAACGCCTTGAGGATCTCGTCGTCCCACTGCAGGGTCTCGAGGTCCATGAAGAGCGTGCGCGAGGCGTTGGTGACGTCCGTGACGTGCACGCCGCCGTTGACACCACCGGTGAGGTTCCAGATGACCCAGCTGTCGGTCGTGCCGAACAGGAGGTCGCCCGCCTCGGCCTTCTCGCGAGCACCCTCGACGTTCTCGAGGATCCAGACGATCTTGGTGCCGGAGAAGTAGGTCGCCAGCGGCAGGCCGACGGTCTTCTTGAAGCGCTCGACGCCACCGTCCGCAGCGAGGCGGTTCACGATGTCCTGCGTGCGCGTGTCCTGCCAGACGATCGCGTTGTAGACGGGCTGACCGGTGGTCTTGTCCCAGACGACGGCGGTCTCGCGCTGGTTCGTGATGCCGATGGCCGCGATGGCGTGCCTGGTGATGTTGGCCTTGCTGAGCGCCTGGCCGATGACCTCGCGGGTGTTGTTCCAGATCTGGTTCGGGTTGTGCTCGACCCAGCCGGCCTTCGGGAAGATCTGCTCGTGCTCGAGCTGGCCCGTCGAGACGATCGATCCGCTCTTGTCGAAGACGATGGCCCGGGAACTCGTCGTCCCCTGGTCGATTGCGATGACGTAGTCCGCCATTGGATACTCCTTCGTTGCGTGCGTTGCGAGGTGAGGCACCGGAACCGGTGCCCCGGGGTGCCGCGGCGGTGATCGTGTCCGGTCACCGCCGCAGCGTCAGGTCAGACGGCCGGGAGCAGCACCATCGAGGCGAGGGCCGCGAGGACACCACCGAGCAGAGGACCGACGACCGGCACCCAGGCGTAGGACCAGTCGCTCTTGCCCTTGCCCTTGATGGGGAGGAGGGCGTGGGCGATGCGCGGACCGAGGTCACGTGCCGGGTTGATCGCGTAGCCGGTCGGGCCACCGAGGGAGGCTCCGATACCGACGACGAGCAGGGCGACGGGCAGGGCGCCCAGGGCTGCGAGTCCTCCGGGCACGCCCTCGATGACCACCGCGTCGGGGCCGGTCTTGCCGAAGGACATCACGACGAAGACGAGGACGAAGGTCGCGATGACCTCGGTGACGAGGTTCCAGCCGTAGCTGCGGATCTCCGGACCGGTCGAGAAGACACCGAGCTTCTTGCCCGGGTCCTCCTCCTGGTCGAAGTGCTGCTTGAAGGCGAAGTACGTCAGCACGGCACCGATGAAGGCACCGACCATCTGCGCCGCCCAGTAGACGAGCGCCGTACCGAAGTCGATCGACCCCGTGGTGAGGAAGCCGATCGTGACGGCGGGGTTCAGGTGTCCGCCGGAGGCGTAGGACACCGTGACGCCGGCGAAGACCGCGAGGCCCCAACCGAAGTTGATGAGCAGCCAGCCGCCACCGAGGCCCTTGGATTTCGTGAGGATCGCCGTGGCGACCACACCGGTACCGAGCAGGACGAGCATCGCCGTCCCCACGGTCTCGGAGAGGAAGATGGTTCCGAGGTTCATGTCTTCATTGACCTTTCATAGGTGTGGCCGTGTGGGGGCCGACGCCGAGGCGCGAGCCCCCGCTGGGCGAGGTTGCACTGACCAGTTGCTTGTAAGGTAGCCAGCTCCTGTTGCACAGGACAAGGGCCTTGCCTGCACATTCGTGCATTATGAGAACGCCGGGGCCTCCTTGGCGGCGTCCACCCGGAGGTCGACCTGGTGGGCGTCGCGCAGGCGGTCGAGCGCTGCGGAGATCTGCGCGGTCCGTTCGGCGTCGTCCCACCCGAGGACACCGCCGACGACGCGGGCGATCTCGTCGACGAGGCCGGCGGTCAGCGATCCGGTGAACGCGAGGCTCGTGCGGCGGTGCAGCACGTCGGAGAGGTGCACGACCTGCTCCTGCTCGACGAGGTACTCCAGCTCCTGCACGCTGTAGTCGGCAGCGCCCTGCAAGCGGTCATCGCCGTGCTCGGACAGGTGCTCGAGGAGTGCGGCGGCCTTCGTGCCGTACCGGCCCAGCAGCTGCTCGGCGCGCTTGGCGCCGGTGCCGTCCTCGTGCGCGGCGACCCAGGTGCGCGTCGCGGCGTCGGTGCGCGGGAAGCCTGCGCCGCCACCGATCGCGAGTCCGAGGGTCTCCACGGGGCGCGGGGCTCCGATGGTGTTGAGCACGTCCGTGCTGAGGTGCTCGGCGAGGGCCCGGAAGGTGGTCCACTTGCCACCGACGAGGCTGAACACGGTGGTGGACGGACGTGCAGCGGCGGCCCGGCGCTCGATCCGGTAGTCGCGCGACACGAAGCCGGGGGCCTCGTCGTCGTGCTTCGGCAGCGGGCGGATGCCGGAGAACCGGTAGACGATCTGCTCACGCGAGGTCGCGATGGTCGGGAAGACGTGCTTCACGAGGTCGAAGAAGTAGTCGACCTCCTCCTCGGTGCAGACGCTCGGGGTGCTCGGGTCGGCGTCGATGTCGGTCGTGCCGACCATGACCTTGCCCTTGAGCGGGTAGATGAGGACGATGCGGCCGTCCTCGTGCTCGAAGAAGATCTCGCGTCCCTTGGTGGCCGCGTAGAGCTCCGGGTTGTCGAGGACGATGTGCGAGCCCTTCGTGCCGCCCATGTAGGTCGTCGGCTCGCCGAGGCCGGCGTTCGTGAGGTCGGTCCAGGGGCCGGAGGTGTTGACCACGACGTCGCTGGTCACGGTGAAGGTCTGGCCGGTGGCCGTGTCGCGGAGCTCGACGCCGTCGGCACCCATGCCGACCGCCTCGACGTAGTTGACGGCGCGGGCGTGCGGGCCAGCGGCGAGGCCGTCCATGAGGACGTCGAGCGCGAGGCGCTCCGGGTCGTGCATGGAGGCGTCGTAGTAGGTCGCCGTGTACTTGAGGCCCGGGTTCATCTTCGGCAGGTCGGCGAGGGACTTCTTGCGGCCGTGGAAGCGGTGACGCGGCACGCTGCCACCGTCACGGGAGAAGGAGTCGTACGCGGTGAGGCCGACCTTGATGAGCAGCGCGCCACGCTCCTGCGGCTTGCCCTGCTTGTGGGTGAGGAAGCGCAGCGGTGCGGAGAGGATGCCGGAGAAGGTCGAGAAGATCGGGACCGTGGTCTCGAGCGGCTTCACGTAGTGCGGGGCGATCTTGATGAGCCCGTTGCGCTCCTGCACCGACTCCTGGACGAGGCGGAACTCACCGTTCTCGAGGTACCGGATGCCGCCGTGGATCATGTGGCTCGACGCGGCGGAGGCGCCGGAGGCCCAGTCGTTGCGTTCCACGAGCGTGACGTCGACGCCCTGGAGCGCCAGGTCGCGGAAGGTCGCGATGCCGTTGATGCCGCCGCCGATGATGAGCACCGACGCCTGCGGGCGGTCGATGACGGACTGGACGGTGGAACGGGGAGCTGACGACTTGAGGGACATGAGATGCCTCGCTTCTTCGCGGTTGGAACGCGACGCTGCCGGGATTGCGCGCCGCTGAATGATGTGACTGAATACATCGTGACACCCGCTGCAACTCTGAACAGCCCTAGTGAACAAACGTGCAAGGAGACCCGATGTCGCTCGCAGACGCGCTCAGTCAGCCGGACCGGACGGCCGAGGCGCTCCGTGCCGCACAGCTGTATTACGTGCAGGACCTCACCATGGAGGCCATCGCCCAGGAGCTCCACACCTCCCGGTCGTCGGTGTCCCGCCTGCTCGGATATGCGCGGGAAAGCGGGCTCGTCGACATCCAGGTGCGCTCCCCGCACGACATGCCGTCGCGGCTCGAAGCGGAGTTCCGCGACCGGTTCGGCGTGACCGCCCACATCGTCCCGGTCCCCGACCACACGAGCGACATCGACCGCCTGGAGCGGGTCGCCCTCTCGGCTGCACGTTTTCTCGGCTCCGTGTTCGACTCGAACATGACGCTCGGCCTGGCCTGGGGCTCGACCGTGAGTGCGGTGGCGAGGCACCTCACCCCCAAGCGGACCCACAACTCGCAGATCGTCCAGCTGAACGGTGCGGCCAACACGCGCACCTCGGGCATCCTCTACGCGAGTGAGATCCTGCATCGGTACGCGGACGCCTACGGGGCCTACGCGCAGCAGTTCGCGGTTCCGGCCTTCTTCGACGACCCGTCGACCAAGCTCGCCCTGTGGCGGGAGCGCAGCATCCGACGCGTGCTCGAGATCCAACGGCGCATGGACGTCGCGCTGTTCGGTCTCGGTTCGCAGCTCTCGGGCGTACCCAGCCACGTGTACGTCGGCGGCTACCTCGACGACAGCGACTTCGAGGCGCTCGCGAGCGCCGGGGCGGTCGGGGACGTCGCGACCGTCTTCTTCCGCGCCGACGGTTCGTGGCGGGACATCCCCTTCAACAACCGCGCATCCGGACCCGACCTCGACGTGCTGCGCGGGGTCTCCCGTCGGATCTGCGTGGTCGCCGGTGCCGCCAAGGTGCCGCCGCTCCTCGGGGCGTTGGCGGGAGGGCTCATCTCCGACCTCGTGGTCGACGAGGGAACCGCCCGCGCGGCGATCGATCAGCATGACGCCCAGCGCTGACCCCGGCCGCTTCAGGCGCTGCAACCGGGCGTCATCCGAACCGGGAATAGGGCACCCACTCAGCCCGTTGACCTAGAATCGACAACACGTAACGTGCTCCGGGGTCGGTGAGAGTCCGAACCGGCGGTGATAGTCCGCGACCCGTGTCTCGCGCAAGCGAGGCCCGGTTGACCTGGTGGAACTCCAGGACCGACGGTTATGAACGCGTCTGCTCGCAGACGGCGTTCGAGTCCGGATGGAAGGAAGCACGGGCGTCGGCCGATGGTCGACGCCGGCGAGCACCTGCCCGCGACCCCGGAACTCGTGTCAGTACCGACCGAGATGACGGACAGATGAGCGCAGGAACCGAGGCACCGCAGGCGAGTGTCCGCGAGGAGCAGGCCATGCTGCGCGCGCTCGAACTCGCCGCCAACGGCCCCGCCCGCGGCGTCAACCCCCGCGTCGGCTGCGTCATCCTCGACGACGACGGCACCGTGCTCGCCGAGGGCTGGCACCGCGGAGCCGGCACCCCGCACGCGGAGGTCGACGCCCTGTCCCACCTCGCGCCCGGGGCGGCCCGTGGCGCGACCGCCGTCGTCACCCTGGAACCGTGCAACCACACGGGCCGGACCGGTCCGTGTGCCGTCGCCCTCCTCGAGGCCGGCGTCGAGCGCGTCGTGTTCGCCGTGGACGACCCCGGCCACCACTCCGGGGGTGGAGCGGAACGGCTCCGCGACGGCGGCGTGACCGTCATCGGCGGCGTGCTCGCCGGACCGGCGGAGGACCTCCTCGGTGACTGGCTCACCACCGCCCGCCTCGGGCGTCCGCTCGTCACCGTGAAGTGGGCCTCGAGTCTCGACGGGCGGATCGCCGCGAGCGACGGCACGAGCCGCTGGATCACCGGCGATGCCGCACGCGACGACGTCCACCGTCGGCGGGCCGCCCACGACGCGATCCTCGTCGGCACGGGGACGGTCCTCGCCGACGACCCGAGCCTCACCGCTCGCGACGACCGCGGCGACCTCCTGCCCGAGCAGCCCCTGCCCGTCGTCATGGGCGATCGCCCGATCCCCCGGGACGCCGCCGTCCACCGCCACCCCCGGCCGGTCGTCCTCCACCACGGGCATGATCCGGCCGCGCTGCTCGCCGAGCTCCGCGCCGCGGGCGTCCGGAGCGTGTTCATCGAGGGCGGCCCGACCATCGCCACGGCGTTCCTCCGCGCAGGACTCGCCGACACGGTCCTCACCTATCTCGCCCCCGTGCTCCTCGGCGGCCCTCGCCTCGCGATCGGCGACCTCGGTGTCGACACCATCGGCGAAGCGATCCGACTCACCACCGTCGGCGTCGAACCACTCGGCGACGACCTCCTCGTCATCACGACACCCGACCGCAGCGCCTCCGCCTCGGCCGCCCACCACCTCACCGCCTGACCCCCAGAGAACGGACCACCCATGTTCACGGGCATCATCGAAGAACTCGGCACCATCGTCGCCATCGACCACGGCGACGACTCGGCACGTTTCACCGTCCGTGGCCCGCTCGCCCTCGAGGGCACCCGGCACGGGGACTCCATCGCCGTGAGCGGTGTCTGCCTCACCGTCGTCGAGCAGACCGGTGAGACGTTCACGGCCGACGTCATGGCCCAGACCCTCGCGATGAGCTCGCTCGACGGCGTCACGGTCGGATCTCCGGTCAACCTCGAACGTGCGGCCCGCGTCGGTGACCGTCTCGGTGGACACATCGTCCAAGGGCACGTCGACGGCACCGGCACCGTCCTGGCCACGGTGCCCGGCGAGGCCTGGCGCATCGTGCGTGTCTCGCTCCCCGCGGCACTCGCGCCGCTCGTCGTCGACAAGGGGTCGATCACCGTCGACGGCGTCTCGCTCACCGTCAGCGCCATCAGCGCTCCGGATGCACCGGAGGCCTGGTTCGAGGTGTCCCTCATCCCCGAGACGCTGGCCGCGACGACGCTCGGCGATCGGGTCCCCGGCGACCGTGTGAACCTCGAGACCGACATCCTCGCCAGGCACGTCGAGCGCATGCTCGCCTTCAGCCGTCTCGAGTCGGCACTCCCCAGCAGCATCGGCCAGGATCCGCAGTCCGCGGACCCGGTCGGCACCACCGCCACCGGAAGGGGCAACGTATGAGCATCGCCAGCATCCCGGAGGCCCTCGAGGCACTCCGCCAGGGCCGTCCCGTCATCGTGGCCGACGACGAAGGCCGAGAGAACGAGGGCGACGTGATCCTCGCTGCGGAGTCCGCCACCCAGGAGTGGATCGCATGGACGGTCCGGCACTCCTCCGGATTCATCTGCGCACCGATGACGAACGAGATCGCCGACCGCTTGGCCCTCCCGCCGATGGTCGCGCTCAACGAGGACCCCAGAGGCACCGCGTACACCGTCACGGTCGACGCGGCCGACCGACTCAGCACCGGCATCAGCGCCGCCGACCGCGCTCACACCCTGCGCGTGCTCGCCGACCCGGCGTCCGTGCCTGCCAGTCTCTCGCGCCCCGGACACATCGTCCCGTTGCGCGCCGTCGACGGCGGGGTGCGCGAGCGCGACGGGCACACGGAGGCGGCCGTCGACCTCATGAAGCTCGCGGGGCTCGTCCCGGTCGGAGCGATCTCCGAGATCGTCGCCGACGACGGCGAGATGATGCGTCTGCCCGGCCTCATCGCGCTCGGCGAGCGGGAGGGCGTGCTCGTCACGACGATCGCCGCGCTCGTCGCGTTCCTCGAGGAGAACCCCGACGCGGCCGCGGTCTGCGCCGAGGAACGCACCGCCCAGGCGGCCATCCCCGAGTCGTCGAACGTGTCCTTCGAGGTGGAGACGACCGTCCCGACAACGCACGGCTCGTTCCGGTTGCGCGCCTACCGCGACCGCAGGACCGGTGCCGACCACGTCGCCATCATCGCCGGCGACCCGCAGGCCACCGGTGCGCTCGTGCGCGTCCACTCGGAGTGCCTGACCGGCGAGGCGTTCGGCTCGCTCAAGTGCGAGTGCGGTCCGCAGCTCGACAGCGCCCTCGACACCATCCAGCGCCACGGCGGTGTCGTCGTCTACCTGCGTGGGCACGAGGGGCGCGGCATCGGTCTCGTCAACAAGCTGCGTGCGTACCGGTTGCAGGAGGACGGTCTCGACACCCTCGACGCCAACCTCGCGCTCGGGCTGCCGGCCGACGCCCGCGACTACACGGCGGCGAGCGCGATCCTGACGGACCTCGGCATCACCTCCGTGCGCCTGCTCTCGAACAACCCGGAGAAGGAGCGACAGCTCACGAACCACGGCATCGCCGTGAGCGAGCGCGTCCCGTTGGTGGTCGGCGTCGGCCTGTTCAACGAGGGCTACCTCGAGACGAAGCGCGACCGCATGGGCCACAGCATCGGCTTCGAGCTCGCACCGGAACCGCACCCGCACCAGTAGTCCACCATCGCTCCTCGATTCCTTCGAGGAGCGGGAACACCACCAACCCCCGATGCGCTCGGGGACGAAGACAGGAGACCGCATGAGCGGCGAAGGATCCCCCACCATCAGCGTCGACGGCACCGGCCTCGACATCGTCGTCATCGCCGGCACCTGGCACGAGACCATCACCGACGGTCTCATCGCCGGAGCCGTCAAGGCCCTCGATGCGAGCGGTGCCAACCATCGCCTCGTGCGGGTCCCCGGGAGCTTCGAGCTCCCGGTCGTCGCCAAAGCCGCCCTCGAGGCCGGGGCCGATGCGGTCGTCGCCCTCGGGGTCATCATCCGCGGCGGCACGCCGCACTTCGAGTACGTCTCCGACGCCGCGACGAGCGGCCTCACCCAGGTCAGCATCCAGACGGGCAAGCCCGTCGGCTTCGGCGTCCTCACCCTCGACGACGAGAAGCAGGGGCTCGACCGCGCGGGGCTTCCCGGGTCGAAGGAGGACAAGGGGGCGGAGGCCGCCGATGCCGCCGTGGCCACCGCGGTCGTCCTCCGCGAGCTGCGCGGCTGACTCGAGCGCGTCGCATCACGCGGCATTCCGGTATCGGCATCCGCCCTGCTGGGCAACCGAATACCGGAATGCCGCACTTCGGCGTACAGTGTCATGGTCCTGCCACAAGCGGGCGAACCTCTGATCCTGCCGTCGTCGGCGGGCGTGCGCGACCGGTGCTGATGCTTCGACGGCGTCCATTCCCGAACCGAAACGCGCACGCATGTCTCTCGAAGCAACCCCAGTCACCAAGGCCCCGGTCAATCCGCGCTCTCGTGTCGTCCTCGCCAGCCTCATCGGCACGACGATCGAGTTCTACGACTTCTACGTCTACGCGACGGCCGCCGTCCTCGTCTTCCCGCACCTCTTCTTCCCGAGTGAGGACCCGACCGCGGGTCTCCTCGCCTCCTTCGCCGTGTTCGGCGCCGCGATGGTGGCACGCCCCGTCGGTGCCGTCATCTTCGGGCACCTCGGCGACAAGCGCGGTCGGAAGGCGACGCTCGTCGGTGCCCTCCTCACCATGGGGATCGCGACCTTCCTCATCGGCCTCCTGCCCACCTACCAGCTCGTCGGCTGGGTCGCCCCGCTGCTGCTCGTGATCCTCCGCATCGGTCAGGGCTTCGCGCTCGGCGGCGAATGGTCGGGTGCCGCCCTCGTGGCGACCGAGAACGCGCCGACCGGCAAGCGTGCCCTGTTCGGCACGTTCCCGCAGCTCGGTGCGCCGATCGGCTTCATCATCGCCAACGGACTCTTCCTGATCATCGCGGCTATCCTGCCGAGCGACGACCCGTCCATGCCGTCCGAGGCGTTCCTCGAGTGGGGTTGGCGCATCCCGTTCCTGTTCTCCGTCGTCATGGTGATCGTCGGCCTCTGGGTCCGACTCCGCCTCGTCGAGAGCAACGCGTTCACGAACGCGAAGGAGCAGGGCAAGGTGCAGCGGTCGCCGCTCGCGAGCGTCGTCAAGCTGCACTGGCGCAAGCTGCTCCTCGGCACCTTCTTCATGCTCGCCACGTACGTCCTCTTCTACCTGATGACGACGTTCTCGCTGAGCTACGGCCGTGCGCCGCTCGACGCGCCGGTCGCCGGCCTCGGCTACAGCTACACGACCTTCGTCCTCATGCTCATCGCCGGCGTGGTCTTCTTCGGGATCTTCACGCTCGTGTCCGGCCCCTTCGCCGACAAGTACGGACGCCGGAGGACGCTCATCGTCGTGACGAGCGCGATCCTCGTGTTCGGGCTCGTCTGGGTCCCGCTGCTCGGCGCCGGGTTCACGGGGGTCATGATCTGGCTCATCATCGGGTTCAGCCTCATGGGGTTCACCTTCGGACCGATGGGCGCCCTGCTGCCCGAGCTGTTCCCGACGAACGTGCGGTACACCGGGTCGGGGATCTCGTACAACGTGTCGTCGATCCTCGGCGCAGCGGTCGCACCGTTCATCGCCGTCGCACTGTGGAGTGCCGGCGGCGGCAGCCCGTTCTGGGTCGGCGTCTACCTCTCGGTGATGGCCCTGATCACGCTCGTCGCCCTCATCGTCTCCAAGGAGACCAAGGACGTCGACATCGACGCCTGATCGAGGCGATCACCGAGGGCCGGTGCGTGGAGGACACCTCCGCGCACCGGCCCTTGCTGCGTCGGCGCTCGGCGCGTCGGCTTCGGGCTCGGCGCGTGCGACCGTCGCCTAGAGTTGAACCACGGTGCGCCGTCGCCATGGACGTCTCGGAGCCGCGCACCGCACCTCGGAGGAAGAGCACCATGAGCACCCCAGCGCGCCCGGCACGCAGCCGCAACCCGTTCAGCCGACCGAAGGACGACGGTCCCCGCGCGAGCCTCAAGCAGCTCATGCCGTACATCTTCGAGCACCGCTCGATCCTCATCGTCGTCATCATCCTGAGCGTCATCGGAGCGGCCGCGTCACTCGCCCAGCCGCTCATCGTCAGCCAGGTGATCGGGGTCGTCGAGGCGGGCCGGTCGCTCGGCAACCTGGCGTGGCTCCTCGTCGGGCTCGTCGTGGTCTCCGGCGTCATCAGCGGATACCAGCACTACCTGCTGCAGCGCGCAGGCACCGGGGTCGTGTACTCCTCCCGGCGCCAGCTGATCGCGCGCATCTTCCGGCTGCCGATCAGCCAGTTCGACACGCGCCGCACCGGCGACCTCGTCTCGCGGGTCGGCAGCGACACGACCATGCTCTATGCCGTCCTGACGCAGGGCTTCGTGGACGCCGTCGGCGGTGCCATCACCTTCCTCGGCGCACTCATCGCCATGGCGATCATCGACCCCGTCCTGCTGGGTCTCACCCTCCTCGTCGTCATCGTCTCGGTCGTCGTGGTCGTCGCGCTGAGCGGACGCATCCGCGTCGCCAGCCGCGAGCAGCAGACCAAGGTGGGTGAGCTCGCCGCGGCGGTCGAGCGGGCCATCAGCTCCATCCGCACCATCCGCGCGTCCAACGCGACCGACCGCGAGATCGACGCGGTGGACGGCGTGGCCAAGGAGGTCTACGGCGTGGGCGTGCGGATCGCGAAGATCTCCTCGCTGGTCGTCCCGGTCGCCGGCATCGCCATGCAGACCTCGTTCCTGGTCGTCCTCGGCGTCGGTGGGTTCCGCGTCGCGTCCGGGGCCATCACGATCGCGAGTCTCGTCGCGTTCATCCTCTTCCTGTTCATGATGATCATGCCGCTCGGTCAGGCCTTCGGTGCGATCACGAGCGTCAACCAGGCGCTCGGAGCGCTCGGCCGGATCCAGGAGATCCTCGACCTGCCCGACGAGGGCGACGACGACGCGGCCATCGCCGCGCGGGTCGGACGTCCCGGGGCCGCCTCAGCGTCCGCTCCGGCGATCGAGTTCGACGGGGTCGAGTTCGCCTACCCGGACGCGGCGGTCATCGAGCGCGAACGGGCCGCAGCGGAGGCGCTCGCGACCGATGCGCTGAGCGAGGGCACCAGCGCACCGCAGGTCGTCGCCGCCGACGCCGCCCGGCTCACCGAGGCACAGTCGGCGCTCGGTCGTCAGGTGCTCCGTGGGGTGTCCTTCGCCGCGATGCAGGGCAGACGCACGGCGCTCGTCGGACCGTCCGGCGCCGGCAAGAGCACCATCCTCGGGCTCATCGAACGGTTCTACGACCCGACGGCCGGTGCCATCCGGCTGGGCGGCGTC
This sequence comes from Plantibacter flavus, assembly GCF_002024505.1. Classification (NCBI taxonomy): domain Bacteria; kingdom Bacillati; phylum Actinomycetota; class Actinomycetes; order Micrococcales; family Microbacteriaceae; genus Plantibacter; species Plantibacter flavus. The sequence goes on from NZ_CP019402.1 coordinate 2,902,315, forward strand.
GACATCCGCACGATCCCCCGCGCCGACCTCCGGGACCAGATCGGGTACGTGGAACAGGACGCCCCGGTCCTCGCCGGCACGCTGCGTGACAACCTGCTGTTGTCGTCACCGGATGCGAGCGACGCCGACTGCGAGCGCGTCCTGCACGCGGTCAACCTCGGCGGGGTCCTCGACCGCAACCCACTCGGTCTCGCCGCTCCGGTCGGCGAGGACGGCATCATGCTGTCGGGTGGCGAGCGGCAACGCCTCGCCATCGCTCGCGCCATCCTCGCGGCTCCCCCGATCCTGTTGTTGGACGAGTCGACCTCGAGCCTCGACGGTGTCAACGAGCAGATGATGCGGGAAGCCATCGACGCGGTCGCGACGGGACGCACGCTCATCGTCATCGCGCACCGGCTCTCGACCGTCGTCGACAGCGATCAGATCGTCGTCCTCGAGGAGGGTCGGGTGGTCGGCGTCGGCACCCACAGCGACCTCGTGACCGAGGTCCCGCTCTACCGCGAACTCGCCAAGCACCAGCTCCTCGTGTGACCCCGGTTCATTCGCCCATTCTTGGGCGAATGGGTGCTCCGTCGCCCAAAAAAGGGCGAATGAACGGTGTCACGGGCGCCATCCTGCCGCAATGAGGCGCTCGCGTGCTCGGTCGATCGCGACCGCGGCACCCGCTTGCAGGTGGTGTGCGAGGAAGCGGTCGTGGGACCAGCCGAGTCTGGTGACGGCATGGATCCGGTCGACGTCCTTCGCGAACTGCCCCGGGTCGGTGGCGTGCTGGCGCCCGTCGTACTCGAACGCTGCGCGATACGCCGGGTAGGCGAGGTCGAGACGTGCGATGAATCGCCCCCAGCGATCGCGGAGTTCGTGGTTGAGCACCGGCTCCGGGAGGCCGGCACGAACGAAGGCGAGTCGGAGTTCCGTTTCCTTCGGCGATTCGGAACCAGCGCGGATCTGCGAGAGCGCGGCACGGAGTGCCCCCGCGCCGAGACGCCGGGATCCGCTGAGCGCCGCTCCGAGGTCGTCGAGCGAGCAGAGCGCTGGAAGGCGCTGGTTGAGCCACCGGCCGGACGCACCACGCTCACGGATCAGATGATCGCCGACCGCGATCAGCTCATCGATGTCGAGAATCGGTCCGGGCCGACACCACATGTCGGCGGGACTCACGACCGCGAGCCTCTCGACGAGGATCGGATCGCCGAAGAGGCCCGCCAAGCGATGGCCGACGACCCCGGCAACCCTGGGCGCTCGGTCCGGCGGCCGGACGCCGACATGCACCTCGTCCCAGCGCAGCCGCGCCGGGAGCGGAGCCTCCAGGAGATGCGCGGCCGACAGGTGCGAGAAGAACTGCGCCGGTGCCATTCGCAAGGCGTACGCACGACACAGCTCCAGGTGCGCGAGATGACGCTGTTCGGGAGGCAGGTCCGCGCCCCTGCGCGGTGCAGCGAGGCTCCGAACCCCCGGGAACGGTGCCGGGACGCGCGTCGTGCGGAGGCGCTCCGGCGAGACGCCCTGCTCCAGCGCCGAGCGGACGGAGAAGGCGTGGTGATCGGGTAGATCGGTCGGCGTCATGCTTCGATCGTCGCGCGATCGGTCGGTCCGCGAACGGCGTATCCTCCTCGTATCGACAAGCCGCCGCGGTCTCCAGCCTGTGGAGCGCCCTCGTCACCGGTTCGTTCGCCCATCTTTGGGCACCCGAACCTCCATTCGCCCAAAATTGGGCGAATGGAGGACGAGGATCAGGATCGGAGGCGGTAGCGCAGGGCGGCGAGTTCCGCACGGAGGGCGGCCGGGACGCGGCTGCCGAAGGTGTCGAAGAAGGACTCGGTGAGGTCGCACTCGACGAGCCAGGACTCGCGGTCGACGGCGAACAGGGCGTCGAGGTCGGCCTCGGGCACGTCGATGCCGTCGAGGTTCAGCTCGTCGAGGAGCGGCAACCGGCCGATCGCCGACTCCCGTGCGTCGGCCTCGTGCTCGAGCCGCCGCACGATCCACTCGACGACCCGGGAATTCTCGCCGAAGCCAGGCCACAGGAAGGAGCCGTCGGCGTCCTTCCGGAACCAGTTGACCTGGAAGATCCGCGGCGCCTTGCCGTGCTCGAGTGCACCGCCCACTCGGAGCCAGTGACTCCAGTAATCCGCCATGTTGTAGCCGCAGAACGGGAGCATCGCGAAGGGGTCGCGACGGAGCTCGCCGACCGTGCCCTCTGCGGCGGCGGTCTGCTCGGAGGAGATCGTCGCCCCCATGAACACGCCGTGCTCCCAGCTGCTGGCCTCGACCACGAGCGGGACGTTCGTGGCGCGACGCCCGCCGAAGAGGATCGCGTCGAGCGGGACGCCGTCGGCCGCGTCCCAGTCGTCGGCGATCGACGGGCACTGCGCCGCCGCGACGGTGAACCGCGAGTTCGGGTGGGCCGCCGGGCGCCCCGACTCGGGCGTCCAGTCCTGGCCCTGCCAGTCGACGAGGTGGGCGGGCGGCTCGGGGGTCAGTCCCTCCCACCAGACGTCTCCGTCGTCGCGGAGCGCGACGTTCGTGAAGATCGTGTTGCCCCACAGGGTGTCGACGGCCGTCGCGTTCGTGCCGGCGCCCGTGCCGGGTGCGACCCCGAAGAAGCCGGCCTCCGGGTTGATGGCGTACAGACGGCCGTCGTCGCCGGGTCGGATCCACGCGATGTCGTCGCCGAGGGTCTCGACCGTCCACCCGGGGATCGTCGGACGCAGCATCGCCAGGTTGGTCTTGCCACAGGCCGAGGGGAACGCGGCGGCGATGTGGAACGCCCGGCCCTCCGGCGAGACGACCCGGACCAGCAGCATGTGCTCGGCCAACCAACCCTCGTCGCGTCCGATGACCGAGGCGATCCGCAGTGCGAAGCACTTCTTCGCGAGGAGTGCGTTACCGCCGTAGCCGGAGCCGAAGGACCACACTTCGCGCGTCTCCGGGAACTGGACGATGTACTTGGTGTCGTTGCACGGCCAGACCACGTCGGCCTGCCCCGCGTCGAGCGGGGCGCCGACCGAGTGGACGGTCCTGACCCACGGTTGTCCGTCGGCGATGAGCTCCAGCACGCGGTCACCCATCCGCGTCATGATCCCCATGCTGAGCACCGCGTACGCCGAGTCGGTGATCTGCACGCCGAGCTGCGAGAGCGGCCCGCCGACCGCGCCCATCGAGAACGGCACGACGTACATGGTGCGACCGCGCATGCTGCCGGCGAAGACCCCGTGCAGTTCGTCACGCATCACTGCGGGATCCCGCCAGTTGTTGGTCGGGCCGGCGTCCTCCTCCTGCTCGGAGCAGATGAAGGTGCGGTCCTCGACGCGCGCGACGTCGCGCGGATCGCTGCGGGCGAGGAAACTGTTCGGCCGCCACTCGGGGTTGAGCTTGATCAGCTTCCCCTCCTCGACGAGCTGGTGGGTGAGCCGGTGCGACTCGCTCGCGGAGCCGTCGACCCAGTGGATCGCGGACGGCTCCAGGAGGGCCGCGAGGTCGTCGACCCAGGCGTGCAGCTCGGCGAGGCCGGTCCGCTTCGGGCGCGGCACCGCTCGGAGCTCCGCGCGGGCGGCGAGGGCGGGTGCGGTATCGGGAATCAGTTCGGCGATGGACATGCGTTCCTCCGGCGTTGGTGGGACGGTCAAGAAGTGGTCGTAGAGCCACCATGCGCCTGATTCTGACGATCTTCGCGGGCGTTCACCCTTCAAGAATCTCGGTTCTTTCGATACGGTGAAGGAATGACGCCGACTCCCACATCGACCGCCGCTGCCGAACTCCTCACACTCGGCCATCGGATCCGGCACTTCCGGACCCGGCGAGGCCTCACCCTCGACGACCTCGGCGAACGGGTCGGGCTGGCGGCGAGCCAGCTCTCCCTCATCGAGAACGGGAAACGCGAGCCGAAGCTGTCGGTCCTGCAGGAGCTGACGACCGCGCTCGGGGTCGACCTGACCGACCTGCTGTCGAAGGAGGCACCGAACCCCCGCGCAGCACTGGAGATCGAGCTGGACCGCCTCCAGCGCAGTGCCCTCTACGGCGAGTTGACCCTGCCGATCGTCAAGCCGTCGAAAGGCATCCCCGACGAGGCCCTCCGCGCACTCGTGGGCCTGCACCGCGAACTGCAGCGGCACGCGAGCGAGGCGATCGCGACCCCGGAGGAGGCGCGGCGTGCCAACACCGAGTTGCGGGAGTGGATGCGGGAGCGCGACAACCACCTGCCCGAGATCGAGGAACTCGCGGAGTCGCGCGTGCTGCGCGCCGGGCACAGCACCGGCGCACTCACCCACCGCACGGTGAGCATCATGGCGGAACAGCTCGGCTTCGACCTCATCTACGTCAACGACCTGCCGCACTCCGCCCGCAGCGTCACCGATCTCGAGAACGGGCGCATCTACCTGCCACCGGCCTCGATCCCCGGCGGACACGGCCTGCGGTCCATGGCCCTGCAGGCGATGGCGCACCGCCTGCTCGGGCACCAGCGTCCGACGAGTTACGCCGAGTTCCTCCGGCAACGGCTCGAGATCAACTACTTCGCGGCGGCGGCGCTCATGCCGCAGACGGCCGCGGTGTCGTTCCTGCAACAGGCCAAGCGCGACCGCAACCTGGCCGTCGAGGACTTCCGCGACGCCTTCGGGGTCACCCATGAGGCCGCGGCGCTGCGCCTGACGAACCTGGCGACCGCCCGGCTCGACATGCGCCTGCACTTCTTGCGGGTCTCCGAGGACGGGGCGATCTCGAAGGCCTATGAGAACGATGCGCTGCCGCTGCCCGTCGACGTGACTGGCGCGGTGGAGGGCCAGATCGTGTGCCGGAAATGGAGCGCACGGAACGCCTTCGCGCGGACGAACCGCACCACGGAGCTCTACCAGTACACCGACACCCCGGCCGGTACCTTCTGGTGCGCGACGCAGACCGGCACGACCGAGGCCGGGGAGTTCTCGATCTCGGTCGGCGTGCCCTGGGGCGAGGCGAAGTGGTTCCGCGGACGGGAGACCACGACGCGTGCGGTCTCCACCTGCCCGGACCCGACCTGCTGCCGTCGACCGCCGTCGGACCTCGCCGACAAGTGGCGGGAGCAGGCCTGGCCGAGCGCCCGGTTGCACACCCATATCCTCTCCCCGCTGCCGAGCGGCACCTTCCCGGGCGTCGACGACTCCGAGGTCTACGACTTCCTGGAGCGTCACGCTGCGGGCTGATCGCTGGGGGCGGTTACGCCGTCGCGTGTTCCCGGGGTGCTGCAGAACGCCCAGGCCGGGAGGTGCCCCTGGCGGATCAGCGACCCGACGGTCGCCGCCAGCGGGTGGTCCAGCTCCTCGTCGACCAGCTCGGCGAGGAAGGCGGTCGCGCGCGTGCTCTGGCCGAGCGCCCACGACAGCCAGGCGAGCATGGCGAGCGGCGCGACGCGTGCGGACTCCGACGCTCGCGCCGCGACGCCGAGGAGCAGGCTGCTCGCTGCACGGATGCGTTGGACGTCGGGATGCGGTCCGTCGCCGACCAGCAGGTGGGCGACCCGGTGGAACACCTCCGGGTCGTCCGTCCCGACCGGCAGATGCCCGTACGCGCGTTCGGCGTCGTCGAGTTCCTCGCCCAGCTCGCGCCCGAACGCCCACTGCATGAGTGCGAGATCGCTCGCCCAAGGGCGTGAGAGGCTCAGCAACAGGAAGGCCACTTCCCGGGCGGTCATCCCCTCGACGCCGCGGGCGAGCGCGTCCTCGAAGACCGCAGGAAGGCCGTCGAGTCGTTCCACGGCGTCTCCGACGTCGATCCGGCAGGTCATGCGGGCGCGATCGGCGGCCTTCTCGAGCATGGAGGCCAGTCGAGCGCAGAGCACCCGGTACTCGAGGTCGACGGCTGCGAACGTCGCCACGTCCACCGACGGGACCTCGGTCGTGACGAGCTCCCAGGGGAGCGGTGGGACCGGCGGGACCGCCGCCGAGGCCACGATCGCCGGCGGACGCCCTCCGGCGGGGAGTCCGGGGTCGAGGTAGGAGCCCCAGCCGTCAGCGGCCGAGCAGAGGGCGTCTTTGACCGTGAACCCCTGCGCGGTCGCCAGCTCGAGGACGGCGTCGGCGATCGTCCTTCCCGGCGGCTCCGCCCCGGCTCCGAATGCGTCGTCCGTGTAGACCACGGGCACGATGGCGTCGACACCCGGGGCCCGGCAGGCGAACCCGAGTGCTCGCTCCGCGGCGGCGTCCGCCACCTGCCGGTCGACGTCCGTTCCGGCAGGCAGGTGCACCTGGAGTGCGCCGCGGCTGTGACGGCCCGCGAACAGGACGACGACGAGACTCGATCTCGGAGTGCTTCCGACGAGTCCGGGGATGAGGGCGAGGAGGTCTTCGGCCGCGTTGGCCTGCACGATGTGGTTCATGGAGCCAGCCTCCGTCGAACCCGGGTCCGACTGTCCGGCAGGCGTCACGGATGTGGAGCGGATGCTGTCGCTGCCGCACTGTGCAGCGCGGTCGCCGCGGAGTAGAGTGTGCTCGTCAGACTCCGCAGCACGGGGGTCGTTGCTCGAAAAAAGGGCGATAGCGCGGCCAGCACCGGCGAGACACACACGGAATCCCATCCGTCCACGTTCTCGAAGGTCTCCCATGTCCGAACACGCTTCGTCGACCGTTCCCACGTCGACCCGCTCCTCCACCGTCTCCGCCCGGGTGGCACAGGCACTCAGCCGCCATGTCTCCGAGGTGTTCGGCGTCATGGGCAACGGCAACGCGCACCTCCTCGACGCACTCGCCACGACCAGGACCCGCTTCACCGCCATGCGTCACGAGGCCGGGGGCGTCGCCGCAGCCGACGCCTACGCCCGTGCCGGCGGCGGTCTCGCTGCCGCGACCGCGACCTACGGAGCCGGATTCACCAACACCCTGACGCCCCTCGCGGAGGCGGTGATGGCCCAGATCCCGCTGATCCTCGTCGTCGGTGACGCCCCGACCACCGGGGCCCGCCCCTGGGACGTCGACCAGTTCCAGATCGCCGCCGGGCTCGGTGCACCGACCTTCACCGTCGGTCGTGACGACGCCACCGCGACCACGCTCCGCGCCATCGAGCACGCCGTCCACCGCCGGACCGCGGTCGTGCTCGCGATCCCCTACGACCTCGCCGCCGTGGCGTCCGACGAGCCGCTGCGGGCGGACGGCACACCGCACCACCCGGCGCTCGTCCGGCCGTCCCGCGTGGAGCCCGTCGCGCGGCGCCTGGACACCGCCGCCGCCGCTCTGCGCGGCGCACATCGTCCGCTCATCCTGGCCGGGCGTGGAGCCTGGCTGGCCGACGCCGGCCCCGTCCTCGGTGAGCTCGCGGAGCTGCTCGACGCCCACACCGCGACCACGGCGCTCGGACGCGGGCTCTTCGGTTCCAGCCCCCGTGATCTCGGGGTGGCCGGCGGCTTCGCGACGGAGCACGCCGCGAGTCGCATCGCCGAGGCGGACGTCGTGCTCGTCGTCGGCGCCGGCCTCAACCAGTTCACGATGCGGTTCGGCGAGGCCTTCTCCCCCGCTGCCCACGTCATCCAGGTCGACCTCGCCGACGCCCCGACGAACGCCAGGGTCGACGAGCTCGTCCACGGTGACGCGGCCCTCGCAGCCGCAGGTCTCCTGGAACGGCTCTCCGACGGCGCGGGGTCCGGATGGGTCGCGTCGGCCGGTCACGCCCGCCCAGCACCGCACCTCGACCGCGACCTGGGTGACGGCTCCTCCGGCGACGGACTGTGCGCCGACGGGCGCCTCGACCCCCGGAACCTCGCGCACCGACTCAATGAGCTGCTCCCGGCCGACCGCACGGTCGTGCAGGACGGCGGCCACTTCATCGGCTGGGCGCCGATGTACTTCGACATCCCCTCCCCCGACCGCCTCGTCATGGTCGGGACGGCCTACCAGTCGATCGGGCTCGGGTTCCCGAGCGCGGTCGGTGCCGCGGCGGCCGGGCACACGGGCACCACCGTCCTCTGCACCGGCGACGGCGGCGGCCTCATGGCGCTCCCCGACCTCGACACCGTCATCCGCACGGTGCCGAGCGGCGTGATCGTGGTCTTCAACGACGCCGCCTACGGAGCCGAGGTCCACCAGTACGGCTCACGTGGACTCGACCAGACCCCGATGCTCATCGACGAGGTCGACTTCGCCGCCCTCGCGCGGGCGTTGGGTGGCCAGGGCGTGACGATCGACACGCTCGCGGACCTCGACGGACTCACCGACTGGGTCCACGCCGGGGCGCAGGGCGTCCTGCTGCTCGACTGCCGCATCTCCACGAGCGTCGTCGCCCCGTACCTCTCCGAGATGATGCACCAGGGACCACGACCGGTGGCCGTCGACTGAGCCTACGCCGCGCCACCGCGGGTATCGTTGACGGGTGCTTCCTCAGCCTGCCCCGACCAAACCCACCTACGTCATGTCGACGGACGGCATCCGGATCGCGACGTACCTCCACGAACCGGCTCCCGGCACAGGCGACCTCGGCACGATCGTCGCGGTGCACGGCTTCGCCTCGAGCGCCGGCCTCAACTGGGACCTCGCCGGGTGGACGCGCACACTGACGCGTGCCGGGTACCGCCTGCTGAGCCTCGACCAACGCGGTCACGAAGCCTCCGACAAACCGACGGATCCGGCCGCATACCGACTCGACATCCTCGTCGACGACGTCCTGTCCGTCCTCGACGGCTACGGCCTCGACGAGCCGCACTACCTCGGGTACTCGCTGGGCTCCCGGGTGGGTTGGCGGCTGGGTGTCCGACACCCGGACCGTGTGCGTTCCCTCAGCCTCGGCGGTCTCCCCGAGGGCGACTCGCTCCGCGACTTCGACCTGGAGTCTGCCCGTCACCATGTCAGGACCGGGACGACGATCGCGCACGCCCTGACCGACACCTACGTCACGATGGCAGAGGGCGTCCCGGGCAACGACGTGGAGGCGCTCATCGCCCTGGTGGAAGGCCTCCGCGGAGGACCCCAACCGAGCACGGCCGAGGTGCCGCCGCTGCCGATGCTGCTCGTGACCGGAGACGACGACGCGGTCGCCGCCGGCAGTCGGCGGCTCGCCGAAGCCGCCGGTGCCCGCTACGTGGGGCTGCCCGGCCGCGAGCACTTCAACGCGGTCTCGTCGCGGGCGTTCAAGGACGCCGTGCTGGCGTTCCTCACTGAGCAGGGGTAGTCGGTCGCGACCGCCTCGGTCAGGCCGCGTGCCGGTGCTCGACCCGATCCTTCGCGAGCTTCGACGGCCACCAGATGGCGCTCCCGATGTCGTGGCTGAGGGCCGGGACGAGCAGCGTCCGGACGATGATCGTGTCGAGGAGGACCCCGAACGCCACGATGAACGCGATCTGCGCGAGGAAGAGGATCGGGATGACGCCCAGCGCCGCGAACGTGGCCGCGAGCACGAGTCCGGCCGAGGTGATCACGCCACCCGTGATCGCCAGCCCCCGCAGCACGCCGGCCCTCGTCCCGACCCGCAGCGACTCCTCGCGGACCCTCGTCATGAGGAAGATGTTGTAGTCGATCCCGAGCGCCACGAGGAAGACGAAGCCGTAGAGCGGCACACTCGGGTCCGCGCCCGGGAACCCGAGCACGTGGTCGAACACGAGCGCGGAGACCCCGAGGGCCGCACCGAAGGACACCACCACGCTGAGGATCAGCAGGACCGGGGCGAGCACCGAGCGGAGCAGCAGCATGAGGATGAGGAGGATGACGGCGAGCACCACGGGGATGATGAGGTTCCGGTCGTGGATGGACGCGTCGTTCGAGTCGATGGCGGTCGCCGTGACGCCGCCGACCGGCGTGTGGGTGCCGACCTCGGCGTCGAGGGTCGAGCGCAGCTGTCGCACGCTCTCCTCCGCCGTCACGGAGTCCGGTGCCGCGTCGAGCGTCGCCTGGAGGAGGATGCGGCCGTCGTCGACCGTCGGTTCGGCGGACGCCACCGGGGTCCCCGGCGGCCCCGCGGCGGGAGCCGTGAAGACCGCCTCCCCGTCGCTCACCGTCGCATCCGCGGTGCCCGTCGCGGCGTCGCTCGACAGCACCTGGACGCTGTCGAGACCGTCAGCATCCTCGAGGATCCCGATGACCTGCGCGGCATCGCCCTCCTGCGTGAGGACGTACACGGGGCTCGCCGAGCCGGCCGGGAAGTGCTCACCGAGGGCGGCCTGACCGTCACGGGCCTCGGACGTGCCGAGGATGAGGTCGCTCTGGGCGACACCGTCCGCCTTGAGCTGGAAGACCCCGAGGCTCGCGACCAGGAGGAGCAGGGTGCTCCCGATCCAGACGACGCGGGCGTGGCGGGAGATCAGACGGGCGATCCCACCCCACAGACCGGTGGTCGGCACGGCGGTGTCGTCGGTCGATGAGGCGCGCACCCGGTGCTCGCTCCCGACCTTCGGGCGCAGCGGCCAGAACGAGGTGCGACCGCAGGCCAGCAGGAGCGCGGGGAGGAAGGTGAGCGCCGCGAGGACCGAGAAGACGATCCCGATCGAGGCGACCGGCCCGAGCGCCTTGTTCGAGTTCAGGTCGCTGAGCAGCAGGCAGAGCAGTCCGGCGATGACGGTGCCGCCCGACGCGACGATCGGCTCGAACGATCCACGGAGCGCAGCCCATGTCGCATCCCACCGCCGCTCATGGTCGCGGAGCGCCTCCCGGTACCGCGAGACGTACAGCAGCGAGTAATCGGTCGCCGCGCCGATCACGAGGATGAAGAGGATGCCCTGCACCTGGCCGTTCAGCAGGACGACGCCGGCCTTCGCGAGCCACCACACGGTGAGGAGTGCGGTGCAGAGGGCGAACAGCGAGGTGCCGAGCACGAGGAACGGGAGGACCGGCGAGCGGTACACGACGATGAGGATGAGGAAGACGGCGCCGAGCGCGGTCAGGAGGAGGATGCCGTCGATGCCGGCGAAGGCGTCGGTGAGGTCGGCGGTGAACCCCGCCGGTCCGGTGACGAAGACGTCGAGGCCGGCCGGGGCCGCTTCGGCGAGTTGTGCACGGAGGGCCTCGACGACGTCGCCGACCTCCGCGTCACCGCTGATCGGGACGAAGACCTCGACCGCGTCGCCGTCCTCGGAGGGGATGGCCGGCGAGATGCCGTCGGCGACGCCCTCCGTCGAGGACAGCGCTGACAGCTCGTCGTCGATTGCGCCCCGGTCCTCGTCGGTGATCCCGCCGTCGCGGACGAACAACACGAGGGCAGGGATGTCGTCACCCTCCCGGAACCCGTCGAGTGCCGTCTGGACCTCGGTCGCGTCCGCGCTCGCCGGGAGGAAGCTCGTCTGGTCGTTGGTCGCGACCTCGCTCACCTTCCCGAAGTACGGACCGCCGACGCCGGCGGCCGTGAGCCAGAGCAGGATGAGGACCGCGGGGAGCGCGACCCGCAGCCACCGCGGCGCACCCGCACGGTCCCGCTGCTGCGTCCGGGGTTCCGCGTCCGTCCGCGTTCCGCCGTGTCGTCCGTGCGTCATGCGCGCGCCCCGTTCTCGCCCTGCTCCGAAGAATACGCAGCTAGCTTACTATCTGCGTGGGGCACCCGGGGACGGAGGTCACACGGGGACGACCACACCCCCGGCCTCGGCGATCTCGGCGAGCGCCGCATCCCCGGCGGCCTGGTCGACGGGCGCGACGAGACCGGCGAGGACGCGGACCTGCAGGCCATGCTCGATGGCGTCGAGGGCGCTGACCCGGACGCAGTAGTCCGTCGCGAGGCCGACGACGTCGACGTCGGTGATGCCCTCCTCGGCGAGGACCTCCCCGAGGGCCCGTCCCTCCGGCGTCACGCCCTCGAAGATCGAGTACCCGTGGGCACCCTGGCCCTTGCGGATGTGGGTGTCGACGCTCTTGGTGTCGAGCGCGTGGTGGTACTCGGCGCCGGCACTCCCCGCGACGCAGTGCACCGGCCAGTTCGTCTCGTAGTCGGGCTCACCCGTCGCGAAGTGACCGTCGTTGTCGCCCGCGGCGTCGTGCCAGTCGCGTGAGGCGAACACGTGCGCGTATTCGTCCCCGTGCTCGGCCAGCAGCCGCGTGACCCCCGCGGCGACGGCCTCGCCGCCGTCCACACCGAGCGCACCGCCCTCGGTGAAGTCGTTCTGTACGTCGATGATGAAGAGCGCGCGCGCCACGATGCCTCCGGGTTGTCGTCGTCCCGCCTCGGCGGAAGTGGGTTCCATCGAGGGTAACGCCGGGGAACCGACCGGGTGAGGTGGTTGCGCCGTCGTGGTTCAGAGCCGACGTGCGCGCTCCTTGCGGCGATCGAAGAATTGCAGACCGATGTTGACACCCATCAGGACGGTGCCGAGCAGCATGGACACGAGCCCGGCGATGCGGAACCCGACGGGCAGCTCCAGGAGCAGCGCGAAGACGATCCCGAGCACGATGAGCGCGGCACCCGCGGAGAACAACACCAGATACTTCATGCCCCAACGGTACCGGCTGAGCGACGACCCCCGGACGGGACCGCGACCTAGGGTGGAGACATGAACCGTCTCCGTCGTCGCGCGCAGCTGCTCATCGCGGCGGGCGCCGCCGTCCTGCTCGCGGTCACCGCCGCCGGCTGCTCCACCTTCCCGAGTGGTGCGAGCTCCGACACCGGGCCGACCCATTCAGCGGGCGGGTTCCCCACGGACATCGTCTTCGACTACCAGCTCGGTGGCGGCTACGAACCGGCGGCAGGGGTGGGCGGCGTCGCGCGCGACAGCACCGACTCCCCCGACCCCGACCGGTACTCCATCTGCTACGTCAACGGGTTCCAGAGCCAGCCGGCCGATCGCGAGGCCTGGCTGGCCGAGCCCGACCTGGTCCTCACCGACGACACCGGTGAACCGATCATCGACGAGAACTGGCCCGACGAACTCATCTTCGACCTCTCCACCGACGACCGTCGCGCGCGGATCGCCGAGCGGGTCGGTGCGAGCATCACCCGCTGCGCTGAGGCAGGCTTCGACGCCGTCGAGATCGACAACCTCGACTCGTACACCCGGTCCGACGGTCGACTCACCGTGGAGGACGCGATCGCCCTCGCCACCCGGTACGCCGACCTCGCCCACGATGCCGGCCTCCTCATCGGGCAGAAGAACGCCGCCGAGCTCGGCACACGTGGTCGGGACGACGTCGGGTTCGACTTCGCCGTCACGGAGGAGTGCCACCGCTTCGACGAGTGCGCCACCTACACCGAGGTGTACGGAGGCGCCGTGCTGGACATCGAGTACACCGACGACCTGCGCGGCACCTTCGACGAGGTGTGCGCCGATCCGCAGGTCCCGTTCTCGACGATCCTGCGGGACCGCGACCTCACGCCGTCGGACGACCCCGACCACGTGTTCGAGGCCTGCGCACCGTAGGCACCGACCGGGCATCCGCTCCGGGGCAGGAGCCCCCGCAGCGGGGCATCCTGCTGTGGGGATCCTCGGCGCTCAGGCATATCCAGCAGGTGTCGGTACCGTGGAGGCATGATCCGGATCCACGACGCATGAACCTGGAGCAGCTGGAGGCGGTCGTCGCCGTCGTCGACTACGGCTCGTACGCCGCAGCGGCCGACGTCCTCCGCATCTCGCAGCCGTCGCTCACCAGACGCATCCAACGCTGCGAGACGGACCTCGGGCTCGCGCTCTTCACCCGGGTGGGTCGGCGCATGCAGGTCACCGATGCCGGCCGGTCCGTGCTCGGTCCGGCGAGACGGATGCTCCAGGAGGCGAAAGGGCTCCGCGCGCTCGCCGACGCGCAGCAGGCGCTCACCGCCGGCACGCTCCGGATCGGTGCGCTCCCCTCGCTCGTCGCGACCCACGTCCCGGAACTCGTCGCCCGGTTCCACGCCGCGCACCCAGACGTCCGCATCGAGGTCACGGGTTCCGTCGACTCCGCCGAACTCCTGGAAGCCGTCGACCTCGGGCGCATCGACCTCGGTGTCGCCGATGTGGCCACCGCCGGCCCCGGTGTCGAGGTGCGGCTCCTGGAGGAACAGCGGTTCGCGATCGTCCTCCCCGGCCTTCGGACCGTCGCCGAGCGCGAGGCCGGCCACACGCCGCCGACCATCACCGGCGACGAGCTGGCTGCGCACACCCTGGTGACCCTCCCGCGCGGGACGTCGATGCGCGCCGTGACCGACGAGGCCTACGCCCGCTTCGGCGTGCAGCCGCCGCGGGTGATCGTGACCACCCAGCGCGACGCGCTCACGCGGTTCGCGACCGCCGGTGTCGGGCTGACCGTGGTCCCCGAGCGGCTCGCCGACTGGGCGGCGGCGAACGGCGCCCGGGTCCGCCGGTTCCCGACACCGGTCACGAGGGACATCGGCCTGCTCGTCCGCCACGACAGCCTCGGGACGCCGGCCGTGAGTGCCTTCCTCCGCTTGGCGGAGCGGGTCCCACCCGGGGTCTGACGACGCCCCGCGTCAGCCGCAGAGGTCCGCGGCGGCGTTGCGGGACTCGACCTCGACGGGCGCCGGCGCGGCAGGCGGGGTCAGCGAGCCGAAGTCGTCACCGATGACGAGCACGACGTCCTCCTCGTCCGGCCCCGGTTCGCCGCTCACGACGACCGCGATCCCCAGCTCCTGGGCGAGGGAGGCGGCCGTCGCCCGAGCCGCGTCCGAGTCGCGCGCGAGCAGGACCGTCACCGGGGTGTCCGTCTCCGCGTCACCGATCGACGCGACGGTGTAGCCGAGGGCGGTCAGTCGGTCGGCCGTCGCCGTCGCGACCCCGTTCGTCTGCGAGCCGTTGAGGACGCTGACCGCCTCGACCCGCACCGGTTCGACCGGGGCGACCGGCTCCGCCGGGGACGCGTCAGCGACTCCCGCGATCGGCACCGGGACATCGGCGGCGAGGCTCGAGAAGACGATCGCCGCGTCATCGCTCGGGACGACCCGGTTGGCGTCCGACGGTGCCTCGGTCCACGGCATCGTCAGGAAAATGATGGCCGACGCCGGCACCTGTGAGACCCGGTGCGCGAGCGAGGTCAGGCTCGCGAGGTCGCCGAGCGCGGTGTCGACGGTGAGCGAGGAGGTGACCGCGTCCAGGAAGCGGATGAGGCGGTCCGGCCGGGTGAGCACTTCGGCACTCAGCGCCCGCTGCACGATCGCGGACATCACCATCTGCTGATTGCCGAGGCGCGAGATGTCACTGCCGTCACCCACCGCGTGCCGGGTGCGGGCGAGCGCGAGCGCCTGCGTCCCGTCGATGACCTGTGCTCCGGCGGGCAGCGCGAGGTTCGAATAGGGGTCGTCCATGTCCGCCGGCAGACACACGGCCAGCCCGTCCATGCCGTTGACGATCGCCTGGAAGCCGCTGAAGTCGAGCTCGATGAAATGGTCGATCGGCACACCGGTCATCGCCTGCACCGCGGCGACCGAGCAGGCGGCCCCCGAGTTCAACGCCGCGTTCACCATCCCGTAGTCGTCGGGCGTCCCCCGCCCGGTGTCCGTGCACATCGACAGGTCGGTCAGCGTGTCACGCGGAATCTGCATCGCGTCGATCCGCGTGTTGCCCTCGGACACATGCACGAGCACCATCGCGTCGCTGCGCTTGGTACCGGTGTCCTCGCCGTAGTCGCCGACCTCGAGGTCACGACTGTCGGAGCCGAGGAGGAGGACGTTGATCGCCGGGTCCGGTGCGCCTGGCTCCGCAGGCTCGGTCGAACGCCCGGTCGGGGCGGCGATGGCCTCCGAGCTGAGGTTGCCCTGCAGCCGCAGCGCGAGCGCACCGACACCTCCGAGGAGCGCGAGCACGAGGCCGCCTGCGATGCCGACGATGAGGCGCCGACGGCGGACCCGCGCGCTCACCCCACCGCCGTGACGGCGAGCGTGGGCGGCACGTGGACGGACGGGTGCCTCGGGGAGATCGGGTCTGCGCATCGTCCCAGTGCACCAAGCGTCGAAGCGGCGGACAAGCAGCCTGCCCGGTGCGACTCATACGCGGCGCGCATGCGTCGGAGAATCAGCTCACGGGCGAGGCGACCTCCGAGCCACGCAGTCCGGGCACCGCACGCTTCCCGAACTGGCCGGTGACGACCAGGATGAGCGCCGTCGCTGCGAGGAGGATCCAGCCCGGCCAGCCGAGCAGGGTGCCGAACACACTGCCGGTGTCCTGCATCGACGTCGGGCTGGCGAACAGCAGCAGTGCCCCGACGGCGGCGTTCACCGCGCCGTGGGCGATCACCGCCGGCCACACCGAGGCGGAGCGGAGCCGCAACCAGCCGATGAGGACGCCGAGCAGCATGCACCAGCCCACCATCAGGAGCAAGCCGACCAGGTCGGTCCGCTGGTAGTTGTAGCCGAGGAGGATGAGCGGTGCGTGCCACACGCCCCAGACCGCCCCGGACAGCAGGAGGGCGGGCCAGGTGCCGAGCGGCAGGAGGTTCGGCAGCAACCAGCCGCGCCAGCCGAGTTCCTCCCCGAACGCGGACAGCGATGCCACCAGGACGCCGAGGGGCAGGGTGAGGAGCTGGACCAGGGCGACCGTGGTGAGGTCGTCCCGCCCGAGCTCGCCGGCGCCCGAGGCGGTCATGATGGCGGCCAGACCGGACAGGCCGACGAGGTCGAGCTCGATGAGCCCCATGGCCTGCCCGAGCAGCATGGAGCAGAACGCGAGGACGGGGAACCCGACGAGCGCCGCCGCGCAGAGCCCGAGGGTCCGGCCGAGGGGGCGCAGCGGCGCGAGTCCGAGCAGCCGCGGGATGCTCCTCGGACGGGCGACGAACAGCACCACGACGAGCGCGGCGATGGTCGGGGTGTACATCATGCCGAGGGCGATGAGCTGGAACCAGGGGTTCGCGAGTCCCTCACCCGACAGCCACAGCGGTGCGGCGACGAGCCAGGCGAGGCCCACGGCGAGCACGGTGAAGACCGTGACGGCGACCCACGGGACCCTGGTGGGCAGGATCGGGGCCAGCTCGCGGTTGCGCCGGCGCTGGCGGTCCGCCGCCGACTCCGGCTGCTGCGCGAGCACGGCGCGCCCGGCGGCACCGATCACCGGAGCCGCGGCCGGTGCTGGTGCTGGTGCCGGCGATCCGTCGGCGAGCGTCGTCCGGATCGGTCCAGGCGCGGGCTGTCCGATCGGCGCCCAGCCGCCCTCGGTCGGTGTGTCGTCCGGTCGCTGCATGTGATCCCCCGTGGTCGCGAACAGCTTCCCACGCTACGGAGCGACGGCACGGGGCGCATCCGCCGCCCGGGGGATCACGCGGTGAGGTGACAGCCGCAGGACTCCCGCAGGAGGAGCCCGACGGGGACGACGGTGCTGCGCTCGTGCTCGCCGTCCGCGTCACCGAAGCGGGCGAGCGCCCGGGTGGCGGCCAGGCGGCCCAGGCGTGCCGGGTCCTGTTCGATGACGCTGACCGCCGGATCGAGCTGGTCGGCCATCGGGAAGTCACCGAAGCCGAGCGAGGCGATCCCCCGTGAGCGCAGCGCGGGGACGAGCGCCATCGTCACGCGCGCGTTCGCCGAGAACAGGGCCGTCGGTGGGGAGGCGAGGGCGAGGAGAGCGTCGACCACGGCGGCGGCCGGTCCGCGGTCCGTCGCGTCGAGGCTGACGATGGCGTCGTCGAGGTCGAGCCCGCTCTCGGCGAGCGCCGAACGGTAGCCCTCGAGCCGGCGACGGGTGCTCGGCGGGTGTGCCGAGTCGGCGATGAAGGCGACCCGGGTGTGCCCGTGCTCGAGCAGGTGCCTCGTCGCGAGGTAGGCGCCGCGGTGGTCGTCCTCCACGAAGCTGTCGGCGTCGAGTCCACCGGGGGCGCGGTCGACGAACACGATGGGCGTGTGCTCGGCCCACGGCGCGAGCCACGACTGGTCTTCCGCGACGGGCGCGAGGACGAGCCCCATGAGCTGTGACCGGAGCAGCGAGTCGAGCACGGCACGCTCGCGCGCCGGGTCGTCGCCGATGCTCGTGACGAGGGTGGTGATGCCCGAGACGGAACAGACCTCCTCGACGGCGCGGACGACCGCGGCGAAGAAGGGGTCGACGACGTCCGGGACCGCGACGCCGACGGAGGAGGACCGCCCGGCGCGGAAGGTGCGCGCCAGGACGTTCGGGACGTAGTTCAGCTCCCGCATGGCCGATTCGACCCGCGACCGCGTCTCGGGGAGCACGTGCGGGTCGTCGTTGAACACGCGGGAGACCGTCTTCGAGCTCACTCCGGCGAGGGACGCCACGTCCTGCATCGTGGCCATGGCTGCTCCTCGGGTGGTTCCACCTGCGTGGCGTGGTCGGATCGGGCTGGTTCGCGGGCGGCGACCGAGGACGCCGCCCGCGATCCGTCAGCGACCGGCGAGCGCGGTCTCGATGACCTGCTCGAGCTCACGGAGGCGAGGCAGCGCACGGTTCGTGAGCAGTTCCTCACGCTTCGCCGACGAGATCGAAAGGCTATCCTTCCACAGCGAACGACCGGCCATCGCGCCGCCGGCACCGTTCTCGACCGCGGTGCGGACCTGGCCGACGAAGGTCTCGTGGTCGACGCCGGCGGACAGCACGGCCCACGGCACACCGGCGGCGGCCTCGGTCACGGCTGCGGCGGCCTCGGCGGAGCCCGGGTACTGGAGCTTCAGGACCTTGGAACCGGCGGCGACGGAGATCTCCGCGGCGCCGCGCACGAGCTCGGGGAAGATCTCGGCGTAGGCCTCGTCGCTCTCGCCGTCGAGCTGGTAGACGAGGATCTCGACGATGAGCAGCACGCCCTCGGCGGTGCACTCCTCCACGAGGCGGGCGATCTCGTCGATGACGACCTGCTCGGCCTCCCGCTGGTCGGAGCGCAGGTAGAAGAGCATCTTCGCGGCGTCGCCACCGAGTTCGCGGACCCGGCGGGCGTCCATGCCGGGGACGTACTTCGTCCGGCGCAGACCGTTCTCGGTGTCGAAGCCCGAGGAGTCCATGCCGACGACGAGACCGGTCGTGCGGGAGAGGGTGCGCTCGTCGACGACGAGCGGGAGGGCGACCTCCGGGTCGAGGAGGATGGCGGGTGCGTGGTTGCCGAGGAACCGGACGAGGTCGCTCTTGGCCTCGGCGAGTTCGTCACGGCTGATGCCGGCCGCGCCGTTCGGGGCGTCGGTCATGACGGCCTTCATGCCGTTGCGCTGGTCGCCGGCGACGATGAGCATGCCACCGCCCGGGGTGCTGATCGTGGCCATGGCGCGGCGTTCGAGCGTCGTCAGCTCGTTGGTCCTGGTGGCTACTGCGTTCATGAGGTGCTCCTTGTGCTTCGGATGGGGTCTGGTCCCGGCAGCGGTCGCGCCGGGGAGGATCGGTCTGAGTGGTCGGGTGGTCGGTCAGGGATGTGATCGGGATGTGGCGGGTTCGAGGAGGGCCCCGGCGAAGACGGCTGCGCCGTATGCCGTGTCCTGAGACCGGTGCGACACCTGCACGCCGGGCAGGACGGCCGCTCGGGCGCGTTGCACGGACCGCATGCCGGCCCAGCCGCCGGTGAGCAGCGCCGAGGTGGCCGGGGCGACCTCGCGGTCCATCGCCGCGATGAGCACGGCGAGTTCGTCGTTGCCGTGCCGGAGCACCGCTTCGAAGATCTCGGCCGGTCCCGCACCGTCGGCACGGACCGTGAGCTTGAGGACGCCGTCGTCGTTCCGGGCGCCCGCGACCGAGACGTCGCCGTCGCCGAGCAGCCCGCCCGCCGGGAGCGCCATGACCTCGTCGTCCAGGCGGTCGCGCCCTGCGCGGTCGGTCACCCCGACGAGCTGGAGGGTGCGACGCATGAGCAGACCGGTCTTGACGCCGGCGACGAGCACCCAGGTGCCCGGCACGACGTGACGGACGCAGTTGATGAACACCTCGGCGAGCCGCTCGCGGGCGGCGAACGGGAGTGGTTCGTCGAGGCGTCGCAGCAGGACCTCGGCCGTGCCCATCGACACGTGGTAGCGCTCGGCGGGGAACGAGCCGGTGGAGACGGCCGACACGAGGTGGTCGTGGCCGGCGACGGTCAAGGCCGCACCGGAGAAGACCGCCGGCACCCACTGGCTGCTCGCGGCGCCGAGCGGGGCACCGGCGTCGGTGAACGGCGGGAGGAACGACGCGTCGACGCCGAGGTGGTCGAGCAGCTCGGGCCACGGCTCACCGGTGTCCTGATCGAGCAGGCCGGTGCGCGACGAGAGCGAGTACTCGGCTGCCTCCTCGCCGCCGAGGGCCGCGACGAGGTACTCCGGCAGGTTGAGCCAGCGCGTTCCGGCGAGGTCGAGTCCGGCGTCACGGAGGTGGAGGAGCTTGATGACCGAGACCTGCACGCCGAGCGGCAGGCCGGTCCGACCGGCGAACTGCTCCGCGATCTCGGCGGGGAGGGCCGCGAGCTGTTCGGCGCCGCGCGGATCGAACCAGGCGATGGCGGGCGCGACGGGCCGGCCGACGGCGTCGAGGACGATCCCGGACTCCCCCATGCCGGAGACGGCGAGCGCCCGGACCCGCGCGGCCGGCCCGAACCGGTCGACGAGTTCCGCACCGACGTGGTCGAGGAGCTCCCGGACGGTGGCGATGAGGGACGCCGCCTCCATCACGGTCGTGCCGCCTGGACCGGCGAGCCACGGGGTGGGCAGCTGGTGGATGAGGACCTCGGCGCCGTCGGCGTCGGTCACGAGGATCTTGACGCCGGTGCTGCCGAGGTCGAGGCCGGCGACGAGTCGATCCGAGGCCACGGAGGTGACGGCGGTCGAGTCGAGGTTCGCAGCAGGGTGCACGGCGGTGTCCGTTCAGGTTCCGACGTCCGTGTCGGCTTCCGACGATGACTCCATGTCATCGATGTCATGGCGAGCATACCTCGTCCATGTCATCGATGACATACCCCAGCGCGAATTCTTCGGAATCCGGGAACCGGATGGTGACGGAGGCCGGTGGGCTCAGTCGCCGAAGTCGTCGGCCGCCGGCTCGAACACGATCTCGAGGTCGACCTCGAACGACTCCCCGGGCTCCACGGTCCGGCCCGCCTTCCCGCGATCCGGACCGGCCGCGTGACTCGGCCAGCAGGTGCCGGGTTCGATGCCGAGGGCGTACGACCCCGCGGCCGTGCTCCGCCATACCGTGAGGAACGGCAACTGCTCCGGTCGGAACCGGACCGTGACCGTGCCGGCCTCGCCCGACAGGGTCGCGATGGACCAGCCGTCGGGCCCGGCGACCGCGTCGAGGGCGTCGACCTGCTCGTCGGCCGCCGGCTCGGGCTCGCCGATCACCCGCCGCCAGCCGCCACCGTCCTGGCGTTCGGATGCCGCCCCGCCGGGGACGTCGGCCTCGGCCGCCACGACGGCACCGCCGTGCAGCACCGGCCAGCCGAGGTTCACGTGGTAGAGCAGGCGTACCGGCTCGGCGACGAACCCCTCGTTCCGGACGACGTCGTGCAGGCGGATCCGCGCGACGCCGACCTCGGCTCGGATAC
Source organism: Plantibacter flavus (assembly GCF_002024505.1). Classification (NCBI taxonomy): domain Bacteria; kingdom Bacillati; phylum Actinomycetota; class Actinomycetes; order Micrococcales; family Microbacteriaceae; genus Plantibacter; species Plantibacter flavus. Next base: position 2,923,608 of record NZ_CP019402.1, read on the forward strand.
TGCGGGTCACCGTGAGGTTCTGCTGGAACACGGCGCCCTCGCGGAGCAGGCCGTCGACGAGGAGCTCGTAGCGGCCCGCCGCGGTCCATCGCCCCTCGCGGCGGGTCACGGTCGCCGGGATGCGATGCGCCCGACCGTGCATCCCACCGTCCGCGTCCGCGGCCAGGCCGACCGCGGTGAGCCCGCAGGTCGTCAGCAGGCCGCCCTGCCAGCGGCGGGCCCAGCTCTCGGCCTGCGGAGCGGTCGTCGGTGCGACGAACGACACGACCTCGCCGTTCCAGGAGGCCTCGCCGAGGTCGAGGAACTGGTCGACCTCGACCGTCACCTCGAGTCCGCCGAGGTGGCGCAGTTCGACCTGGCGCCGGCCCGTCGACGGCCCGTCGTCGACGCGGACTGCACGCGGAGCCCACGCACGCTCGACGGCACCGGATCGGGCCTCGACGAAGCGTCGACGCCGTGCGCCCCACACGGCGTCGCGGTCGGCCTGGTCGTCAGGCGTCTGTTCGGGCGGCGTCGTCGTCATGGCGGGTCCTCGGGTCGGTGCGGTCGGGTCGGTGTGGTCGGGTCGAACGGTTCGGCGGGTGGGGCCGGCTCAGAGGGCGGTGTAGCCGCCGTCGATGACGAGGCTCTGGCCCGTGAGGTACGAGGAGGCGTCGGACGCGAGCAGCAGGACGAGCCCGTGGAGGTCCTCCGGCTGCCCCATCCGGCCCGCCGGGATGTCCGCGGTCCACTCGGCGGCGAGGTCGGGGTTCGCCTCGGTGAACTCGCGGGTCATGTCCGAGAGGAAGTACCCGGGGGCGATCGCGTTGACACGGACACCGGAGGGTGCCCACTCGACCGCCAGTGACGACGCGAGGTGACTGACCGCCGCCTTCGACGCGCTGTAGGAGGCCTGGAACTGCGGCTGATTCACGATGAACGCCGACATCGACGAGATGAAGACCGCCGAGGCGGGCCGGCCCGCGGCGATGGCTCGACGGGCGAAGGACTGCGCGGCGAAGAAGGTGCCGTCGAGGTTCACGGCGAGCACCTTCCGCCAAGTGTCCGCCGGCACGTCGACGCTGTCGCCCCAGATGGTGATGCCCGCCGCGGTCACGAGCAGCGACGGCGCGCCGAGCTCGGCCTCGGCAGCGGCGAAGGCGGCCTCGACGGCGGTGGCGTCGGTGACGTCGACCGCATGCGCCGAGGTGCGGACGCCGTACTCGGACGCCAACCGCTCGGCCGACTCGTGGACAGTCGGCAAGAGGTCGAGCAACGCCACCTGGACGCCCTGCGCGGCGAGCGCCGTGGCGATCGAGTAGCCGAGCCCGCGGGCCCCGCCGGTGATGACGGCCGTGCGGCCGTGGAGGTCAGCGAACATGTGTGGTCCTTCGATCGGGCGGGCTGGTGGAGGTGTCGGCGGGCGAGGCGAGTCGCTCAGATCTCCTGGTCGGTGGGCAGGATGACGAGGTCGCGGATGGTGACGTGTCGGGGTCTGGTGAGCATGAAGAGCACGGCGTCGGCGACGTCCTCTGAACGGATGCCGGTGCGTGCGGCGATCTGGTCCTCCACGCCTGAGGCCCCCTCGGCGATCCCCCACAGCTCGTTGAGCACGACGCCGGGGGCGACCGCGCCCATCCGCACCCCGGATCCGACGAGGTTCCGCCGGGCGGTGTGGACGAACGACTGCATGGCGTGTTTCGTCGCGGAGTAGACGGGCTCCCAGTGGATGTCCTGGTGACCGGACACCGAGCTCGTCACCAGGACGTCGCCCGCGCCCTGCTCGACGAGGTGCGGCAGCGCTGCGCGAACCGTCGCCATCGCTCCGAGGACGTTGACGCCGACGAGCTCCTCGATCGCGGTCATCGGGGTGTCGACGACGTCACCACCGACGTAGAGGCCCGCGTTGGCGAGGACGATGTCGAGGCGTCCGAAGGCGGCGAGCGCCAGGGCGACGGCCTGCTCGGACACGGCGGGGTCGGCGAGGTCGCCCGCCAGGAACACGCTCGGTGTCGGCAGGGCGTCGGCGACGGCCGAGAGTCGCTCGGTGGAGCGTCCCACGAGGACCGTGCGCACCCCGGCAGCGGCGAGCGCCTGGGCGTACGAGCGGCCGATGCCCGAGGATGCTCCGGTGATGATCGCGACCTGCCCGGTGAGGTCGGTGGCGCTGGTCGGCTGGCTCATGTCGTGGTCCTTCCGTGCGCCGTCCCGGCGCGGGCGGTCGTGGATTCCTGCGCGGCGAGCGCGGCTCGACGCAGCAGTTCGTCGGGTCTCGTGTCGATGCGTGCGACGGCCTCGTCGCTCAGGTACACCGGCCCGCCCGCGGCGAGTGCTCCGAGGAGCACCTGGGCGACCTTCACGGCCATCTCGGTGATCCGGAGGACCTCGGCCGCACTCGAACCGAGGGCGAACATCCCGTGGTTCTGCAGGTACAGGACCTTCGGCACCCGACCGGTCGTGGCGAGCTGCCCACGGAGCATGCGGCGGACCGTGCGGGCGAGTTCGAGCCCGGGGTCGACGTAGGGCACGAGCAGCGGATCGGTGCCGAGGACCACGATCTGGTCGGGGAAGAGGGAACCTCGGGTCAGGGCGTCGGCCGACGGCGAGCAGAGCAGGGCGTTGACCGGCGCGGGGTGGGTGTGGCCGACCGCGACGACGCCGGGCAGGTCGAGGCAGACGGCGTGGAGGATCGCCTCCACCGAGGGGCGCCGACCGTTCCCCGCGAGCGCCGCGGCATCGAACAGCGCGGCCACCTCGGCGTCCCCGCCCGCGTGCGAGTCGACGAGGTCGAGCACCGGTCCGATCGCGAGACGGACCGCGTCGTCGGCGGTCGCCACGGCCATGGACGCGCCGCTCGCCTTCACGAGCATCGCCCGAACACCGTCCTCTGGCAGGAGCAGGGAGGTGTTGCCCTCCGCCAGGAGCGCCCACGCCCGATCGGGGTGGCCGAGGTCGCGCGAGAAGGCGACGAAGCGGTCGAGGAGGTCCGTCTCGGTCTCCGGCTGGTCGGTGCGGTCGGTCATGTCGGTGTCCGCTCATGGTCATGGTCATGGTCGTGATCGTCCTGGCCGTGCCGGTAGACCGCGTCGAGCGACGGCGCGTGACCGGCCGCGACGAGTTGCACGGCCAGGTTGCCGAGCGCCGAAGCCTCCGCCGGGCCGACGGTGACCGGAAGACCGGTCCGTGCCGCCGTGCGGGCACACAGGAGCCGGTTGCGCGATCCGCCGCCGACGATGCGGACCGAACGGATCGTCACCCCGGTGATCGCCTCGCAGGCCCGGACCGTCTCGGCGTAGGCGACCGCGAGGCTCTCGACCACGCTGCGCACGGTGTCGCTCCGTCCGCCCGGTGGACGCTGTCCGGTCTCCCGGCAAAGCGTCGCGATGCGTTCCGGCATGTCCCCCGGCACGAGCAGGCGTGGGTCGGCGACGTCGAACACGGCGGGCGTGACGTCCGTGGCCGCGTCTGTTTCCGCCTCGGACACGGCCGCCACGAGTTCGACGAGGTCGACCGCGCTCCCGTCCTCTGCGGACCAGGCGCGGGCGCACTCCGTGAGCAGCCACATCCCCGCCAGGTTGCGGAGGAGCAGGGAGGATCCGGCGGCACCGGCCTCGTTCGTGAAGCCGGCGTCCCGCGAGTGCTCCGTGAGCACCGGCGCCGGCAGGCACACCCCGACGAGGGACCAGCTGCCGCTCGAGACGAGGAGCTCCGCGCCGTCCGGGCGGGCGAAGGCGAGTGCGGACGCGGTGTCGTGCTCCGCGACGCGGTGGACGGGGATCGGCACGCTCGACCCGAGACGCGCGGTGACCTCCGGCGTCGTCGGGCCGGCGACCGTCCCCGGTGCGACCACCGGCGGGAAGTCGAAGCCGTCGAGACCCCAGCGACGGATGAGCTCCGCCGCCCAGTCGCCGGTGCCCTGATCGAGCAGCTGCGTCGTCGAGGCGATCGTGCGCTCCGCTCCGACGACGCCTGTGAGCAGCCACACCCAGAGGTCCGGGACGAGCAACACGGTCGGGCGATCGCCGTCGGCTCGGCGGACGTCGAGCTCCTCGGCACGGGACCGCAGCTGGTAGGAGGTGTTGATGGTCTGCTCCAGCACGCCGGTCACCGCGTAGGCCGTCGCGGCGTCGACGAGCACGGCGGCACGGGCCGGACCGTCGGCGTCGGCGCCGCGGTGGTGCGGCACGGTCGGGAACGCGGTACCGCTGCCGACGCCCACGAGTGCGACGTCGACGCCCCAGCTGTCGACCCCGATCCCGTCGAGCACACCGCCCGCGGCCGCTGCGATCCGGACGGCCTCCGCGAGCCCGACGAGGGTCTCCTCGAACAGGCGCTCCGCATCCCACCGGAGTCGACCGTCCTGCGTGATCGGGCCGTTGGGGAACCGGTGCACCTCGGTGAGCGCCAAGCGGCCGTCGGCCCAGCGGCCGAGCATGACGCGACCGCTCGACGCACCGAGGTCCACGGCGGCGTGGAAGCGTGGAACGGCCTGATCGATCATGGCGTCGTCGCCTCGTCGCGTGGCGGCGTGGCCGGTTCGCTCAGCGGTGTCGTCGGGTCGGGGTCCTGGACGGCGACCGGTGTGGTCAGCGCCTCGAGGGAGGTGAGGATGGTCGTCGCGCTCGACACGGCGAGCGCACCCCAGGCGGCGGCCGACGCGACCGCGGCCGCCGGGTCGTCCCGGCCGTCCTCGCCGTGGAGTCCGACGAGGAATCCGGCCAACGAGGCGTCGCCGGCCCCGGCCGTGTTCACGACCGTGGCTGCGACGTGCGCGTGCCACAGCCCTGCCGCGGTGCGGAGGAGCGCCCCGTCGGCGCCCATGCTCACGTAGACGAGGTCGCAGCCGGCACGGTGCAGTTCGTCGGCGGCGGAGGCGACGTCGCCGATCGTCAGCAGCTCACGGCCGGTGAGCTCGGCGAGCTCGTGCGCGTTCGGTTTGAGCAGGTGGACGAGGTCGAGGTTCGCGACGGCGGTCTCGAGCGCCGCACCCGCGGTGTCGACGGCCACGCGCGCTCCCCGGTCACCCGCCTGACGGAGCAACTGGATGATGTCGACGGGGCCGGTGCCGCCCTGGACCGTCGGGATCGTGCCGGAGAGGACGAGCCAGTCCGCGCCGATCCGGTCGATCTCCGCGCCGGAGGTGGCGACGACGGCGGCCCAGTCCTCGGCACGCAGCGGGATCGCCGGTTCGTTGACCTTGGTCGTTCCGGTCGCGGCGTCGAGGATGGTCGTGTTCACGCGCGTCCGACCGTCGGTCGGGACGACGGCGAGCAACGTCCGGAGCGCCGGGTCGTCGGCGAGGATCCGTCCGTCCGCACCCATCGGCACCACCGCACGGACCGGGAGCGGCGAGAGGGTGACCGCCCGCGCGACGTTGACGCCCTTCCCGCTCAGCTCGGTGGACACGCCCACCGCCCGGTTGACGTCGCCGAGTCGGAGCCCGTCGACGCGATAGGTCTGGTCGATCGCGGCCGCCGGCGTGACCGTCACGATGCCGCTCATGCGTCCGCCCCGACCGTCTCGACGCGGACGCCGGTCGAGCGGAGGCTGTCGAGGGTCGGTTCGTCGACGCCCTGATGCACCACCGCCACGTCGAGACGGGTGGCCGGGACGGAGGCCGCGAGGCCGTCGGCGCCGAACGTCGCCGGGTCGGCCAGGAGGATCGCCGTGGAGGCGAGTTCGGCCGCGGCCGCGACGACCGCCGCCTCCTCCGGCGAGGCGTGGAGCAGTCGGCCGTCCGCGGAGACACCGAGCGCCTCGACGACCGCGACGTCGAGGCGGAGGCCGGCGAGCTGCTCGCGCGCCCAGGCGCCGGTGAGGACGCCGCGCCCGTCCGCCGTTCCGCCGACGAGGTGGACGACGGCCGATTCCTCGGCAGCGGCCGCGGCCAGGGCGACCGGCACCGAAGCCGTCACGATGACGGTCCCGGCGGTCGTCGCGAGGCCCCCGGCGAGCGCTTCGCAGGCTGAGCCCGCGCCGAGGAAGACCGCTGAGCCCGGGTCGACCAGGGTCAGCGCCCGCGCGGCGAGCGTACCGGACACTCCGGCGTCCTGGCCCGGGTCGAGGTCGGTGCGCACCGCCCCGCCGTGCGCGCGTCGGAGGCGTCCGTCGAGTTCGAGCACGCGGAGGTCGCGTCGGATCGTCTCCTCGGTCACGCCGAGGTCCACTGCGAGCCGGCCGACTTCGACCCGCCCGTCCTGGTCGAGTCGGGTGAGGATCTCCCGACGCCGGTCGTCCACCGGGCTGGACGTGGCCGTCCCGCGGCCGCCGACGGACGCGCTCATCGTTCCACCCCGGCACGGTCGTCGCGTTCCGACGACGGACCGTCGGGGCTCGGCTCGTCGGCCCGTCGTCGCCACCACGGGCCGAGAGCCTCGACGAGCTCGTCGAACGCGGTTCCGACCCCGGCCCAGTACGCGGCTGAGGCGTCCGTCGGCAGGACGGCGGGTGCGTGTCGGACGAGGTCGTGCTGGGCCTGTTCCACCGACGGCAGGAGTCCGGTGGCGACCCCGGCGACGATCGCGGCGCCGAGGGCCCCGGCCTCCTCGGAGTCGACGACCGTCACGGGCGCCCCGAGGGCGTTGGCCACGAGTTGCACGTACAGCGGCGACCGCGCGAGGCCGCCGCCGAGGACGATCGGCTCGTCCCACCGGAACCGTTCGCCGAGCGCCCGGGTGTGCCAACGGTGCATGAGCACGATGCCCTCGAGGGCTCCGCGCAGGACGTGTGCCCGGGTGTGCCAGTCTCGGACGCCGACGAGGGTGGCCGACGCCTCGGCGCCGAGCGGCGAGTCCGATTGGAAGGGCAGGACGAGCGGCACGTGCTCCTCCGGAAGGAGTGCTGCGGCCTCGGCGATCAGCGTGTCACGGCCCGTGGCGTCGGTCACGCCCAGGAGCCGGAGCGTCCAGTCGAAGGAGGGCGATGCCGTCGCCGAGGTGGACATCGCGATCCGCAGGTCCGGGGTGATCGAGAGGCGGGACTGCCACCGCGGGTCCACGTCGGGCTGAGTCGTCGTCACGCCGTTGGTGCTGAACGAGCCGGCCACGAGGGCGAGCCGCCCGGGGACGAGCGCTCCCATGCCGATCGACGAGGCCTGCACGTCGTGGAGTCCCGACACGACCGGCGTCCCGGCGACGAGGCCCGTCACCGCGGCGGCCGCCGGCAGCACCGACCCGACGATCGTGCCGCTCGGGTTGATCGGCGGCAGCAGGCGGAGCAGTTCGGCGGGCAGGCCATAGGCGTCGAGGACCTCGGCGCTCCAGGTGGCGGTCCCGACGTCGAGGAAGGAGGCGCAGGCGTCGGAGTAGTCGGTTGAGATCTCGCCGGTGAGCCGCAGACGGACCGCGTCCTTGCAGAAGAGCATCGCATCGGCTTGCTGGACACGCTCCGGGTCGTGCCGGAGCAGCCAGCGGAGGAGGTTGCCGGCGGCGCCCGGCGTCGGCAGCTGTCCGGAGCGTTCGAGCACCACGCGCAGCCGGTCGGGATCGGAGGCGAGTTCGGCGGCCTCGACGTGCGCCCGGGAGTCCATCGCCGTGATGGCCGGGCCGACCGGTGCTCCCGCGGCGGTCACGAGGTGCAGGCCGTCGCCGTGGCCGGTGATCCCGACGGCGGCGACCAGGCTCGGGTCGACACCCGACGTCGCCATCACCTCCGACACCGCGTCGGCGACCGCGGCCCAGAGGGCGTCCTGCGACCGCTCGGCGTGCCGGGCGACGGGGCGGTCGACGGGGCTCGCGCGCCGAGCGACGGCGACCGGGTGCAACCGCTCGTCGTGGAGGACGGCCTTGACCGCGGTCTGCCCGACGTCGATCCCGAGGAGGAACCGCGACCCCGACTCGTGGGGTGCGCTGTGCGGCCCGTGCTCAGCCATCGGCGGCCTTCCGTTCGTCGTCATCGTCGTCGTCGGGTGCGCCCGATCATGTTGATCTTTGCACCGATCCCACCGAACCGGAAGGGATATCGGACAGATTCGGATACGCTGGCCAGACCGGACGGAGCAGTCATGTACCCAGCAGAGCGTCACGCCGCGATCCTCGCGGGTGCCCGCGACGGCGACGGCGCCCTGTCGGTCGCCGAGCTGAGCAGCCGACTCGGCGTCACGCCGGAGACCATCCGTCGCGACCTCGCGGTACTCGAGCGACAGGGGCTCATCCGCCGCCACCATGGTGGCGCGGTCCTCGCCCGGCGACCCGCGTTCGAGCCCAGCCTCCAACGACGCCGCGAAGGCGAGCGCATCGAGCGCGCTGCCGTCGCGAGGCTCGTCGTCGAGCAGCTCCCCGAGGAGGGAGTGGTCCTCCTCGACTCCGGTGCGATGACCCTCGAGGTCGCCGCACTCCTCCCCCACGCCAGCCGACTCCTCGTGGTGACGAACAGCCTGCCGATCGTCGCCCTGCTCGGTGGCCGGCCGCGACTCACCGTGCTCGCCCTGCCGGGGCGGGTCCGCGCCGTCACCCAGGCGACCGTCGGCGCGTGGACCGTCGAACGGCTGTCGGGGCTCCACGCCGACGTCGCCGTCCTGGGCGCCAACGGGGTGGGGCTCACCTCGGGCGCCACGACGACCCTGCCCGAGGAGGCCGAGGTGAAGCGGGCGATGCTCGACATCTCCAGACGACGCATCCTCGCCGTCACCGCCGCGAAGTTCGGCACCACCTCGTTCCACCGGGCCGCTGGGCTCGACGAGTTCGACCAGATCGTGACCGACGACGGGCTCGACCCGGACACCGTCGACGCACTCGCCGAGAGCGGACCCGAGCTGCTGCTGGCCACCACCTGACCATCCCCACCGGCACCGGGTCGATCGTCCCGCGTGCACACCGAGAGGAACCACCATGACGCTCGTCTCCACCGCCGCGCTCCTCGACGCGCAGCGCGCCGTCCTCGCCTTCAACGTCATCCAGCTCGAACACGGCGAGGCCATCCTCCGCGGCGCCGAGCTCGCGGGCCGGGGTGTGATCCTGCAGGTGTCCGAGAACGCGGCGAGGTACCACGGCGGCCTCGCGCCGATCGGGCTCGCGAGTCTGGAGCTCGCCCGCGAGGCCGGCACCGCGACCGCCGTGCACCTCGACCACGCCGAGGACGAGACGCTCGTCGACGAGGCGGTGCGTCTCGGTTTCACCTCGGTCATGTTCGACGCGGCCACCCTCCCCGACGAGGAGAACCGCGAGCGCACCGCAATGGTCGCCCGCGCGGCTCAGGCACAGGGCGTGTGGGTCGAGGCGGAACTCGGGGCGATCGGCGGGAAGGGGGGCGCACACACGCCCGGCGTCCGGACCGACCCCGGTGAGGCTGCGGCGTTCGTCGCGGGCACCGGCGTCGACGGCCTCGCGGTCGCGGTCGGCAGCTCGCACGCGATGACGTCGCGGAGCGCGACCCTGGACTTCGGCCTCATCCGCGAACTCGCGTCGGCCGTCCCCGTCCCGCTCGTCCTGCACGGTTCGAGCGGCGTGAGCGACGAGGACCTCGTGCGGGCGGTGGACGCGGGCATGCGCAAGATCAACATCTCGACCCACATCAACGGCGTCTTCACCCGAGCCGTCCGTGAGCACCTCGACGCGACCCCCTCGCTCGTCGATCCGCGGAAGTACCTGGGGCCCGCGCGCGACGCCGTCGCCGCCGAGGTCGCGCGGCTCCTCACCCTCGTCGCCTGAGGACTCGGCCCGAGAGCAGGACATCCGCACGGGGGCAGGACGCCCGGCGGTGAATCGTCCTGCTGCCGGGCGGATGTCCTGCTGCCGCGCCCGTGGCACGCGCAGCGCGACGGCGCCGGAGCTCGAAGCTCCGACGCCGTCGCGGTCTGGTGATGCGGAGTGGCTGGCAGGCCTAGCCGCACTTGGACTGGTAGACGGCATCCTTCGCGTCGCCGTCGACGTTGTCCTTGGTGATGATGGTGAAGCCGGTCTGGATCTTGGCCTCGACCTTGTCGCCGTTCAGCGCAGCGATCGCCTGGGCGACACCGTCGGAACCGATGGTGGCCGGCTCCTGAGCGACGAGCGCCTGGACGGTGCCCTCCTTCAGCTGCTTGACCTGGGCGGGACCCGCGTCGAACCCGACGATGGTGACCGAGTCCTCCTTGCCGGCCTGCTTGACACCGGTCGCGGAACCTTCGGCCGCGAACAGGTTCGCTGCGAAGATGCCCACGATGTCGGGGTCCTTCTGGAGCGCCGCGGTCACGATCTCGGCAGCCGTGGACGGCTCGTTGTGGCTGTACTGCACGCCGAGGTCGGTGAACTTGTCATCGCCCTTGACCGCTTCCTGGAAGCCCTCGGCACGGGCGTCCGTGGTCGAGATGCCGGGGTCGACCGAGACCACGAGGACCTTGCCGCCCTCAGGGTGCGCTTCCTTGATCGCGTCGAACGCCGCAGCGCCGCCGCCCTTGTTGTCGCTCGAGATCTGCGAGACCGCGAACGACGGGTCGTCGACGGTGGTGTCGACGAGGACGACCTTGATGCCCGCGTCGGCCGCAGCCTTCAGCGGGGCCTCCATGGCCTTCACGTCGGTCGGGGCGACCAGGATCGCGTCCGGCTTCGAGGCGACGACCGAGTCGACGAGCGGCTTCTGCAGCGTCGGGTCGAACTTCTCCGGACCCTGGGTCGTGACCGTCGCGCCGGCATCCTTCGCCGCCGATTCGATACCGCACTGCATCGAGATGTAGAACTCGTCGCCTGCGACGCCCTGGATGAACGCGATCTTGTAGCCGTCGGAACCTGCGCCTGCGCTGCTGCCGCCCGAGCTCGCGCCACCGGAACACCCGGTGAGCATGAGGCCTGCCGACGCGCCGAGCGCGAGGACTCCGAGAACTGACTTCTTCCACTTCATTGTGATTTCCCGTTTCTCTTGAACTGCTGGACTACTGGGATGGTGCGGGGGGTGTTGATCTGTGTAGGGGTTATTTCTTCTTCCTGCTGACGAGGGCTCGCCAGAAGCTCGTGGATCCACCGCGGGCTGCGGAGGAACGGCGGACCTGGTCGACGTAGACGGCCAGGATGAGGACGGCGCCGACCGCGACCTGCTGCCAGAAGGGCTGCACGCCGGTGATGACGAAGCCGTTCTGGAGGACGGCGGGGATGAACAGACCGACGACGGTGCCGAAGATCGTCCCGTAGCCACCGAAGAGCGAGGTGCCACCGATGACGACCGCGGCGATGACGTTCAGGTTCGTCTGCGACTGACCGGCGATCGCGGTGGTGCCGAACTGCGACAGCGACAGGATGCCGGCGAGACCCGCGAGGCCACCCGAGATCGCGTAGATGCGGATGAGGTGACGGTCGACCTTCACGCCGACGCGTCGTGCCGCCTCCTCGCTCGAGCCCACCGCGTAGGTGTACAGGCCGAACTTCGTCTTGTGGAGGACGAGCGCACCGATGATGACGACGACGAGGGCGATGACCGAGATGATCGGGACTGCGCCGAAGATGTTGCCGTACCCGATCGAGTCGGTGAGGACCGACGGCACCTCGCGGATGTCGACGCCGCCGGTGAGGATCTGGGCGAGGCCGAGCGCCATGCCGAGGCTACCGAGGGTGACGATCAGCGGCGGCACCTTCGCTTTGGAGATGAGGATGCCGTTGAAGGTACCCCAGAGGATGCCGACGCCGATCGACACGAGGATGCCGACGATCGCGGTCCCCCAGTCGTCGCCGCCCATGGCCCGCATCGTCGTCGCGGACACGACGCCCGAGAAGACGAGGACGGAGCCGATCGAGAGGTCGATGCCGGAGGTGATGATGACGTAGGTCATGCCGACGCCGAGCACCGCGAGGATGGAGGCGTTCTGCACGACGAGCCGCAGGTTGGACAGCTGCGCGAAGGTGTCGGGTGCGATCGCGGAGAAGATCGCGATGACGACGAGGAGGACGATGAAGATCTGGAAGGCCTGAGCCTTGAAGAGCTTCTTGATCGGGGTCTCCCGGTCCTTGGCCGTCTCGATGGCGGTCGTCTCCGGCCCCATCTCGGCCTGCTTCACCGCGCTCATGCGACGTTCCTCGTGCTGGCACCGGTCATGAGACCGACGAGTTCTTCCATGTTCGTGTCCTTCGTGTCGACCGTCGCCGCGCGGTGGCCGAGCCGCAGCACCTGCACGCGGTCGGACACCTCCATGACGTGCGGCATCGAGTGGCTGATGAAGACGACCGCGATGCCCTTGTCGCGCACGCGGCGGATCGTCTCGAGCACGTTCTTCGTCTGACGGACGCCGAGGGCGGCCGTCGGTTCGTCGAGGAAGACGACCTTGTTGGCCCAGTGCACCGCACGGGCGATGGCGATCGCCTGGCGCTGCCCACCGGACATCGCGCCCACCGGGTCGGTGAGCGAACGGACGGTCGCGCCGAGTTCGTCGAAGGCGTGACGCGACTGCTTGCTCATCTCCTTGACGTTCATGAGGCCGAGCAGGCCGCCGAGGCCCGGCCGCATGATCTCGCGGCCGAGGTAGACGTTCTGCACGGGGTCGAGGTGGGGCGCGAGTGCGAGGTCCTGGTAGACCGTCTCGATGCCGAGCGCACTCGACTGCATGGGCGAGGTGAGGGTGATCGGTTCGCCTTCGAACCTGATCACGCCGCTGTCGACCGCGAGGTTGCCGGAGAGTGCCTTGACCAGGGTGGACTTGCCCGCGCCGTTGTCGCCGATGAGGGCGGTGACCTCGCCGGGGTAGACCTCGAAGTCCGCCTCGTCGAGGGCGCGGACGTGCCCGAACTGCCGGGTGAGGCCTCTGGCCTCCAAGACGGGAGTCGTCATGTCGTTCTCGTTCCTTTCCAGCCGGCCCCGGTGGACGGGTCCGGCGTGTGGTGGCTGTCGTACCGCCGTTCGGGGCGGTGGTGTGTGGTGCGCTGCTGCGTGATCTCGGGTCCTGCGTCGAGGGGTGGCGTCATCGGATGTCTCCCGACGCGAGGGTCGCCGGCCAGCCCGCACCGGGTCCGGCTGCGAGCACCGTGCCCGAGCCGCTGACGGTCCAGGGCCCGAACCCGGCCGGGACGGCGAAGACCTCTCCGGCTGCGAAATCGACGGCCTCGGTGCCGGCCTCGGGGACCAGTGCGCCTGCGCCGGTGAGCGCGAGCGCGACCGAGAAGCCTGCGTCAACGGGCGCGCTGCCGTCGGTGCCGGGCGCCACGGCGAAGAGCTGGAAGTAGGGGTCGGCGGCCGCAGGCAACAACGAGACCGGCGCATCCGTCCGGGCGTCGAGGTCGTGCAGCACGACGAGGTGTTCGATCTCGGACTGCGGGAGCGCCTTCGTCGACACCGCGCCCATCACGGTCTCGAACCCAAGGCCGAGGTGGGACTCGTCGCGCGTCGAGGTCGTGACCGACCACTCCAGGAGGATGGAGAGGTCGGTCGGTTCCTGCACCTCCGCGAGGAAGATGCCGCCGTCGATCGCGTGGGCCGTGCCGGCCGGCACGAGGATGCCCATGCCGCGCTCGACGACGATCCGGTTCATGTGCGACAGCATCCACTCGCTGTCCTGGGCGTCGCGACGGCGGTCGAGTTCGTCGGGATCGACGTCCTCGCTCCATCCGAGGTGGACCGCCGAACCGGGCTCGGCGTCGAGGATGAACCAGGCCTCCGTCTTGCCGTAGGCGCAGTCGAGGTGGGAGGCGGCGAACGCCCGGTCCGGGTGGACGTGGACGGGGAGTCGCTGACGGGCGTCGAGCAGCTTGACGAGGATGCCGGTGTCGGCGGCGTCGGTGCCGTGGTCTTGTCCAGCCCCGGTCCACTGCTCGGGGTCGGCCGCGACGAGGTCTCGGAGGAGGACGCCATCGACGGTGCGGGCGAGGCCGATGGCGCCGCCGGGCTCCTGGTCGGCGCGGCTCACGGTCGCTCCGAGCCACTCCTCCGGCTGGAACTCGCTCTGCTGCTCGATACCGCGCAGGCCGGCGATACGGTCGCCGCCGCGGTAGAAGTGCTCGATGAGGTTCGGCGCGAGTCGCGTCGGCTGGGCGAGCCTCGTGGGCTGGGTCGTGCTCATGCTGCTGGTCCTCCGACCATGCTCGTGGTGGACGCGGTGCGTGCGTCCACGGTGTGACGCGGTGCCGGGCCTGGGATCTCTCCGGAACCACGCGACACCAGGGAGGTCGGGACGACCCACTCGCGCGGTTCGTCGGCCGGTGATTCGCGCAGTTCGAGGAGTCGCTCGATCGCGGCGGTGCCGATGAAGAACGGATCCTGGTTGATGCAGCTGACGGCCGGCCGCAGGACGTCGGCGAGGGTGAAGTCGCCGAACGCGATGTGCGCCGTCTCCTCGCGCCCGATGCGGTGCAATGAGCTCGTCAGACCGATCGCCGCCTTCGCGTTCGACGCGAAGAACGCGGTGGGCGGGTCCTCGAGCCCGAGCAGGCGCTCCGTCTCGGCGGCGTAGTCGAGCGAGCCGTCGATGGTCCAGGAGACGAGTGACGGGTCGAGGTCGATCCCCGCCTCGGCCAGGACGTCGGTGTAGCCCTGGTAGCGCCGACGGATGGTGAGGAAGCGTTCGTCCCGGTCGTAGAAGGCGATGCGGGTGTGACCGAGCTCGACGAACTGGCGGATCGCCAGCTGGGTGGCGGCGTAGTCGTCGACCACGACGCTGTCGAAGGCGGCGAGCGGACGGTCGACGGCGACGACGGGCGTCACGTTCCGGAACGCCTCGAGGTAGGGCAGCTCCGCGGCGACCGGGGCGATGATGACGCCGGCGACCTGGTGGCCGGCGATGAACCCGGTGAGCTGGTCGCGCTCGCGCCCCTCGTCGAGCCCGGTGCTCGCGACGAGGACGCTCAGGCCCTCCTTGAGCGCGCGGGCCTCGATGGCGCTGACGAGCGAGGCGAAGAACGGGTCGGCGAGCGAGTCGATGAGGACGCCGATCGCGCCGCCGGTGCCGGACTTCAGCGAGCGGGCGGCCGTGTTGGGCACGTACCCGAGGCGATCGATCGCCTCGAGCACGCGGCTTCGGGTCTCGGGGTGCACGGACGGTTCGCCGTTCACCACCCGCGAGACGGTCTTGATGCTGACGCCGGACTGCGCAGCCACATCCTTGATCCCGGGCGGCCGCATCAGCGGGTCCCCCTGACGGGAAGCGGAACGGGCCGGACGTCGCAGCCGGCCTGGAGCGACGGGACGTGCACACGTGTCCGGATCGGACTGGTCGCGGTGATCGCGGGGTTGCAGGTGCCCATGGGCTCCACCTCCTGACAGCGTTGTCATCGGTCGGGGTGGTGCAGCTGCAGAACCCCGTCGTTCCTTCGTGCGCCTATACTGACCGCAGACCGACAACGTTGTCAAGCAACGTTGTCTGAAAGAGATCAAATTCATTTGGAACTTGCATCGAAGAGGCGTTCAGCCCCCTCGGATGCGGGTCGCCATCCCGGAGTCATCGAGGAGTCAGCGTGATCGTCGTCGTCGCAGGAGCAGCCGGAAGCGGCAAGACCACCCTCGGACGCGAGCTCGCCCGGGCCCTCCGGCTCCCGCTCCTCGACCTCGACACCATCACCAATCCGTTGCTCGACGGTCTCGGTGCGGTGACCGATCCCGACGGTGCCGAGCCGCTCCACTGGAACGACGCGAAGCTGCGCCCGACCATGCGTCCGGCACGGTACGCGGCCCTCCGAGCGGTCCTCGCCGACCAGCGCGACAGCGGTGTCGGCGCGGTGCTCGTCGCGCCCTTCACCGCGGAGCTCCGCGGCGGCGCCGAATGGGACGCGCTCGTCGAGGCGGCAGGGGTCGCCCCGAAGGTCGTCTGGCTGCACGCCGATGCCGCCACGCTCGCAGCCCGCCGGGCCGAACGCGGTGCCGAGCGGGACACGCACATCGTGGACCCGTCCTCCGACACCCCACCCGCCATCGAGCACCTGTCGATCGAAGCGGCGTTGTCCACCTCGCAGCAGCTCGCCGCCGTCCAACGCGCGCTCGGCCTCGGACGGACCATCGAGGCCTCAGCACCGATCTTCGACCAGGTCTTCGCCGCCGGACTCTTCGACCTCGACGGGACCCTCATCGACTCGACGCCGGCCGTGAACCGGTCATGGGCGCAGCTCGCCCGCGAATACGGTCTCGAGGGCGACCTGCTCGCCGCGGGACACGGCCAGCCCGCCGCCCAGGTGCTCGCCGCGATCTTCCCGCCCGAGCAGGTCGCCGAAGCACTCGCACGGATCATCGAGATCGAGGCCGACGAGGTCGCCGACGTCATCGCGCTCCCGGGGGCGGCGGAGGCACTGGCGGCGCTCGGCGACGACGCGAAGGCGATCGTCACGAGCGGCACGAGGCTCATCGCCGGCAACCGGATCGCGGCCGCCGGGCTCGTGCGGCCGGAGGTCGTCGTGACCTTCGACGACGTCACGAAGGGCAAGCCGGACCCCGAACCGTTCCTGCTCGGCCGCACCCGGCTGGGCATGGAGTCGCAGCCGTGCGTCGTGTTCGAGGACGCACCGGCCGGGCTCGCCGCAGCGCGTGCCGCCGGCTGCTGGACGGTCGGCATCGCGGGGACGCACGAGGCGCACGAACTCGATGCGGACCTCGTGATCGACGGCCTCTTCCAACTGCGGCTCGAGCCGGTCACCGAGGGCGGGTTCCGGCTCGTCCCGGTGTCGCTCGGCTGAGCAGCGCCCCGCTCCCTGAGCGCGTCGGAACAGTCTGAGGCTGTCGATGCTCTTCGGCAACCGCGGAGTCTCGTTCCCTGAGCCCGTCGAAGGGCCCACGGGCAACCTTCCCCACCGCACCTCGACAACCGCGGGCACCCGTTCCCTGAGCCTGTCGAAGGGCCCACGAGCAAGCATCAACTGTCGGATAAATGCCCAGATCAGAGGCCCATTCTGCGCGCGTTCGAATGTCAGTGGTCCGTGTTTGGATGGACCCATGACCAGCACCGCACCGAACCCCCTCGCCGCCGCCGCGGCCGGGTTCGATGCCGTGTGGAACGGTGCGCTCGACGCGATCCGTGCCGGCTCGAATGTCGCGGAGCAGCTCGAGAACATGAACGGCGAGGCCCTGTTCCGGGTCCTCGACGAACTCGGTGCCGTGCAGCATGCCGTCGAGGTGCTCGCCGCCCGGGTCACCGGGGCGATCGCGCTCCGCCCGTCGCCCACCGGCCGCGATGGGTCGCTCGTCCGCGCCGCCGGTTACGCCAACCCGGGCGTGATGGTGTCGGAGCGGTGGCGGGTCTCCCGCGCCCGCGGTTCGGCCATCGCCGAGGTCGGCGCCGCGATCACGCAACCACGCGGGCTCCTCGGCGAGCTGGAGGAGTGCCCCTTCCCGGACATCGCCGCCGCCCTCGAGGCGACACCAGCCGCCGACGATTCCTCCGTCTCTGCCGAAACGGACGGTGCCGGGCCCGCTCAGGCCGAGGCTGCTGGCACGGTGCCCGCCCCGCTCAGCGTCGACGGGGCGGCGGTCATCGTCCGCGAACTGCGTAACGCGGGCCGCATCTGCGCCACCGTCGAACTCCAGGCGGCGTCGGTCATCGCGGTCGAGCACGCCGCGAACGCGCCCTTGCAGGATGTCGTCCGGATCGCGAAGCTCATCCGCACCCGCCTCGACCAGGACGGCCGGGAACCCCGCGACGAACTCCTCCGACGAGCCGAACGCGCGACCCTCCGAGAACTCCCCTCCGGCATGACGCTCCTCCGCGCCGAACTGGCCCCCGAAAGCGCCGCGTTCGTCCGCGCCGGCCTCGACGCCCTCATCGGCGCCGGACTGCGCCGACCGTCCTTCGTGGATGCCGACACCGCCGGCGATCAGCCCGACGGCTCCGGCACACCCATGCCAGACGGCCCATCGCTGATCCCCACCGACCGACGCCGCGCGATCGCGCTCACCGAGATCTTCCGCCACACCGCCGGCTGCAGTGGCGCCGCCACCGAGCTCGCACCCGTGTCCGTCGTCATCCGCGTCGACCACGACACCCTTGAAACCGGCCTCGGCGCAGCCACCATCGACGGCATCGAGGAACCCATCGGCGCAGGAGCCCTCCGCAGGCTCGCCGCGGACGCGAACCTCATCCCCATGGTCCTCGGCGGACCCTCCCAGGTCCTCGACCTCGGCGCCGGCGCCCGCCTGTTCACCCGCGGACAGAAAGTCGCCCTCGCCGAACGCGACGGCGGCTGCGCCTGGACCGGCTGCACCCACCCACCATCCTTCACCGAAGCCCACCACATCACCTGGTGGTCACAAGGCGGCCCCACCAACCTCGACAACGGCATCCTCCTCTGCCCCTTCCACCACCACCGCATCCACGACGACCACTGGACCATCACCATCCAGAACGGCATCCCCTGGTTCATCCCACCCAGCCACATCGACCGCCACCAAACCCCCATCCGAGGCGGACGCATCCACCTCGCCGCCTCAACCAAGGCACCCGCCTGCCCTTCGACAAGCTCAGGGACCGACACGCGAACCACCCTTCGACAAGCCCGGTGAACGACACGCGAACCACCCTCCGACAAGCTCAGCGAACGACGACGCCGTCCTCGACAACCCGGCCACCCCGGTCCCTGAGCCTGTCGAAGGGCACACGACGCGCGCCCCGTCCTCCGCAGACTCACCCCGCGGCGACGACCTCTTCCACCGCCACCCGCGCACCGACGTCCGCCAGCCGCGCGCGCGCCGCGATGAACGCCTCGCGCAGTCGCGCGTCCGATCCGAGGTCGCCGAACACGACCTCCAGGTCCAGGAACGCCCCAGGGCGCTCCGCCTCCTGCGCGACGGCCGCCTGCAACTCGGCCAACCGCCGATCGACCGGGGCAAGCTCCCGCCCGTCGTCACCGACACCCTCGATGAACCGACTCCACGCTGCGAGGACGAGCGCCGAACGCGCGATCCCGCCGCCGGTCCGCAACTGCTCACGGACCACCGGGAGCAGGAACTTCGGGATGCGCTCCGACCCGTCGACGATCTGCCGCGCCAACGTGTCCTTGACCGCCTCACTGCCGAACCGGCGCATCAGCTCCGCACAGTACGCGTCGATGTCGATGCCCGGGACCGGCGCGAGCGTCGGCCGCGCCTCCTCGTGCATGTACCCGAGGAGGAACCGCGAGAACAGCTCGTCGCGGCAGACGTCGTGCACGTACGTCTCCCCCGCCAGCAACCCGAGGTAGCTCATCGCCTGGTGGGAGGCGTTCAACAACCGGAGCTTCATCAGCTCATACGGCTCGACGTCCTCCACGAGCTGCACGCCCACCTGCTCGTATGGCGGACGACCGTCGGAGAAGTCGTCCTCGAGCACCCACTGCTCGAACGATTCCGAGAGCACCGGCCAGCGGTCGTCGATCCCGAACCGCTCGGACACGAACGCACGCTGCTCGTCCGTCGTCGCCGGCGTGATGCGGTCCACCATCGAGTTCGGGAACCGCACCTCGACACCGATCCAGGCGGCGAGCGCCGGGTCGATGCGCTCGGCGAAGGCGAGGACCGCCGTCCGGGCGACGTGCCCGTTGCCCTGGATATTGTCGCAGGACATGACCGTGAACGGGACCGCACCGGCGTCGCGTCGGGCACGGAGGGCCGCCGTGATGAACCCGAGCGGGCTCTGCGGCAGCGCCCCCGCCGGCAGCCCGTCGAGATCCGCGAGCGTCGCACCGTCGCTCGGCTCGAAAGCCCCGGTCGCATCGTTCACCCCGTAGCCGCCCTCGGTGATCGTGAGCGACACGATCCGCGTCGACGGATCGCTCACGCGGGCGAGGACCGCTTCCGGGTCGTCGGGAGCGAACAGGTACTCGACGATCGACCCGACGACGCGTGCCTCGACCTCGCCGTCCGGACTCGTCGTCACGAGCGTGTAGAGCCGGTCCTGAGCGCCGAGCGCGTCCCGCATGGCGGCGTCACCGGCCAGTGTGCCGACGCCGACGAGCCCCCAGGACGCGTGTTCGTCGCCGGGGAGCCCGAGCACGCGGTCGACGAACATCGCCCCGTGCGCACGATGGAAGGCGCCGACCCCGAAGTGGACGATGCCGGGTCGGATGGCCGAGCGGTCATAGGCGGGGACGGCCACCCGCTCGTCGAGAGCGGTGAGGGTGGCGTCGGAGAGCTGGGTCATGTGGTGCCTTCTCGTCGGTGAGCGGGTTCCGGGTGGTGCAGGTCGAGCGTGCTGGGGCTGCAGGGTGGGTCAGACGCCGTGGGTGGATTCGGTCTCCACCGGCGTCGATGCGTCGAGCGTGACGATCCGGGTGGCACGTTGCTTGGTCGCGTCGACCAGGCGGGCGTTCGGCTCGTCGACGCCGAGCACCCAGGCTTCAGCCTCGTCGCGCGGGTGTCCGTGACCGAGGCGTCGGGCGATGAGTCGGTCGCGGCGGACCTCGTCGTCCACGTCGACGTACCAGGACTCGTCGAGATGCGCGGCGACACCCTGCCAGCCGTGGTCGTCGAACAGGAGGTAGTTGCCCTCCGTGATCACGAGCGGCACCTCGGGTCGGACGAGGACGGCACTGCCGATCGACGCCTCGAGCGAGCGGTCGAACCGGGGTGCGTAGATGGGTGTGCCCGGTGAATCGGCGGTGCGTCCGGCACGGGCGAGGCGGGACAGCAGTGCGACGTAACCGTCGACGTCGAAGGTGTCGGGCGCGCCCTTGCGGTCGCGTCGCCCGAGGCGGACGAGCTCGGCGTTGTCGAGGTGGAAGCCGTCCATCCCGACGATCACGGCCTGGTCGCCGAGCGCCGCAGCGATCGCGTCGCTCACGGTGGACTTGCCCGCACCGGGTGCCCCGACGATCCCGAGGATCCGGCGGGACCCGGTGGCGGCGAGCGAGCGGGCGTGATCGATGAGGCCGTCGAGGTCGACGAAGCCATCGAGGCCGGTCCCGGCGGTGGTCGTCGTGCCGCTCATCGTGATGCCTGACCTCTCCTGGGAGCCGACCGGTCGCGGTCGCGCCGTCGCCCGACTCACGGTAAGTCCAGGGGATGCGTGTGTCAACACCAGATGTCACCGGTGTCATCATCTGCGACAGAAATCCATGTCACGGGTGACATGGCCGTCATTCCGTGGTTATGATGCTCCCGACCCGGTGCACCGACGCACGGGCCTCATCACGTCGATCGGACCACCTCATGACTGACTTCAACGGCCGCACCATCCTCGTCACGGGAGCGAGCGGCGGCATCGGCGGCGCCACCGTCCGCCACCTCGTCGCAGCGGGCGCGCAGGTGATCGCCTCCGGTCGCAACGTCGAGCACCTCGACGCCATCGCCGCTGAGACGGGCGCCGAACCGCTGCCCTTCGACCTCACCTCGGAGGACAGCATCCGCGACGCGATCGAGGGACGCGACATCTGGGGCGTCGTCAACTCCGGCGGTTGGGGCGGCGAGATCGCCTCCCCTCAGGAGACCGACATCGACGTGTTCGACAAGGTCATCAGCATCAACGCACGCGGGTCACTGCTCGTCACCAAGTACGCGTCCCGCGAGATGATCCGCCAGGAACGCGGCGGCGCGATCGTGAACGTCTCCAGCCAGGCGAGCCTCGTCGCGCTTTCCGGCCACATCTCCTACGGCTCGTCGAAGGCCGCGCTCGACAACATCACGCGGGTCTCCGCCCTGGAACTCGGGAAGTACGGCATCCGGGTGAACGCCGTCAACCCGACGGTCGTGATGACGCCGATGTCCGCCTGGTACTGGGGTCGGCCCGACATCGAAGGCCCCTTCCTCGAGGCGATGCCGCTCGGCAAGTGGGCCACCGAGGACGACATCGCCGGCCCGATCACCTTCCTGCTGAGCGACGCCGCCGGCATGATCTCGGGCGTCTCGCTGCCGATCGACGGCGGCTACACCGCGCGCTGACCCGAACCGGCAGGACCGAACGGGGGGACCCGAGCATGGCCACGATGCGCCAGATCGCCGCAGCCGCCGGCGTGAGCGCGAAGACGGTCTCGCGGGTCTTCAACGACGACCCGCACGTCCTCCCGGCGACCCGAGAACGGGTCGAGTCGATCATGCGGGAGCTCGACTACGTGCCGAACTCCCTGGCGACGGCGTTCCGCTCGGGCCGCCCGTCGGTCATCGGGGTCGCCGTCCCCGACATCGTCGACCCGTTCTTCGCCGAGATCGCACGTGCGGTGGAGCGGACGGCGCGCGATCACGACATGTCGACGCTCGTCACGAGCCTCGGCGACGACCCGGACCGCGAGCGCGCGGTCCTCGAGCCGATGCTCCGGCGTCAGCTGGCCGGAGTGGTGCTCGCGCCGATCAGCGACGACCAGAGCTCACTGGCAGCGTGGGCGTCGCGGACGCCGTTCGTGTTCGTCGACCGCGCGCCAGGCGGGCTCGCTGCCGACGCGTTCACGCAGGACGACTTCGGTGGAGCGTTCGCGGCGACGACCCACCTCGTCGAGCACGGCCACCGCCGGATCGCCTTCGTCGGCGACCAGCTGGCCCTGCCGACGACCGCCGAGCGGCTGCGCGGGTATCGGGCCGCACTCACCGAAGCCGGGCTGCCCGCCGACGAGGAGCTCGTCGCCCTCGGCGCGGCGACCCGCGAAGGGGCGGCGCGCGCGCTGGCGGCCATCGACTCGCGGGCGACGGCCCTGTTCTCGTCGAACGCCGTCTGCACGATGGCGTTGCTGCCCGCACTCGCCGAGCAACCGCTCCCACTCGTCGCGTTCGGCGACTTCCCCCTGGCCGAGCTCCTGCGACCGTCGGTGTCCGTGATCACGCAGGACCCGGAGGCCCTCGGCCGACTCGCTGCGGAACGGATCATCGATCGCCTCGACCGCCCCGACGCGCGGTACCGCCGGAGCACGGTCCTCCCGGTGCACCTCGTCGAGCGCGACTCATGCCGCGCCGCGTCCGCGACGCGCTGAGCCCTCCCCGCTGGACGATCCGGGTCCCCCAGCCCGCCCACGTGCCCGCGAGCGCTTCCCACCCCTCGACGGGCTCGGGAGCGGCAGACTATCGCCCACGCAGTGCCGCCGCCTCGCTGAGCCATCGGCTGTAGAGGTCCCAGGGGTCGACGTCGCGGGCGACCGAGGCGATGTGGGCGAGCAGTCGGGGCGACCTGGTGAACCATTCGGAGCGTTCGAGGCGCTCGCGGGCGAACTGTTCGTGACGCGCACGCTCGACGTGCCGGTCGCCGCGTTCGAGGGCGAGTAGTTCGTCGTGCCAGATCGCGGCGAACCGCTGGCGTGGGTTCGTCGTGGTGCCGATCTTCACGCGGTCGCCGTGGCGCAGGTAGTAGACGACGTCGATCCGCGGCCGGGCGAGGTCGTCGTCGGGCACGTCCCCGTGCCGCCACTCGCACGCGGCGCACAACCAGGCGGACGGGTAGCGGCGGCCGAGCCGCGAGCCGCACATGATGCACGGCGAGGGCAGGGCGTCGACCACGCCCCATCGGCGCTCCGCCCAGTCGGCGGCGAGGGCCAGGTGATCCTCGCAGAGCGCGACGGGCGCGTCGACCGATGCCGCGGCGTCACACCCGGGTTGTACGCATCCTCTGTGGGGCATCTCCCGAGTGTCCCCCACCCCGCCGACACCGGCTTCCGCTCACGGACGGAACGCGGGGCCCACGCGCTCCCGGCTGGGAGACGGTCGGGTGGCCTCCCAGCCGATGCGCACGTCACAGCGCGATCGCGCGACCCTCCTCGTGGGAGCGGATCGCCGCACGATAGATGTCGTGGGTGAGCGCCGCCTCCTCGGGGCGCGCCGCCCCGAACCGATCGCCGAGGGAGCCGTGCCGCTCGGCGAGGAACACGGCCCACATCTGGAGGATCGTGTCGGAGAACCCGGACTCGAAGTTCGGGCCGGTCACCGTCGGCCACACCGACTGGCTGCCCGCGTCGAGCTGCTGCCACACCTGCTCCCGACCGCCACCCGGGATGTCCCGCACCGCGAACACCTCGACGAGCTTCGGGTTCTTCGTGCTGAACCGGACCCCGCCGTCGAGACCGATCGCCTCGAACTCCCACGTGTTCTTCTGCCCGGGATCGATGCGCTTCGTCTCGGTCGTCAGTGGGAAACGGACGCCGTCGTGGGTCGCCCAGCTGTGCAGCACCGCGTTGTCCCAGGTGTCGCACGGCACGAGCGAACCGTCGGGGCCCGGACGCTCGGTGACGATGTTCTGCAGCACCCCGTACACGCTCTCGGGTGCCCAGCCGAGCCGCAGCGGCACGTGCCAGGTGTGCATCCCGAGGTCGTTCATCACGCCGGCCTCACCGCAGAACTGCGTCTGGCGCTTCCAGTTGATCTGCTTGCCCCGATCGATGTCGCTCGAGTGCAGGAAACTGTTGCGCGCCTCGACGATCGTGCCGAGCGCCCCGGACCGCACATAGTCGATCGCCAGCTGCGCTCCCGGGAAGAACGGCATCTCACTCGAACACCGGACGAAACTCTCCGGGTGCTCGGCCATCGCCGCGAGGACGGACTGCGCGGCCGCCGCGTCGATCCCGAAGGGCTTCTCCGCCAGCAGGCCCTTCCCGGCGCGGATGACGTCCGTGTAGATCTGCTCGTGCAGGTCGTGACGCACGGCCACGTAGACGACGTCGACTGACGGGTCGGCGAGCAGCTCGTGGTAGTCCGTGGTCTTCGTGACGACCGTGTCGATCTCGTCGAACCAGTCGAGCGCCGCCGGGTTGATGTCGCAGACGGCCGTCAGTCGCGGTCGCACCGGGTGGTCGATGAGCGCCGGCCAGCGCTGGATGGCGGCTGCGATCTCGCGCCCCATGAGTCCGCCGCCGATGATCGCGACGTCGACGCGCTCCGCCGTCGCCCGGTCGGCCGTCACCTGGTCGGCGCTCATGCGCGAGCCGCCTCGAGGATCGCGAGGCCGGCATCGGCGTCGGCGCCGTCGTGCAGCACCGCCATGAGTGCCGCGGTGATGGCCGCCGGGTGCTCGTGCTGGATGATGTTGCGGCCGTAGACGATGCCGCTGACCCCGGCGTCGAGGACGGCGACCGTGCGCTCCAGCAGGGTCCGATCGTCGACGCGACCGCCGCCACGGACGAGGACGGGGACGTCTCCGGCGACCTGCACGACGCGCGCGTACTCGGTGATGTCGCTACTCGGATCGGCCTTGATGAGGTCGGCGCCGAGTTCGACCGCCTGGCGCACGAGGGTGACGATCTTCTCGATGTCGCCGTCGACCTGGTACCCGCCGGCCGTCGTGTTGTCCTGCATGACGAGGGGTTCGATCATGAGCGGCATCCCGTACCGGGTCGCCTCGCGGCGCAGGGCCATGATCGAGCGGATGTTCGCCTCACGGACCTCGGGGTGCTCCGGGATCTGCATGAGGTTGACGCACACGGCGACGGCGTCCAGCCGGACGGCCTCCTCGATCGCGTGCGGCACGTGGTGGCTGTAGAGGATCGAGTCGAGGGGGTTGCCGTAGACGTTCGCGACGTCCGTCCGGAGGACGAGCGCCGGCTTGTCCTTACCGGGGACCTGCTGCAGGAGACGGGCCTGCCCGAGGGTCAGCTGGACGGCGTCCGGGCCCGCGGCGACGAGCGTGCGGACGACCTCGCCCATGTCCTCGATGCCGGTGATGAACGAACGCTCGCCGAAGAACCCGTGGTCGACGGCGACGTCGAGCGCGCGACCGGATCGGGCGTTGAAGAGACGATTGAGGCGGTACAGCGACATTGCGGCGGCTCCTGATCGTGACGGGGAGGGTTTCCGAATCGTCCCTCGGTGTGTCACAGTAGTGGCCTGAGACAACGTTGTCTAGCTTGCGTCGGGTCAGCCCGGGGCGAAGAACGGAGGGTCCATGGGCGAGATCGTCGTCGCCGGTCACATCTGCGTCGACCTGTCGCCGGGGCTGAGCGCGAGCGCACGCATCGATCCGGGCGCCCTCATCGACACCGGCCCGCTCCGCATCTCCCTCGGTGGCTGCGTCGCGAACACCGGTCTCGCCCTCGCCGATCTCGGGAGTACGGTCCGCCTGCACGCGACCGTCGGCGACGACGAGCTCGGCGCGATCGTCGCCTCACGCATTGCGGCGCACGACCGGCTCCACCCGGCGCTCGAGGTCACCGACCGGGCCGCGACCTCCTACAGCGTCGTCGTCGAGCCCGCCGGCCTCGACCGGACCTTCTGGCACCACACGGGCGCGAACGAGGTGTTCACCGGCGAGCACCTGGCCGTCGGCGACGCGGACCTGGTCCACCTCGGCTATCCCCCGCTGCTCCCCGGGGTCGTCGCCGACGACGCGGCGCCCCTCGCGACGCTGCTCGAACGGATCCACCGACACGGCGCCACCACGTCCATGGACCTCGCCGTCGTCGACCCCACGAGCGCCGTCGGCCATCTGGACTGGGAGGCGATCCTCCGGCGCACCCTGCCGCTGACCGACGTCGTGAGTCCGAGCGTCGACGACCTGCGTTCGGCGCTCGGCACGCTCCGCCTCCCGGCCGGGACCAGCGCATCACCGCTGGCCCTAGCGGCGGCGTTCGCGGACCTCCTGCTCGCCTGGGGCGCCGGCGTCGTGGCGATCTCGGCCGGCGAGGACGGTCTGCTCCTCCGGGCCGCCGGCGTCGACCGCCTGCGACTGAGCGGACGGATGCTCGCACCGCTCGCCGAGGCCTGGGCCGACGTCGACCTCGTCGCGCCGCCCGTCGCCGCACCCGCGTTCGTGTCGACCAACGGCGCCGGGGACGCGTCGACCGCCGGCCTGCTGTTCGCGATGTCACGCGGTGCAGCACCGGCGGAAGCGGCCGAGCTCGCGGGCGCGAGTGCCGCTGCGACGATCGCGGGACGCCGGCCGACGGCGGCTGAGATCACCCGACTGCGCCCCGGACTCAACGGCCTCTTCGCTGCCGCGGGCGCGGGCGAGCCGGTCGTGTGACCCCCCATACGCCAGGATGGTGAGCATGCGCAGCTCCCGACCCCCGACCATGAACGACGTCGCCGCGGCGGCCGGGGTCGGGCTGAAGACGGTGTCACGGTATGTGAACGGCGCGACGAACATCAACCAGGAGCTGTCGGAACGGATCGGCGCGGCGATCGAGGCCCTCGGCTACCGGCACAACCTGGCGGCCGCGAGCATCCGGCCCGGACGGTCGAGCAAGGTCATCGGGCTCATCATCAGCGACCTGGCGAACCCCTACTACTCGGTGCTGGCACGCTCGGTGGAGCGCGTGTGCACGGAACACGGCTACCTGCTGATGTCGGCGAGCTCCGAGGAGGACGCCGACCGGCACCGCCTCCTCGTCGACCGGCTCGTCGCGCAGCGCGTGGACGGCCTCGTCGTCGTGCCGCCACGCCAAGCGACGACGGCCTGGGCCACGAGCACGATCGTGCACGTCCCGATGGTGCTCGTCGACCGACCGACCGGGCCACTCGAGTCGGTCGAGGCGCACACGGTGCTCGCCGACAACGCGGGCGGAGCGACCCGGGCGACCGCGGCCATGCTCGCCGCGGGCGCACGACGGGTCGCGTTCCTCGGCGACTCACTCGAGTTGTACACGATGCGCGAGCGACTGGCCGGCTACCACCGGGCGCTCGCCAAGGCCGACCTCGGCGGCGCGGCGGGGACGGGCCCGATCGAGCCGATCGTCTCCGACGGCGCCCACTCCGTCGAGGACGCTGCGGCGGTCGTGACGGGGTTCCTGGCGACGGGCGAGGTGGACGCCGTGTTCGCCGCGAACAACCGGGCCGCGATCGGGGCGGTACAGGCGTTCGCGACGGCCGGGCGACGGCTTCCGCTCGTCGGGTTCGACGACTTCGAGGCGGCACCGCTCGTGTCGCCACCGGTGTCCGTGGTGGCGCAGGACGTGGCGCTCATGGGCCGCGTGGCGGCGGAGACCCTCCTGGCACTGATCGCCGGCGAGGCGGGCCCGCCCGTGACCCACACACTGGACGTGCGTCTGGAGCTGCGCGGGTCCGAGCGCTGACGCACTTCGACAGGCTCAGAGACCGGAAGGGGTGCTCAGGGACCGGAAGGGTACGTGAGGCCGTGGCCGAAGCGGAAGAGCGGGTCCTCGGTGTCGTAGGGGACGTCGGACCGACTCGCCTCGACGGCCGCCATCGAGCGCGGCAGGTCGAACGGCAGCCGGCCCTCCGGCAGCGCCTGACCGAAGACGACGTCGAGGAACGCCGCGTCACTGCCGCCGAAGCTCGCGACGAGCGCCGCGACCGCGTCCACCACCCCGGTGAGGATCGCCGGTCGGTCGAGGTGCATGTCGAGCACGGTCGGCACCGCGAGCGCGAGCGCCCGCAACCGCTCGACCTCGTCGGCCGGGATGTCGAGCGAGCCGGCGTGGAACATGGCCTCGAAGCCGCCGGGCCGCGGTTCGTACGGCGTCTGCATGCGCACGAGGGCGACGTCCGCCGAAGCCGGATCCGCGACGACCTCGCCGTACGCGGCGGCGACCTCGGGATCGACGCCCTCCACATACAACCGCGGACGCGGCGAGCGCACCGGCAGCGTCTCCTCCACGTTCGTCAGGACGGTGAACGCGTGGCGCTGTGCGGCCTCGCCGGCGGCGACGAAGTCCGCGCGCCCGACGATGCCGCTCGCGGCGCCCGCGTCGACGTACGGCTGCTCGAAGAGCCCGAGCACGAACTTCTCGCGCAGCAGTCGACGCACCGAGGCGTCGATGCGATCCTCGGTGATGCGCCCCTGTTCGACGAGTTCGACGACGAGCTCGGGTCGGGCCTCGCCACCGAACTGGTCGCAACCGGCCTGCAGGATGCGCTCGACCCGGGACAGCTCGTCCAGGTGCTCCAGGCCCCAGGCCCGCGCGGGCATGTCCTGCCCCATGATCGACGTGTCGGTGACGAGTCCCCAGTCGGTGCAGACGATGCCTGCGAACCCGAGCTCCTCGCGGAGGAGCCCGGTGATGATCCCGTGGTTGAAGGCGAACGCGACCTCCTCGTGCTCGGTCCCGACGGGCATCCCGTAATACGGCATCATCTGCGCGGCACCGGCGGCGATCGCGGCGCGGAACGGGATGAGGTGGTAGTCGAAGTTGTCGCCGGGGTACACCTGTTCGCGCCCGTAGGCGAAGTGCGGGTCCTCCCCGTCGAGCTGTGGCCCACCGCCGGGGAAGTGCTTCGTCATCGTGGAGACCGACTGCGGCCCGAGTTCGGCGCCCTGGAAGCCTCGGATGTAGCCCGCGACGAGTTCGGCACTGAGCTCGGCGTCCTCACCGAAGGTGCCGCCGATGCGCGACCAGCGCGGTTCGGTCGCGAGGTCGACCTGCGGGTGGAGCGCCAGCCGGATCCCGACGGCGAGATACTCCTGCCTCACGGTGTCGGCGAACGCCTCGACGAGGTCGGCCGATCCGATCGCCGCGAGGCCGAGCGTCTCGGGCCACTGCGAGAACGCGCCGGCACGGGCCGCCGTCCCCACGTTGTCGGTGAAGTGGTTGCGCGGGTCGGTCGACAGCGTGACGGGGATGCCGAGTCGCGTGCGCGAGGCGCGCTCCTGCAGGGCGTTGGTCCACTCGGCGAGGGCCGTCGTGTCGGGCGCGGTGCCGAGGACGTTGAAGTGGGACATGAGCTGCTCGCCGATCATGTGCTCGCCGCTCGCGAGTCCCATGTGCGGGTTCGCCTCGTCGATGGGGCCCGGGGCGATCATCGTCTGGAAGAGCATGCCGGCCTTCTCGGCGACGGTCATCCGTCCGAGGAGGTCCTCCACCCGGTCCTCCACCGGCAGGCTCGCGTCGCGGTAGGGCAGCGCCGGTTCATGCTCGCTCATGGGTGGTCCGTTTCTCGTCGGTGAGTGGGGCGGCGTCGGGATCACCCGGGCTCAGGCGAGCCGGAAGCGAAAACCGAACTCCATTCGGGAACGGAGTGTGACTCCAGTATGCCCGCTGACGAGGATCACGCAAGACTCAGCCGGCGTGGTTCCCCACGGCGCGCAGCCCGTCGGCCAGCCAGTCCAGCGACGGGGAGACGCCGGGTGCGACCGGATGGCGATTGAGGTGGCCATGGAGGACGCCCGGCTCGAGCCGACTACGGACGGGTGCACCGGCCGCCTCCGACGCCGCGACGAGCAGCTCCCCCGACGGCCGGAGGTCGTCGAACTCCGAGAGCAGGACCGACAGCGGCGGGCGGTCCGGGGTCACGGGGACGATTCCCGGCAGGGCGAGCTCGGGCACGTCGTCGAGTCGACCGACGTAGTTCTCGACCATCCAGTCGATCGACTCGGTCGGGAACCGCATGAAGTCCGGGAGGACCGCCATCTCGGCCAGGACGTCCGACGGCAAGGCGGGCACGACCGCGTGCAGGAACGGGTAGGCCAGCAGCACGGCGTCCGCACGACGATCGCTGCGGAGTGAGGCGGCGAGCGCGAGGGCCGCTCCGGCGCTGGCCCCACCGATGGCCGTCCGCGCACCGGGAACGGTCGACCGCTCATCGTCGAGCTGCTCCCAGACCGCGAGCACGTCGTCGAGCGGCACCGGGTATCGCGTCGTGCCGTCCGCCAGGCGGTAGTCGACGGAGACGACCTCGGCAGCCGATCGCGCCGCCACTTCGGCGCTCACGACGTGCGCCTCCGGCCAGTCGAGCGTCCCCGACGCGAAGCCGCCGCCGTGCACCCAGAGGAGCGCGACGCCACTGGGATCGGCCGGGACGTAGCGTCGGATCGGGACCGCACCGTGCGGACCGTCGATGACCTCGTCGGTGATCACCACATCACTCGGCGGGCTCCACGGCCCGTCGTCGCCGTACGCGATGAGTCGTTCTTGGAACGCCTCGTCGAGCGCTCCGCCGGCGGCGGCGCGATCGGCGTTGGAGAACCCGTCGAAGAGGCTCAGGCGGTCGCGGTAGTACGGATCGAGTGACATGCGCCGAGCCTACCCAGCCGACTCGGTCGACTCGGTCGGCTCAGACCGCGACGCCGCCGACGCGCTGGAGGTAGACGTCGATGGCGTCCCGGCTCTCCTGGATGCAGCCGAGCTTCGCATCCAGTCGCTCGCGATGCTCGAGCAACCGCTCCAGCACCTCCGCCGAGGGCGTCACCTGGTAGATCGTGTCGTCGTCCTCGAAGCAGGGCAGGACCTGGAGGATGAGCGCGGTCGGCATGCCGACGGCGATCAGCTCGCGGATGCGCTGCACCTTCGCGACGAGGTGGTCCCCGTACTCGCGGTACCCGTTCGGGCAGCGGGTCGGGCGCAGCAACCCCTGTTCCTCGTAGTACCGGAGCAGCCGCGGCGTGCTCCCGGTGGCCGCCGCCAGTTCGCCGATGCGCATGCAAGACCCCTTCGACCGAGTTGTGTCCTCATGCAGCAGCGGCCGGCGCAGGACGGATATTCCCGGAGCATCCTCGTCGGCTTGACCCTGCCACCAGTGGCAGGCCGGGAGACTCACCGACATGACCACCGACAGCGTGCGCACGGCACGATCCACGACCCCTCCAACCACCCGAACCCGCTCTCCCCTCACGACCGCGCTGCTCCTCGCCGCCGTCGGATTCGTGACGCTCCTCACCGAGGTGCTCCCGGCCGGGGTCCTCCCCGCGATGGCCGCCGACCTGGGCGTGTCGGAGTCGATCGCGGGCCAGAGCGTCGCCGTCTTCGCACTCGGCTGTATCGTCGCCGCGATCCCGATCAGCCGTGCGCTCGCGAGACTCGACCGCCGGACGGTCGTGCTGCTCGCCCTGATCGTCTCGGCGCTCGCGAACGCCGGCACGGCCGTCGCGCCCGACCTGCTCACGCATCTCGCGACCCGGTTCGTCGCGGGGCTCGTGGCCGGCGTCGTCTGGGCGATGCTCCCGGGGTACACGCGCGGGTTCACCACCCCGGAGCGGTTCGGCTCCACACTCGGCATCGTGCTGTCAGGTGCCACGCTCGGCTTCGCGCTCGGCGTCCCGGCCGGCGCGGTCCTCGGTGAGGGGTTCGGTTGGCGCACGGTGTTCGGGATCGTCGCCGCCGCCACCGCGCTCCTCGGCGTCATCGCGGTCGTCGTCGCTCCCCGCGTGGCAGGCAGCGCCCCCGGGCGTTCGACACGCATGGGTGCGGCGCTCCGCATCCCCGCGGTCGTCACGATCCTCGTGGCCCTCGCCGTCTGCATCATCGGCCAGAACATCGCGTACACCTACCTCGCACCGGTCCTGTCCGCCCGCGGCACGCCCGTGCCGCTCGGGGTGCTCCTCGCCACCTTCGGTGTGGCGTCGGTCGTCGGGACCCTCGGCGCCGGACGGCTGGCGAACCTGCGCCTCGGGACGACCATCCTCACGGCCGCCCTCCTCGGGACCGTCGGCCTCGCCGTCGTGGCCTGGGATCCCCCGGTCGTCGTCCTCCTCATCGCAGCGGCAGGCTGGGGGCTCGCCTTCGGCGCCTACTCCGTGCTCTTCCAGGTGGCGATCGCGCGGGTCGCCGGGAACGCCGCGGACGCGGCCCAGTCGGCGCTCGTCACGGTGTGGAACTGCTCGATCGCCACCGGCGGGGCGGTCGGTGGGGTCATCCTCGGCACCTGGGGTGCGTCCCTGCTCCTCCCGGCTGCGGCCGCGCTGACCATCGTCGCCATCCCCCTCTGCGCCGTGATCGCACGCGCCGTCCGCCGCGGGTGAACGACGGAGGACCCGGCACGCCGCAGCCGGGTCCTCCTAGACTCGATGCGATGCCCGTTCCGTTCCTGCACTCGCCGAACATCCTGTTCGACACGGTCGTGGAGCGCACGGAACGGCTGTCCCCCGGCTTCGTCCGCCTCACCCTCGCCGGTGCCTCGCTCGTCGACTTCGCCCCGTACGAGCGGGACCAGCGGATCAAGATCCTGCTGCCGGGAGACGACGGCGCGTACCCGGACGGACTCCACGACGGCCTGCCGGAGCACGCGTGGCGGCGCGCCTGGCGAGCGCTCCCACCGGCGGACCGCCCGGTGATGCGCAGCTACACCGCCCACCGCGTCAGGCCGGCGCAGCAGGAGGTCGACCTCGACGTGTTCATCCACGAGCCGGCCGGTCCGGCGAGTCGTTGGGCGCTCGGGGCGCGGCCGGGCGACCGGTTGCTCGTCTCGGGGCCGGACGTCCGTCGCGGCGACCCGACGCACGGTGTCCAGTGGGCGCCCGGTACCGCGACGACCGTGCTCATCGCCGCCGACGAGACGGCCTTCCCCGCCATCCACGGGATCCTGCGCTCCCTCGACGAGGACGTCCGCGCGCACGTCCTCCTCGAGCTCGGCGATTCCGCCGACACCGCCCTGCTCGGGCCACTGCTCGAACGTCACACGGTCGAGGTCCATGAACGGGCCGGGCGGCCGGGCGGTGACGCGCTCGTTGCCGGCATCGAGCAGTGGCTCCATCTGCACGGGTCGTCGGCGGCGACACTGGGCACTGACTTCGCCGCCTGGCTGGTGACCGAGAGCACCCGGATCCCCCTCCTGCGCGCTGCGACGACCGACCACGGGATCGATGCCGAGCGCGTGCACGGGCAGGGCTACTGGAACGCTCGCCCCAGAACCACGCCCGAATGAAGGTTATGCTTGCCTTACTCGGTCGCGTCCGTCGCGGCCCGTTCGAAAGGTGATCCGTGCCCCTCCCCCTCGCCCATCGTCGACGTCTCGTCGCCGTCGCCGCCCTCTCCATCGCCGCCCTCGGCCTCTCCGCCTGCAGCAGCTCGAGCGCCTCGACCCCCTCGGACACCGCGACGAGCGCGACCCACGTCATGGAGCACGCCCACGGCGAGACCAGCATCCCCGACGCACCCAAGCGGGTCGTCGTCCTCGAACCCGTGCAGCTCGACACGACCGTCGCGCTCGGCATCACCCCGGTGGGCGCAGCGGTGCTGAACGAGACCGCCGGCGTCCCCGCCTACCTCGGCGAGGAGGCCGCCGACATCCCCACCGTCGGGACCGTGGCGGAGCCGAACGTGCAGCTGATCGCCGCCGCGAAGCCCGACCTCATCATCGGCACCGAGTCACGGCACTCCGCCCTGTACGACCAGTTGTCCGAGATCGCGCCGACCGTGTTCATGGCGACGCAGACCGATCCCTGGCGCGACAACGTGCAGTTCGTCGCCGAGGCACTCGGTGACCCGGACGGCGCGGACGAACTCCTCGACGCCTACGACGCACGCTGCGCGGAGATCGCGAAGGAGCACGACACCGCCGGCAAGACGGCACAGCTGATCCGCCCGCGCGACGGCGTCCTCACGCTCTACGGCCCCACCTCCTTCGCCGGCAGCACCCTCGAATGCGCCGGGTTCACGACGCCCGAACACGCCTGGGAGGACATCTCCCTCGACCTCTCCCCCGAGCGCGTACTCGAGGCGAAGGCCGACCAGGTCTTCGTGACGAGCGTCGACCCCGACGACACCTCGACACTGCCGGCCTCCCTCACCGCGAACTCGGACGCCTTCCCCGAGCTGCACCTCGTCGACCAGTCCTTCTGGATCACCGGCGTCGGCCCCCTCGGCGGCATGGCCGTCCTCGACGACCTCGACCGGCTGCTCTCCGACGGGTCGTGACGAAGCCGACCGCGATCCTGACCGCCCGCGACACCTCGGTGAGCGGGCGGGCGCCGCAGCGACACCGTTTGCTCGTCGGACTGCTCGCGGGCGTCGCGGCGCTCGCGGTCGCCGTCCTCCTGTCGCTGTTCGTCGGCGCGAACCCGATCGCACCGGATGACGTCCGTGCCGCGCTCCTCGGCACGGGCTCGGACGAGGCGGACTTCGTCGTGTGGGATCAGCGGGTGCCGCGCACGGTCGCGGCGCTGGCCGTCGGCGCGGCCCTGGGCGTCGCTGGCGCGCTCATGCAGGCGTTCACCCGGAACCCGCTCGCCGACCCCGGCATCCTCGGGGTCAACGCCGGGGCAGGCTTCGCGGTCGCCGTCGGCCTGGCGTTCCTCGGCGTCCGGGCGCCGGGCGACATCGCCTGGCTCGCGTGCGGCGGGGCGCTCGTCGTCACCCTCGTCGTGTACGCGATCGGTTCGGGCGGGCGCGAGCAGTCCTCCACCGCTCGCCTCACCGTCACGGGTGTCGCCTTCGGCGCCGTGCTCGCCGGGCTGACGACGGGGATCGCGATCACGCACCCCGACGCGTTCGACCGGATGCGCGGCTGGAACGCCGGCAGCCTGCTCGAACGCGACCTCGGTGTCGTCGTGCCGGTCCTCCCCTTCCTCGCCGTGGGGCTCGTCCTGGCCGCGGCGAGCGCGCGGAGCCTCAACGCGATCGCCCTCGGCCCGGACGTCGCCAGAGCACAGGGCGTCAGCGTCACGCGCAGTCGCATCCTGGTGCTCGCCGCGGTGACGCTGCTCGCCGGCGGCGCCACCGCGATCGCCGGGCCGATCGCCTTCGTCGGCCTCGTCGTACCCCACCTCGTGCGCTGGTCGGTCGGCAGTGATCAGCGACGCATCCTCGGGGGTTCGGTCCTCGTCGGCTGCGTCCTCGTGCTGTGCTCCGACGTCGTCGGACGGATCGCGGTGCTCCCGGGCGAGATGCCCGTCGGGCTCGTGACCGCGTTCGTCGGGGCGCCCGTCCTCATCGCGCTCGCCCGACGCAGAACGGCCTCGGGCCTGTGAGCACGACGCGGGAACGGGAGACCGCACGTCCGATCACCGGGCGCCGACCGGCACGACGGACCCTTGTCGTCTGCGCCACCGCACTCCTGGCGATCGTCGTCGCGGCGATCGCCGGTCTCGCGCTCGGCGACTACCCGCTGACCACCGAGGAGGTGATCGGCGTCCTCACCGGACGCGTCGACGGCCTGGCCCGCACGGTCGTGCTGGACTGGCGCCTGCCCCGGGTCCTCGCGGCGATCGGATTCGGTGCAGCGCTCGGTGTCTCGGGAGCGATCTTCCAGACCCTCACCCGGAATCCACTGGCGAGCCCCGACATCATCGGCCTCGCGAACGGTTCGTTCACCGGGATGCTCGTCGCGCTCCTCCTCCTCGGCGGCAGCTGGCCGGCGTTGATGGCCGGGTCGTTGCTCGGCGGTCTGGCTGCCGCGGTCGCGATCTTCCTGCTGGCACTCCGCCAGGGCTTGTCGGGGTTCCGGTTCATCGTCGTGGGCATCGGCGTCTCGGCCATGCTCGCGGCATGCAACAGCTGGCTGTTGCTCCGGGCCGACCTCGATGTCGCGCTCTTCGCGGCGGCCTGGGGCGCGGGGACGCTCAACACCGCGACCGCGACCGTCGTGTGGCCGGCACTCGCATGCCTCGTGGCGCTCTTCGCGGTCATGCCGTTCGCCGCCCGTCCGCTCCGCCAGCTCGAACTCGGTGACGATGTGGCCGCCGCGACCGGGGTGCGCCTCACCCGCGAACGCGCCATCCTCATCGGCCTCGCGGTCGCGCTGGTGAGCGCGGTGACCGCCGTCGCCGGCCCGATCGCCTTCATCGCCCTGGCCGCTCCGCAGATCGCACGCCGACTGACCCGCTCGCCGGGGATCCCGCTGGTCGCGACGGGGCTCGTCGGCGGCGTCCTGCTCCTCGCGTCCGACCTCGTGGCCCAGCATCTGATCCCGCTGACGGTCCCGGTCGGCGTCGTCACCGTGGTCGTCGGCGGGCTGTACCTCACGCAGTTGCTGCTCCGCGAGCGGCGGCACTGAAGGTCGGGTCCGAACCACTCAGCGGGCGTCGTCGAGCTCCAGCAGTTCGCCGACCGTGCAGTCGAGCACCCGGCAGATCGCCGTCAGGGTCGAGAACCGGATCGCCTTCGCGCGGTCGTTCTTCAGCACCGAGAGGTTCACCACACTCACCCCGACGAGCTCGCTGAGCCGGGCGAGGGTGAGCCCACGGTCGGCGAGCAACCGGTCGAGGTTGCAGTGCACACCGGTCGCGACGTCCTCCTCGGGCGTCGGCACCATCAGACGAGTCCCTCGGTGTCGGCGCGCAGGCGCTCACCGGCGCGGAAGGCGATCGCGAGGCCGCCGACCGCCATGGCGACGAAGAACGGGATCCAGGTGAGCGGATACGGGGTCCCCTCGACGGCCCCGTCGGTCGCGACAGCGAGCGCGCCGTTCGAGGCCATCGTGCCGAACCAGGTGTCCGCGATCCACCCGCAGAGGATGGCGATCGAGGCGATCGAGAGCAGCCGTGCGTTC
Source organism: Plantibacter flavus (assembly GCF_002024505.1). Classification (NCBI taxonomy): domain Bacteria; kingdom Bacillati; phylum Actinomycetota; class Actinomycetes; order Micrococcales; family Microbacteriaceae; genus Plantibacter; species Plantibacter flavus. The sequence continues at coordinate 2,960,436 of NZ_CP019402.1, forward strand.
CCGGGTGCGAAGGCATCGCCACGCAGCAGACGGCGGAAGAAGCGGAACGCGCAGACGATGACCACGAGGTTCGCGATCGCCGGCAGGATCGCGGCGAGCAGCACACACACGAAGGTCGCCACCGGGAGGTCGGCGACGACGACCGAGCCCTGGTCGATCGTGAAGGCGCCGGTTCCTGCCGCACCCGGCAGGACCGTGTCGACGGCGTCGAAGAACACGGGCACCCGGGTCCCGTCGGTGCCGAAGACGTCGAGCAGCCGGAGGACGAGCATGACGACGACGGCCCCCGCCGCGACGACGGCGGCACCGAGCACGGACACGAGGTCGTTGCGGGTGGAGCGCTGGGTCTTCGCAGCCTGCCAGGCCGCGTGGTCGAAGCCGGACGGCGTCGGGCGATCGGTGGACTCGGTCATGATCATCACATCCATATCGATTGTCGTTGGTATCGATAAACGATATGCCGAGATCGATCAGAACGCAAGAGCGGGCGGAGAGCAGGTCCACCCGGCCGGATCACCCTGCTGATGACTCGTCGAGCGCGTCGAGCTCCCGCAGCGCCGCCTCGGCGCGCCCGAGTCGATCGGCCTCCGGCTCCTCCCACCATTTCGGGCCGCGTTCACCGAGCCCGTGCTTGGCGAGGCCGACCCGGCGGCGGGCAGCAGCGACCGCGTCGTCATCGCCTGCCCGCTTCGCGACGCCGACGCCGGAGCGCCCGCGGCCGAGGTGGGACTGGAGGGACGCGACGAGTTCCGACGGCAGACTCGGATCCGTCCGGCGCCAGCGTCTACCGTTCACGACGAACCAGTGGTCGTCCTCCCCCGGCCCGTCGTCCGATCGTGGCGTCACGGGTGCCTCCTGGAGACGACACAGGGCCCGGCCCACCGCGAACGCGGACGAGACCGGACCCTCGAGGTCATGATGGCGCGATCAGCCGTTCTTGACGGCGTCGAGCACGCCCGCCCAGCCGAAGGCGGAGATGGCGTCGGCGAAGGTCGAGTCACCGCGCCCCTCGCCGATCTGCTTGCCCGAGGCGTCGCGGACGACGACCGTGTGGTCCTTCTCGGCCTCGGTGCCGTTGCCCTCCTCGATGAAGTCGATGTGGATCTCGCTGTCACCGAGGGTGCCGGTGACCGTGGTCGTGGCGTCCTGCTCGGTGGTCTTCGTCGTGAGGAACGGACCGCCGCCAAGTGCCGCGAGCGCCTCGTTGATCTGGTTCGTGAGCGATGAGGTGTTCATGTGTCTCTCCCTACGGTGATGAAGAGTCCAGGCTAGTGAGCGGACCCGGGAACGGCGGGAGCATGGCGCTCGTGCACGAGATGTGCGATGGGGCGACCGGAGACGGCGACAGGACACGTCGGCCGGACTCGCCACAGGAGCAGAAGATCCGCCTCACGTCAACGGTCGGCGCCATCCAGGTGCGGTCGGAGCCACGAGTCGTAGGCTGCGAGCCACGCAGACCGGCACCCCGACACCGACGGGCCGGTCGACGAGACGAAGGAGACCCCATGGCCGGAGACACCGACCCCTACACGACCCTCAACAAGCTGCTCGCGGACTTCCGCTTCGCGATGCTCACCACGGTGGACCTCGACGGCAAGCTCGTCGCCCACCCGCTCACCGTCCAGGAGCGCGAGTTCGACGGCGACCTGTGGTTCATCGTCGGCAAGGACGCCTCCGCCGTGCAGCAGCTCGACGTCAACCCGAACGCCGGCGTCACGCTGAGCTCGGACAGTTCGTGGGTGTCGCTCGCCGGCACCGCCGAACTCGTCGAGGACCACGCCAAGCTGGAAGAGTTGTGGAACAGCGTCGTCGAGGCATGGTTCCCGGACGGCCCCTCCGACCCGCGCGTCGGTCTGCTCAAGTTCTCGGCCGACAGCGCCGAGTACTGGGACAGCCCCGGCGGCAAGATCGCGACCGCCGTCGCGTTCGTGAAGTCCAAGGTCACCGGCGAGACCTACGACGGCGGCGACAACGCGAAGCTCGACCTGTAACGAGCGGTCGCCTGAACACGTTCAGGCACGTTCGTCCGCCAGGACACCGGCGAGGATGCGGGCCGCTTCATCGAAGCGGCCCGCATCCTCGCCGGAGTAGTTGACTCTCAAATAGGGCCCCGCGGGTTCCGCAGGGAACCACTCGGTGCCGTCCGAGACGATGAGCCCGCGGCTCTCGCAGGTGCGGACCACGCGCGGCACATCGGTGCCCTCCGGGAGCCGCAGCCACAGGTTCAGTCCACCGAGCGGCAGCCGCTCGAGGTGCGCCGTCGGGGCGTGCTCGCGCAGACTCGCGACCAGCAGGTCCCGTCGAGCACGGAGGAGCGGTCGCAGACCGCGGAGGTGCGACCGCCACCCGGGCTGGGTGACGACGTCGAGGGCGGCGGCCTGCAGGACCCCGCTGATGTACATCGACTCGGCGGCCAGGTCGGCCAGGATCCGGTCGTGGGCCGGGCCCCGGGCGATGACGGCGGCGACGCGCAACGCGGGCGAGACGCTCTTGGTCAGCGACCGCAGGTAGATGACGTGGCCGTCGTCGTCGAGCGCGGCGAGCGGCCGGGCATCGACGTCGATCGCGAGATCGTGGGCCCAGTCGTCCTCGACGAGGAACGCGCCGTGTCGCCGGACGATCTCGATGATCGCGACCCCCGTCTCCGGCGACCAACGACCTCCGGTCGGATTCGCGAAGGTCGGCTGTGCGTAGAACGCCCGCGCACCGGTGTCCTGGAACGCGCGCTCGACGACGTCCGGGTCCGGTCCGTCGGGACCGGTCGGCACCGGGACCAGCGTCACGCCCGCCTGCTCGGCCGCGAGGATCGCGCCCCAGTAGCTCGGCGACTCGATGAGCATCGGCTGCCCAGGGCCGACGAGTGCCCGGAAGATCGAGCTGAGTCCACTCTGACTGCCGGAGATCACGATGACGTCCCGGGCGGTCGGCGGCGCGACCCCGGGCGGTGCGGCTGCCGCGAGGTCGGCTGCGAACCACGCCTGGAGCTCCGGCGAGCCGGCCGCCGGCGATCGGGTCATCGCCACGTCGGTGCGGGCGGCGCGCGCGAGCGCGGCGCGGACCAGCCGTTCAGGCAACAGTTCTCGGGCGGGGTATCCGGAGTGCATCGCGATCGCGGCGGGTGCGACCGACCGTTGCGCCGAGGACAGCGCGCCAGAGCGCCACGGGAGCGCGCCGAGCGCAGCGGTCTGCCAGCCGTAGTCCACCGACCGCGCCGGACGAGCCGCCCGCACGAAGGTGCCGACGCCCGGCCGACTCTCGATGAGCCCTCGCCCGGCGAGCTGGCGCATCGCGTTCTGGACGGTGACGGGGCTCGCTGCGAACTCGGCGGTCAACGCCCGGTTGGAGGGCACGCGTGCACCCGGAGGAGCCGCTGCGATCCAAGCGGTCATGGCGGCGACGATCCGCCCGGTGCTATCGTTATCCATGAGTCCACAGAGTAGCGTTATCGCTACACCGACGCGAGTGTTATCCCCCAGCGGGCTCGGCTGGGGTGCCCTCGGCGTCCTGGCGTTCTCCCTCACGGTCCCCGTCACCAAGGTCGCCCTCGTCGGCCTCTCGCCGCTCTTCATCGGTTCCGGGCGCGCGGTCGTCGCAGCCCTGCTCGCCGCGATCACCCTCGCCACCCTGCGAGCGCGGCGACCGACCGGTGTGCAGTGGGCGCGCGTCGCGATCGTCGCCGGCGGCGTCGTCGTCGGGTTCCCGCTCCTGACCTCCTTCGCGCTGACCACCGCTCCCGCCGGTCACAGCGCCGTGGTGATCGGCCTCCTCCCGGCGGCGACGGCGGTCGCCGCCGTCCTCCGGGGCGGCGAGCGGCCGACGCGTCGCTTCTGGATCTTCGCCGGCTCGGGCGCGGTCGCGGCGATGGTCTTCGCCTCGGTGCAGCACGGCGGCCTGGCCCCGATGGCCTGGTCGGACCTCCTCCTGCTCGGCGCCGTCGTCGCAGCCGCGATCGGCTACGCGGAGGGCGGACTGCTCGCACGGGAGCTGGGCTCCTGGCAGACCATCTCCTGGGCGCTCGTCGTGGCATCACCGCTCATGGTCGCCCTCACGGCACTCGCGGTCGTCCAGCAGCCGCCGACCGCAGCCATCGGCAGCTGGCTGGCGTTCGGCTACCTCGGCGTCGTGAGCATGTTCCTCGGCTTCTTCGCCTGGTATCGCGGACTCGCGATCGGCCCGATCGCCCGGGTCAGCCAGATCCAACTCGTCCAGCCGGTGCTGAGCATCGTCTGGGCGGCCCTCATCCTCCGCGAGCGACTCGACTGGGCCACCGTGCTCGGCGGGCTCGCGGTCATCCTGTGCGCCGGCCTCGCCGTCCGCACCCGTCTCGACCGGAAGTGACCCCACCATGCGCCACACCCCCACCTACCTGATGACCGACGTCGACGAGGTCAAGCGCCTCATCCGCAACCACCCGTGGGCGACGTTCGTCTCGCCTGCGAGCACCGGTCTCGTCGCCTCCCACTACCCGGCGATCCTCGAGGAGGACCGGGACGAGCTGTCGATCGTCAGCCACTTCGGCCGACCGGACGAGCGCTCGCACGAGCTCGGCGAGCACGAGATCCTCGTCATCATCCAGGGACCGCACGACTACGTCTCGCCGAGCTGGTACCCCGAGGGCCAGCTGATCCCGACCTGGAACCACGTCACCGCGCACCTGTACGGCACGCCCGAGGTCCTGAGCGAGGACGAGAACTACGAGATGCTCTCGCGACTCACCGACCACTTCGAGGACCATCGACCGGACGGCCGCCACCTGTCCCAGGACGAGGCCGGCACCCGGCGCGCAGCGAAGGGCACGGTCGGCCTGCGCATGCGTGTCAGGCGGTTCGACGCCCGCGCGAAGCTCAGTCAGAACAAGGCGCCCGAGGTGGTCGACGACATCACCGCGCACCTTGCGGAGCGGAATCCGGCACTGGCCGAGGAGATGCGCCGTCAGCAGGATCGGCCGCCGGCGAGGCAGTGACCCGACGGGCACCGATGCGACCGCGGGCGTCGCTCACGAGCACGAGGGCGACGCCCGCCGCGCTGAGCAGGAACCCGCCGGCCGTCAGGAGCGTGAACGGCTCCCGGAACAGGAGCGCACCCACGACGGCGGTCGTCGGCGCGACGAGGAACAGGAGCGCGTTGAGGACCGTGACCCCGATGCGACGCAGCAGCCACCAGTAGAGCCCGTAGGCCGAGAGCGTCGGGACGAGCGCGAGGAAGAGCGTCGTCAGCCAGAAGGTCGCGCCGCCTGGCGGCACCGCCTCACCCGTCGCGAGGGCGAGCACCGCGAGGAGCACCATGGTCGCCGTCGCGTGGACGGTCAGCGTGAGGAGGACCGGGGATCGGTGCAGCGAGCGCCGTTCGAGGATCGTCGCGGTGATGAGGCTGGCCATGGCGAGTGCGGGCAGGGCGTAGGCGATCGGCGGCGCGTCCGAGGCGCCGAACTGGGACTGCACGATGAGGAACACCCCGACCGCGCCGATCCCGAGTCCCAGCCACTGGGCACCCGGCACCCGCACGTGCAGCAGCGGTCCGGCGAGCGCCGCGATGACGAGCGGCTGGACGGCGTCGATGAGCGCGGTCGTCCCGGTCGAGATGCCCACGGCGACCGAGGCGTAGACGAACACGACGTAGCCGAACTGCGCGAACAGGCCGATGACGAGCTGCGAGCGCAGCTGAGCCCGGGTGGCGTTCCGCCACTGCCCGCTCAGCACCAGCACGATCGCGAGCCCCACGGCGAGCGGGACGAACCGCCAGAGGAGCACGGTGAGCACCGGCACGTCCTCGGTTCCGATCTTCGCGACGATGAACCCGGAGCTCCACGCGAGGACGAACCCGATCGCCGCGAGGGGGACGATGACGGCACGGATCATCCGCGCCACAGGTATACCGATCTGTCTACTCATCCCCGCAGTATACAGACTGGTATAGTTTTCGCATGACGGCCGACACTCCAGAGCTCGCACCCCTCACGCCGGGCGCCCGACGCGTGCTCGACGCCGCCTCCGTGCTCTTCTACGAGAACGGCATCCACGCGGTCGGCGTCGACACCATCGCGGAGGCGGCCGGGGTCACGAAGAAGACGCTCTACGACCGTTTCGGCAGCAAGGAGGCCCTCGTGCTCTCCTACCTGCAGCATCGCGACGCGCGCTGGCGCATCTGGGTCGACGAGTTCCTCGCCCGGCATCCGGAACCCGGGATCGACCGGGTCCTCGCGATCTTCGACGCGGCGATCGGCTGGTCGGACGACAACAGCCCCAAGGGGTGCAGTGCCGTCAACGCACGCGCGGAGATCCCCGACCACGCGACGAGCGGCCTCGTGCTCCCCGAGGTCACCCGGCAGAAACAGTGGCTGCTCGAACGCTTCGCCGAGCTCATCACCGAAGCCGGCCTGTCGGACGCCGGAGCGCGCGCCCGCGAACTCATGTTGCTCTACGAGGGCGCGATCGTGACGGTCGGGATGCGCACCTTCCGCGAACCGTTCGAGACCGCCCGCGCGATCGCCGGTCGACTCCTGGCCGCCTGACCGGAGCCGGGCGCGGCCTGTCGGCGACCACTCGACATCGCGTAGGGTCTCGGGATGGACTTCACCGACGACGCCACCGCCACCGACCGCATCGCCATCGTCACCGGGGTCGGGCGCCGCCGCTCGATCGGCGCGGGACTCGCCACCGGTCTCGCCGCGGACGGCTGGAACCTCGTCCTCAACGCCTGGCGACCCTACGACGACCGCGTGGGCTACGAGCGGACCCCCGACGACCCCGAGTCGATCGCCGACGAGTGCCGTGCGCTCGGTGTGACCGTCGAGCTCGTGCTCGGTGACCTCGCAGACCCGGCGTTCCCGGCCGAACTCGTCGAGCGCGCGGCGCAGCTGGGGCCCGTGTCGGGGCTCGTCATGTCGCACTGCGAGTCGGTCGACAGCTCGATCCTCACGACGGACCTCGACAGCTGGGACCGCCACTTCGCCGTGAACGCGCGGGCGACGTGGCTCCTCATCAAAGCCTTCGCCGAACAGCTCCCGGTGCAGGAGACGCCGCCCCGGGTGGCCGGTCGCATCGTCGCGCTCACGAGCGACCACACCGTGCACAACCTGCCCTACGGGGCCAGCAAGGGTGCGCTCGACCGCATCGTGACGGCCGCGGCGGTGGAGCTGAGCGACCGCGGGGTGCGGGCGAACGTCATCAACCCGGGTCCGATCGACACGGGCTGGATGACCGACGACATCCGTCGCTGGGGAGCCGAGGCGACGCCCGCCGGCCGACTCGGCACGCCGTCCGACACCGCCGACCTCGTGCGCTTCCTGTTCTCGCCTGCAGGCTCCTGGATCAACGGCCAGGTGCTCTCGAGCAACGGCGGATTCAACGTCGGTTAGGAACGCGTCCACCCGTCGACCTGCGCGCGGACACCGGCGATGTCGGCCGGCATGACGCGACAACAGCCGCCGACGACCGTCGCCCCGGCCTCCAGCCAGGCCTCCACCTCGCCGACCCCGGCGGCTCCACGCCAACAGCGGGCGTCGGCGTCCCAGCGCTCGCCCGAGTTCGGGTAGACCACCACCGCCTTGTCCGTCACGGACCGCGCAGCGGCGATGGCCGGGAGGACCTCGTCCGGGTGCGAGCAGTTGACACCCACCGCCTGGAACTCGTCGATCCCGTCGACCAGTCGGAAGCCCTCCGCCATCGGCTCGCCCGAGCGGAGACGACCACCCTCCACCGTGAACGACAACCACGCAGGCACTCCCGAACCCCGCACGAGCTCAGCGAGCGCCGTCGCCTCGTCGAGCGTCGGAATGGTCTCGAGGGCGAGGAAATCGGGGGCCGCGTCGACCAGTACGGCCAGACGCCGCTCGTGCCACCGCCGGAGCTCGGTCCGGCTGAGACCGGAGGAACCCTCGTACTCCGAGCCGTCGCCGAGCGTCGCGCCGTACGGACCGACCGACGCGGCGACGAGGAGCGGGCCGTCGGGGTCCGATTCGGCCCGCGTGTCGCGCGCCCCACGCGCCAGCTCGACGCTCGACCGCAGGAGCCGTTCGGTCTCCGGAACCGAGATGCCGATCCGATCGAACGCCTCGAAGCCGACCTGGTACGACGCCGTGATCGCGATCTGCGCACCCGCGGCGAAGAACTCCTGATGAGCATCCTGAATCGCCCCAGGATCGTGCGCGAGCAGCGCGGCGCTCCAGAGCACGGTGGACACGTCTCGGCCGCGCGCCTCGAGCAGCGTCCCGAGACCGCCGTCGACCGTCCAGATGCCGCGCCTCAGGTCCATACGTCCCATTGTGCTCGCGTCGCAACCCGATGAGGCGCCACTGGACACCTGGTATCGTCTATACCCGTCCAGAGCCGAGAGGACGCGTTCTCCCCGAGAACGACCCGCCACCCGACGTGCAGCTCCCCCGAGCTCCGTGCCAGTGCAGCATGGCGATCCTCCGGCATTTCTCGGGCACTGAGCGACTACGCGAGTGCCGAACGATTCAACACGACTGTCAGGAAACGAGTACTGCTTGTGAACTCCAGCGACAACGCGGCATCATCGTCCCCCGCATCCCCCTCCCCCAGAACCGGCCGGAAGCCGGCCCGCAAGACCAGGCGCCTCCGCGTCGACGACGTCCTCGTCGTCAAGACGTCCAAGGTCCGCACCGCCATCTCGGGCACCGTCGTCGGCAACTTCATGGAGTGGTTCGACTTCGGTATCTACGGCTACCTCGCGGTCACGATGACCGTCGTCTTCACCGAGGGCCTCCCTCCTGAGGCCGGCATCCTCGTCACCCTGTTCGGTTTCGCCGTGTCGTTCCTCGTGCGTCCGCTCGGCGGGCTCGTGCTCGGACCGCTCGGCGACAAGATCGGCCGGAAGAAGATCCTCTTCCTCACGATGTCGATGATGGCCGCGGCGACCGCCCTCATCGGCGTGCTGCCGACCGCCGCCCAGATCGGGCTGTGGGCGATCGCCCCGCTGTACCTCCTCAAGATGATCCAGGGCTTCTCGACCGGCGGCGAGTACGCCGGCGCGTCCACCTATGTCGCCGAGTTCTCGCCCGACCGCCGACGCGGGTTCTGGGCGTCCTGGCTCGATGTCGGGTCCTACGTCGGTTTCGCGGCAGGCGCCGGGACCGTCGCCCTCACCACGCTCATCGCGGAGGGCCTCGCCGGCCCTGACGCCATGACCGAGTTCGGGTGGCGCATCCCGTTCCTCATCGCCCTGCCGCTCGGTGCGGTGGCGGTGTGGTTCCGCCTCAAGATCCCCGAGACCCCGGCCTACGAGGTCACCGAGACCGCCGGTGGCATCGAGGCCGAGCACGAGGATCCCATGGCCCGCCAGGGGATCTTCGGGATCTTCCGTCACTTCTGGCGCCAGATCCTCATCGCGATGGCGATCGTCGCGGCGACGAACACCGCCGGCTACGCGCTCACGAGCTACATGCCGACCTACCTCGAGAAGGACGTCGGGGTCTCCAACCTGACGGCCGCGGTCGCGACCATCCCGGTCCTGCTGATCATGTCCGCCTGCCTGCCGCTCGTCGGTCGGATGTCCGACAAGCTCGGCCGCAAGCCCGTCTACCTCATGGCCGTCGGTGCGACCCTCGCCCTCATGGTGCCGGCGTTCGCGGTCATGCAGATCGGTGAGATCTGGGCGATCTTCATCGCCCTGTTCATGGTCGCCGCCCCGGTCGCCCTGTGGGCGGGACCGTCCGCGGCCTCGCTGCCGGCGTTCTTCCCGACGGCGTCCCGCTTCGGCGCGATGGCGATCGCCTACAACCTGTCGGTCTCGCTCTTCGGAGGCACGACGCCGCTGTTCAGCGAGTTCCTCATCCAGGTCACCGGGAACACCTTCATGCCCGCGTTCTACATCATGTTCTTCGCGGCGGTGGCGGGCGTCGGCGTGCTCACGATGCGGGAGACGGCTCGTCGTCCGCTCATCGGCTCGGTGCCGACGGTCGAGACGAAGGCCGAGGCGGTGGAACTCGTCAAGGGGCAGGACGACAACCCGCTCATCGACACCCACACGATGCCGCTCGACATCCTGCCCGCCGCGTCGACCACCGGCGCCGCGGCGGACGGCCGGGACGGACGCGTCACGACGCCCGCCGACTAGCGGGTTCGTCGACGCGTTCGTCGAGGACGACGCGTTCGGTGATCACGATCGGGGCGGGTGCGCGGTGCGCATCCGCCCCGTCGCGTCCGACCCGTTCGAGGAGCGCGGCCTGCCAGCCGCCGCTCGCGACCGGCTTCGCCGGGGCGGACGGCACGGTCGGGTCCTGGTCCTCAGCCGCCGGCTCGCGCGGCGCATCCGGCCCACGTTCCTCGACGAGGGCCTCCTGGACGATCCGTCGGGGATCGAACTGTCGAGGGTCGAGGCGTTTCCACTCGGCCGGGTCGAACTCCGATCCGAGCTCCTCGGCTGCTCGCGCCTTGGTCGTGGCGACGAGGTCGCGGACGGTGCGGACGAGCACTCCGAGTCGCTCGGCGTACACCGGCAACTGTTTCGGGCCGATGAGCACGGCCGCGAGGACGCCGATGACGATCAGCTTGTCCATGGTGAGTCCGAACACGATGCGCTCCGATGATCAGGCAGCCGGAGTGTCGGCGCGGGGGTCGGTGTCGGCCGACACCTCGTCCTTCAGGATGCGTGCCGACTGCCCGACGCTGCGGGCGAGGCTCGGGAGCTTCGCGGCACCGAAGAACAGCAGGATGACGGCGAGGACGATGAGGGCGTGCCAGCCGGTGAGGTTCTGGAGGAATCCCATGACGGGTCCTTTCGGGTCGATGCGGGTCGGGACAGGAACGCGTGGAGGTGCCGCGGTCAGCGTCCGCTCGGCGGCGTTCCTCCGCCGCCGCCAGCCCCGCCACCGCCGGACGGGGCAGCACCGGCGGTCGGCGTCGTCGTGGTGTCCACCCGGACGGTGAGCGCCACCTGATACCCGGAGGTCGCGTCACCCGTCACCGTCGCGAGTTGCAGGGCACCGCCGTCGTCGCCGAAGACGTTGTCGTCGTCGAGACTCACCTGGGCGAGGTTCGCGCTCGAACCGTCGTAGCCCGACAGGGCGTAGACGGTGTCGCACGCCGCCTGCGGGAGGGCGACCTGCGAGGTCGCGATGGCGTTCGCGGAGTCGGAGATGTCCGCGACCGTGGGGTACACCTCGAAGTGGATGTGCGGCCACCGGCCCGAATAGCAGGCCGGGAAGATCGAGGTGTACGAAACGGTCCCCGAGCTGTCGGCGACCTGGACGCCGCGGAGGTAGGTCTCGTCCTCGATCCCGTCGGAGTACATCGAGTAGCCGCCCGACGCGTCGCAGTGCCAGACGTACACGGCGACGTCGGCGAACGGGGCGTCACCGTTCGCCATGTCGAGGATGGTGAGCGAGAGGGCCATGGGGACTCCGCTCGCGGTGGTGTCCGACCCGATGCTCGACCGGATGTCGCTGCGGACGATGCCGGACTCCTCGAGCACGTCGGCTCCGTTGGAGCCGTCGCCCGGGTAGGGGCCTGCGGTCTCGTCGGGGATCTCGCCTGATGGGAGGTCGCCGGTCGCGGTCGCGGTGCCCGTGTCGGTACTCGCGGCGCCGGAGCTCGTGCTGCTGCTGCCGGACGCCCCGGTGGAGCAGGCGGCGAGCGCGACGGCCCCGACCCCGGCACCCACGAGGCTCAGCACCGTGCGCCGGCTGACGAGGGTTCCGAGGTCGAACGCGACGCCCTGGTCGACGACCTCCTCGTCGGCCCGGTCGAGCAGACGGCCCTCGTAGGCCGGGCCGTCCGGGGTGGTCTCGGGTGCTGGGATCCTGCTCATGGTGCGCCTCGCCTTCGTCTGCGATCGGTGGTCTCGATCGGTCGTGAGACGAGCATCGGCGTGGCGGCTATGGGCTTCCTATGAGCCGTCCATACGTCGTCGATGGGTCTGCTGGGCGGTTGCCGAGCCCGTGGATCAGCGCGGGGTGGCCTTGAGTCCGTTTGGCGGCCCGTCGCGGTCGGACGCGGTGCGCGGGACGTCGTACCGCACGAGGGCGTCCGCGCGTTCCAGGCTCGGTTGCACACTCATCAACACCCGCTTGAGCGGATCGATGTCCCAGGCGATGACGAAGTACGCGTCGGCACCACCCCGATCACGGCGCCGTTCGATGACCGCCTTCGGGATCACGGGATCGTTCCGCATCACGAGCCACGTGTCGTGGTCGAGGCGGATCGGACGCGGGCGGGTCATGGATCGAACATACGTTCGAATGTCGCGTGAGGCAAGTCGATACTCGAGCTGCTTAACTTTGCTTAACCGCTTGACCACCTTCACTGTGCCTCGCTACGGTAACTGCGTAACCGATTAACCACTCACTGCAGAGGACGTCATGAACCAACGAGGGTTCCACCAGCCGAACGGCGCATGGGTCGGAGACGTCATCCCCTGGCAGGAGGACGGTGTCTTCCACCTCTTCTACCTGCACGAATCGCGTCGCGTTCCCAAGATCGGCATGCCGTGGCATCGCGTGACCACCCGGAACCTCGTCGACTTCGACGAGCTCGGTGAGGCACTGCCGTCGGGCGGACCGTCCGCGCCGGACTTCAACGTCTACACGGGCAGCGTCATCCTGGACCCCGATGGGATCCACCACGTCTTCTACACGGGACAGCACCCGGAGCGCCGCGGTGCCGACGGTCTGGCGCTGCAACTCGTCATGCACGCCGTCAGCACCGACGGCATGCGCACCTGGGAGCGCCGGGAGGCCGACACCTTCGGCGCCACCGCAGGATATGAGACCGCCGACTGGCGGGATCCCTTCGTCTTCTGGGACGAGGACGCGGCCGTCTGGCGGATGCTCATCACCGCCCGACACGCACACGGCCCGGAACGGCGTCGCGGCGTCATCGCCCAGTGCACCTCCACCGACCTCTCGACCTGGGAACCCGTCGAGCCGTTCTGGGACCCGCGCCGCTACATCGCCCACGAGTGCCCCGAGGTCTTCCAGTGGGGCGACTGGTGGTACCTCGTGTCCTCCGAGTTCAGCGAGTCGTTCACAACGCGCTACCGGATGTCGCGCACCCTGCACGGTCCCTGGCTCGTCCCCGAGCACGACACGCTCGACGGACGCGCCTACTACGCGGCGAAGTCCGCCGCCCGCGACGGACGCCGGTTCTTCTTCGGCTGGATCGCCTCGCGTGAGGGAGCCCACGACGCGGGCGCCTGGCAGTGGGCCGGCACCATGTCGGTCCTCGAAGCGGAGCAGCGTGCCGACGGCACCCTGGCCTTCCATCCGCCCACCGAACTCCGCGACACCTTCGCGCCCGCCGACGAGCCGACGGACACCGTCGTCACCTCGGGCACGGTCCTGAGCGCCCCCGACGGGTACGCCGACGCCCTGTCGGCCGTGGACGCACCGAGTTCCTTCCGGCTGGTCGCCCGGTTCGACATCGCCCCCGGCACGACCGAGTGCGGTGTCCTCCTCCGCGCGAGCGATGACGGCGACGAGGGCTACGTCCTGCGCCTGGAGCCGAAGCGCGACCGCCTCGTGTTCGACCGCTGGCCCCGCTCCAGCACCGGCACGGAGCAGTGGCAGATCTCGGGCGACGTCCCGTTCGTCGTCGAACTCGAACGCCCCTGCCACCTCGCCCCCGGCTTGCACGAGCTCGAGGTGATCGTCGACGGCGACCTCTGCGTCGCGACCGTCGACGACGCGGTCGTCCTCAGCACGCGCCTCTACGACCGACCGGCTGGTCGCGTCGGCGTCTTCGTCGGTGAGGGGACCGTCACCGTCGAGGCGTGCACGCTCCTCGAGCGCGACGGCGGCGACTCCGACGACGACCCCACCTCACACCGACTGCTGACCAGCACCACGTCCTGATCCCGACACCACGCTCCGCCCGCCTGCACCACCACCCGCACACCCGCACCCACCTGTGATCGATCAACGGAGATTCCGACCATGCCAACCACCGCACGCCCCCGCACCATGCGCCCCACCCGCAGCACCGCCTTCGTGGCCCTCGTCGCCGCTGCAGCACTCGCCCTCTCCGGCTGCGCCGGCGGATCGAGCGCCACGGACCCGACCGACGTCGATCCGAAGGGCGACATCGTCCCCCGCGAGATCTCGTGGCTGCTCTCCCGCCCGGCCGACGGCGGGGTGATCACCGCGATGGAGCAGATCGCCGACGAGTACGCGAAGGACCACCCCGGCTTCTCGCTGAACCTCATCACGACCCCCGACCGCCCGTCCTACATCCAGAAGTACGAGACCCTGGCGGCCGCGAACAAGCTCCCCGAGCTCTTCGACACCGACGCGACCCCGTTCGCGCAGAAGCTCGCGAAGCAGGGCCGCATGGTCGACGTCGACCTGCTCCTCGAGGACCTCGGTCTCGCCGACTCCTACCGCGAGGCTGCGCTCAACTACCAGCGGTTCGACGACGGCTCGCTCTACATGGTGCCGTTCGAGTTCCAGCTGGAGTTCTTCTGGTACAACCGCTCCCTGCTCGAGGACGCCGGTGTCACCGTCCCGGCCACGCTCGACGACTTCCCCGCCATGTGCAAGGCGCTCCGCGCCAAGGGCGTCACCCCGATCGCGCTCGACGGCCAGGACCAGTGGCCGCTCGAACGCTACATGGCCTACTACCCGTTCCGGATGGCGGGTCCCGAGTACATCCAGGACCTGAAGGCCGGGAAGGCCTCCTTCTCCGACCCGGCCGGGAAGGCCGCGGCCGAGTGGCTGTACGACCTCGGGCAGGCCGGCTGCTTCCAGGAGGGCTTCTCCTCGACCGGTTACGCGGACGCGCAGGCGCTCTTCACCTCGGGCAAGGCCGCGGTCTACAACATCGGCACGTGGGAGCTCTCGAACCTCGCGACGGATGCGCTCGACCCCGGCGTCCGTGACGCGGTCGGCACCTTCACGCTGCCGACCATCGACGGCGCCGTCACCGCCGACAACGAGTACGTCACCCCGTCCGGCATCGGCATGGCGGTGAACGCGAAGACGTACGACCCGCTCGTCCGCGACTTCCTCGCGTTCGCCCTCGAGCGCTACCCGGAGCTCTACGCGGCGACTGGCGCGCTGTCGCCGACGACCTCCGCGCAGACCACCGTCCCCGCGAACGCGACCGAGCTGTACGCCAGCTCCGTGGCGCAGGCCGACGGCGTCGGACCGGCGATCGCGATGCCCTGGGACACCCAGCTCGACCCGGCCACGAACACCCGACTCCAGCAGGAGCTGACCCTGCTCGTGCAGGGTGACATCACGCCGGACGAGTTCATCGCGACGATGGACGCGACCCTCACGGAGAACGTCGATGACTGAGCTCACCCAGACCGCGGTGGGCGCGGCACCGGCCCGCCCACCACGGCGGCGGAAGCCGATGTCCACCTCGATGCTGCCCCGCCGGTCGACGCTGTCGGTGCTCGTGTTCCTCGTGCCGCCGCTCCTCCTCTACGGTGTGGCGGTGCTCCTGCCGATCGTGCAGTCGCTGTTCCTCAGCCTCTTCTCGTGGGACGGCATCACGGACATGGCGTTCGTCGGACTCGACAACTACGTCAAGATGCTCACCCGGGACGACGTGTTCTGGACCTCCTTCGGCAACGCCCTCGGCTACCTTGCGATCTGCCTGGTGCTCCAGCTCGGCGGCGCGCTCCTCGTCGCCGGACTGCTCACCGCCCTCCCCCGGGCCCGCGAGCTCGTCAAGACGCTGTACCTCCTGCCCGCCGTCATCTCGACGGTCGCGATCGCCATCCTGTTCCAGCGGCTGTACGCGCTCGAACCGGTCGGGCTGATCAACCAGCTGCTCGCGTGGGTCGGACTCGGCGACCTCCAGACGGCCTGGCTGTCGAACGTGCAGACCGTCCTCGCCGCGGTGTCGATCCCGGAGGGCTGGCGGTTCACCGGCCTGTACATGCTCATCATCTACGCCGCCCTCATGGCCGTGCCCCGCGACCTCGAGGAGGCCGCCCGGCTGGACGGCGCCTCCTGGTGGCAGATCTTCTGGCGGATCCGCTTCCCGTACATCCGGCCGGTGTGGATCACGACGACGGTCATGGCGACCACCTTCGCCCTCCGCGGCTTCGACATCCCCTACCTGCTGACGAACGGCGGGCCCGGTCAGTCGTCCGAGCTGCTGACCACCTACATGTACAAGACGGCGTTCGTCCACACGGATTACGGCTACGCCAGCGCGATCTCCATGTTCATCGTCGTCGAGTGTCTCGTCGCCGTCGGCCTCATCTTCCTGCTGCTCCGACGGAAGGACAAGTCATGACCGCCACCCTCCCCGCCCGGCCGACCGAACACGTCGCGCCCCCGGCGGCGTCGACACCGAAGCGGAAGCCCCGGCACACCCCGCGCGTGCGGGTGCAGCGGACGATCCTCACCGGGACCGTCGTCGCGATCGTGCTCGTCCAGGTCTACCCGCTCGTCTGGTTGCTGGTCACGAGCTTCCGGACGGCGGCCGACTTCGCCGGTGGCAACCCCTTCGCGCTGCCGTCCGAGTGGACGCTCGACAACTACGCCAGAGCGTTCTCGACCGGCAACCTCGGGCTGAACATCGTCAACAGCCTGATCGTCACCCTCGGGTCGAGTGCCCTGATCGTCATCGCCGGCATGATGGCGGCGTACGCGCTCCAGGTCCTCGGGTTCCGGTTCAGCGGGCTCGTCCGTGGTCTGTTCCTCCTCGGCATCATCGTGCCCGTGCAGATCGCGCTCGTCCCCCTGTTCATCGACTACTCGCAGGTCGGTCTGCTCGACACCCACCTGTCGATGATCATCCCGCTGGCGGCGTTCGCACTGCCGATGGCCGTGTACCTGTTCTCGTCGTTCTACGAGTACATCCCGAGGGAGATGTACGAGGCCGCGTCGCTCGACGGGGCGGGTCCGTACCGGATCTTCGGCCAGATCACGTTCCCGCTCTCGGTCAACACGATCATCACCGTCGTGCTCGTCAACAGCATCTTCATCTGGAACGACTTCATCTTCGCGAACACCTTCGTGCTCTCCGACGGATTGAAGACCATCCCGCTCGGCCTGCAGAACTACATCGGGGCGATGGGGAACACTGATTGGACGGCGACGTTCGCCGCCGTCTGCGTCACGGTCACACCGCTGCTGTTGGTGTTCCTCGTGTTGAACAAAGCGATGATCAGCGGCCTCGAGAGCGGAGCGACCAAGGGATGAGCAGCACCGACCAGCCGAAGCCCGGCGCGGACCACCCGAAGAACACCTCGGGCATCACGATGCGCGACGTCGCGAAGGCCGCCGGCGTCTCCGTGGCGACCGTCTCGCACGTCGTCAACGACAAGCCGGGGTCGCGGATCGGCGAGGACGCCAAACGTCGGGTGCACGAGGCGGTGGCGGAGCTCGGCTACCGGCCGAACGCCCTCGCGAAGACGCTGTCCCAGGGGCACTCCCGGTTCATCGGCCTCGTCGCCGACGCGATCGCGACGACCCCGTTCGCCGGCCAGATCATCCACGGCGCCCAGGACGAGGCGTGGCGCCACGGCTACGTCCTGCTCGTCGCCAACACCGACGGCAACACGGCCGCCGAGGAGGAGGCGATCGCGATGATGCTCGAGCACCAGGTCCGCGGGATTCTGTACTCCACCTGGTTCCACCATGAGATCACCGTGCCCGAGGCACTCCTCCAGACCGACACCGTGCTCGTGGACTGCTACGCCGCGGGCAGCGGGCTCCCGGCCGTCGTGCCCGACGAGGTGCAGGGCGGGCGGACCGCGACCGAGGCGCTGCTCGCGGCCGGCCACCGACGGATCGCGTTCGTCAATACGACGACCCCCTCACCGGCGCAGACCGGCCGGCTCGCCGGGTACCGCTCGGCGCTGCAGGCGGCGGGAGTGGCGTTCGACGACGCCCTCGTGTTCCCGGCCTCACCGGAGCAGGAGGGTGGGTACGCGGCGACCGCCGAGGTCGTCGACTCAGGCGCCACCGCGGTCTTCTGCCACAACGACCGCGTGGCGATGGGACTCTACGACGGGCTGCGCGAGCGCGGACTGCGGATCCCCGACGACATGGCCGTCATGGGGTTCGACAACCAGGACGTCATCGCCGCCCACCTCCGGCCGCCGCTGTCGACGGTCGCCCTCCCCCACTACGAGCTCGGAGCGGCCGGCGTCCGTCGGCTGCTCGGTCTCGACGCCGCGCTGCCCGCCGGGCCGCAGCTCATCGCCTGCCCGGCCGTCCCGCGGCACTCCGTCTGAGGGCGCGACCGTGCACGACGAGCAGCACGCCCTTCCACGGCCCGGCTTCCACCTGACGCCACAGCGGAACTGGATGAACGACCCGAACGGCTTGGTCTTCCATCACGGGCGGTGGCACGCGTTCTTCCAGTACAACCCGGAGGGTGGCGACTGGGGCAACATGAGCTGGGGTCACGCCTCGAGCGTCGACCTGCAGCACTGGGACGAGCATCCGGTAGCCCTGCGGTACACCGCCGAGGAGCAGGTGTACTCGGGATCCGTGGTCGCCGCGGGTCCCGACGGGCGCCTCACGGCGTACTACACGAGCGTGTCCACCGACGGTCGGCAGGCGCAGTCCCGGGCGACCAGTGACGACGACGGGCTCACCTGGCAGCGCGACCCGGAGAACCCGATCCTCGACCGCGGCTCGCACGCCTTCCGCGACCCGAAGATC
Source organism: Plantibacter flavus (assembly GCF_002024505.1). Taxonomy (NCBI): domain Bacteria; kingdom Bacillati; phylum Actinomycetota; class Actinomycetes; order Micrococcales; family Microbacteriaceae; genus Plantibacter; species Plantibacter flavus. The sequence goes on from NZ_CP019402.1 coordinate 2,979,022, forward strand.
ATCCGGTACGAGGACGCCGCGGGTTTCCGCTGGATCATGCTCACGGTGGAGGCCGTGGAGCGTCAGGTCCTCGTGTACTCCTCCACCGACCTCCGCACCTGGGAGCACCTCAGCACCGTCGGTCCCGTCGGTCCCACCGGCGTCGTGTGGGAGTGCCCCGACCTCATCCGGCTCGCGGTCGACGGACGCCCGGACGAGGTCCGGTGGGTCCTGCTCCTCAGCACCAACCCGGTCGGCGACGTGCAGGACCCGGACGGGTCGTCGATGAGCTATCTCGTCGGCGACTTCGACGGCTCGGTGTTCACGCCTGAGCGGGCCGAGCTGCAGCGGCTCGACCACGGTCGGGACTTCTACGCGGCGGTCGGGTTCGACCGCGCTCCGGACGGTGAAGCGGTGATCCTCGGTTGGATGGGCAACTGGCGCTACGCCGCCGACCTCCCCGCCTCGCCATGGCGGGGCGCGATGTCGCTCCCGAGACGCCTGTCCTTGACCGCGGTCGACGGCGAGCCACGACTCGTGCAGGAGCCACCGGCCTTCGTCAGGGAACGACTGGCCGCGATCGACCCGACGACCGTCGCCGTGTCCTCGGACGCCGTCGACCTGGTGCTCGAGGGTGACGGCGTGGTCGAGTTGCGCTGGGATCCGTCGGTCACGGGTGAGTTGCGGCTCCGGCTGACGGCCGACACCGACGGTGCGGTCCTCATCGTCCACGACCCGGCGACGGCGTCACTCTCCGTCACCCGGTCGGGCGGTGCCATGGACGCGGTGCACCCCGACTTCGCCTCCACGAGCATCGTTCCGCTCGTCGGCGACCCGCCGGCTCGACTCCTCCTGAGCCTCGACGGCCCGCTGCTCGAGCTGTTCGTCGACGGCGGTCTCGCCACCGTCTCCGACCTCGTCATCCTCGGGAGCGGACGACCGACGCTGACCCTCGCGAGCGAACGCGCCAGTCCCGTCTCGGTGGCCGTCGCCGTCCTCGACCGGGCGCCCGCCACCGACCAGGTGCACGCGCTCGCCTGAGCAGTCCTCCACCGCACGATCCAGCACCATCCCGCCACGGGTGCCTTCGGCGCGCCCGCGGCACCGACGAAAGGAACAGCAATGACGCACGACCTCTCCCGCCGGACCGTCCTCCAGGGCGGCGGCCTCGGGGCGCTCGCCCTGTTCGCGAGTACCGGCACGCCCCTCGCCGCCCAGGCGGCGACCACCGCCCAGGCGCAGGCCTCCCTCAGATCGGTGTTCCACATGACGCCGCCGTCGGGGTGGCTCTGCGACCCGCAACGACCGGTGTTCACGAACGGCGCATACCAGCTGTACTACCTGCACTCCGGCCAGAACAACGGTCCGGGCGGTTGGGATCACGCGACGACGACCGACGGCGTCGCCTTCACCCACCATGGGACCGTCATGCCGCTGCAGCCGGACTTCCCGGTGTGGTCGGGTTCCGCCGTCGTCGACACCGCGAACACCGCCGGCTTCGGGGCGGGTGCGGTCATCGCACTCGCGACGCAGCCCACGGACGGCGTCCGGAAGTACCAGGAGCAGTACCTCTACTGGTCGACGGACGGCGGCTTCACGTTCACGATGCTCCCCGACCCGGTGATCGTGAACACCGACGGACGTGCGGCCCAGACCCCGGCGGAGATCGAGAACGCTGAGTGGTTCCGGGACCCGAAGGTCCACTGGGACGCGGCCAGGAACGAATGGGTGTGCGTCATCGGCCGGGCGCGCTACGCGGCCTTCTACACCTCGCCCGACCTCACGACGTGGCAGTTGCAGCACAACTTCGACTTCCCGAACCACGACCTCGGTGGCATCGAGTGCCCGGACCTGTTCCAGATGCGAGCGGGCGACGGCAGCTGGCACTGGGTCTTGGGCGCCAGCATGGACGCCTACTCGATCGGCCTGCCGATGACCTACGCCTACTGGACGGGCACGTGGGACGGGACGCGGTTCACCGCCGACGACCTCACCCCGCAGTGGCTGGACTGGGGCTGGGATTGGTATGCCGCCGTCACCTGGCCGAAGGCGGAGACGCCCGACGACCGCCGGCTCGCGATCGCGTGGATGAACAACTGGAAGTACGCGGCCCGCGACGTCCCCACCGACGCCTCGGACGGCTACAACGGCCAGAACTCCGTCGTCCGGGAGCTACGACTCGAGGCGCAGTCCGGTGGTCGGTACAGCCTGCTCAGTTCACCCGTGGACGCTTTGGCCGGGTATGCGACCTCCACCGTCTCCCTCCCGGACCAGACCGTCACCGGGAGCGCCGTCCTGCCCTGGAGCGGCCGGGCGTACGAGATCGAACTCGACCTCACCTGGGACACCGCGACCAATGTCGGTCTCTCCGTCGGTCGTTCGGCGGACGGCTCTCGCCACACCAACATCGGGAAGGCCGGGGCCGAGCTCTACGTCGACCGCGCACCGTCCGACCTGGCGGGCTTCTCGCTGCAGCCGTACACCCGGGCCGCAGCACCGATCGACGCGGCTGCACGCTCGGTCCATCTGCGGGTCTTCGTCGACACGCAGAGCGTGGAGGTCTTCGTCAACGCCGGTCACACCGTCGTCTCGCAGCAGGTGCACTTCGCCGAGGGCGACACGGGGATCTCGCTCTACACCGACGGCGGACCGTTGACCGCCTCGGCGATCACGATCCGCGAGTTCGGCACGGCGATCTGAGGCCAGCGCGCGCATCCATACGTCAGGATGGACGGATGGATCTGCAGAACCTGGTCGAACACGGACGTTGGACGACAGCCCCTGCGGCGGTGACGACGGAGCCGGACGGTTCCCTGCTCGTCACCGCCGTCGAGGGAAGTGACGCCTGGCGGCACACCTCGTACGGTTTCGTCCACGACACGGAGCACGCGCTGATCGCGCCGATGCAGCGACGGGCGGCGGTCGAGGTGTCGTTCGTCCTCCACGGCTCCGAGCAGTTCGATCAGGCCGGCGTGTTCCTCCGCGCCTCCGAGTCGACGTGGATCAAGGCCGGGGTCGAGGTGTCCGACGGGGTCGCCCAGCTCGGCGCGGTCGTCACGCACGGCACCTCCGACTGGTCGGTGGCACCGGTCCCCGATTGGCTCGGACGAACGGTCACGGTGCGCGCGAGCCGCGACGGCGACGCCGTGACCGTGCGCGCGCGGGTGGACGACGAGGACTGGCGACTGGTCCGCGTCGCCCACCTCGACCCGGAGGCCGACGTCGAGGCGGGACTGTTCTGTGCGGCCCCGACGCGCGCCGGCCTCACGGTCCGGTTCACCGCGGTGCGTCTCGGTCGGCCGGACGACGCGCTCCACGGCTGACCGTCCGTGCGGTCGCGGCGTTGCGCTCGGCGAGCTGCGCGAACGCGGTGACGAGCTCGGGCGGCTCGACGACGTCGATGTCGGTGTCGAAGCGGTTCAGGGAGGCGGCGAGCGCCACCCACGACCATGCGCCGGCGGTGTAGCGCGTGCGGTCCGGGCCGAGGGGCTCGGCGATGCCGTCGCCGACGAACGGTCGGACCGCCTCGAACGGCAGGTGGAGCACGACGGTGCCGACACAGGGCCAGGCGTCGGTCTGCTCGGATCCCTTGAACCTCGCCGCCACGAACGCCTGCACGTCTCCACCCGGCACCTCACGCGGACGGAACCGCGGTCCGGTCGGCGTCCTCGGCACGATGCGGTCGGCGCGGAAGATCCGCCAGTCGTCGCGGTCGAGGTCCCAGGCCACGAGGTACCAGTGCCCCTGGGAGGTGACCAGGTGGTGCGGCTCGACGCGCCGAGGCGGTTCCGGGTCGTCGTCGGATCGCCCGAACCGGAGCACCTCCCGCGCGCGGATGGCCGCGGACAGCGTGAGGAGGACCGGCACGGCCACCTGCGGCGTCGGTCCGTCTCCGGCTCGGGGCACCGAAGTGACGTCGAGGGCGTCGAGTCGATGCCGCAGCCGCGACGGCAGGACCTGCCGCACGGTCGTCAGCGCTCGGAGCGCCGGCTCCTCGAACCCGGATCCCGCGACGGCCGTGGTCTGGAGGGCGACGGTGAGCGCGACGATCTGCTCGTCGTCGAAGAGCAGCGGCGGGAGTTCACTCCCGGCGTCGAGGTGGTACCCGCCGTCCGGCCCCATCGTGGCCTCGATGCGATACCCCATCTCCCGGAGCCGGTCGACGTCGCGGCGGATCGTGCGGTGGCTGACGTCCAGCCGGTCGGCGAGCAGGGCACCCGGCCAGTCGCGGCGCGCCTGCAGGAGCGAGAGCAACTGCAGGAGTCTGGAGGTCGGTGAGGCCATGGTGCGAGCGTAGTCCGAGTGCAGGACACGATCTGTCCTAGACGCCTGGGACAGTGGTGCTCGACCGGGAGGAGCCCGGCACGACTCGAGGAGCACACATGAGCATCACGACCACGACCCACCTCAACTTCCAGGGCGACGCCCGCGCTGCGCTGGAGTTCTACCAGTCCGTCTTCGGCGGGCGGACGACGATCGCGAGCTACAGCGACGTCGGGATGCCGAAGGACGCCCCGGGCGCCGACCTGGTCGTCTTCGGTCAGGTCGAATCCGAGGACGGCTTCCGGGTGATGGCGTACGACAGCCCCGGAGCTCCGGCGGCGTCCCTGATCGGCACCGGAACGACCCGCCGTGAGCACGGGGCGACCGTCACCGGACAGTCCTGCTTCGTCGCGGTGCGTGGCGAGACGCTCGCGGAGGTCGAGGTGTTCTGGAACCGACTCGTCGTGGGAGGTTCGGTCGTCGAAGAGCTCGCCGCGTCCGCCTGGAGCCCCGGCTTCGGCATGGTGACCGACCGGTTCGGCGTCACGTGGGTGCTCGACGTGGCGGCGGCCGGCTGAGGCGTCCACGCCCGTCCGGCGAGACAGGGAACGGGCCGGTGCGGACGATCACGTCCGCACCGGCCCGTTCCGGTCGTCGGGTTGCGACTCAGCGCACGGTGTCGAACCGCTGACCCTCGGGCTTCGAGGGCAGGAGGAAGAGGACGAGCAGGACGATGCCGCCGACCGACGGGATGAGCGAGAAGAAGTAGAACGGGCCGGGGAAGTTGGCGTCGTGGAGACGGCGCCAAGCGAGGGCCAGGTTCGGGACGATGGTCGCCAACCAGATGAGGCCGAGGAGGACGACACCCGTCAGGATCAGCGGAGCAGCCCCGGGGATCTCGAGGATGCCGGGCTGGGTGTAGTAGGTCCGCGAGCCGGTACTGCTGTCGAACACGACGGCCTCGCGCTGCGCGGCAGCGGATGTCGCGCCGATCAGGACGCCGGTGAAGAACAGGATGTTCGGGATGAGCGTGACGAGGAAGACGAACAGCGTGACCCACCAGTACTCACTCCGAGAAGCACGGCCGGTGAAGGTCGCGTACTTGCGGAGGTAGCGCTTGACCGCCTGCGGGAACGTCGCTCCGTAGAGCGGGAGCGTCAGGTCATCCGGGGAGGCGGCGCCGTGGATCGGAGCGGGCGCGTACGGCTGCTTGTACGTCGGCGTCGCGGGGTAGTCAGGGGTGGCGTTGGAACTCATGGTGTCTTTCGATCGAGGTACTCGGTAATGAGACCCTGGCATAACACATGTCCACCTCAGAACAACTTGCGCGACCGACCGACTTCGGGCATGCTCCGCGGTATTTCGGTGATCCTCATCCAGCCCGAGCACCCGCTCCGGCCTCCGGTCCTGAGCCTGTCGAAGGGCACACGAGGACCCTTCCACAACCGACCCGACTCAGCATCTGGAATGTCAGTGGTCCATGGTGGACTCGTCCCATGACCGAGACCACGCTCAGCGCGATCCGCGCAAGCGACGAATACGCCGCGCGTCTCGCGGAGTTCTCGGATGAATGGGCGGACCTCCACCGCCAGCAGGCCGTCCTCGACGCACGCAAGGCGCGTCTCCTGGCCCGCTCCGCTGCCTACGCGGACGCTTTCGCCGACGCCACCGTCCCTGCGATCTTCCCGCCGGCCGAACGCCAGGCCCTGTCCCGTCGCTCCACCTGTGCGGCCCTCGCGATGGCGACCCGGATCCCGGAGCGGACGATCCAGCGTGCGACCAACGACGCCGAGCGCCTCGTGAACGACGCACCGGCGGTGCTGGCGTCGCTCGAGGCGGGCCGTATCTCGGCGAGGCATGCACAGGTGATCACGGACCAGCTCTGCGACGTCCCTGCCGCTGGCCGGGCGGTGTTCCTCGAGCAGGTGCTGCCGGTCGCCGAAGGCGCGACCGTCTCGTACCTCCGGCAACGCGCCCGCGTCCTGCGCGAGCGCCTCCATCCGGAATCGATCACCGCCCGAGCGGTCCGCTCTGAGGCCGACCGTCGGGTTGAGTTCGAGCCGGCCGCCGACGGCATGGCCTGGGTGCACCTGTTCACCACCGCGCCGATCGCGCAGGGCATCATCGAGCGGGTCGAAGCGGCCGCCGCGGAGGCACGCCAGGCCGGCGACGCTCGCACCTGCGGACAACTGCAGGCCGACGCCCTCGCGGCGCTCGCACTGACCGGTGTGACCCCGGAGGACGTCGCATCGAACCCGGTGCTCCCGCATCCGATCGAGGTCCAGGAGCACATCAAGCCGACCGTGCAGATCACGGTCCCGGCGCTCACGATGGCCGGTGTCTCAGAGGCCCCTGCCACGCTGGACGGCTACGGACCCATCGACCCCGAGACCGCCGCACGCATCGCGGTGAACGCACCGAGCTTCACCCGGATCCTGGTTCAGCCGGAAACGGGTGCGGTCCTTTCCGTCGGCCGCAGTCAGTACCGCGTTCCGGCCGACCTGCAACGCGCGGTCCGGCTTCGGGACAGCACCTGTCGGGCACCGGGCTGCGGCAGACGGGCCAGAGCGTGCGATCTCGATCATTCGGTCGCGTGGGAGGACGGAGGGGCGACAGATGTCGGGAACCTCGCCTGCCTGTGTCGGCATCACCATCGCATGAAACATCTCCCCGGCTGGAACCTCGACCACAAACCGGGCGGCGTCCTCGAGTGGACGACACCCGACGGCAAACACCACCAGACGGAACTAGACCCCGCCCCGTTCTGACCCCGCCGACGAAGGCTCCTTCGTGGGCACTTCGACAAGCTCAGTGACCGGAGGAGGTTCAGCCGGAACGTCTCGGTCCCTGAGCCTGTCGAAGGGCAGTCGGGTAGGGACACCTCGGCGAGCGGAAGCATTCCACGCGGGGCACTTCCGGTCCCGCCGCCGGCCAGAGCGCACACCGAACCGTGTCTCGGAAAACGCTTGCCGGGCGCACGCTCGCACCGGTAACCTCGTCCGGAACCCCACCCGGAAGGTCGCGATGCTGCGCCGAAACGACACCTCCACCACGCCGATGGTCGTCAATGACAACGCCGCCTGGTGTTGGTTCCAGGACGAGCGCGCACTCGTCGATCCAACGTCGAACCTGCTCGTCGTCGGCTCGATCGCGTCAACGGGCGGCGTCGACGGCGAGCAGCGCGGCGGCAACGTCGAGGTCACCGTCGTCGACCTCACCACCGGCACCGCCGACATCGTCGTCCTGCACGCACTCCTCGAGTCCGACGACCACGATGTCCCGGCTCTCTGGCGGCGGCGCGACGGGCGCTGGCTCGCGATGTACACCCGCCACAAGACCGACGACCTCACCCGCTGGCGCATCAGCGAACCGGATGACCCACGCCACTGGGGGCCCGAGCACACGTTCGACTGGAGCGCCCAGACCGGTGGACTCGGCGTGACCTACTCGAACCTCCACGAACTCGACGGCCGCCTGTACTGCTTCGCCCGCGCCGTCAACGACGACCAGTGCGCGCTCGTGTCGGACGACGACGGCGACACCTGGAACTACGCCGGCAAGGTCTTCACACGGCCGAAGGTCGGTTACGTCAACGGCTACACGCGCTACGTCTCCTCCCCCGGTCGCATCGACCTGATCACCACCGACCACCACCCGCGCGACTACGACAACAGCGTCTACCACGGCTTCCTCGACGCCGACGGGCTCCACCGGACTGACGGCGCCGTCGTCGACCCGCATCCGTTGCGTGGCGACGCACCCTCGCAGGTCGAGCTCACCACCCTCGTCGCCGCCGGCTCACGAATGCCCGACGGCGGCACCTGGGCCGGCGACCGACTCTCCCACTGCTGGACCGTCGACGTGCGACGAGCCCCCGACGGCACCGTGGCCGCCGTCGTCTCCGCCCGCGCCGACGACGGACCAGCGCATCCGGACGAGGCGACCGAACGCCTCCGGCCCGTCCTGGACCACCGGTTCCTGTTCGCCCGCCTCACGCCCGGCGGCTCCTGGCAGGTGCACCCGCTCGCCCTCGCCGGCCCCGGCCTCCTCCCGCACGAACAGGACTACACCGGACTCGCCGCCATCGACCCGGACGACCTCGACTCGCTCTACGTCTCGACGCCGATCGATCCGCGGAACGACCAGCCGCTCGCCCACCACGAGATCTTCCACGGTCGCACCGGCGACGGCGGAGCGACCTGGATGTGGACGCCGCTCACGGAGGACTCGGACGTCGACAACCTGCGTCCGATCGTCGCACCCGGTGGCCCCTCGACGGTCTCGCTCCTCTGGTTCCGCGGGGACATGGCGAGCTCGCAGGACTACCGGTGCGAGGCCGTCCTGCTCAGGCTGCCACGCACCGAGTGACGACCGGTCGCTCGAGCCAGGAGACCTCGCCACTGAAGTCCGGATGCTCCCGGAGCTCGGTCCGGACGAACGGCCAGCTCACGCCGGATGACGACCGGTCACTCCGGCCAGGACACCTCGCCCCTGAAGTCGGGATGCTTCCGGAGATACGCCTGGATGAAGGGGCAGTACGGGACGATCGTCAGTCCTCGCTCGACCGCATCGTCGAGTGCCGCGGCGGCGAGGACGCTGCCGAGCCCCTGCCCGCCGAAGTCCGGATCGATCTCGGTGTGGGTGAAGAGGACGCGACCGGGCTCCTCCCGGTACCCGGCGATCCCGGCGACGCGCTCCCCCACCTGGATCTCGTACTCGTGGCTGTCATCGTTGCGGACGACCTGCGGGCCGTCCTCGGGTGTGCTCGATGTCGACATCGGGGCTCCCTTCCGTTCGTTCCCCACTGTACGTCGAGCGATCCGTCATGTGCTGTTTACGCAGGGGCCGATTCCGCAACGTGCCGGAAACACGCGCACAGGCCATCGGAAACACGCCGGTGTCACGCTGGGCGCACCCGACGCGCTCCAGCCGCGTCCCTGCGGAGAGGCACCTCGAATGGATCAAGGAAACACAGCGTTCATCCTGATATCAGCGGCACTCGTGCTGCTCATGACACCAGGGCTCGCGTTCTTCTACGGCGGCCTGGTCAAGGCGAAGAGCGTCATCAGCATGATGATGATGAGCTTCGGCGCACTCGGCCTCATCGGCGTCCTCTGGGTGCTCTACGGGTACGCGATCGCGTTCCCCGGCTCCGAAGGCACCGTCGCCCCCTGGGCGATCGACACGGGGAACATCGGCCTGACCGCCGCCCTCGAGACGCCTGAGGGAGCGGCCTACCCGCCACTCGCCTTCGTCGCCTTCCAGGCCACCTTCGCGATCATCACCGTCGCCCTCGTCTCCGGCGCCATCGCCGACCGCGCGAAGTTCGGCTCCTGGATGATCTTCGCCGGCATCTGGGCGACCGTCGTCTACTTCCCCGTCGCGAGCTGGGTGTTCAACTTCGGCCTCGCCGACGACGGCAGCTTCGCGTACGGCGGTTGGATCACGCACGGCCTGCAGGACGTCTTCGGCGTCGGCGTCATCGACTTCGCCGGTGGCACCGCGGTCCACATCAACGCCGGTGCTGCAGCCCTCGCCCTCGCGCTCGTCCTCGGCCGCCGCGTCGGGTTCAAGAAGGGCGTCCACGTCCCCCACAACCCGCCGTTCGTGCTCCTCGGCGCCGGTCTGCTCTGGTTCGGCTGGTTCGGCTTCAACGCCGGTTCGGAACTGGCGGCCGACGGCACCGCTGCACTCGTGTTCGTCAACACCATCGCGGCGCCGGCCGCAGCCCTGCTCGCCTGGCTCATCGTCGAGAAGATCAAGGACGGCAAGCCGACCTCTGTCGGTGCCGCATCGGGTGCCGTCGCCGGTCTCGTCGCGATCACCCCGGCGTGTGGTTCGCTGCACCCGATCTGGGCCATCGTCCTCGGCCTCGTGGCCGGTGTCGTGTGCGCCCTCGCCATCGAACTGAAGTTCAAGCTCGGCTTCGACGACTCGCTCGACGTCGTGGGTATCCACCTCGTCGGTGGCCTCATCGGAACCCTGTACCTCGGCTTCTTCGCCAACGGCACCGGCCTCTTCATGGGTGGTGACGCTTCGCAGCTGCTCGTCCAGGCGATCGCCGCGTTCGCCGTCCTCATCTACTCCTTCGTGCTCGCCTTCATCATCGGCTTCGCGATCGAGAAGACGATCGGCTTCCGCGTGAAGAACGAGGACGAGATCGCCGGCATCGACACCGTGGTCCACGGTGAAGAGGGGTATGTCCTGGTCGACACCAAGGCCTGATCCACCGGCCTGAACGACCTGCCCGACCCGACCCGACGAGGACGAGATGCGCGGAGCAGCTGGACCCGAACCGGCTGCCACCCCCGCTCATCTCGTCCTCGTCGACGTCGCGTCACGACCACCGGCCGACCCGGGCCCGCCCCGGCTCGTCCGGTTCGCCGACCTCGTCCGGCAACCACTCGACCGTGGCCGTGGCAGCGTGCGAGACGTCTGGACGAGCACCGACGTCGACCGCCGCATCCGCTGGCGACTGCAGGTCGTCGAGCTCCGTGACGCCGCCGGACTCATCGCCGCTCCCGACGACATGAACCACGCGATCGTCGGCTTCGCCGGCCCACAAGTCGCGGTCCGCGCGGGCGGGAACGAGCTGAACGGCCCCAGACGCATCCTGCACCGCGACGAGGTCCTGACGGTCCGCGAAGCCTCGGTGCGCCTCTCGAGACCACGGCTCCGGGCCTCGGGGTCGAGCTCGATGATCCTGCTGAGCTACAGCACCTCGGAGGACCCGCCGACGCTGAGCTTCGAGCAGCCGGACGCCGCGCACGATCCCGCCGACGGCCTGCGGATCACCCTCGCCCTGCGCGGTCCGATCCGGCGCGGCGAGGGCGAGGTCCCACAGGGTGCCGCCCTCGTCTCCGCTCCCCTCGCGGTTCCGCCGCGCTATCGCTGACCGGCGGCAGCCTGGATCGCCGCACGGCGCGCCTGGGCACGCTCCGACCTGCCACGGGCGGCCATCACCAGCATCATGACGCCTGTCCCCCCGAGGATGACGGTGAAGACCGCTCCGAGGCCCGTCATCCACTCGCCCTCGCCCCCATAGCCCTCGACGACCGCCGCACCCGGGTCTGTCGCCCGGTACACGATCACGACCTCGTCGCCGACGGACGGCCGGTCGCTGATGTCCCAGGACTCCCACACCGAGTGCACGACGTCATCGGTGGACCGGTAGTCGACCCGGAAATCCAGGTCGGAGGCCTCGACACCGTCCTGCACTTCGGTGATCGTGCCGGTGGTGCGCGTCCCCGTCTCCAGCAACTGGTCGTCCGCAAGCCGGAGGCCGACGCCGATCGCGATCATCACCGGACCGACGAGGAGCATGCCCAGGATCAGCGCGACGACGCCGAGACGGTTGCGGGTGGGATGCGACGCCGCGGCGGCAGGTTGCTTCTGGAGGTCCACCCGCCCATCTCAACACACGAGCGGTCAGGCCGACGCCTCCGACGCACCGGTCCGGCCGTCGGCGAACCGCTGTCGCGCGTGCTGCTGCCGCGACCCGACGGGCACCGCCTCGGTCGCCGCCGGGAGCCCCATGGACGGGGTCGACACGTAGATGCTCTCGGCGCGATCGACGAGGAACGTCTCGTGCCAGACGCCGACGGCCTTCGGCGCGGACCGGGCACGCTTGTTGAAGCGCGACCAGGCGGGCCGATGGGCGGAGGCCGGAGCCGACGCGTAGGCGTAGAGCTTGTCGATCGACGACCAGTACTGGACGAGGTACGGGCCGCTGGAACCGAGCAGGATGTGCGAACCGAGGAGCCCGGACTCCGGGTCGGACATGAGCTCCTGCAGCATGCGCGGCATGTCACCGAAGATCGGGAGCCACTTGTCCACCCGCCACCACTGGTTGATGGTCATTCCGATGTGGAACACGACGAGCTCACCCTCGTGACGATGGGTGATTCGGCCGACGACGACGCGTGACATAGACTGCTCCTGTTCGATAGTGACGCTATCCAAGTTGGATAGTAGCACTATCCAGACGAGGGGGACAGGATGAGGATCTCGGAACTCGCGGCGGTGTCCGAGGTGCCGGTGGCGACCATCAAGTACTACCTGCGCGAGCAACTCCTCCCCGAGGGCGAGCGCACCTCGGCGACCCAGGCGAGTTACGGCGACGCACACGTGTCCCGGCTCCGCGTGATCCGCGCGCTGCTCACCGCCGGCGTGAGCATCGCGGAGACCCGCAACGTCGTCGCCGCGCTCGACTCGCCGCCGGCGGGCCCCTACGACCTCCTCGGCGTCGCCCACACCGCCGTCACCCCGCGCCCGAGCGGTCCGGTCGACACCACCCGCGCACTGGAGCTCTACGAACGACTCGGCGGGATCGAGGCGCAGTGCGACCCCGGACTCCTCGCCGGCCTGGCCGGGGCCCTGGATACCCTGGAACGAGCGGGCTTCACCGTGCCACCCACGGTCCTCGACCGCTACGTCGTCGCAGCGCGCCGCATCGCCGAAGCCGAGATCGACGGCATCCCGGCGGACTCTCCCGAGCTCGCGGTGCAGTACATCGTGCTCGGCACCGTGCTCACCGAACCGCTGATCCTCGCCCTCCGTCGGGCGGCCCAGCAGGTGGTGTCGTCGGAGCGCTTCGCCGGGACGGAAGCCCCGGCGTCCCAGCCGTCCTGACGCTCAGGCCCCCAGCGCCTCAGGCGTCGAGTTCCGCCGAGGTGGGCGGGTTCGCTCCCGGCCGCGACACCGTGATGCTCGCGGCCCGCGCGGCGCGGTCGAGCAGCTGCTGCAGCACCTCGTCGGACACCCCACGAAGCCGTTCCTCGACCCCGGGCCCCGCGATACCGGCGGTCAGCAGTCCGTCGATCAGCGCACCCATGAACGTGTCGCCGGCACCGACGGTGTCGGCCACCTGCACCCGCGGCGTCTCGATCTCGAGCACGGAACCGTCTCTGACCGCGACAGCCCCGTCACCACCCATCGTCACGACCACGAGTCCCGGCCCGGCCGCGACCCACTCCCGAGCGGCGTCGACCGGTGCCACACCGGGCAGCAGGAACGCGACGTCCTCGTCGCTCGCCTTCACGACGTGCGCGCGCGCGATGCAGTCGAGCGCCGCCTGACGGACGCGGGCCGCGTCGTCGATGAGCGACGGCCGGATGTTCGGGTCGTAGGTGATGAGCGCCGAGGGACGACGCGCCTCGACCAACTCGCGGAGGCGGTCGGCACTCGGCTCGAGGACCGAGGCGATCGAGCCGGTGTGGACGACGGCGGCGTCCGGCGCACCCGCGGCCTCCAGATCGAGCGAGAGGTCGAACTCGTAGGTGGCCGCGCCCTCGGCGTCGAGGGTCGCCTGCGCCGTGGACGTCCGGCCGGTCGGAGCGGACACGAGGGTCACCGCGGACGCGTCGAGCCAGGAGCGGATCGCCACGCCTCGCTCGTCGTCGCCCACATGGGTCACCAGGGCCGGGGCGCGGCCCAGCCGACCGAGGGTGATCCCGACGTTCGCCGGGCTGCCGCCGGGACTCTCCGCCTGCGTCCCGTCGAGCCGCCGGACGATGTCGATGAGGGTCTCGCCGGCGATGAGGACGTCGGTCGTGGGGGCTGCGTGCATGGCATCTCTCTCTGCTGGATCCGAGGGTCGGGTGGCGTCAACCGGCGTCGGTCGACACCGCGGCGATGAGCGAGTCGCGCTCGATGATCGGCATGGTGACCAGCTCGTGCCCGAGGGCGTGCTGACCGAGGAGCATCGAGGCTCCGAGCGCGCCGATCTCCTGGTAGGGCAGCCGTGCGGTGGTGAGGCCCGGGCGCAGGTAGCCGGCGAGGATCTCGTCGTCGAAGGAGACGACGGAGACGTCCTGCGGGATCCGACGTCCCTGTTCGAGCAGCACCTGGTAGGCACCGAAGGCGACGCCGTCGTTCGCGGCGAGGATGGCCGTGACGTCCGGGTGGCGCTCGAGGAGCGTGGCCGTCGCCTCGTAACCGGGTTCCGGCTGCCACTCGACGATGTCGACCCGAGCAGGTTCGATCCCGGCCTCCGCGAACGCCGCGGCGATGCCTGCGAAGCGGAGTGCCACCGTGGCCGTCTGTCGCGGATCGTTGATGACGTCCTGCGGCAGGTCGCCGACCACGCCGATCCGCCTGTGGCCCGCGTCGACGAGCCGTTTCGCGACCGCGTACCCGGCCGCACGTTCGTCGGGAAGGACGTTCGCGTGCCCCGAGGAGGACGCTCCGTTGAGCACGACGACCGGGACACCGGTCGAGGTGGTGGGGAGGTCGATGAGGCGGGCGCCGAGGAGACCGATGAGGATGCCGTCGACCCGGTGGTCGATCATCGTCTCGAAGGCGCGGGCGAGACCACCCTCGATCCCCTCGGTCTCCGCGATGAGCATCGTGTGGCCGTGGGCCTTCGACACCTCGAGCGCACCGCCGATGAGCCCCGAGGCGTGCCGGGTGAGCGTGACCTCGTCGGAGATGAACCCGATCGTCCTGGTCTTCCCGCGGCGCAGCACCTGGGCCGCGGGGTTCGGGCGGTAGTCGAGCTCCGCCGCGGCGGCGCGTACCCGCTCGACGGCGTCCGCGGACAGCCGGGAACCGGGACGGTCGTTCAGGATCATGCTCACCGCGGCCTTGGACATGCCCGCGCGCTCCGCGACGTCCGCGAGGGTCGTGCGGCGGCGTTGCGTGGACATGACACTCCCTCGTGCGGTTTGCTGAATCAGTTCAGCATATCGCGCGGAGCTGTGTTATGTTTCGTCTGCTGAATCCGTTCAGCACCTCCATTCACGGCTCATCGTCCGCGCCCTGCGAACGGTCGGCCCCGATTTCGCAGGAGCAACAACGTGGTTGATCTGAGTCGCAGGGCGGCATTCGCCCTGCTCGGTCTCGGTCTGGCGGGCACGGCCATCTCCTGGCCGCGCCTCACCGGCGGAGACATCCCCGGCCGAGGTGACGACGCCCTCACCGTCGCCCTCTTCGGCACCGCCCAGGACGCCGCCGCCCGGCAGTCGCTCGTGGACGGCTTCCAGAAGCTGCACCCCGACATCCCCGTCCGGATCATCGCGATCCAGGGCCAGGACTGGGGTAACTTCTTCGCCAAGATCCTCACGATGGTCGCGGCCGGCACCCCGCCGGACATCGTGTCGGTCGCCACGGAGGGCACGCAGCTGTTCGCCGAGCGACTCGCCCACCCGATCGACGAGTACGTGCAGCGCGACGCCGCCGAGCTGCAGGAGTACTTCGACGACGTGAACCCCTCGCTCATCGAGTCGTTCATGTACAAGGGCAACCTGTTCCAACTGCCCGACAACTTCAACGCGGCGAACATGTACTACAACACCTCCGCGTTCGAGCGGGCCGGCCTCGAGCGCCCGCGCGACGACTGGTCGGTCGAGGACTTCTTCACCGTCGGCCGCACCATGCAGGCCAGTGCCCCCGGCTCGTTCCTGCCGTACTTCTGGAACAACCGTCTCTGGGGCGGCGTCGTGCCCTGGTTGTACATCAACGACACGAGCTTCCTCACTGAGGAGAAGGCACCCGGCGGCGACTGGATGTGGTCGAAGTTCTACCCGGACGAGACCCCGCGTGGTGGCGGATACCTGTGGGAGAACGCCGACGCACTCAGCGACCGCACCGTCGAGAGCTTCGAGGTCCTGCAGCGCATGGTCTCCGAGGGCATCGCCGCGAACCCCGCCCAAGGCGGCGGCAACGAGCTCGTCTCGCTCTTCTCCCGCGGCTCGGTCGGCATGACGCCGGCCGGCGGGTTCTGGGTCAAGGGCCTCAACGACGCCGGCCTGGGCGACGACGAGTACGACGTCACCTACTTCCCGAAGATGCGCGGCCAGCGCCACCAGTTCGGAGCCGGCGGCTACGCGATGATGCAGACCTCAGAACGCAAGGACGAGGCGTGGGAGTGGATGAAGTACTGCATCTCCGTCGAGGGCATGTCGATCGCGCACAGCCAGCCCGACTCGTCGCTGCCTCGGCGCTCGCTCAACGCCGAGCTCTACGGCGGTGACATCGGCCCGAAGCACTGGGAGGTCTTCTACGACACCCTCGACCGGTTCCCGACGACCGGCCCGATGCCCGCACCGCCCCAGCAGGCGGCCGTGGAGTCGGCCCTCATCAAGAACGTGGTCGGCACGATCACGAACGGCCCGAACGGCGTCCGCCGCGGCCTCGAGACGATGCAGCGGGACCTCGAGCTCGCGCTGAAGGGACGATGATGGCACTGCAGTCACCGACGGCGACCCGGGCACTGGTCGTCCCGCCCGAAGCCGAGACCGGACGCCGCAAGCGTGCCCCTCGCGGCAGCCGACTGCTCGTCTGGGTGTTCCTCGCCCCGACGCTCATCGGCCTCGGACTCTTCAGCTTCGTCCCGATCATCGGGTCGTTCGTCCTCGCCTTCTTCCGGTGGGACATCATCTCGGCACCCGAGTTCGTCGGCGTCGGCAACTTCGTCGACCTCGCCGCCAACCCCACGGTGCGCGTGTCCTTCCTGAACACGGTCGGCTTCGTCGTGGTGGCGGTCACGCTGCAGCTCGCCGTCGCCCTCCTGCTCGCGATCCTCGTGCAGTCGCGGATGCCGGAATGGCTGCGTACCTTCTTCCGCTCCGCACTGTTCTTCCCGTTGGTGTTGTCGGCCGCGTCCGTGTCGCTCGTGATGTCGTACCTGTTCAACCAGGAGTTCGGCCTCGTCAACGAGTTCCTCGGACTCTTCGGCGTCGGGAACATCGGCTGGCTGACGACCGGGTTCGGCGCGAAGATCGTCGTCCTCCTCGTCTACGTGTGGCAGAACTTCGGCTTCACCTTCCTGCTGTTCATCGGTGGACTGGCCGCGATCCCGCGCGAGGTCTACGAGGCGTCGTCGCTCGACGGCGCGTACGGCTGGAGCCAGTTCCGGAACGTCACCCTGCCCCTCGTGAGCCCGACGATGCTCGTCGCGTCCGTCATGGCCATCATCAGCGCCCTGCAGATCTTCGACCAGCCGTACGTCCTCACACGAGGTGGTCCGGGAGACGACACCCGCACCGCGGTGATGGTGATCTACGAGTCCGCGTTCCAGCAGCTCGACTTCGGTCTCGCCGCAGCGATCGGCATCGTGCTGACGCTCCTGATCATGCTCGTCACCGCCGCACAGTTCCGACTGAGCAAGCGTTTCGTCTTCTACGGATGAGGTCCCAGATGTCCATCGCAGCAGTCACCCCCGACTCATCACGCCGCCGACTCGCCACGGCCGGGAAGTTCCTCGTCCTCGTCCTCGCCGCGTTCCTCACGCTCGCGCCCGTCGTATGGACGCTCATCACCGCGCTCACCCCCGCGAACGTCGACACCGGGCAGACCGAGTTCGGCCCGGGCGCGTTCATCGACGTCTTCCAGAAGATCCCGATCCTGCTCTACACGTGGAACAGCGCACTGGTGACGCTCCTCATCGCGGCCGGACAGATGCTCAGTGCGGCGATGGCCGGCTACGTGTTCGCGCGCTTCGACTTCGGCGGCAAGCGCATCCTGTTCGGACTGATCCTCGCCACGATGATGGTGCCGATGCAGGTGACGATCGTCCCCGTGTTCATGCTCATCCGCGGCATGGGACTGTCGGACACGCTCCTCGCGCTCATCATCCCGATGATCCCGACGGCGTTCGGCACCTTCCTCATGCGGCAGTACTTCATGGGGTTGCCGCCGGAGCTCGCCGAGGCGGCGCAGATCGACGGCGCGGGACCGTGGAAGATCTTCTTCCGCATCTACCTGCCGCTCGCCGCCCCGGGCCTCGCGATCGTCGGCATCCTCGCGTTCAACTACCACTGGAACGAGTTCTTCCGACCACTGATCCTCACGATCAGCGAGCAGAACTTCACCCTCCCGCTCGGGCTCGTGACCCTGCAGGGCAACCTCGGCACCGGGTCGGTCGCGACCGTCCTCGCCGGTGTCGTCCTGTCCATGATCCCGGCTGCGCTGGTCTTCGTCTTCGGCCAGAAGCCGCTGCGCGAAGGGCTCACCGCCGGCGTCAGCAAGTGACCGGCACCACCGCCCTCCCCTCGATCCGACCGATCTCGAACCGAAAGGAAGCCATGACCGGCCTCCACGTAACGCACGTCCTCGACCGCGGCTTCCCGCTGCTGCACCCCCGACCCGAGGCCGGGTGGTTGAACGACCCCAACGGCATCATGTTCGTCGACGGTCGCTGGCACGTCTTCTTCCAGTACAACCCGGGGTCGGCCAGGCACGAGGACATCCACTGGGGTCACGTGAGCTCGCCGGACCTGCTCGCCTGGGAGGAACACCCGGTGGCCCTGGCTCCACGCCCGAACACCACCGACGGCTTCGGCTGCTGGAGCGGCGTCGGGGTCGTCGATCAGGGCCGGCCGGCCGTCGTGTACTCGGGCGCGCGTGATCGACACGGGTTGTCGGAGGTCGTCGTCGTCCACGGCTCGGCGGATGCGCAGGACTGGAGCGGCGAACGTGTCGTCGCGGCCTCGCTCCCCGCCGATGAGCGCGTGACGATGGTGCGCGACCCGTTCGTCTTCGAGCTGGGTGGGCGCCGCTGGGCGATCCAGGGCGCGGGTCGCTCCGACGTCGGTGGCGCACTGCTCCTCTACGGCGTCGACGACCTCGACGCCTGGACCGAGGAGGGGTACCTGCTGACGGCCGAGGCGCCGGTCGTCTCGGAGCTCGCTCCGTGCGAAGGGTGGGAGTGCCCCCAGCTCGTGCGCGTCGGCGACGACTGGGTGCTGCTGGTCTCGCTGTGGCTCGACGGCCGTCCGCACCGCGGGGTGGCCTGGGTCCTCGGCTCGATGGAGCTCGACGAGGCCACCGGGCGACCCGTGTTCAGCGCCCGCCGGACCGGCATCATCGACGAGGGGTCGAGCTTCTACGCGCCGCAGGCCGTGCAGTCCGACGGCTCGGACGGACAGTCGGAGCGGGTACTGCTCTGGGGCTGGGCCCAGGAGATCGCACCCGATGGCGTGCGCGGCCGGACGCAGGCGGACACCGACGAGCAGGGATGGTCGGGCATGCTGACGTTCCCGCGCGAGCTCGTGGTCCGCGGCGACGAGGTCGAGCTGATCCCGGCCCGGGAGCTGACGGGACTCCGTGCCGAGCTCGTCGATGCGACGGAACTCCCCGACCAGACGGAGGTGCGACTCACGGGCGCAGGCACGGCCTCCCTCGGGCTGGAGGGTTCGGACACGCAGCTGATCTGGCGGGGCGAGCTGGTCGAGGGCGACGAGGTCCGGATCCTCATCGACGCGTCCATCGTCGAGATCCACCACACCGGGCACCCCGCTCGGACCTTCCGCGCGTATCCGGCCGATGGCGAGCGGTACGCCGTGCGGCACGATGCGACCGTGCGAGCCGACGCCTGGTCGCTGGCCCTCCCCGTCGCCGGCGGCGTGTCGGCGTCCCGCTGACCCGGAGACGCGGTGACGCGCAGCGCTGGGTGCGCCGCGCATCACCGCGTGCAGTTGCCGGACCTACTTCGCGAGGAACTCCAGGACGGCCCGGTTCCATTCCTCCGCGTGGCTGACGTTGACGCCGTGCGGCGCACCCTCGACGACGTACAGCGTCGACGACGGAATCGCCGCGTGCGTCCGTGCACCGGAGCCCTCGAAGGGGACGGTCGCATCGCTGTCGCCGTGGATGACGAAGGTCGGGACGGTGACGTTCGGCAGGTCGTCGCGGAAGTCGGTGTTCGCGAACGACGCCATGGCCTCGAGTGCGGCGGGCTTGAACGCCTGGTGCGCGAGCGCGAGGGCCTCCTGACGCTGCTCCTCCGTGACCTTCAGCTCGCCGTCCACTGAGAAGAAGTCGGTCGTGAACTGGTCGTAGAACGCGTCCTGATCCGCCGTGAGCCCGGCCGTCATCTTCGCGGCCTCGGAGACCGGGAGGGGCCCGTCAGGGTTTCCGGCCGTCTGCAGCAGGTACGGCGGAACCGCGGAGGCGAAGACCGCGCTGTGGATGCGCTCCGAACCGTGGCGGCTGAAGTACCGGGCGACCTCACCGCCACCCATCGAGAACCCGACGAGCGTCACGTCGCGCAGGTCGAGCGCTTCGAGCACCGCCTGCAGGTCGTCGGTGAGCCGGTCGTAGCCGTAACCGGTGAGCGGCTTGTCGCTGCGACCGAAGCCGCGGCGGTCGTAGGTGATGACGCGGTAGCCTGCGGCCTCGAAAGCCGGGACCTGTTCCTTCCACGATGCACCGGACAGCGGCCAACCGTGGATGAGGACGACCGGGCGTCCCGTGCCACCGGTGTCGTCGACGTGCAGGTTCGTGTCCTTCAGCAGGCCGTGGTGTGCGGTGATCTCCGTCATGGTGCTCCTCTCCCGGGCCGCGGGTCGCGGCCACTCAGACCAGCTTCGGCGGAGGCGGTGCGAGCGGATGGGGGCTTGCGAACCGCGAGGCGATGTCCTATCCGCTGAAGACTCCGGCGACGTGGCGACCAGTGACGTTCACCGCTCGGTCGGGAGCAACCCCAACCGCCGCGCGGTGGCCAGCGCGTCCTCGCGGGAGTCGACGCCGAGCTTCCGGTAGACGTTCCGGAAGTGGAACTTCACCGTGTTCGCGGACACGTACAGCGCTAGTGCGATGTCCTGCCGGGTCCGGCCCTCCGCGGAGAGCTGCAGGATCCGGCGCTCGGTGGCGGTGAGCTCCACGAGCTGCACGGTCTCCGGCGTCGGCTCGGGACTCGAGGCGAGCGTCCGCTCGATCCGCGCATGGGTCTCGCTGGGCGACATCGTGCCGAGGAGGTGTCGGAGCGGCCTGCGCGGCGCGACCACGAAGGGCGTGAGCATCCCGGTCCGCGCCGTCGTGGCGATCGCCTGGAGGAGATGCCGCCGACCGTCCTCGTCCGAGTCGTCGGCGAGCGCCGAGGTGATGAGCAGCTCCGTCTGCGCACCGGCGTCGATGTGCTCCTCCGCGAGCCCGGCGGTGGCGAGTTCCCGCGCGAGGGGTTTGCGGTCGGTCAGGAGCGCGAGCCGCGAGGCGACCGCCGCGGTGTGGGCGTTCCGGTCACGACCGTCGAGGAGGACGCTGGCCTCCGTCGGGCGGTCGAGGGCGAGGAGGAGTGACGCTTCCACGGCGTCGAGGAGTCGCTCCGATCCGGCATGACGCAGGCTGCGACCGGCGAACACGCGGGTGCGCTCGATGAGCTGCAGCGCCGCCCGTCGATCGCCCCACAGGAGTGCGTGCTGCGCTTGCGCGTAGGTGATGAACGGGGCCCAGGACCGCTCACGGTTGACCTGGAGCTCCAGCGTCGCGAGCGCGGCCTCCGCCGCCGCACGGTCGACGCGGGCGATGGCGATCAAGGCGCGGGCGATGGACCCGGACAGTTGGACCAGGGGCACCATCCACCCGTGCGCGCCGCCCCCGTCGTCGTGGCGCTCGAGCCAGCGGTCCGCCTCCACGATCTCGCCGCGCACCGCGTAGAGCAGGGCGAGCTTGCCGGAGGCGTCCCCACCGTTCCGGCCGTCCCAGGACTCGTGCCGGAGCTCGTACGCCTCACGCAGCACGAGGCTCGCCTCGTGGAGGTCTCCCACGAGCAGTTTCGTGATCCCCACCTGCAGCAGGGCGGTGGGGACGCGGGGCGCGAACTCGGTCGGGCGGTGCACGCGGGCTCGGCGAGCGAGCTCCTCGGTGATCCGCGCGTAGTGCAACGCCCGCTGGTGCCGACCGTGCACGCGGTAGGCGATCATGAACGCCGTCGATGCACTCAGGCTGATGCGCGCGAGCTCGGAGCGGGCGCGGTCACGGATGTCGTCGGGATCAGTCGGGAGCTGGAACCGCCCCACCGACTGGTCGAGTGCGTCGGTCTCCCCACGGATGTTGAGGCGGATCTCCCGGACGGCGAAGACGATGGGGTGGTTCGAGAGCACGCGCACCGGGAGTGCCTGCAGCGCGCGGTCGAGCGTCGCGAGGTCGAGCGCCATGAGGATCCCCCACTCGTACTCGATCACCGAGACGACCGTGTCCCAGTCCTCCTCCTGGATGGCCGTGGTGAGAAGACGGGTGACCGGGGCGACGTCCGTGGGGTGGAGGAACCCCGCCCCGAGGGAGGGAAAGTACCTCTTCCAACCGGTGTGCACGGGTCAACCCTAAGTGACCGCCACCTGTCGGGGAACACCCGGGGCAGGATGCGGGGTGGTCTTTGGCCGATCCGCCCGGACCGCGTCGGGGTTGCCGCTCTACTGATCCTCGGCCCCGCAGCTGGGGCCAGGTTTTCGGCGGGCGCACCGCCGCTTCACGGGGAAGGCGACACACATGCAGCAGCACACGGGTCGAAGGAGTCACCGCGCTCGGTGGCGGAACCGGTGGGGGGCACCGTCCGCCGGTCGCGCGACCATGGGGATCATCGGGGTGACCGTCCTGTCGGCGCTCTCGCTCGTCGGGATCGGCTCGAGCGCGCAGGCGGTGCCGGGGACGCCGGGGACGCCGCAGTCGGGCTCGGTGGTCTACTCCGAGGACTTCGAGAACGGCGTGACGTCGCCGACGTACCTCGAGGACTACGTCGGAGCCGACGGCACGCGGTACACCGCCGACGCCTCCTGGCGCGACCACACCCAGTGCAACGGCAACATCACGAGCTTCGCCTCGTCCGCGGAACCGCAGTGCCTCGCGGCATCGGCGTCCGGCGAAGGGCGCACGCGGCAGCTCGCCTGGGCCCTCGGCGCCGGCGACACGGCCAATCACTCCGTGAGCGCCTGGACCTCGCAGCAGACCCTCACGATGAACCCGCCGAACGCGGTCGAGTTCGCGACCGTCGACCCGATCGCGCTCACGAGCGCCGGCCGGTACCTCACGACCTCGGTGGATCTCGCCGCGGTGTCCTGCAACGCGTCGCAGCAGCCCGTCCTCGAGTTCTTCCTCACCGACGACCAGGGCGGCGCGCACTCCGTCGGGGCCGTCAACGGCTGTACCGCAGCGGGCTCCCGGTCCGTCACCGCACCGGCCACCGGCGCGGCCGGGGCCGAGAACGTCCGTGTCGGCACCTACGTCTCGCCGGGAGCGGTCCTGCTCCCCGGGGCGACCGTCGGCATCGTCGCCCGCAACCTGACCGGTGGCGGCACGGCCGGCAACGACCACGCCTTCGACAACATCCAGGTGCTCGACGTCTCCCCGCAGTTGGACAAGTCGTTCAGCCCGGCGAGCGTCGTCGCCGGTGAGACGTCCACGCTGACCCTCACGATCACCAACACCGACGAACTCGCGGCGAAGAACGGCTGGTCCTTCACGGACGCGCTGCCCGCCGGCCTGACGATCGCCGACGGCGACGCGTCGACCACCTGCCCGTCGGGTGTCGTCACCGCGCCCGAGGGCGGCTCGTCGATCGACGTCACCGGGAACCTCAACCAGGGCATGACCTCCTGCGCCGTGACCGTCGAGGTCACGTCGCCCGTCGCCGGGACGTTCACGAACGGGCCCGACAACATCACGAGCGTGGGCCTCAACCCGCCGGCCGACGCCACGGTCGAGTTCGTGCCGCAGGCTCCCGCGATCACCGTCGTGAAGTCCGCGTCCCCCGCTGCGGCGGAGTACGCCGTCGGCGACGAGATCACCTACTCCTTCCTCGTCACCAACACCGGCAACGTCCCGCTCACCGACGTCCAGGTCGACGAGGGCACGTTCACCGGGACCGGTGAACTCTCCGACGTCGTCTGCCCGCCGGGAGCGGCGACGCTCGCACCCGCGGCGGCGGTGACCTGCGAAGCCACGTACACGATGACGCAGGCCGACATCGACGCCGGTACCGTCTCCAACTCGGCCACCGCGACCGGGACACCGCCGCAGGGCCGGCCGCCGGTCTCACCGCCGTCCGAGGTCACCATCCCGGGCGTGGCCCAGGCCCCGGCGCTCACCGTCGCGAAATCGGCGACGCCGACCACGGGCGCGAACGCCGGCGAGGACGTCACCTACTCGTTCCTCGTCACCAACACCGGCAACGTCACCCTGACCGACGTCTCGGTCGTCGAGGGCGAGTTCACCGGCACCGGCGAACTCTCCGACGTGGTGTGCCCAGCCGCAGCCGGCTCGCTCGCCCCGGCGGCGACCGTCACCTGCGAAGCGAGCTACACGGTCACGCAGGCCGACGTCGACGCCGGCTCCGTGACCAACTCGGCGACCGCGACCGGCACCCCGCCGGCAGGCGGCACTCCCCCGGTCTCACCGCCGTCGGAGACCACGGTCGAGTTCCCGGCAGCGCCCGCCATCACGGTGGCGAAGTCCGCGACGCCGACCACGGTCGCGAACGCCGGCGAGGACGTCACCTACTCGTTCCTGGTCACCAACACCGGGAACGTCACGCTCGCCGACGTCTCGGTCGTCGAGGGCGAGTTCACCGGGACCGGTGAGCTGTCCCAGGTCGTCTGCCCGCCCGCGGCAGGCTCGCTCGCCCCGGCGGCGACCATCACCTGCGAGGCCACCTACACGGTGACCCAGGCCGACGTCGACGCGGGATCGGTCACGAACAGCGCGACCGCGACCGGCACCCCGCCGAACGGTGGCACGCCCCCGGTCTCGCCGCCGTCGGAGACCACGGTCGCGTTCCCGGCGACACCCGCCATCACGGTCGTGAAGTCGGCCGATGCAGTGGCCCAGGGCGGCCTCGCGGTCGGCCAGGTCGTCACCTACTCCTTCCTCCTCACCAACACCGGGAACGTCACGCTGACGAACCCGACGGTGGTGGAAGGGGAGTTCTCCGGCGCCGGAGAGCTGTCCGACGTCGCCTGCCCCGCCGAAGCCGCTTCGTTGGCACCGGGCGCGACGATCACCTGCGAGGCCACCTACACGGTCGTGCAGGCCGACGTCGACGCGGGCCTGATCACGAACTCGGCGACCGCGACGGCGACGCCGCCGAACAGCGTGAACGGTGTCCCGCCGGTCTCGCCGCCGTCCGAGGTCACGATCCCGTCGCCGCCCGTCCCCGGTCTCTCGGTGGTCAAGACGGCCGACGTCGAGCGGGCCACGACTGCGGGACAGGTCATCACCTACTCGTTCCAGGTGACGAACACCGGCAACGTCACGCTGCGTGACGTCGCGGTCCAGGAAGGTGACTTCACCGGTACCGGGACGCTCTCCGCGATCATCTGCCCGACGGGTACGGCGCTCCTCGCCCCCGGGCTCCAGGTCGTCTGCACCGCGACCTACACGGTCACCCAGGCGGACCTGAACGCGGGCTCGATCCGCAACACCGCCTTCGGGACCGGCGTGACGCCGGGCGGCGAGTCGTTCACCTCCGACCCGTCCACGGCCACCGTGAGCACGCCGGGTCCGGTGCTCGCCTCGACCGGAACGACCATCGCACCGCTGGTGGTCGGGGCGGCGGTCCTGCTGCTGCTCGGTACCGGGCTCGTCATCCGACGCCGCCTCGTCACCGGGCGCTGACCCGGACCTGACCGATCGGGCGGGTCGAGCCTTCGGGCTCGGCCCGCCCGTCGTACTTCCACCACCACTACCCTGTTGAGGCCATGAGATCCGCGACCACCACGACCCTGCTGCGCTGTGCGGCCTTCGGCGCCGTCGGTGCCGTCATCCTCTTCCTCGTCAGCCCGCTGACGTCGACCGCCGCGGTGCTCAACCCGGTGCTCTACGCCGCGATCGCCGCCGTCACGATGGTGATGCCGATGCTCGCCAGGCGCTGGACGGGCGTCCCCGGTGCGACGGTGCTCACTGCAGCCGTCACCGGGCTCCTCGCACTGCCCGTCACGGCCCTCGGCCCCGCGATCATCGTCGCGCTCGTCGTTCCGGCAGCGGCGATCGACCTGGTGCTCGCGCGCCGCCGTCACCCCGCCCGCGTGACGACCTGGCTTGCGGCGGCGGTCGGCGGCGTCGCGATCTGGGCACTGTCCTTCGCGGTGATCTCACCCGACCTCATCTCGCCGGCGCTCGTCATCGTGCTGCTCGCGGTCCGCGTCGTGAGCTACGTCCTCGCCATGGAGCTGGCCGGTCTCGTCGCCGGGCGCCTCCGCCGTTCCGGCGTGCGATCCGTGCGTCGCGGCGACGCCCGCCGAGGATCCTCCGACGCCTGATCCGGATCAACGTTCGACAGCAGCGTTCCACCGGGGACGGTCGGGGTCGGCGTCCCACTCCTCCAGCACCGCTGCTCCGGAGGCGACCGGGAACGTCGTGATCAGGTGCTCGTCGATGCCGTACACGAGCGCGACGGCATCGGTGTCCGTCGGGTCGCCGAGCGCCAGACGCATCCGACCGGACGGGCCGTCGGCAGTCCGTACCGGTCGTGCGAGCAGGTCCTGCGCGGCCGCCGTCACCCGCGACAGCAGGGACGACGCACGGGCCCACGGGACGAACTCATCGTCGGGGAGCCCGAACGCGCGCGCGAGCGCTCCGTCCAGCCAGCGGTCGCGCTTCAACCCGTACGGCGTCGGGACCGACGAGAGCAGGTAGCCGTAGACGTGGAGAAGCCCGGCGTTCCCGACCGGCCAGGCCGCGGTGAGGCCGGCGCGCGCATGGAGCGCCTCGAAGAGCACACGAGGGATCACGGGCCCGCCCGTGTGCTCGTCGATGACGGTCGACGCACCCCACGAGGCGAACCGGCGGGCAGCCGCGTCGTCGTCGATCGCCGCACCCAACCAGGAGTGCTCCTCGAGCACGGTCGAGGGTTCGGTCTCTGCTCGCCGCGCGAGCTCCGTCATCATCACAGCACCACAGCATAGGCGGCTCGTGTGTCGGTAAATTCACCCGCCGTTCACCCGCCATGGTGATTGCGTCCACACTCGCCATCCATGATGGACGCAGCGTCCGCAGGAGCGGCCGCGTGAACGAAACGCTCAGAAGGAGCGCCTGTGGCCCCCACCATCCTCTTCGATTTCGACGGCACCCTCGCCCTCGGCGACGGGCCGATCACGGCCTTCGCCCGCGCCATCGCCGAGCGCACCGGCGATTCCGAGTTCGCGATGCGCGCCGAGGCCGCCCTCGCCGCGTTCTCGAACGGCGAGACCGACGCCCGCGACGGCTACGACGCCGTGACCCGGATCGCCCGCGAAGCCGGCGTCGGTGCCGACGTCATCGGCGCGTCCTACGACGACTCGCGCGCTCTGCTCGGCTCGAGCGAGGCGGCGGTCGACTCCCCCGAGGGCCTGCCCGCATTCCTCGAGACGCTGGGCGCCCACGCCCGACTCGTCCTGGCCACGAACGCCCCCGGCGACGGCATCACGGCCCTCCTCCAGTCCTGGGGCGTCGCCGAAGCGTTCGACGCCGTGCACTTCACCGTCGGGAAGCCGGCAGGCCTCGTCCCGCTCATCCGCGAGGCGCTCGCCGCCGGCCCCGTCCTCGCCGTCGGCGACATCGTCGAGAACGACCTCGCTCCCGCCGCCGAACTGGGCGCCGACACCGCCCTCGTCGGCGCGACCTTCGAGCGCTCGACGGCCACCGCCACGATGCGTGGGCGCTCGCTCGCCGACCTGTACGACCAGATCATCGCGTGGGCCGCAGCCGCATCGCGCCTCCCCGACGCCTCCCCGATTTCCACTCCCGCTCCGTCCGCCTCCTGATCACCCTCCACCCTCGAAAGGCATCCCGAACATGCGCAAGACCCTGCTCCTCACCGGCGTCGCGGCCGTCGCCGCCCTCGCCCTCGCCGGCTGCAGCCCCGCCGCCTCCTCCCCGTCGGCCACAGGCACGGCGTCCTGGCCCGACTCCATCACCATCTCGCTCGTGCCGTCGGTGGAGGGCGAGGACCTCGCCGAAGCACTCGACCCGCTCACCAGCTACCTCTCGGAGAACCTCGGCATCGAGGTCAACGGCGTCGTCGCGACCGACTACGCCGCGACCGTCGAGGCCCTCGGCAGCGACCAGGCACAGGTCATCATCACCGACGCCGGCTCGCTCTACAACGCGACCGAGCGCTACGACGCGAACCTCGTCCTGCGCGACGTCCGCTTCGGCGCCACCTCGTACGCGTCGGTCGCCTACACGAACAACCCCGACAAGTACTGCGCCGAGGCTCCGGTCATGGTCACCTACGCAGCAAGCGACACCCCGCTCTCGTACTGCAACGGCATCGAGCCCGGCGCCGACGCTGCGACCGGCTCCGGGCCGGCCGCGCTCAAGGCCCTCGACAAGATCTCGAAGGGCACCAAGGTCGCCCTGCAGGCCGCGACCTCGCCCGCCGGGTACCAGTACCCCGTGGTCGCCATGCGTGACGCCGGCATCGACACCGACGCCGACATCACCCAGGTGCCGGTCGAGGGCAACAACAACGCGGTCCTCTCCGTCTACAACGGCGACGCCGAGGTCTCGTTCGGCTACTGGGACGCGCGCACGACCGTCCTCAAGGAGGCGCCCGACGTCGCCGACAAGGTCGTCGCGTTCGCCTATACCGAGATGATCCCCAACGGCGGCGTCGCGGTCTCGAAGTCGCTCCCGGCCGACCTCACGAAGCAGCTCACCACGCTCATGGCGGGCTACGCGGACTCCTCCGATGCGGCGAAGCAGGTCATGTTCGACCTCGTCGGCCTCTCCGGCTGGACCGACAAGACCGCACCGGACGAGATCACCCGCTACGGCGAGATCCTCGACCAGTTCTCGAACTGACCCGCTCCAACCGATCGACCCTCTCCAGGAATCCGGTGCATGAACACTGATCAGCATCGCGCGGAGGCCCGAGCCCAGCTCGCGGCCTCCGCGTCGTGGTCCATCCGTCTCGACGACGTCTCGGTCACCTACCCGAACGGCACGAAGGCGCTCCGCAACGTCTCTCTCGACATCGCCGCCGGGGAGATGGTCTCCGTCGTGGGGCTCTCCGGCTCCGGCAAGTCGACGCTCATCCGCACGATCAACGGCCTCGTGCCGGCGACGAGCGGGACCGTCGCCGTCGGGCCGCACACCGTCACCGGTCTGCGCGGTAGGCAGCTCCGTCGGCTGCGCGGGCACGTCGGCATGATCTTCCAGGGCTTCAACCTGGCCGACCGGACGAGCGTGTACCGCAACGTGCTCGTCGGCAGGTTCGCCGGCACCCCGACGTACCGGAACCTCCTCGGCCTGACGACCGCCGCCGACCGGGAGCTCGCCCTGCGCTCGCTCCAGTCGGTCGGCATGCTCGACAAGGTCTGGACCCGCGCGGCGCAACTCTCCGGCGGGCAGAAACAGCGCGTCGCGATCGCCCGCGCCCTCACGCAGCAGCCGAGCGTCATGCTCGCCGACGAGCCCGTCGCGAGTCTCGACCCGCCGACCGCGCACACGGTGATGAACGACCTGCGCCGGGTGAACACCGAGACGGGTCTCACGGTGCTCGTGAACATCCACCTCATGGACCTCGCTCGCACCTACACGACCCGCATGATCGGGCTCCGCGACGGCGAACTCGTCTATGACGGCTCCGCAGCCGATGCGACCGAGGCGGACTTCGAGCGGATCTACGGTCGCCCCATCCAGCCCGACGATCGGCTGGACCGATGACGGCGACCGGGACCGACGTGCAGCTGCCGCCCGGGACCGACTGGCAGCTGCCGCCCCGGCCGAGCACCCGGCTGCGGACCGCGCTCATCATCGGGGCCGTGGCCGCGTTCACGATCGCCACCTGCCTCCCGGCGATCGGCGGCGTACAGCTCGACTTCGGCGCGCTCATCTCCCACTGGGACAACGGCTCCGGTCTGCTCCTCCAGCTCTTCCAACCCGACTTCGCCTTCCTGCCACGGACGGTGCAACCGATGCTCGAGACGCTGCAGATGGCGCTCGTGGGTGCGGTGGCCGCTGCGCTGCTGTCCGTTCCGCTGACGCTGTGGGCGGCGGCCCCGACGAACCCGAACGGCCTGTCGCGTCGCATCCTGCGCGCGATCGTCAACGTCGTCCGAGCGGTGCCCGACCTCGTCTACGCGACCATCCTCGTCGCCATGGTCGGCGTCGGTGCGCTGCCCGGCCTCCTGACGCTCTTCCTCTTCGACCTCGGCATCATCGTCAAACTCGTCTCCGAGGCGATCGACTCCGCCGACCACCCGTACATCGAGGCCGGCAAGGCCGCCGGTGGGACGCAGACGCAGATCAACCGCGTCACCGTCCTCCCGCAGGTCTGGCCGTTGTTCGCGAACCAGTGGCTGTACACCCTGGAGCTCAACGTCCGCATCTCCGCCATCCTCGGCATCGTGGGCGCCGGCGGCATCGGTCGGCTGCTCGACGAGCGGCGGGCGTTCTACGCCTACGACGACGTCTCGGTCATCGTCCTCGAGATCCTCGTCGTGGTCGTCCTCATCGAGGTCGCGTCCAACCTGTTGCGGAGGCGACTCGTATGACCGCGACCGATCCGAGCACCGTGCTCCCCCGCCGTCCCTCGCGGCTCGTCCCGACCCTCGCGGCCGTCGCCGTCGGGATCGTCGTCATCGCCGCGACCGCCGGCTTGCCGATCGACTGGCGCGACCTCGGGACCGTCCCGGCGCAGCTCGTGCACTTCGGCGGGCTCATGTTCGAGAGCCCGAACTGGGAGAAGCTCCCGCGGGCCCTCACCGAGATGTGGCGGTCGATCTCGATGGCCTGGATCGGCGCGATCCTCTGCGTCCTCGTCTCGATCCCGCTCGGCATGCTCGCCGCCGGGTCGGTCGGTCCGGTCTGGCTGCGGCTGCCGCTGCGTGGGGTGTTCGCCGTCATCCGCGCGGTCCCGGAGGTGATCATCGCCCTCATCCTGCTCACGATCACCGGACTCACCCCGTTCACGGGCGCGCTGGCGCTCGGGATCGCCGGCATCGGCACCCAGGGGAAATGGGTCTACGAGACGATCGAGTCCGTGCAGGAGGGCGCCTCGGAGGCCGTCCGCGCTGCCGGAGGCGGTACCGCCGAGGTGACGCGCTGGGCGCTCTGGCCCGCCGCCGCCCCGGCACTGCTGTCACTCGCGCTCTACCGGTTCGAGATCAACATCCGCACCTCGGCGGTCCTCGGGCTCGTCGGCGCAGGCGGGATCGGCAGCATGCTGGCGAACTACACCAACTATCGCCAGTGGGATACAGTCGGGATGCTGCTGATCGTGGTGGTCGTCGTGACCATGACGATGGACGCGATCTCGGGAGCCATCCGACGCAGGATCACCCGGGGCCCCGGCATCGCCCGTACCACCCGTACCGCCCTTCCCGCCCGCACGACGAGGAGCCGCAATGTGGACAGGGTCCGCTGACGCCCCGCCGACGGCCAGGATCGCGATGCTCGCGCCGTCGCTCCAGCCCAGCGAACGCCGGGTGGCCGAGACGGTGGCCGAGGACATCGAGGCGAGCATCGAGCGCACCGCCCAGGAGGTCGCCGACCTCGCCGGTGTCGGCCGCGCCACGGTCATCCGCACCGCGCAGTCGCTCGGGTACGAGGGCTACCCGCAGCTGCGGGTCGCCCTCACCCGCGAGGTCGCGCTCGGGACACCGACCGCCCGCGACGACGGCGACGACACGATGCTCGGCACCCTCCGCGGGGCCATCGACCACTTCGCCGGTCGCCTCGGCCAGACGACGTCGGCGATGACGGAGGAGACGCTCGAACAGTTCGTCCGCGTGCTCGACGAGGCGCCGAGACTGCTCATCGCGGCGAACGGCCTCTCCTCACCGCTCGGTTCCGATCTGGCGATGCGGCTCATCTCGGCCGGCCGGCCGGCCGAGTACCTGCCCGACACGCTCGGGCAGCAGATCGCGGCCACCCACCTCGGCCCGGGCGCGGCGTGTCTGGTCCTGTCGGGCTCGGGCGCGAACCGGGCGTCCGTCGACGTGGCCGCGGCAGCTCGGGCGAGTGGCGCGACCGTCCTCGCGATCACCTCCTTCCCGCGCTCGGCCGTCGCCGAACTCGCCGATGTCGCGCTCGTGGTCGCTCCCATCGACGCGACCTTCCGGGACGAACTCGTGCACACCTCCCGGGCGGCCATCATGCTCGTGACGGAATCCGTGGTCGGCCTGCTCGTGGGCCGACGGGGCGATCGTGCGCAGCGCGCCCAGTCGGCGACGCTCGCGGTCATCAGCGGCTCGCTGTCGGACGACGCCTCGGACTGACCCGGCTCGGGCCGACCGGCTCGGACCGGTGCCGGGATCCGCGAGAATGTTCCCCATGCCCCGTCATCGACTGCGTCGTCACCTGCTCACCGCCGTGATCGCGGCCACCGGTTCCCTCCTCGTCCTCACGGGCTGCGCCGGCCCGGCGACGACGCCGACCGCGGACACCGACGCGACACTCCGCGTGGGCCTCGTCCTCGAGCCCTCGGACCTGAACATCCGCACGACCTCCGGCGTCGCACTCGAGCAGGTCCTCATCGACAACGTCTACCAGGGGCTGGTCTCGCGCACGACGGACAACGAGATCGTCGACACCCTCGCCGAGCGCCACGAGGTCAGCGCCGACGGGCTCACCTACACCTTCGTCCTCCGTGACGGCGTGACCTTCCACGACGGCGCTCCGCTCACCACCGCCGATGTGGTCGACTCGCTCTCGCAGGTCCAGCAGAACGAGGCGTTCGTCGACCACCTCGACCTGGAGCGGCTCCAGAGCATCACGGCGGTCGACGAGCGCACCGTCCGGCTGCAGCTCAGCTCCCCCGACTCCGACCTGCTGTGGGCACTGACGGGTCGTGCGGGGCTCGTCCTCCAGGCCGGGGCGGACAACGACCTGTCGACGACGGCGAACGGCACCGGGCCGTTCACGCTCACATCGTGGAAGCAGGGCGACAGCATCACCGTCGAGCGGAACGACGACTACTGGGGCGACGCTCCGAAGGTCCAGGAGGTCGTCTTCAGCTACATCCCCGACGCGTCCTCGGCCGTCAACGCGACCCTCGCGGGCGAGGTCGACGTGCAGATCGGTCTCGACGCGAACCTGCGGGACCAGGTCGAGCGTGCCGACGGCCTGACGATCGTCGAGGGGAAGACCACCGACAAGTACACCCTCGCCTTCAACAACCAGCGCGCGCCCCTGAACGACCCCCTCGTCCGCCAGGCCCTCCGGACGGCGATCGACCACGCCGCCATCGTCGAAGCGGTCGGTGGCGCCGCGGCCCTGCAGTACGGACCGATCCCGGAGCTCGACCCCGGCTACGAGGACCTCAGTGACGTCGTGGGCTACGACCCGGACGCGGCGAAGGCGCTCCTCGCGCAGGCCGGCCAGGAGGACCTCGCGCTCACGCTCACCGTCCCGAACCACTACGGCACCGCCGCGACCAACGTCCTGGTGTCGCAGTTCAAGGCCGTCGGCGTCACCCTCACGGTCGACAGCGTCGAGTTCCCCACCTGGTTGAACGACGTCTACACCAACCACGACTACGACCTCAGTCTCGTGAACCATGTCGAGGCACGCGACTTCCGGCACTGGGCGGACCCGGACTACTACTTCGGCTACGACAACCCGGCGGTGCAGTCGTTGGTCGCCGAGGCGAAGGCCGCGATCGACCCGAAGGTCGCCGACGAACGACTCCGCGAAGCCGCCGCGCTGGTCTCGAAGGACCACGCCGCGGACTGGCTCTACACCGGGATCACCCTCACCGTCGTGCGCGACGGCGTCACCGGCTTCCCCACCGACTTCGTCAGCGAGCACCTCGACCTCCGGGACGTCGCCGTCACCGACTGATCGGCGGCGGGAGGCTAGTCGCGACCGGCGGCGCGCGTGGCGGAGGACACCAGGTCGTCCTTCGGCAACGCCGTGCCGTCCGTGAGGGCCTGCGTCCAGGACGCCGTCGTCGCCACAGCGGCGAAGTTCGAATCCAGCAGCGCCATGAGGGTCGTGTGCACCGTCTTCGCGTCGACGGACCCGGCCGCGTTCTCGAGGTTGATGGCTCCGGTCGCGTCGGAGAGCACCTCGACGTCGATACCGAGTTCTTCGGCGCCTGCTGCCGAGGCGATGACGCAGTTGTTGGTCATGTACCCGACGAGCGTGATGGTGCCGACGCCCTGCTCGCGCAGCCACGCCTCGAGCTCGGTCCCGGCGAAGACCGAACCGTACTGCTTCACGACGCCCTTCCAGGACGGCTGCACCCGGCGGGCGACCTCGGGGTGCAGCTCGAACGCACTCGTGTCCGGATCGAAGACCGGGGCCCCGCTGCCGGATGAGTGCTGGACGACCACGACGGGGACTCCGGCCGTCGTCGCCGCGTCGATGGCGTCCGCGATCCGCAGGATCGACTCGTCGCGCGGCGGGTACTGGATCGCGAGCGGACCGGCGTAGTACTCCTGCTGGACGTCGATCAGGATCAGGGCGCGACGGGCCGTGGTCACGGAGAACTCCTCGGTTCGGTGATGGCATCCACACGACGCCGGTTCCATCCTCCCTCGGAAGCGGACGACGCGCGCCACCGATAGTCTCGGCGCATGGGGATCAGGGGTGCGGGGATGCGTTCGGTCGGGATCAGTGCGGGACTCGCCGTGATGGTGGCGCTGTCGGCATCGGCGTGCGCGTCATCCGCGACGCCGGACGCGTCGCCGACCTCAGCCGCACCGAGCACCCCGGAGTCGACCGACCTCCTCGCGTGCAGCGACCTCGCATCGCTCGACACCGTCGCCGGCGTCCTCGCCGCTGAACCGGCTGACGTCGTCGAGGCCGTGCAGCCGTCCGACGCCGTGGATCTGGCCGTCCTGACGGCGGCCGGCGGGCTCGCCTGCTCCTGGCGGGTGGGCGCCGGACAGCAGATGATCGGCGATGGAGCGGGCGACTGGGCCTACCTCTCGATCGAGATCCTGCCGGGCGCTGCCGACGACTGGGCACCGCCCTACGCCGGCGACACACCGTCCGAAGACACGAGGACGATCGCCGGTGTCGAGGCGACCACCTCGTCGGGCGAGACCGGATGGCGCGTGTCCGCTCCCGTCGGCTCGGCCTGGGTCGAGCTGTCGATCACCGCCTCCGGGCTGACCTCGACCGGCAGCCGGTTCGACGGCACGCCGTCGGGCGAGGTCCTCGACAACCTCGCCTCGGCGGCGGAGACCACCTTCTCGACGGTGGAGCCCGCCTCCGAGGCTCAGCTCGCCTGGCCTGCGCTCGCGCCACGCGAGGGCGACGCGAGCTGCGACGGCGGGCTGGACGAGGCCGGGATCGTCTCAGCACTGCAGTACGGCGAGGCCACCACCACCTACACCGTCATCGACCCACGGGCCCAGCCGATCGGCGATCTGGAGGATGCCGCGAGCGCCCGCGTCGGTGCGTTCAGCTGCGAACTCTTCGCTGAGGGTTTCGGGTACACCGACGTCCTGGTCGTGCGCGACGGCGTGACGATCATCGACGAGCTGGCAGCCCAGCCCGACATGGCGGCGGCCCTCGAGCCGGTCATCCTCGAGGGCGCGGTCGACGGCGAGTCGGCGTTCGTCGCGCGCCGCATGGACGGTCCGCGGTCGCCGCTCTACCTCACCGTCGGTGAGACGTTCTACGCCGTGAGTTCCGGCGACGGTGCACAGACGGTCGCGGAGGCGATCATCGCCCAGACGCGGTGACGGCCGGCAGAGCGGTCACTCGGTGTCGAAACCGCAGGTCTGGATGGTCCAGGCGATGAACGCCTGGTAGTCCGGGTCGGTTGCGGCGCTCTGCACGGCCTGCGACTCGGTGAACCTCGGGTCGAGTCCGACGTCGGAGACGAGGCTGTCGGCCGGGAACTCGGCGAGGATCGCGGCGGTCTCCTCAGCGGAGGTCGCGAAGACCTCCGCGCCGGCTGCGACCTCGGCGCTCACGTCGTCCAGCGGCAGGAGGTCGCGGATCGTCGTGACCTGCGCCTGCACGGCTTCGAGGTCCTCGCCGACGGTGCCCGACTTCGCGGTCGCCGCCGCGCGGTTGGCCGCGCAGAACGCGGTGTAGTCGGCGGGCCCGTCCGCGGCATCGGCGGTCGCCGTGGCGGTGGGGGTCGACGACGGCGCCGCGGAGTCCTGGTCCCCGCTGGACGGTGCCGAGCATCCGGCGAGGAGTCCGGCGGCGAGGAGGCCGGAGCCCCAGACGAGGGCGGGTCGGCTGCGGTGCGGTGCGGTCATGAACGAGGTCCCCTTCAACGATCTGCGAGTCGGCGCCATCCATGTTGCCGTACCCGCGGGCGGTCCGGAAAGCCCGCTGCGCGGTGCGGAGCGCCATCTCGTATCGTTGATCGACGTGAGCACCTCCCTTCCCACGACCTACCCGCTGTCCACCGATCGACTCGTCCTCCGCCCGCACGAACCGTCGGACGTGGCCTGGTTGCTCGCGGTCTACGGACGGCCGGACGTCGCCACCTACCTCCTCGACGAGCCGTGGACGGAGGAGGTCGCGCGGACGAAGAGCGCCGAGCGGCTCAAGCGCACCGGCCTGGACAGCCCGTCGCGTGCGCTCGCGCTCATCGTCGAGCACGAGGGTGCGCCGGTGGGCGAGGTCCTGCTCTGGTACACCGACCACGAGCGGGGCGTCGCCGAGATCGGTTGGGTCCTCGACCCGGCACACGGCGGCAAGGGGTTCGCGAGCGAGGCCGTCGGCGCGGTCCTCGACCTCGCGTTCAGCACGCCGGGGATGCACCGGGTCGCCGCGCAGATGGACGGCCGGAACACCGCATCGGCGCGGCTCGCCGAGCGGGTCGGCATGCGGCGCGAGACCCACCTCCGGCAGGACTGGTGGAACAAGGGCGAGTGGACCGACACGGTCGTCTTCGGCCTGCTGGCGAGCGATCGCGGCTGAGGCCCGTCAGCCGACCTTCCCGACGACCGCACGGCGGTCGTCGGACTCCGTCATCGAACCGATCCCGCGCTGGGGACGGCGTGCACGTCGGTGATGCCACGCTTCGCCAGCGAAGCCGGATCCGCCGCGGTCCGAGACGTCACGACGGTGACTGCCTCGCCCTGTTCACGCAGCTCGTGCCAACGCTCGAACACGATGCCACCCGGTGCGAGGTCGGCCCGAGCGATCGGGAGGTCGTGCTCGTCCACATCGACGACGACGCCGACCGTGCGTGCGAGCACCCGGTCCCTCGCGCTGCCGCGCGCGTCCGCGACGAGCTCGGCGAAGCGATGGCCGAGCGGCTTGACCGCGTTGTCCACGTCGAGCAGGCCGAGCGAGTACTCGAGGTCCTTGTAGTCGCCGAGCGACCGGGACACGTCGTGCGAGCACCACCAGGTGATCCCGTACAGACCGGGCGAGGAGAGCGCGGCCTCCACCGTCCGGGCCGCGAACTCCGGCATCTCGGTGTCCGCCAGGTTCATCGACGGAGCACCGACCTCCTGCAGCCACACCTGACGCCCCGAGTCGGTCGCGAACGCCTTCGACAGCTCGATCATCCACTCGGCGTGGCGGACGGATTGCGTGGACAGCCCGCCGTAGCGCTTCGCCGTCCCGTTGAAGATCCAGGAGTGCACGGTCGTGATGTCGCCGAGCCGCGAGGCGTGCACCGGGAGGAACGGATGCCCGTCCCGATACCAGAGGTGATCGTTCTCGCTGTGCGTGAGCAGGTGCCGGGGATCAGGGTCGACCGGCGCCTCCAGGAGTCTGGTCAACCAGTGCGCGACCTGATCGCTGTCAGCGGGCATCGCGGCCGGATTCGGTGGCTGGAACTGGTTGAGCTCGTTGCCGAGGGTCAGGCCGATGAGGTTCGGGCGGTCCCGCACGGCGTCGTAGACGGCGGACACGAGCGCGGCCTGCGCGTCGACGGCGGCTTCGTCGACGAACATGTTGCCGTCGTGCCAGTTGACGAGCCAGGCCGGGACGAAGTCGAACCCGGACATGTGCCCCTGGATGACGTCGACGGCGATGTCGAGTCCGAACTCGGCGGCGAGGTCGGCCACGAGCGAGACGTCGTCCAGTGCCTGGCGTCGGATGAGCGTCCGGTTCGGTTGCAGCACCGGCCAGAGCGGGAACACCCTGACGTGGTCGAGACCGAGACCGGCCAAGGCCTCGAAGTCCCTGCGGACGACGTCGGCGTCGATGCCCATCCACTGGAACATCCAGTCCTTGGAGGGTGTGTAGTTCGCTCCGAAGCGCGGAGTGTGGTCGGTCACGGTGTCACTCGTCCTTCTCGATGGGGGTCTGGTCCGGGGCCTGCGCCCGTGCGGTGGATTCCCGCACGATGAGTCGTCGCGCCGAGACGGTCTGCGAGGCGACCCGCTCGCCGTTCACGAGCCGCTCGAGCAGTTTCACCGCCGTCCTCGCGCTCTCCTCGACGGGAGCGTCGAGCGCGGTGATGCGGGGGCGCACGAGGGTCGACACCCACGAGTCCTCCCAGGCGATGACGGAGAGCTGCTCGGGGACCCGGACGCCCAGCTCCGGCGCGTGCGCGATGATCTCGGCAGCCATCGCCTCGCTGTCGACGAGCAGT
Organism: Plantibacter flavus; assembly: GCF_002024505.1. Taxonomy (NCBI): domain Bacteria; kingdom Bacillati; phylum Actinomycetota; class Actinomycetes; order Micrococcales; family Microbacteriaceae; genus Plantibacter; species Plantibacter flavus. The sequence goes on from NZ_CP019402.1 coordinate 3,017,423, forward strand.
GCCGTGGCCGGGCCGGAGCGCCGCAGCACGTCGGCGACGGGATCCTCGGCGGACGGTTCCCAGTGCAGCACCGTCGGCGTCATACCCCGACGTTCCGCGGCCTCCACGAAGCGACGGTCTCGTTCCCTGGAGTGGACGAGGCCCGGAGAATCGCTCACGCGGGAGATCGCGCGGTGACCGAGTGCGGCGAGATGCTCCAGCACCTCCTCGTAGGCCGCATCGTCGTGCACCGTGACGGCCGGCACGAGATCGTCCACCGGCGCACCGAGGAGGACGGCCGGCGCCCCCAGCTCACGCACCTGCAGGATCCGGGGGTCGTCGTCGCGGACGTCGACGAGCAGGAACGCGTCCACCCGCTGCTCGCTCCACCACTCGCGGTACACGCGCTCCTCGTCGGTGTCCCGCACGAGCGTGAGCGACAACGACCAACCGATGGCTGCGAGGGGCTCGGTGAGACCGGCGATCAGCCGCATGAAGAAGGGGTCGCGCTCGAACGTGTCGCCGGAACGCGTCACGACGAGGCCGAGACTGCGCCCGCCGCGGCCGCTGACCTTGCGACTGGCGTAGTTCGGCCGCCAGTGCAGTTCGTCGGCCGCGCGGCGGATGCGGTCCGCCGTGGCCGTGGACACGTTCGGTCGTCCGTTGAACACGTGCGACACCGCCGACGGGGAGACCCCCGCGCGGGCGGCGACGGCGGCGATGGTCGCGCGAGCCGGTTTCTTGTCGTTCATCGTGTCCGAGAGTAGGGGCTTGACCGGATCTTGTAAAGCGGTATACATTGACCGCACGTTGATGTGTACCGCTACACAAGCGCCACGCGGAGAACACGATCACGTCCCATCCCGACGCACCGCAGCTCTCAGGAGGTCTCATGACCGATGGCATCAGCAGACGTACGTTCCTCGGCACGGTGATCGGGGGCGGGGTGATGATCCCCCTGCTCACGGGATGCGGCCCCCTCGTTCCAGCGTCCGGCATCCCCGGGTCGATCTCGGTGCACACGCAGTTGAGCGGAGCCGTCTCGGGAGCGCAGGTCTTCTCCGACGTCGTGGCCGCCTACTCCCGAGCGACCGACCGCGCCGTCGCCCTCCTGAAGAACGGCTCCGACCTCCCCATCGTCTTCGAGACGAGCTCGCTCGCTGGCAAGGAGGCGGACATCGCCATGGTGAACCTGCAGGGACGCACGCTCTCCTGGACCCGGCTCGGCGCCACGATCCCGGTGGAGGATCTGCTGGACGACTGGGGCCTCCGCGACAAGATCATCCCGGAGGCCCTCGAGGAGTGGACCGACGAGGACGGACACCTCCGCGCGTTCCCCTTCACCCGGACCAACTGGCCGGTGTCGTTCAACACCGGCCTGCTCGCGGAGGCGGGCGTCGACGTGCCGACGACGTCCGACGAACTCATCCTCGTCGCCGACGCCCTGCGGTCGAAGGGCATCGGGCCGGTCACCGTCGGAGGATCGGACTGGAGCGGGCAGAAGCTGTTCCTGCAGATCCTGCAGGGCTTCCTCACGAAGGACGAGGCCACCCGAGCGTTCTCCACCGGCAAGCTCTCCGAGTTCCCCGGAGCCGTCGCCGGCGTCGAGCACTTCGTCGAACTGCGGGATGCCGGCGTGTTCGTCGACAACGTGCAGGGGTACACCTCCGACTCGGAACTCACGCAGTTCAACACCCGGAAGGCCGCGATCGTGCCGGCGATGTCGTCCGCCCTCGCCCTCGTCCCCGCGGAGCGTGCGGCCGAGGTGACCGTCGGCGGGTGGCCGACACCCTCGCAGGGAGGCGTCGTCGACCATCCGACCGTCATCCAGAGCTACAACGGACACGGCATCTGGATCAGCGCGAACGGCGCGGAGAAGCTCGAGCTGCTGAAGCCCTTCATCCAGAACCTCTACTCCCCCGAGGTCACGAGCGAGTTCATCCTCGGCTCCGGTCGCGACATGAACCGGATCACGGACGTCGTGAGCACCGACTTCCCCCTCGTCGCGCAGGCCTCGCAGCTCACCACCGACCAGGTGACCCCGGTCATGCTGCCCGATCTGCTCATCCCCGATGCGGTCTTCGAACCGATGATCCGGGTGACCGCGATGGCCTACGGCTCCGCGAGCGCCGACCAGATCATCGACCGGTTCGAGCAGGCCTACGACGCGGCCTGAGGGCCCGAAAGGACATCATGACCGTGCTCGAAGTCACCCCCACGACGGGACGACCCGTCTCCGCCCGACCACCTGGCGCTCGTCCGCGTCGCTCTCCGCTCCGGGAGCGCTTCCCCGGCCTCGCCCTCCCGGCGCTCGTCTGGTACGCGGTCTTCATGATCGGGCCGGTCGTCGCGATCTTCGTGATCGCCTTCCTACGCTGGCCGGGGATGCTCGAAACCCCGTCGTTCGCGGGCCTGGACAACTTCAGCGTCGTCTTCGCGGACGCCACCTTCTGGGCCGCCCTCGGCAACTCCGCCGTCCAGATCGTCGTCGGACTCCCGATCATGATCGTGCTGGCCTTCCTCCTCGCCTTCTACGTCGTCCAGAAGCCCCGTGGGCACCGCGTCCTGCGGTACATCCTGTTCATCCCCGCGCTGATCTCGGCGCCGGCGACGGCCATGGTGTTCTACGCCATGCTCAACCCGGACGGACTCGTCAACGGCCTGCTCGCGCCGCTCGGCCTGGCGGGCAACGCCTGGCTGGCCGACCCGTCGACCGCGCTCGGCGCCATCATCGCCGTGGAGCTGTGGAGCGGCATCGGCTACTCGGCCGTGCTCATCGCCGCCCGTCTCGACGGCGTCGACACGGAGATCGTGCAGGCGGCCCGCGTGGACGGCGCCTCCGACTGGCGCATCGCCTGGCGCATGTACTGGCCCATCGCCCGCGACTTCATCGGCGTGGTCACCATGCTCCAGTTCCTGTCGCTGCTGTTCAACTCGGCGCAGACGGTCCTCCTCCTCACCCAGGGCGGTCCCGGCACCTCGACCATGACGCTGTCGTACCTCATCTACAGCAAGGCGTTCGTCGAGACGGACCTCGGCTACAGCCAGGCGGTCGGTGTGGTCCTGTTCGTCCTCGGGCTGCTCGGCATGTGGCTGATCCGCCGGACCCTGCGCGCCACCCACTGATCGGATCAAGGAGACTCTCATGGCATCACGCACCGTCCTCCCCCTCCGTGATCGGTTGGGGTCCCTCACGAGCGGCACCCTCGCCTGGCTGTACGCGGCGATCCTGCTCATCCCCTTCTACTACTTCATCTCGTCGTCCTTCAAGACGAACGAGGAGATCTTCGAGTCGCCGCTGGCGCTGCCGACGTCGTGGGACCTCTCGAACTTCGCCACCGCGTTCCGGCAGGCGGACCTCGGGCTCGCGATCGCGAACTCGGCGCTCACCACGGTCAGTGCACTCGTGCTCACCCTGCTGCTCGCCCTCCCCGCGGCGTTCGCGCTCGCACGGGCGCAGGGCCGGTTCGGGAAGGTCATCGAGAACGTCTTCAACCTCGGCTTCCTGATCCCCGCCTTCGCGGCGTTGTTCCCGACGTTCCTCCTCGCCGCCGCCGTCGGGCTGTTCCACACCCGCACCTTCGTCGTGCTGCTGCTCCCGGCCACCGCGCTCCCGCTGGCGATCGTGATCCTCACCGCGTTCATGCGGACCATCCCGCGCGAACTCGAGGAGGCCGCGTCCATGGACGGCGCATCCACCCTGCAGGTCCTGCGTCAGGTGTACCTCCCGATCTGCATCCCCGGCATCGCCACGGTGCTCCTGCTGAACTTTCTGTCGTTCTGGAACGCCTACCTCTATCCGCTGATCCTCATCGGCCCCGACACCGCCCAACGCACGATCCAGGTCGCGTTGCCGACGCTCAAGGTCGACGCCGGCACCGACTACGGTGTCCTCATGGCCGGAACCCTGCTCACCCTGCTTCCGGTCTACCTCGTCTACACGGTCCTCCAGAAGCAGATGCAGAAGGCGCTGGTGTCGGGAGCGGTCAAGGGATGACGCGGTCGTCGGCCGAGCTGAGCCTGCGCGAGCGGATCGGCCAGATCAACCAGCGTCTCAAGGGGTGGGAGGCCGTCGAATGGGTCGACGGCGCCCCGCGCGTCACCGACGTGCTCCGGCGCGAGGTCGACCGGTGGGGTGGGATCGGCGCGATCTACGGCGTCCTGCGCGCCGACCCGTGGTCGCAGGTGCGCTGGGAGAACGGCGTCCCACCCGCACGGAGCGCCGAGGCCTACGCGGCGGTGCAGGAGGTCGTCCGAACCCGCGGGTCCGGCCTCCCGACGCTCTTCGTCGAGGAGGTCCCGCACGGCCTCATGGCGCTCGGCGGCACCACGCTCCCGGTGAACCTCGCACTCGGTGCCGGGATGGACGTCGACCTCGTCGAAGGCCTCGGCGCAGAGGTGGCCGCCGAGGCCCGGGCGCGAGGCACGCACGTGGCGCTCGTCTCCGGGCTCGACGTGCTGCGTGATCCGCGCTGGGGTCGTGCGGAGGAGTGCTTCAGCGAGGATCCGGCGCTGGCGGCGCTGCTCGTGGAGGCGACCGTGCGGGGCATGCAGGGGCGGAACCCGCACGGGCGGCTCGCCCACGACCGCATCGCCGTGGTCGCGAAGCACCTCGCCGGGCAGGGTGCCGGCATCGGCGGCCGGAACGGATCCGGTGCTCCGATCGGACGCCGCGAGCTCGGTGAGATCCATCTGCGGCCGGCGTACGTCGCTGCTCGGGCCGGCGTGTCCGGGTTCATGGCGGCGTACAACGACATCGACGGTGTCCCGTGCAGTGCCAACGCGGACCTCCTCACCGGGGTCCTCCGCGAGGACTGGGGATGGGAGGGCATCGTCATGGCCGACGGCACGGCGGTGGACCGGTTGCGCGACAGTACGCCCGACCCGGCGAGCGCCGCGGCACTCGCCATCACAGCGGGGGTCGATCTGAGCCTGTGGGACGAGGCCTTCACGCATGTGGAGGAGGCGGTCGAACGCGGACTTCTCGATCAGACGCTCGTGACCCGTGCCGCCGACCGGGTCCTCGCGCTGAAGTGGCGTGTCGGCCTGCTCGAGGAAGCGCAGCAGGAGCACGCCGTCACAGGTCCGGCCGAAGATCGCTCTCCGAGGGAGTTCCTCGAACTCGCGCACCGCGCGGCGGTGCAGTCCTGCGTCCTCGTGCAGGACGATGGCGTCCTCCCGCTCTCCGCGTCCGCGGTCGTCGCCGTGATCGGCCCGAACGCCGACGATCTCGAAGCCCAGCTCGGTGACTACACGCCGCCGCGGCCGGACGACGACACGCAGGCCTCCACGGTGCGATCCGCACTCGAGGCACGCCACGGTACGGGCCACGTGCGATACGCGCAGGGTGCCTCGCACCGTTCCCGCCTTCCGGGTGACGCCGCGGAGCAGATGGAGGCGGCGCTGTCCGGCGCGGACGCCGCGGTCGTCGTGTTGGGTGGGACGAGTCGACGACGCTACGACGACGAGTTCGCCGACAACGGCGCCGTCGACGGCCCCGCTCCCGACACCACCAACGGCGAGGGTGTCGACCTCTCGCGCCTCGCTTTACCCGAGTCGCAACTCGACCTCCTCCGAGCCGCTCGGGCAGCCGTCCCCGTCGTGATCGCGGTGCTGATCGACGGCCGCCCGCGCCCGCTCGAGCCACTCGTCGCGCTGGCCGACGCACTGATCGTCGCCCCGTTCCCCGGCCCGAACGGTGGTGCGGCGATCGTCGACGTCCTCGCGACCGGCGTCGGTGGCGGGTTGCTCCCGGCGACCTTCCCCTCGACCGACGGCGTGTGGCCCGTCGCGCACGACGAGCGTCGAGAGACGGCCCGCGGCTACGTCGACGCCCGCCATCCCGTGGGCGGACTGTTCGGCAGTGGCGCCTCCGCCGTGTCGGTCCGGCTGCGTCCCGTCGAAGCGACGCTCACCGCGGAGGCGCTGCGCGAGGGAGGCACGGTCACGCTGACCGCCGACCTCGTCAACGACACCGATCGGGCTGTCTCCCTGCCGGTGCCGCTCTACGGCCGCCGCCATGAGCTCGGCCTCCGTCCGCGCCGGCGCAGTGTGCTCGCGGTCGAACGGGTCGAGGTCGCTGCCCGGTCGACGGCCGCGGTCGCGTTCACCCTCGGTCTCGATGGACTCGGCTCCTGGGCGGATGGTCGTCCGGTACCCGCTCCCGCGGAGGTGGTCGCCTGGACGGCCCCGAGCCACGACCCTCCGTCCGACGCCCTCGTCGTGCGGATCACCGATGAGGAAGGAGGCACCGGGTGGGAACACTGACCGCCTTCGCACCGGACGCCCGCACCCGGGAGCTGCTCGCCGACGCCGCCGAGGCGGTGCGACGGTCGACCGACGGCCGGATCGGCGACCTGGTCGGCCGTGCGCTGCTCGCCACGCTCACCGAGACCGTCGGCGTCGATCCGGCGGGACGGGTGTTCGTCATCACGGGCGACATCCCGGCGATGTGGCTCCGCGACTCGACGACCCAGCTCACCCCGTATCTGCGGTTCGTCGAACGCAGTGGGCAATTGGCCGACCTCGTGGAGCAGGTGGTCCGCCGGCAGTTCGGGTTCATCGCCCACGACCCGTACGCGAACGCGTTCAACGACGGACCGACGGGTGCCCGCTACGATCCCGCAGACGTGTGCGAGGATCCCGAGGTCTGGGAGCAGAAGTACGAGGTCGACAGTCTCGCCTACCCGGTCACCCTCGCTCACGCGTTGTGGCGCCGGACCGGACGGACCGGATTCCTGCTCGACGCCCCGACGCCCGGCGTGCTGCGGACCATCGTCGATCAGCTCCGCGCCGAGCAACAGCACGAGACGTCTCCGTACCGGTTCGAACGGACGACCACCATCCCCACCGAGACACTGCCGCGTGGCGGCCGGGGTTCCGCGGTCGCGCACACCGGCATGACCTGGAGCGGATTCCGCCCGTCCGACGACGCGTGCACGTTCGGGTTCAACATCCCGGCCAACCTGTTCGCCGCGGAAGCGCTGCTCGCGCTCGCCGAGATCGCGACCGAGGTGCTCCAGGACATGCCATTGGCCGAGGATGCCCGCGCCCTGTCCGCCGAACTCGTCGCCGGCGTCCGGGCGCACGGGATCGTTCCCGGCCCGGACGGGGTCCCGATCTACGCCTACGAGGTCGACGGGCTCGGGGGCAGCCTCATCATGGACGACGCGAACACGCCGTCGTTGCTCTCGCTCCCCCTGATCGCACCGACCGTCCTCGATCCGGCCGTCTGGGCGACCACACGTGACGTCGTGCTGAGTCCGGCGAACCCGTACTGGTTCGAGGGCTCGGTGTTGCGCGGCGTCGGCAGTCCGCACACCCGTGATCGGCGGGTCTGGCCCATCGCACTCGCCGTCGAAGGACTGGTGGGCACCCCGGCCGACCGTCGCCGTCTGCTGCGCATGATCGCCGACACGGATGCCGGGACGGGCCGCGTGCACGAGAGCATCGACGTCGATGATCCCGCCGTCTTCTCACGCCCCTGGTTCTCCTGGGCCGAATCGATGTTCTGCGAACTCGCCCTCACCGTCGTGGACGACGAGCGATCGCGCCCGACGCGCTTCGCCTGACGCGGTTCGACTGACAAGGTTCGCCCGACGACTCAGCGGCGCTCCGGGTCGGTGATCAGCAGCGGGTTGTCCGTCGCGAGACGCTCCAGCACCTCGTCCGTCGTCGACCGCTTCGCCTCCTCGACATCGGTGTCGGTCAGCGCGACGGCCTGCCAGAAGGAGACCCGGCCGTTCGGCGTTTCGATGGGTTCGACCACCGGGTCGAGCCTGACGGCGAGGGTGGTGAGGGCACCGTCGGGGTCGTCGGTCACGCCGTTCGCGAGTCGGATGCGATCCCCCAACCACAGCTCCTGCGGTCCGCTGCGCACGTACTGCGCCAGCACGACGAGCGCACGGTACGGCCATTCAGGCGGGGTCTCCTCGGTCGGTGACCGGCGCACGCGCATGGTCAGCTCGTATCCGAAGCCACTGGTCGTCGGATCGTCGGAGTCCTTGCCCCACAGCTCCGTGAGCCCGTAGGTGACGTAGAACCAGTGGTCGGGCCCGGGGAGCGCCGAACACCCCTGCAGGGCGGACCCGAAGTGCAGGCCGGGCGAGTAGGCGACGTGGAATTCACGGGCCCCGGGGTAGTGCTGCGAGACCGCCTGCGTGACGGCGTCCCATCCCCGCTCGTCGAGGTCGTCGAGATCGGCTGGGACGGCCGCCGCGGGATCGGGCGCGGCGGGCGGCGTCGATGGCTGCTGGCGTCTGCGTCGGACGAAGCCCATGCGACGAGTGTAGGCATCGGTCACTCGGACACGCCCATCGAGGTGGACGCGCGCGCCGACTGGCCCGTCGGATGAGGCGGATCACGGGTGCCGTCCATCGGTCGCGGCGGCGATACAGTGAATTTGCTCGACACCGGGCGGGACACCTGGGAGGCCCGATGCCACGTTGGATCGAAGGCACCGAGCGCCACCCGCGGCTCGGCCTGCTGAGCCGGAGTCAGGGACCGCTGGCGCTGGGGGTCGGGATCGTCACGGCGATCGTCGGCATCACCAGTCCGGCCGTCCTCCGTGTCACCGAACTCCAACTGGCGTGGGCCGTGATGGGACTCGCGCTCGTCGCCACGCTCGTGCTTCCGTGGGAGCGGATCGCCCGCCCGTGGGTGCTCACCCTGGTCAGCGCAGACCTCGCCGTCGTGGGACTCGTGAACCATGCGGTGTCCCCCGTCCTCGGCGCCTCGATCGTACTGCTCGCCTTCCCCGTGCTCTGGCTGTCCTACAGCTTCGGACGCCTCGGCGTCGTCCTCGCTCTCGTGGGGAGCGTGCTCGTCATCTGGCTGCCCGGCCTGCTGTACGGCGAGGGCCCCGTGAGCACGCAGGACGTGAGCGAGCTCATCGCGCTCACCACGTTGCTGGTGCTGGTCATCCTCGCCGTCGGCCTGCAGTCGCAACGGTTCGAACGCGCTCAGGCGAGCGTGCGGGCCGAGGGGCAGGCGAAAGTCGAAGCCCTGGAGCAGCAGAACCGGCTGGCCGTGATGCTCCGCTCCGTGGCCGACGAGGTGAACGTCGGACTGGTCTTCTTCGACGAACACGGCGACGAGATCCTCAACAACCGACTCGCGGTGGAACTCGCGACGCTGTCCGGCTACGACGCGTCGACCGGAGGCGCCCGTCTCATCTGGGCGGCGGACGGTGTCACCCCATTGGCGGTGGAGGCCCAACCGGTCCTGCGCGTCCTCGACGGACAGGACGTCCGAGACTTCCTCTACTGGGTGGGGCCTCCCGGCAGGCAACGAGCCCTCGTCGCGAACGGTCGAACGGTCAGCGACGCGGACGGCAGGCCGAACGGGACGCTCCTGGTCGCGCAGGACGTGACCGAGCTCACCGAGGCCGTCCGGATGCGCACCGAGTCACTGACGAGCCTGAGCCACGAACTCCGGACACCGCTCACGAGTATCCTCGGGTACCTCGACATGCTCGACGACGACGCGGACGTCGCACCCCGGGTGCAGGCCCAGCTCGCCGTCATCCGCCGGAGCGCCGATCATCTCGGACGTCTGGCTGAACAGTTCCTCGCAGCGAGCGCACCCCACCTGGAGATCACCGACGAACCCGTCGACCTCAGCGCCATCGTGCTGGAGGCGGCCGACGAGCGACGACGGCTCGGCCTGCCCGACGGCGTGGAGCTGCGCACCGCTGCCGTGCCGACGCTGCAGTTCGTCGGCGATCGAGCACGTCTCCGGGAGTTGCTCGCGATCATGCTCGACAACGCGGTGACCTACACCCGCGCCGGCGAGATCTTCCTGAGCGTGCGCTCGGACGGCGTGGATGCGATCATCCGCGTCACCGACACGGGGATCGGCATCCCGGCGGACGAACTCACCCGGGTCTTCGAACGGTTCCACCGAGCCGGGAACGTGCGCGAGGAGACGATCCGCGGCTCAGGCCTCGGACTCACCATCGCCAGATCCATCGCGCAGGCGCACCGCGGCACGATCGAGGCCTTCGCCACCGGAGACCCAGGGACGACCTTCATCGTCCGCCTCCCGCTGGCCCGCCGGAACCGCTCGGCCGGCTGACACCGCCGACGAGGCGTCAGGGCGCCGGGGTCGTCGCTCTCGTCGGAGACAGCGATCAGGACCGAGGACCCATGCAAGTGCGCCGAACTCATCGCTGGCTACGTCCAGGCTGGTCGTCACGTCCGCGAAACGAGAGTCAAACCGGGAACCGGCGAGCAGCGCGTGTCCGGCGCACCCCTTGGGGGCACGGTCAGCGGAGGGGTGACCGCGCCAGTACCGCGGGGTCCTGACCCTGGCGGAGAGGAAGCAGGCTGTAGAGCACACGGTACGGGCCCTTCGCCGGTGTGTTGCTGTACTGCTCCGGGCGGGTCAGCAGGTCCCAGTTCCCGCCCTGCACCCCTTCCTGCGCTGCGTCCACGCGGACGACGGTCCGCCAGGATGCGGGCACCTCGTGCCAGTGGCGATGTCCCGCGAGCTCGTCAGGACTGTTCGGCTGGGCGTTGAGATACATGCTTCCCTCAGCCACGATCAGCACACCGCTGCCGGCGTCGTCGGTCAGCGTCGCCCAGCGGGTGTCGGCTTTGTTCCCGGTGTCCTGCGGTCGGCTGTATCTCGTGATCTGGTCCGCGACCCTCCCCGAGTATCGGCCGAAGAACGCAGAGCTGTGCCGGTCGGCGGTCGACTCCCATGGCCCCCGTCCGTACCACTCGAGGTTCGCAAGTTCGGGCCGGAGCCCGAAGGTGGTCCCGACGACCTGCGGATTGGGCGTGTCAGGCACGGGTTCGAACGTCGACAGCACGTCCACCTGGCCGTCGCCATGGATCGTGTAGACGATGGACTGCGGCGAGGTCGTGATGCGCTGGCTCGGACGGAACGGCACCGTGGTCGTGACGGTACCGTTCACGATGATGCGGACCGCGCCGGGCGTGTGGGTCGTCTCGACCGAGCTGACGGCCCAGGCCTCGCCGACACCACGCCAGGGCAGCGACGGCTCCGGGTGGGTCTCCCTGAACTCCGGGATGGACAGCTCGGGGTCGTTCGGGGCACGCCAGTAGTTCGGCATGAGGCCGCTCGCGAGCAGCTCCCGCTCGTCGTATCGCAGCGACGTCATCCGCCCCGTCGTGCGGTCGACGGTGATCGAGAAGCCGGTCCCGTGGACCTCGATCAAGCCATCGCTCTCCTGGAGTCGAGGCGCTGCTGCGTCCGACACAGCTGGCGGTTCCGGCGCAGCCCCCGGCACGGGGAGGGCGAACTGGGCTCGGGCGACGACGTGCCCTGCTGGCGCCCACCGAGTCGGTGCGTCGAGCTCGATCGAGAGCTCGAGTCGGTACTCGGCTCGGTGACGCCGCTCCGCCGGCAGTTCGCACGGCAGGGTGACCTCCGTACGCTGCGACGGCCCGATCGACAGTGCAGTGCCGATGATCGTTCCGCTGCTGACGGCTCGACCGTCCTCGGTGACCGCCCACCGCAATCGGTGCTCGTCCAGGCTCGTGAACAGGTACTCGTTCGTGATCGCGACGACCCAGCTGTCAGGATCCGGGAGCGTCATGCTCACCGGCTGATGCGCCAGCTTGGCCTCCTGCAGCTTCGGCGTCGGCGTGCGGTCGGCGAGCACCAGCCCACTCATATGGGCTCCCTCCTCATTGGGATCGTCGCCCCAGTCGCCGCCGTAGGCGAGGAACTCCTCCCCCGGCCGCCCCGGCACGTCCCACCACAGTCCCTTGTCGGCCCAGTCCCAGAGGAAGCCCCCGAGCACCTGGCCGGGGTGTTGCCGGATCGCGTTCCAGGTCTCGTCGAGATAGCCGGAGGTGTTGCCCTGGCTGAACGCGTACTCGACGAGGAGGTACGGCCTCGGGTCTCGGGTCGCTCGCTCGATCAGCTGCGGGACCGGTGGGTAGAAGTCGCCGTCGAAGTCGGAGTGGTCCGATGGGACGATCGGCGAACCGGAGCCGGTCGAATCCTGATAGCTGACCGGCCGTGACGGGTCGTAGGCCTTGGCCCAGTCGTACATGGCCCGCAGATTCGAACCGACGCCCGATTCGTTGCCGATCGACCACGCGATCACGCAGGGATGGTTCTTGTCCCGGTCGACCATGTTCCGCATGCGCCAGAGCAGTGGTGCTCGAAGCTCGGGTCGATCTCCCGGGATGTTCGGCCGTCCGTCGCCGTCGACGCGGTTGATGTGGGTCTCGTTGTTCGCCTCGTCGAAGATGTAGAGCCCGTACTCGTCGGCGAGCTCGTACCACCGGGGGTCGTTCGGGTAGTGGGAGGTGCGGACGGCGTTGATGTTGTTCCGCTTCATCAGGGTGATGTCGGCGACCATGTCGTCCAGGCTGAGGGTGCGACCGGTCCGCGGGTTCCACTCGTGTCGGTTGACGCCTCGGATCGAGAGCGGCCGGCCGTTGATCAGGAACACGCCGTCGACGATCTCGACGCGTCGGAACCCCACGCGAGTGGACACGCGATCGACGACCGAACCGTCCGTATCCACCAGTTCCACGACGAGGGTGTACAGCTCCGGGTGCTCAGCCGTCCAGAGCCGAGGCGGCCGCACGGACTCCGCCAGCGTGGCGGACACTCCCCCTTCGGACGCCTCCGATGAAACGGATGCGGCGCGCGACCAGAGCTGTGGCGCGTCGACGTCCGTCCCGTCGAACAGCGTCCCCCGCGCCTGGAGGCGCTCTCCGTGAAGCTCGCCTGAACCGTCCTGTACCTCGACGTCCAGCTCGAGTGTCGCCTCGGACCAGTCGTCCGCGAGCGGAGTCCTGACCGTGAAGTCACGGACGAACACGGACGGCCTGGAGAGCAGGTTGACACTCCGGAAGATGCCGGAGAGTCGGACGTTGTCCTGGTTCTCCAGGTAGGACCCGGTCGACCATCGGTACACCTCGACGGCGAGCACATTGGACCCGGCGTGCAGGTGCGACGTCACTTCGAACTCGCCGCGGGTGTAGCTGTCCTCGCGATAGCCGAGCGGATGACCGTTGATCCAGACGGTGTACGCCGACTCCACGCCCTCGAACTGGAGGAACGTCCGCCGACCGTCCCAGTCCGCCGGGAGTTCGAAGCTCGTCCGGTACAGTCCGACCGGGTTGTAGCGGGTCGGGGCGTGCGGGTAGTCGCCGGTCGGAAGCGGCTGCTCGTGGTGGCCGTTCGCGCCGGTCCACGGCAGCACGGTGTTGACCCCGATCGGGAAGTCGTACCCGTGCACCTGCCAGCTTACGGGGACGGGGAGGAGGTCCCAGTCCGAGTCGTCGACGTCCTCCCGCTCGAAGTCGGGCATCCGGGATGCGGGGTCCGGGGACCAGCGGAACCGCCAGTCACCGTCCAGGCTGAGCCTGAACGGCGAGGCGGAGCGGTCCGCCCGCACCGCACTCGCCAGGCTGTCGTACGTGACCAGCGTGGCATGTGCGGGTTCGGTCCCCCGCTCGTACACGGCAGGGTCGTTCCATTCGGGTGTCGCGTTCATGGTCTCCTCGGATGCGATCCGGTGTTGCAACATCGATAGGGGCGGTCGGTTTCCGGTGTCAGCGCAGGCCGATCGTGAGCAGGAGATTCCCGTACAGACGTTCGTCTCCGGTCGCGATGACGACGCCGACGTCCGGGGATCGCACGCGGTCGTAGAACGCGAAGCGCTCGACCCGCTCGATCGGCACCTCGGAGCCCAGTGCCCGCGCGTAGTCGTCCTGCGCGGGGGCCTCGACGCCGGGCGGGGTCTGCATGACGGTCGCCGACTCGACGTTCACGACCGTGAGCACGGCGTCGAGCACCGTCGTGACGTCCAGCAGGCCGGGGCGAAGGTTGAGATGGATGAGTCGTGCGCCTGGACGGGTCCCGGTCAGGTAGGGGTAGTTGCCGTCGGCGATGAGGACCCCGGAGCCGTGGCCCGACGACGCGAGCGCTTCGAGCAGCGGCGGGTGGACGAGTGGGCCGGTGATCACGCGGACGCTCCAGCCGTCGCAGGGACCGTCGCGCCGTCTGCGGCGTAACCGTGCCATCCCGGGATCGTCCCGTCAACGTCCCACAGCTCGAGCCAGCTGCCGGCGCCCGGCCAGAGGAACACCTGACCCTTGATGAGTCGGTTGTTCCGTTCTGCTGAACGCAACTCCTCCAGCTCGGCAGGGGTCAGGGGGTCTTCGATCACGGCTTGCAGGTTGGCGACGAACTGCGACGCCTTCACCGAGAACGGGATCGGGATCTGACCGCGCTGCACCGCCCATTTGAGGCAGACGAGCGCCGGATGGACGCCGTGCGCACGGGCGATCGATGCGACGACGGGGTGGTCCATGTCGGAGACGTCGGAGTCGATGCGGTCACGATCCGGTCGCGACGGCGACCCGAGGGGAGAGTAGCCCACCGGCTGGATGCCGTGGTCGAGGCAGAACCGGAACAGCTCGGGCTGCTGGAAGCACGGGTGCAGCTCCATCTCGTTCAGCGCGGGGCGGATCCGCGCATCGGAGATGATGGCCGTGAGCTTGGGGATGGTGACGTTCGAGGTCCCGAGGTGCCGGACGACCCCCTCATCGACCAGGCTCTCGAGAGCATGCCAGAGGGCCATGAACTCCTCGTGGAGGTAGGGGCGCGCGTGCTGGTCGCGGTCGGCCGCATCCGCGAACGGTGCGTGGTGGTTCGGGAACGGCCAGTGCACGAAGACGGCGTCGAGGGTGTCGAGTCGGAGGTCCCGGAGGGATCGTCGGACCGATGCGATCGCGGCCGCCGGCTCGTGGGCGTCGTTCCACACCTTCGACATGACGAAGAGCTCCTCGCGCGGCACGCCGCGGGCGATCTCTTCCTCGAGCACGGCACCGACCTGCGCCTCGTTGCCGTACACCGAGGCGCAGTCGATCAGGCGGTACCCGGCTCGGATCGCTCCGCCGACCGCCGCCGCCACGTCGTCCGCGCCGTATCGGTCGGACCCGAACGTCCCCATTCCGATCGCCGGTATCGACGCCCCGCTGGCGAGTCGTCGGGTGGGCACGCTGTCGATCTTGATCATGTCTGTGTTCTCCGTTTCATTTGGTTCGAGCGTGGTCACCGGACGGTGCCACCGGAGCGTTCCGCAACCGTGCATCATCGCCTCGGCTCGCCGCCACTAGATGTTGAGGCCGTGGAAGAAGTCGGTGCGCAGCGCCGGGCCCGCGGGCGCCAGCTCGATCCGCACCACGGCGCCACCTGGACCCGTCAGCTCCGAGTCGGGCAGCACGACCTCGAGATGCTCGCGTGTGCGTGTCCACTCGGCAGGTTCCCGTGAGCCGAGGACCCGGACGTCGACGATCGGCCGGTCGAGGAGCCGACAGTCCGAGCCGAAACTGCGGATGCGCATCCGGCCGTCCTCCGGACGGACGAGTCCGATCCCGTAGACGTACTCGTGGCCGACCTCGGTCATCCGCGTGAATCGGATGTCCTCGGCGGTGTACACGGCCGCCGCGGCGTCGGTGAACGAGCCGGCGGCGGGTGCGGTCGGCCCTTCCCCGAACACGATCCACGGGCGCGACCCGTAGATCGCCTCTCCGTTCACGGCCAACCAGTCACCGACCGCTTCCAACAACGCGACCTCCTCCTCGGGGATCGTCCCGTCGGGACGCGGACCGACGTTGAGCAGGAGGTTCCCGTTCTTCGAGACGACGTCGACGAGTTCCTGGATGAGCTCGGAGGCGTCCTTGTAGTCGTGCCCCTCCACCCAGCTCCATGAGGTCCGGGACACCGAGGTGTCGTTCTGCCACACCTCCGGCCGGATGCCGTCCATGGTGCCACGCTCGATGTCGAGGACCGCGGACCCGGGCGCGAACGACTCCCACTTGTAGTTGATGACGACCTCACGTCCCCACTCGGCCGCCCGGTTGTAGTAGTACGCCGCCAGCCTCCGGAGGTAGGGCTCGAACGAGGGAGTCTCGATGCCGGTGTCGAAGTACAGGATCTGCGGTCGGTAGGAGTCGATGACCTCGACCGTGCGCAGGAGCCAGTCCTCCAGGAAGCGCTCGGTCGGGTTCGTCTCCTGGCGCATCGCCGGTCCGTAGAGGTCGCTGTAGGCGGGGTCGCGGACGTCGGAGTCGAACGTCGTCCCGTCGTTCATGAAGAACCAGTGTTCGGCCCGGTGGCTCGACGCGCCCGTGACCAGCCACGACTGGTCGACCGCTTCGAGGAGGTCGCCCATCACGTCACGCTGCGGGCCGACCTCGGTCACCTTCCACCGCGAGCGGGCGGTGTCGTACATCGTGTAGCCGTCGTGGTGTTCGGCGACGGGCACCACGAACTGCGCGCCGGCGCGTTTGAACAGTGCAGCCCAGGCCTGCGGGTCGAAGCGCTCCATGCGGAAGTGCGGCAGGAAATCCTTGTATCCGAAGCGGTCGTGCGGGCCGTAGGTCTCCACATGGTGGTCGAAGGCGGGGGTGCCGCGTCGATACATGGTGCGCGAATACCACTCGTTGCCGAACGCCGGCACGGAGAAGGCACCCCAGTGCAGGAACACACCGAACTTGGCGTCGCGGTACCACTGCGGAGCCCGATAGTGCGACAGCGAATCCCAGGTGGCGTCGTACGGACCGGCGTCGATGACGGCATCCACCGCTGCGAGCGCTACACGGTTGTCCGAGACGTCGACCGGTGCCGGCAGGGAGGTGGGGTCGAGCGGTTCGAGGTTCATGGGTCTCCATTCGTGGTCGCGGCTCATCGGCCGCCGAAGGCACCCGCGCCGATCGCGGCCACCAGTTGTCGTTGGGCGACGGCGACCACGACCACCACCGGGGCGATCGTCATCACACATGCCGCCATCAGCAGTTCCCATTGCGTGCCCGTCTGGGTCGTGAAGCCGGCGATGCCGATGGGGATCGTCCACTTGTCGGAGCTGTTGAGGATGATCAACGGCCACAGGAAGCTGTTCCAGCTGCCGAGGAAGCTGAAGATCGCGAGTACCGAGATGGCCGGTCGCACGAGGGGGACGATGACGCTGGTGAGGATCCGCCAGGTCGAGGCACCGTCGAGCCGGGCCGCCTCCTCCAGTTCCGCTGGGATCTGCAGCATGAACTGCCGGAGCAGGAAGGCGCCGAACGCGCCGAACAGGCCCGGGAGGATGAGCGCGATCCAGGTGTCGGCGAGCCGGACCTGGTCGAAGCCGAGGAAGAGCGGCACGACCGCGACCTCGGCCGGCAGGGTCAGCGTGATGATGAACAGCACGAAAACGGCGCTCCGACCGGGGAACCGCAGCCGGGCGAACGCGAACGCGGTCAGGGTCGCGACGATCAGGGTCAACAGGGTCGAGACGGCGGCCACGACCAGGCTGTTGGTGAGCAGCCGTCCGAAATCGACCTCGACCCACGCGTCCGCGAAGTTCGACCAGAGGACCTCGGAGCCGATGAACGTGATCCGCGCACCGAACACCTCGTTCGCGGGCTTCAACGCGGTGAAGAACGTCCAGATGAGCGGGAACGAGAACACGAGCGCGAACAGCCAAGCGATCGTCGAGTTGGCCACGAACCCGAGCGTGCGTCCCCGGTGACGCCGCCGAGCGCCTCGTACCGCGAGCTGCTGATCAGTCATAGTGCACCCATTTCTTCTGTCCCCAGAGTTGGAACATGGTGAAGATCGCGATGATCACGAACAGGACGGTCGCGATTGCCGACGCGTAGCCGAGCTGGTTGTTGGAGAACGCGGTCTGGTAGAGGTACAGCATGATCGTCATGGTGCTGTTGCCGGGTCCGCCGCCCGTGATCACGTAGGCCTGGGCGAACGTCGACCACGCGCCGATCACGGTCAACACCGTGGTGAAGAAGAGGGCTGGGCTGACGAGCGGGAGGGTGATCGAGAACAGGCGCCGGAACCGACCGGCGCCGTCGATGCGCGACGCGGCGATGACGTCGGGGCTGATCGAGTCGAGCCCAGCTCCGAGCACGATCATGTTGTAGCCGAACGACTGCCAGAGCGACACGCCGATCACGACGGCGAGCGCCCAGTTGCCGTCGCTGAGCCATGGGATCGGCGCAAGCCCGACGGCTGCGAGCGCCTGATTGACGGCCCCGTCCTGCTGGAAGAGCAGTCGGAACACCGCGGCGTTCGCCACCATCGGAGACAGGGCCGGGATCAGGAAGATCACGCGCAGCCAGTTCCGACCGGCGATGCGGGTCTGCAGCCACATCGCCATCGCCAACGAGATCGCGATGTTCGCCGGAACGTAGACGAGCACGAAGATCGCCGTGACGAGGACGCTGTTGAGGAACTGCGAATCACGGAACAGCCGGGCGTAGTTCTCCCAGCCGGTGAACTCCGTCCCACCGAGCACGGTCGAGTCGGAGAACCCGAGGATCAGCGACGCCAGTTGCGGGACGACGATGAAGACCACCAGCCCGATGAGCCCTGGGAGGACGAATACCCATCCCACCCAACGCGGGCCCCCGAGGGGCCGGCGGCGAGGCCGACCCCTCGGACGCTCCGGTCGGGTGACCGCGCCGTCGGTGACCTCACCCTCCGCGCTGTCGAGACGCACGAACGTCATTGCGCGAGGCCTGCCTTCACCTGTTCGAGCACCTCGGCGACCGTGCGTTGACCGGAGAACGCCTCCACCTCGTACTGCGTCAACAGGGTGTCGAGCTGGGACTGGTTCGCGGGCACCGGAGACGGCGTCGCATCACCGGTCATCTGCCGGATCACCTCGGTGAACTCCGGTGACCCGACATTGGCGGACCAGGCGTCGAGCGAGTCGAGCCGGGCCGGCACGGACGCCTGCGACTTCGTCACCTCGTCGAGACCCGCCTTGCTGGTCATGGCCGTGATGGCCTCGAACGCCTTCTGCTTGTCACCACACGTCTTCGTGATGCCGAAGCCCGAGCCGCCGATGAAGCCCTTCGACTGCCCGTTCGCACTCGGGATGACGGCGATGCCCACGTTGTCCTTACCGAGCGACTCCTGAGCGTGCTGCAGATCCCAGAGCCCCTGCATCTCCATTGCGGACTGGCCGGTGTTGAACGCGTCGATGTCGGGGAACGTTCCGCCGGCGGCCGCCTCGAGCGGCTTCGCGACCTTGTGCACGGTGGCGAGGTCGACGAGCAGTTGCAGCGCGTCGTGGAAAGCCGGGTCGTCGAGCAGCGGACCGTTCTCGTCCGCGTAGGGATGTCCGTCCGCCGCCATCAGCGTGCTGATGGGGTTGGACCCCTGGCCGATCGCGAACCCGTAGACGCCGTCCTTCGTCGTGGCCTTGGCCGCGGCGATGAAGTCGTCGGTGGTCCAGTCGTTCGACGGCTCGGCGACGCCGGCGTCCTTGAACATCTGCTTGTTGTAGAGGATCACGGTCGGACCGGCGTTGAACGGAAGGGCGTAGAGCTCACCGTCCACCCGGAGCTGCTCGAGCATCGCCGAACTGTAGGCGGACAGATCGAGCTTATTCTCCTTCGCCAGTTCGTCGAGCGGCTCCAGCCCCTCGACGTACGGGTTCACCCGCCCGTTCTGGAACGTGACCAGGCAGGGCGCGCTGCTGCTGCGCATCACCGTGGGCAGCTTCGTGTAGTAATCGCCGATCGGCGGTCCGGAGAAGCTCACCGACATCGAGGGGTCGGCGTGCACTCCTCCGGCGATGTAGTCGGCCCACTGCTGTTTGTCGGCCTTCCCACCGACCCAGGTGTACATGGTGACCGTATCGCCGTCGAGACCCGACGCCCCACCGTCGGCTCCTGAACATGCGGCGAGCCCGAGCACCAGGGCCCCGGCGGTCGTGGTGACGCCCACGCGCCTCCACCTCCGGGCACCGTTCGTCTGTGTCTGCATACAACTCCTCCTTGAGTGTTTGGGCGAAACGTTACGTTCTCCGTGAATGCTAAGAAAGCGAAATCCACGAGTCAAGCACAGGTGTCGACTTCGAAATCTTTCGTACGGCGGTATCATCAGGGCGATAGGCGTGAGAACATCCGCGTGGCCCATGGTCGAAACGATTCGTGCTGATCAACAAAGGTCGCACGAATAGACGGCCGAGCTGGCCTATGCTGAGCGGAAACGCCTCTCGCTCGGCGGTGCCCGAGCAAGAGTGGTGAGCGGCGACACCAGGAAAGGCTGGGCTGTGACGACCTACAAGGACATTCAGCGGGCCACGGGCCTCTCGCTCGCGACGATCTCGAAGTACTACAACGGGCGCAACGTCCTCGAAGCCAACCGGGACGCCATTCAGACGGCCGCGCGCGAGCTGGGGTTCCGGCCGAACCAGAACGCCCGATCGTTGCGCTCACGGCGATCGAGGACCGTCGGCGTCCTGCTTCCGGCGATCAACAACGACTTCCACCTCACGATTGTCGCCGGCGTCGAGGAAGCGCTCCGCCCGAGAGGGTTCAGCGTCATCGTGGCAGCCAGCCCTGATCCGGCCGACGACTCCGTCAACCTGCTCATGGATCGGATGGTCGACGGGATCATCGCGGTGACACCGCCACATGACGTTCCGGCTCTCCGCGCCGCCGCTTCGCAGGTCCCGGTCGTCATGGTGGACTGGCACATCGACGACGTGCATGCCGACGGCGTCTTCCTCGACAACATCGCGGCGGGCGCGCTCGGGGCGCGCCACCTGCTCGACCATGGTCACCGCCGCATCGGCTTCGTCGGCGGCGAATCGACGATCTCCTCGATGCGACTGCGCACGGAGGGCTTCGAGACGGCGCTGTTCACGCAAGGGATCCAGGCCGACCCGGCGCTCGAACGCTTCGTGCCGCTGACGGTCGACGCCGGATACCGAGCCACCCAGGAACTGCTCGCACGATACCCCCGTCCCACGGGGCTCTTCGCGGCGAACTACGAACTCACCCTCGGCGCGGTCACCGCGATCAACGATTCGGGTCTCCGCATCGGCCGCGACATCTCGGTGGTGGGGTTCGACAGCCGCGAACTGGCACAAGCGCTCGTCCCGAAACTGACGGTCATCGTGCAACCGACCCGCAAGATCGCCAAGCACGCCGCGCGCCTCATCGCAGACCACATCGAGGCCGGCGAACGCCCGGCCCCAACGGTCAAGTACCTCGAGGCGCACCTCATCCCTGGCTCCTCGGTGTCCCGCGTCGACGACTGAGCTGTACCTTCGTCTCCGACCTCGGTCCCGATGTCCGAGCTCGGGCCCGGTCTCCTGCCCGTAGGACGGGTTCAGGGAGTGCACGTGGGGGCGGCTGACGGCTCCGGTCGTTCCTCGGCTCACCACATCGAGCAGCCCCGCTCGGCATCGACACGTCGCCCGAGCCAATCCAGGCTCAGCCCCGTCGACCTCAGTGCCATCGTCCTGGAGGCGGCCGACGAACGACGACGACTCGGCCTCCCCGACGGCGTGGAGCTGCGCACGGCTGCCGTGCCGACGCTGCAGCTCGTCGGCGATCGAGCACGTCTCCGGGAGTTGCTCTCGATCATGCTCGACAACGCGGTGACCTACACCCGCGCCGGCGAGATCTTCCTGAGCGTGCGCTCGGACGGCGTGGATGCGATCATCCGCGTCACCGACACGGGGATCGGCATCCCGGCGGACGAACTCACCCGGGTCTTCGAACGGTTCCACCGAGCCGGGAACGTGCGCGAGGAGACGATCCGCGGCTCAGGCCTCGGGCTCACCATCGCCAGATCCATCGCGCACGCGCACCGCGGCACGATCGAGGCCTTCGCCACCGGAGACCCCGGGACGACCTTCATCGTCCGACTCCCGCTGGCCCGCCGGAACCGCTCGGCCGGCTGACACCGCCGACGAGGCGTCTCAGTCGCCGAGGCGCCCGGGTCGGCGACGGTCACCACCAGAAGGGCGCTTGCGTCACGTAGGGCGATTCGAGCCTGGCAACCTCGTCGTCCGTCAGCTGCACGTCGAGCGCGGCGGCGGCGTCCGTGAGGTGTGCCGCTTTGGTGGCACCGATGATGGGAGCTGCGACCGTCGGGTTCCGCAGGACCCAGGCCAGTGCGACCTGCGCCATCGGGATGCCTCGCTCGACCGCGATCTCCTCGACGGCGTCGATGATCGGCCCGTCGGCGTCCGTGTCGAACGCCTTCGCCACCTCGTCGATGTTCGAGCGGTCCGTGGCTGCACCGCGCGGCCGGGCGAGCCGTCCTTTACCGTTCGGCGAGTACGGCGTGAGGCCGACGCCGGTGTCCGCGCACATCGGGATCATCTCCCGTTCCTCTTCGCGTTTCAGCAGGTTGTACTAGTTCTCCATCGCGACGAAAGGTGTCAGCCCGTGGACCGCTGCGGCCGTCTGCAGCTTCGCGAACTGCCAGGCGTACATGGAGGAGGCGCCGAGGTAGCGCACCTTCCCCGCTCGGACGATGTCGTCGAGCGCCTGCATCGTCTCCTCGACCGGGGTCTCCTCGTCGAAGCGGTGGACGTAATACACGTCGATGTGGTCGGTCCCGAGTCGTCGCAACGAGGCGTCGACCTGTTCGAGGATGGCCGTTCGGGAGAGTCCCGATCCCCCGGGCCCGTCATGCATCTTCCCCGAGACCTTCGTCGCGAGGACGATGTCCTCACGGCGACTGAACCGCGTGATCGCGCGTCCGACGTACTCCTCGCCGCTGCCCTGCTGGTAGACGTTCGCGGTGTCCCAGAACGTGATCCCCAGCTCGACCGCCTGCCGGAAGAACGGCGCGGACGCCGCTTCGTCCAGGGTCCAACGGTGGAGTCCGCGGTTCGGATCGCCGTAGGTCATGCAGCCGAGCGCGAGGCGGCTGACGCGGAGTCCGGTCGCTCCGAGGCGGGTGTACTCCATGCTTGGTGCTCCTTGCTTCAGTGGTGGGGCGAGGGCTGTTCGGAGGTGGCCGCCCAGCTGGCGAGGAGTTTGAGTGACTCCTCGGTCGGTGAGCCGGGTTCGGCGCTGTAGATCAAGAAGTTCAGGCCGGGCTGGTCCATCGGCTCCATCGCCTCGTAGATCATGCGGAGCTCGCCGACGACCGGGTGGTGGAACACCTTCTCGCCGGACGTGTGATGGCGGACGTTGTGCGCGCCCCAACGGACGCGGAACTCCTCGCTGCGCGTGGACAACTCACCCACCAGGTCCTGCAGTGCCCGATCGTGCGGGTTGCGCCCTGCCTCGGTGCGGAGGATCGCGACGTTGATGTCGGCCGAGGTCGACCAGCTCGGATAGAACGCCTCCGCGAGGTCGCGGTGCAGGAACACGAACCGAGCCAGGTTCACCGGGCGCTCCGGGAGCGCGTAGAGGTCGGCGTACAGCGCGCGGAAAAGCGCGTTCTCCGCGAGGACGTCCATCCGGCCGTTCCGGACGAACGCCGGGCCTGCGGTGATGGAGTCGAGGGCGAGTTGCATACCGGGCCGCACGCCGGCCGGCGCGGACCGTCGGCGGGCCCGGATCGGCGATTCGTTAGCCGCCCGAGCGAGGTCCGTGAGGTGGGAGCGCTCCGCGTCGTCCAACCGCAGGGCCGAGCCGATCGCGTCGAGGACCGCCTCCGACACCCCCGAGAGGTTCCCGCGCTCGAGACGCGAGTAGTACTCGACGCTCACTCCGGCGAGCATCGCGACCTCGGTGCGGCGCAGCCCCGGGACGCGTCGGTTCGTTCCGCCAGGCAGCTCCACCTGCTCGGGCGCGAGTCGGTCCCTGCGAGTCGTCAGGAACTCGCGCACCTCGTCTCGATTGTCCATGCCGACAACGATAGGACGCGGCCTCCGGTGCTGGGGTGTTCCCCCAGGACACCCATCCTCGGCCTCGTGGAGGCCGTCCGGGCAGGCGCGCAGCGTCTCCCGTACTCGCGCCGCCCTGAGACGTGCCCTGGCGGAGTATCCCTGCTTCGTCGCCGGTGGTGTGTGATCGAGGGATGCAGATCGACCACGGGAACGCGGCAGCACACCGCGTGTCATCACCGACCTCGGACGATGGCCTCGCCGACCGTGCAGGCCGGAAGCCGCGACAACGCCTGACGCTGCTGCTGGCTGCGCTCGGGTTCTTCCTGATCACCCTCGACATCCTCATCGTCACCATCGCGCTCACCAGCATCGCGCGAGACCTCGGCGGAACGACGGCATCGCTGCAATGGGTGATCGACGCCTACACCGTGCTGTTCGCGGCCCTCCTGCTCCTCGCCGGCAACCTCTCGGAGCGGTTCGGCGCGAAGCGGGCGTTCGGCGTCGGCATCACCGTCTTCCTCGTCACGTCGATCGCGTGTGCGGTGGCCCCGTCGATCGGTGTCCTCATCGCCGCTCGAGCTCTGCAGGGCGCCGGTGCGGCGTTGATGCTGCCGGCGTCCATGGCGCTCATCCGTGAGGCGTTCCCCGAAGGTCGCGAGCGCGCTCGCGCCCTGGGTGTCTGGGCGGTCGGCGGCGCGGTCGCCACCGCACTCGGGCCGGTCCTCGGCGGCACGTTGACGACGCTCGACTGGCGACTGGTGTTCGCGATCAACCTGCCCGTCTGCATCCTGATGCTCCTGCTGCTCAAGACGGTCGCGTCGTCCTCTTCACGGCCCGAGCCGTTCGACTGGGCCGGACAGTTCGTCTGGCTCATCGCGGCGACGGCGCTGGTGTTCGGACTCATCGAGGGCGGGGCGGACGGGTTCGCCAGTCCCGTCGTGGTCGCCAGCCTCGGCGTCGCGCTGGTCGGTATCGTCGGCTTCCTCGTCATCCAGGGCAGGGGCGCGCACCCGATGATGCCGTTGGATCTGTTCCGATCGAGCGGTATGCGCATCGCCCTCGCCGTCGGATTCGCGTTCATGGTGAGCAACTTCGGGACGGTGTTCGTCCTGAGTCTGTTCCTGCAGCAGCAGCTCCGACTGCCTCCGCTGCTCGCGGGACTCGTGTTCCTCCCTTCGGCCCTCTTCGCCGTCGTCGGCAACATCGTCAGTGGCACCGTCGCCAACCGGTTCGGGGTGCGCGTCCCGATCGTGTCGGGGTTGCTCCTCATGGTGGTCGGGCTCGTCGGCACCGTCGCCACCGCGCACCTGGGGTCGCCGATCTGGGTGGGCCTGTTCGCTTGCTTCTCCGCCGCGGGAGGTTCCGTGGCGATGCCGCCGGTGACCTCCGTGGTCCTCGCGAGCGTCCCGGCATCGCGTGCAGGCACCGCAAGTGCGGTCTTCAACACCTTCCGACAACTCGGCGGTGCGGTCGCCATCGCGGTCTTCGGGGCGCTCCTCACCGGCTCGACGGGCTTCGTCGCCGGGCTGCAGCTCAGCCTCGTCATCGCCGCGGCGCTCATCCTCCTCACCGCGATCGCGAGCGTGTTCATCAGGCCGGCGGACGGGTCGTCATGACGCCGCAGTCGACCAGACGCGATCAGTCAGTGTCGTCGCCAGCGCCCGGCGTGCGGCCGGGATCGATGCCCAGGCGTTCCTCGCTCCGCTCCACGTCGGCGAACCGCTGCCCTTCGACGACGAGCAGCACCTTCTTGGGCACCGTCTTGAGCCAGATCCTGCCGCCGTTCGCCAGTTCCCAGTACGGGTCGCGGGCCTGGGCGCGGGAGGACTGACCAAGGTGCGCGCTCAGCGCCGACTGCAACTCCTGAGCGGCACTCCGCAGCGCGCCGGGGTCGTCGCTCTTGTCGGAGACCGCGATCACGACCTGGGAGATCGCTTCATCTGCGACGAGCGAACGAACGGTCGGCAGGTTCACGGCATACCCGGAACGGTGTTGGACACCGCTCGACGTCTCCAGTTTGAGCTGCCACCCGAGACGCTCCGCGAGTGCACTGAAGTCGTCGCGACCGAGCGGCCACGACACCGATGTGAAGACTTCACAGACGGTATCGATCTGCGCGTCCGTGGCTCTGGCGAGTGCGTCCATCCGGTCATCCTACGGCGGCCTCGGCACCGGCTCCGGCGGCGGCGGACGAGACGCCCTGAAAACCAGAACAGCCGCTGACCTGGATGTTCCAGGGCAACGGCCGGGTCGAGCTGATGGAGCCGCCCAAGGGAATCGAACCCTTGACCTTCTCATTACGAGTGAGGTCGACGGGATCCATGGACGTCCGCGGTAGTCCGCTGATCAGGGTTTTTCCAAGCCAGGGTCCGCCGAAGTTTGTCATGTCAGTCCCGCGTTGCTGTCATCGGCGCCTCCCGAATGAGAACACCGTCGCCCCCTCCCCCGCGCTCGTCGGGTGAAACAGTGCCCCCCCCCCTGCCGTCATCAATCCGGCTCCCGGGCGAAACCCCACCCTCTGAGGTTTCGAGCAGCTCGGGTTTCGACAACGAGTTCTGAGCACCCGACACAAGCGGAATCTGGCCACATCGCCGGACCGATTGGCAGGTGGTCAGAAACGATCGTTTCCGGGCACGTTAGCCCGTCTGGCTCTGTCGCTCGTGAGGGAGTGCAACAGTGCGTGGCGTGCTGGCCAGAGATGGGATGAATCTCAATCGACGGACGCTGACATCGGATCTCTCAACGCTCTCGCCGCTTCTGCGAGTTTCTAGACACGAAAGATGCCAATCAGTCCGAACGCATCAAACTCTCCGTGTTCAACGACCAGGCGCACAACGCACTCTTCACTGATATCCCGCTCGGACTCTTGGAATGAGTACGGGTGAGCGATCGATGAGCAGGAAGCTCGGCTGCAGGGACACGGCCCGAAACTAGGTTGGTTCACCGACCGCAAGATATTGTCCTTCTATGGCCCGTGCACCCTGGAACAGACCCGGCGAATCCCCACAGACACGTTGGGTCCGTATCGCGATGTTCTGGAGCGCGGTCGTGCTCGTCGTTGCGTTCGTCGCAATCCTCGTGTACTTCGTCGTGGAATCGGCCGAGATCGCGGGCCTGTGAGGTCGGGTCGCTTGTTCGCTCGATGAAAGGTGTATCCCATGCCTGAAGGTCGAACTCTCGCGGTGTCGCGGATGCGCATGGCGAGTGTGGTGCTCTCGATGGTCGCGCTCGCCTTCTTCGCGATGGCGATGCTCCTGTCGTCGTCGTCGTCGCGCGTCGTCCTCCTGGTCGGACCCATCGTCCTCGGTGCGGTCGCACTCGTTTTCGCTCTCATGGCCCGAGGATCCGCCGTCGCTCGCCCCGGGCCCGTCATCGCGTTCGTGCTGGCTACGCTGGCGATAATCGTTCCCGCCGTCGTCGTCGGCGCGGTGATCTCCTCAGTGGCCGCGGCCCCGTCCGCGGTCTACACGATCGAGGTCGACTCCCCGGATCCTGTCGACGTGGTGATCAGGGACGGTGCCGATCGCACGAGCGCCACGTGGGACTCGGGAGACACCATCACCCTCGACTCGAACGCGACGGTCATCGGGATCAACGCGCGAACGCCGGTCTCCACCACGGTCATCTCGTGCGAGATCCGCCGCGACGGCACCGTCTTGGTCGCCGACGAGCGCGCCGGAACAGTCGATTGCAGTTTCGTCGAGGGTGACGACTAGCGAGGCGTGCCCGAGCCAGACAAAGGTTCGAGCCGACGCCATTACCGACTAGTTCGAGAGCATGGTGTTGATCTAGTCCTTCAGTGAATCGATGAACTCTCGCAGTTCGAAGCTCAACTCAGATGCGTCTTTGCCCGTTGCCACAGTGAGTTGGGAGAAGAACCACTCGTAGCTGACTGAGGAGGCGAGCAGCAGCGGCGTTACGTCCAAGGACACCTCGTCCTGGTCGCTCGGCACCGCGCCAATTGCTCCATCTTGGTTGAGTTTTTCCATCGATGTGTTGAAGGTCCGAGTCCTGGCTTCATCCGACTCGGCACCGGTGTATCCGGAGTAGAAATCGAGCAGCGTGTGAGAGGTGTTCCGAGCGGCAGTATCCATACCGCGACGGTACCGGCTCGCGCCGACATTCAGAGACATCAGTCACCCTCGTGACGCCCTGGCTGGAACCGTCGGCACCGTCAGAGGGGCCCGATAGTCTGCGTACATGTCAGACGTTGTAGCCGCTCTCATCACCACAGTTGGTGCGCTGGCGGGTTCTTTCGGAGGCTTCACGCTCGCGGCTCGCATGCAACGCCGCCAAGCGAAAGAGGAGGATGAACGCGCACAGCGCGATGCCGAGCGAGCGAGGGCCGTGGTGCTCGAAGATGAGCGCCACGAGTTTCAGCTCACTACGTTGCTCTCGCTGCAAGAACTCACCCGGAGGATGGCACGAAGGACCTTCCTGATCATTCAACAGGATCGCCAAACCATCGAGAGTCATGGTGGGTACCGGATGCTCCCGACCGAGGACCCTGAAGACTTCGCCAACTCCGTCGAGTTCAGCCACAGCATTGCGCGCATTACCAACGCTGAGCTTAGAGAACAGCTCGACGCTTTCTCCAACCTGTGTAGCACCTACTCGATGCCGCCGCTCGATTGGTCGGACCTGAGCAAAGAGTCTGCCCTGGTGGTGCAGGAGCACCGCTTTCAAGAACTGATGGAGTCGGCCTCCGAGACGGCCGACCTGCTCAACCAGCGTTTGCGCGGCGAGCTCGATCGCAACGCAGCAAAATGACGGCGACGGCGGCGGCTCTTAGACGCGCGGCCAGTTCTGCGAACCGGACATCGTGTAACCTAGCGCTTCATCGACCACGCTTCAAATGAACAGTTGCGTGACTAGCGCGGTAGCGAGTGCACCGGCGCCTGCGTTCGCGGCCGATCCGAGCACGCCCCGCAGTGTGGCGAGTGCACCCTTCACCTTGCGCTGGTTCGGCTCAGCCTGCACGATCTCCTCAAGCACGGTGCTCGCAGCTTCGCGGCCGGCTTCTCGTTCGTCGTCGTCCAGATCATCGGCCGCGCTGAGGGCGTCAATCGCCTGCTGGATCTTCTGCGCCAGCTCCTCGTAACCTGATGTCACGGTCGAGGTCTGGTTGAGCATGCCACCTCGGGTGACGATGTTGACGCTCTGGGAGCCAGTGATGACGTACTGGTCGCCGTTCACGTGCTGCGCGGGCTCAACCGGCCGCGGCGGGCTCGTGGTGAACTTCGCCTCGATGTGGGAGGCGTGCGAGGGCATGTTGCTTGGTGCCTTGTTCACGTCGGTGGTCGTGACGTAGACGGTGCGCGTGCCACCCGTGGTGCTGCGCGGGTCGCTCAGCTCCATGGTGTCGCCGTCATGGACGGGCGCGGTGATATCGAAGAACGCGCTGTGCGCCTGCACCTGAGCTTCCAGCTCGTGCCGGACTCCTTCGTGAACGACCACGACCTGCTCGGTGCCGAAACGTCGTCCGACGCGGGCGATGAAGCCGCCCTTTTCTGGCCGAGGAAGCGGAGTCATCTGCGTCTCATTTCTGGCTCAATTTAGGTCGCGCCGACCTGTGGATAACTCACCGAGAACATACCCGATCATCTCCGTTATGTCAGTGAATGAGATTTATGCGGGTGCGGCAGCGTTCACTCGCCGACATCGAGGACAACGGCTACGCAAGGGCGAATCCTGAGGTGATGGCAAACAACCAGCTGAGACTGCCCGCTAGGCAACCAGCGACGATCCGAAACCAGAACGTACTCCCCCATCGGACCTTACGATGCTCGCTCAAGTCAACGCGAGCCCGCCTGAAGACCCTCACCGCCACAATTACGGGCAGGAGAAACAGGATCAGCCACCCGAACACGACTGCCGCCCTCGACTGAAGGCCTACCTCCAGGGTCGATGTTCTCGATATGTCCGTGGCAATCTGGGTCAACAGCGGGCGAGAAACGAGCAGGAACACGGTTACACAGATCACCGATGCGAGGGCAAGGCTGGCAGCCGATCTCCATCCGGCTCTGATTCCAGGAACTGTCCTGCCCTCCGAGCCTGTCACAAGAGAGACCTGACGATCATGAGCGCTGTGCCGCCACATTTTGGGACACGTTCGTGGCGTAGGACGTCGCCACCTGGGCGAACTCGGCGCAATCTTCTCCCGCAACGACGCTCGAGCCTGCGCACCCGGCCGCGAGAGCGAGCACGAGGCCACTGAGGCCGAGGGCGCCGAGAACGCGATGTGGGCGCTTCACAGGGCAATCCCCCGCCGGCGAAGCTCCGTGATGATCGCCACGTCATCCTCGAAGTGCCGTGATCGCTTGTTGGCCGAAAGGATCTTGTCGTTCCAGCCTTGGCGCATCATCAGCTGCAGAGCGACGCCGAAGTGGGAGCCGCCGAAATCGATGTCATCCCAGACTCCGACCTCCGCACGCTCCCGCGGCACGACCGCCTGGAAGCTCGGATCGATGCGAATCCGGTGAGCGCTGTACCCCCGGATCGAGATCGCCCCCTCGACCCCCCTGATGTCCAGAGCCATGTCGTCCCCTTGATCAGCTTCAGCGACTCGACGCATATACATCGCACGCTCTTCCGGGTTCCTCGCAGTCACCGAAGTCTGAATCGTCAGATCATTGAAAACCCCCGAGAGCGTGACGTTGTGGAACTCACATCCATTGATGAACAGCGAACCTGGATCACCCGTCAACCCACCCACCGTCACGTTCCGCAGCAACGCGCCCGATAGCGAGCAGCTTTTCACCCGCAGCGACGCCACCGACACGTCCTCGATCACCGGACGCGCATCAAAGTCCTCAGCAAGACGCGTGCGGCAGTCCTCTAGGAGAAGATCACCGAAGGTGACTCCCCGGAGAGACTGACCCTCTCGGAGGACCGCTCCTCGAATTTTCTGTCGCATAATCACTTCCCGTAGCCATCCTCGCGGAGCAATATCCGACGCCAAAAACGGACCGCCTCACCACGGTTCGAGCGCGGTCAGGAGGTGCTCGAAACGAGCACCCATGAGCGAACGTAGTCAACTTGACATTCGACCGCGGTCCGCAAACCAGGTTCAAGGTTGCCCAACAGGCTGACGACCAAGTCGTCCCCACTCTGCGCCTCTGAAGGGAACGGCTTGACCAGGAATGTGCCTTGATGAGATTGAGTCAGCATCAGCGCTTCACTGTCATCCCGTGGGATTTGACTTCGAGTGAGCCCCCAGAAGCTTGTGCGGCGAACATAGAGGCCATACTGAGCTAGAAAAAGAAAAACGGCAAGGACACGACCCGCAGTTTCTTTCAGCGTTGCGCCAGACCACTCTGATTGAAATTCCTCTACATACAGGCTCGCTAGATCATCGCCGACAGCCCATAGAACTCCCGCGCGAACATCCCATGCACCACAGTTCGGCACCATCTCTAGAATCAAAGAGTCGAACTCCTCCTCAATAGAGTACGACAGGCCAAAGCACGACTCCGCCCAGGAGCCTATCTGCTCTAGAGCACTCCAAACTGACGCATATGAGAATTCATTTTTCATTTTGATAGAAAGATTTAAGCCGCCCACGGAACAAATCGAAATGAGGATCTTTGGGAGTGCGGACTCTGAACTGCAGCCAAACCCCAGGAGTGTAATATTTTTTATGCGCACTCCAGCCAGCGGCATATCTTGTTCCTTTCTGGTTGAAAACGCCAGGCCTTGCTCCACCCGTGTGAGTATTTCCGAACAGAGTACTCTTCGGTCCAAGGAATGGCACGCGAGCCATTGCGGCGCAAGCAGGCCTGCCTGCAGCCTCGAAGAGAGCCGACTGACTCACGCACCTTGAGATACGCTGCCGAGTAGGCTTCACTACCGTCATGGAAACTTCCACAGCTCCCCGAGGCCATCGCAAGACCTGGTGGATTTTCGCAGTCGCCTTCGCCGTCGGAGCAGTAACCACGGGCGTTTCTTTACTCGTGCGCGCACTCACCATCTCAATGTTGTCCCAGAACATCGCCGGCGGATTATCAGCTCGACCTGAAGTTGAGAACTGGGCCGACCCGGCCGCTGGGATTGACCCCGTGGGAAATACTGTGGGGCTCTTGGTTGCAATCCTGGGGTTGCTGGTATTCGCTGTCGCCATTGTCGTCGTACGACGCCGTCGGACACTCCAGGTCGTGGGCTTGAACCCACAGGAATAGTTCGGCTGCGACGACTTCGAAAGCCTGCGCGACCGCTCGATAGCGAACCTCGTTCTTAGTGCTTTCTTCGTAAGACTCTGCGATTCCAGCGGTCTTCAACTCGCGAAGAATTCTGTGTGCAGTAGTGAGACTAAGAGCTGATCGGATCGTTGAGCCTGTCGACCCCGGATTGGCAATGAGGTAACGCAAAACTTGCATCTTACTAAGCGAGCTGTACACGGGGCGAACGGCCTCAGCGGCGAGGGACAGGTCAGCTGGTTTATCTAGGCGAGCAGGCATGTCTCGATTTTGTCGGTCAAGACGTTGGTCATCTCCGGCGGCAGAAGTCTTCCGCGCTAGGCCACTGAGGCCGAGGGCGCCGAGAACGCGACGTGGGCGCTTCACAGGGCAATCCCCCGCTGGCGAAGCTCCGTGATGATCGCCACATCCTCCTCGAAGTGCCGTGATCGCTTGTTGGCCGAGAGAATCGTGTCCTTCCAGCCTCTCCTCACAACATCCTGGAGCGCAATCTCCAACGTGGACTCGCCGAAATCAATGTCATCCCAGACTCCGGCCACCGCACGCTCCCGCGGCACGACCGCTTGGAAGGTCGGATCGATCCGAATCCGGTGAGCGCTGTACCCCCGGATTGACAGATCCCCCTCCACCCCTCTGATGTCCAGGCCCATATCATCACCTTGGTCAGCTTCCCTGACCCGATGTTCATACATCGCGAGCTCCTCCGGGGTTCTCGCGGTCACAAACGTCTGAATCGTCAGATCACCGATGGCCCCGGACAGCATGACGTTGTGGAACTCACACCCGTTGATGAACAGGGAACCTTGGTCGCCGGTCAACCCGCCCACCGTCACGTTCCGCAGCAGCGCGCCCGATAGCGAGCAGCTTTTCACCCGCAGCGACGCCACCGACACGTCCTCGATCACCGGACGCGCATCAAAGTCCTCAGCAAGACGCGTGCGGCAGTCGTCTAGGAGAAGATCACCGAAGGTGACTCCCCGGAGAGACTGACCCTCTCGGAGGACCGCTCCTCGAATTTTCTGTCGCATAATCACTTCCCCTAGGTCCACATGTTGTACTTGGCGATCCGAGTCGGGTCGACGTAGGACCGCTTCGAGTGACGCGCGAGCGTGGAGAGGTTGTCCGTCGTCAGCTCGTAGAACAGTCCCGAGCTGCTCAGAACCGTCGATGTTTCAAACCCGGCCAGATACGCCCATGGTGCTGTCCTGACGAACATCTGCATGTGCACAACTGACACACTCTTCTGAACGAGCGGGAAGCAGGACTAGAGCCCGTCGACTAGCTCAGGGCGCGGATGAGCATGAAGATACCTAGGCAGACCCCGCCGATACCGCCCACAATGGTTGCGCCAGGGCGAGGGGTTTGCGCGAACTCAGATTCTTTCGGGAGAGTCCAGTTTCCAACACGCCTCATAAAACTCTCGACCGGGCGGTTGAAAATCACAACCACGGTTCCTACGACCACGAGCACGACGGCCACTACGATCATGATTCCTCTTCCCCTTCAATTAGTACGGCGTGTTGTTTACGCCTCCGCAGCTAGCCGCCCCGCCGAAGACGATTCCAATGTACGGGAACCATCCATCTCCTCCATCCCAGACGGCTCCAACAACGGCTCCGACTCCCGGCGAGACGCTACAACTGAAGTTAACGGTGTTAGCCTTCGGGTTTTTGCGCCAACCGTGAGGGTGAGGTTGAACCCCTTTGGCCCGGCGGCACCTCCCACCCCTGTACCACCGGTACCGGCACTGAAGCAGCCTGCGGCACAACCGCTGAAGGAACCAGTGAACTCAGCGTCGTTCCAGGTTCTCGCCTGGGGGTTGTCGAAGAATTTGGTCCAGGTCTTGTTCCAGTTGATCGGAACGTTTGCCCAGGTGCTGTTCCAGTTGTCGGCCACCCGGTCGCCGTACGATTTCGCCTTCGCTGGTTGAGGGCGTGGTGGGAGCCGTTCTCCAGTGACGCTTCCGTTTGGTCCGATTTTGAGGCCGCGACATTCTTCGTTGATGCAGGCTCGTTCGCCGCTGAGGTCGAATCGGTTGACAGGGTCTGGTGGGTAGTCGTAGTTGTTGGTGACTCCACCTTCGACCGGGTCAACCTCGAGGAATCGTCCGAGCTCGGGCACGTATTGCCGTGCGCCCATCTCAATGGTGCTGATACTCCCGCTGTGTTCGGTGAGCTTCTGGTGTTGCCCAAGCCAGCCCCAGTCGGCGTCACCAGTCAGCGTGTCAGGTCCTGCGTCGTTCCCTGAGACTGTTCCGAGTGCCCCGGAGGTTGGGTCAACCGCCTGCCCGAACGGGTCGTAGCGGTGAACGCTCGGGCTTCGAGCACCTCCAGCATCGGCCGTCACGACAATGTCTCCGTGGATGTTCGGGTAAGACCACAGCTGTGCCGCGCCGCGCATGGTCACCGACACGCCTCCCGGCAGGTTCACCATGAGCTCGAGCACTGCGTTGGCGCCGTCAAGTGTGAACGCGGCGCCACCGCTGGAGGCGGTGTGGCCGTATCTCACGACGGTCGGCGCCCCTCCCCCGTACGGTGTCTCTGTTCGCTGCACGATGCGGCCCGTGACGTCGCGAAGGTACTCGACGATTGGACCGGCTTGGACGACCGTCTTCGTGTGGCGATCGGCGATGTCGTAGCTGATCGTCTGGTCTGCAAGTTTCGTGGTGTTGCCGTGGGCGTCGTATGCCAACGACGTCGCCGCCAGTCCTTGGGACACAGGCCCTCGAGTCGGGTCCACTGCTCCGCTGATCTGTGAGGACGTCAGTCGGTCGGCCCAGTCGTAGCAGTACGCGGTCGAGGTGGTTCCTCCCCCGACCACCTGGTCGGTGGCGGAGGTTCGGTTGCCATTCATGCCGGCTCGAGTATTAGCGCCGCAGCCGTCTGCGTAACCGTAGCTGAGGTTGTGGCCTGGGATTGCTGCGGCAACGAGGCGGCCTGCTGTGTCGTAGGTGTAGCGGGATTCGTACGCTTCGTCCCCGTCCAGCAGTGTGTTCGAGAGGATCCTGCCCGACTGGGATCGCAGGACGGAGTCGGTGACTGCTTCTCCGGTTGGGAATGACCAGGTTTGGTCGGTGAGTGCCGCAGCGCCGTTGCGCTGGACTCCTTCGAGGGATGCCCCGTTGCTGTAGCTGACCGACGCAAGTTCGCCCTGCACGTAGCTTGGCGTCGCCGAGATGCCCGCTTGTGTGACCCCGGTGAGGCGCCCATCGATGTCGAAGGTGGATTGCGACGTTTGAGCTGGTCCACTGGGGGTTTTGAGTGTCGTCATTGTCGGTTGTCCGAGCCGGTTGTATTGAGTCTCGGTGACAGCACCCCAAACGTCGGCGTAGGTGGTGGTCCGACCGAGTAGGTCGACCGTCGTTGTGGTAGCACCGGCGGAGTCCCCCGCGATCATGGTGAGGGGCGCGGTGACACTGTAATAGAACACAGCCGTTCGTGGGACCTGCTGCGCAGTCGCGGGATAAACGGTCTGAACACTGCGACCACGAAGGTCGAACGTGGTGCAGGTCCAATCTGCGTCGCCGGAGCGTTTCGTCCCGACCTCTCGGCCCCACAGGTCGTACAGATACTGCGTCTCAGCCCGGGCGCCATCTGCCCCGGCTGGCGGGGTGGACTTCTTCAACGCACCGAACTGAGCGGTCGTCTTGGGGATCCCGCAGATGTGTGAGCTGGCGTCCTTCACTTGTGGATCGTCAGGCAGGGCCGCCTTGATCGTTTGGGTGTCCCCGAAGTAGCTGTAGGTGGTCCCAGCGACTGCGAGTGATTGTCCAGAGGCAACGCCCGCCGGGAGCATGCGTGAGGTGCGGCGGTTGTAGGTATCGGAGTATCCAGCCTGGGTGCGCAGGTTCAACCCTTCTGGGTCGAGAGCTGTCTCGGTTGCGATCCCGAGCCAGGGTGATGCCCCGTACGAGGTTGTCGTCTTGCTTGCGGGGACGTCAGTGTTGTCGATGCCGGCAGGTGCACCAGGTGGTGCCGAGTCGTCCGTGATTGTGGATGTTGCCAGGTTGTATGCAGGGCTCAGGGCAGTGCCCGGGACGGCGGTGAAGGTCGTCTTGCCGGGTGCTTTCCAGTTGAGA
Organism: Plantibacter flavus; assembly: GCF_002024505.1. NCBI lineage: Bacteria > Bacillati > Actinomycetota > Actinomycetes > Micrococcales > Microbacteriaceae > Plantibacter > Plantibacter flavus. The sequence continues at coordinate 3,053,259 of NZ_CP019402.1, forward strand.
ACAAGCGCTGCTGGACCGGTGTCCTGGTAGTAGTGGATGCGAATTCGGGACACCTGGCCGGCTTCGGCGACATTGACGATGCCTACGGGTGACGGTGCCCATGCGCCGCCTCGCCAGAAGTTCACGACGAGGTTGTCGTCGACCCAGACCTGGGAGCCATCGTCAGAGTAGGTCTGGAACTCATACTTGCCCGCGGCGGGGAAGGTGATCGTTCCCGTCATGCGAGCGGACCAATTGGTTGCGGCGATCCCGGAGACCGGTGAGGCGGAACTCCAGTCTTTCTCTACAAGGCCACTCGGGACTGTGGGGATTCCTTGCGTCATAACTTTCGGGACGCCGCTCAAGGTCTGGTTGTTGTACCAGGCTGTGGAGAGGCCGCGTAGGCCCTCGTCATAGTTCGTCGACGTATGCGCCGGCGCCGTTGCACAGCTTGAGAGCGGGCGCTTGTCGGAACCGAAGCAGGACGCCGGCGCGGGCCCGTATGAATCGGTTTGGAGATCTGACTGGTTGTAGAGGTTGGTGATCATTCGACCCGTGGCGTCCGTTGTGGACAGAATCTGGTCTCGACTGCTCCACTCGACTGAGGAGCTCAGCCCTGACGGGGACGTCTCGCCGGTCCCACGCCATGCAGCATCCCAGGTGACGGTTCGCGCGAGGGAATCGGATCCGTCGTCCGCGACCGCGTTCACGATCGTCGCCCCGGCCTCGTAGGTGTACTTCCTGCCCGGTTGCAAGTTCGGGCTGACACCATCGGGTGCAGCCAGGGTCACCGCAGCGGCTTTGCCAGCCGCGTCGTACGAGATGACGGTCTGGTTCGTGTTGCTAGCTGTGCGGGCGGGGTCCGCGAGCAGCCAGTCGTTCTGCGCGACATTTCGGACGGCCGTGAGCCTGCGGGATGCGTCGTAGCTGAAGCTGAGGTTCTGGTTGCCAGGATTCTGGATCCCGATGAGCCGTCCGGCAGCGTCGTAGAACAGACGGGTGGTGTCGGTCGTACCCGGCTGGTGACCCGGGTACACGATGCGGCACAGCATGCCGAGGGGAGCTTCGCTGCCGCCGGGGAGGGCTGGGCAGGCGGAGGTCGCAAGGTTCGAGTCGGCGCGCGTCAACGGAGCCTCAGCTGTGTCCCCTCCGTAGAAGTACCGGATGTCCCGAGGCACCGCCGAAGTGCTCAGCCGGTCGTACGTTCGTTTGACTCGCCCTTGAGCGTTGTACTCGAGGGCGGGCGCGGCCGGTTTTGCGATGTCGATCGGACTGACGACTTGGTCGATGACACCATCAGCTCGGAAGGTGTGCACGATGCCGGCGGCGTCTGTGAAAGTGACGAGTTTGTTGCTCGACAGGGAGACGACTCCCGTCTCCCCTGCGGGTGGCCGGTAACCGCCGTCGGCAGCCCGCGTGAAGGAGTGCGTTCCACCCTTCGAGTCAGTGAGGGTAATTGACCCCTCTTCGACACGAACTCGCGTGTAGCTGCCGATGTCGCCGGCGAGGATCGCCGAGGTCGCCCACCCGTCGGGCAAGACCTCCGGTGACTTCGTGAACCATGAGGCCGGCACGATGAAGGGTGCACCGTTCGGGCCCAGTTTCGCCCACAGCTCGATCCCTGCGGGGCCGGATGCCTCGTAGTAGTCGAACTGGAAGGGTTTCGGGCCAGCTGGCAGGGTCTTTGCGGTGGTCGCGAAGACCGGTGCCGGCGTGAATGCTGTGTTCGCCCACTTGTTGATGATCGTTGTTCCGTCGATGATCAGCTTCGCCCCGTCGTCCTGTCGCGTGCCGAAGTAGTAGTCGCCGGCGACGTTCGGCGAGATGAACCCTGTCCAGCGCGCCAAGAACCGGTCCGCGGGCACGCTCGCGCCCGGCGATTCGGCGCCAGGCGACCCTGTCTCCCAGTTGAAGCTGATGAGTTTGTCCGTGCGTTGCAGCACCCGGGTGGCTGTCGCGAAGTCGTAGGTCTGGGTCTGGCCAGGCTTGGCGGTGGCGTCGAAATACTCGGCCTTCAGTCCGGCGTTCGACTCTGTGAGCGAGTTGTAGTTGAATCCGACTCCCATCGGCCCGCCGACGGTGGAGACGGTGGGTGATGAGAACTGCACGTTCGCGTTCCCCGACGCCAGGTTTACGGCGACGGATCCGGCGACGTCGGTGGGCGAGATGCTGTCGGCCCCCAAGCGTTTATTGACGGTGAAGGTGGCAACCCAGGGAGTTGTCGACTCGACGTCGTATCCCACATCCTTCGTCAGAACGGTCCAAGAGTAGGTGGTTCCATCCTGCAGCGATGCCGTTGGTATCTGCCACTGAGGGGCGTCCAACCAGTTCGACAACAGGACCCCTCCCGTTCTGGTGTCGGGTCCGGTCGCGATGCGGAAGCGATATTTCAACGCACGGCCTGCTGGATTTGGTGGCGCTGCGACCGCGAGGACGGGCGAGTCAGTGACTGTGATACTGCGGTCCTGTGGCTGGGAGGAAGCTTTGTCCACCACGGGGACATTGGCCGTGGTGAAAGCCCACGTGCCAACCGGTCGAGTGGTTGACGTTCCGAACACGCCGTCGTAGTTATCTCTGACGAAGGCACGCCAGTAGTACTTGCGGCCGGGGAGTAACTTGTCCGCGGGAACTTGGATCTGATCTTGCGCCAGCCATCCGGAATCCCAAACGGTGCCGACGTCCGGGTTGGGATTTTCGCTGAGACGGAAGAGGTACTGCAGCGAAGTGCCGGGCGCAGGGGTCACGCCCTTGATCTTCAGCGTCGGTGTCAGGTTCGTGTTGATGGCATCGTGTGCAGGAGCCGTCGGAGAATCGACGGTGCCACCGGTGGGGTACTCCTTCCACCAGACGTACATCTGAGACGCCTGATAGTGCTTATACGTGTAGGTGTTGGACTCCTCACCGGTGAATGTGAAATGCATCGCCGTCGTGCCAGCTCGGGTCCACGCTGCAACCTGACTGGTGAGTCGATCATCGTCGACGAGCCCGTTGCCATTGTTGTAAGTGGCGTTGCCTAGGAAGGTGCCTAGTGAGTTGTACTGGAAGCTTGTCGCAACCCACAAGCCTCCGGCCCGTACGGTGGTCGTTGAATCACGCGATTGGCCCGCCAGGCCGACCTGTACGTCGAGAACCTGCTTGCCCGAGATCGATGCCCAGTTATACAACGCCAGCGCGCGCCAGGTGCCGTTTGTGTTGGTGTTTCCGACCTGGATTCCATAATTGTGGTTGTACTGACCATTGGTCTTGTAGGTGTGAGTCTCGGCCGCTGTTGAGTAAAGGTCTGGGTCAACGAAGACTGGGTAGACGCGATCAGCGCTGTTCAGCCAGTTGCGGTCGGGTTCCAGCGAGAGAAGCCAATCCTTGCCGTCCTGCTCGACGCTGACGTCCACATTGGTTTGGGCGTTTGCCCGATCGCCCCTCTTGCTTGCCGAGTCCCACATCGTCGGACGTGGAATGGCGAGCTCTGGCACACCAAGTTCGTTCTCGAAGACGATGTCGCCGTTCCCATCGATTCGTACATCGAGTCCAGCCGTGGAAACTCGCCACTGCCATGAGGCTTTACCCGACGCGCCCGGCGCCGCCTTGAGCTCGAAGAGTTCCTTGACGCCGGCCGGGGTCACCTCGTACACAAGGTCCGTAGTCGGGAAGACGTCGTGGTAAACGGCACGTTCCTTGACATCGCTCCAGGGGAACATGTCGCGCTGCAGCGGCGATGCAGAGGCTCCCTCGAGAGTGAAAGTGATCTCCCGGAGGTTCTTCGTGATCGCAAGCAGCGGCGATTCGTCCGCTCGTCCAGCGAACACCGGAGCGAGGGGGTGCTGCGCGACTTCAGCGCCGCCCTGGCCCAACCACTGGAACGGACCGCGACCTGAAAGATCTGTGGAGACCGGCTTCCACTCGCCATCGATCTTCACGTTCAGCGGCACGTCGGAGAACTTCGTGACGTTCGATCCGTCCGGCCCCTCGTACGTCTCCGAGTAGGCCTTCCGGTCAACGACCTCGGCCGACGAAGGATCCACCTCATACACAGAGTCGAACTCGGGATCAGCATCCGGGGCGGGCGCCTCCTCCACCGGTTCCGCCGGCTGAGGAAGGCTCTCAATCTCCATCGGCACAGGTGCCTCGCCCTGTGGAAGCGCAGCGTCCTCCGAGGATCCGGTCAGCGCCGGTTCCAAAACCGACGATTCGCCGAGTTTCCCAGGCTCGTCGGGCTCGTCAGCAGCGGCAGGCTGCGCAATGGTTCCGACCAACGCTCCGACAATCGCAAAACCCAGCACCGCACGCATGAACCGTCGAGCGGCCACATATCCCCCAAAGTCAGAGCAACGAGGCCGAAGGTACGAGAAACCTGAAGATCACCGCAACATCGACTGCGTGATTTCACTTGTACGCGTGTCAGTCTTGACAAAATTGGGGCAATACCCACCGTCGCCCCAACACTCATCGTCCGGAGGCCTTCGATGCGTCAGGAACCTACAGGTTTACGAGACACACGTTCCATCGTCGACCTGGGCGAATTCAGGCGCGCAGATCCGCAGATCTTCCGGCCCGCCCAATGTCTCGAAAACTCGTCTCACAGTTCGGCGTGTCCCACTCCGTCTCGCTCGACTTTCTGAGACATGCTGGTGTAATGAGGCAGATCGGGTACACCAGAGTGAGCACCGCGAGCCAGGACGGGCAGTTGCAGCTCGACGCACTCGTCGACGCCGGCGTCCAGAAACGCGATGTATTCGCTGATGTGACCTCTGGCAGCAAGACCGCGATCGAGCGGCCTGGGATGACGAAGCTGCTCGAGTACGCCGAGACCGGAGACACCGTGATCGTGTGGCGCATCGACCGACTAGGGCGTTCCCTCATCGATGTCCTCAACACTGTTGAGCTCCTACGCGGCCGCGGGGTCCATGTGCGATCGCTCTCGGATGGGATCGACCCTGCGACGTCGACGGGCCGGTTAATGCTGCACATGCTCGCCACCCTGGCCGAGTACGAGCGCGAGCTCATCGTCGAACGCGTCAACGCTGGCATCGCCGCGGCACGCGAGTCGGGCACGCGATTCGGGCGTCCGCGGGTGAACCCCGCCATCATCGAAGAGAAGCTCGCCCTCGTCGCCGAAGCCCGCAGCCGCGGTCGAACCGCCGCGGAGGCAGCGGCACTCGTTGGCTGGAGCAGAGCAACGCTCTACCGCCACCAGGCCGATGCTAAGAGCAAAGCTTCCTCATTCTGATGGCCTGAGCACATCGGCGTTGCCGACAAGTTGTGAACGCTCGACGTCACGCGGATGTGTCAGCTCGGCGCCGAGCCAATACTGCCGCGGTGCCGCCCAGAAGCTCCGGGTAGGCCATCAGATAGACGAGATGCAACCAGGCCAGGTCTGCAACTGTCGCCGGCACCCGCCCGTTGTGCGCTTCGAGCAGTAGCCCCTGGCGAGGGGTGAGGCCTTGATCGAAGCCGTGGGTAGAGTTCCGAAGCACCCGCAGCCATTCAGACGCAGCATCTACTCGCGGGACAGTCACGTTGCCGCCTGCCTTGTCGGGGAGCCGGATACCGTCGCCATCGAGGAGCTCGGCCGCAAAGAAGCCTGCTGCCACAGCGCGCAGACCCTCAATGGCACGTTCGGCTCGAGGCAGCAGCACCGTCTGCACGGAGGCTGGCATCCGAAGTCTTATCTTGTCGAGCCGTTCGACGGCAGCCTTCGGCTTCGTCAGCGCGCTCCAGTTCCACTGTGGGTTCAGCCCGGGTAGCTGATCGAGCACATTGAACATGAGTACTCGACGTGTGTGGTCGTCGCTCGACGTCGCGAGGGCCTGGCAACTTCGAAATACCTGCGTCAGGGTGATAATCCTCTGCTGCGCACGACCTGGTTCCCACTGCCCGTCCCTTGAATTCACCGCAGGCTCGGTCGCGTGCGACAGGAGCAAGTCGAGTCGGCTGGCCCACCACCGCAGGGCATCGCGAAATGCCGATCTCTCAATTGCACCGACCGGGTCGGCTCGGGTTTCGTTTCCAGTAGGCGAGGCCGTGTCGAGAAGGTCGACTGCGAAGCTTCTCCTACCCGGAAGCGACTCTCCGAACACGATCGCAATCGAGCCACCGATGCGAGGGATGTTGATCCCCCAGACGTGTGGCGAGAGACTGCTGAATACCGGCGCCAAGAAGGGACCGAGGCCGACCATGCTGTCCGACGTGAGATGGTGAGCGCTTTGGAAGTGCAGGTCACCACTGCTCGGCTTCGGGGCATCATCAGAGACTCGCAGGAAGACTCCCGGCATCTGAAGACGCCCCGCGAGCTCAGTGGAACCGCGGACCAGAAACATGCGCGCGTTCGGGAGCGCATTTCGGTGGAGCTCCGGCATCACTGCCGCAGCAACTGCCGGCAGCTCTCCGGCAGTTGCTGCGGCGCCGAACAGAGCCATTGCTCCGGTGAGCATCGCGGCCGCATCGTGGGGGTACTTTTCGACAAGTTCGTCACGGAACGCGACAGCTCGCTCCCAGAGGTTGGCCGTCAGAATCCCGTCGAAGTCGCTGAGCTCGCGAAGCGAGACGTATGTCGACTCATCGTCTGGGGATGACTCCGAACCGGTGTCCAGTACGCGGATGAGACGCGGGGGTCGACCTTTGGCGGCCTCCGCGTTCCGCACGAGCCACCCAGATCCGTCGTGCTCGAGCGCCCATCCGGCCATACCAGCTAGTCCTGCTGGATCTCCGCCATACGCCCAAGAGGGAATCTGCACGCGGACCTGCGAGGCCCTCAACGCGGCAATGTCACGAGCAGTCTGAAACCTCATTGCTTCTCCACACCCCCATCCTGGAGCACGCTCCAGGAGTTGTGTCTCAGGCCAGCGCGACTGGGACATCTTCGTCAAGCGGCCCTGGACTCCGTGAGTGCAGCATCAGCGACGGCTTCTAAGCTGGCGATATGAGGATTCTGGCTCCGTCCCCGTTTTCGAACAGCGACCTCAACAATCCAAGATGATGACCAACCGCTCTGAAAATCTCTGGGAGATCGCCTGGCGAAACGCGGAAGCAATGACCGCTGCTGGGCAGGAGCCGAGGCGTCATCATCTGTTGCCGCGTTTCTATCTGCAGCGCTGGGCGATTGAAGATCGCGTCCGAGTCATTGACCTTGAGCGAGATCGCAACGCCTACGAACCTGCGCCGGAGCGCGCGGCGTTCGAGACGGACTTTTATCGCCTGCCCGACTCGCGCGGTCTGCCCGTCGTGTACTGGGAGGCGTGGCTCTCCGCGGTTGAAGGACACGCGTCACAAGCTTTCGCCGTGCTCGATACAGATCGACCAGGAGACCTCGATGAAGAGCAGCACCAGTGGCTCGCCCTCTTCATCGCAGTGCAGATGACGCGCGGCCGAAAGGCGCGCGCAAAGCGACGCGCGATGCTGGCGGCAGAGCTGACGCAGATTCTCGATGCGTATGGCCCGGAGAATCTCGCGAATGACCTTCGCCAGGGTGACTTGTTCGCCTACACCGCCAACGATTCGATCGAGACGATAATGGCTGACGTCGAGCGCTTTCGAAGCGATCCGTCTCAGCTCCCGCTCACGCGCGAGCAGGATTTGAGAGTTTTTGCGCATACGGCAACGCATGTCGCCGGGCTCATCACGATGCGTCACTTCGCGATCTACAAGACGCCGCGCGCTTTGATCACCTCCGACGAGCCGATGCTCGAACTGCATGAAGACATGGCAAACCCGTCCCTCAGCGGTGGCGTCTGGGGTGCGCCGATCCTCGCATTCCCGATCGGCCCATACCGCGTGGCTGCGTTTTACCGGCGAGACATCGAGCCACGGCAACCAGGCTCGACGTTGAGCATCAACGAGACAGTGGATCTGAACGCTGCACTCCTGGCCAATGCCCACAGCTTCGCGATTGCGCGGCCCGGAGACCTGATTGCCGAGCGACTCTTCCTCCCCGATGCACAGAGCTTTCGTTCCAGTCGCCAGCCAGATCCCAAATCAGGAAACATGCTCTTCCGCTTCTGGTCGCCTTCACGGTGGGAGGGACAACCGAACGCACCCACTCGTGTCGTGTCACGTTGGTGGCCACCGCACGTTCCGCCGGCATCACCACCCACTGAAGAAGAACAGAGGATTATCGACGGCTGGACTTAGCGGGACACTTCGCATCTACCGGCACCTCGAACAGAATCCCAAGGGTTGGTGCGGCCTGACCGTATCGGTTCCATCCAGGCCAGGCGCTATTCATGGCATGCCATCATCGACGCGCGGATCGTCTCCGCACTCCGGGCCGGCGGTCACCGCATTCCGACGATCGCAGCCGTTCTCGAACGGCTGCGTGACTACGCCAATCCGACTGATGCAGATGAGCTGCTGGCCGTCCGACTCAAGCGGATCGCGGAACGTAGCATCGCGCTCCTCGAAGCGTCTGCATCGCTGCGCCAGCTCATCCGTGGAACGTAGCCCGAAAACGATGGTTTACGGACACCCTCAGTAGTGCGACACGATCTCCGTCGTGCTCGACACGAGGTGACCGGCGGGGAAGACCTGCTTGCGTAACCCGTCCTCTTCGAAGACGTGTGCCGCTCCTGGGAACGCCTCGAAGGCAAGCGGATTGAGCGCATTCGGATTGTGGAAGACGGTGAAGCCGTCGGTCCAGTCTTCCTCGTAGCCGGGAGTCACTATCTGCGAAAAGGCTTCTTCAACACCTGTGTTGTCTTTCGAGAAGCGTCGCCCCTCGTGCTTCACGGCCACACTCGGATCACCCATGCCTGCCGCGATCCCCAAGCGGTTGAACTTGGTCAGCGTTCCAGCCGCGTTGAATGCGACAGCGCTGACGTGCTCCGAGTCGGGCAGCTTGAAGAAGCCCGAAGGGAACTCCTTCGTACCCCACTTGATCTGAGCAACCGGCACTTCAACCCTCTGCATCTTGCCCTCGCTCTCCACGTCTTCGATGCGCACACCGTACAGGTACTCGTAGAGGGCCGATTGGCTCCAAGTCATAGAGAGAGGATGGTGAAAGTCCTGGATCGCGATGACGAACGGGATAGTCAGATCCAAGCCCTCGCGGGTCCAGTACCCCTTGTCGTTCAGCTTCTCCCACAGCCGACCCGAGAACCGAGTCGGCAGGTAGTTGTGCACGTACTCGAAGATGTCTTCCTCGGTCGTGGGGAGCGGCACCACCTGATTGGCAGGCGGAGGGTTCGAGGTGGTTGCCTCCACATAGAAGTCGCCAACGATGCCTCGTGCCAAGAAGTCAGGCGCAGGCTTGGGCTGCTCTACCCGGTGGCCCGCCTCTCTCAGCACGGCCCACAAATAGAGTTCCCAGACCCGCGCATCGAAGCCGGTCGTCTGAAACTGCTCGATGTAGGAGCCGTCCTGGTTCTCGTACCAGCGCATAGCGACCTCGATCAGCCGCTTTGCCGCGATGGCACTCGGGCTGTCGCGAAGGTACTTAAAACGTTCGTGCAGCTTGTTCTCCTTCGCCACCTTCGCGAAGAAGTCCACCGAAGGCTTCTCGTCGCCCTGTGCTCGCTCGTTGTCGTAGTCGTTGTGAACACGAGCCATGCTCGCCGCAGTCCGCTCTACGGCCTCACGGATGCTCGCGTGGTCTTGGAGGATGTCCACGCCGCGATACCTCCCAGCGAGGTCCGGAGCCATGACGGCGCTGTGTAAGTCCTTGTCGGTGAGGTCCAGAAAGATCGTCCCAAAGACCCGTGCGGGCTCGATCTCCAGCCACTCAACCTCTTTGATGGGCGGCAAACCTCCAGGTCCGCGCGCCCAAACCACATGAGCTTTGAACCGCTGCTCGGACACGGCTCGAATCTCGACGGGCTCTACTTCTTCGTTCCCCACCGGGACCCCCTTGTTGGTCACCTCAGGCTAGCGGCGGGTTGGGCGACCTGTCGGTCGTGCCCCGCACTTCGTCCTACGCCTGTTCCAAAACGATCGATTCTGAGACCCCGCCGCGACGGAGCAGCTGTTACAATTGAGGCCTCTTGAAAGGAGCCTGGATCAGAACATCGATCCGGGAACTGAGAGCCTCGTTTACGCGACGCTCATTGAAATCAGCAACAACCGACAGCCAACTTAGAGCCCTCGCCGAATTGTTCTCGCCGAACAATTGTCGCGGTGGATGGTAACTAAGACAGCAACGCGGCGGGTTCCGCGGTCGGAGTAGATCGACAGCCATTCGAACAATCGGTGTTAGCGGCGAGGAACGGCACCTGATTCGGACGAACAGTGCCCCCAGTCGACCTCACCCCTCTCGCAGACGCTTTTGCCGTCCCCCTCGGTGCCCTCCAGATCGTCAGCCTGGTCTTCCTTACACTCGTGGCGCTGTTCGCGATTCTGACGCTGCTTCCAGGGCCAGTCGGCAAGCGCGCCTACAAGACCCTCCGCATCCTCATGAGGATGAAGATCCCGCCCGGTGGCGGCTAGTGCCGGCGCTGCGCGGCGGCCTGATAATGCTGCAGCGACTACGCGGTCGTGTTGAGCGTCGGTGGCAACGCCGCCGACTGCCACGCGTCAGCGTCGGAGAACGGCGGTTCCAGATCACGCGCTTGCATGAGTACCCCAGCCATCTAACGGCGTACTTGAGCCCACAGAGACGGCACCGACACGCATGGACCGAAGTACAGTACAAGGTCTGGGACGGTCCGCGGGGCGCGCGCGGCCTGGTGACGGTCATCAACGTCGACAAAGTACACCGCCGTCAAGGATGGGCCTCCGCCATGGTCGAAGCACTCCTGCAGCTCTACCCGGGCCGGGTGTGGGCCGTCGAGAACCCGAACGACGAATCCGGGCAGCTCTTCGTCCACCTCGCGCACAAGCATCCCGGCGTCATCCTGCCGCCGGCGATCGACACCAGCTATGGAGTGGACGCCCCACGGCGCTACAGCACGCCACCCGGGTTCAGGTGAGCCATTCGCCGCCGTGGACGCGCAGCGCGTAGCAGGTAGGGCACGAGCCACCACCTGGCACCGACGGGGTGGTTGGGACTCGAGTCTCCACCACCCCACTTCTCATGCCTCGTAGGCATCGACCAGTTGATCGATCTCAGCCTGACTGGTGTGCACTCGACTCAGCGGCCGCGAAGCCCGCAGCCGTGTTCCTGATAACCGTCGCCGTGAGCCCTCGAAGCTCAGCAAGCCACTTGAGATACTGCAGAGCGTCCTCGTTGGACAGAAACGTCGGGTGGGACTGCCAGAAGATACGACCATCTGGCTCAGTGCGCAGTGTCTGAAAGGCTCCGGAACCTGACGGGTGGGCCATCGAGCTCAGGTGATCGTGTAGTCGTTTGAAGCCCGGCAAGCTCTTCTGTGCTGCGGCAATCACCTTGCCCATTGCAAGTCCCTGCTCGGCTCCGGGATAGAGCTTCGACATCTCTCCTGGGTGCTTCTCGATGTAGAAGACGACTGCGAGGTTTTCAGCGAAAGATCGCAGGAGCGTCGCCGCAGCAAGCGGGTTGCCGGCCTCGACCATGTCCACCGTTCCTAGGTGAAACGCTTGTGCACGCTCGACGAACCCAAGGAAGGAGAGATAACCCATCGTCAAGTCGACGGCGCCAGACAGCGCCCCTCGAGCACCACGGACCATCTCCAGCGCTGCCGTTCTGGCGTCCCGCAGCTCGCCCTCAATCTCCGCTGCGTCGAATACCCGGCTGCCGTTCACAGCCCCAGCTTCGACCATCGCCGCCGCGCCGCGCTAGACAACCGCGCGAAGAAGGTTCAGAACCACTACGGCTTCGCTGGTGACGTCAGCTCCGCGTCGGACACTTCGCGTTGAACCAGCCGCCTTCGTGCCCGAGCTCCGCACCGCCCCGGCGAGCTACTGCTCCCAGACAATGATCGCTTTCTACCCAGACGCTGAATCGCTAACCTGTCGTCCATGCACAATCGTGGCAGGGCGGCAATTGTCCACATCATTTGGGCCGTCGCCGGCGTGGCGGTAGGAGCGACTGTCGCCCTGTTGTGGATCGGAAAGCTCAAATCCGAGTGGGTCGCAGCAACAGGGACCTGGTTTGGTGCGACCGCTACGGTCCTCACGCTCCTGTGGGCGGTTCAGACCTTTCGAGCGGACCAAGCGCATCGCGAGCAACAACGCATCGATAGGGACCAAGCACAGCGCGAGGCCGACGAGGCCCTGGCTGCAACTCAACAACGCGAGTTGCTGCAGGCAGCTGCTGAATTGGAGTCCGCGGCGCGACGAGTCAGCGTGTCAATCGCTGGCGGGGCAGGACAAGGCAGCGGCTCCGACCTGCTCATGACGAGCGTGCACTTCTCCGTGACGAACGACACCGCAGGCCCAGTGACGATCAAGGAATTGCGGTTTCTCCCTCCGCTGGTAGCGAAGAGCTATCCGCAAGTTCCCCTCCGTCTCCAGAGCAACGAGACTCGTCAGGAACAAGTACAGGTTGAACTGATCAACGTTGAGAGTCACGAACTGTCCGGGGCGCCGCTGACACGGTTCACCGCAGAAATCGTCTACGGACTGGATGGCCGCTTGTGGACTCGAACGTCCGTCGACGACTCGACTCCTACACTGCTCGAATGAGCCGAGTCGCCACGGGGGTGCGGCGCGCTGATCCCGAGCGATAGAGCCTCAGGGGCACCTTCTATACGATCTTCGTCTTCGTCGTGGCGACAGCCCGAATGAAGGCAACGTTGCCTGGCTCTTCAACCCAGAAGAAGTAGTAGTGATCGTCGGTCGACCGCCCCGGGACGAACACCTCGACCACGTACGAACCCGGCGGTCGCAGGAACGTGCTCCGCAGGAACAGCTCACGGCTGTCCTCCCAGAGCTTGTCGATCGCTTTGTCGTAGGCCTCGAGCAGATCGTCGTCGAGGTCCTTGTATCCGTCGAGCTTGTCGGCGGCATCGTTATGATATTCTACATTCATGGAGACAGTCTACCAGATCGATTGACCCCTATGCGGCAAAACCCCATTTCCGTATTACCCCATAGTGGGAAAATACGTGTATAGTCGGCTACACACCCAGTGAAGCAACTACACACTCTGTGAGCTAGCAGCGACAGCTGCCTGCAGCTGGTTCGCCGAGAGGCGCCGGCACAACGTGATGCACGGTCCAGGCTCCGCCAGAGCCTCACCGTATGCACCCACCCGCAGCGCACCGGACAAGGCCGGCGCACTGCATCTGTCCAGCCAGGGACGATAGGAGTCACCACATGAACGGAACATTGGTCAGCGTGGACGCCCGCAAGCGAGTCAGCCTCGGAAGCATGGCGCACCACGACAACTACATCGCTCGCGAAGAGCCCAACGGCACGATCATCTTCGAGCCGGCTTTCGTATACACCGCCGCAGAGCAGGCATTCCTCGGAGATCCTGCACTGGTCGCATTGCTTGCCAACACGGAAGCAACCAACGATCGCCGCAAGACCCGCACCACAGGTCGTGCAAAGCAAGACGCGTGAGATGAACACGAAGCGGCCCCGATCAACCGATCGGGGCCGCTTTGTGTCGCCCAGTCCTCCAGGGAGGATTCACGGAAACTAGGCTGATAATCTTTATTATGACAGTCTGCGCGTTTCCTCTGTGGAGCGATGCCTCAGGCGCGTTCGAGACCCGTCGAGGCGCGTTCGACAAGCGTGGTGCCGAACTCGTGTCGCATGATCGGCGCGGGTGTTCCTTCAACAGCTTGCAGCAGCAGAGCGACGGCTGCCCGTCCCATCTCGTCGAAGGGCTGCCGCACGGTGGTCAGCTGAGGGCTGACGAGGACAGCGGCGCGTTCGTCGTCGAATCCCGCGACTGCGACTTCAGCGGGCACACGGATGCGGCGGGAAGAGAGCGTGCGGAGCACCGGAGCAGCCAAGCCATCGAACGCGCAGAATATCGCGTCCGGGACGACGCCGGCGTCGAGAAGTTGGTTGAGTTCTTCGCAGTAGACCTCGGTTTCCGGTCGCTGTGCGACGTCCAAGATGAGACGTTCGTCGATCGGAAGTCCGGCAGCAGACAACGCATCACGGTAGCCCTGCTCGCGCTCACGGATGAACAACCCATCGCCCCAACCCGGAAGGCCCTCGACCAGCCAAGGTCGCAGGAACGCGATCCGTCTGCGCCCCTGTCGCACAAGGTGCGCCACGACGTCCCCGGCGCCGATTCGATTGGTGGGAGAAATCGTCGGAAACCGGAGCTCCAGGCTGGAGTCATCGATGGCAACGCCTGGGATGCCGATTCGATCACAGGCCTCCCGGACGGCTTGCTGGTCCCGGACACTGATCACAATCACACCTTCGGTCGGCATGTTCTCCAACCCTTCCACAACGGCCGCGAGTCCCCCGTCCGTTCCGGCGATCGGGTGCACGAGCACTTGGAAGCCTGCGGATGAGGCGGCCTGAAATGCGCTATGGACAACAGGTTCCCACCAGCCCCACCCGTCGTCGGGGACGATCACGCTGATCGCACGAAACCCGCCATTGCGCAACGCGCGGGCAGCGACGGATGGACGGTAGCCGAGCTGGAGCGCGATCGCACGCACGCGGTCCCTCGTCTCGGCACTGACGTCAGGATGGTCAGCGAGCGCTCTCGACACGGTGGCCATGCCGACTCCCGCAGCTTTCGACACATCTCTGAGAGTTACCCGATGCGTCATAGCGAGGCTCCACTCGTGTTCCTTGACCGGAATGCCGATCATCGTCTATCGTATCGGAGGCGTCACCGGAATCGTTACCGGTAACGTTTCCGGTTTCTATCGCTCAACGATGAGGAAGTTAAGATGACCGCGCCCGTCACCATTCCCCCAGCCGATTCCGTGCAGCGCGCCGGACCCGGCTTCATCGCGATCTACGCGCTCGCGATGTTCGGCATCTGGATGGCCATCAATCTGCCTGCATCCGTCACGCTCGCACTGCGTATCGCGGAGATCGACCCCGCTAGCAAGACCACGAGCTACTCGATCGCCGCCGGCGTCGGCACACTCACTGCAGTCCTCGCCAACCCGTTCTTCGGACGACTCAGCGACCGAACTCGCAGCCGGTTCGGACGCCGTCGTCCATGGATCATGATCGGACTTGTCGGAACAACCGTCGGCGCTGCCGTGATCGGCTTCTCGGACAGCTTCCCGATGCTGCTGCTCGGGTGGATCCTGATGCAGGCATTCGTGAACGCTGCCATTGCGGCGACACTTGCCATCGTCGCCGATCGCGTGCCGACGTCGCAACAAGGTCTGGTCGGCTCTCTGTCGGGTGCGGCGTCGTCCGCGTCAATCGTGCTGGGCGTTTTCTTCATTCAGGCGTTCCCCACCAGCATCCTTGCCCAGATCGGCCTCCCCGTCGCGGTCGCTCTTGTATTTGCTGCGGCTCTGGTCGCGATCTTCAGAGACGACGCGCCCGCGCCCGCCTCTGCGCAGTTTGGCGTCAGAGAATTCTTCGGTTCGTTTTTCATCAACCCCCGCCGCGAACCCGACTTCTCATGGTTGTTGCTCGCACTGTTCCTTCTCTCCTGCGGCCTGGGCGTCGTTGCCACCTACACCGTCTACTTGCTGCAGGATCACATTGCAGTGCCGGTATCGGAACTGTCGGACGCCATCACGCTTTCCTATGTCATTCCCGGCGTCCTCGCGTTCGCTGTCGGCCCGCTTGCCGGGTGGGTTGGGGATCGTCTCAAACGGCGAAAGCCGATGCTCGCCGCGGCCGCAGGCGTGGGGGTCGCCGGCATGATCGTGATCGCGATCGCACCCACGCTGGGTCTGTTCCTGCTCGGCGTGACGCTGGTTACCGGAGTATCCGCCGGCATCATGATGGGCACCTACATCGCGTTCGCCATCACCGTAATGAGGGACAAGCGCGCCGCCGCACGCAATCTCGGCGTCATCAACATCGCACTGACGCTGCCGTTCTCGATCGTCCCATTCGTCGCCCCAGCACTCTTGGGCGTCGGCGGCGGGACCACCAACTACGTTGCCCTCGTGGTCTTCGGCGCAGTACTCATGGCGACGGCAGCGGCCCCGCTCACCCGGATCCGCTCCGAGCACTGATCCTGCTACCCGCGAGAACGCCTCCCCCGAAAGGAAACCATGCCTCAGCACCCATACCTCGACCCCACCCTCAGCGCAGAAGAGCGCACCGAGGATCTCCTCGGCCGCATGACCCTCGCGGAAAAAGCTGGGTTAATGTTCCAGCCAGCAATCAACATTCCGGGTCGGCTTCTTTCTGCTGAACAGGCTCTCTCCGACGCAAAAGAGAAAATCGAGAGGAAGTTCATCTCGCACATCCACGTCATGGACGGCGACGATGCCGGTGAGATCGCACAGTGGCTGAACCGGTTGCAGGCTCTCGCGGCGGACACGCGTCTCGGCATCCCGATCAGCTTCTCGACCGACCCCCGCAACGGCTTCCACAGTTCTCCCTTCACCGGCAAGACCGCCGATGCAGTCTCACGCTGGCCGGAGCACACCGGACTCGGCGCCATCGGCGACGTCCAACTCGTGCGCGAGTATGCGGACATCATCCGTCAAGAGATGCTCGCTATGGGGATGCGGGTCTACCTCGGACCGATGGCCGACATCTTCTCCGAACCCCGCTGGTCAAGAGGATTCGGCACCTTCGGCGAAGACCCAGAGGTCGTAGCCGACCTGGTCGCAGCATTCATCGAAGGACTCCGTGGCGGGCCCGAGCTGAACTCCGCGAGTGTGAGCGCAGTAGTCAAGCATTTCCCCGGCGGTGGCCCGCAGCAGCGCGGCATGGACGCACACGACAAACGCTTCCGCGAACAGGTGTACCCGGGGCATCAACAGGACCTGCACCTGCGCCCGTTCCAAGCGGCATTCGCTGCCGGCGTGACCCAGGTAATGCCTTACTACGGTATGCCGGTCGACACCGACTGGGAAGAGCGTGGCTTCGCCTTCAATGAACCCGTGATCAAGCAGCTCCTCCGTGAACGATTCGCCTTCGATGGCATCGTCTGCACCGACTGGTATTTGCTGGAAGCCACGACGGTCGAGGGGCTCACGTTCGGGCCGAACGGATACGGCCTGGAGGATCTCACGCCGACCGAACGTCTGCGGATCGCTCTGGAAGTCGGGGTCGACCAGTTCGGTGGTGACAGTTGCCCCGAGCGAGTGGTCGAGCTCGTGTCCGACGGACAGGTGCCGGAGGAACGCGTCAACGTCTCTGTGCGGCGCATCTTGCTCGAGAAGTTCCGGCTCGGGCTCTTCGAACATCGCTACGTCGACGTCGAGAGCGCGCGCCTCGTCGGAACCGACCCGCACCACCGCGCACTTGGCGAGTACGCGCAGGGCGCGTCGTTGACGCTGCTGAAAGGGACCGACCTCCTCCCGCTGTCAGCCGGTATGAGCATCTACTCGGAGGGCATCGACTGGGATGGACTTCATGTACCGGTCAAGCGCGTGGACTCCCCCAAAGACGCCGACGTCAACATCGTTCGACTATCCGCCCCATTCGACACTGACCCCGACAGCGCGCTCGGCGATTGGTTCCACGCCGGGTCACTGAGCTGCCCGGAAGAAGTCGTCGACCACATCCGCGACCTCTCCCAGCGATCGCCCACCATCGTCGTCGTCTTCCTTGAACGGCCTCCAGTCCTGACCGCGCTCGAACCGTACTCGGCTGCCCTGATCGGCGAATACGGAGCGAGCGACCAGGTAATCCTCGACGCTCTACTTGGACGAACGCCGTTCGTCGGCGCGCTCCCCTTCGATCTTCCGCGGTCCATGACGGCGGTTGAGGCTTCTCGGGAGGACGTCCCGTTCGATTCAGCCGACCCGCTGTACACGCACGGGCATGGGCTGCGACTGGCGAGTTCGGCTGGATTCTTGGACTGACGCGACGATCAGACGAGGCGGTGGCTGTCGAGTATCGAATACTCGATCCGCAGGGGTACCGCCCTGGTGGATGACGCTTCGGGTGATTCAGCAGTCTGAACGCCCTCAACGTCGAGGACGGTGCCATGCATCCCATACGCGTTCAGAACGCGTTCCTCGTCGAGCTTGCGCGCGTCGAGGTGCCTTACATACTCCGCGTGGACGTTCGTGGCCTGAAACGCCGGGTCCGCGTCGATGCCATCCCCACGCGGCGAGGCAACGGCTGCGTCTGTGCTCTTTCCGACGCATGAGGCGGTGCCTGATTCGGACTTCAGGTCATCGTCTACCAGCACGCCCAGGGTTTCAGGGCCGGCCACTAGCTAGTTAGGATTACCTACCCTAACTTTGCTACAGTCGAGACGATCCCCTTCCGCCGAAAGATTGGTCTTCGCTGTGCTCCGCCGGTCCTCCCTCGCTGTCCTCGTCGCCACGTCCGCCCTGCTGCTCGCCTCCTGTGCCTCGACGGGAGCCGCCCCCGAACAGTCCGCCGGCAGCGGCGGCGGCGTCACCCTCGAGCACCCCTCGATCGACGGCCTCTCGATCGACTTCGACGCGCAGCCGAAGAACATCGTCATGGACTGCTACGCATACAGCTCGCTGCACGAGTATGGCGTCGAGCCCGTCGCTCTCTTCGGATACGAATGCGACAACCCCTTCGTGATGGGCGATGCCGACATCTCCAACATCGAGGTCGTCGGCACCGACGGCGAGATCGATGTCGAGAAGCTCGCCAAACTGCGACCCGACGCCATCATCGGCCAGGGCACGGCCGACGGCTGGAATTGGTTCGACGAAGACGTCAATGCGCAGATCACCCGCGTCGCGCCGTTCGTGCCGCTGCCGAGCAGCGAGACGATCGAGGGGCGCATCGCCGACACCCGCGAGATCGCCGACTTCTTCGGCGGCGACGTGGCCTCCGAGGCGATCGTCCAGTCCGACGAAGACCTTGAGCAAGCAAAGCAAGCATTCAGCGATGCCATCACCGACAAGAATCTGAACCTCATGCTCACGAGCCCCGCCAAGGAGATGCTCTACACCGGCGTCGGCTTCGCGCAAGCCGAACTGCTCGAAGAGCTCGGCGCCACCATCGTCGGCGCCGACGCTCCCAAGACCGGCAACCCGTGGGGCCAGGTCGCGTGGGAGGATGCCTCGACCTACCCCGCCGACATCCTGCTCGTCGAGGGCTACAGCGAAGACTTCTCGTTCAGCTCCGAACTGTGGGACGCGCTTCCCGCCGTGCAGGCCGACCAGCTGGGCGCCTGGAGCTCGAAAGGTGCGATGACCGCCTCGACCTACGCGGCGTGGCTGAACGACGTCGCCGCGCTCGTCTCCTCGTCGACCAAGGTCTCCTGACCTTCCGATGCCCTCGCAGCCCACGGTATCCGTGTCCGCCCCGAACACTTCCCTGTCCGGGGCGGACCCGCGTGCGTCGGCCGCGAGCGATTCGAGCCGACGGCGGTGGATCGGCCTGATCCCGCTGGCGCTCCTATGTCTCGCGGCGCTCGCAGCCAGCATGCTCGTCGGTTCGCGCAGCCTTCCGCCGGCCGATGTGGTGCACGTGCTCTTCCACCCCGACCCCGCCGACGCCATCTCGCAGACGGTCTGGCTCTCCCGCGTGCCGCGCACGGTCCTCGTGCTCATCGCGGGCGCAGCTCTCGGCGTCGCCGGGGCCCTGATGCAGGCTGTCACCCGCAACCCGATGACCGACCCCGGCATCCTCGGGGTGAACGCGGGCGCATCGCTAGCGGTCGTTGTGGGACTGGCATTCTTCGGGATGACGGACATCTCCCAATACATGTGGTGGTCGTTCGCGGGCGCGATGATCACCTCAGTGCTGGTCTTCATGATCGGCAACACCGGCTCGGCCCGCGGCAACCCGGTGCGCATGACGCTGTCGGGTGTTGCCCTTGGGGCCGTGCTGTCGGGGTTCTCGTCGGCCGTGTTGCTGTCGAACTCCGAGGTCCTGCAGAAGATGCGCGGATGGTCGGCCGGAACCACGGCCTCGCAACCGCTCGACGCGACGCTCGCGATCGTGCCGTTCATCGTCGCAGGATTGATCCTTGCGATGCTCAGCTCACGTTCGCTCGACCTGCTCTCGCTCGGCGAAGCATCCGCCGTCGCGATGGGAGCCCACCCGAACCGCATCCGGATCGTCGCGCTCGTCGCGATCGCCCTTCTCGCCGGCGGAGCGACCGCGGCGGCCGGGCCCATCGGCTTCCTCGGCCTGCTCGCCCCACACATCGCGCGCATGATCGTGGGCCCTCACCAGGGATGGATCCTCGCTTACTCGGTGCTGATCGCGCCCACCGTGATGGGGTTCGCCGATGTGCTGGGCCGTGTCATCACGGCTGGCGAGGTACCGGTTGGCGTCGTCACGGCGTTCATCGGCGCCCCGGTGCTGATCTACATGGTGCGCCGATCCCGGGTCTCGGAGGTATGACGGCGTGACCGAACTCGACTTCGGCCGACGCATACACCGCATCGGCCCACACTCGCGGCCGTTCCTGCTGGTGGATGGGCTGTCAGCTCGCCTCTGTACCGCCCTCTGGGTCGGCATCGTGCTGCTCGCGGTGTTCGCAGTGTTTTCGGGATCGGCGCAAATATCACCGGTCGAGGCGCTCAGCGCCCTCCTCGGTCAGGGTGACGACTACACCAACATGGTCGTACTCGAATGGCGTGCGCCCCGCATCCTCATGGCCGTGCTGCTCGGTGCGTGCCTGGCAATGAGCGGCGCGATCTTCCAAAACCTCACTGGCAACCCGCTCGGTTCCCCCGATGTAATCGGGTTCCAGACCGGTTCGTACACCGGCGCCCTGATCGTCATGCTGCTGATCGGTGGCGGCTCGGTCGAGACGATGATCGCGGCACTCATAGGCGGCATCGTCACCGCGTTCCTCGTGTTCCTCCTGTCGTCGAAGCAAGGTTCCGTGCGCGGGGTGCGGCTGATCATCGTGGGCATCGGCGTGAGCGCCATGCTCGCGTCGGTGAACGTCTGGATCCTACTGACGGCGACGGTGGAGGATGCGATCATGGCGAGCCTCTGGGGTGCCGGCAATCTTTCCGGTGTTTCGTGGCCCACATTCGCTGCCGCCTTCGTCGGCTCGGCAGTGTTCATCGTGGCGGCCATCGCGTTGAGCCGGCCGATGCGACTCCTGCAAATCGGGACGCCGTTCGCCACGGCGCTGGGACAGAATGTGCGCGCGGTGCAGGTGTCGGCGATCGTCGTCGGCATCGGCCTCACAGCACTCGCGACGGCGACGGTCGGCCCGATCTCGTTCATCGCACTGGCGGCACCGCAGATTGCCCGGCGCCTCGTGCGCTCCGACGGACTCGCACTAGGGCCCACGGCCGCAGTAGGAGCGTTGCTGCTGTTGCTCGCGGATGTCGTCGCCCAACGCATCCACCCTGATTCGCCCCTGCCCGTCGGCATCGTCACGGTGTCGATCGGCGGACTGTACTTCCTATGGCTACTCCTGCGAGAGGGAAAGAGGAGATGACCCGACTGATAGTCGACGGCGCCGGGCTCGGCTACTCCGACAAGCTGGTCTGCGAAGACGTATCGGTGGATATCCCCGACGGAGCATTCACCGTAATCGTCGGGCCCAACGCCTGCGGTAAGTCCACTCTCCTCAAGAGCCTCACCCGACTCTTACCGCCGACGCGCGGTAGTGTGCTGCTCGACGGCCGCAGCCTGCACAAGATGCCGACCAAACAAGTGGCGCGCGAGGTGGGCCTGCTCCCACAGGGTCCCGTCGCGCCCGACGGCATCCGCGTCATCGATCTGGTGACGCGGGGACGCTACCCACATCAGCGTCTGTTCTCACCCTGGTCGGCCGACGACGAGACTGCAGTCGCTTCAGCGATGGACTCCACCGGAATCCGGGAGCTTTCCGGCCGCCTCGTCGACGAGCTTTCAGGCGGGCAGCGCCAGCGAGTGTGGATGGCGGTCGCACTGGCCCAGCAGACGCCGATCCTGCTGCTCGACGAGCCAACCACCTATCTCGATGTCAGCCACCAGATCGAACTGCTCGAGCTGTGCCGCACACTCAACCGGGTGCAAGGCCATACGCTCGTCGCTGTCCTGCACGATCTCAACCAAGCCGCACGCTACGCCGACCACATCATCGCGATGAAAGACGGTGAGGTCGTCGACACCGGAACCCCGGCCGAGGTCATCACCGAGTCGCTTGTGTCCGAAGTATTCGGACTCGACGCGCGTGTCATCCAGGACCCGGAATCGGGAAGTCCCCTCGTCCTGCCGCGTTGGCCGCACCCCATATAGAGGCGTACTTCCGTTGCCGTTGCCGTGACTATCGATCATGCGCCTGCGTCGGAGCGAGACGAGAACCCAGGAGAGTGTTCCGCCCAACGTCACGCAAGGAAGGGACCCCACACGCGATCAATGACTCACGGTTCCCATAAGTCGTCGTCGACGGACTGCCGCCCGGACTGACGGTCTAGCTACTCAGGCGATCAAATTCTGAGCCGCACTCGGCGCCCCGCAACGGGATCCGACGCGTCGCCTTGTATCGCCGGAGACAGTCACACGGGCGGGCGCTGACTCTACGCCCAGATGGTCAGGCAGGTCTCCCCTCCCAGACCCGACACCCGCGGGGCTTCGCGCGGTCAGCATAGGCGCGATTCGCGCATAATCATGAGTGCTCGCCCTTCCCTGCGACCGCACTCGAACTACGTGCCCGGGTCGCAGCGTGGGATCCGCTGAGTCGGTAGCACCGACGACAGGTATGCCATCCGCCGCAGACATCGCAGCAAATGAGGCTTCCGCTGCCGCCACCACCCGATGGGCCTCCACAGACAGAGCTCCCGACAAGCCATAGAGTGCACCGATCGGAATGGCGCGCTTGCCGTTGAGGTATCGCAGCACCGTCGTACGTACCATTCCGGCACGCCTCGCGACTTCGTCGATAGTGAGACCTCGAGCCGTGCGTTGGCGGCGGAGTTCAGCGGCTACCGCGTCGTTGAAATCGAGGGCGGCGTCCATCCGGCCACCGTAGCAAACAAACACTCGTTCACACAAATCTAATATTTGACAAGCGGACCGAATAATTCCTATGGTGACCAAATGGACACCATCCCCCTCTCCCAGCAGATCGCTCAACGCGTCCTACACGCGTTGCTCAACCATGGCCAGACGGATACTCAACTTGCGAACGCAGTCGGGATGCCGCCAGAACAGCTCCGACTGAAGCTCGCCGGTCAGCTCGACTTCACCGTGGCCGAACTCGACCGGATCGGCGCCTCCCTTGGGCTAAGAGGCTCTGAACTCCTGCCATCATCTGCAGCAGCGGCCAACGGCCCCACCAGTGCCTGAGCCCGCAGAGAAGGGGCCGATGGGTCCTCGAGAGTACTCGA
Organism: Plantibacter flavus; assembly: GCF_002024505.1. Lineage (NCBI taxonomy): Bacteria > Bacillati > Actinomycetota > Actinomycetes > Micrococcales > Microbacteriaceae > Plantibacter > Plantibacter flavus. Next base: position 3,076,424 of record NZ_CP019402.1, read on the forward strand.
TCACCGAGGCAGAGTTCATCCGGCCGGAGTTCGACTTCGAGAGCGAGTTCGCCCAGTTCCGGAACTGGTGGGCGCGTGATCCACGCATCGTCGGGAACGCATTCTCGCTGATGCTCTACCTCGTCACCCACCGACGCACGTACCGGATCACGCAATCCCGGGCCCAGCGAGACCTCGGTCTCGGGAAGGACGCCTTCAGAGCAGCGCGACGGAAGCTCGAGGCCGCCGGATTCCTTCGTGTCGAGGAGCACCGGCATCCAGCCGGGACTGTTGATGCCGCCGGGCAATCGATCGCCGGCCACCGCCGCGTGCTGCTGATTCTCCTCGATCCACCCCAGCCGGAATCAGGATCCGACGGTGGCGCTGCCGATACCTTGGCGGGTTTCCCTCCCCCGCTTTTCGACGCCTGGGACGGATCCGGCACATCGTCCCTGAGCGACACAGCCTCGGAAGCAGTCTCCGCTGCCGACCACGTCGGGTCTTCCTCCCAGGCCGAGCCATCGACGGTTCTCCCGCCACTTAAAGAACATCAATCCCCAGAACACCAATCTTCTTCGACGTCTCCCGGCTTGGAGCTGGCCGCGCAGGCGCTGCACCCTCGACTCAGCCTCGTCGCCGTCGAGCGGTGGCTGGCGAAGCACGCACCATCGGTGGACGTGGCCGCGGTCGACGTGCTGGCGGCGAGCGTCGATGCGATCCATGGTTCATCCCGTCCGGTTGGCGATCCGGTCGCCTACGTCGGCCGATCCATCGCCAGAGAACCGCATCGCTGGCCCACGAACCCCGGTGAGCCAGACGACGGAGATCTCGCCCCGCCGGGTCCCAGGCGCATCGGCAACCGTCCGCCGACGGTAGCCGAATGCAGTGCGGGCGGACATCGCTTCGTCGGAACCTTCCGAGAGGTGTGTGGCATATGTGGCGAAGAGCGTCCGGACTGGAGAAAGGATCGTGACCGTGAATCAGCCTGACCTTGCACAGGCGGCGCCCGCTTCGGCAGCTGCGGTCGATGCATCGCTGCTCGCAGCATCATCCGACGCGATCGACCGCATCGGGTTGGACGTCTTCCTCGCCGCAGTCGAGTCCACACGTGGCTACGTGACTCGAGTCCTCAACCAACACGCTCTCCGTGGCGAGATCGACGCCGCAATGCAGGAGATCCGAGTCGTCGCCTGGCGACGAGCAGAGAGCTTCGACGCGACCCGGGGATCCTTCGGTCACTATGCCCAAGGCATCGCTGCAAAGGTCGTGCTCGCAACGCGGCGCGAAGCTGCAATCCAGTGCGAACGGTTCACTGCGGAGTTCGATACGGACCGGCCGGCAGCAGGCAGCGACCCGTTGGACCTTCTGGTGCACCGATTCGAGCAGCGTCGGCGTATCGCGTGGGTGCGGGAGACGGTGTCAGAACGAGACTGGACGATCGCCATCGAACTGATGCTTACCGACGAGGCCCGCGCCGACGTCGCGGAACGCATCGGCGTCTCACCCCGCACGATCCGCACCGCGCGGGAGAACATCGCCGCCGCCGCCTGGACCGCCAACGCCGCGCTCCGCCTCGCCGACCGTGGGTATCCGAACACTCGCCAGTCCGCGATCGAGTGCATCCCCGAGACCGACGGCCTGCGAGCGATCGCTCTCTTCCAGCCGGCCATGATGCGCGACGCTGCCGCCGTCGCTCGGATCACCGGCCTGAGCAAGCACCGGGTCCACAGCCGGATCGCTCACGTACGCAAGCTGCTGACACTCGCCGCACGCATCCTGGATGGAGAGTCCATCTGATGGCGGCGCCGATGCTCGCGGTCAAGGTCGTCCTGGCGATCGGGCCGAAGAAGATCTTGGGCGGGGCGCTCGCGCTGATGCTGGGCGGGCTCGTCGCGGCTGCAGCGCTACCCGCGATTGCCATCACGATGTTCGTCCCAACAGGGAGCGCTCTGCGGCAAGCGCACTGCGCGGCGCCCGGGTCGGTGCCGGCGGAACAGCCGACCGGCCCGCTCGTGGTCGCCGAACAGGTCCTCGTATCCACGATTGTCGACGCGGCAGCGGCGATCACTCCGGAGCCGAAGGCCAAGCTGGCAGCACTCACCGCGGCGTACGCAGCGTCGAACATGACTTCATCGACGTCCGACACGATCACTGATGACACACCCCTCGGTGTATACCGGCGCACCGTCCGCGGTGGGTGGGGAACAGCCGAGCAGCTGCGAGATACCGCCACTGCCACCGGACTCATCCTGACCGGGGCCGGCGAGAACCGACCAGGGATCATGAGCGACCCAGCCTGGATCGACGAACCCGCTGGGTGGTGGCTGTCGACTATCGGCATTCACGCGGAAGCACCGACCATCGCCGCTGCCGAAGCATCAGCCCGGAATGCGCTCGCCCTCGTCGAACCAGAGGTCCCGGACGAACAGCTCATGGTGGGTGCAGCCTGCAACTACCTGCCGGTCGACGGCGATAACCGAGAGCTCGCTGTCCGACTGGTCGGAGCAATGGACGAGCGGCGTCTGGTCGGGAGCGACTACCTCCAGCAGCTCCGCAACGTCGCGAACGGAACTGCGCTCGCCGATTGCGGCATCGACTCCCGCATCATGCAGATCCTGCTCGTCGCGCTGAACACATTCGAGCAGGTGGCCGTGTCCGACCTCAACCGACGCTGCACCGGCTCGCTTGAAGGCGCCGGCGAGAACTCCTCGCACTACCGCGATGGCGGCGGCATGGCCGTCGACATCTACGCGCTCAACGGCAGCTCCGTGACCGGCGGTGATGACCTGTCTCTGCAGCTGTTGGCACTCCTGGACTCCGTCGTGCCGCCTGGATCACGAACCGGGCAGTCCAACTGCCGGAACAGCCCCGGGTTCGCTCACTTCGACGAGTTCGAGGACACGTGCAATCACGTGCACATCGACGTCGCACACGCGAATCCGGGGCAGTAGTCCACAGAACGCGGACGGGCAGGCGACCTACTTGGCTGCCTCACGGAACTTCTCGAGAAGCGCAGCGGGGATACGTCCCCGGTCAGAGACATCGTGCCCATTGGCGCGCAGCCAGCTACGCGCAGCCGCGAGCTCTTCCTTATTGCTCCGGCTCGAGCTGGCAGAGCTGGCCGTCCTCGACCGCGACACGGTGCGCGCCGCCTTGAGGTAGGGCTCAAGCGCAGCGCGCAGGGCCTTCTCGTTCTTCTCGGACAGGTCGATCTCATAGGTCGAGCCTTCCAAGCCGAGCGTGATGGTCTTACCCTCGCCCTGCTTCAGCTCGGATCCGTCGAGGTCGTCGACGAGGGTGGTGATGACTTTCTGTGCCATGGGGAATCTCCTTCTTCATGTGAACGCATTCGGACCGCAACCGACGATTGTCGTATGCGTATTGCCCGGCGGGGGAAGCTACGTTCAGAGCATTGACGACATTATCGATAAAGCCTGGACTCCGTCGGGAATGGGACAGCCATAGCCGGGCCGTCAGTGCTGGAGCTCGACCGGGTGGAACCGAATGCCACACCTCACGCACCGAGACCCCATCCGGCCTATGTGAGATTGACCATCGCGAATGCGCTTCCCCCTCGCACACCAACGGCAGAGTCCATCACAGGTTGGACAGTCGCCGCTTCGCAAACCTCAATGCGCAGGACCAAGGATCTGAACGCTGTCAGCTATCAGTGAGACAAGGACCGCATCAGAACCTTGCGATGCCGGCGTGGCACGGAGGACGTCCAACTCTCCTCGAACAGCGACCTCGATTCCGGACCTCAGCGAGCCAGCCGCTTCCGCGGTGTCAGTGGATTGGCAGATGACCTGACACCACGCAACCCGGGCTCGGACGATGAGTCCACCGTCGCTCAAAGCTCGCTGATAGTCCGCCAGCATGAACGAAACGATCGGACGCTCCGCCGGGCCGGTGAGGAGGACCTCCCCATCAACGACGCCGATCACTTCAGCTCTTGCAGTCACACACCCTCGATCCCCTTGAAGCTGGTTTAACCATCTGCAAATCATGGACCAGTCCGAGACCGTGCACAATGACCCCATGCCTCGCGTCGCTCGCCCCAAGCTCTCCGACGATGCGAGGAGTGCGCTCGCGACCCTCGGTGAGCCGGTGAACTTCGCGATCCTCTCGAGACTGCTGGAGCAGGGCCCCCTCACGCGCGGACGTATAGCCGAGCTCGTCGAGGTAAACCGCGTCACGGTGCAGGACCACCTGGAAACGCTGCGTGAACTGGGAGTTATCGAGGCCCACCCGATCCAGGAGCCTGACGGCAAACGACACCGATACGAGTACGTCGTCCTCGAGCAGGTCGTGTCCGAGCGCTACCGGGATCTCGGCGTCGAACTTGGCCTGGACCGGAGTCGACCAGCGTCCAAGTAGTCGGGAAGTTATCCACAGACGCCCGTCTTCGCCCGAAGCGGGGCCGCTGCCCCGCCTAGCGTCGACTGCATGACTTGGGCGAACCGATGAAGCTGCGCGGCTGGATGTTCCTGCTCCCGCTGCCGTTCCTGGCGATTGTGCTCCTGGTGGTGATCCTCAGCCGCTGGGGTGGCTGGATCATCAGCCAGATAGTCGTCTCGTTGTTCGGAACCGCGGTTCTGCTTGACGACGCACATCAGGATCCCGCTACACGCGCGTTGATTCTCGCCATCATGTGGGCTGCTGCTGCCGCGAACGCGATGCTCTACATCAGGCACGTTGCTCGGCGACAGCTCACCGCCCAGTCGTCGACGGATACATCCCTCGACCTCGCCCCATACCGACGCGGGACCTAGCCACTCCAGCCCAACCTCATGCGAATGTCCGCGAGCGCGACCTTCAGTAACGCTAGCCGCAGCCCCACGCGCCCACAATATTTCGTGCGCTGCAGTACGCGTCGTACGATTCACGGATACGGCGCAACGTACGTCAATGAGACAGAGCGGGATCTGAGTCGTGGGGGCGACGGCACAGAAGCCGCAGTCAGCCGCTGACGGGTCCATGAGGAAACAGGTCAAAGGCGAGGGGCCTCCCAGATGGAATCGATTCCATCCAAGACGTCGGAGGGGGATCGAACGGCATTGCTCCCCGCCATCCGCTCAACGAACCGTCGCCGAATAGTTGGTAGTGCCTTGTCACCGTTTCAGTGGACACCTGCGCGCTTCGGAACCGGTCGTAAAGTGCGGCTGCCAGCTGCGCTGCGAGAGTCGACGTACCCACCGCGGTGCCGCTAACGAAGGCGGTACCGGGGTTTGGGGGCGCTGTGACTAGATTGACTGCGCTTGCCCCGACGGTAGTGGTGATACCGGTGGTAAACGCAGTGGTGAACGCCTTTCGCAGCGACGGACTGCTTCGCACCCTCGTGCGGGCCAATTCTTCGCGTGATGCGAGGTACTTCGACGCAGCACGCACCGCTCGCGCGGCTTCGACGACTGACTGTTCTCGGCCACCAGAAAGATAGTCGAGCCCGGTTTCCAGATCATTACGCCACTGCTCGAACAGGTCATGCTGCCGAAAGAGCACGAGTTGTTCCGGATCTCGGTGGGCGTCGAGCGGCGCAGGCAAATGGAGAAGCTGCTGAAGGTAGGACTCGTCGGCGAGATGCTCCGTCGACCCCGCGGCCGCAGAGTGGCGTAGCGTCCAATCAAGGAGCTGTGGGCCAGCGAACCATTCGGGCAGGTGGACGTCAACGACGCCACTTCGAACGGCGCCGTGACCAATCACCGCGTCAAGTTGCCTGAACCACATGTTCAAGTTCGAGTCAAACAGGTCACGCTGAATGTCGTTCTCCGGCAACGGGACTACGTAGCCGTTGCGTTCCTTCACGAGCGGGTAGAGCTCCGTCAGATCTGCACTACTCGTCAGTCGTTCGAAGGACGGCTTCGATGCGTAGCGCGGCCCATCCACGTAGTGGAGCAGTCCGGCACGCTCGAACTCGGCGTAGTAGGCAACTCGGATTGCTGCCCAGGCAAGGTTGTTCGCGTCTCGAAAGCCGAGCTGCCAGTGGAGGTCTCTTTCGTTCGGGTCCAGAGCCACCCAGCCTTCAAGTTCGTCGACGACGGCAACACTGTGGGCGTATAGCAGCGAGCGCTGCACAAAATCGAACTCTCTGGTGTAAGGAGTATCCTCGCGTCCGACATAGTCCACAAGGAAGCCAGGACGAAACTCGTGCGGAAGCTTCGTCGGGACTGCTTCGAGATCCGATTCGCGGTAGAGCGCGAGCCATTGCTCCCCGAACGCGACAGTATCCGTCGCACAGGCATGAAGTATTGCTTCCGGGGAGGCTTCCTCCCCCAACGCTTGTTCAAGTATCTGATACATGTACACGCTTGCCCCCAACCACGCGTAATCAGCTTAAGGTGCTGGATGTCCGTGGGCAGAGCACCGGCTGTCATCAGGGGGTTGATTCTCGGAGATTTGGACCCAGCGAGTCGCCAACCTACCCCAGCGGAGCCAGCCCCGTTCACCACCCGTATACGACGACCGCCCATATCAAGAAGGCATGCGCTGTGGTCGACAGAATCGCGACCATCAAGCCCAGTGAGTCCAGTCCGAGGAGGCGTTTCGAGGGTGGCTCGGCTGCAAGCGCAGTGGCGCAAGCGGTCCTACGCCGCTGACTGAAGCCAAGCGGCTTCGTCCGCGCCCAACATCGCGGACAAACGCGGCCGCTCTGTTGTCAGGGGACTCGAGAGTTGCTTTCGTGTCCGCGTTCTGGTCTGAGCGATGCACCGATCACACCTGCGGGTGTCGCGAGCTAGTTGGCGACACTCTCGCCACTCATCTACACGGGTCCGCCTATCCGCCCTGCCGGCCGCAAGGACCGTTGAGGACGACAGTGTCCTCGCGAACTCTCGGGAGGATCAATGCGGCGACCGCTGCTTGTAGGACTGCTTGCCGTAGGAGCCATCACTCTGACCGGGTGTGTCGATGCCGACACTGCGCCCCAGTCCACAGCCTCATCCACAGACCGGACCGACGTCTCCCCGGCGACTCCGGATCCAGAGCCAGTCGCCCGCGCGGCCACCTCAGACCTCGGCGTCGCCGTCTACGAACTCGGCAGTTACGTGACGACCCAGGACTCTGGCCTCCTCCGCCAGCCCGGCGGAATGGACCGCTTTCCCGCCGGCAGCTTCGTGATCGTCATCCAGGTCTCGCTCGACGGCTTCGTCCCCTTCGGTGAACTCGACCTCACCGGCCTAACGGTACGGGAGACGAGCTGGGCCGGCCTCGGCGACACCGCCGAACTGGACACCAACGAGGGACCGGACTTCGCGTCCGATGCCGGCGTCCCGTGGGGACCGTCCGGCGCGCAGGGGCGCGGTCGTGACTGGACCCTGCCGAATCACCTGAGCACGAGCTTCGCGCTCGCGTACTACGTACCGTTCGGCGTGTCCGCGCTGGATCTCGTCGTCGATGTTCCCTCCCAGCGCGACCCGCTGACCCTCTCTGTCCCGATCCACGCGGAATGAACACTGTGGGCGAACGCATCATCACGTCCATCTGGACCACGAACCTCGGCGGGCTTCTCCTGAAGACGATCCCTGACATCACGCCGAAGGCCGGCATCGGATCGAAGGCGATCCAGGACCTTGCGGGCAACATCCTCTTCGTCGTCCTCATCCTCTGCGGCATCGGGGTGCTCCTCGCTGCCGCCTGCATCGCGCTCGGCTGGCTCATCAAGAACGGAGCACTGAAGTCCGTCGGGATCGCGGGGGTTCTCTGCTCAGTCGCCGCTGCCGCAATCGCGGCCGGCACCACCGCACTCATCAACTTCGGCATCGGGCTGCAGATCGTATGAGCGGCTTTCGCACTGACGACTTCGGTGTGCCCCAGTTCGGCTGCGGTCCAGCCGACATCCCTTGCATGGCTCAGGAGTCGGCTGCCCGCTTCATCGGCGGCGGAATCATCGGCCTCGGCGACTTCATGACCGACATGCTCGCAAACGCCTTCATCGGTAGCCGTCCCGGCGAGTCCAGCTGGACCATCGCCGACGGACAGTTCTGGTTCTGGGTCGCGACGATGGGACTCGTCATCTCCATCGTCGCCTGCTTCCAACTCGCGCCGGCGGCGATCATGCGAGACGGCCGGCGGATCGCGCAGGTCGCCGTCGGCCTGGTCGTCGCGGTGCCGTCCAGCGTCGCCGCTGTCTACGTGATGAGGCAGTTCGTGACCTACGGCGGCGAGACGACCGACGCACTTGTCGCGACCGTCCAGGACCAGAGCCTCGGCAACGCACTGCTGCGCATGTTCGGATACCGCGTGGTCGCTGACGTGCCCGTCCCGACCGACGATGGCGCCATCGCTCGGGCCATGACCACCGCCAAGCTGGCCCCGAACGCGATCATCGGCCAGTACACGGTGGTCTTCCTCATCCTCGCCATCATGGCGCTGGCCGCACTCTTCCTCTACGTCTCGATGTCGATCCGCTCCTTCTCGCTCGTCGCCCTCGCCGCGACAGCACCGATCGGCCTCATGATGATCGGTCAACCGAAGTTCGCCGTCTGGGCGACGAGGTGGGCGAACCTGACGATCGGCCTCGTCATCGCCGAACCATTAGCGGCGGCGATCCTCGTCCTCTCGATCCAACTGGTCACGGACTCCACTGACCTCGGCGTCGTGATCGTCGCCGCCGGCGTCGTCTTCGCGGCAGCATTCGCTCCCCTGTGGGCGGTCCGCCTGGTCTCGTTCGCCGGCGACGACGTCCGGAACTCCCTGCAACCGCGACCGCACGTCTCGGGCAAGGCCCAGAACGCCATGCGCCTCCTCGGACGGATTCTCGCGAAGTGACCAACTCGCCGGCATTGCCCCGCGTCCGCTTCGCGCAGCGCGAGCGGCGCGGCGCGTTCCTCGGTCTGAGCTGGCCCCAGCTCACCGTCATCTGCGCGACCGCCGCAGCCTCGGTCATATGGCTCCTGATTGATTGGGGCGCTTACTGGCGCATCGGGATCTGGCCGGCAGCACTCTCGATCGCCATCGGGAGCTGGACCTGGCACCGCGAGTCCGGTCTCGCGCTCATCTGGCGCGTGCTCACCTACGCCTCTCGACGGCATCGCCTCCAGACGAGCTTCAGGCGTGACGTGTGGGACTCACGAAAGGACGAACCCATGAAGATCGGAACGAAGCGGCACGGGACGGAAAGCCCGCGCGAAGTCCATCGCCATCGCCTCCCCGGCGCGTACGGATCGCTGCGCTTCGTCCAGGTCCCAGGTCGGGGCGGATTCCTCCTGGACCCGAAACGATCGCTCATCTCGTTCTCGGTCGACGTTCTGAGTTCCGCATGGCCGCTACTCGATGAAGGCGTCCAGCAAGCGGCATACGACGGCTTCGTCGGATGGATGAGCGGGCTCGAGGCGGTCCCCGGGCTGGTCGACGCGACGGCGCGTATCCGCGTCGACGCCAAACCCGCCGACGAACTCGCGCGCTACGCAGCGGAACGCGATCGAACCGAGCCATCGACCGTCAGCCGCGCGGTCCGAGCAGAGTACGACGCGCTGATCACCGCGGGTGCCGATCGATCGATGCAGTTCACCAACACGGTGACTGTTACCTGCGACCTGCGCTCGCTCCGGTCGGCGATCAAGCACTCTGGCGGTGGCCTCGTCGGCATCGCTGCCATCGTGACCGACCTTGTCGAGCAGATGCGTGACTCGCTCGAAGCCATCGGCGTCGAGCTCCGGAACTGGCTCGACATCGAGGCGATCGACGAGATGCTCGCACTCGCCATGAACCCGACGAGCTTCGCAGCAGGGTCATGGAAGGACGCCCCGGCCCGACTGGCTCCGGTGATGGGCATCGAGGAGCGCTGGGATCACGTGCAGATCGATGGTTCGGTCCACCGCACGTACTGGATTGCCGAGTGGCCCCGCTCCGAAATCAGCGTCGGGTTCCTCGATAAGTTGCTCTATTCAGGCGACGCGACGCGGGTGCTCACCCTCAGCGTGCGTCCGGTGCCGACCCACAAGGCTCTGAGTCAGGTGGGGCGAGCGAAGGTGGACCTGGAGGTCGCGCGAGGCTTGCGTCAGCGACGCGGGATGATCACCACCCGTGAGCAGGAGCGCGAATACGAGGATCTCGGCGAACGCGAGGATGACATCGTCGACGGGTTCACCGACATGGAGTTCCGTGGGTTCGTGACCGTCTCGGCCGCCGACGTCGACGGCCTCACCCGCGCATCGGCCTCCATCCTGCAGGCAGCGCAGCCGGCCCGGGTCACGCTCGCTGCGATGTACTTCCAACAGGCCGCGGCGTTCATGGCGACCGCACTCCCGACTCCGGTGGGCAAGCGATGAGCCGGCGTCGATCCGGATCTGTGTCGCGTCTGAGCGCATGGCGCCATGCAATCGCCGAGGACGCGCTTCCGGCGAGTTCGATATCTGCCGACGGCTGGAAAGCACCGCACAACCTCCGCGCGCGGCCGGGAGTCGTCGCGCCGGTCCACCGCGCCTCCTCACGCACCCTCGGTGCCGCGCTGCCCTTCCTCGCCGAGAGCGGCGAACCGATGGCCGGCGCATACATCGGTCCGAACCTGCTGTCTCGGTCCACGTTCTGCTTCGACCCGTGGGAGGCCTACGCCGCGGGTGTCGTTCGCTCGCATTCAATGGCGATCTTCGGGGTGAAGGGCAGCGGCAAGTCCGTGCTCGCGAAGGCACTCAGCACCCGCCTGTGTCGGCTAGGCCGGAAGGTCGCGGTGCCGCACGATCCGAACGGCGAGTGGACGCGCGTCGCCGCCTACGTCGGAGGTGTGACGATGCGCCTGGGCCCTGGTCAGGCCGCGCGCATCAACCCGCTCGATCCGGGACCTCGTCGCGCCGACGTGAGCGATGCCGATTGGACGCAGGAAGTCCTGCAGTTCCAGCGGGCCAAGGTCCGCGCCATGGTCGCCATCCTCCGGAACACGACGGAGCTGAGCGAGATCGAGCACACGGCTATCGATCTCGCACTCGAGCAGGTGCACCGGTCGAACTCGACCGCGCTAGTGCCGATGGTGTGGGAAGCGCTGCGTCACCCTGAGTCCCACATCGCCGAGGAGATCGGTGCGGGCGGCCAGATGCTCGCGCACACCCTTCGTCGCGTCACGGTCGGCGATCTTGCCGATCTCATGGATCGCCCGTCGACGGTGGTCTTCGACGCGAGCACACCGATGCTGACCGTCGACACCTCGGGACTCCTGCGGGCGAGTGCGGAAACGAAAGCACTTCTCCGCCTGGCGACGACCGACTGGATCGAGCGGGGCACCCCGACCTGTCCTGGCCAGGCGCGGCTGATCGTGCACGAGGAGGCAGCAGTCGCACTGCTCAACGAGGTCGCCGGCGGCGGCAATCTCGTCGGACGAGTGAGCGACGAGAAGACCGCTCGTCACAAGAGGCGGTCGAACTGCTACCTCATCCACCGCATCAACGACTTCGACGCGCTTGGCGATCGCGGGTCCGCCTTGCACGCCCAAGCCCTCGGGCTCCTGGCGGACTGTGACACCCGCGTCAACTACGCGCAGCACACGGGAGAGCTCGAGCGCAGTTCGCAGGTCCTCGGATGGAACCGGACGCAGACCGAGCTTGTCCGCAAACTCCGCCGTGGCGAAGGCTTCTGGCAGATCGGGCCGGAGCGGGTAGCCAAGGTGCGCAACGACTGCACACCTGGCGAACTGGCTGTCTTCCGCACCGACGGACCCGGAGCGGCACCCCGATGACCGACCGACTCGTGCTCGTTCTCCTGGGCATCATCGCCATCGCGGCAACCGCGATCGGCATCGCGGGCGCCGTGGTGATGGTCTTCGTGCTGCTGACCTGCGGAGAGGTGCCGGCTGGACTCGGTCCGTTCGCCGCGGCCGGGATGCTGGTCGCCAGCGGTTCGGTTCCCGCAACACCGGGTGGGAGCTGCATCGTCTCCACGGATGGCGCCCGTTGGACGGTCATCGGCATAGTGGTCCTGCTCACGATCGTCGCCGCGCTGTGTCTTGCCGGATGGTTGTCGTTCCGTGAATCCGACCGCTGGTTCCGATCACAGCTCCTGCGGCGCAACGGCTTGGCGGGACGCAGCGAGGTGCGGCGACAGGTCTCCGAGCGGGCGCTCCTCCGCAGGGCAGGAACCCTTCGTCCGACGCTCGCGGATCCGCACGCCGATGATGTCGGCTGGCGGATCGGCACCTCGCGCGGCATCGACGTCTACGTCTCGATCGAAGACTCCCTCCTCCTCGATGGCCCGCCCCGGTCCGGCAAGGGCTGGCGAGTCATCATCTCGGCGATCCTCGATTGGAACGGCCCGCTGGTCACGACCTCCACCCGCAACGACAACCTTGCCGCGACGATGGCACACCGCGCACAACGGGGAACCGTCACGGTCTTCGACCCGCAGCAGCTCTCAGGCGTCCGCTCCGCCCTCCGGATATCACCGGTGACGGGCTGCGCTGACCCACTCGTCGCCGAGCAACGAGCCCGGACGATCATCGCCGGCAGTGCGCTCGGGCGGTCATCCACCAACCAGGAATGGGCCGGCGCCTCGGGGACCCTGCTGGCCGCTCTGCTGCACGCGGCAGCGCTCAGTGACGGCGGGACAACAGCCCTTCGGGACTGGGGCATGAGTCCGGTGCTGGCGGGGCGTGCCGTGGATGTACTCGCGGACTCTGGTGCACCTGGATGGGCCATGGGTCTCGCGGATGTGATCGAGGGTGATGCGAAGCTATTGGGATCGAAGTGGTTCGGCGTCGCCGAGGCCCTGCGACCGCTTGCGATCCCGTCCGTGTTCGACGCTATGAATCCGGGATGCGACGAGGCGCTCGACGTCGAGGAGTTTCTCGCCGGGTCAAACACGATCTACCTCATCGGCACTGGAACCGGCGCGGGGGCGGTCGGCGGGTTTCTCGGCGCGGTACTGGACGACGTCGTCGAGACCGCTCGCCGGAAGGCGCTGGCGTCGCCCGGGAATCGTCTCGATCCTCCGCTCGGGCTGATCCTCGACGAGATCGCGAACATGTTCGCCTGGCCGCAGCTGCCGACGATCCTCTCGGACGGTGGCGGTATCGGGATCTCGACGATGGTCGTGCTCCAGTCGCTGTCCCAGGCGAAGTCCAGGTGGTCGGAGAGCGAGGCTGACACGATCTGGAACTCCGCCATCGCCAAGCTCATGCTCGGCGGGTCGTCCAACATCAAGCACCTGCAGGACGTGTCGAGCATGCTCGGCCAACGTCAGGTGAACCGCGGGTCCGTCAGCCGCAGCGAGACGGGCACGACCCGCTCCGAGCAGCGACAGCTCGAGCCGGTACTGACGGTCGATGAACTCCGCCGACTCCCTGAAGGCATGGGCCTGCTGAGCTACCGCAATCGACGGGGTGTCCTCCTCGACGTCGATGGATGGACCACACGACGCGACGCTCGCGAGATCGTCGCGGGCAAGCGAGCGACGGAGGCTGCCCAGCGGCAGGTCTTCACTGAGCAGTCCGAAGCCCGGAGGAAGACGCATGGCTGAGACTGGCGGATGGCGTCAGGCCGCGGAGCGTGAGTTCCGGGCTCCGTTCGCGCTGGACGACGCGGACGAAGTCGGCGATGGATTCGACACCTGGCCGGCACTGCCCGAGCCCGAGTACTTCGGGGTCGTCAACTGGCGGTCCTTGCCGGACGATCGCGAGCCAGAGGTCTGGCGACTGCTCGCGGAGTGGGTCTCCTGGATCTGCTCCCGGTACACGATCCCGGCCCGGCTCATACCGGACTGCTGGTATCTCCACGACGGCATTGTGGAGGAGCTCTCCGCGCTCTTCAGCAGCTGGGAAGTGTCGTTCGAAGAAGCCGACGGCGGCGGGCACGGTCCCCTCGGCTGGCACGAGCGATTCGAGTACTTCCGCTCCCGCCTGCGCCACTACAAGCCCGAGGGCTGCGCGAACGGGCACTTGGAAACGGCGAGCCGGACCATGCCGGAAGAACCTGAGCTCCGCGCGCGCATCGCCGGCGCCGACCGAGACGGCACGGTGCCCTGATGCTCGTCGCGGCTCCCAAGACTCTCGACTACCAGGCCGAGGCGAGGGCGTTCTTCAACGGGCTGAAGCAGGCAAGCCCCGAGCGTCTGCAGGCACTGCTGAATGAAGGCGCTCATGACGTCAAGCTCAGCTTCGTGCTGTGGGAGTCTCGCGACTGGATAGCTCGCGAGCACATCCGCGAGGCTCGGGGGCTCGGGTACGGGAGGGAGAAGGCCCTTGCGAAACAGCGCACTCAGTCGTTGCTCGGCCTCTACCGCGAGGACGCGAAGCGTAACTACGTGCCGCTGCCGACGCGGGTATTGCTCCCGCCGCCCCGCCTCCACGAGACAACGGCGGCGGAACAGCGACTCGCGGAGCAGCGTGCCAAGAGCTTCTTCTCCGCGTTGAGTCGGGCAAGCCCTGCTCGGCTGGAGGCGCTCTACCAGGAGCGACGTGGTGGCGAACAACTGTGGAGGCTGCTCCATCCGGAGCCAGGCCGCCCGACGGCCGAAGAACGACAGAGGATCTTCGAGTCCCGCTCACGGATCGACCCCGCAATGCGACCCACGCCGACGACCGGACCGTACAAGCGCGGGAAGGTCACCCCCGTCGGAATGACCCGTGCACGCGCACTCCAGCTAGCCGTCGAAGCGGAGAAGCGCCGGGAGGCCGAGCAACTCGCTCGCCGAGCTGGCCGGGGTCGTAACGGTCCGGCGATGAGCTGACGCGATCCACATGGGCCGCAGCGCGGAAGTTATCCACAGTCAGACACCTGTCGCCCCTAGGTCGGTGTCGCCGTCCCTACGTTCGAAGCAACGACGGACAGGACACCGAATGACTCGCTTCACCCGCATGATGCTCACCGCCTTCGACGACACCGGGCTGCCATCCGAGGCAGCGGCCGAGTGGCAGTGGATCAACCTGGACCACGTCGAGCGGATTCACGAACACGTTCACGAGGAGCCCGTGCGCGAGGCTCGCGGTCGCCCTGGTCAGCCTCGATACCTCGCGTTCCTCGTCCTCACGTTCTTGAGCGGCACGGTCCTCGCGCTCCCGGCTGGCAGATACGACTCGGACGATGCCGCTCTCGACGGCTTGATCCACGTTCGGCAAACGCAGCTCGGTGCCGGTTGACGCGTTCGCCGCATTCGAGCTCGGCGGCTCATCCGGTCAATACGTCATGACGTATTGAGGGACGGTCACCCGTCTCACCATCCACCCTTCCGACAAACCATACGAATGGACGTCAACACATGCCTCACAAAGAAGCCATCGGCTCCCGCAAGGGCGGTGTCGGCAAGACAACGGTCGTCCTTGGTCGAGCAGACGCCCTCGCCCAAGAGGGGCGAAAGGTCCTCGTCATCGACCTCGACCCGCAGTCCGATGCGACAACCGTTCTCGGGAGACACGGTGAGTACACCGCCTTCGATGTCCTCTACGCGGGCGACGCAGGAACACTCGGCGCAGCGGCGGCTCCGACCGATTGGAAGAACGTCGACCTCATCGCCGGGTCCCCGGATCTCGCGCGGATCGAGTCGGAGTCACTCCTGACGCCTGAGTTGCGGCTCAAAACGTCCGCCTGGGGAAGTGCGCAGCTCGACGCCTACGACGACATCCTGATCGACACGCCGCCAGCGCTCGGACGGCTCACGCTCAATGCGCTGCTCTGGGCGGACAGCACCATTGTCGTCACCGACCCCACCGCCTTCGGCCTCACCGGCGTCGGACAGTACCTCGAGACGGTGGCGAAGGTGCGGGCGCTCCCCCACCTGAACCCCTCCCTGCGATTCGCCGGCATCGTCGTCAACCGAGTCACACCCCGACTGACCTCAGAGCACCGATACCGGCTGGAGGAACTCGAGGCCACTTACGGCGAAGTCCTGCTCCGCCCGTTCCTGCCGGAACGCACGGCGATGCAGGATGCGGAGAGCCGTCGTCGGCCGCTCAGCTCGTTGACGACTCCCGGTGCACTGGTGCTGACCGAGCGATTCGCTGCACTCACCGAGGTGCTGCACGGAGTGGCAGCATGAGCGCGGATGACCGTCGCCCAGCGCTGAGGAAGGCACCGACAGTCGATGACCTCACAGTGCTCACCTCCGCCGCCGGTCGGCCCGGCGGCATGACGGATGATCTGGCGTCCCGCCGCCTGGGACCGGGTCGGCCGCGCAATCGCCGCCGGATGGAGCCGTTCTCCTCGAAGATCGAGATCTCCCTCCGGGACGACCTCGACCGCTACCTCGCGATCCACGACATCAGCATCGTCGACTTCCTCGACGAGGCGATTCGCGACCGTCTCAGCCGCAATCCGTCATGACAGACGGAAAGACGCACAGACGGGCAGACGGCTGTCTCGCTGACTGTCCTGATCGACAGACAGACAGCACATGTTGATCGCGTACCTCGATGAGTCCTACACGCGTGACTACTACTACATTGCTGCCGTGGTCATCGATGCGGAGCACGAGGATCGGCTCCGAGAGGCGATCGTGCGAGCAGTGGCCATTGCCGAAGCGTTCGGCCTCACCCGTGACGTCGAACTGCACGCGCACGAGATGACCGCGGGCAAAGGCGCATGGTCACCTCTACGGGGTCGCCACCGAGCGGTCGCGACCATCTACCGTCGAGCACTCGAACTGCTCGTCGAGGTTCCTGTCGAGGTCTTCGTCCGGGGACTCGACGTTGCAAGGTTGCACGCGCGGTACCGCTATCCGCGCCGGCCGCACGAGATCGTCCTGCAGCACATCCTTGAGGAACTCAGCGACTACGCCGTTACGCGAGGAACGTCGCTGACCGTAGTCGCCGATGAGCTTCCCGATCAGAGCGCCCTGCACGCACTCGTCCGCGGATTCCGTGACATCGGTACGCCAGGCTATGCCTCGTCGACGCTAGCCGGACTCCATCTACCGCTCAGTTTCCGTACGTCGCGCGGCACTCCGGGCATCCAAGCCGCGGACCTCGTGGCCTACCTCTACCACCGCCTGGACGGGCATCCCGAAGGCGACGCGCGAGCACGTCGATCGGCAGAGCGGTTATGGGCGGCAATCGAGCCGGCGGTTGTCCACGTCT
Organism: Plantibacter flavus; assembly: GCF_002024505.1. NCBI lineage: Bacteria > Bacillati > Actinomycetota > Actinomycetes > Micrococcales > Microbacteriaceae > Plantibacter > Plantibacter flavus. The sequence goes on from NZ_CP019402.1 coordinate 3,093,390, forward strand.
GGGTCTGGCGCCCTTAAGCACGAAAGCCCCGCGAGGCGGGGCATCCGGCGAACAACGTTCTGGTGACCAGCCCGTCGTACGTACCACGATACAGCAGCTTCCGCACGGCTGTTCTACCCTCTGACCTGATCGGGAGGTCCATGTCTGGGGTGAGCGGCACTATGTTCGTAGCGGAGGGACAGCTATGACCTATTGGGGCGACAGGTTTCGGAATCATGCACTCTGGGCGGGAGTTTCCAGCGCGAGGGAGCAGGTCAACGAACTTCGAATAGATCCTGATGACGCGCCGTCGAATCAGCTTCTTGCATACGTAGGGCAGGTCATCGAACTCCTGGAACGACGGAGTGATGAAACTGATGCCCTGGAGGTAGCCCCGGCGTCTCTCGACTCGACCAGCGCCGCCGTCGCAGAATTGGTCTCAGGGCTTCAAAACGTGAATTCCGAGGCCTGGACCATGGCAAATGTTGTGCCGATGGCCGACGCTGTCATGAACACGCTAGCGTCGTGGCCACCTCTCAAGCCGGCGCGATACCTCAGTGGAATTCAAGCCGCCACAGATAGCTTCGCAGCCAAGGTTCAAGAGGCTCTGGCGTCGGTATCGTCAGGGCTCGAGGACACAGACAAGCGATTGTCAGACCTTGTAACAGCGGAAAGTGACTTGCAAGCTCAGATCGACGAACAGAAAACGCGAATAGCTGAAGCGGTCGCCGAGTTTACGACTGACTCGAAAGAGCAGGTCGACGCACTACTGGAGACGCAGGATGCCGAAGTTTCGGATCACATTCGCCTTTGGAGCGAGAAGAATCAGGCCCACGAGGCCGAAGCGGCCCAGCTCATAGCTCAGCTCCACGACCATGAAGAAACCGCGCGGAGCACCGTCCACGCTACAACCGCATTGGTTGTCGCCACCGACTATGGCCAATATGCCCGTAACAAGAACATCGCGGCATGGATCTGCGACGTTGCCGCAGCACTCGTGGGTGCTGCGGGCGTGTCCGCGATATTGGTGCATCTCTACACGCTCGACGGGGTGGCCGATTCAGACGTTGGTGTGTCGATGACTCGCCTCGCGGCATCCCTTGGGACTCTCGGGATCGCGGCCTTACTCGGCCGTCGAGGCGCTCAGCATCACCGCGAAGCACGAGCCGCGAAACGCACCGATCTGGCGCTGCGCAGGGTACGGCCGTTCATCGTAGATCTCCCGCGAGACGAGCAGCAGGAGATTGTGCTGGACTTCACTGAGCGGGTCTTCATCCGTGGAGACCTCGATGGCTCCGGAGCGCCCGACGACCCTACCCTCCGCCAGAGAATTCAGCAGCTACGGGAAGCAAGGCGATCGCAAGCCGCTACTGACGAAGAATAGCTCCCCTATTCAGCCGACGCGTCGTCGAAGCGGCCGCACTTCCGCGAGGACGGCACCATGCTCGCTTCGCTGCTGCTGTACTTGCAGCAGATCCCACGCGGCTGTTCCAGTCACGGACACACCCCGCGCGCCAGACCGTCGTGTAACACCAGCAATCAGTACATAGTGGGTTTCGAAGACGCCCGACCCGATCTGCTCTTGGACGTCGTGGAAGAAGACGACGTTCGAGACAGGTCCGGTGCCGTCGTCGAGTGAGACGAAGACGACGCGCTTGCCGCCGCGCATCGGGGGTGTATTCGTCGCTCGGCGGACGCCGGCGATGAGGACCTCGGTTCCACCCGGGAGGTCCATGAGGTCGCGTGCCGGCGTCACACCCAGTTCGCGGAAGAGCGGGTAGAACCGTTCCATCTGGTGGCGGTTCACGGCCAGGCGCATCTCCTGCAGTTCGAGGTCGGTCTGGGTCCTACCCCGCAGCTCAAGCGAAGTGACCATGCTGCGCTCGGGAACAGGCAGGTCGAGTTCGAAGGCGAGCTGTTCGTCGGCGATGAGCTGGGCGCTCGTGGTCACGCCGGCGAGGTGAGCGAGGAGTTCGTGGCGTCGTCTCGGGATGTAGTCGATGAATGCGTCAAGTGCACCCACACGAGCGAGCGCCTCGAAGGTTCGGCGGCGCGGACGGACTCGGTCCCGGAAGTCCTGAAGCGATGAGAACGGCTGATGCCTCGCGATGCGGGCTCGTTCTTTCTCGGTACTTCCCTTCATCTCGACCAGCGACATCCGCACGCCCAGCCGGCTGTCGGGCGCGATCTCGACGACGTACTCCAGTCCCGAGCGCTGCACGTCGATCGGGAGCACCGGCACGTCGAGGTGGCGGGCTTCAGCGAGGATCAGGTCCTTCGGCCACATGCCCGGGTCGTGGGTGAGTAGCCCGGCCATGAACTCGGCCGGGTGATGCCGTTTCAACCAGGCCGACTGGAACGTCGGCAAAGCAAAGGCTGCCCCGTGCGCCTTCGCGAACCCGAAGGACCCGAAGCCAGCAAGGATGGTCCAGGCTTTGTCGATCACGGCTGGCCGGAATCCGCGCGCCATAGCGCGGTCGCGCACGAAGGTTTCGATTCCGGCGAGGCGCCCGCGGTCCGCGAGCTGTCGGCGGATGACGTCGGCGGGACCGAGCCCACAGCCGGTGAGTTCGTCGATGATCCGCATGACCTGCTCGTGGAAGACGACCACGCCGCGCGTCTCTCGGAGAATGGGCCGAAGTCTCGGGTCGATGTAGTCAGGCATCGTCTCGCCGTGCCGCACCTGAAGGTACTGCAGCGGCATGTCGTTCTGCATCGGCCCCGGGCGGAACAGTGAGATTTCCACCGTGAGGTCGTTGAAGACCTCTGGTTGCAGCTTGCCGACCAGTTCCATCTGCCCGGGCGACTCGAGCTGGAAGACACCGAGCGTGCGCGTGGAACGTAGCAGTTCATACGTGGGTTCATCGTCGAGCGGCAGGGCATCGAGTTCGATGGTCTCGCCGGTCAAGCGTTCGTGCTCGCTGACGGCGTGCGCCATCGCCGATTGCATCCGCACGCCGAGGATGTCGAGCTTGATGAGGCCCATGTTGTCCATGTCGTGCTTGTCGTACTGCGACATCGGAAGGCCCATGCCCGACAGCTGCGTCGGCGTGCGGTTCAGTAAGGAAGTGTCCGACAGGATGACACCGCAAGGGTGGACGCTGATGTGGCGCGGCAGACGATCGAGACGCTCGGTGACGTCCACGAGCAGGTCGAGTTCGCGGGACTCGCGCACGGCGTCAGCGAGGTCGGCCAGCTCTGGCTTGTCTCGGAGGGCGTCGCGGAACTCGCGGGCGTTGAACCGCCACATCTGCTTCGCGATCATGTCAATCATCGACTCGTCCATACCGAGAGCGAGACCCGCGTCGCGGACCGCTCCACGCGAGCGGTAAGCGTTGGTCATCGACATAAGCGTGACGCGGTCTGAGCCGAAGCGAGCGAACACCTCGCGGTAGACGTCGTGACGGCGGGCGGACTCGACGTCGAGATCGATGTCCGGAAGGTTGGTGCGTTCGGGCGAGAGGAAGCGTTCGAAGATGAGCCCGTTACTGATGGGCTCGACCGACGACGTGTGGAGGGCGTAGTTGAGGACAGACCCGACACCCGAGCCACGAGCCTGAATCCGGATACCCATCTCCCGGATGATGTCAGCGACCTTGGCGACCGTCAGGAAGTAGGACGGCATGCCGAGCTGCTCAACGATCCGCATCTCGTGTTCAAGGGCCCGGTGCGCGTCTTCCTGTGGAGGCATCCCCGGCCGCGCGTACCGTTCATCGACGCCAGCACGCGCCCGTTCCCACAGGGCCTGGTGCGGGTCGCCACTGATGCCAATCACCGACGCTTCCGGCATGCGCGGCTGCTTCCAGCCGACATCGGACACCGGGTCGAGGGCGCACCGTTCGGCGAGGCGCTCGGTCTCTGCCAGTAGCCGTTGCACCGCCCCGTCATCGTGTGTACCGGCGCCGACGATCATCCTGGCGATCTGCCGCATCTGCTTTGCGGGCTTCAACCAGGCCTGTCCATTCACCTGCAGCTCGTTCAGGTCGTCGAGCTCGGCCAGCGGACGCAAGAATCTCGAGGCGTCCGCCAAGTCTGCGGTGGCCGCCTCCTCTGGAAGTCCGTATCGAACGGAGTTCGTGAGTACCGCCGGGACGCCGGCGGACTCCGCGAGGCTGAGCATCCGAGTCGCGGCCGCGACGTTGCCCCGAACCCCTTGGTCGGTGAGATGACAGACGACCTCGATCACAAGATGACGCGTAGGTAGCCGTTCCCGCCACCGATCGAGGGCTGCACCGGCGCCGGCGTGATCCCGTTGCGCGATCGCATGCCCGACATCGGACTCAGGCCCGAGCATCACCGTCAATGCGGGATCATCGGCGAGGATCGCGGCGAGTTCATCGCGAAGGATCGCCGGTCTGTCGCGGCGACCATGCGCAGCGCTGACCGCACGACACAGTTGAGCGAACCCAGCTCCGCGGTTCTGACCATGCGCGAGCAGGACGACCCGGCCGATCGGCTCCTGATGTTCGTCGAGGACAGCGAGGTCGGTCCCCAGCCCCGGTGAGATGCCCGCAGCCAGGCACGCTCCGACGTGCTTCGGTCCTCCGTAGAGCCCGTCGCGGTCGGTCAGGGCGAGCAACGACGCCCCGTCTTCCGCTGCGAGACCGGCCAGGGCGGCGCTCGACGTTACCCCGTAGTGGGCGGAGAGGTGGGAGGCTACGTGGAGGTGGGAGAAGCTCACGTCCAGGCGACCGCGAGCGTCCATCTGCCGGTGGTGTCGCGGCGGAGGTCGTAGCGGGTGGGCTCCTCGTCGCCTCGCGCCGCGTCGACCCGCCACGTCTCGATATCGATGCGGGCTGGCGACGAGTCGCCTGTCCACCAGGCTTGGCGGGAGAACAGCGCTTGCGGCTGGCCGATGACCCGGTGTTCGAATCGTTTCCACACGAACGCCAGCGGATCGCCGTCCGCCGCGAGATCAACATCCACTGCTTCGTCAACGATCGTCGCCATGTCGCACCTCCGAGATTCGAACACGTGTTCGATTAAGCGAGTGTACGTGATGGTAACGACAGTGGCACGACTGGGACTCGACAGCCGCTGCGTGCGGCGGCGTCGGCGGCCGTTCTGGGACGCCAATGATTCCGTTCATTCCCGCTCCAGCGCTTGCCCACGGCGGATTGAATCGGCTTATCACGTGTCGAACGGGATAGCCGCCTGATCAATTGAATTGACAAGCGACTGGAATACCACTATTTACCGCCCCGCGCAGGCAAGAGAAACACCAGCAAGGAGGACGCCCGCCCCTCGGCGCCCCGATAGCCTGCGCGTCCGCCGAATCGACGCCTCCCCCATTCAGGGGTGGACAGGGCTGGGTGGAAGACGATACGTTGATAGTCAATAGCTCACTACCAACAGGGATCACCGCCTTTGCCATAAAGGAGCATACGTGACCCTAATGCGAAATGAGGATGCAATGAAAACCAAGCTTTCGTTTTCGATCATCGCGGCTGCTGCGACTATCGCACTCACGATTCCAACCTCTGCACATGCAGTGACAACTCCCCCACCCTCACCGACCGACGATGCATCTACGATGATTGTCGAGAAGGTGCAGATCATGCCTGAGACTGACGCAGAAAGTAAGTCATCCTCCAGCGCTCAGGCTATTTGCGAAGCTTACGGTATCGTCGACTACCCACACATTTCTACAAGCAATCCGTCAAGTGCTCGAGCGACGCAAGCGCACGGTGGCTGGAATCAAGGCAACTGCAGTGCGACACACGCGGACGTGACCACTCAACTTGATCGAATGAATCCGATCGGTCTCTATCAAGCTGTAGGCACACAGGGTCGCGCAGTCCTCCCCTCGCAGGCAGATATGGGTCTCCCCAGCTCCAATCGAGTGACAGCGCGGTACGAGTGCAATGGGACCGCAGCCGCATCATTCCGGGCCTGGACGAGTTTCGATATGGTCGGAATCGCCGACACGCACACTCCGACCTACTCGCCCGGTACAGACATCACTTGCGGCTAGCGGCTTAACTGATAGAAATCGCTAGTATGAATAGTGGAATGACAAGCCGAGGTCAGCATGAAGTTCAAGTCTCATCTCATCGTTTCTGCGCTCGCATCGGCAGCATTGTTGAGTGCTTGCTCTTCGCCACAGACTTCTCCGGAAGAGCCAGTCGAGACAACGGTCAGCTTTGTGAAGAGCTATGACCATTGGGCCCAGAGTGGGTACGCCGATCCGATCCCGGATGCTCTGCTCGACCTTGCGTCCACGGAGATGCGCGACGTCTTAGAAGAGGATCAAGACTGGTATCTGACGGGCCAGGTTCAACAACACGGCGACGTCGAGATCACAGGGACTGAATTGATCGAATCGAACAATGATCACGCCGTCGTCCGCGTCACCCTGGATGCATCCAACGTGTCGGTAACCGCCGAAGGTCAGGAGACGTGGGTGGACTACTCCAAACCCATCGTTTCAGAATTCACTTTGGAAAAGAGCAAAGCCTGGCGAGTAGTATCCGCTGCGAGCGCCAAGTAGCGCGGCGCGATGTAAACGGTCGCAAGAGTGATCGGCTAGGCGGACAGTTCCGAGCTTATTGACGATTCCTGGATGCCACAAATTCCGGAAAATCGACCGGCCCTATCCCGCCGGGGGCATAGAAGTGGTGGACAAAAGCGGCGACTTTTGCCCGCAGCTCTTCCGTCGAGAACTCAGTGGATGGAGAAGTCGACCCAATGGTGAATCCGTAAGGAGGTTCACTGGGCCCGTTGATCCATGAGAAGTCATACACTCGACGTCCGCCTGGTCCCAGGCGCACCTCTACAGAGAAGCGGTCGCCCTCAACGTCAATCAACATTGACGACCATGGTACGCCCTATCTGCGAGCGAACAACCCCGGCACGACGAAGTTCGCGTTCGACTGTACTGCACGCTCGGCGTTACCGAAGGAGTTCGCCCGTGTCAGCAGCCAAGCGACGCCCGTACACCGTTCGGCTGCCCGGAGTGGGCGGCCGGGCTGACCATTCTGGGCGAGCGAAACCGTTAGACGATTGATGTCCGTAGCGATCTGCACAACGAGCTCGCGTCATTCAGAGTGCCGGTTGAGCAGCGTCTGCCTCTCGTGCGGTGCGGGTCAAGTCGACGCGAGCCGCGGCCTGTGTCCGATTGACTGTCGGTTCTCCGGGATCAAGCGCTAGCAACTCGGCAATCTGCTCACGGAGGTCGAAGACTCTCGCCGGGAGCACCAGGGTGTTCTGGAGCCTTCCACGAGTGAGCCCGACGTAGATGGCCGCACCGTTCACTGCGCCGGAGGTGTAGCTGACGTCCGCTGTGTCGCCCTGGGCACCATGGGTGGTGGATGCGTAGGCCAGGTGTACGTACTCAGCGATGTAGCTCGCTGGTACGTTCCGGACGCGGCTTGAGTCCGAAACGGATTCGAGGGAGGCGTGCCCACCGGTGATGCTGCGGACTCGCCAGAGCTGACGGTTGCTCACGCCCAGGTTCTTCTCGTTGGCTCGGCTCTGGACGAGGTCCCCCTCATAGATGGGTTGCGAGTCCTGCGCGAAGAGCACGGAACGTGGCTGCAGCTCGCCTCGCGAGAGTCGGAGTCGCTGGATCGTGTCATTGATGCGCTGCGCCTCCTCGTTCGTCGCCGTCACCAACGCAACACGCAGCCCTGCTGCAGTGTCTGCGAGATACCGTTCAGCGAGGTAGGCCGTCGGATCCTGACCAGGCTCCAACTCGACGACATGGCCGCCGGCGATAAGACGATCGGCCACGGCAAGCCGATCATCTTCGCTCCGTGCATCGCGCAGCGCGACCGTGAGCTGCGCGTAATCGCGGTCGATCGCTCCGTCCGGTTTGCGGAAGCGGTGCACGTCCTCGAGATCGACGCGTGCTGTCGTGGCCTCGGTCGCCAACAGCATCGCGCCAGAGTGTCCAACTGGGCGCAACTGCATCGGGTCGCCGACGAAGGCCAGGTCGATGCCGGTTTGCTCTGCGGTGATGCAGAGCGCGCGTGCGGCCTCGAGGTCGAGCATGCCGGCCTCGTCGACGATGACGCGGTCGTTGCGGCGGAGTCGGTGGCGGCGAGCGATCGGGTTCGTTGGACGTTCCCACGTCCAGACATCGCGGCCGGCGTCATCCGTATACCAAGTCCAGCCGTGGGCTCGGAGCAGCTCATGCACGCTCGTTGCATCTGCGCCGGTCTCGGCACCAGCCACCTGCGCGGCCTTCCGCGTCGGCGCAAGCAGGAGCGGGCGACGGCCGTTGCGGCGGAGTAGGTCGCAAGCGACGCGCAGCATGGTCGTCTTGCCTGTTCCGGCGGGGCCGGTCACGGTGACGAGCCGATCGCTGCCAGCCAGCACTGCGGCGGCGGCTCGTTGACCCTCATCGAGCGAGCGACCTGTCGGGAGGGACGCGCGCTCGGCGCGGGAGACCGCCTCTTCGGTCAGAGACCGTCCGGGGGGCGCGAGTTCGGCCATGCGGCGCTCAACTTCCCGTTTGAGTGTCGCGGTGTGATTCGAGAGGTAGCCCTTCACCTGTGGCGGCACTTCTTCTGCGCCGAGCAGGTCCGTGCAGCCCGCGTCGACGGCGCGCTGAATCACCAGCTCGACCAGTGGCTCGAGCTGGGATCGTTCAACGACAACGTCCGTTGTGGCGAGTGCCCGGAGCACCCCGGCGCGGACGTCGAATCGGCTGAATCGTCCTCCACTCGGCGTCGAGCGTTGGTCAGCATCGGCGACCGCCCGCCTCGCGAGCAGATCGACATCGAGATCATCGAGGCGGCTCACCAACGGCGCGACGTGGGCCCGCTTCTCAGCGAGCCTCGGATCGAGTTCGATGATCTCCTCTCGCACCAGGTTCAGCCAGTCGGCTTCGTTGATCGCGACAGGCTTTGCCGGGCGCTCGTGTGCGTAGGCCCACTGGTCGATGGCGGTCAGATCCTGCGGCGTTGGTTCAGCGCCGGGGTGTTCGAGCCGCCACTCATCCAGCCGGTTGGCGCGATTCCGTTCGATCTGACGCGACCGCTTCGACAATGGCCGAACAATGTGGGCGAGCTGCTCGATCTCGCCATCGTCGCCGATGCTGAAACCCCTTCGGGCGAGGGCGGCGATCCACTCCGGGTCTGTCCGCGCAGCGAGGTCGCCCTCAGCGTTGATGATGGTCTGAAAGCGCAGTGCCACTCGGGAGTCGATGTTGCTCCAACGCCCGTCCTCTCCGAGCACCTTGATGTTGAGCCACAGATGCCGGTGCTGGTGGGGATCGAGCGCACGAGAACGGGCATGACGGAGCTCCACGATCTCGATGCGCGTCAGCGGCATGCGACGGTGGCCGGCTTTCCCGCGACGTGCGTTGAGCTCGCGCTGCCAGGCGAGCATGACGCGTTCGCGAAGGCGATCCTGGAGTGCGTCGTAGGCGGCTGCGACCTCCGGATCGAGGATCACCGCAATGGAGAACGATTTCGGGGCGTTGATGGTGGCGTCAAGGAGCAGATCTGCTCGAGGTGAGGGGTTCCGGATGCCTCGCATGACCTCGGTGTCGGGATCACGGCCTGCGACCCAGGCGGCGAGTTTCTGTCGGTCGAGTTGGTCAGAGGTGACCTGTTCGTTCTCGACGATGAAGCGGGTTACGGTCTCGGGTGCGTAACCGAGCGCGCGGGCGATGCCAGCGGGGGTGCCGACAGTTGCATCGCACGAACCACCGAGCGCATAGTCGACGGCCTGCTTCAGTCCTTGCGAAGCGATGCCTCGCTTCCACCTGACCATGCCGCCACGCACGGGCACCTCCATGCCGAAGGCGGTCGATCCGCCTCGCTAGCTCTTGCCGCTGGCGGACAGCCGACGCGGACGTGGCCACCCCGGTGCCTGCGTGCATCCCTGAATCGACACCCCTGTCCCTGTCGCCCCTGGCACCGGGTCGGGGGCATGTGCTCCCTCGCCTCTTTGTCAGTGGCGGCTCCGTCATCGATACCCATCACAGCCCAATTGGTGCCAACACTCTGAGCTATGGCGGCCGTCCGAGGGCAAGGCGAGCGGAGCGAGGCGCGGCAGCCCGAATGCGGGACCGGAGATGTGCCCGCGCGCCGCCAGCCTCGACGGCGTTGGGTGGGGATGGGCCGACGCCGAACAGGGCGCCGAAGTCGCAGGAGGCGTCCGCCTAATCGTCGTGCCCTTCTCAAGAGCAGGAGGTGACGCACCAGCGATCATCTCAACTCGCGCAAGCGACGGAAGGACACCATGGCATTGCACCTCTCACTGCAGCTGGCAGCTACCGCGTTGAGTGCGACCGCGCTCGGTACGACCGGTCCGACGGTCCCCCTCGACGCGCCAGCACCCGCAGCCATCGTCACGGCCTCGGGTTTCGCGAACCCCTCGGAAGCGGAAGTAGGCGACTGCGTCGGTTTCGCGGTCGACTTCTCTGGCACCCAGGACGGCATCGCGATCGAACCGATCACGGCGGCACTCACCGGACCCTACGACGGCTGGCCCCCGGTCGGCTCACCCGCCGATGCGGCGACGGTCGGCTCGTTCTCCGCGACCTGGACAGGCTCCGAGTGGAGCTACGACGGCGACTGCGTGAGCGTCTCGGCGGCCGGCGGATACGCCTGGACGCTCGACAACCCGAACGATCCCGAGGGCCTCGACTTGATCATCCACGAGTCGTCCATCGTCGATGTCACCGAACCGGCCGTTATCGACCCGGAAGACGGCGACGAGACCGAGCCACCCGTGGACGACGAGGATGGGGACGGCGGGACCGCCATCGATGTCGTTGCAGATCACTCAGGCGGGAGCGTCGGGACCAGGCGTCCACAGCTGGCTGTCACCGGCGCGAACGAAGATCTCGTCCTCGCCGGCGCTGTGGGAGGCCTGCTCGCGATGGCGGCGGGCGTGGCCCTCGCCGCACTGAGCCGACGAAACCGAGTTCGGGTGGAGGAGGCCGCATGAGCCGGCGCATCCTGAGCGCGGCCGGCGCGTCGATTCTGCTTGCCACCACTCTGAGCTTGCCTGCCCTTTCGGCGAGCGCTTCGGTTCCCGCCGCGGAAGACACGTCAGCCACTGCGGACAACACCACTCCATCCCCTCGAGCCACAACCGCCTATGGGTGGGGCCAGCTCGTGAACTACGTCACCCCGGACGGATCGCTCGCGTACTGCATTGACGTCCAAGCCGACTGGCCATCCGGTGCCACCGGCGGCGGAACGCTCGTCGGCGGCATCGGCGCAACAGCCGGGACGCGCGACGTCGGCGGCACGGAACTCGCAATGCTCAACGCGGGCCTCTCCCAGTTCGGGCAGACCACGGACAACGACACCGCAGCAGCCGTCGCCGCGTTCGTCTACGCCTTCACCTCGCAGAACCACCACGGCTACGACGGCGCCATCCACTACATCGGCCAGAAAGCCGACGGTCACGACGCCACTGTGACTGCAGCGTTCAACAGCATCTGGGCATGGGTCGGCGAGAACTGGGCTGCCGCAGCTGGCTCGAACACGGCGACCACAACCATCACCATGACCGACAGCACCACCGGCTACATCGACGCAACCGTCGACCCCGCCGCCGCGACCGGCACACTCACCCTCACCGGCGCACACGAGACCAGCACCGGCGCGACCTCGGTAGCCGTCGGCAATGGATCCCGCATCGACATCACCGGCGACCCCGCCGACGGCATCGCGGACTACGACATCCGCGTCGACGGGTCCTGGAGCACGCCCGGCGGCTACGCCTCCGAGGCGTGGATGTACGAGACGCCCGGCCAACAGCGCCTCGCTCGTGGCAGCGAGAACCGCTCCCCCATCCCGTTCACCTCCGCTGCGAGCACCACCGCCTCGACGCTCTTCCAGCCGATCGTGACGAGCGAGATGCAGCAGACCCTCGTCCCCGTCGGCGGCACCATCATCGACCACGCAACCTGCGACCTCTCCCCCGACAGCACCAGCACCGCCTGGCGGCGCAACCGGGACGGCGAAGGCGTCGAAGTCGTCTGGGACGTCGCAATCTACGCCAAGCTCCCCGGCGAGGACGGCCTCCCCGACGTCCCAGAAGGTCGGCCGGCGCTCGGCACGGCCATCGCCACCTGTGACGAGGTCGGCGACGTCATGAAGGCAAGCTTCCCCCGAACTGACGAAGCCGACGGCCCGATCACCGCAGTCTGGTCACTCGACCTCGACAAGCAGTCCGACAGGACGAAGTCCGTCCTGCAGGGATCCTGGCACGACGCGTTCGGGTTGCCCGACGAGACGACGGTCATCCCCCGCGTCACGACGAAGGCTGTGCCGTCGGTGATGGAGGGAGAGCAGTACGGCGACACCGCCCACCATGAAGACGTCGCCCTCTACCCCGATACCGCCGTGCAGACCTTCACCGCCTATCGCATCACCGACGGTCAGCCCGTCTGCGACGCCACGACCGAATACCTGACGGAATCGGCACCGATCATGATCGACGGCCGCACGGATATCCCCGGGCCGACCTTCACCGCCACCCGCGACATGGGCACCGGGGTCAACTGGATCGAGCGCACGTATGCCGATGACACGAAGCAGGTGCTCCTCAGCGAAGGCGTCTGTGGGCAGGAAGGTGAGCAGACACGCTTCATCGACCGCCCCGGACAGAAGCTCGCAAGCACCGGCTTCGACGGCGCCACCCTCGCCGCAAGCGCTGCCGCCACGATGCTCCTCGGGGCCTCGCCCTTCGTCGTTCGCGGTGTCATGCGGCGTCGAGCAAGCCTGACTGACTCCGCCAAGGGGCTCGCAGGATGAGCGAAGAACAGACAGGCCCCTCGTCGGACCTGAGCCAGGACCAGAACGAATGGGTGGCGATGTATCGCCACGGGTTACGATTCCGCAAGCCACAGCCGGACTATGACGACGTGCGCGACGACTACGAGGACATTCACGGCGACGACCCTCGGATGGAGGAGGAAATTCAACTCAGGATCGTTGAGACTCAGATGGACCTGCTCCTCCGTTTCACCGGGGCATCGGACTATGACATCCACCCAGACCCTGACTCCTGGCTAGAGACGTACTATGCCTTGGCAGGCAAGTGGCTCGGTCGAGATGCAGGGATCGACGAACAGCTCGAGAGCGTCGACCGAGTCCTTTCGCAGACCGGCGGGCCACTTTGGCGCCCGGACCTGTACCTCCCGTTGGACCAGGTTCACCAAGCTGCGGTAGATGCCGTGCCTGCGAGCCCACAAACCGCGCCGTCGACCTCCGCTTCTAGCTGGCGAGAGCCTCCCCGTCTTATCGACTGGACTCCGGACGAGGACCCAGCCGCGGGCTACCTCCGGGAGCTCCACACCAATCGCCAACAAGCACGGGAGTTGGGTCTGCCCGAGCGTTCCGAAAAGGCGCAGCCGCAGAATTCGAGGGGACCGCTAACCATGTTGGCTCGGAAGCTCTCAAGCAGAGTCCTCCGACCGCGCTCAGACGATACCCACCGCGACGCTCACCCGCCGCATCAGTCCGTGTTCGGGGGCAGTCTGGAGCTCTAGCGATCCGTTCCCCGCAAAGACCAGAATGGACGCTCCTCAGGATCCGACCCGCCGTCCACGACAAGCGGCGCTTCCGCGCATCGTCTCGGGTGACGACCGAAAAGGGCAGTTAAAAATCTCCGTTATTTCACGAAGCCTTTTCGAATGGTCCGCGCCTCAAGCGTTCACGGCCATGGCGCTGTCGTCACGTCGACGTCATGGACACCTCGTTTGCGCACACTGGTTGGGTGCGCGTTGCCGAGCTGCCTGGTGCCCTGGGAGGAACGTGGTCGAGTGCTAGAGCGCCGCCCAGCAGTACATGTGTTCGCCACGATCGCGTGCCGTTCGGGCAAGCGCCGCCCACTCTTGGAGCATTGACAGCAGCTCCGCAGCGTCACCATTACCCCAAAACTCTTCAGTCTCCGACCACGGGGTGGCCACCTCAACGAGGCGGTCGTCACTCGAGGTGGCAAGTGCTTCGGTGAAGGTATCGGGCATGGCAATGACCCAAGCGGAATCATGGTCCGGCGAGGAGACGAGTCGCGACCACGAAGGATCATCGGTGATCGATTCATACGTCACGCCAGAGAGCAGCGCCAGCAACGTGCCGGCCTCCACCGTCGCGCCGACCGCCTCAACAACCGGAGAGCGCACCCCGACAGGACCGTCGTCAACGACAGCGGCCGCAGCCGCGTCATCCGGCGCGATGAAGTAGGTGTTGAACATTCCCATGACCTCATTCTTGCAGTATCCCGGGTTGCTTTCCTCGAGAGTTCTCCAGCTGTCGCCCTGACGTCACGTCGATGTCATCGACACTTTGCTTGCGCACACCTGCTGGTCGGTGTTGTGGAGCTACCTGGTGCTCGACGGGGCGGGGGTGGGCGATTCGGTGGCAGCGCAGGATTCAATCAGCGGCGGAAGGGCCTCACTGAACGAGGTGACTGCGGTCTCGAGGGCGGCTCGAGATTGATCGGTCAGCCCAGAGTCCGAGATGCCTTGTGCAGCATCGGAAATCCCATCGACCAGAACCTGGATCTTGGCGGTCACGTCCTGTTCTCCGCCGATGTCGTTCGTCGCGGCGCGAAAGAGCTCGCCGGCTGCCGAGAGCTGTGCTGCACCGACAGCGGGGTCGGTTTCCAGGGTTGTCAGATTTTCGGACACGTTCGTGGCGTAGGACGTCGCCACCTGGGCCAGCTCCGCGCAATCCTCTCCCGCAACGACGCTCGGGCCTGCGCACCCGGCCACGAGAGCGAGCACAAGGCCGCCGAGGCCGAGCGCGCCGAGGACGCGATGTGGGCGCTTCACAGGGCAATCCCCCGCCGGCGAAGCTCCGTGATGATCTGCACCTCATGCTCGAAGTGCCGCGATCGCTTGTTGGCCGAGAGAATCGTGTCCTTCCAACCTCGCTTCACCACATCCTGGAGTGCGATGTAGAACGTGGACTCCCCGAAATCGATGTCGTCCCAGGCCTCGTTCACTGCACGCTCCCGCGGCACGACCGCTTGGAAGCTCGGATCGATCCGAATCCGGTGAGAGCTGTACCCCTGGATCGAGATCGCGCCCTCGACCCCACTGATGTCCAGGCCCATGTCGTCCGCTTCGTCAGCTTCCCTGAGCCGCTGTTCGTACATCGCGAGCTCCTCCGGGGTTCTCGCGGTCACAAATGTCGAAATTACTAGATCACCAATTACCCCGGACAGCGTGACGTTATGGAACTCACACCCCCTAATGAACACGGGACCACGGACACTAGTCAGCCCACCCACCGTCACGTTCCGCAGCAACGCTCCAGCCAGCAGGCAGCTCGCGACTCGCAGCGACCCTACCGACACATCCTCGATCACCGGACGTGCATCGAAGTCCTCAGCAAGACGCGTGCGGCAGTCATCTAGGAGAAGATCACCGAAGGTGACTCCCCGGAGAGACTGACCCTCTCGGAGGACCGCTCCTCGAATTTTCTGTCGCACATTCACTTCCCGTAGGTCCACATGGTGTACTTCGCGATCCGAGTCGGGTCGACGTAGGACCGCGCTAGATGACGCGCGAGCGTTGAGAGGTTGTCCCTCGTCAGCTCGTAGAACAGTCCCGAGCTGCGACTGATGAAGTCAAGGGCGTTCGGTCTGCCACGATGCTTGAACAGTTGATCGATCAGAGGATTTTCTGCGAGTCGCCCTTCCATCGCTTTGCCTTTGGTCATTCTCTCAATTCGCCGGTACGTTCTGGACTGCCGCCTGGATGGCCGATGGCGACGCCGGCCTGAACCAACCCAGTCGATTCTTGGACGAGGGAAAACCCCCGAATCATCACTGATCCCTCGACACTTTACTTGAGGTAAGGGTACCCTCACAAAACAGCGCAGGTGGCGCTACTGATCGGAGGATGAATGTCGAACCTGAGACGTACCATCGGTATCGCTGGGGTCGGGGCGCTGTGCGCTTCAGCGCTTCTGGGAGGATCATCTGCAGCCTTTGCCGAGGACCAGCTGCCGTACTCTGATGTGCTCGCTGCAGTGGAGGCCGTCGTGCCGGAGACGCTGGATGCGGCAGCGCCGGCAAGCAGCACTGACGCCGACGCTGCGCAGTACTCGGCAGAGGGAACCACGGTCACGGTTCCTTGGGATGCAAGTCGTGCAGCCACCCTCAACTCCGCAAGCCAGGAGCTCACCGTTTCCCTGCCGTTCGCCCAGCAGGCCAGTGACGGGGTGTTGTTGCATGACGGTGTGACGGCGTTCGACAACGGCAACGCGTCGACGACCGTCCCGGTGGTCCGCGGGGACGGCAGCCTTCAGATCATCACAGTGATCGACGGTGCTCAGGCGCCAACGCGCTATGACTACGACTTCTCCGTTCCAGAGGGCGGAGCACTGACGATCCGGGAAGACGGCGTTGTGATTATCACCGACGCCAGCGGCGGGTTCTCCGGTGGCGTCGCGCCAGCGTGGGCGAAGGATGCTACCGGTGCACCCGTCTCGACCTGGTATGAAGTCTCTGGCAACACCCTGACCCAGGTCGTCGACCACAGCGCGGAGACCGCGTACCCCGTCGTCGCTGACCCATGGGCTGGCATTACTCTGTTCCAGAACTTCAAGCGAGACAGCTACAAGGGCGACTACCGTTACAGTGCCTGGGTGACCCCGCTCGGAGCGGTCGTGCTCAGTGGCGGCGGTGGCGTTGGCGGATACATCGCTGGTCAAGCCGTCTTCAACGGCGCAGGCTGGGATGAGTGGAAGTCTAGGTTCGGTGCGACCGCGATGACGAACAAGGCCACACTCAAGCACCAGTACAACTGCCACGTCGCCGCCAGCGTCTACGGCCTCCCCTTCACCCAGGACTACAACCTGGAACGCTTCCGCACCAACCGGTCCAACTGGCCCGCCGGTGTCGTCACCCACCGATGCAACTGGTAGCCATCACCCAGGAGTCATGCCCGTGAAGAAAGTCATCATCGCTTCAGCCATCCTGGCCACCGTCGGGGCGATCACCGTCATCGTGTTCTTCATCATTTCGGGACTGCAGTATCGCGCTCAGGAGGACCAGGGGCTGGAACCTGGCTACACCCCGGCCCCCATCGTGCTCGGCATCGACATCGGACTCTGGGCATTGGGTATCGGCCTGACAGTGTTCGTCGTCGCGGGGACACTCACCCTAGCCAGACGACGAACACGCCCAAGCATCACACCATCACCATCCGAGGATTGACCTCGCCAAACACGTCACACAACCACAGCATCGCCTTGAACCAACACAGCCGGGGCGCAGCTGCGACACCACCACACGGGTGACCGCGAGGGGACGACGCAGTCGGAGTCCGTCAGCTCCAAGCGCACAACGCATGGCTCGACGTGACCATGCAGCTCGGGCTGGTCGGCGCAATCGTCTTCCTGGTCCTCATCGTCCAGACCACTCACGGGACACTGTCGCTCCTCCCCAACCGATTGACCAGGTCAACACTCAGCACCTTCTTCGCGGCCGCCGCGCCGTTCTCGCTGCTCCTGCTCCTGGTGCTGCAGAGCTTGACTGAGAGCCGCCCGCTCGTCGAGTCGGGATGGGTGCTCTTGGCGATCCTCGCCGTCAAGCCACGCATGTTCGACAATCCGCTGCCGGGTGGGCGTGCCGATGCGGAGACGGCACTCTCACGCGCAATCAGCAGGCTGCGTAGCCGTTTGGCACGTACCAGTTGGTGACGTTGTTGATGATGGCCGCGCCAGGCTGGATCGTCCGACATGCCGTCGTGGAGCCACTCTGCAAGCCGGCGATCCTGAATTTGCCTTTGATGGGGTAGCTGCACTTGTTGCGCAGCGTCTGCGTGTAGGTGGGGTTCGGTAGTCGCAAATTACTGCAATAATTTAGCTGAAAATATACCTTATTTCAGTAGGCCTGTTTGCGTGACCCGCCGTTCGGTGTGCTATTTCCGCCACGTGGCGGGTGTTCATTCCGCTGATCGTCCAAGAGGCTTTCAGCAGTGGCGTCGAGGAGCGTCACAACATCGCAGAGCTCAGCGGCGCTTCACTGAAGCCTGATTCCGTTCGGCCGGGGGTCGCGGATGCAGACCTTCGAGTGCGACCGTGACCACACTATCGAGGGGAAAGACTTGCGCATCACCATGAAACTCGTTGCTACCGTTGGAGCCGCGCTTCTGGCGGCGGGATTGGCTGTTCCTGCTCATGCCGCAGAATCCGAGCCTGACCTGCTGGCTGCCATTGCTGCGGCAGCCCCGGAGGTATTGACCGGCGTCGCGGACGCTTCGGTTGACCTTTCTGATAGGTCAGCAGTCGAAGTACGCACCTCCGAAGCCTCCGCGATCCTTCCAACTAAGGCGGCCGACGGAGTGACACTGACCGATTCTGGAGGCACCGAGATCACTGTGGGTTTGCCGAACGCCACGAATGCGGAGAATGCCATCGCCGAGGCAGATGGGATCGTGTCATACGACAACAACGACGGCTCGACAACCGTCCCCGTGCTGAAAGAGGATGCCTCGGTGCAGATCACTACCGTGATTGACGGTGCCCACGCGCCGACCCGCTACGCCTACCCGCTGCAGGTACCCGCGGACGCGACGGTCACCCTGGACCCGGCGAGCGGCGCTGTCGTGATCGTCGACGCAGAAGGCAAATTCCTCGCTGGAGTGGCGTCAGCTTGGGCAAAGGACGCGAACGGCACCGACATCGCTACGCATTACGAGCTCGACGGGACCACCCTCACCCAGGTGGTTGAACACGCAGAAGGTAGCGCATACCCGATTGTCGCCGATCCGTGGCTCGGCATCGCCCTGGTCGACCGCACGAAATGGTCTGGTAAAACGCTGCAGGTCTATCCGTCATCCTGGGCACGAGTGAACCCGTGGGCTAGCGCCGGTGTGGCCGCACGGTGGGCGGGGTGGGACGAAGTCCTCAACAAGACACCGGGGAGCCGGGAGAACACCCCGTCTATGCGAGACCAGTACTACTGCCACTTCGACTTCGTTCGATTCCGCGCACCCAACAAGGTGAGCTGGAACCTCGACCTCGGCCGACCTGCGTACGACTACTGGACGCTGATCCAAAGGCAGTGCAACTGATGCGTGCCCTCGCCGGCGGGGCGGCTATCGCCTCTGCAGCCGGGGTACTCACAGCCGTTGGCACACTCATTTACCTCGGGATAATCCTCGGAGACCGCGGCCTTACAGCTGACGCCAACGGAACATCGGGCTACACCACAGCCACCGAGACCACCTTGCTCATCGGTAGCTTCATCGCGATCCCACTCCTGGGCGTTCTCGGAGCGACAAGCCTGGTGTTCTGGATCGCCCGGTACCGGGCCGACCGAACCAGCAACTCGAGTACAACGCCCTAAACCAGGGCTGACGTCAACGCGCAAGCTCGGAGCAACTCACAGGGCCCCGGCCAGTTGGCCGAGGCCCTGTCTGCTGCAAGCGATCGCCGTCGGCAGCACCCGTCCATGCGCTTGATCGGAAGAGGTTGCCCAACAGGCCGACGATCAAGTCGTCCCCACTCTGCCCCCGCTGATTGGCCTGCCGGACCCCCTGGACAACAATTCTGCGAACCCGGTCGCCTACGGCACGATTGAGACGGCACGGGCCGGGCATGCAGCACAGCGACCGTTCGCAGACGTGCTCAACGACGCCGTCGCGGCGCTCACCGAGGCTGGACGGTGGCGCCGCCCGCGCCTGCAGCAGACACCCACCGGCAAGGTCGAGCCACATCCGACTGAGACTGACCCTGCTGACTGGGCTGAGTTCGTCACCCTGGCCCTCGCCGGCGCTGCGGCGAATCTCTGCTGAATCGATGAGGCGCTGGCCGGTCGACCAAGATCCTGGGAAGCGGCGAAGATGGCAGAGCTGCTCGAGGCGACCGTCGGTCCTGACCAAGCCGAGCTATGGCAGCACCGCACCGAACCACTGCAACTGGTCGTCGACGTCGACGACCTCCTCTCCCACCGAACTGACGCCAGGTCCCAGGACGACGACGCGGAACACAGCATCGGCGAACAGCAGCTCGCGCTAGAGCAGGCAGACCCCTACCCCGACGAAGCCACATACGGGTGGAGCTACAAGGCCACCGGCCCGAATCAGCTCACGGCCGTCGACCCAGCAGCGCCCGAATGGTCATGGGACACCTGGCGTACCCTCAACGACAATGACAACGCCAATCTCGTCGAGAGATCGATCCACGACGGTGACACCTTCTTCACCTCGCTCTTCATCCCCGACTCCCCCGCCTCCGCAGTCGAGTACTACTCGTCTCATCGACGAACGTGATGCCCGGATCGGTTTGTTCGACAAGCAGCTCCGACTGCTCGAAGCACAGAAGCAGCAGGAATGGGACACCTACGCAGTAGCGCTCACCCAATCGATCGAGACCGCAGCACGCTCCATCCAGGGCCTGCGCGTTCCCATCGAGGTCGCAATCACCACGAACACGGATTCGATCGTCACTGCACATCAGAAGCTTGAGCCGCTCGCCGAGCAGCTCCTCGACGCCGCCGTAACCGCAATCCCCTCCCCTGCCGACCTACCCGGAACGCCACTAGAACGCATCGCCGCAAAGGCTCAGTAACTCGGCGGCGTGTCCCTTCACGGCTCGCCTCACGTCATCCAGTAACGCGTGGCAGTGGCGTTCTGCTTACAACGGGACGC
Organism: Plantibacter flavus; assembly: GCF_002024505.1. Taxonomy (NCBI): domain Bacteria; kingdom Bacillati; phylum Actinomycetota; class Actinomycetes; order Micrococcales; family Microbacteriaceae; genus Plantibacter; species Plantibacter flavus. The sequence goes on from NZ_CP019402.1 coordinate 3,113,944, forward strand.
CCGACTCATCCCATCCTCGGAACAACGCTGGTGTTCGCGCTGACCATCTTGGCCCCAGACGTCGGAGTCGGTCGCTAGACATGAGGCATCGAACGATGCCGCCTCGAGACCTGATAGCCGATTCGCGCGCGATCGCCATCGGGGTCTCAATCGGCAGACCGACTCTTGACCACGGTTCGAAGCGCGTAGTCCCATGACTACACGACACGTTCAGCTCAGACCAAGGGACGCAACACCAGCGACAATTCAGATCCACACCCCGCCAGGTGGCGTGATTCACAGGTCTGCCGGCGGATACCCGAGACAACCCAACATCGAAAGGCTAGATCCGAATCAACAACAGATCCCGCAACGAAATGAGAATCAAATGAAGAACAACCGGCAACCGACACGTGCGATCTCGCTGTCCCTGAGCGCCCTCCTGCTCGTGGGCACCTCGACACTTGCCGCTCAGAGCGCACAGGCGGCGCCGGCGCCATCAGTGTCCACCGCCGCATCAGCACCGATCACCTCATCCCTGCAATCGCGCGGTCCGATTGTTGTGAAGTTCTTCTGGTCCAGCATCATGAGAATTTTCATCACGTTCTCTAAACACGCCATGACGCAGATGTCCGCCCGCGGCGTCTCCGCGGCCACGGTTCAGCAGATTTTGAATTTTGGACAGGTGATCTCCCGCCACAACGGCATCACTTCTATCCGGTCGGGGCAAATCACAGTGCGGGTCAACACGAATACCGGTAACGTGATCACGGTGATCAGGTCTTCCGGAGGTGGTGGTCGATGAAACTGAGCTACGACCCTGAAGCGGATGCAGCCTACGTTCAGGTTGCGCCTCATATCGAGCCCGGCGCAGTAGTGAGGTCAGAGGAGACCAGCTACCTTGATTGCCATATCGCGGTGGACTACGACAGCGACGACCGCGTCCTCGGTATTGAGATCTTAAGCGCCTCCACCCTATTTACGCCCACAGCACTCGATGTGGCCGGAAGCGAATAGCCTCATGTTGCACGGACAGTGACACGTGATCTACCTCTCCTGGAATTCACCGGACCTCCCGAACGCCTGCCGGCGAGCTTTTGCCTGACGCCTCAGGAGCTATCGGGGACCGTGAGCATGAAGTCTCTAGCGGCTCGCGAAGAAAGTTCACGTTCACGCAAGGGAGGTATTCACGGGGGGGCTGAAACTGGATGCGGATTTCGGTCCCGCTAGCTGCCGCCACGGCGAGACGATGCCCGACTACCTCCACCCCGGCTCCGCCCGATCCTGCGGGAAACCCGCGGCGTGGTGGTGTTCCACGAGCAGGTCATGCGCATCATCGACGAACTCACCGGCACAGGCCTCGGCACCGCCGACGTCCTCCGCCGGCAACTCGCCGACCCAGGCCGGCTCGACGGCATCGAATCGTGTTCTTCACCATTTCGGGACTGCAGTATCGCGCTCAGGAGGACCAGGGGCTGGAACCTGGCTACACCCCGGCCCCCATCGTGCTCGGCATCGACATCGGACTCTGGGCATTGGGTATCGGCCTGACAGTGTTCGTCGTCGCGGGGACACTCACCCTAGCCAGACGACGAACACGCCCAAGCACCACACCATCACCATCACCATCCGAGGATTGACCTCGCCAAACACGTCACACAACCACAGCATCGCCCCGAACCAACACAGCCGGGGCGCAGCTGCGACACCACCACACGGGTGACCGCGAGGGGACCACGCAGTCGACGGGAGTGCTGCGGGGCAGCCTGGCGTCACTTCGCGCGCGGGCAAACATGACAGCTCTCGACTGGACACGGCAGGTGTCGTGGTTGAGCCCGATGGGACGCTCTCGGCCGATCCTGCGGCGTCGGCACCTCAGCCGGAAGGTTCCGCGGGTACGCCGGCAGCGCCGGCTGGCTTCACTGCAAGACTTGCTTCCGCGCCGACGAACCGTGTCGTGCCGGGCACTGGAACGTACGATGTGAGTCACGCTTCGTCGGGCCGCCTACGTCGTCAACAAGCACAACCTGAACACCGCGGTCGTGAAGCGCGTCACGACGTCCTACTCCTCGCGTCTCGGTGCCGGATTTGCGACTGCGTTCAACTACTTCCTTGAGGCCAAGCAGTTCATCTGCAACATGCTGACGTGCTGGGTGAGTGCTTCCGTGTGGGTGCAGTCGACGGTGGATTACCGTGCAATCACCGGTGGCACCTTCGGCGTCGTCACGACGTACTGTCAGGGAGTGACACTGTGCCCCAACTGGGTCAAGAACGCCCTCAACGTTTAGGACGGCGCCATGCATTCAATACGCGTTCAGAACGAGTTCCTCGTCGAGCTCGCGCGCCTCGAGCAAGCGCAGCTCGATGACAGGATCCTCTGCACCAGGATCGACTTCACGGACGCTTCCGTCGTCCTGACGACCAGCGGCGGGCGCGTAGCCGCACCCCTAGGAGCAGATGCCGAGGCTCTGGCACGGTTGCTGCAGCCGCTCCTCGGGCCACTCGATGCCCCGTCAGAACAGGGAACGCGCAACTATCCGAGCAGCGGGACGTTGGGCAGCCGGTGGGCGGAACTGCACTACGACCTCGGCCGTTCCGACTTTCTCATCCAACTCGACTCCGCGGCTGAGACAAGCTATCAGAGCCTGAAACTCGGTGATCGAACCGCGGTCCTGACCTTGAGACGGCCCTCCGAGAGCCTCGTGGTCGAGATGAACATCGACGGCTACCCGGTCCACGCTGCCTCCGAGATCGGTGAAGCCATCGACCGCGACGGCCAGCCCTAATCACCCACCTATCGGCCGGCGCGGATGATCTCCTCTCTCGCAAGGTCGGCAGGGTATCGAAGTCCGTCTGGGATGAACCCAGCGGCTGAAGTTGAAGTGTCGGAGGACGCAGTATATGGATCTGACGAGTAATGGGCAGGCCTGTCACCGTGCCGGGATGGAGTGTGAGCGAGACGTCATCGACTGCTGTCGTCGCGCCGAATCTCTTCGTGAGATGTTCCATTGTGATCATGCGCTCACTCTAAGAATGGTCGACAGCAGGGTCATCGTGCCGGGGGACCACAGCCATACATCCGCAGCACGATTCCCACTTCGTACTTGAGTTTCTTGCAGCGTGTTCGCCAGACCACTCGGATTGAAACTCTTCCATGTAAACGCGGCTGTATCCGGGTACAGAAACACATGAGAACCCCGCATATCGCCCAGTCGACTTCGACCCACCCGGCCTCGCCCTCCCCAGAACTCGCCCTCGCTGACAACCATTGCCCCCCCCCCCCCATCATCAATGTGCAAAGGACAAGCTCGTGGAGTATCTAAGAGCAATCCAGCCCGTCCGAGTATCTACTCGCGCTAGCAAGAGTTCCAGACGAAGGCGGCGCGAATGCACATTCAGTCACTCCCAGAGAGCATCCCAATCCCGCGTTTCCGTTGCGGGCAGATCGTCCAGCGACCTCGAGAACCATGGACAGCGCCGCAGACTATCCACAGATCCTGTCAGGACGAGGGCGTCGGCGAAGCACCAGTAGAATTCCCGCAAGAAGCAGACTCATCGACACCGATGCGATACCGGCGATGTGCGCCATTTCTAGGCCCGTGCTCGGTAGACGCCCACCGTGCGTTCCCGTCTCGGAGGTGATTGGAGACGAGCTCGGGGCCGGGCCGTCCGCGGTGATGACGATGGTGTACTGCGCAGTGTCGGATCCTGCAGCGTCTGTCGCGCTGATGCTCAATGAGTAGGCGCCCGCGCTCGTGGGTGTTCCCGAGATCACCCCAGTGACAGGATCCAAGGACAATCCCGGTGGCAGTACTCCGCCACTGACGGCGTACACGATCGGTCCGGTACCGGTGGCGGTCACCGTGTGGTTGTATGTCGATCCGGTCTTTCCCTCACTGGGCGAACCGGAGGTGATTGCTGGACCCGTCGACGTCGGCGTCGACGGCGTTGCGCCGACGGAGATCACATAGGACGCTGCGTCTGAACCCACGATGTTCGTCGCGGTCACGGTGAACGAGAAGACGCCTGCGGCTGTCGGAGTGCCGAAGATCACGCCTGTGGCCGCGTCCATACTGAGACCTTGCGGAAGCTGGCCGCCCGAAACGTTGAATGTGATCTTCGACGGGGCTGCGTCAGCGGTGACGGCAAACATGTAGCTCTCACCGACGGTGCCATCGATTGGTGCAGCTGAGGCGATCGTTGGCGCGGCACCCAGCACCGACACACTGTTCGAGACGATCGAGGCGATATAGACAGAACTGTCCTGCGGGTTGTACGCGCCGAACAGTGGCGATCGTCCCACGGCGATCGGGGCGCCGATGACCGCACCGCTCGCGCCGTCGATGACCGAGACTGTGCTGCTGCCGGTGTTGGAGATGTACAGATCTCCGGTCGGCGGGTAGTAGATGACTCCTACTGGAGCGGTTCCGACCCCAATGGGCGAGCCGACGACGGTTTGGGTGCTCTGGTCTATGACTGAGACCGAGTTGCTGAAGGTATTGGCGACATACACGCGATCTGTCACCGGATCAATGGCGATTCCCCAGGGCGCTGTTCCCACGGCAATCGTGCCGACGACAAGACCCGATGAACCGTCAATGACTGACACGGATGCGCCGCTGTTGTTGGTGACGTAAATCCGGTTGGCGTCGAGGCTGTAGGTCACGCCGACGGGCCTCTGCCCGACGGGAATGCTCACGATGACCGATCTGGTGGTGGGGTCGATAACCGAGACGGTGTCGCTGCGCGAATTCGCGACGAACACATGCCCGGTCGCCGGATTCACCGCTAGACCGGCCGGAAACGTGCCGACGGAGATGGGTCCACCGATGATGGCCTTTGTCATGGGATCGACAACAACGACCGTGTTTTCCCGTTCGATGGCAACGTAGAAGTATCCGTTGAAGGGGTTGAAGACGATCCCGCTCGGGCTCTGGCCGACGGAGATGATCGTCTCTTCTTTGGTGGCCCCATCGATGATCGACACCGTTGCACTCGCCGAATTGGTCACGTAGACGTCACCCGTGCTGGGCTCGACTGCTGCTGCGGCGGCGCCGCGCCCCACCGGAAGTTCCGAGTACGCGACATTCGGCGCTGCCTCACCTGCCCTCGCGGTCATCGTGCCGCCAGCAACTACCATCACCGCTGCGACGGCGAGAGCGATCACAAATCGTGCAGCCCCCGTCACAACAACATCGCGAACTGCGCTCACCGACCAGGACGATCTCCGAGCCACCGTCCCAAACTGATCAGCCATGCATCCCTCGAAATTCAATCAAAAACCCTCTGAACGGACACATATCCCCCAGAGTCAGTGCAGCGAGGCCGAATGTACGAGAAACCTGAGGATCACCGCAACATCGACTGCGTGATTTCACTTGCAGGCGTTTCAGTCCTGACAAGGTTGGGCAAACACCCGGCCTCGCCCCAATGCTCATCATCCGGCGTCATGACGTGCGGGCGGTCAGGTCGCCTTCGCCGACCATGATGAGCGGGTGAGTTTTGCCTTCCTGACGAACCGTACGGACGGTACCGGCGATGTCCGGGGAACCGCGATCGTTGACTTGCTCCGCTCGGTGCTCGCCCGAGCCTGAGCCCGGAACGGCTGTGACGAAACGAAGCGTTCTGAATTGCATCCAAGCCCAAGGAGCGTAAGAACGGCTATTCCCACTCCAGCCAGTCGCACATTTCATGCACTTCTATTGAAGATCCTGTTCGAACCGTGCCGGTTCGGAGCTCGCGTGCGTCCAACTCGGCCGATTACTGAGCGGCCTCCATCCGAATCGAGCCGACTCGAGCTGCAGCTCCTGTTTCCCTCTCGGGAGCCACGCAACGTCCCACTCCAGCATGAACTGCACGAAGTGCTCAGTGTTCGAGATATATCGGTCGTCTGGTACGGACGCCTCCGGAGACGTCTCGACGACCACAGTCCACCAAGGCTCGACCGTATCCGGGTACACAAACACATGACGACCCTGCAGGTCGCCCCGCCGAATCCGCCCCACCCGGCCCTGGCTTCCCCAGAACTCACCCTCACTGACCACCACTGCCGCCGCCTCTCGCTGTCGATTTGGGACGGACAAGCTCGCCGGAATAGGTGATGAACCGAGATCCCGCAAGCCGATTTGTGTGATTTGAATGACCTCGCTCAAGTCAGCGAGGCAAGCGAAGGGTCAGGGTGAACGCTTCGGGGCCCACTGTCGCGGTGAGCACGCCGTCGAGTATCTCAGCACGCTCTCGCAGCCCCATGAGCCCATGCCCGCCAGGGAGATTATCGACGTCGGTAACAGGGAGGACGAGCTCGTTTCGAATGGAAACCAGAATCTCAGTTCCGGTGGCAACTGCACGAATCGATGCGTGTGCTCCTGGAGCGTGTTTGCGGACGTTCGTGAGACCCTCCTGAACGGTGCGATAGACAGCACGTTGAACCGGCAAGGGGAGATCCTCGGGCAGATCCAGCTCCGCTTCTCCTGGCGTCCCGCTGTTTGCGATGAGATCGGGCAGGTCCGCAACTGTCGGCTGGGGTGTGATGGGCTGTGAGGAGTCCTCGGCTCGGAGCAGACTGACCATCGCTCGGAGTTCATCCAGCGTACGGACCGCCAGCAGCCGAATGTTCTTGAGGGAGTGGTGGATGGGCCCATCAGCGGTGCTGACTTGGAGGGCGCCGGCTTGGACGGCGATGAGGCTCACCTGGTGGGAGACGACGTCATGCATTTCCCGCGCGATGTTCACGCGTTCTTCCCGCAGGAGCTCCATCGCGATAAGTTGTCGTTCACTTTCGCGGGACGCGTGGAGATCGGCTAGCCGAGCGGCAAGTTCAGCCCGGGTGCGGATCAGAATGCCGAGAGCAACGGGCCCTCCTGCATAGAGGAGAGCGTAAGCCAGCGCAAGGATCGTGTACTGCGGTAGGGGCAAGCCTCGCCATGGCGCCGCGGCGACGGCGAAGACGACGAGTCCGGCAAGCACCAGGGCCCACCGTCGTTGTTCTCGACAGGCCACCGAGTACAAGGCGATGAGGCCGGCGAAGGCTGCCAGGCCGAGCGCGAACGCTGGTGCTGCGAGGAGCAGCGAGATCCATGGCCAGCGGTGTCGCACGAGCAGTCCTCCCGCCGCAGCCATCGCGATCCACGACTCGATCGGTGACGCCCAGTCGAGCGTCGTCAGACCTTCTGCGAATGCCACCGCCAAGAGCGCCAGATCGGCAGCGAGTGCGAGCATCTTCGAGCGTTGCATCAGCGGGGCGAGTGGCGCTCTGCGATGAGTGCCGCCTGGAGTCTGGAGGTGACTCCGAGTTTGGTGAGGATGCTGCTGACGTGGTCTTTGATGGTGGCGCTGCTGAGGTGCATCGCTTCGCCAATAGCCGCGTTGGAGGCTCCAGTATGGAGGAGCGCAAGTACTTCGCGTTCTCTCGAGGAGAGGCTGTCGACGCGCGAATCCCATCGCGTCGTCGAGCGAGTGGCTGCCAGGAGCGATCGCGAGACTTGGGGCGAGAGGACGATTCCACCTGCTGCCAGCGATCGGATCAACGCGGGTAATTGCTCCGGGTCGGTGTCCTTGACCAGAAACCCAGCCGCACCCAGGTGGAGTGCCGTGGCAATGTACTCGTCGGTGTCGAAGGTGGTCAGCACCGCGGTCGCCGGCGGCCGTGCCCACTGTTGCAGATCGCGGAGGACGTCGAGGCCGCTCCGACCAGGCATACGGACGTCGAGAAGTACCACGTCGGGATCGGAGCGAGTGATCTCGCCGACAGCAGACACGCCGTCGGTGGATGCGACGACCTCGATGTCGGGAGTCCCGCCGAGGATGAGCTCGAAGCCACCCCGGAACAACGCTTCGTCATCGATGATCGCGACCTTGAGCACTCTCTGCCTCCAATTTTCTCCACACTAGGGCGAACGAGGAGGCGCGAGATCGCCATGGCTCAGATACCCCCCGGACGGCGGGGGTGATTCCACCTCTTGTTCGATACGGGCGCTCTCGGTCTGCGTGAAGCTGGCATCGGTTCGCTCTTCAGGGCGGACGATCAGAGGAGGAGGACGGCTTGGCTCGGACGAACCGGCGGGCTTCGCAAGCTGAAGGTTGCGCTACATCGCCCTACGTCGCCATCGGCTTGATGGCGACGACACTCTTGGTCGCCGTCGTGCTCGGCATCGCGTTCTACGTTTCCGTTCTCCTGCGATGAACGTCCCCGCTCCAGTGCTCCTCTTGAATGCCCCACTCTCCATCGGTGAGCACAACCGCATTTCCACGTTCTGTCGCTGATCTCCGGGGTGCGCGAGCCACGTCGCCGAGTCGGGAGCCCGATGAGTGCACCCAGCACACCTGCCATGAGGTAGGGGTGATGAACGACCAGACGGCCGGGTGGGGGGGGTGTTCCCTCCGGGTGACGGATGGCGACCGGAATGCAGATCATAGACGCTTGACGATGTCGTGTTGTGTGCGCACTTACGGGTGCGGCCGGGTGAGGAGTGTGCATGTTCTTGACGCAGATGAGTCTGAAGAACCGTCTCTTGGTGGGACTGATCACCATCGCCGTCGCTGCCCTCGGAGTCCTTTCGATGGGCAAGCTGAAGCAGGAGATGATGCCGCCCACGACGACTCCGATGGCGTTCGTGTCAGTCCAGGTCGAAGGGATCGCCCCTGAGGAGATGTCACGGATCGCGACCGTGCCCTTGGAGACGGCGTTGCAGTCGGTTCCGAATGTGAAGAATGTATCGTCCACGACGTCGACGGGGTCGTCGAACGTGATTGTGGAGTGGCCATTCGAGAACGATGCGGACGAGACGCTTCGTGCGGTGAAAGCCGCTGCCGACGGGGTGAAATCGGCGTTGCCCGCGACTGCACAGATCGACGTGTTCTCAGGCAGCAACAGCGAGATCCCGGCCATGCAGCTCAGCGCCGGCAGTAGCGGAGATCAGGACGCATTCGGCGACGCTCTCGCGCAGAAAGTCGTGCCGGCATTGAAGAACGTGCCCGGGGTACAGAAAGTCGAACTCGCCGGCCGCGAGGAGCAGCGCATCGTGATCGATCTGCGCCAAGCGGATGTGAACCGACTCAGGGTGGATCCGACGCAGCTGGGTGCGGTACTCGAAGCGCACGGTGCTGCGGTGCCGGCCGGCCAGGCCGACTCTCCGGACGGGTCGACATCAATCTCAGTCGGCACCGCCACCACCAGCCTGGAAGACTTGCAGAACCTGCCGGTGAAAACCGAGGCCGCGATCGTCGCGCTGAAAGAGTTCGCTGACGTTCATGTCGAAAAGCTTCCCACCGGGAGCTTGTCCCGGGTGAACGGGAAACCGTCATTGACCATCACTGTGTCACCTGCCCAGGGTGCGAACGTAGTACAGATCTCCCACGTTGTGACTGCGGAACTCGACAGGCTGGCACCGAGCCTGAAGGCGGAGTTCGTGACGCTGTTCGATCAGGCTCCGGTGATCGAGCAGTCCATCCATGACCTGTCGGTCGAGGGCGGTCTCGGCCTCCTCTTCGCGGTGATCGTCATCCTCGTCTTCCTCGGCTCGTGGCGGTCGACGGTCATCGCCGCGATCTCGATTCCGCTATCGCTGTTGATCACGATGATCGGCCTCTTCGTCAGCAACAACACCTTGAACACGTTGACGTTGGGGGCACTCACGATCGCGATCGGCCGGGTGGTGGATGACTCGATCGTGGTCATCGAGAACATCAGTCGACGAGCGGAAACCGACGGGCTCGGTACGAGCAGTATCATCGCGTCTGTGCGGCAGGTGGCCGGGGCGATCACCGCATCCACCTTGACGACGGTGGCAGTCTTCCTGCCGATTGTGTTCGTCTCCGGAGCGGCCGGGCAGCTGTTCCGGCCATTCGCGGTGACCGTGTCGATCGCACTCCTCGCATCCTTGCTGGTGTCGTTGACGATCGTGCCGGTTCTCGCTTCGATGTTCATGCGGATGAAGCACCAGGACGCCCTCGCGATCACCTCGCCCGACACGCACGAGGATGAGGCCGCTGTCGTTCATGTCGGCTCTGTGCATTCGTCGGACACTGCCCCCGTGGCCGAGTCCCTCACGACAGCCTCCTCAGCCTCTGGAGTTCGCCATCGTCCGGAGCGGCTGAACAGGACCAGTTCGGATAGCAGCGATGTGCCTGAGGACCGGCTGCAACGCGCGATCATGCCGAGCCTCCGAGTCACACGCCGCCACCCGGTGATCACGCTCGTCGCCTCCGGCATGCTCCTCGCGGTCACCCTCGGGATGGGCATCATGATCCCCACCGATTTCCTCGGCTCCTCCGGGAACGAGACCCTGGAACTTTCGCAGTCCCCCGGCACTGCGATCGACGGCGAGTTGGAGAGTGAACAGAGCGACAACGGTGACACTTCCCCCGGAGACGGCGCTGTCGAACCTGCTCCCGAAGCCGCGCCCGCGGAGGATGAATCTGCCGCAGAACCACCGTCGAGCGAGCAAGACCTGGTGACGGCGGCGACCGAGGTGGAGGAGGCCCTCAAGCGCGTCCAGGGTGTGAAGAGCGTGCTCACCAGCATCCCCGTCGGTGAGCAGCAGCCTGGGAAAGCCACCACGATCTCGTACACGCTGAGGCTCGAAGAGAACACCGACGTCGAACAGGTGAGGATTGCGGTGCAGGCGCGGCTCGACAAGATGCCCAAACCCGAGGAGTTCCGGCTCCTCACCCAAGACGCCTTCGTCGGCGACAGCGGTGCCGGCGGTGGGATCGATCTGCGAATTCAGGGCAACGACCCGGCAATGCTCAAGGAGGCCAGCGTCCTGCTTCAGGAACGTCTGAAGTCAGCTGCCGGAATCCAAACGGTGTACAGCGAGCTCGAGGGCGGGCAGAGCATCGTCCGAGTGAAGCTTGATGAGGTGCGCGCTGGGAAGCTCGGTTTCGACCGAGCCTCGGTCGCCAAAGCGATCCAAGACACCCTCCAGGGTGCACAAATCGGATCGCTCATGCTCGAAGGCGAAAAGCGCCCCATTGTCCTCCGCACGCCCGGCACGAAGTACACCGCTGCGCAGGTGGGCGAGATACTGCTTCCGGTGACGGCGGAACAGACGAGTCAGGCACAGAAAGTCGCCTCCGATGCGCTTGAGGCGAGAGCGCAGGCTGAAGCCGACGCCGCGAAGCGAACTGCCACGGCCGAGGTGAACAAGCAGATCGCTGCTGCCCGCCAACAGCGTGCGGACGCGACATCGAGCATCGCCTCGCTGCAGCAGCAGCTCGCAGCACTTGCCGCGTCCCCCGTTGAGCCTCGACCTGAACCCGACGAGCAGGAGAAGGCTGCGGAAGAACGTCAAACGCAGCTCGCCGAACTCCAGAGCGCGATCGCCAATGCCGAGGCGAGCATCACCGCCGCAGACGAGCAGATCGCCCAGCTCTACCAGTCGCAACGCGATACGGCCGCCCAGGAAGCAGAAGCGAAGAAGGCAGCAGACGAGCTGAAGGCGGTCACCGAGCTGCGCGGCACCCCGCTGAAGGTCAGCGACATCGCTACGGTCGAGAACGAACTCGTCCCGCCGATGATCAGCCGTGACAACGGCGAACGAATAGCGGCCCTCACCGTGACACCAGAGAAGGGGAAGCTCAGTCAGGCAAACGCCTCCGTGCAGGAAGCGATCCAAGGGACCCAACTCCCCGCGGGCGTCACCTTCGACATCGGAGGCGTGAGTGAGCAGCAGGACGAGGCGTTCAGCCAGTTGGGGATGGCGATGATCATGGCCATCATGCTGGTACTCATCGTCATGATCGCTACGTTCCGCAGCTTCCGGCAACCCTTCGTGCTGCTCGTTTCGATTCCGTTCGCGGCAACCGGTGCGATTCTTGGGCTCCTCCTCACCGGCACTCCTCTCGGACTCCCGGCGCTGATCGGGCTGCTCATGCTCGTCGGCATCGTGGTGACGAATGCGATCGTGCTGATGGATCTCATCAACCGTTTCCGCGAGGAAGGGTCACCACTGGATGAAGCAGTCACGAACGGCACCCGGCTCCGGTTGCGGCCGATTTTGATGACCGCCGCGGCAACGATCTTCGCGCTGGTCCCGATGTCGCTCGGCCTGACCGGTGGTGGTGCGTTCATCTCCCGACCGCTTGCGATCGTGGTCATCGGCGGACTCCTCAGCTCCACCCTGCTCACCCTGATCCTCGTCCCGATCCTTTACACCTGGATCGAGCACGCCCGGGAGCAGAGAATCGAGCGTCGCACTTTGCGCCGCAGCGCCACCCTCGATGAGACACGGACAAGTTCGGAACACGAGGAGGTCGACGCATTCGAAAGAACGCTGCGTTCGACCCCCTGACGGCACGCGCGTCTGTGGGGTCGCCTGTGACTGAGGTGGGGTCCCGCAGAAGGTCCGACGGCGATCGGGACCGACACCGTCGAGCGGACAGTACATCTCCTCGATCGAGCACCCCGTCACCCCTGCCACCGCCCACGGACGCGCATATGACGAGTATTTTCACGCCCTCCCAGGCACGAGACGACCGCGACGCAGAGTACGGTGACCAAGCATCTCGGATAAGTACTGCACGATGCACTTTTCTCGCGTAGCTGACAGCACTACGAGAATCATGGGATACCACCAGTGAGGCACGAAGCGGACAGCATGAGCACCAGACACCAATCCAATTCTCGCAATCTCACCGACGACCCCTCATTCCTAGGCGCGGTCGCGCGCGTCGACATCGCCTTGAAAGCCATGGGTCACGGAGAATCAGAACTTTTCGCGAACTGTTGGGCCCACCGTGAAGACACTTCCCTGTACGGCGCCTTCGGAACACGCGAACATGGCTTCGAAGCGATCAGCGCAACCCTTGCATGGGTAGCAAGCCGGCTGTCGGACGGCGATCTGGTACCGCAATACGAGCTGATGACATCTTCTGCAGATTTCGGCTACACGGTCGGATTCGAACGCGGCTTCCTGCGCGTGGATGGCGGCGAGCCAGGTCCATTCGAGGTACGAGTCACGCACGTCTTCCGGAAGATAGAAGACGACTGGTTGATCGTGCATCGCCACGGCGATCATCCGCCGCGGCTGTAGAACGAGTTCCAGAAGCTCCCGACTGCGAGCCTCATCACCGACACCTGGAGAACACTCATGAAGATCCGACGCGCGTCGATCGCGGCACTCGCCCTCACCGCACTTCTTGCCCTCACGAGCTGCGGCGGAAACACCGCCCCCGGTGACGGAATGGAAGGCATGGACCACGGCGGCAGATCGTCCGCCCCCGCGACGAACGCAGCTGTGAATGATGCCGACCTCATGTTCGCCAACATGATGAAAGAGCACCATGCGCAGGCCATCGAGATGTCCGATGTCCTACTCGGCAAGGAAGGTGTCGATCAGCGCGTCGTCTCTCTCGCCGAACAGATCAAGGACGACCAGATGCCTGAGATCGAGATGATGGACCGGTGGCTCGAAGATTGGGGCGCCGACACCTCTGACATGGACAACATGGACCACGGTGGCGGCACGATGTCCGAAGCGGAGATGCAAGCCCTCGAAGACGCTTCGGGCGCAAATGCCAGCCGTCTGTTCCTCGAGCAGATGATCCAGCACCATGAGGGGGCCGTCGACATGGCGCAAGACGAAGTCGACAACGGCCAGAACAGTGCCGCCATCGCACTGGCGAAGACCGTCATCGGCGCACAAACCGAGGAGATCGCGACGATGAAGGACATCCTCGCGACGCTGTGATCGATGTCGGAGTCGACCGCTGCGATGGCACGCGTGCCCCGGGTGTGGTCTTGGCCACCCAACTCACTCCTGGGGACTTGTTACTGCGGGAGCCGGAGGACGGGTGCGGAAGCGGGAGTGAACGAGCACGAACACCGTGACGACAGCCATGATCGCGGCGCCGGTGACGATCGGCAGCGACGGCCACAGTCCGTAGAGAGCAGTTCCTGCGGTCGGAGCAATGACGAACGTCAGCCCGGTCACCGCACCAAGGAGACCCGCGAGGCCCCCCTGTTCCTCTCTACGGACGAGGAGACTGGGCCCAGCGCTGTACCCGGGGATGGCGGTTCCCAGCCCGACACCGATAAGGACGACGGCCGCCAAGAGGCTCACGAGGCCGGCGTCGACAACAAGAAGAGCGAAGCCGGATGTCGCCACAACGCCTCCCACACGCAGCAGGATCGTCGGTGTCCAGCCGCTCCGCGGCACGATGACCACCTGCGCGAGAACCATGCCCACTCCCGCTGCGAGCAGAGAACCGCCGGTGACCAAGCCAGTGAACTCGGCGTCGAGTCCGAGGCGGTCTTGGACGATGAAGCCCATGATCACCTGAATGAACCCCAGAGCGGTGAACATCCCGAAGCCGGCGATCAAGAACGGCCACACACGACCGTCGAACGGCGAGACCCGAACGGGCTTCTCGACAAGCTCATGGCGTGGTTCTCGACGGAGCCGGAAGCCGATCAGCACCAGCCCGACCAAGAGGAGGCCGGGTACAGCTATGAGCGGGGCGAGCAAGCCGAAAACCGACAACACCCCGCCGATGACGGAGCCGCTGACCATCGCGATGCCCTGGACAGCGCCGACTCCGGCCATGCCATTTACCCGGGTTCGCTCGTCAGTCGTGACGTCAGCGATGTATGCCTGCGCCGTGGGCGGCACCGCTGCAATCGCGGACCCGAACCCGATCCCGCGCAGCAGCACGAACAGTGAGAACAGCGCAGCACCCGTGATCATCCCTGTCATTCCGAGCCAAGCGGATAGCCCGAAAAGTGCCATCGAAACGAGGCCGAGACAGAAGGCGGCAACGAGTACTGGCTTACGTCCCCACGATTGAGAACGGCGACCCCAGAACTGACTGGTCAGGACCACCATCATCGCGGCCGCGCTGATGGTGACTCCCACCTGCCACTCCGCGAGACCGACCTCGCGAGACAGCGGCGCGATGATCGGGTTGAGCGTCATCTGTCCGAGATAGATGAGGAAGACGGCTCCGAGCAGCACGGGAATCTGTGGGCGGGGCATGTCCGACGCGGTAGTCGTCTCCTGACTCGGTGACGTCATCGGTCCGCCTGACAACTGAAGCTTGATTTCGAGACCTTGGGCGGGATCAACATGAGTCCGGCCACAACTCGGGCGGATCCGGCAGCCCACTCTGTCGTGATCAACACGCGTTCCCTCTCGGTACATCCGTCTCGTTCAGGTATCAAACGCTCACATTCGAGTCCCGTGCCCGGTGAGACGGACACCGGCACTGCGGCGATCGAACAGAGACGTCGTGTTGCTCCTGACGCCACTGCCGTTCATTCTCCCCACCGATGGCGAACCTCGCACCCGCCAGGTTGCGGGAATTACGCGCTTGGTGATGGGTGTTGGGGACGACACCTACAGTTCGTAGAAACCGCTCTTCTCGAGTCGCTGGACCGCGTCTTCCCGTGACGAGGCTCCCACTTTCTTGAGCACGGCGGACGCTTGAGACTTCACTGTGCTGGTGGTGACATGGAGTCCATCCGCAATCTGTCGGTAGCTGCTGTCCGAACGCAGATGATGGGCGATGAGTCGCTCTCGTCGAGACAACACGGGCAACGTGAACTCGGGGGCGACGGGCGAGGGAATGGAGCGCATTCGCTCGAGGACCAAGCGCAAACGAGGCGCCAGGCTCCGATCGCGCGACAGCAAGAGTCTCCCAAGATCCAGAAGATCCTGAGTCGGGACAAGCATGAGGCCGAATGAAGGGTCGAGACGCCCGGTGTACTCGAGGGCCTCCAAGGCCTCTCGCACTGCGCTCTCGACGTTGCCAAGACGCATGTTCGCTACAGCCCGACGCAGGAGCGTTGCTGGCAAGGTCCAGCGGCTGTGGACAACCTTCATGCGGAGACAATCGTCCGTCGCACCGCGAGCACCGCGGTACTCCCCGAGCACGAGGTACGCCGATGACCGGATCATCGCCAGACACATGAAGTGCATTCCCGGCAAGGGAACGTCGCGAAGCATTGCAACGGCTTGGGCTGGGGAACCGCGCATGACATGGGCGATCGCTGTGAGGCCCAGAGCACAGGTGCGCACCATGGACGGCCCATTCGGTTGATCCGTGCCCTGAGCAACCCTTCCAGCCCTGACCAGGGTCGCCGTCAGATCTCCCTCGACGAACGCGTTCAGCGCCTCGATCAGTCGAACAAGGGAGAGAGCCGTCGGCTCGCTGCGGACGAGCGAACGGGCTCGTGGAAGGATCGCCCGAACTCGCGCAGCATCCATCGAGGTCAAGCCCAGGATCGCCTCAGCGACCGCCTGCATGTACTCCACACGCTCGTCGCCCCAACCTTGTTCCGCTTCCAGTACCCGGATCTCGGCGATCATCTGCTCCGCTGCGACATGGTCGCCATCAATGGCGAACGATGCTGCAGCGATTCCCAGAACTCGGTTTCGCCACTCAGCCCGAATCCCTCGATGCAGTTGGGGAAGCATCCGTTGAACATGCTCGTTGCTCCGAACAGCGTTGCCTTGATTGACGTAGACCTCCGCCAGCGCCGCCTCGAGAGCCAGCAACGATTCAACCGGACTCGTGCGATCTCCAAGATTCAAGAGGTCGTCTCTGATGGCATCGGCGAGGCCGATCGATGCTTCTGTGTCATCGGAACGGACACGGGCCATCACCATCCCGGCGAGGACCGTCTGACGTTCACCGTCTTCGAACTTCTTCGCATCGGAGAGGGAGCAGCGGCGGAGGATGTCGACGGATACCAGCTCAGGGAATCGCCCGCCCCGGAGCGATGAGTCCACGATCGACTGTGCTGCTTCCAACATCCGCATCGCCCTTTCCACCCCACCAATCTGTCGCAGCGACCGGCCACCGGAGGTGGCTTTCCTGACACACATAAGCACCGCGCCATGCCTTGAGCGAAAATGTGTCCCGCTGCAACGTCGGCAGTCTCAGCTGTTCCTGACCGCTCGCCACCGACGCTTCCATCCGTTGAAGTACCACCCGCTGACGACACCGATGGCCGCTGTCGCGACGACCACCCACCAAGGGAAACCAGGGACGTCCGGTCGAGACGCCATGTCGTTGATGTCCTGCTGGGGAGTGGGAAGTACCCGCTGTGCTGTGACGAGGATCCGGTGTGTGTTGATTCCGAGTGGTGTGCAGGTCACGAGTGTAATCAGGTCGGCACCATCTACGGGACGGATCTCTTCCGTATTGTCGGGTGAAACTACCTGGATCTCGAAGATTCTGTACGTGAGCACCTGGTTCAGCACTTCGATGTTGATGGAGTCACCTTTCCGGACTTCGGAAAGTCGCGTGAACATCTCTGCGCTGGCCAACCCTCGATGACCGGTGAGAACCGCTTTCGTTCCCTTGCCACCCACAGGCAGCGATGTTCCCTGCAGGTGACCGACACCTTTGAGCAGGGTTTCGTCCGATGTGCCGTGGTAGACAGGAAGGTCGAGACCGATCGAGGGGATTCGGATGCGAGCCAACGTCCCCGTCGGTTCAGCGCGAAGCAGCTGGTCGTATTCGACGCTCGCCCCCGTCTCGCCGGTTCCGATCGCGACGTTTTCTCCTCCTTTGAGGAGAGCGCCTGACTCGAGGAGGTCGTTGTAGCGGTGAGCCTCGTCGAGGCTCGCCTTCATCTCGGAAGCAGCAGTCTCGGCATTTGCCGTTGTCTGATCGTGCACGACGTTCGACTGATTGAACTGCGAGACCCAGGCGGCCGAGATCGGGTACAGCAGGAGACCGACTCCCAAAAGCGTGCACAGCGCGATCAATGTGTCGGGCCACCGGAACCCTCGCCTCAGGAGAATCGGTTGTCGTGCGTGTCGTGCCGCCGGAGCGTGTCTTGTCAGATGACGAGCCATCGAACCTCCAAAGAGTGAGTCCGCGCTTACCCGCGGAGAAAACGCGATGACCGTGACGCAGGCCCGACCCGCGTCACGGTCATCCACAGTCAGACGGTCCCGATGTCCGCCCGACAACTACTGGATCAGCCCTGTCCGGCCATTGATCCACCGGTCTCTGACTGGTCCTTGCGACGACGGAGGAGGAACAGTACGACGCCTGCGAGCAGGAACGAAGAGCCGGCGACGATGATAATGACGCTGCCCGACGCACCGGTCATCGGCAACGATGGAAGATCACCCACATCGCTACCGATCTGCGTGTTGACGACCTCGATCGACGAGTCCGCGCCGCTCACCGTGAGCATCATTCCTCCGGCGAGTCCTTTGTACCCGGCCGGGACAACTGTCTCGTACACGCAGTACTTCCCTGCGGCGAGCACCGCGTCAGGGGTATTACCGGAGGAGTCTGACGTCTGAGTACCCAACACTTGGACCTGGTACGGGTCGCTGGCGGGAGTCGCGGCGCAGCTCGTAGCAGCATCGTCCGCGCGGTAGAGCACGAACTGAGCGCCGGCTAGGGGAACGGTTGCCGTGACGCCCTTGTTTCGCGCGACGTTCCGGACGTGGACACCCGAGAAGAAAGCTTCCGGGTTCTGGACGGAGGGACCAGTGCCGGGGGCGGTACTTACTCCATTCACCGTGATCGTGGCCTCGTTGGCGGTACTGCCCGATGAGACGGCATCGGTTGCGATCTCGAGGTAGATGCGTCCGCCGATGTTCGCATTGACGAGTTCCAATCCGGCGGCAGTGAAGCTCAGCACCACTTCTGCACCGCGCGATCCGTCAGGCTGAGTAAGCGTGTAATGGGTTCCGGAAATCAGATCCACATCGCTCGTCCCAGCCGCAAACATCTGGACACGACCTCGGGTGTATGTCACAGAGGGCGCAAGCTGATCGTTGATCCGCATCTCCGTGTACTGGTCTCCGCCCGCAAGCGGACTAATCGGAAGCATGACTTCGAACCAGATCTGGTCGCCGACCATCTCGGCGACTTTCGTTGCGCCTGATCCGGCCACAACGTTCTTCGGGTAGATGTGTGGGTTGTAGTTCCAGGTGGCGCTGACACCACCGTTACCCGGATATGGAACGGTCACGAGTGTCGGCTGGGATGCAGTGACGGCGTTGGCAGCAAGCGTGCTCTCGTACACGACGTATGCGCGATCAGCGGCCAGCGCGGCGAACGTGGTCTCACCCGTCGTCGAGCTGGTCTCTTGCTCGACGCCGCAGCTCAGAGTGAGCGCAGTGCCGTTTTCTGAGACAACCGGCGCAGCACCGTTTGTACCTCCCGAGAGTGCGAGGCCAGCGATGTAGCCCCAAGAAGCGGCCGTGGTGAGATCGAGACCGTCGACGGAGCAGACCGTGAACCCAGCAACAAGCGGTGTCGCCCCTGTGGCGTCGAGTTGTGAACCGTCGTTGGGCCCGAGCGATGTGCCGCGCTGCTCCAGCTTGTGGACCGTGATCGTTCCAGTGCCGGCATCGCCTGGTGCGGCGGACGCAGGCAAAGCGACGAGCGCCGATGCGCCGAGGACGAGGAAGGCTGCGGTGATGGCCGCAAGCTTCGTCCCTCGCCCTGAAGATGTGTGAACCACGAGATTTCCTTTCAACTGTGGTGCATTGCGTCGCCGAGTGAGTACGCGGCGGCGATCGGTGGAAGTGTCAGACCCGTGCCCGGGCGGCGAGGACGGACCCACGGAGTCTGCTCAGGACCCACAGAGCCATCGCGAGTACCACGACGAGGCCCCCTGCTGTGGTGAACAACCACGCGCCTACGCCACCGGTCATTGGGAGGCCGGGGAGGTCTTGTGGCGAGGCGGCGACCACGCGAAGGACAGTGCGCTCGCCCTGCTCGATGATCACGGATGAGGGGTTCAGGTCCGTCCAGCAGCTTTCGGGCGCGTCCGCTGCCTGGCCTGCGAAGGCCGCGCAATTCGCAGCGTCACGGCGCAGCATCTGAATACCCAGCAACGAGAGTCCCTCCGGCACCGCGGCGGCCGCAGAGTACGTACCGGGCCGCGCCTCCGTGCGGACGAGCGAGGCATCGAGAGACACTGATGTACCTCCAGTCGCATCGGCCGAAACACTCCACCCATCGGTCGGATCGTTCGTCGGCCCGTTCAGCTGTTTCGTGACGAACGAAAGGTGGCTCGTCTGGTTGGTGAACGCGCAAGTGATCGGTTCGGCAACGAGCGTCGTAGCTCCGATGACGAGTCGCCTCGTAGACGCATCGAACACGGAAGAATCGAGCGGACGAGCGTCGCCGTCGACACAAGCCAGTTCTCCTCGCTGCGTGTAGAGCGATGCGTTGGCATCGGGTCCGGGTGTGCTTCGAAAGCGCTCGGAGATCGTGTAGGTCACTCCACGTTCGAGTTCCGCCCCGGTGGCACCGCTGATCAGCTCGGTCGCCGTCGCCGATGCCGCTGTGACCTCCCAATTGGAAGCGGAGACCGAAGGCAGAGTGGGGTCACCACCGACCACAATGTCGGCGACCTTCGTGACGCCGACCACCACCACGTCTGTAGCGACCTGGTACTTGCAGGCGGCTGTCCGAGGCGACTCGTTGCCGGCGCGGTCCACCTGGGTAGCCGCGAACCCGTAGATTCCGTCCGGAAGCTCTGATACGACCGTGTAGCTCCAGGTGGATCCGGTGACCGTTGCGGTGCCGAGAAGAGTCTGGCCCTCATAGATTCGAGCCACACCTCCAACTTCCAAACCCGAACCTGACAGTGTCGGCGTCGCGTCCTTGGACGGAGTGGCCAAGCATTGGAAAGCGGGCGCCGCGGGAACCGTCGTGTCGATCGAGAAGGTGACGCCCCAGTTGGTGGCAGACGTCGGAGGGTCCGGATTTGACGGAGCACTGGTCAGGTAGTAACCGGACGTCTGCTCTGTCTGCAAAGCCAGGACGGTATAGGTGCCGTCGACGAGAGGCACTTGGGGAGCATAGGTGTAGCTCCAAGCGCCGGATGTGTCCACGATCACCGAGCATGCGGTGGTCGGTCCGCACTGCTGGTCGCCGTCGGCCAGGGTTGTGTTCGTCGCGGCGTTGATGTTGGAGATCGTGGATCCCGAGGCGAGTTTGAGGCTGATGGAGTGCCCGGGCGTTCCCGTGCCCGAGATCGTGACCGACTTACCCGACTGGAGATAGCCACCCTCAGAGGGAGTCGTGATGGTGGGGGCGTCGGGACGCGCGACACTGTAGTTGTAGTAAACGGAACCGACAGTCCATGACTCATCGATCCGTCCGGCCACGGGACGTTCTCCCGCGAACAGTTGACCAGCGGTGTAGGAGAGGAGGGGAGAGCCGTTGTTCGCGGTCACTGTCGCTGGGTTACGCGACTCAGGCCACACGACAAGACGGTAGTACCCCGTCCCGCCGGCGGATCGGAAGTCCACTCGTCCGTCGGCCTTCACGTTGTTCGTCAACCCCTGCGCCGCCGCTCCGGCGGTCCACGCCAGCGTCGGCCCCCCGGATGCCGCCGGAGGCACGTTCTTCACAACAGCCGAGTTACTCACGAGATCCCTGTGAGGAGTCACTCCCGTGACATGTATCGGCGCAGTGTTGATCGATGTCACAAGGCTGCCGTCCTCGTGAACCCACGCGTACCAGAAGCTGTCGCTGACGGATCCGGCTGGGCCGGTCGCCACGGATGTGAACGCGAAGTTCGTCAGATCGACCGGGAGCGAGTTCGGCGGAAGAACGCCGGCCGGCTGTCCATTCAATCCGTAGTCGATGACCTGGCCCCAGTTCGCTTGGTTCCCAGACCAGAGGTTGTAGGTGGCGTCGTATTGCACCTGGACCACAGGTCCTGAACGGCTCGCGACACCCCACCCGTCTGCATAGATTCTGAGGTCGACGGGGAACACCGTCTGGGCGCCGGGGATCCAACTGGTGTCAATGGTGCTGGCGACTGCGCTGTTCGCCAACGAGAAGTACAGGTTCATCTGCCCAGAGTGCCCACCTGGAACGTTGTTTCCAGCGCTCGGGGGAACGTCCATGTCTCCTTCGACGGAGATGACGAGATAGTCGTTCTCCCCCGCCGCGATCACCTTATGCACGGTGAAGAACTCACCCCGGTTGCTGGCCCAGACGGTTGCACCTGAAGCCGAGAATGTATTGATGTACTGCATGCTGCGATAAGACGGAACGCCGTTGTCGTTCCGCCCGTCATAGTCGTAACCGACGCGAAGGTACTTTCCATCGACCCGTTGCATGGCTCCGGTCGTCGCATTGACGTACCCGTGTGGCACCTTCAGAACGAACGAGGCGCGGAGCTCGTCGATTGCCGAGTCCATCTTGGAGTTGTTGGCGTGGAACTTCACTATCTGTGGGGCCGCAACGGGGGCAGCCTGCGCCGGCGGCGCTGCCGTCAGCGCGATGCCGAAGACCGAGATCGACGCCGCGACGACGACCGAACCGACGACCATCCGCAGGAACGACCATCGTCGGGTTTGCGGACGGGAGGAATGTCCTCGAAACACGGCACTGCTTTCTCGTCATACCCGTCGGTCGTGCGCAAGAGCTGACTACCCGACGGGTTCGGTTCGTGATTCTCGGAGCGGAGGATGGACGTCGATCACGCCGCGAAGGCGTCATGCGGTGATGATCGCGCGAGCGGATGACCGGACTCGGGATGAGGTCCTTCGGTGACAGATCTTGCCAGCGCACAGGTGTGTCCTGATGACGACCGCAAGTTGTTTCATCCCACTTTTCAACCGCCCCCATGCCGTGCTGGCTCCACGGAGGGACGGAGGTGGCGACAGCACGTCCAGCCGTCGGAGCCGGCACTACGCTGGCCGACATTGGCTTCGACTATCGAACACCAGCGAGGAAGACCATGCTGCTCTCCGACCAGACCACCACCGCGCTCGACGCCTCCAGCGCGATCATCGGAACACACACCAACTCCTTCGTCGTGACGCACGGTGAAGCATGGGAGTGGCATCAGCACGATGTCGACGAGCTACTTTGGGGAAGTCGCGGGTCTCTCGTCGTCGAGACAGGGGCAGGCGTCCATGCCCTCCCAGGGCATTACGGGCTCTGGATACCGGCCGGCGAAGCGCACCGAGTGACTGCCGCACCGGGAACCTCGTTCGCCTGCACCTTCCTCTCGCCGGACCTCGGCGATCCGCCTCGCTCCGGGGTCGGAGCTGTGTGCATGCCCGCAGCAGCCAGCGCTCTCCTTGACGAGCTCGGTCGCAACGACCTCGCTGCCGAAACACGACGCCTAGCCGAGCTCTTGATTCCGCGACTGCTTGAACCGGCCGAGATCATCCGTCTGCACCTCAGTTTGCCGGAGGACGATCGGGCTCGACGCGTGGCCGAAGAAGTCCGGGGCGACCCCGCAGACGCACGAACGCTCGGGGAATGGGGCGCAGTCGTGGGTTCCAGCGAGCGCAATCTGTCGAGGCTGTTCCGCCGGGACACCGGGCTGAGCTTCCTGGAGTGGCGGACGCGAGCACGGATGCTCGCTGCACTCGAGCTCCTCGCCGCAGGGATACCTGTCGGTGCAGTCGGACGAAGAGTTGGGTACACGACTCCGAGCGCGTTCGTGCAGGCGTTCCGGCGCGAGTTTGGAACAACGCCGGGTCGTCTCGACTCGATCGCACGCGAATTCGTCGGGCAACCGACATTCGTTGGCCGGTTGGCGACATGATCGTAGGAGAGGATCAGGGAGGTGTCTAAGTAAGGCACACCTAACCACTCGAAGAGAAGATCTCCATGCCGCTCATACGTCCTCGTCTCCTCGCTGCCTCGGCGTGCATCGCTGCTACTGCATTCCTCTTGACGTCCTGCAGCTCCCCGTCCGATGTCTCGACCTCTCCCGACACGCTGACCGTGGACACCGACTTCGGTGAGGTGACAGTCCCTGTCGAGCCGAAGGCCGCACTCGGGTTCTACACGACCGATGTCGACATGTTGATCACGCTCGGATACCCCCTGGCCAAGGAGCAGCCGCTCCGAGACGATTGGAGTGCGTTCCCCAGCTTCTTCCCCCAAGACGAACTCGAGGGCATTAAGGGGTTCCACAATTTCCCAGAGTTCAACCTGGAGAAGGTACTGGACGTCGAGCCCGATTTCATCCTCAACGGACTCGGTTACGAGACCGACTTGCATGACAAACTCACGCCGATCGCGCCGACTTACACCTACAACGGATTCGATGGTGACGATTGGCGCGACAAGTTCGACAAGATCGCCGAGGACCTCGGTCGAGCGAAACAAGCGGAGGCCTGGCGAGACCAGTACGACGCTCGCGTGGCAGAACTCAAAGCTCAGCTCGACGAGAACGGCGTCGCCCCTGTCGTCGCGGATGTGACGTTCTGGGGAGGGCAGGTGCAGATCAGCTGCTACAGCATCTCCTGCCTGGTGTTCAAAGACCTCGGGTTGCAGATCAGCCCGCTCGCAGACGGCGATGGGGACGGCGAGCCGGACAGCACCGGCCGAGCGCTCAGTCCCGAGCAGGTCGGCGATCTGCGGGACATCGATCTCATCGTGACGACCGTCAATCAAGACGGATCCGACCTCATCACGAACAACGAAGCGGTCACGTCCAATCCGCTGTGGGCGTCCCTGCCCTTCGTAGTAAACGAACGAATCTACCCGTACAACCTCGAGATGACTTTCGGGTCTCCGAGCGGCCAGGACGCACTCCTCGAGGTGATCGGACAGGCTCTTCTCGAATGAGTCATGTCGTAACGCCCACTGTTAGCCGTGACGACGGCTGCAAGGCTCACCAGCCGGAGACGAATGCGACGGGGACCATGCGGCCAGGAGACCGTCAGCAGATTCCCCGTCGCATCCGCACGTCGGTCTTGATCGACGTGAACTGGGCCGACTCGTCGCACCGTGGGCTCGGGCCAGTCTTCGCCGGCGGGAGCCACGAAGCGGTTGGGCACAGGCACGAGGCTGTCGTCGACGTCAATGGACTCTAAGTTCGAACCCACGTCGTACTCATCGGGCCCTTTTTCTGGGCGAATGACAGCAACAGCAGAACGGGAACGAGCGGCTATCGGGGTGCCCACTCTTCGACGGCTAGCGGGATTCACCATGATGCTGGGCGCGCTGGCGTTCTGTGTTGCTGTCAGTCTTGTACTCGGGTCCAAGGACCTGTCGATGGAGCGGATAGCCGGCGGACTCTCCGGCACGGACTCTGACGCAAGAACGATCATGTTCACTCTTCGCGGATCGCGCACCGTTCTCGGGATCCTCGTCGGCGCCGCGCTCGGAATGGCCGGAGCCTTGATGCAAGCGTTCACCCGGAACCCGCTCGCGGATCCCGGCATCCTCGGAGTGAATGCCGGCGCGGCCTTCGCGGTGGCGGTCGGAGGCGCGGTGTTCGGCATCACGAGCCTGTCAGGCATCATCTGGTTTGCCCTGTGCGGGGCAATGGTCACCACTGTCGCCGTCTGGGCCATCGGAGCGGCGGGTCGCGGTGGACCCGACGCCCTTCGAATCACACTCGCAGGAGTGGCCATCGGAGCTGTTCTCAGCGGGTTCACGTCAGGGATCACCCTGCTGTTACCCGACGTGTTCGACCGGATGCGCGGATGGAACGCCGGAACCATCAGCAGCATTCCGTTCGATCAGTTCGGGTGGTTGCTGCCGTTCCTCGCGGTCGGGTTCGTGCTGGCCCTCCTCGTCGCGAAGCCGTTGAACACGTTGGCTCTTGGCGACGATCTCGCCGTCTCCCTGGGCTCCAGCGTCGTGCGTACGCGGATACTGGCGGTCGTCGCCGCTACACTGCTCTGCGCAGCAGCGACCGCGGCGGCGGGCCCGATCGCTTTCGTCGGGCTGATGGTGCCGCATGCTGTGCGGTGGTTCACCGGGCCCGACCAGCGTTGGATTCTTGCTGGCAGTGTCCTCACAGCACCCGTGCTGCTCCTGGCCAGCGACATCGGCGGGCGGCTCGTGCTTGCCAGCGGCGAGCTCCCGGTCGGAGTCGTCACCGCTTTCGTCGGCGGACCAGTCCTCATCGCCCTGGTGAGACGAAAAGGAGCAAGCGCGCTGTGACGGACATCATCTCCTCCGACCGATCGCGCATTGATCGTGGCTATCGCTACGGCGTGCTGCGAACCCGGGCGGGGCGCCTCAGCGTGATTGTCGGGATGCGTAGTGCGATCGCCACCTTCGTGCTCGTGGCTGCAGCGGCGGCTGTGGCGGTCGTGAGCCTCGGGTCAGGCGACTTCGTCGTGCCGATCCCGGACGTCATCGCCACAGTGCTCGGGGGCGGGACGCGCAAAACCCAACTCGTCGTGCTCGACTGGCGGATGCCGCGGGTTCTGCTTGCTCTCGCGCTCGGAGCTGCGCTCGGTGCCGCGGGGGCGATCTTTCAGTCACTGACACGGAACCCGCTGGGCAGTCCGGACATCATCGGCTTCGATTCGGGTGCCTATGCCGGCGCTCTCATGGTGATGACGACAGCAGGCACCGGCTATCTCGCCGTCGCCGCAGGCTCGCTCGCCGGAGGTCTCGCGACCGCGCTGCTCGTGTACGCGCTCGCCTACCGGCGGGGGTTCCACGGATTCCGCCTGATCATCGTGGGGATCGCGATTTCTGCCATGCTTGCGTCGCTGAACACCTGGATCATCCTCAACGCGGACCTTGAGCTCGCACTGTCCGCAAGTGCATGGGGCAGTGGCTCGCTCAATACGGTCGCATGGGCCCAAGCGTTGCCCGCGACGGTCATCATCCTCGCGCTCGGAGTGATTGCCGGACTTCTTTCACGAGGGATGCACGCCCTCGCAGTCGGCGACGAAGCCTCGACCGCGCTGGGCCTCCGTGGTGGCCGCGTGCGCCTCGAGCTCGTCGTGGTCGGTGTCGGCTTCACTGCAACTGCTACCGCTACAGCCGGCCCGATCGCATTCGTCTCACTCGCTGCACCCCAACTCGCCCGGCGTCTGACGCGCTCCGCTGGCGTCGCTCTGCCCGCATCCGCAGCGATGGGGGCCTTGTTGTTGGTGTCCAGTGACTTCGTTGCACAGCGGTTGTTTGCTCCCGCGCAGCTCCCAGCCGGCGTGATAACCGTGTGTCTCGGCGGCGCATATCTCATCTGGTTGCTGATCATGGAGGCGAAGAGACGGCCGTAGAGCTTCCGGGAGGGGAACGCCAGCGCGTGTGGGCGGCAATGACGCTCGCACAGGAGACACCACTTTGCTCCTGGATGATCCGACAACGCCCTCGTCCACCGCGCGCCAATACGCCGGAGTTCGACGCACGGCAGCAGCGGCCAACGCAACGACAGGTGCCCCTTGTTAGGTTTTGTGCGATTTGTTGCCGGTCCGAGGCGAGCCGTCGCATTGTTGTGATCACCGATCCGGAGCATCGAGCAGTAGTAGCACCCCACCCGGTGGCGGAACCTCCACGTGCACTTGGAAGATTCAGGCGACCGCGAAACTGATCGCAACACGGGATCCCGCTCAGTGAAGTGGCCACGATCGCTGATGGGGCGAAGGCGTCCATCATCCGCTGTTCATCGCGGCCAGGGCACTACGGATCGGTTGACGATCAAGAACCAAGACCACCGACAAGGAAGACAGTGGACATGAATCACCGAAGAAGCAGTACTCGCGTCGGAGCTATCGTGGCGACGGCGCTCGCAATCGGGACGCTGAGCGCGTGTGCGAACGGCTCAACGACGAGTGACGACTCCGCGGCCTCTCGCGAATTCACCTACTGGTCGATGTTCAAGATGGGCGAACCCGGCCAGGTCGCGCTAGCGACGATCATCGAGGAGTTCGAGAAGGACACGGGGATCACCGTTGACGCCCAGTGGGTAGGTCGTGACGTGCTCACCAAGCTGCAGCCCACGCTGTCGACATCACCCGCGGCTGATCTCATCGACCGCCCCCTCTGGGCTGTCGAATCCGTCATGGTGCCGAGCGGCACCGTCGCGGATCTGGAACCCGTGCTCGATATGGAGATTCCGGGAAGCGACGAGACCGTCCGCGACGTCATCCCCGAGACCTACCTCGAGGTCGCGCGATCAAAGGACGGGGCTCAGGTCGTCATCCCTTGGACGATGACCAGCTACGACATCTGGTACGACTCAGCTCGGTTCCCGGACCTGGTGAACACGACTGACCTGACCTGGGACCGCTTCGTCGAAGTACTCGACGATTCGCGAACGCTGGGAGCTCCTTTGGCCCTGGACGCTGACATCCTCGGCTACAGCGCCTACTGGTACAACAATGCAGTGCTCCACACCATGGGTCCTGGTGCCATGAACAAGGCCGCCGGGGACAAGACCGGTAAGACCTGGGACGAGAGCGGGTACCGGGACGCGGCCGACAGGATCCAGCAGCTCGTCGCCGGAGGCTACTTCGCAGAGGGATACAACGCGAGCAAGTTCCCGGCCATCCAACAGAAGTGGGCGTCCGGGGAAGCGAACTTCATCCTCAACGGCTCATGGCTCCCCGGCGAAGCCGCACCGAATGCCGCAGAGGGATTCGAGTTCGCAAGCATCCCGTTCCCCGCTGACGAGCCAGACTCGAAGTACGCGGCGACCACTGCGTACGGCTGGGTCATCCCTTCGAAGTCCACGAATCCCGGTCCAGCGGAACAGTTCATCGCCTACGCCTACGGCAAGGAGCGCGCACAGGCGTACGCCGATGAGACCTCGGTCATCTCAGCCCGAGCGGACGTGACGGAGTCGGCGGCCGTGGCGTCCGCGGCCGCGACGCTCGAAAACGCTGACAAGCTCGTTCTGGACGACGACGGCATCTCCCAGAGCTACGGCGGCGACTGGTCGACGAAGGTCTACCAACCGCTGGTGGCCCAGCTGCTCACCGGCGGGCTCGACGCCGAGAAGTTCATCGCCGAGATCAAGCAGCAGACGGTCTCCTACTGGGAACTCAATCAGTGACGAATCAGACTGATCAACGTGCAGTCCGGGGTGCCGACACCATGTCGGCCCCCGGGCGGCCGGCCGGCCGCTCCGTGTCCGCGCGTCGTGGCTCGTTCGAACGATCTCGTCGACGTCTCTTCTGGCCGTTCGTTCTTCCGGCGCTCCTTCTCTTCGCCCTGCTGATGATCGTTCCACTGGTCGGGACATCGTGGATCAGCCTCCACAAGTGGCCGGGAACGGGTCCCATGGAATGGGTGGGCCTGAAGAACTTCGTCTATCTTTCCCGCGATCCAGCCTTCCTCAAGTCATTCGCGAACTCGGGGTTGGTCGTGGTCGTCGCGGGCGCTGGAATCTTCGCGTGCAGTTTCGTCCTGCTCGCACTCCTGAAGGACATGGTCGGACGTGGACGCGCATTCGCAAGATCCGTGATCTTCTTCCCGGTGATCATTCCAGGGATCGTCCTGTCGATCGTTTGGGGATTCATGTTCCAGGCGGACGGGCTCGTCAACGAGGTACTCCGCACGATCGGTGTCACGGACCCTCCAGCGTGGCTTGCAGCAGAGAACCGGTTCGGAGTCATCCTCCTCGGCATCGTCTGGTTCGGTGCCGGATTCTACGCGACGATTCTGCTAGCCGGCGCTGATCAGATACCGCCCTATCTGTACGAAGACTGCGCGTTGGCCGGGGCGAACATGTGGCAGCGGTTCAGATATGTGACCTTGCCCCTCTCGTGGGACATCATCTCCGTCTGTGCCGTCCTCTGGACCATCAATGCGCTCAAGACGTTCGAGTTCATCCTGGCGATCGCCGGGTCCTCGAGCGGACTCCCCGACCCCGGAACGTGGACGATAGCTCTCTACACCTACGCGTCCGTCCTCAACCCGGCCGGGGTACCCAGCTATGGTCTCGGGGCCGCAAGCTCGTTGGTCATGCTCGCGCTCATCGGCGTACTCGTCGTCCTCATCCGGCGCATCATGCGTCGAGAGAGCATCGAGTTGGCATGAGCGACTCGTCGTCGTTTTCGAAAGGATCTGATCGTGCCAACTGATGAGACGAGAAATCTCCTGGTTCCGCGCTCTCGCAGCAGAACTGCCGCGCGGAAGCCGTCGATTGCGAGCCCCCTTCAACGCGCTCTCAGCGGTCCGATCGTGGCCGTGATCGTCATTGCGAACGTCGCGTTACTCGCCTGGCTCCTGATGTCAGCTTTCAAGTCGAGTCGTGACATTCTGAATCAGCCTTGGTCGCTACCGACCGAGCTGAGGTGGGAGAACTTCGTGCTCGCCTGGACGACGGGCAACTTCAGCGTCGCCACAGCGAACTCGGTCGTCCTGACCGTGGGCACAGCCTTCTTCACGATCGTCCTGGCCGCGCCCGCCGCCTACGCGCTGAGTCGACTGGGGAACCGAGCAGCAAGCCCGTTGACGTCTCTGTTCGCCGTGTGCATCGGCATCCCGGCTCAAGCGATCTTCCTGCCGATCTTCGCAATGCTCGCTCCGGTTGGTCTGGTGAACAATCTGTTCGGGCTGCTACTCATCTACGTGGGCACATCACTTCCGTTCGCGGTGTTCTTCCTGACCGGATTCTTCCGAACGCTCCCTCTCGAGCTCGAAGAAGCGGCGGCGCTGGACGGTGCAACGCCGGCGCGGACGTTTTGGCGGATCATGCTTCCGCTGGCCCGCCCGGGAATCATCACACTGGTCGTACTGAACGTCATCGGCCACTGGGGAGAGACCTTCTTCGCACTGGTCTTCCTGCAGTCGCAGGAGCTCCAGACGCTTCCACTCGCATTGCTCGGCTACTTGCAACAGATGCAGTACAACGGAATGAACTGGGGCGGCATGTTCGCCGGAATCGCCGTCACGGTCGTTCCGATCCTGGTGATGTACCTCTGGGTCGGGCGCCGGATCATCGAGGGGATGACGCTCGGAGCAACCAAATGAGGCTGGCTTGAACGGGCGGGGCGCGGAACGCAGTCGATTCCGTGCCCCGCCCGTGTTCCATGGGACGCTATTCGCTTCCAGTCATCAAGAGAAGTGCCGACGAGGCAGCACTCCCTCAGCCGCCGCACAGCCCATACGGTTGGCACCGCAGTCGCTCACGTCAGCCGCTCACGTCCCGCAGTGCAGTCCGTGTGTCAGGGACATCCGACGCGCGTGCGGCGACCGCACCGTTGGGATGTTCTTCGTTCTTCGCCGGCAGCTCCAGACGGATCGCCGCCAGATTGAGCGAGTCGATCGTCCACTTCGAATCCTTGATCCGGAGACCGCGTATCTTCAGGGTGTATCGGCCGGCCTCGGGCACCTCGACTGTTCCGATCTCACTTCGCACCATCTGCCAGAAGAACAGCACCGGACTGAATTCCCGACCGTCGTCGGTGACGACAAAAGCGCGAGTGTGAACCTCACCACTGGGGGTCGCCCATTCCAGACGTCCGGTGAGCCCCGCACCGTCCCAGCGCGGCTTCGCGTGTCCGGAGGTTTCCTTACTCAGCGCGACGACCCGGTGGTCGCCGGGATCGACAACGTCGACGTCCCACGCGATACCACCTGGAATGGACCTGGCCGATCCCACGTCGAGTCTGATCGATTCGGCAGAGGATTGCGCCGGAACGGGGTCGATGTCCGGCGCCGAGCCGAATGTGAGCTTGACCAGTCTGGGAAGATCGTCGCTCGGGGCGGGTACCTCCGTGGTGAACGAGGATCCCAAGAGCGCCGGGGCCACGCGCGACAGTGGCAACGCACGCTCACAACCCGTCGGTTCGATGAACGACACTCCGAGCGGCTGCGTCCGAAGTCCCGGCAAAGCAAGGCGGACGAGAGACGGATCGGTGATATGGACATACAGCGATGTTTCTGCTGAGGTGACGTAGCCCCAGTCGAAACCCGACGGGAACGGCGACCCACTAGCTCCGTGGATGGCAGGCGATGCACGACGCATCCAACGGCTGATCTCTCGAAACTGTTCGCTGGCCCGAGCCGGAATGCTGCCGGCGCCGTCGGGTCCGAAGTTCAGGAGCAGGTTGCCGCCCCGGCTCACGGTGAAGGCGATGGTCTCGCACAGACTGGCGGAAGTCTTCCAACGGCTCTCGCTTGCGACAAATCCCCACGAGTCGTTCGTGGTCGCGGCCGTCTCCCACGCTGACCTCGGCAGAACCGTATTGAAGTAGTTGTCATCCATTGATTCGTAGTCTGCAACGCCGCCGACACCGACGCGACTGTTGATGACCGCTGTCGGCTGGAGCTCACGGACGATTCTCGCAGCCTCGGCAGCTTGGTGCGGGGCGATACCTGCGGGCATGTCGAACCACACGGACGCGATTTCGCCGTATTCGGTGAGAAGCTCCGTGAGCTGTGGCATCGCTTTCGACCGCCAATATCGCTCGAAAACTCCGTCTCCGGAAGTCGTATCCCAGTCATTGCTTCGCGGCCCGACAGCATCCGGGTCGGCCCAGTCGATGACATGCGAGTAGTAGATCCCGAGGGCGACACCGTGCTTCCGGCAGGCGGCGGCGAGCTCAGCCAGTGGATCACGCCGGAATCGCGTGGCGTCGACGATGTTGAACGAGCTCGCTCGCGACCGATACATGGCGAAACCATCGTGATGCTTTGCGGTGAAGACGAGATATCTGGCTCCCGCACGAGCTGCCATCAGTACCCACTCATCCGCATCGAACCGAACCGGGTTGAATTCGGCGGCAAGCCTGCGGTACTCGTCGCGTGGAATCCGCGCCGTCGACTGAATCCACTCGGCCAGCCCCGGGATGTCTTGTCCGGCGTACTGCCCTCCGAGCAGAGATGAGACTCCCCAGTGCACGAACGCTCCGACACGCCAGGACTCCCATCTCCGTCGCCGGTCTCGGTCGGCAGGCGTGTCGCCGATCGTGGGGAGGTCGCCGTGCAGCCCTTCTCCGGCGGGTGTGGCGGTATCTACAGGCAACACGGTTCTCCTTCGCGCCGGACGCCGGCTCGGTGTGTTTCGCGCCCAGTCGTGCTGGATGTATGTGTAGCACCTGGACTGTCCGAGCGGACATGTCCTGTGCGTTACTGTTCACTTCGCCCGCCACCTCGCCCCTGAGTTCGTCCGATGGTGAGGAACCAGGCCGCATCGCCAACGCGAAGTTAAGCGCTTGCGCGAGTGTTCACCTTTGTGCAGTGCGCCACCTCGCGTGTTCCTCGCTGCTAGCGTCTGACCGTCCTCGCAGATGGCGGAGCGACCTCCATTGGCGAAGGCGGCCGATCGGTCGACTGCCGCAACCGCATGACCTGGAAGGCGTTCGATGATGAACCTCCGAGTAGTCGCAGCTGTGTTCCTGTCGTCCATCTTGGGTGCAGCGTCTCTCACCACGGGCGCCTCGGCCGCCGTGACGCCCGACCAGGGTGTGGTTTCGGGCGATTGGGTGGACCACGACTTCACCACGCGGGACCTCCAGCCCTTGGACGGTCACGTCGATGTGGACACGAAGCTCATGGGGCGGGTGTCGATCACGCCTGGCGCGAACAATGCCGGAACGGTCTCGGACGCGCGCGGGAACGTGTTCATGATCGAGGCCATCACGGAGGCGGTGAACGCCTATCGGGGAAGTATCAGCCGTTCGGTTCGCACCGGCATCGAAACACGAGTGAAGTTCTCGAGCACGGATTCGACTCGAACCCTCTTCGAGATGAAGAGCATGACACCACCCGCTGGGAAGGGCACGTGGCCCTCGCTGTTGCGGTTCGACGCCCAAGGGAAGATCAAGGATTGGAAGGGAGCGGTCGTCGGTGTCTATGCCGCGGACCGGTGGTATGACATTTCGATCGACATCGACTCGCCCGATCACCGGTACAGTGTCTGGCTGGACGGCTCGCCGCTGATCACCGACCTCGATCTCGGTAACTTCTCGGGGATACTGCAGAGCAAGATCATCCAGGGGACGAATCCGACCAAGTCGAGCACAACGACCTCCTTCGAATTTCTGCGCGCTGGAACGATCATTCCCCGGGTGCAGGCGATATCAGTGGCTCCGGGCACGGTCGAAACGGGAAAGATCCACTACCCCTCCGCAACGGTGACTCCCGGAGATGCAGCCGTCTCGGGGTTTTCCTTCGCTTCGTCAGACGAGAGCGTCGCCCGGCCGTTCGGTGCAGCGATCCTCGGTCGAAACGTCGGGTCCGCGACGATCACCGCTACAGAAATCCGCTCGGGCGCGACCAGCTCGTTCGAGCTGTCGGTCACCGATTCGACCCAGCCGTGGTCAGCAGCCTCGATTCGTGACGCAGATCTCGCCTCGGCACTCATGGCCGGCGTGCGGGCTCAACGAACTTGGACCACGGATCAGATACTGGCCAAGTATCCCCTGGTTCAGACCTATATGGCCATGGACGAAGCAGATTTCGTCAGGGCCGTCGAAGCTGACTCGGCTCGGATCATGGTGCTCAATACGCCATCGAACTTCAGCTTGTACGCTCGGTTGTTCACGAGACTCTTCGAGACCACCGGAGACGAGTCGTACGCGAAACGTTCACTCTTGATCATGTACACGTTTGCGCTCGAATACCCGCGCATCGTGGGGCTGGGAGACTATGGTGGGCCGACCGCTTCGGCGGCCCAGCCGGATATGACCTGGGCATTCGGAGCCATGTTCGACATGGACGTATGGGGGCTGCTCGAGCCCACCGTCTCCGGTGATGATTTGAAGCTCCTGATCCAAGAAGTCATCGTCCGAGGGTCAGCCTATGTGGCCACCGATGCGGTGCTCTCCCGCGCTCGCATGGACAATCGAGACCCGTATAGCGCACGTCCTGCATCCGTGGCAGCGCTCCTCCTCAACGACCCGATACTCATGCGGCGCGTGATCGATGTCTACGACCGTCTCCTGAGCCCGGAGCACTATTACGGAGATGGACTTTGGCACGAAGAGACATCTGCATACAGCGACCAGGTGGCAGGAAATGTGGCGACGACGATCGATGTGATCAAGTCGTACATCGATCCCGCCGGCTTCACAGACAGTCGGCTCGGCATCGTGCTCGACAACACCGACCTGACCGCCAGGTGGCCGCTGTTGACGAAGACGCGGAACGCTGCGACGGAGCAGCTCATCTACCCGGACGGCACTCCGATCCCATTCAACGATTCCGACGGCAAAGTCGGGAACCCGACGCCATTGCCAATCGTCTCGAAGGGTCTCAAGAACATCGAGATGGGTGACACCGGTTACTACGCACTCTTCCAAGGAGATGAGACGGAAGCCACCCACGTCGGCTTGTACGCACCGAAGACCAACCGGTGGGGTTCTGGGCACCATCAGTTCAATTTCAACAGGCTCGACCTCTGGGGCGCGGGCGTCGAGCTGCTCCCCTACAGCGGATACGTCCGCAACACGAGTTACTCCGACGGCAGCGGTCGGAATCTGCGATATCCGTCCATGAGTCCGATCTGGGGGAACTCGCCTTGGGTATGGCGTGCTGACGGTGCGAACCAGACACCGAGCGAGGAATGGGTTCGTCCGGCGGTGCTCGCCTACGACGACGGCAGCGGAAACGACAAGCAGGTGCAGCTCGTCGAGACATCCGTCGCCGGGGTTCCAGGGAAGGGTTCCGAAGTGAATCGACGGCTGGAGCTCATGGTCAACCTCGGCGGCAATCGAAACTACACGTTCGATCTCAGCCGGCTCAAGGGTGGCCAGGCCCATGAGATCTATCAGCGCGGCGCTGAACTCGAGCCGATGTCAGAGCAGACGAACAACATCGACCTGGCTCAGACAGGCCAACCGGACCTCGCAGCCCACCTTGCAAACATCGGCAAGCCGGCAGGCTATCCGCTTCACCGAAACTGGCTGCTCAATCCGCAGGAAGGCAGCGGCGCGAGCCCCTTCGACTTCACCTGGACGGGTGCTGAATCCGGTGCCTCCCTCCGTACCTTCATGAACGGCGTTCCGGGGTCAGAGGTGTTCGTGTCACAGATCCCACGCACTCGGGTGATCACGACCAAGTCTCAAGAGACGACCTTGACGGCGCCCCATGTGACCCGTCGCACGATCCTCGCTTCTCCAGACCAGGCCACGCAGTACGGAGCAGTCTATGAAGCCACCGTCGATGGCCAGAAAGGTCTGCTAAGCGGCGTTGAGTGGTTACTGCCCACTGATGGAGATGACATGACCACCATCGCCAAGGTTCGGAGCGGAGAGTTCGTCGACACCGTCTACATCAGCGATGACACCGACGAGCGCGTCGTCGATGGGATCACATTCTCCGGCAGCGTGGCGTTCGTCCGAACCGACGCACTTTCAGGCCGAATCCTGTCGACCTACGTTTCTGGCGACGGCATGATCCAAACCCCCGAATCCGCGCCAGTGGCCTCCGGCACGGAGCAGCTGCGCATCATCGGGGCGACCACCTCGACAACGAAC
The DNA here is from genome assembly GCF_002024505.1 of Plantibacter flavus. Classification (NCBI taxonomy): domain Bacteria; kingdom Bacillati; phylum Actinomycetota; class Actinomycetes; order Micrococcales; family Microbacteriaceae; genus Plantibacter; species Plantibacter flavus. The sequence continues at coordinate 3,149,997 of NZ_CP019402.1, forward strand.
ACCGGGCTCGACCCCGATCGACAGCGCAAGGACACCGTCACCTTGGAAGGAACGTTCACAGACCCGAGTGCGGTGGTCGGCCAGCGTCTGCTCACGCGGTTCGGTGACGGGTCCGGTTTCTCGATGCACGTGAACGGGATCGAGGAGGTGGCGGGGAACACCGTCCTGACAGTTGAATCGTTCACCCCATTCACGGTCACGGACAGCGGTATCGAGACCGTGTTCTATCCCCGGGTGTCCATCGCAGGAGACGCCTACGCGATCGTCAACCACTCGTCACGAAGAGCGGGAGATCCCCTGTCTGCAGACGACGCCGCGGAGAACCGTGAGAGGACCGAACCGGTAGCCGCGTCTCCGTGCGCGTTGCCGTTCTTCCCAACCGACAAGAACCAATCGCGAGAGCACGAGCCCACTCAGCGGAGCCCCAAATGGCACACGAACGCGCTCGGCTACGTGGTCGGTGGGTCGTCTGATTCGCCGCGGCGCAAGGGATCTCTGCGCTTCCATCAAGCCCCGCTTGTTGGTAGCTGACAACAACTGGAACACTGTGCTCATGCTCCGATCGGAGAGACAGAAGTCGATCCTGCGAGAGATCGATCGCCGCGGCGCGGTGGCGGTGACCGATTTCGCCGCGCGCCTCGGTGTTTCGGGGATGACCGTCCGTCGCGACCTTCTCGATCTCGAGCAGGCCGGCCTGATCGTGCGCGTCCACGGCGGCGCCGTGAAACGACACGCGCAGACACACCCGCGGCAGAGCGATTCCGCATTGACGCTCGGCCTGATCGTGCCCTCGGCGACCTATTACTTCCCCGGATTCATCAACGGCGCGAAAGCCGCTGCGGCGGAACAACATGTCCGCTTGGTCCTCGGCGTGACGGATTACGACAAGGACGTGGAACGGCATCAGGTTTCCCGGCTGTGCCAACTCGGTGTCGACGGCCTCATCGTCACTCCGAGCGGAGCGCCAGGAGCCGCCGATGGCGGCGACGAAGCGAACTACCACCTGCTCGCTCAGTCGGGGCTGCCCGTGGTGATCATGGAGCGCGCACTTGACGACAAGACAGCTGCGCTGAACCTCGGAGGCGTGCGAACGGACCATGCACACGGTTCCCGGTCCGCCGTTCGTCATCTCGTCGAACTCGGGCGGAAGAGGATTGCGCTGATCGCGCCCCCGCGCGGGAGCACTTCAGATCCCGTGCACGCGGGATACCGGGCTGCAATCGCAGCGTTGTTGCCGGATTCTCCCCACCTGGAATTCGACCTGCAGGGAACCGTTGGCACCACCGAGCAGCGACGCTCATACGAGTCCATCTTCGACACCTGCGTGGCCGCTGGAGTCGATGCCATGCTCGTGCTTCCCGACGCTGTCGCCATCGCCCTCGCGGATCGCGCCTTGGACGCTGGAATAGCTATTCCGAAAGACCTGTCGATCGTCGCGTACGACGACGAGATCGCGTCAATGGCGGCGATGCCCTTGACCGCGGTATCGCCACCCAAGTTCGATGTCGGAGCAATTGCGGTTCGCACATGCATCGATTTGATCGTCCAGAAAGACAGCATCGGACGTCTCCCTCCCGAAGCGCGCGTGCTCTTGCTACCGACCCTGATCGTCCGCGCGTCGTCCGCGTCGACTAGAGGCACGTGACGCCACATTATGTGTGATTCTGTGCGATCTCGTGCAAATCGAACCGGACAGTGTGCAGACTGAAGCACCATCAGGCGCACGAGCAGGCAGCCTCGACAGCGTCGCAGTCCAATCGCCCGTTTGAAACAGGAGAGGCTCGCAGGGTCTTCACGAAAACGTGCTGACACGCACTCGATGCCGCCTCCTTCTGCAACAACGCCCCGTCCTCTCAACTACGAAAGAGCACCTTCATGTCTTCCGCAGCGCCGACATCGACGACGCACACCCGAACGGCTCTCGCCCTCAACGTCGCGCTCGCGACCGTCCGCCGAAACGTTCCCCTCTTCCGCGGGATCTACCCCGCCGACACCACCTCGGCCGGACGCTATCCCCGGCGCCCGGCGGCGACAGGCATCGAGGAGGGCGGGAACTCCGGTTGGACCACGAGCTTCTGGCCTGGAATGCAGTGGCTCGCCTGGGAGGCCACGGATGACGCGGTGTTCCGCGATTCGGCCCATGCCTACACGGTCGACTTCGTCCGTCGGGTTCGCGCAGTCGAAGACCTCGATATGCATGACATCGGCTTCCTGTACAGCCTGTCAACCGTCGCCGACTGGCGACTCACCGGCGATCTCGTCGCTCGAGATGCGTCGCTCCAAGCCGCGGCACTGCTGATGCGCCGTTTCCTGGAGCCCGCTGGGATCATTCAGGCATGGGGCGATCTCAAGGATCCTGCGCAACGGGGGCGTACGATCATCGACAGCTTGATGAACCTCCCGCTCCTCACCTGGGCGGCTGGTGAGACGGGCGACACCCGATTCTCCGATGCCGTCCGACGTCACACCGCACAGCTCCGCGAACACATCATCCGCGAGAACGACTCCACGTTCCACACCTATCAGTGGGACACCGTGACCGGCGTGGCCGTGGGGGGCACGACTGCGCAAGGGGCGCACGATCAGTCTTGTTGGGCGCGTGGCCAAGCCTGGGGTATCTACGGCTTCGCGCTCAATCACCGTGCAACCGGCGACCCACGGGACCTCGCGGCGGCGTGGCGTTGCGCGGAGTATTTCCTCGCCCACCTGCCCACCGATTTGGTGCCCTACTGGGATCTGGACTTCGGAGAGAACGACGGCGCGCCGCGCGACAGTTCAGCAAGCGCAATCGCGATCTGCGGCCTGCTCGAGCTGGCACGCGCCGGCACCGATTCGGTTCGTTCCGCCCGAGCCGATGAGGCCGCACGCGAGCTGCTCGATGCGCTCATCGAGCACTGCACACCAGCGACAGCGGAAGACGCTGACGCCCTGCTACTTCATGGCGTTTACAGCTTCCCGGAGGGTATCGGCATCGACGAGGGAACGCTCTGGGGGGACTATTTCTACCTCGAGGCTCTCGTACGAGTTGCCCGGCCGGATTGGACGACGTACTGGTGAGCGACCGCGAGAACACCGTCATGGATCGGTTCCGCCTCGATGGAAAGGTGGCACTGGTGACAGGAGCCAGTCGAGGCCTCGGACAAGGGGCGGCCGTCGCCCTTGCCCAGGCCGGCGCCGATGTCGCCCTCCTCGATCGCGGTGACGCGTCCGAGACCGCGCGGCTCATCGCCAAGACCGGCCGACGAGTCCATCGCGTTCAACGGGACCTCTCTACTGCGACTCCGGGCCAGCTGTCGGAAGCCGTGGACATCGTCCGCGAGGAGCTCGGAGGACTCGACATCCTCATCAACAATGCCGGAACCATCCGCCGTGCCGACGCATTGCAGTACGGGCAAACGGATTGGGACGAGGTGCTGGCCGTGAACCTCGACTCAGCCTTTCATCTGGCTCAATCGGCTGGACGACATCTGATCTCACAGGGCAGCGGGCGAATCATCAACGTGGCCTCGATGCTGTCCTTCCAAGGCGGGATCAGAGTCCCTGCATACGCCGCCTCCAAGCACGCGCTCGTCGGACTCACCCGAGCGCTCGCGAACGAGTGGGCCACCTCCGGCGTGACGGTCAACGCCGTCGCGCCTGGATACATGGCCACCGACAACACCGCGGAACTCCGAGCTGACGCCGAACGGGACCGGTCCATCCTGGCCCGCATTCCCGCTGGCCGATGGGGCACACCCGCTGACGTGCAGGGCGCATTCGTCTTCCTGGCATCTGATGCGTCCGCGTACGTCAACGGAGCCGTGTTGCCCGTCGACGGCGGATGGCTCGTCCGCTGAGCCCCCTTCCTTCATTCGATTCAGGAGTTCACACACATGGAACAGAGATACGCAACCAACCCGGGTCAGATTCCGAGTTTCACCACGAAGGATCTCCGCGAGCGATACCTCGTTGATGAGATGTTCGTCCCGGGTGCGATCAGGCTCACCTACACGCACCACGATCGCATCGTCTTGGGCGGCGTCGAGCCCGCGGGGAAGGTCATCGAGCTCCCCGGATACCCGGAGATCCGCAGTGAGTACTTCCTCGAACACCGAGAACTCGGCATCATCAACGTCGGCGGAACAGGAACGGTAACCGCCGACGGCGAGCTGTTCACGCTGACGAAGGGGGCTTGTCTCTATCTCGGACGGGGCACTCGCGAAATCATCTTCGCCGATGCGGAGGGAAGTGCACAGTTCTACCTCTTCTCCGCACCGGCGCACATTGCTTATCCGACTGTGCACATCGCTGCGGGCGAGGGCACCGTTCGCGAACTCGGTGACCAGCTGACCTCCAACCGACGCACGCTCCATCAGTACATCCACGAGGGCGGCGTCCAGAGCTGTCAGATAGTCATGGGAGTCACCGAACTTCACCCAGGCTCGATGTGGAACACCATGCCGGCCCACACGCACGATCGTCGCAGCGAATGCTACCTGTACTTCGACGTTCCAGAGGATGCCCGCGTCGTACACCTTCTCGGCGAACGTTCGGAGACCCGACACGTCGTCGTCGCCGATCGCCAGGCGGTCATCTCACCGAGTTGGTCGCTGCACTCGGGTGTCGGCACGTCTGCATACTCCTTCGTCTGGGCGATGGCAGGCGAGAATCAATCATTCGACGACATGGATGCGGCTCCCGTCACGACACTCGAGTGAGCTGCTGACGCGACGGGCAACCGACGTTGGCGAAAACCACCGATCTGATCTGTTTGCACCCGCGGCACCGAGCCAGCGTTCGATGCCGCGGCGCCGTCGAACACCAGCTCGGATCACTCGTCCCAACCTCGTTCCCCGCGTTCGTCGCGGAACTCACGTCAGAGAACGAGCCTGTGCAACGATGGCCGCGCGTCGAGACTGACGGGTTGACCCGGGAACGATCAGCGTGGCCAGATGCGGCAGGCATCCGTCCATGACGGCGAGAGCCACGACGCTCAGCAGCGTCTGCGCCGCATACTCGTCACTGCGTTCCGGCAGGGCGTTGGAGAGCGCGGCGACGAGTTCCGCGCATCCGCGCGCCCGCTGCAGTGCCGATACAGGCTGATCCAGCTCAAGGCTCTCCCAGGCCAGAAGGCGTGCAATGTGGGGACGCACCGAGGTGCGATCATACAGTCGCCCTGCGAGATCGCCCAGCGCGTCAGCTTGTTGACCAGTGATCTCGACGCCATCCATCAGGCCGTCGACCTCGGCCTCGAGCACGGCCCCGAAAAGACCGGCTTTGTCTCCGAAGTACTGGTAGATACGCTCCTTATTGACACCGGCGTCTTTGGCTATCGCGTCGACACGGGCACCGGCCAACCCGGCCGCAGTGAAATGCGTCGTCGCAGCAAGAAGCAGCTTGCGTCGTGTCTCATCCGTGTCCCACGCCATGCGTCCAAGAGTAGTCCAACCAGACGGTTGCATTGATGCTGCATCCGAGATGACACCGTACGGGGCCGCTCGACGACGCCCCGGAAACACGGGGTACTGCGCAGGGCGAAGCGAAGTCTGATGAGGGCGGCCTGGTGATCGACGCGTCACTCTCCTCGCGTACGAGTTCCGCGCCGCCGTATCGCAACGAGGGCCCCTCCGAACGCCAGGAGGAATCCGGCGGACAGGAGGCCTGCGGGCGAGACGGAGAAGCCCGTTCGCGAAAGGGTGCCGCTACGAACAGTCGTCTGGGATTCACCGAGGTCGATCCGCAGCGGCCTGAACTCGACCCGAAGGGACGCCCCACGTTCGGCTCGGGGCAGTGGAACGTTCGCAGTTCCTTCCACGACGATCGCTCGACCGAGCATCTCGACTCCCCGGTAGACGGATGCAACCCCCCAGGGACGGGCGCCCGCAGCGTCGGCAGAGATGCCGGCCTGGTCGACTGTTGCGCTCAGTCGCAGTGTCGAGCCGTCGAGAACTGCAGAGACCTCGGTACGACGAGGACGGACATCGACGACGGTCGAAACCGAGGTGGCGGATTCCACGCCTGGGTCGCCTGCAAATCGAGCAGTGAGCTCGAAATGACCCGTTGGGAGCGCAGCGATCGGAACTGACCAAGCTGCCGCGATCCCGGGCCTCGTCGGGGCCTCGTACGCGTCCGATAGTTCGAGGAGCAGATCGTTGCCACGATACAACGCAGCCTCGCCCGTAACGGGGGCTGACGTGACGTCACTGCTCAGTTCCACCAGGACTGCCCCTGCTGAATCGGCTGTGGGCGTCACGCTTGCGACGGTCAGAGTGAGTTCTGTGCCCCGGAGCGCGTAGTGACCCTCGACGGAGACGCCTCCGGGATCCTTCCAGCGATCCGGATCCCCCTGGAACAATGCCGTCACGAGATTGCTCTCCTGATCGAGGCTGACGTCTTCAAGGACCGCACTGCCGCTCTCCATCGGTGCCCTGCCCAAGAAGAGGCCGTCGTCAAAGAACAACACATCACCGGTGACAGGGGTGGTCGTCGCGAGAGAAGATCCGATGGCGCGTAGATCGACTGCTCCTCCCGGCAGGGCTGCATCGATGCCGACAACGGTCAGAGCAAGAGCGAACTCCTCTGGCGCCACCGTCAGCGTGCGATGTTCGGCCACCGCCCATGCCAGGGAACTCTCTCCTGTGCCGTCGGCTGAGTCCGTGTAGACAGCGTCGATCCGGTAGGTCGCACTTGTCGGAGCTGGTAGCTCGAGGGTGGCTCGACCGTTGACCGGCGTCGCGCTGCCGATCGGTGATCCGTTGAGCATGAAATCGACGATTCCTTCGCTTGTCGGCACACGACCGTGTTCGACATCGACGGCGAGCGTCACGCGGGATCCTGGTGAGACACTCTTCCAGTCCCCTGCCCAGCGCACTTCAGGCTCGGTGTCGGCATCGGTGTTCGTACGATTCCCGGCGCTCGATGCAGCGTCCTGCACCGATGGCGCGTGTTCCACCGCCTGGGCCGCCGCGAGGGGCGTGGACTGAGCAAGCGGTCGGCCCGGCATTTCAGAGAGGGTCGCAACTGGACAGCCGTCGTAGACGGACAACCGAGACCAGGCCTTCTGAGCGAAATCGGCCGGGTTGTACTGGTACGGCATCGAGAGGGTGGGGGCGTGCCATGGGTCACCTGAAAACGATGCCGTGATCTCCTGGGATGGCTGATCGGTGACGTTCAGACGAAGACACCAGACGTTCGGGCCGAGACGTCCAGCGGTCACCTCACCTAATGGCTGGGGAGTGTCGGTTCCCGAGCTGCGCGATGCGAAGCCTATTCGGGGCAGATCAACGTCGACGCTTGCGTCCGCCCATGACGCCAAGCGGACGACGAGCGAGTGTGTGCCATCCGCACCCAGCATCGGCTCGAAGAGGAAACGTGACGACGAGCGACCCGGCACGAGTTCGGTGGTGGCAGTGGACGGCCGATGCAGGCCGGGGGCGTCTGGGGTGAACTCGACTCGTACCGCCACCGGCGACCCGGGTAGTAACTCTTGCGCGAGGTCGAACGCGAATTTCCCCGAGGCAGCAGGCCTGACTTCCGCTCGCTTGCGATCTCCCAGGTAGACGGCGACGGTACCCGCATCGAGTTCCACGTGGGTGCGCATGTCGCCTGTAGCCGGTTTCCTGATCGTCTGCTGCACTTGCCCCCTGAGCACACCGCCATCGGCGTCGCGGATGATGACCTGAGTGTCCCGAAGTTGCTTCCACCTGAGCGTGACGAACGCGGGTCCGGTGTTCGGGGTGATGGCCGGCAACGAGCACGGGTTACCGCACGAGTGAAAAGCCAGATGGCTCGTTCCCGCCCCTCCTCCGGTCGCAGGAACGAGCGATGGAAGGTTGCCGTAGAGGTTCTTCCGATTGCCCTGTGTCCACTCGGAAGCGGTCTGGGCTGAGCCGCCGACTCCGGAGTTGAGTCCGCCTCCACCTCCTCCACCTCCGGTGAGGTGCGAGTACCAGGAAGTACCTGAAGCCTCTCCAGCCTTCGCCTGCATTCCGCTCCTGCAGGCGTCCCGCACCGTGCTGGGACCCCCGGAGCTCCACACGAGGCTGTCCTCGCCGCGCACAGGAGGAGTCAGGTCGAGAGAATCGGTGAACAGCCCGCTTCGGGTTTGCCTTCCCGATGATCCGCCACCACCCCCGGCGACGGCGATGACGTTTCGCGGGCTCTGAGCACACATGTCGCTGTCCGTCCGCTGCACGAGCATCGTCGCGTTGCCGCCCGCGGTGCCCGACTCCTCCATGCTCCCGCCCGCACCACCCGGGGCGGCGTCCAGCGCGGAAAATGTTCCATCGGTGCCCGCGCCGAACAGCACATCAAGGACCGTGCCCGGCGTCAGGGAGCGAGTCCGGAATGTGAACGTCGCACCTGCACCGCCCGCGGATCCTCGGCCGGGGGCGCCCGCGATCGTCACCTCAACGCCGTCGACGGTTTCCGGCACGGTCCAGCTGCGGTCGATCCACCGTGGATCCAGGGTGAGTTCGAACGAGTCAGCGCCTGACGATGCCGCTGCTGACGCAGTCTCAGCGGCCGTTGCGTGAGATGGAACCACCTGACTAGCAACGAGACTGCCCACCAGTGCCGTAATCCCAACAAGAACAACCGTTCGAGCTGCACGTGCCATAGACGCTCCCTTGATCGAACGCTGAATGAGCCGTTCCGGCCCAGGATCCGACCGTAGGCTCAGCCAAGCCTCGTCGACCAGGACAAACCCCACACCTCCAGCGTCGGACGCGAGGAATCACTTGCTCCAGATTCAGATGTCGCCCGCGAGGACGAAGGACCGCTCATGCGACCGTCGTCCGACTAGGTGGTAACACGTGTCCGTCGATTCCCACGCGAGGACGCGACAACCAGCATGGCGACAGGATTCGTTCGAGTCCATGCACGCCGCGGGGGTTCGCTGAGCCGCACCAAGGTAGGCATCCAGCGAAAGGAATAGTTGTTGTCCCTCAAAGATGTTGCGAGGAGCGCTCTTCTCGTCATGACGACAGGTGCAGTCGTGCTCGGCACAGGCACCGTGTCGAACGCCGCAGAACCCGTCACACCCGATCTGCCATACAACGTGGTCCAGCTCGGGGATTCCTACTCGTCAGGGAATGGAGCCGGCCGCTACTGGGGTGATCCGGAGGCGCGGTTGAGTCACAACAACTACGCCGAGGTCTACACGGACTGGCTCAACACTCAGCCACAGATCAACGCGCGCTACTCGAGCTATGCGCACAGTGGGGCGGAGACCTCGGACATGCTCGACAAACAGATCCCGCGCGTCGACAGCGAAGCCGATCTCGTCATGTTCACGATCGGGGGCAACGACGTCGGGTTCCAAGACATCATCAAGTACTGCTTCGCCCTCGGCTACCGGTCTGCTGGGGATTGCCGCGCAAAGGTGGACTCCGCACGCTCTGCAATACCCGCCGTCGAAGAGCAGCTCACCGTGATCCTGCAGCGGCTCTCGGAGCGGATGAAGCCGAATGCGGAGATCATGCTGGTCGGATACCCGCAATTGAGCACCGCCGCTCCGCACAATCTCTGCGACTACGTCGTGCTCTGCTGGGGGGGCTACTCGTATGACGCCTCGAAGGGAATCCGCCAACTGGGATCGGCCGCCGCAGACATGCAGCAGCGGGTCGTCGACGCATGGAACCGGACCAACCCGTCGAACCCGGTCATCTACGCTTCCGGGGTCGCTCGCGCATTCGAGGGGCACGAGCCGGAGCCCGACACGATGCTGCGAAACAACTACCAGTGGATCAACGGCTTGCTCGCGAAGGAGACACGGGTCGTGCATCCCAGCGGCCGAACGGACTACAGCGCCAGCAGCGACAAGATGAACTGGTACCACCCCGGGATCGTCGGTCACGCCCAAGTGGCGAGCGTCATTCAGACCCAGATCGGCCTGACGCCTCGAGCCCGAGCGATCCAGGCGAGTAACGCCGGGGCTCCTGCTCTCCGCGCTTCGTCGGGGATCGCTCGCAGTTTCGCAACGCAACTGGCAAGTCTTGGCTCTGCGCCGAGTGCTGTCGCCGAGGACGGGAGCCCATCAGCTTGGTTGCTCGGCCCCCACGTCCAGGCGATGGGGACCACCATCCGGTTGGACGCCCGCGGGAGTGTTGCGGGAGATGACGTCATCGCTTCCTACGAGTGGGACATCGACGGCGATGGCATCGTCGATCGCACCACCGCAGAACCGGTGGCTGAGTTCCGATTCGACTCGCTCTACGAAGGAGCGGTTTCGGTGCGGGCGACACAAGCCAACGGGAAGTCCTCGACGGCCTCGACGCAGGTCCTCATCTCCGAGGACGGCGACAGCACGCCGAAGGTGTCGGACAACTGCCCTGACGTCGAGAACTACAGTCAGAGCAATGAGGACGGCGATGCGTTCGGAGACGAGTGTGACCCCACTCCGGGACATCCGACCGAGGATCTGCCTGGCGTGTACGCCGTGACAGCTGCAGGCGTGACCACTCGCTCCGGGACGGACACCGCACCGACGACATTCGAACCGTCCAGCTCTAAGGGTGCCTCACTGTCGGTGACGAAGACGTCGGCGCGCCCCGGCGACACCGTGCAGTTCGAGCTTTCGGGCTTCACCGCCGGCGACGAGGCTCAGCTTGTCTGGGGCACCGACGGCACCAACGTCATCGGTAGGGTCGTCATCGGTCCTGACGGTTCCCAGAGTGGGAGCATCGTCATCCCTGCGAGCGCCCCTGCTCGCGCTCATGCACTTGTCGCTGTCGCACCAGCAACGTTCGCCGCAATCGAACTGACGGTTCTCGAGCCGACCTCGTCCGCCTCCGGCACACCGTCGGGCGGCAGCGGTCCTGGAGTGGCGGCCGCGCCGAAGCCTGCGCCTCGTGGAGCGGATGGCCTCGCCGCGACCGGCTTCGACGGAGCGTTGAGCACGGCTCTCGTGCCCGGGAGCGCGATCGCGATCGTTCTTGGTGCGCTCTTCGTCCTCATGGTCAGGTCGAAGCGAAGGGCCGACCGAAAGTAACCCCGTTCCGATCACAGCTCGGACGGAGCACGAGCCTTTGCTCGCGCTCCGTCCGAGTCGTTTCGCTCCGGTTCTCGCGTCAAACGGCCAGAGCACCTTCGCGTAGTACTGCCTGGTCTGCTCCCGATCTGCACCGTTGCTGGGTGCCGTCGCACGGAGGACCATCATCGCGATCGACGTCTCTGCGTGTCGGAGACTGGTTTCCGAAATGCGTGGAACCTCTCGGGAGGGTTTCGAACGGATTGGTCGGGGTCCAGAATCGATTCACGGCGGCGCGGGACAACCGCGGCTCGGTGGATCGAGTTGCTGGTGCGGTGCATTCGGAGCCGCATCAGCCCGCTCGGCGTAGACTCATCGGCCACCCGTGGCCTGTGCGCCAAGGGCCTGGATCGTCCCTCGGGGCTGAGACGATCTCGAAGCCGGTGACGCACGCGCCGGCGGAGAGGGCACGGGTCGACCGTGTCCTCTCCGCGGCAACCTCTTGAGTCTCGTCTAGCACGGTGTTCCGAGCAAGGTTTCCCTCCTGACCGCGTCACCAAGCACCGGCTAACCGGGTGGCGGCTCGGACAGAAGCTGTGTGGAGGTCAGCGGAATGCGTGCCCACAACCGCGCGCCTCCAGCCGGGGCTTCACCGAGGTCGATCTCACCCCCATGAGCGCGGATCCGATTTCGGAGCGCCTGCAGGCCACGGTCAGGGCCCGGCATGCTCGGCATACCGGTGCCGGCGTCGTCGAAGACGATCGAGATCGCGGAAGGAGGATCCCCGTCGAGTCCCACCGTGAGGTCGACGTGGCGTGCAGCACCGTGCTTCAGTGCGTTCGTCAGTCCTTCCTGCACGATGTCGACGACGAGAGTCCTGATGCCACTATCGAGCTGCGGTTGCTCGAGCCGCTCGATCTCTTCGAGCTTCGGCTCGATCGCAACGGTGAAGCTCACGTGTGACGGCAGCCGGTCGAGCATTAGGCGTATCGCACTCGGAGCCCCGAGGTCGAGCCCTGCGGGCCTGGAGTACTCAGCGACTGCCCGGACGTCCCGTTCACGCAAGAGTTCCAGGTCACGGGCGACGGCAGACAGCCCCTCGACAAGGGACGGCGCGGATTCGCCGGCCACGGCCACGCGACGCAGCTGCGCCACTTTCCACTCGATGAAGAGGATGGACTGCTGGAGAGAGCCGTGCAGGCGTCGGCGAATCTCTGCGCGAACCTCTTCTTCCTTGCGAACTCCTGCCTCCAAAGCTTCAGCCGCCCGAAATCGTGCTTCGAGCTCTGAACGTTCCCTGATACGGGTGCGAACGCCGACATCGACGCTCAGCAGCCCGACCGCTGCGAGCATCATCAGGAGGAGCGCGACGAAGAGCTGCCGGAGGAACGACGAGGCCGGGTTCGGAGGCTCTCCGAAGAACTGCATGACGACACGAACCGCGCTCACGAGCAAGATCACTTCTCCGATGATCCGCGCGCGTTCGACGCGCCCTCGGAAGACCGGATTCCGCCACCGATAGGCAGCCGCGACGACGAACATGCAGACGAGATCCATCAGAAAGTCAGTGACGATCGTCCGTTGTGCGCCGAGATCGAGGTGCGGCGCCCACGTGAATGCGACGCGCAGCAGTCCGAGCCAGGTGAGAGCGATCGCCTGCCCCACGACAAACCGTCGACCATCATCAGGGACGTATTCGTCGCGTGAGACCAGTGGGTTCGGCAGGGGCTTGAACCCCAGGAGGCGGCTGGGCATCAGATCGTCCTCGACGTTTCACGCAGGAATGCGATCGTGGCCGATACACGTGGGTTCACATTGCCGTCATTGGAGATCTTGAGCACGTCGTAGATCCCCTTCAAGTGACCTTCCACGGATCGCACCGAGAGAGCCAAGCGATCCGCGGTCGCCTGATTCGAGTACCCCTGGCTGACGAGCTTCAACACCTCGAACTGACGCGCCGTCAAACCCGCCAGACCGGAGCCAAGCCTCGCAGTCGACTTGTCGACCAATGCTGGATCAAGGATCGTGTTTCCTTGAGCAGTGCCCCAAAGCACCCGGATCAGCGTCTCCGCGTTCATCGACGACAGCTTCGACAGGTAACTCCACCCCGCGGAGATGTCCTCGGGCAAGCTCAGGACGAGATCCATGACATCGTGGCTGGAAAGCAGCAGTATCCCGAGCTCGGGGTCGCGGCGACGCAACGAGACACCCAGCGCCACACCGTTTCCGTCCGCGAGCTCGACGTCCATGATGACGACATCGGCTGTGCCTGGAAGAATCTTCCGGCGCGCTTCCGCAGCGCCGCTTGCCGCCGCGACCACCGTAGTCGTCGGATGTGCGTTCACAACGGCTGCCAGCATCGCGAGATACAGCTCTTGGTCCTCGACGATTGCGACTCTCAAGGCGGAAACCAAGGGCACTCCATACTCGAAGGAAACCGGCTACAGGCTGCGCGCACGCACCGAAGCGGTGCCGCTCCACACCGAACTGTAATCGAACCTCAGTACTTTCCTCAGGATGGCGCGTGGAATTACCTGCGCGCTTGAAACAGTTCGCTCCGCAGAGGCTTCGCGTCTACCAGGGTGCACGCTTGGCCGGCGTACCCGGTGGCTCCTCCTTCGGGTCCAGATCAGCCAGTTCCCAGGTGCGCGTGAACAGGGTGTACTTGCCGGTGAGTGTGAGGAGGTCGAGGTCTGCGAGCGTCCAGCGAGCGATCGAGACCTTCAGCCGCCCGGCGAAAGTAAGGAGGAGGTCGAGCGACACCTCCACCTGGACTGCAGAGCCGACATTCTTGATGGAGCCACTGATCGATGCTTGCCCGGCCACTGAGAACTCGGGACCGGCGAAGCCATAGATCTTCGAGGTCACCGACACCTCCGGACCGATCGCGAAGTCGCCGGAGAGTTTGAACTCGACGTCGCTGAGCTTCTCGGGCTTGAACGGAGAGCTCGTTATCTTGGGAGCCTTCGACAGGGAGCGGCTTCCCGCTCCCGACGAGTAGGTGAAGCCGGCTACGTCCTCACGGGTGATCCCGATCGAAGGGATCGACACAGCCGCTTGCCACCGCATAGACACTTTGAACGCGACGTCCACGGAGTTCAGAATGACGACCGGCACCGGTCCGACGGGAACGGTGAACGCCGGGAGCTTGAATCCGGCGACCTTGTTGCGGATGGCGTGCTCGAGTGACGAAGCGATGAACACCATCACGCTCGCTTCGGCCTTGATCTTGGTCCTGACCTTGACCGTGAGCTCGTCGACCACCACCGATGTGGAGAACCAAGCGAAGGTGAAGTGGGTACGCAGTACAAACGTGAGTTCGAAACCGACCTGTGCTGCTGCCGACAGCACGAGCCCCGTCTCCTGAGTGCGCGTCATCTCGCGGAATTGGCTCTGGAGGAGCGCTTTCGGGTCTCCAGCGGCTTTCGAGAGATCCGAAAGCCTCGGGGATTTCGTCTCGGTGTCGTACACGGCTTTGACATGGAGGCGAGATGACAGCGAGATGCCGAAGTCCCCCGGTTCATCGTCCTTACCCGAGCCGTCCGTCATGGCGACAGCGCCTGGGGGTGGAACGCCGTCGACCGAATACGACTTTCCCGCGTCTCGGTGCGCTCCCTGAAGGGCGCCACGACCATCCACCGAGGATTGCGGCTCGGCATCGCTCGGTTCTGACAGGTCGTCGAGGTCCACGGCCTCGCCGGAGAGTATCGACGAGCTGATTCCTCCCTCGTCGATCTCGTGCTGGAACTCCGTCTCTTCGGGTGCAGTCTCGGGATCGTCGTCGACGAGAATTCCAGCCGGGTCGGTCAGGCTGACCAGCCGCTCCACGTCGGCCTGGTAGAACACGTCCTCGACCCGTGCGGGAACTGTCGTCACAACCCATTCGTCGTAGATCCGGTCCGCCGCTTGCACGATAACGAACACACCGTCAGGCGCTTGCTCGGTGGCCTCAGACACGAGGACATCTCCGGGACTCAGACCCGGATCGCTGGTGAAGGTCACTCGACTCGACACGACGTCCGCTACAGCCGGCGCCTGGTCAACAACACCGTCGGATCCGGCAATCGACGGTGACGCGCTCGGGGGCCCCAGCGGTGCCGCCACCGGTCCGCCGAGGTCCGTCCGCGCTATCACCACGTCCGGCGCGACCACGGTGTCCGTCTCGTCGACTGCGTCTACCTCGAGACTGATCTCAGCGGTGCTCGTGTGTCCTGCCCGGTCCACCGCGGTCGCCGTGTATCGATGCAGTCCGTCCTCTGGGGCTGAGACCCGATAGGCCCAGGTGAGCGCGCCCGTCGAGTCGTGCAGAACTTCGGCATTGCCGATCAGACCAGCCGGACCGGATACCTCAACGCGGTCGAGGCTCGCCTCGGAGATGTCGACGGTGCCGGACAGTTCGACGGTCCCGTTGACGCCGAGATCGACCGATTGGCCGGGTTGGTGTGATCCGATGGTGATCGCGGGCCGTGCCCCCTGGCGCACCGGCGCCTGAGGTCCGAGGACCTCGCCAACCGTGAGCACCGACGCAGCGGTCTGCCCCCGCCCAAGCGAAAGCGTGCTCACGCCCCGTCCTTGCAGCGGCGTCACGACCAGCTGCGGCTGGGCTCCCGCCTTCTCGTCCACGATGATCCCTCGCGCCCGCCCGCTGCTCGGCGGCCCGAGGTCGAGCAGCGTCGTCTCGCCGGCCGGTCCTGCGGACACAAGAGCGACAACATGGGTGGCGTCTCGAGGCGAGCCGAGCTGCACTTGCTGCTGCCGCCCGGGAGCATCGCCCAGGTCGATGACCTCACTCTTGGATTCGGACGAAGCCGTGGGCGACAACCCGCCAGAGACGTTCGCGCGCGCGAAGTCCTCGCCTGCGCCGGCAACCCAACCTCGGACGTCCAGTCGGAATGAGCCGCTCCCCTCGGTCAGTCTCGCAGATGTCGCTCCCGTCTCGTCCGGTGTGAGCAGCGTGGTCACCGATGTGGTCCCGGCACCGAGCACGATCGATTGCCCATCGAGCCGGAGCGTCGTGGCTGCGTCAACGGTGGACGTCGCTGTCACGTACACGCCTCGGACGCCATCAGACGGAACCCCTCCCACGCCAACGAGGCCGACAGTCACGGGTTCAGCCGATATCTCGGTTGCTGCGATTCCTCGGCTCGTGTCCGCGCGAGTCACCGGCTCAGGCAAAGCGATCGTTTCCCCAGGAGACGGAAGCCGGTTGTCTCCGAAGACGGCGAGTACTTCGATCCTGGTGTCTGCAGGATGCGTCGACCAGAGGTTGATCCGACCCGACACCACGGGTAGAAGCACGCTCGTGGACGCGGACTGGCCTCTCGCGACGGCGAGGACCGGATACCCGGGCTCTTGCGATCCGCCTCCCGAGCGGACGCTGAGTTCGGATTCGGCGGTCAAGACGGCGATGCGAACGAGGATTGCGTTCGGCGTGACGGTCGGATCTCCGGCCCCGAGCATTGCTGACACGTCGATCATCGACGCCGGATCGGTGCCGAGCCGCTCTCCGCGCCCGATCTCGGATTCGACGACCGGCACGACACCCCGAGGTTCCGAGAACGGGAGCCTCTCCCCCACAGCGACTGTGGGTGCCGCAGACGGGGCATTCGGGTCCGTTGTCGCAGCGAACGCACGCGCTGGCAGGCCGGCGATCGTGCCTGCAGTGAGCACCCCGATCGCAACAAGAAGTCCGATGACCCGCCTCGGTGAGAAGCCCTGCGTCGCCGTCATGATGACGCTCGATCCGAACTGACGGTGCGACGCAATCGACGAAGAAGGATTCCGACGCAAAGGAAACCCGTCGCAGCAATCGCGGCAGGTAAGAGGGCGAGTCCGGTGCTCTCCAGCCACCCCGACGGCCGCCCGCGATCGGCAGCTTCATCGGACCCAGCAGCCGGCATGCTGGTGTCGTCGGGCACGTCCGGCACGAACTCGTCGTCAGGCGCACCTGTTCGGGCTGGCGTGATCCGCTCGCGCGTCTCGGCAAGAATGCCACCTGTCGAGGACACCGCGGTCACCGCGAGGTCGGGATTGAGGTTCCGAGAAGGTTGAAGCCGAGCGAGCACTCGAACAGCCACCTCATGAGGATCTGCTGCTTCTCCGAGATCGACTTCGGCATGGAGCCCGAAGGTCGTTTTCACCGGAACCAGCGCCTCCCAGCGACCGGAATCCAAGTGATAGGACATCTCCACGTCCTCTGCGCGGAGGCCTGCTTGTTCGAGATCGATCCAAATGGCGGATGTGTCGTCAGGAAGTTCGAGTGTACTCGACGTCGCTTGCGCTGGAACGGCCGGGAACAACACCGCCCAGGTCATGATCAGGCAACCTACCACCGCTACTCCGGTCGCTATGCGCGTTCGCACGGAAGCGCGGTAGCGCACTCCAACACCGTGCTGAGCCATGAGCAACTCCTTTCCATGGGACGGCTCGGAGTGTGACTTCGAGCGCGCGGCGCCGACCTTGCGGGTCTGCTCTCGTACGATGCTGTCGCAAAGAGGAGCACCCTGCCCGGTGACCGAGTGGTACCACGCGGCGGCGTCTTGACATCGTCCGAGGCGCCCGATCGGATGAGAGTCTCATCGGTCCGCGGCAAGCGGGTTCGCGCCTTCGGGATGGCCGATGGTCGTCCGAATCCAGAAGAGGTGTTTTACGTGTACGTCATCCTGCTGTGCATCTTGATCGGCGTCCTCGTCGTCGTCTTCGTCACCGCGGTGGCCGTGAATCGCGACGAACGGGGCCGACGCAAGACTCGCGGCGATTACGACAGCAGGCTGCCTCGGTAATCGCCGACGATTCCACGGCGGCACGCTCGGCCCGCATCAGCTTTCTGGAGAAGCTGTCCGACTGCTCCGACGTCGGTCGATCGGCCAGAGATAGACACAGAGGACCGCCACAGCCACCACGGCAAGCCCTCCTATGCCGAGCGGTTCGCGAAGCGACGCGACGACGTACCCGAGATGCGGGACGGCCGCGACGAGCTCTCCCGCCGTTGACACGCGATACGGCTCCGGGTCCTCGACATCGTTTGCGTCTCCCTGCAACGTGAACATCCATTGATGACCGTCGCGCTCGATCGTCACGACCCGATGCGTCACCAGGCCACGGCCGTCGGTTCGATTCACCGTCACGATCTCACCGATCCCGACATCCGAGGCCGGCACGGTGCGTGTCACGATGAGAGATCCCGTCGACAGCGAAGGCTCCATCGATCCCGAGATGACCACGTGTGACCGCAGGCCGAGCGCGATGCCGAGCAAGAACAGGATGATGGAGAGAGCTCCTATCCCAGCGGCGACCCACAGCGTCGCGGAACGGAGCACTGCCAGGATCGGCCACACGATGCCGCCTTTACCCTGACCATGGCCGGATGCATGTTGTCGTGACATCTATTCCGCTCGGACTCTCGTGGTGCCCGTCGAGACCACCGGGATCGGTGTACCGAACGGGCTCTGTGCGCTGGACGCTGCGTAGTCGTATACGCGGTATCCGGCTACGGCAGCGGTCCGCGGCATGCATCGCGTGAAGTTCCATCCGGCGGCCGTTCCGGCCCCCCAGGCGTACACCTCACCGGACGTCGTCGTCACCCAGGCAGCGCACTGTGTCGCTGCGATGGCTTGGAGAGGTGCCGCTGGCAGCCCCTGGACAGGAGCAGGAAGTGTGACGACCCGCGAAGGGGCATCAGTGGAGCAGACGAGCGGTATGGCTCGCCTGCTCACGTCGTCCCACCCGCCACCAACCGCCTGGCACAGGTTGTTATCGCCCCAGCCGAACGCGCGACCGGTCTTCGTGAGCACGAGAACCGAACTGATGCCGGCTGTGAACCGGTCGACTGAGTCCGTGCTGCCGTCGATCGTCACCGGTGCGGGAGAGAACACGTAGTTGCTGCTGAGCGGCGTGAGACTGGACGTGCGGCCCAAGAAGGTCTTGCCGAAGTACTCGGCCGACACCTGCCACGTGAGCATCGTCCCGTTCTGCAGCAGCAGACGCGGCGCGCGCGCGCTGAAGCCAAGTTGACGGACCGGGCATGGCCCGGAATCAACCTGACCAGACGCCTTCGTTCCATCACATTCTGGGAGCGTTCTGCTGACCATGTTCGCGACGATGGCACGATACCGGACGTTCCTGGCCTCTCTCGTTCTCAGCGCATCAGGTGAGAAGGTCGACCCGTCGGCCGCTCGGTAGAGGTGCGGATACGCGGCGAAGAGCGCTTCGTTGGCACCTTGGTTTAAGGTCGGACAGCCCGTGTCGAGTATCAGTGCCGACACCCCGTCGGAGTTGTCATAGCCCCAGGTGTACACCAGACCATTTGTCGCGACGGCACCACTGGAGTTGGTGCCTCCCCACAGGGAGTGCCAAACGACCTCGCCCGCGTGATTCGGCATTCCCGCCTTGCATGATCCACGCCCCGGCAGCGCACCGGTCGTATTGGACATCGTCGGCGCCGTCCTACTCGCAACGGAACCGTCTGGAAGAGGTAGGTTTTGCCCTCCGTAACCCCACACCCACAGCTTCCCGGAACCATCCAGCGCAAAGAACTGGTTCTCAGAACGAGCGATATCGACGATTTTCGGCAGGGGAACGGCAGGGTCGGATGTGGAACTCACCTGTCCAGGGGTGGCTGCGGCCTGGGCGCTGAGTGGTCCACGCCCGATCAGCGAACGTCCAACGTCACCTCCAGGTAAAACCGCACCCCAGGTCCACACCCGCCCGGCGGAATCGAGAGCCGCAAACGAGGTGGTCAGAGCCTGGGCCGAGGTGAAGTCGTCGGTACTCCCTGCAGCATCGACAATGACGACTCCCTCAGGAAACACAACTCTGGTCGGAGGTGCAGAAGCACTCGTCGTCAGTCCTCCGGCCCCGTCACCGGTACCCCGATAGCCAGCGACGAAGAGCTCGCCGAAACGGGAGAGGAACAGGCTCGACCCGAACGACTGATCATACGAAACCGGCAGCGCAGGTGGTGACTCGGTCCGGAGGCGCGCGGCCGCGTACGTCACGTCCACAAATCCAGCAGATGTGCTGGAGACACCGACCAGACCGGTCATCACCGTCATCATTGCGGCCAGGCCGATCAACGCGGCCCGGCGCCGGACGCCAAATTCGACGGTCATAGAGAGCTCCCGCTGATCGTGATCGTGAGACTCAGGGACCCGTGCGCCACAGCGCGCAATTCATCAGTGTTCGGGAGGTGGACATACACGCTCAGGACCACCTGTGACGTGGCCGGCCCGCTCCACACGGCACCTTCGGCGATGGGCTCAGAGATTCTTGGCGATAGCGAGATACTCTGGGAGCGAGGAATCACCGCAGCCGCGAGTCCGTTCACCTCGGGCTCGTCAGGTGATCCGAACACACCAACGGTCTCCCCTCCCGATGCCGATGATGCCGAGAACCGCACGGTGTCGGCTAGAGCACCGTCCGCCACGATCGAGAGACGTATGTTCGCAGCGATCGTGGGGCTGTTGTTGAAGACTCGGATGTCGATTCGAGCGGTCGCTCCCGGAACGAACCGGTCTTCGTTGGCGTAGGACAACGTCGCCCTCTTCGCTCCCACTTGGGTGGCGAAGCCAGATGGCGTGACGAGTCCAAGGGAGAACGTGCCGCTACTGATGGTGTGCATGTCAATGACGGCGCGGTCAGAGAAAGCTGCACGAGCGTTCACGACAGCGATGCAGCTCGAGACGACGAGCAGCATGGAAAGAATGACCGCCACACGAAACCGACTCGGAGACCGGGACGGGACGACCAAGGTCTGGAGCTCACGAACTTCAGGCATCATCGTGGTCCATAGACTCATCGGGCGTCGTTCTGGCCTGGGCATTCATCGCGCCGAAGCAGGACAACGTCAGCTCTCCGGTGGCTGTCGCCG
This sequence comes from Plantibacter flavus, assembly GCF_002024505.1. NCBI lineage: Bacteria > Bacillati > Actinomycetota > Actinomycetes > Micrococcales > Microbacteriaceae > Plantibacter > Plantibacter flavus. The sequence goes on from NZ_CP019402.1 coordinate 3,170,813, forward strand.
ATCCCGGCGAGGAAGCGAGATGGCCCATTGTCGGAGTGTCGATGGTCACCGAGTCTCGCAGTGGCTCGCCAGGGAGCTCCGACGGCTCGGTCGAGACGTCCGCCAGGAGCAGTAGCCAGGTCATCACTGCCAGCAAAAAGAAGGTAAAGCTGAGTAGCGCGGTCAATCCCCTCACCTGTCTTTCATCGCTGTTCTCGTTCTTCGACATCGTTCGCTCGATCGGAGTTGAAGCGTTCTCCATCACTCCAGACTTTCCTCGAGGACGAACGATTCACCGACACGGGTCTCCGCGAGCAAACGGATGCCGATGTTCGCTGGCTGATTGAATGCCGAGCGAGGCGCATCGGCGCGTAGCCAGATTTTCAACCTGATCGACGTTGAGGTTCCCGGTTTGAGGGAGACCGGCAGCGCGGCTCCTCGGCCGTTGTTCAGGTTCAGGAGTTCCGGCGCTGGCAGTGGAGTCCCATCTCTTAGGAGCGACACTGAACTGTCGTAGACGCCGAACACCAGAGCGTCGCTGATTGCAGAGGCATCGGAGAGTTCCTGGTCGTACACAGAGACGTACACGTCCGATTCAGCGGAATCGGGACTCAGGTAGATCTCGACCGCGAAGGAGGCAGTCTCAGTGCGCGGTTCACCCGCTCCGCCTTCCGGAAGCGCTCGGATCGGTCTCGCTTCCGGTGCGATGCGAATCTGTTGCGGCGCCCGCGGATCCGAGTACTGAGACAGCCCGTCAGCTGACTGGGACACGTCGACTCGGCCGCTGACGCGAGCATGCGCCCTCTTCTCCTCGGTGAACGCAGCAGAAGTCGTACTGATCCCGGCGATGATCGCCCACAGGAACACCGCTACCACCGCACCTGTGGCAACCCGTCGACAGCTCGAAGCCGATCGGTTCGTGGTCACAACTTCTGTCCTTCGAAGAGTCTTGGTCTTCCGGAGGCGGCTCTTGATCGCGAGCTGATCTCCCACGAACGCGCCGTCCCCGTCCGCCGCTTCAGGATCACCATCTGCCTCCAGCACAGATGTCATCGGGACCGAGGTTCCTTCACCCCGCGCGTGAAGACGGCCTGACCAGGTCAGTCGATCGACTGCCCGTCGAAACGCGCGTGGATCTGCACCGACCCGCCGTTCGCGGCGTTGGTGGCCTCTTGCGTCGCACCGTTGACGAGGTAGGCGCGCACGACGAGGACTCTGCCAGTGCCGGGGCTCAGCGTGCTCAAGGCACTCGACACCGTCGCCTGTCCAGCTGCCAGCCGGAGCCCCGATACCAACCAGGTCGTTGGAATCGTGGAAGCGTCCTCGACCTCAGCGATGTCGAACCTGAGCAGCCCCGCGTACGCTGCGTCAGCGCTCGAGGGGTTCGCGTTCACATCGACGAACGTCACCGATGTCGTCGACTTCAAGCTGGTGGACTCGTTCCGGAAAGGCAGTTTGACGATGACTGGCGCTCCGCCCGGGACGAGGCGATCCGCACCCGCGATGGGGGCCACGTCCACCGCTGTCGGGTTCGCCTCCACCCACGCGGCCACAGACGCCGTCGTGTTCTCCTGCCCGGCGGACACCTGGAGGTTGTACGCGTTCGCGCGCCCGCCGAATCCCCCAGATCCGCCCAGGCCGAGAATGCCGTAGTCGGTGAACGCTGCCGTGCTGGCGAGGATCGCCACACCGAGCAGCGATCCCGTTGCGATGGCTGCGCGCTTCTTGCCGCTGCGTCGGCCATTTCGCGCGCTGCTGTCTGACTGCTGTGACATGACTGCATCCTCCCGGGTTGGTGTAGCGGAGCACGTTCGGCCGCGGGCTCAGTATCTCTGCACGTCCACCCCCTTCGAAGTGCGCGACCAGCGGTTCCACGTGCTTGATCCCGTCACGTCGGGCTGGTGAGCGCCGCGCATGCGGCGACGGATCTGCAGATTCGCTCAGGCGCGGGGAAATCTCGGCGTGCGATGTCCACCGAAGCGCACCCATCGCGATCGGCGGCTGGGTGATTCCACGCGACCGAGATTGACGAATTCCCGCCGGTGCGGGTGAATAGTCCCGGGTCCAGCGATCGTGGTGGCGTGGAGAGACGTGCAACGACTGACGCCGGACCTGCTGGCTGTATCCCCCAAGCGGCCAGCCGGAGGGGTCGACTGCATGTGTCGACCCCTCCGACATTGTCGGCAGTGAACAATCCCGACAGTGCGATGGATCGAACCGCACCACGTCGGCTTGGGTGTCATGGTTCGGTGAAAAGGATCCTCGCACGACAGACTTTCGGACGTCCTGGTCGGCGCGGACCCCGAGGCATCGGTAGAAGGCAAGCGCTCGAGCGAAAGCGCCGACCCATCGACGGGTCGCCTGTCATGTATCGACATCCCCTGACTGCACTCGAGAAATCAACGGACGACTTGGGGCCCTGTCCTGCGGACGAATTGTCGCCACCTCCTCGGTTCGAGGTCCAGCAATCGACTCGGTCGGCGGTACCATCGGGCCTCATCTTTCAAAAGATTTGAACTTTCACTAAGTCGAGGCTAGCCTAACTCCTCGGGGCTTCCCTTGCCACGAGAGGACACATCTGTATGAAGACACAACGACGTTCCCTGTCAGTCACCGCGGTGCTGATCGCTGCGATGGCCCTGACCGGCTGCACGAGTTCCACCGCCAAATCGTCCGCAGATGAAGGCGGCAGCACCAATGACGATTGGGAGACCGTCACGATCGAGCATGCTCTGGGCGAAGCTGTAATCACCGAGAAGCCAGAACGGATCGTGTCCCTCGGCCAGGGATCGGCGGAAACCGCGATCGCACTGGGAACAATTCCCGTGGGCATCGAGGAGTACAAGTGGGGCAGCGACGAAAGCGGATATCTGCCGTGGATCCACGAAGCAGTCACCGAGCAGAAAGCTGAACTGCCCGTGCAGTTCACCGGAACGACGGAGCTCGACATCGAGACGATCGTCGGACTCGAGCCCGATCTGATCCTCGCGCCATGGTCTGGCGTCACCCAGGAACAGTTCGACATCCTCACGGACATTGCTCCGACGGTCGCCTACAAGGAGGAGCCCTGGGTGATCACCTGGGAGGAGCAGATCGAGGTCATCGGACAAGCAATGGGCAAGACCGAAGCCGCGCGGGATCTGATCGACGAGATCAACACGCAGCTCGGGTCAGCCGCACGCAAGGAGTACGAGGGAATCACCTTCTCCTACATCTACAACGACGGCCCAGGCACCCTTGGCGTGTTCTTCGAGGACGAACAGCGGGTGGCCATGGTCCGAGCGCTCGGGCTCACGGTCGATCCGGTGATCGATGAATTGCGAGAGTTCGAGGTCGAAGGCACCGACTCGGCGTCATTCGGCCTGGAGAACGCGGACAAACTTTCAGGGTCCGATCTCGTGTTCACGTTCTACTCCGATGAGGCGAACCGAGCAGAGATTGAAGGGCAGCCGCTGTACCAGCAGATCCCAGCAGTCGCGCGCGGGACAGTTGTCGCTCCCACGGACCAGCCATTCGTGACCGGTTCATCGATGATCAATGCTCTGACTGTGCCCTGGACCTTGGAGCGGTTCGTACCGCTGATTGACGAGGCCGTCGCAAAGCTCGATCGGTGATGCGCGGGGCGAGCCCCTCACGCGTGAGGTCGATCGTACTCGCAGTGGTGGGGCTCGCGACCGCCATCGTGTGCAGCCTGTTCTTCGGCGGCAAACTGACCGACCCCGCCGACATCGTCTCTGCCCTTCGTGGATCAGGCGAACCCTATGTCTCGGCCGTTTTGGACGCTCGAATCGACCGGACCGTCATGGGTGTCCTCTGCGGCGCGGCGTTGGCGGTGTCCGGCGTGATCATCCAAGCCATCACACGAAACCCGCTCGGAGATCCAGGACTACTGGGAGTGACGGTGGGATCGTCAGCTGCGATCGTAACCGCTGCATCGATCACGGGTTCAGGCTTTGGCTCCGGTTCGGTGTGGATCGCTTTCGCGGGTGCACTGGTGACGGTGGTTGCCGTCTATGCAGTCGGTGCTCGCTCTGCGTCAGGGAGCATCGTCTCACTCGTCCTGACGGGCGCCGTGGTGTCGGCTGTGCTGAGCGCCTACGTTCAGGCGATGATCCTCACGAATCCCAGCGTCTTCGACTCCTTCAGGTTTTGGGTCATCGGCTCGCTCAGTGGTCGGGATACCGAGGTCGCCGTCATGGTCGCACCTGCATTGATCATCGGCCTGCTGATAGCGCTGATGCTCTCCCCGTCGCTGAACAACCTCGCTCTCGGCGAGGACGTCGCAACGTCGTTGGGGACGCCGGTCGCGCTTGTTCGAGCTGGCGGCATTTTCTCCGCATCGATCCTTGCCGCCGCGGCGACAGCAGCGGTGGGCCCGATTGCATTCGTCGGGCTCGTGGTCCCCCACCTGACCCGCTCAGTCGTCGGCATCGACCACCGATGGCAGATACCGGTTGCTGTGGTTCTCGGGGCGGCGCTCCTTGTGGTGGCTGACATCGCCGGACGCATGATCGCCCGACCGGAAGAGATCATGGTCGGCATCGTGACCGCGCTGGTCGGAGCGCCGTTCCTCCTCCTCGCCGTGCGCAAGGGATGGGCGACACGATGAGCCATACCGACACATCTCGGCGATTTGCGCTCTCGGTCGACCGGCGCTTCTGCATCGTCGCGATCCTCTCGATCGGGTCCCTCCTGATCGTCGCTCTTCTCACGCTCACCATCGGAAAACTGGGCATCCCGGTCACCGAACTCCCTCAGGCGCTGGTGGGTCGTGCCGAAGGACAAACAGCTTTCGTGTTGGAACGGCTGCGAGGTCCGCGTTTGGCTACAGCAGTCTTGGCCGGCGCCCTCCTCGGGGTCTCAGGTGCGTTGTTCCAGACGGTCACTCGCAATCCTCTCGGAAGCCCCGACGTCATTGGGCTCGGAGCGGGAGCCGGTGCAGGTGTAGCGCTCATGACCCTCAGCTTCCCCCTCTTCCCAAGCTCGCTCGGCGCCGTACTCGGTGCCGCGATCGCCACTCTCGCTGTGTACGTGTGTACCGGACGAGGATTCCGGTCGCCCGCTCGCACGATCATCGCCGGCATCGCTGTGGCCGCGATGGCCGCAGCGATCATTGAGTACGTCGTGAGTACTCAGCTTCGGGATGCGGCATCCCAGCTGGCCGCTTACCTCGTCGGATCGCTCAATGCCAGCAACGGACAAGACGTCCTCGTGACACTCGGCGCGGTTGTGCTCATACTCCCGGCAGCCATCGCCGTCTCGAGAGACGTGTCTCTCCTGGAGATGGGAGACGATACCGCATCAGGTGTCGGCATCGACCCGAACCGCACACGATCGATCGCCGTGATCCTCTCGGTGCTTGCCGGAGGAGCGGCAGTCGCAGCAGCCGGCCCCATCTCGTTCGTATCGCTCACCGCCCCACAGATAGCGCGACGCCTACTCAAGACCTCCAACGCCAGCGTGTTCTCCTCCGCGCTCACCGGAGCTCTCATCCTCACCGCCGCCGACCTCGCTGCGCAACAGGCACCGCTCGTCGCTGGTCTCCCCGTCGGCGTCCTCACGCTCGGGGTCGGTGGAATCTACCTCGGATACCTGCTCGTGCGCGAACGCTCAAAAGGACGACTATGACGACACCCACCCACCGCTCCACCCCGCTGCCGGAGACCGGACTGCACCTGCAACACGCACACCTGGCCTACGAAAACCAGGTCGTCAGCACCAACCTGAGTTTCTCGGTACCCGAGGGCGAGTTCACGGCGATCATCGGACCAAACGGCTGCGGTAAATCCACACTGCTCAAAGCCCTAGCCCGAACGCTACGCCCAACTACTGGGACGGTATCGCTCGATGGGAAGGACGTCCGCACGCTGCGGCCGAAGGCTATCGCGCGGCGAATCGCCGCGCTCCCGCAACACCCGATTGCCCCCGATTCGCTGCGCGTGCGCGACCTCGTCGCGCGGGGTCGCCACCCCTACCACTCCATACTTCGCCAATGGCTGCCCGGAGATGCTGAGATCGTGGACACTGCGATGAAAGCAACGGGCGTGAAGGACTACGCCGAGAAGCTCATCACGGAGTTGTCTGGCGGTCAACGGCAACGGGTTTGGATCGCGATGGTCCTAGCGCAGCAGACAGACTACGTCCTCCTCGATGAGCCCACCTCGTTCCTCGACCTGGCGCACCAGGTCGAACTCCTCCACCTCTGTCAAGACATGCGCAACGACGGCCGCACCGTCGTAGCCGTTCTCCACGACATCAACCAGGCAGCCAGATATGCTTCACGGTTGGTCGTCATGCACGACGGTCAGGTCGTCCGCCAAGGAACCCCACACGACGTCCTCAGCACCGCTCTGGTGAGGGAGGTGTTTGGGATCGACGGCATCATCGAACGCGACTCGCAGACCGGGTCGCCGCTTGTCACGGTGCGCCGGCGTCACGTTTCCGCTTGAATTGCTCCCACCCAGCGGGTAGTTTCGCATCGATCATCCAGCCCATGTAGTCGCGCATGTTCCGCAATCGTTCCCAGGACCGGCCACCCTCGCTCACCAACGACATCGCCTCCTCTGCAAGACGAAACTGGTTCTGCAGATACTCCTGCTCGGCAGCCAGAAATCCCGCCCACACATCGTTTCCCATGGTGAAGAAGTGGGCACGAACACCTGGCTTACGGACCCGATGGACGAAACCACGGTCGATCAACTGCCGTGTATACGTTGACACCGATCCACTACTGATTCCGAGCTTCTCGGCCAACTCGGCAGCACTCACTTCACCTGTCTCGTCAAGAAGTAGATACCCCGCGATCAACCCCTCGAGACGAGACTCACCTGCCGCTGACCAATGGTCAGCGAATCGTTCAATGGCAGCGCGCTCCCGTTGAGTTTCGATCCGTTCGGTCATCTGTCTCTCTGTCGTAGTTCTCGATGGCTCGCGGACGAGCTCAGGCGTGGCGCTGTGATGCGGAAAGCCGGCGGTGCGTTCCAGGGTCTCGGTCCGGTAGACCGGCTGGCGTCATGCAGCACAACGACTCATCCGATCGCGTGGCGTCGACAATGCTGTTCGAAGCCTACCGACCTCGCCACTCTTGCGTTGAAGCGGTCAGCCAAGGCGATCCGAGTCCTCCATGTCAAGAAGCTGACCATCAACGACGAACGCGACGACCCACCCGTGACGACTCGTCGATCACCACGGTCACCACCTCAACCGAGTCGAGCGTCGAGAACCGAACGACCTCAGGATCCCCCGACACCGCAAATCGCGCAATAGCCCGTTGCACGAATCGCGCCACCGACAGATTCGGCAACGCATACACGGTTCCATCGTGGAGCAACATCCATCCTGCCGCCATCGTGGCTCCGTCGCTCTGTACGGATGCTGGAGGAGGCCACCCGCCGTGACCGTACGCCTTTTCGTGCGACGACACCAGCTGAAGTTTGCTCACGAAGCGGCGACGACCTTTCGACCGCAACCGCACTGCGCAACACGTTCGCCAACCTGGTTGGCCGACGTCGCTCGTGCGCTCTTCGTCCGGTGCAGTCCGCGTGTTTCCACGCGGCTGATGTTGACGACAGCACACTGGGACGCGTGAATTGAAGCGGAGCTGGGAGTTGATCCGTGTGTGAGAGCACGAAGACAACCGCCCAATCCGCCGGCCCCTCTCCGTGGCCATTCGGAGGGGTCGACCGCAGGTTCGGCCCCTCCGTTCTCGTTCGACGCCTTACATCGATGCCGCATTCACACGACGAACAACGTCGCACGGCCGCCGTGAACCGCGCAGCGGGCACCGAGCAATACACCAGAGGGCGTGCAACGGGGCGTTCTGCGCCGGTCAGTGACTGTACCCAGTCGCCCGCTTGCAGGGTCTTCTGACTACCGCTCGCTGATGTCGAGGATGAGACGCGCCACGTGCAAGGCGAGGTAGGCGATCTCATCTTGAGTGAGCTTGGTACGGACTCCCATCTCAATCAGATACGCGATCTTCAGCGAGCAGGCGATTGCCTCCGGGTGGGCGTTGGAGATGGCTTCGAACAATGTCGGGTGCGGATCAGCAATCTGTTGACCCGCGTTCACGCGCGCGAACACGTAGCGAAGGTGAGTGATGAATCGAGCAGCGTTCATGGAACGCCTGTCGACGGCAATGGAGAAGGTACTTTCGATCACGGCGAAGGATTGTGCAATGATCTCCGTCATCTGCATCGCGGCTCCGACACCTGGCGTGGTGAACTGCGCGTTCACGAGATGCATCGCGAATGCAACGGCTTCATCCGGATCGATCCGTATGTGGAGGATCTGACTGGCAAGCGTCACAGCCTCCTGACCCACCGCGAACTCGGCAGGGTACAGCTGGCTGACCTCCCACAGCAGGGGGAACTGCATCTCCATGCCGCTCTCAGCGCGCTGCATGGCGAAGTGCAGGTGATCGGCCAGCGGGAGGATGAGGGCCTGGGTGACCCGAAGCCCGAGCCGCTCGTTCGCCAGTTCAGCGATCCTGGCTGCGGCGCGCACACACGCGAGCGGCGTGTCTGCCAGATGCTCCGTCAGACGGTCAGCGGCCGCGTCGCCTCCGGCGAGGAAGACCTGCTCGACCTTGTCCTGATCGAGCAGGTCTCCCGCGCGCACGCCGAATCCCACACCACGCCCGAGCGCGACGAACTCGTGGTCGTCTTCGTCGGCCGCCAGGACGGCGTTGTTTCCGATGATCCGCTTGATGGTCATGGTCGGGCGTTGCGTCATTACAGGCCACCGTCCTTCTGCTCGAAGCTAACCGAGATCCAAGCCGTTGACGGCGATGACCCCGCGGTACCAGTGGAAACTGTCTTTCCTCGAGCGTTCCAGGCCACGAAGGTCGGTTTCGGTGCGGTCGACGTGAATGAAACCGTACCGCTTGGAGATGCCCTGATGAGTGGAGACGAGGTCCATCGCAGACCACGGGCAGTAACCGAAAACATCGACGCCGTCGCTGATCGCCAACCGTATCTGCTCGATGTGTCGACGCAAGTAATCGATCCGGTACGGGTCATGGACCACGCCGTCGACAAGCTCGTCGAACGCTCCCGATCCGTTTTCGGTGATGATGAGCGGCAACCGGTAGCGGTCCCAAAGCCGTCTCATCGTCGTCCTGAACCCGACGGGGTCGATCTCCCAACCGAAAGCGTTGGTAGGAAGGTGCTCGTTCTTCGCTGCTCGGTAGACTCCGACCTCGCCGCGGACGATCTGCTGGTCTCCCCCACGATGCTGGATGTCACTCGCGTCACCACGGGAGGCACCAACCGTCTGGGTTGAGTAGTAGTTGAACGCTATGAAGTCCGGCCGCCCCGCCGCGAGCGTTTCGGCGTCCCCCTCGCGCAGCTTCGGGGCGATACCCCGCTCCGTCAAGTAGGCCCAGGCGAGCGGATGATAAGTTCCACGAACGGCGACATCGAGATACATGAGGTTACGGATCGCATCCCAGTCATCGGCAGCGAGCACATCTTCCGGCGCCGGGCTGGCCGCATAGACCGACACGATGTTCGGCGCTGGCCCGATCTTCGCCCCGGGCAGCACCTCGTGACACAGGGCCATGGCGCGCGCTGCAGCGAGAAACATGTGATGGTTCTGCTGGTAGATCGTCCGCTGGTCGGCTTGACCGCTGCGCCCGGTGGTACCGATCGCCTTGCCGTGCAGGATCATCATGTTCTGCTCGTTGATGGTGAGCCACGTCGTCACCTTGTCCCCGTACTCGTCGAAGAGGATGCCCGCGTAACGCGCGAATGCTTCAATCGTGGCAGGGTCCGACCAGCCGCCCCGGTCGTCGAGCGCAGCAGGCAGGTCGAAGTGATACAGAGTCACGATCGGCTCGATGCCATGTGACAAGAGTTCGTCGATGAGTCGATGGTAGAACGCCACCCCGGCAGGGTTCACCTCCCCGTCACCGTCCGGGACGATCCGGGTCCACGCGATCGAGAATCGGTAGGCCTTGAGGCCGAGTTCTGCGAAGAGCGAAACGTCCTCCCGGTACCGGTGGTAGTGGTCCGCTGCAACGGTGAAGTCGCTGATGCCCTCAGCACGGTGGATGTGGAGATCGACGACCGAGGGGCCTTTACCGTCTTCATTCCAGGCACCTTCGACCTGGTAGGCGGAGGTTGACGCGCCCCAGAGGAAGCCGCGTGGGAAGGGTGTGAGCTGTGTGTAGTCCATGAGTTCTGCCTTGAGGTTCTCAGCCGGCGATCGAGAGTACGGGCTCACCCGCGACGACGCGCCCAGAGGCCGTGACCGAGACCTCGCCGACGTCGTCCGGGTTTGTCACGACCAGGATGACCGTCGCCGGGTGACCTGCGTCTGAGATCGCGGCGAGATCCACGGAGACGAGCTGCTGTCCCACTTCGACATGCGTCCCTGACGGGACTGCACCAGAGAAGCCGGCTCCCTTCATCTGGACCGTGTCGACGCCGATGTGCACGAGGACCTCAACGCCCGCGTCGGTGACGATGCCGAACGCGTGCCCGGTCTTCGTGGCGGCCACAACGGTGCCCGTGACCGGCGAGACGATTCGACCGTTCATCGGTTCGATGCCCAGTCCAGGGCCCATGACGCCCGACGAGAACGCTCCATCGGGGATCGCTGCAAGCGGTAGGACCTCGCCGGAGACGGGAGCGGTGATCTCGTGTGATGCAGAAACAGTTCGTTCCCCGCCAGTGCCCGCAGTTGAGATGGTGCCGATCGCAGGTACCGACGCGGAGGGGATATCGACTTCGACCGTCAATCCAGAGCCAAGCAGTGCATCCTGTGCCGCAGCAACGCGCTCGAAGCGCACTGAGAGCAGGATGGCGGCCGCAGCAGAGACCACCGCTGAGATCGCGAGCGCCACCAGGATGTTGACAAAGAACTGGAGGGTGTCGTCTCCGATGTACAGGAACACGGCCGGCAGGCCCGACGTACCAACGGCGAACCGGTGTGTGCTGGTCAACCCCGCATAGAGTCCGCCGGCGCCGCCGCCGATCATCGCCGCAATCAAGGGATACCGTTTCGGAAGGGCAACGCCATAGAGCGCCGGCTCAGTAATACCCATCAATGCAGTGATTCCACCTGCAGTCGCGATCTGACGCAGCTTGGCGTCCTTCGTACGGACGGCGACCACCAGCGTCGCGACACCCTGCGCGATGTTCGAGCAGATCGCACCCGGGCCGAAGATGCTGTCGTACCCGAGCTGTGCCAACTGGGCGAACCCGAGTGGCGCCACCGCGTTGTGCACACCGAACATCACCATCACCGGGAGCAATGCGCCAATCAGCAGCGAGGGTACCCACGGTGCGTTCTCGGTAAGGAAGGCGAAGAAGATCGCGAGATACCCGCCGAGGAAGGTGCCGATCGGACCGAGGACCGACATCGCAAGCGTGCCCATGACCAGGAAGGTGATCATCGGGACGAACACGAGCTTGATGGCGTTCGGGACGACCCGGTTCAACAGTCGCTCGAAGTATGACTGCACGAGGATAACGAGCAGGATCGGGATGACCGAGGAGCCGTAGGATGCAAGCGTCAGCGGGATGACGTCGAAGAGATGTACCGAATCACCACTCGCGACCATCTGCGTCCAGGTCGGGTGCAGCATCATCGCTGCCACAACACCGGCGAGGAACCGGTTCGTCTTCAGTTTGTCCGCCGCTGAGATGGCGACGAAGATCGGTAGGAAGTAGAAGACCGCGTTGGCGAAGAACGCGAGTACCTGGTAGGTCTGGGATTCCCTGGTGATCACGTTGGTCACGACCAGGACCGCCAGCAATGCCATGATCATGCCAGCTCCGGAGAGTGCCGGGACGATGGGCTGGAACGTGGCCGCGATGAAGTCGACGACGACGCTGAAGACGCTACGCCGCTCTGCGGGCTTCGAAGCGGTCGTGTGGGTGGCGCTCGAGACGCCGGCAGCGCTCAACTCTCTGTCCACCTCCTCGAACACGTCTTTGACGTGCGTTCCGACGACGACCTGATAGGTCCCACCGGAGACCCGTGTCGTGGCCACACCCGCCGTCGCTTGCAGCTCACTATCGCGAACGAGCGACTCGTTGTGGAGGGAGAAACGGAGCCGCGTCTGGCAGTGGTATGCGGATTCGATGTTGGCGGGGCCACCCACGAGTCGGATGATCTCGGCCGCGAGTGTCGCGTACTTGGTACTCATGCTGAACCTGTCTCCTCGTTGAGGCATAAAAAAAGACCCGAGCATCGATACCCGGGTCGGATATCAGAGCTCAGGTCCTGCTTCACACAAGGTGAATAACATCCCACAGTCTCACGCGGCAGAAGCCGCATTGGAGACCATAGCGAGTTGTCGACTTGAGCACAAGGTTGCAACGGTGTTCGTGTGCAGCCCGCATTGTTCGTGTGTTCAAGGTGGATCTTGTGCGGATGTGAACCTGACCTCGTCTCGGGGTTCCCGACCGATCGCGATCGAAGCTGGGAGACCAGCGCCTCGACGCAGGCGAGGGTGATCGCGAGGATGCAGGAGACACCCGACGGCCTGTCGTCGCGCCCGAGACGGATGCCCCCCCCCCGACGGTTTCCACGTGCGCCCACTTGCGCGTCGTCGAGTTAATAAGGTAATCCTAACCTAAATAGCAGTACTGCTGGAGCTCAGCCCCACCTGTTGGAGCGCGCCGTCGGCACATCGAAATGCTGCTGCCTACCACTGTCTCGAAAGGCCCCTCTTGTCCCGAATATCCCCTCCGAAGGTCCTCGCGGCCGCCCTCGCGGCGGCGGTGATCGCTCTCGGATCGCTGACACCGGCAACCGCAGCGACCCCGCGCACGGATCTCGCCCTCGGCGCCGACGTCACCGTCAGCTCGACCCACCCGCACAACAACTTCGCCCTCGCCGGATCGAACCTCGTCGATGGTTCCAGCAGCACCCGCTGGGCAGCGGCCGATGACGCCACCTTCCCCCTCACGATCGACCTCGGCTTCACTTCAGAGGTCACCTTCACCGAAGTCGTCATCGACGAGTTCGTCGACTCGGGCACGAACGCGCGCGTGGCCGGCTTCGAACTCCAGCGCTGGGTGTCCGCGTCGTCGGCCTGGGAGACATTCTCCGCGTCGTCGGGACTCGGCCGGAAGAAGTCGATCAGCGGCTTCGGCGAGATCACATCGTCGAAGGTCCGCCTTTCCATAGCGGGACTGTTGCCGGGCGAGACGTACACACCGACGCTGACCGGCATCGCGCTCTACGCGACAGCACCCGAAGCCCCTGGGACTGGCGGTGAGGGAACCCCTGCTGCGAGTGATGCGCCGTACATCGCGTTCGAGACCGCACCTGCCGGGAAGACCGCGATCGATCCTGGCGCGCGCGTCACGCAGATCGACACACCGTCGACGAACGGGTCGAACTCGATTCGTGTCGTCGAATCGGATGGTGACGTCTTCCTCCAGCAGGTGGCGGAGGACTCGGGCGCCGTGACGCAGACACTCGACATCAGCTCCAACATCGATGGGGTGACCTCCGGAACCGCGAGCCTCGACTACAGCGCGGCCTCGCCCTATCCCCTGAACATCACCCTCTTCGGCACGAAGGACGGGCAGTCGATCGTCCTCCGCGTCATCACGCCTGGATCGAGTTCGCTCGGTACCGCTGCCTCCACGACGTTCGAATCGCTGGACGCAACAGCGTTCGAGCAGCGCACCGGCGTCGCTCTCGCCGGCCTCGAGCTCATCAGCCCGTTCAGCACGGGCTACCTGGCCGTGTACTCGACACCGAGCGGCTACGGCGCGAAGCGCCTCACGTACAAGCTGGCCCCACAGGCCGGACGCGATCCGATCACGCTGCCGTTCAGTCAGGTCGATCGCGAGTTCCGTCTCGACACCTACGGTGATCTGTACTCGAGTCGGGTCGGTGCCGTCGAGAAGGTCTCCATGTACGACCTCTCCACCGTCGCGACGGTGGAGCTCCCGGGCTTCGGCATCGCTGCATCCTGGTTGCTGGAGCCGTACTCCGTGCTCCTGGTCGCGGATGCATCCGGCAAGGTCGCGAACGTCAGCCTCAAGGATGGTGTCGCCCTCCGTGGCGTGATCTCGCTCCCGACGCAAGCCGCCTCGATGGCGTTCGTCGAGTACACCGCAGAGATCCAGCTCACCACAGCAGGTGCAACCCAGATCCGGAGGTTCGCAGCCGCCGACAGCGGTGAGCGGACCCCGTTGGACACCGCCGGCGTGGTGCTCCCCGGATCGTTGAGCTCCTTCGTCAGCTGGAATCCGGCGACGACCTACCTGGTAGCCATCGGCCAGAACGTCTACTCCTACCGCGCGTCGTACGTCTCCAGCGCCAAGCCGTGGTTCACCCCCTCACTGTCCGCAGCAAAGCGCGGAGCCGGTATCGACTTCTCCTACTCCGGGGCCGGCACGGGTCTGTCCTCCGACAAGGCCTGGTTCGAGTACAGCCTCGACGGTGGAGCGAGCTGGTCGAAGCGCGGCGACGCGTGGTCCGACGCGGTCGCTGATCGTGGCAACGTGACGGTCCAGCCCGCTGCACTCGCGGAACCCCAGGACGGTATCGCTCCCTACCTGCGCCAGAACACCGAAGACGTCTGGGCGTCCACCACCCTCGGTGTCTTCTACGGCGACATCGTCCTCCCGGCCGAGCAGTACGACGCCCTCTGGCGCTACCGTCTCGAGAACGTCTACGGATCGGTCGCCAGCGCCGCCACGACGATCACGATCGAGGACGAGCAGGAGGTCGACCCGACCCTCCGCATGACCACACAACCGACCGCCGCACGCGTCAGCGTCGGCGAGTCGCTCACCCTCACCGCAGCGGCGTCCGCAGCACTCCCGATCACCGTGCAGTGGCAGCGCTCCGCCGACGGCACCGACTGGGCTGACATCGACGGGGCGACGGGCAACAGCCTGACGCTCACCGCGTCCGCGGCCGACACCGGCAGCAGCTTCCGGGCCGTGTACACCGCCGGCGATTCGAGGATCCAGTCCGAACCGGCGAGCATCAGTGTGATGGTTCCGAACGGGCCGGTCACGTCCGCCGCGCCCGCCGGCGCCGTCATCGCAGCGGACGCACGCTTCACGCTGGACCTGTCCACGTACTCCCAGGAGTGGGTGCGCGACGTCGCAAGCAAGAACGTCTCGCTCGGAACCACCGGCTTCGAGTTCTCCACGGGCTCCGGGTGGACCGATCCCGCGTCCGGTGAGACACAACTGTCCTGGTCGGGCACGGCGATCTACCGCCCCTACGGCGGTTATCTCGGCCTGTACATGGCGTACGCGAACCCCCACCTCGCGATCGCAGCGAACGGGCAGGCCACCCTCACGGCGGAGATCGCCTGGAACGACGGCGGCGGCAAGTGGAGTGGCCCCGTCGAGAACAGCTACAAGCGCGTCATCGTCGCGACGTTCGCCGACAGCGAGCTCACGACGGCGACTGACGGGACGCTCTCGTTCGCCGGCACGCCGGAGTGGTCGGGACGCGCCTACTCACAGGGTGCAGGCGAGGTGTACGCGGACAGTTTCCCCGCGTCACTCGTCGACTACTTCGACCCGAGCAACCGTCCGTGGTTCTACGCGACCGGCAGCTTCCGTGACCCGGAGAAGGCCGGCCTGCCGGTGACGGCGACGGCGACGGTCACGACCGAGACGGCCCCGACCGCAGGCTCGCGGGTCGACCCGCTCGACCCCCTCGGCGACGGCAAGAACCCGTTCACCCCGTCCTCACCGACCGTGGTCGCACAACCGCAGTCGGCGACCATCGGCGTCGACGGTACAGCCAAGCTCACCGCCACCGCGACCGGGTCACCGGCACCGACGATCCGCTGGCAACAGCTCCTCGGCGCGGTCTGGACCGACATCGACGGCGCGACGACCACGACCTACACCGCGACAGGGCTCGCGGAGGGAGCGCACTCGTTCCGAGCCGTGTTCACCGGAGGCGGCACATCGGTGGAGTCGGAGACCGCCGTCGTCACGGTGAGCGCTGACGGGGACGAGCCTCAGCCGTCGGCGGGTCCCGCGCTGAGCGTGACCCCGGGTTCTCAGCTTGCGGACGGCGCCAAGCTCACGGTGTCGGGGTCCGGCTATGAGCAGCACACCAACCGTCACGGTGCCTACCTCCTGTTCGGGTACGCCACCACGTTCCCGTCGGCCGGCGGCAAGCTCGGCGTCGACTACGACTACGCAGCAGGCATGGACAACCAGCGGTTCATCGCCTGGCCAGGCTCAGCGACAACAGGAGCCTCGCAGGCGCTCTTCGCTGACGGCGGGTTCACCGTCGAGGACTTCGCGGCGACGTCCACCTTCATCGGAGCCTCCGGCGCGGCCATCGACTGCCGAGCCACCGGGATCACCTGTGGCGTGTTCACGATCGGCGCCCACGGCTCGACGGACGGGGCGCTCGAGACGTTCGTCCCGGTAACGTTCACGACCGTCGCACCCGAACCGGGCACGGAACCAGGCACCGAACCGGGTACGAACCCAGGCACGGAACCGGGTACGAACCCAGGCACGGAACCAGGCACCGAACCGGGTACGAACCCAGGCACGGAACCAGGCACCGAACCGGGTACGAACCCAGGCACGGAACCAGGCACCGAACCGGCACCGCGGAAGATCGAGCCGTCTGGCTCAGACCTGACGCTCGAGAACGAGGGTCGCATCACGGTTCCGGTGAGTGCAATCGCAGGATCGACTATCACCGTGTCCGTCGGCAGCGACCGAGCCGCGGACCGAGTGGCCGCGTACCTCTTCTCCGAGCCGAGTTCGCTCGGTACGTACAAGGTGTCTGAGAGCGGGACCTTCGAGGTCCGCCTCCCCGCTGACGTCACCGGTGTGCACCGCCTCGCGGTCTACGACGAAGACGGCATCATCGGCTGGGCATCCATCTCCATCGCTGCTCTGGCCGGCAATGGAGACAAAGCAAAGGACACGATGGCCGTCACGGGGACCGAGTTCCCGTCGGCTGCGATCCTCAGCGCCGTCGTGCTGATACTGCTCGGAGGGGTTCTGATCAAGCGGCGTCGCAAGCTGACCGTGTGATCTCCCCGGCATAAGAGATCCCAAGGGGTCCGGAGCCCGATCGGCTCTGGACCCCTTCGGGTTGCACCCCGTCCGCGAGAGGCAGTGGCCAAGGCCACCGTCGCGACACACAGCGAACGGATCGTGGCCATTCGCGAGCCACGCGCTGCTCTCGAATACCCATCGGTCATGCGTCAATCGTCTTGGCCAAAGATCCGCATGCCTCTGAACCTCCATCGCATCCACCTGCCTCGGGATCGTGCTACGACGACTGCACGCTCGGGAATCCGATGTTGCCCGAACAAGGCCGGATGTAGGTTAGCCTTTCCTTACTCATGAACGCCTTTGATCGCTTCCTCCCCCGGCTGTTCGTCATGCTGACAGCTCTCGCCATTGGGCTATCCGGCTGCGCGGTGACGGATCCACCATCAGCTCCCGATGCCTCTGGGTGCGAGGCGTCGACAAAACCACTCGGGTCACTCACACCCGTCGCCGAGCCGAAGGACTGGACCGGTCCTTCCACCGCCTGCATGGCCGACCCCGGCATCACCGCGGTCACCGACGCCCCAGAGCAAGCACTCCCGGTCACGGTCGTCGACAACCAGGACACCGAGGTCACGATCAGCGACACCAGCCGAATCCTCGCCCTCGACCTGTCGGGATCGCTCGCAGCCACCGTGTTCGGTCTCGGGCTCGGCGACTCGGTCGTCGGCCGCGACACCTCCACCGGGTTCCCGGAGGCCGCCGACCTCCCCCTCGTCACGCAGAACGGCCATGAACTCAACGGCGAGGCCATCCTCGCGCTCGAGCCCACCGTCATCCTCACCGACAGTTCGATCGGCCCCTGGGACGTCGTCCTCCAGATGCGCGACTCAGGCATCCCCGTCGTCGTCCTGACGCCACAGCGGAACCTCGACAACATCGACGACCTCGTCACGCAGGTCGCTGCTGCGCTCGGTGTCCCGGCGGCCGGTGAAGCGCTGAACGCTCGGATCGCCTCCGAGATCGCGGCGACGATGACGGACATCGAAGCACTCGCTCCGGCCGACCCCGCCGACCGTCCACGGGTCATGTTCCTCTACGTGCGCGGGAACGCCGGGATCTACTACATCTTCGGTGAGGGCTCCGGGGCCGACGCGCTCATCCAGGCACTGGGCGCCGTCGACGTCGCTGAGGAGATCGACTGGCAGGGCATGCGCCCCATGACCGCCGAAGCACTCATCGATGCGGCGCCCGACGTCCTCATCATGATGACCAAGGGCCTCGAGTCGGTCGACGGTGTCGACGGACTCCTGGAGCGCATCCCCGCCGTCGCGGAGACCCCGGCTGGACAGCACCGACGGGTCATCGACATGAGCGACACCGAGGTCATGAGCTTCGGCCCACGCACAGCCGCCGTCCTCGACGCGCTCGCCCGCGCCCTCTACGCGCCCACCACCGGCGCCCCGGCGGACGAGGAGCCGTGACCCGCTCGGCCCTCGGCGGCAACCGCACCGGGGCACCACTCGACATCGACCCGGAGGTCCCCGGCGCACGGTCGCTCCGGTCGGGCGCGCTGGCGGTCACCCTGCTCGTCGCGCTCATCGCGCTCGCGCTGGTCTCGGCGGGCAGTGGGCAACTCCACGTGCCACCCCTCGAGGTCCTCGGCTCGATCATGCACCGGCTCGGTCTCGACATCGGACCGATGCCCAGCCACGCAAACGGGGAGAGCGCCCTGTGGAACATCCGCTTTCCACGCGTCGCCATGGCGCTCGTGATCGGGGCGGCGCTCGCAGCGGCCGGCCTCCTCATGCAGGCGATCTTCGGCAACCCACTCGCCGAGCCCGGCGTGGTCGGCGTCTCCGGCGGGGCGGCACTCGGCGCGTCGGCGACGATCGTCTTCGGCTGGGCCTTCCTCGGGGAATGGACGGTCGCCGTCACCGCGTTCGTCGGCGGACTCGCGGCAACGCTCATCGTCTACGCGATGAGCCGCGCGAACGGGCGCACCGAGGTCATCACGCTCGTCCTGACCGGCATCGCCGTCAATGCGGTGACCGGTGCCGGGCTCGCGTTCCTCACCTTCCTCGGCGACACCGCCGCACGCGAACAGATCGTCTTCTGGCAGCTCGGCAGCCTCAACGGCTCGCGCTGGCAGCAGTTCGGCATCGTCCTCCCCCTGGTGCTCGTGGGGCTCGTCGTCGCGTTCGTCGTCGCGAAACAGCTCGACCTGCTCTCTCTCGGCGAGAAGAGCGCCAGGCACCTCGGGGTCAACGTGGAGGGACTGCGGATCCTCGTGATCCTCGTCGTCGCCCTGCTTGTGGGCGCGAGCGTGGCGTTCGCCGGCATCATCGCCTTCGTCGGGCTCGTGATCCCGCATCTCATGCGCATGATCATCGGCCCGGCCCACCTGCCACTGCTCGTCGTCAGCACCCTCGGCGGGGCCGTACTCCTCCTCGGGGCCGACCTCGTGGCACGCACCGCCGTCCCGCTCGCCGACCTTCCGATCGGCATGCTCACCTCCCTCGTCGGCGGACCGTTCTTCTTCTGGCTGCTGCGACGGACCCGCGGGTCCTCGGGAGGCTGGGGATGAGCGTGCCGGTCGTCGGCCGGCGCTTCGCGGTCCCCGAGCCCCTCCGACCCGGCGAGCTCGCGATCGAAGCCTCGAGCGTGGGCGTCGTGATCAACGGGAAGCGCATCCTCCACGATGTGACCTTCGACGCCCGCGCGGGCGAGGTCCACGCGCTCATCGGGCCGAACGGCGCTGGCAAGTCGACCCTGCTCGCGACGATCACGGGTGACCAGACGCTGGCCGAGGGGCGCATCACCGTCGCGGGCCGGCCGCTGCAGGCCTGGTCGGCCCGCGAGCTCTCCCGACGGCGCGCCGTGCTGTTGCAGCACAACGACGTGTTCTTCCCGTTCACCGTGCAGCAGGTCGTCGAGATGGGCCGAGCGCCGTGGCAGCGGACCGAGCTCGAACGCGACGACGACGAGGCCGTCGCGGCCGCGATCGCGGAGACGGACATCGCCCGCCTGTCCGGCCGTCAGGTGCCGTCGCTCTCGGGCGGCGAGCGCGCACGGGCGGCACTGGCACGGGTGCTCGCGCAACGGACCGGCATCCTCCTGCTCGACGAGCCGACGGCGGCACTCGACCTCCGACACCAGGAGGACGTCCTCCGGCTCGCACGGGAAGCCGCGGCCGCGGGTGACGCGGTGATCGTCGTGCTGCACGACCTCAACCTCGCCGCCGCCTACGCCGACCGGATCTCGCTGTTGCAGCAGGGACGGCTCGTCACGACCGGGAGCCCCGCCGAGGTCCTCACGGCGGAGCGGATCACCGAGGTCTACCGATACCCGGTCGAGGTCGTCGCGCACCCGACGAGCGGCGCACTGGTCATCCTCCCCATCCGCTGAAGCACCTTGCGCCCGGGCTCCAGTGGCGCGGGTCGGCACCCCGACAGGCTCGGCGACCGGAGCGGGCCGGACAGCGAGCAGCGCGAATGCGACAGCGAGCAGACAGCAGGGAGGGCCGCCCCGCGAATGGGACGGCCCTCTCGTGTCAGTCGGCCGTGCGGCCGCCGGGCGGTCAGACCGCGGCCACCTGCGTCTTCCGGCGACGCGCCAGGAGCGCGAGGACGAGGCCGGCTGCGAGGAGCAGCCCACCGGCGAGGAACGGCACGGCAGCGTCGGCGCCGGTCGAGGCGAGGACCGCGGTGGTCGTCGTCGTGGAGCCGTCGGGGTTCGTCACGACCGTGACGGTGACGGTGAACGCCGCCGTCCCGATGAGGACTCCGTCCGCGTCGAGGACTGCAAGCGTGTGATCGCCCGCCTCGAGGTCGGACGGGACCGTGAAGCTTACGGTCCCGTCGGCCGCGACGAGCGCCCAGCCGAGCCACTGCGGCTCAGAAAACGCGTACGCGCCGAGGTACTGTCCGGCGTGCTGCGTGCCGACCGAGACCGTGATGACGTCGCCGTCGATGCCGGTGATGTCGATCCCGGGGGCCTCGGTGAGCGATGCGGCGTCCGGTGCGGCCGGAACCGTGCCGGGGACCGTGAGCGTGACCGACGCCGCTGCGCTCGTGACCGTGCTTCCGCCCGATGCGCCGGGCGCCGAGGGGACGTCGTTCGAGACGGTTGCGCGAACCTGCTCGCCGTTCCGGACGTCGGCCGAAGCGACGGTCAGTTCGGCGCTCGTGGCACCGTCGAGGTCGACCCAGCCGGTGGAACCGAGCGCGAGATGCTGCCACTGCACGGCCACGTCGTCGCCCGCCGTGGCCACGGCGAACACCGCGTCCTCGCCGTGTGCGACGGACACCGACGCGGGCTGCGCCGTGATCGATGCGGGGACCCCGAGCGTCAGGGTCGCCACATCCGAGGTGACCGGATCGCCGATGCCGTTCCCGACGACCGCGCGGAACCGCTTGCCACCGTCACCGTCGGCGTAGACGACCTCGAGGGTCGTGCTCGTCGCGCCGGTGACGGCGGACCAGCCGTCCGCTCCGACGGCACGCTCGAACCACTGCACCGACGGCGCCGGGGTACCGGTCACGCCGACCGAGAAGAACACCGAGGGCGACGCGGCACCGACAGGCGCCGTGACGGAGACGGGCTGCGACACGATCGCCGCCGCGACCGGGATGGTCGTGTCGACGGCGAGCCCGACCGGTGCACTGGTGACCGAGAAGACCGAACCGTCGATCTCGGTCGGGATGGTCCCGGTGACGACGGCACGGTACTGGGCGCCGGCGTCCTGGGCGGTGGTGACGACCTCGAGGCTGGTACCGGTCGCACCGGCGACGTCGGTCCACCCGGTCGCGCCGGCGGCGAGACGCTGCCACTGCACCGCGGCGGCAGCACCGGCGATCCCGACGGTGAACGTCGCGGTCTCACCGACCTTCACCGATGCGGCGGACGGCTGGGCGGTGATCGACGCGGGTGCACCGACCGTCAGGGTCGCGGCCTCCGAGGTCGCGGAACCCGCTGCGTTGGACACGACGGCGCGCACCTCGGTGGCGTCGTCCGCCGCCGTGTACGGCAGGGTCAGCGTGGCTGCCGTAGCCCCCTCGATCGCGACCCAGTCTCCACCGGCTGCGCGGCGTTCCCAGACGACCGTCGGCTCGGGCGAACCGGTCGCGGTGACGGCGAAGGAGGCGACGGGCGAACCGGTCGCGGGTGCGATCGGCGCGACGACGTCGCTGGGCTGCGCGGTGATCGCTGGAGCGACCTGCGGGATTGGGGCGACGGGGTCCAGCACACGTACGACTGCAGACTCGGACACGACCGGCCGTCGGGCGGCATTGTCGACGGTCACGCGCACGAGCGCTCCGCTCTGGCTCGTCTGGAAGGCCAGCGTCAGCGTCGGCGCATCGGTCGACTGGGGAGTCCAGGTTGCACCGCCGTCTTCGCTGAGCTCCCAGCGGTAGCTGAGCGGGCCGTCGCCTGCGGCCTCGACCGTGAAGGTGGCCTTGCCTGCGTCCTCGACGGTGACGCCTGCGGGCTGCTTGGTGATCGTCGCGGGGACGACCTCTGGCACCACGGGGGCGACGGTGTAGGAGACGCCCAGCGGAGTGGTCGGCTTCGCGGCGTCCGCTGCGCCGCCGGACGAGTACCAGTACGACGCCATGCCGGTGAGGACCTGGAAGTCGACGAAGGACTGCGGGAAGGATCCGGCGTTCGCCCCGGTCGTGGACTGCGGGTTACCCGATGGTGACACCGAGATCACCCGTCCAAGGTAGTCAGGCGTGACCGTGAATCCGGTTTCGGTGACGTCGACGCCCGAGAGGGTCGCGACAACGACATCCTGCCGAGGCTCGAGGACCACAAATACGTTCGTATCATCCATGCTCGTGCCGTACCCGCTGAGGGTCGCGGTGACGACACCGGTGCCGTCGGCGTCGACCGTGAGCTTCGGGTCGGACGCGGAGAACTGCGTGAGGCCCTGGTAGTACGCGGCCGTGAAGGTGCCGTCCCACTGGATCTCGGCGGTGCCGGCTTCGACGTTCACCGTTCCGGTGCCGCCGGAGATCGCGACGCGGTTGTCGCTGTAGTTGGCGCTGGACGGCGGCGTGATCGGTCCGCCGGTCGCGGTGGTGCGGAGGCCGGCCCACGTGGACGGGGCCCAGGTGCCGTCGGCCTGCTTCTTCTGGATGGCGACGTTGCCGTCGTTCTGCTTCCATTCGCTCTCGACGACGGTGTCGGCGCCGCTGGTCTTCGCGATCTCACCGGCGGACAGCAGGTTGATCGCGCCGGGCTGGAACGCTGAGTTGTTGGACTCGTTGTTGATGCCCCAGGTGAAGACGGCGTCATCGATCGTGGAATCGGCGGCCATCGCGGCCGGTGCGGCGACGATCGAGCCGAGGGCCACGACCGAGGTGGTGACGAGGGCGGTGACGGCGGACCTGAACGGTCTCCGCCGCCAGGCGGGTGGTGGGGCTGTGGGCCGTGCAGACAAGGCGATCTCCGGTGTGTTCGACGGTGGATGTCGGGTGGAAGGGGGCGCCTGGTCTCCGAAACCGAGCCCCAGGCAGGGTTAGCTTAGCCTTAACTAAGTAAGGTTATGCAAGCCTTATTAACTGCGGCTAGGCTGCAGCCATGCCGCATCGCCCGACTCCGTCCACCGCGCCCTCGATCCGCTCCACGACAGCGAACCGAGGCCGACGACGACTCGCGGCGATCTTCACGGGGGTGGCACTCCTCGCCGGCTTCTCGGCCGGTGGATCCCTCCCGGAGCCCGCCTACGCCGCCTCCTCGGTGACCGCACACGTGGTCGACCGCCCCGACCTCGCGAGCGTCGCCGACCCCGACTACCTCACCGACGTGCAGCTCTCCGGTTCGGGCTTCCAGTCGATCAAGAACGGGCACGGCGGGATCTACGTCGCCTTCGGCTGGGTCGCCGACGCCGAGTCGTGGCGCCCGAGCAACGGCGGCGTGACCGGCGCCGATTACGCCTACGTCCCCGACGACGAGACCAACCCCACGGGCTACATCCTCTTCGTGACGTTCCCCGGGAGCGACACCGCGGCCGCCGCCAACGGGGGCGAACTCGCCGCCGACGGCACCTGGTCCGGTGTCATCAGCATCCCCGGCGCCCGCTTCGAGTCGCTCGATCGCGACGGCAACGCCCAGACCATCGACTGCCTCAGCGTGCAGTGCGGCATCATCACCATGGGGGCCCACGGCGTGAAGAACGCCAACAACGAGACGTTCACGCCGATCACCTTCACCGATCTGTACGGCGACGATGCCGCTGCTCCGGCGCCCGCGCCGGTAGCCCCGGAGAGCGCCCCCGAGCCGACGGTGATCTCCAGCACCATCGTCGCCGAACCGGACGAGACCGCCGCCGCCTCTGCCACCGACGACCTCGTCCCGCTCCTGACCGGTGCCGTCATCGGCGTCGGCGCCCTGGCCGTCGGCGCGGTCGCGTTCCTCGTCTGGGCGGTGCTGAGCGGACGTCGTCGAGCAGCGCTCGCGGCGGCAGGAGCGGCGGGCGCGGCCAGCACGGTAGACGCGACCGGCACGTCCGGCGACAGCGCGTGACCATGCGCCCCGGTCCCGCATCACGCACCTGGTCCGCCCTGATCGCCGCCGGCCTGAGCATCGGGCTCGTCTTCGCAGCCGTCGGACTCGACGCAGAGACCGCGACAGCCGACCAGGCCTCGTCCGCCGTCGTGGACTCGCCGGCGGCGACCACGGCATTCCCGTCGGGAGCAGATCCGATCGCCGCCGAAGCCGTCGTCACGCCGGTGGATGCCGCCACCGTCTCCGTCGCGTGGCCGGCCTCGGTCGACCCGGCGACGAGCACGCAGGACGGCACCGCGGCGACGCTCCTCGTCCTGGTCCTACCCCCGGTCGATCCGGAGGCTCCGGCTGCGCCGGTCGACCCGATCGCGGTCCTGCAGCCGTCAGCCGAGCGGGACCCCGAGGCCGACGCAGCCGCACTCGCGGCCGGCCTGCCCATCCTCCAGACGGCAGAGCCCGTCGATGTCGGCACCACAGCCGACGGATCGGCCGCCGCCCGGGTATCCGGCCTCCAGCCCGCCACGGACTACCGCTTCGCCCTGCGCACGGTCCCGACTGATCCCGCCCTCCTCGCCGCGAGCGCGTCGCCACTGGCCGAGTCCGTCGCGACCCAGGCGGCGACGCCCGCTCCCGCCGCCGAGGAGCCGCCCACCGACGACGAGGCACCCCCGGCAGGACCACAGCCGAGCGCGACACCCGAGGAGGCCGTTCCGACGCCGAGCGGCCCGACCGAGCCGTCCGAGGCCCCGACCGCCGATGCGACGCCGACCCCCGAAGCGGACTCCGCCGGACGCGCCGCCGCCGTTCCGGGCACACCTGAGGCCCCCAAGGGATCACCGGCCGGAGCCGGCACGATCGAGGTCTCCTGGCCGGCGGTCGCCTCGGGCGCACCCGTCGTCACCTACACCGTCACGGTCCTGCGCGACGGCTCCGTCGTTCGCACGATCCCGGGCATCGACCCGCTCGTCGCGGGGACGACCACGCTCGTCGCCGGGCTGCTCGCCGACACGGCGTACGCCTTCACCGTCGTCGCCGTCGGCGCCGACGGACCGAGTGCGTCCTCGTCCGCGTCCGCTCCGGTGACGACGGCGAAGGGCGCACCGTCCGCTCCCCCGCGGGCCACCGTCGTCGGACTGCTCGACGACCCGCTCGGCCTCGTGGCGAGCTGGACCCCTCCCGTGTCCGACGGCGGCTACGCCATCACCGGCTACACCGTGGAACTCTTCACCGGCAGCACCGTCAACCTCACCAACCTCGTGAGCCGGACGGCGGTCCCGGCGGACCGCACGCGACTGGAACTGCCTCGCATCGGCATCGTGGGCTCGTCGCTCAGCGTCCGCGTCATCGCCTCGAACGGCGCGGGCGACACCGCCTCATCGCTCAGCGCGCCGGTCCGTATCGACGCGACGGCTCCCGTGACCACACGCGTCGCCACACCGACCGTGACCGAGGGGCCGACACCCGGTTCGTTGCGTGTGACGTGGACGGCTCCAGCCGGGACGACGGCCTCGACGGCATACCTGCTCCGCGTCGCGGCCGCCGACGGCGTGTCCGCCGCCATGACCGCCGCCGTGATCGACCTCGGCGGCGACTTCGCCGCAGCTGGACCGCTCGAGGCGGTCGTGGAGAACCCGGCGCCAGGACGCCGCGTGTCCGTCCAGATCACGGCGTTCGAGACCGCTTCCCTCGCCGGTCTGATCCCGACGACCTACCGGACGACCTCCCTGCGGAGCGTGGCCGTCGAGACGAGCGGCTCGTCCACGCCGCAGCAAGCCACCCCTCCACGTTCCGTCACGAGCGGCGACGTCGACAGCATCTCGGTCGACGGCTCGACGATCGGCGTGACGGCCGGGAACGGTGCTGCGATCACCGCGTTCGACCTCCTGGTCTTCCAGGCGGGTTCCGCTGAACCCGTGACGACGACCCGCGTCGACGCGATCCCCTCGATCGACGACCCGACCCTGCTCACCCACGAGCCGACGACGGTCGCCGGATTGCAGGCGGACACCGCCTACACCGTCCGCGCCCGCGCCGTGAACGCCGCCGGACCCGGTCCGATGTCCGCGGCGAGCGCCCTCGTCGTCACCCTCGCCGTCCGACCACCCGGCTCGGTCCCGCCCAGCTGGATCTCGCTCGCAGCGTTGCGCGCCGCCGTCGAGCGAGGCTCGGTCACCGGTCTCGACGCCGCCCAGGCAGCCCTCCCCGCGACCGTCGAGCCGACGAGCGCCCTCGAGCCGTCCTTCGCCTGGCCGGGTTCCACCGGCGCCACGGGCGGAGAGGTCTGGCTGTTCGGTTCGGCGACCGACGATCGGGCCCCCGTCCATCTCGGCGCCTTCTCCGTCACGGCCGGTACTGCCAGCGCGTCCGTCACGGTCGGCCAGCTCGCGGACGGGGCGTACGCGCTCGCCTTCGTCCCGACCGAGGGCCGCGCGGTGGCGGTCTGGCTCGAGGTCGTCTCCGACCAGGGCGGTCCGACCAGGGTCGACGACGCGATCCTCCGATGGGGCTTCAGCAACGAGGCCAACAACGGTGCCTTCTTCGGCGGCTGTAACTTCCTCACCGCCGGGCATGTGCCCGACGTCGGTTCCGGCGCGATCATCGACGAGAGCCGGTACCGGGCACAGGACGGTCCCGTCCGCATCGAGAAGCCGAATGCCGGCGGGGCATACGAGCTCGCGAGCTTCGCCACCCGATGCCTCGACCGCTCGGGCAGCACGGTCGACTCCAACGTGACGAGCGCCTTCACGGATTCGCAGCTCGTCATCGTCGGCGGCTCCGGCACCGTCGATCCGTCGACGAACAGCGGAACCATCAGCTGGACCGGGGACTTCTCGGTCGCGTTCTACGGTGGGCTCACCTACTGGAACGGCTCGAACCCGACCCTCACCGTCGTCGACGGTGTCGGAACCCTCACCGCCACCGCGAGCGGCTTCGGCACCGACATGGCCGATCAGACGAAGTGGACGCCGATCCCGCCGCGCGAGATCGAACTCGCGACGCTCACCGGGGTGACGATGCGCAGTGACGGGTTCACCGTGTCGCCCGACTACCTCGGCGTGGACATCGCGCAGGGTGACCAGGTGGCGAAGACCGCGGCCAACGCCTCCTACTGGGGGTCCTTCCCGCAGAGCTTCATCGACTTCCAACAGCTCACCGGGCAGTTCTCCTACTGGTTCACGAGCGGCGGGCGCCAGGATCCGGGCAAGGTCGCACTCCCACTGACCGTGGGGTTCGACGCGTCCACCTTCGTGGCCGTCCCACCCGCTGGAGCCCCGACGGCCGCAGCGCCCGACCTCGTCCCTGGGGCCAAGCGTTCGCCGTTCGCACTGCGGGCACCCGGTGCGCCGGCCCCGGCCGCGGCGGTCGGTGCCACGCAACAGGTGACCGAGATCGTGACGGTCGTCCAGCGAGGCAGCGCTCCGGCGCCCGCGTCGCAAGCGGTCCCGTTGTTCATCGCCCTCCTCGCGCTGCTGGGCGGGGTCACGGTCGTCGCGGCCGCAGGTGGCGGACTGATCGCCTCCGGCGTGGTGAAACCCTGAGGTCCGATTCCTGAAAGTGCGCAAAGTTCGCCACCCATCGGCCTCGACCCCAGGCAGCGACTGTCAATGCGCACTTCAAGGCATCGGGGCCGGCCTAGACGAGAACGAAACGCCTGTCACGCCTCGGAGTTGACGCAAGGTGATCACATCCGCCATCGTCAATGCTCCTCGCTGTCTGCGTTCGACAAGGCGCTCGGCCGCTGCAGCTGCGAGCCTGCCGGTGGCAACCGACTGACCCTGCCCCGAGAGAGACATCACCTCACCGGTTCTCCGATTGCCCACGCTGACACCCCAGGAGTCACCGCCGATGTGCGGCGCACGAGCGAGCAGTGGCGAGAGTGCTGGCAGGGCTCCGATGACGCCGAGTGCAGCGGTGGCCGCACGGGTGTCGATCGCCAACCAGGAACGCACCGCGATGTTCACCCGCCGCCCTGCAAGCAGATCGTCCGGGAAGTCCGCCCGCAGATGAGTTCGCTTGCCACCAGTCGGAGTAGACAGGCGTCGCCAGGACCGCAGGTTGACGACAGAGTGGGGTTCTGGTGGGGCGTGCAGTGTCGTTCCGGCAAGGCGCGCTGTCCAGGCGACGGCGGCGGCCCCGTGCGACTCGCCTCCTCCGAGCAAAATCGCTACATCGACATCGTCCCCCGGGACCGTTTCCAGTGCGTGAACGAGCACCGTGCTGGCACCAGGTGCGATGCCGGCTCCGAGCAGGACTGCTCCGTCAGCCGTCACGCTTGCAGCGAGTGCGCGCAGGTGGGACGCTGTCGCCGAGACGTCCACGAGTGCAGTCGTTCCCACCGCAAGCTGTACAGCGCCCGATTCCAGCCCGCTCGCGTCGATCACGACATCGACCCCCCGAGCCGCCTCAGCGAGAGCCTCTCGCCCCATGGTTGTGGATGCATCGATCGCCAGGTCATTGTCTGTCGCGCTGCGGCCCGCACTGCCCACAGCATGCCCTCTCGCTCGGAGTTCGTTCACGGCAGCGGAACCTACTGCTCCGCGGCCACCCAGGACGAGCGCCCTCACTGCTCGTCCTCCGCGTGTGCAACGGAGCTGCTCGTCTGGTGAGTCGGCGCAGAGCAGCTGAGGTTCGTGTCTCGTGACGGCGCATGTACCCCAGGACCTGGACAGGACGTTGCTATGAGCGACATCGGCGCCCCCCGCAGCCGTTGAGCCGCCCGTGCGAGCAGGGGTACCGCCCAGAAGACAGCGAGTGGCACGACGACGGTGACGACAACTGCGGTACGGAGCTGATGCGGCCACTCCTCGGACATGGGGGCGAGAAGCGTGGACACGACCAGCGATAAGGGCAGTATTCCAAGCCAAGTCACGAGGACTTGCAGTGGACGTGGAAGAGGACGCATGAAAACTCCAAACATTCGGTTGGATTTCAAGATAGCAGACTGCAACCATATAGTTGGAGATCGGAAAACACTCGCCGCCGCGTCCCATCCCACCAACACCAACACCGGCACCGGCACCGGCACCGGTGCAGTTTCCGCCAGCGCACTCATTCGCCAGCTCACCAAGGGTGCTGCCACGATGAAGGAACTGATCTTTCACCGCCTCGCCGACAAGTAGATCTGGTCTGCGGCAGCGGTGGCGACCGAGGTCAAGGGGCCTCTGGGAGTGATCGAGGTCGACGCGCGATGGCATTCGCGGCCACCCTCGACCGTCCGACTTCTCAATAGATTCGGTCTCCCTGAGAGCTTGGTCCTCGACCAGGGACCAACGGACGACGCCTGGCCGGGTACCGGAATGGTAGATGTCGCGTGGTTTCACCCGTCCGGCGTTGACGGCTTCGCGGCCAAACGGCTGAATGGAATCTGTTCGGTCGTCGCAGGCGTCCAAGCGTGATGATGACCGATTGCCTCCTAGCCCCCACACCCGACTCGCCACGAGGCTTCAGCTCCCAGATGCCTAGGACGATCAGCCGGATCTCCATGCGCGCGCCAGCCCGTTCTTTGGTTGACCTTGGGGTCCGAACGCCCGAATCCCTCGAGGAACATCCTCTGGTCTCGCAGCCCGCCTCTGCGCTCGCACACATCTTCAAGGACACCAATGAACACCGAACCCCCGGCATCGCTGTGCGAGATTCAAAACAAGCGCCACGCCCTGCAACAGGCCGTCGTTCAGGACTTCCTTGACGACCTCCCAGAACCAGTGCATCTTGCTGACATCGCAAAGCGGCTCTACCTCAGCTACTCCCTCGTGAAGTACTACCTGACAACGGGGCAACTCGTTGGGGTGTTGCGAAACGGGAGGTGGAACATCGACGCGTATGCCAGCCGAGAGTGGATCGGTAGATTTCTCGCGTCGCGAGCGAGCCGCCGTCTTCGTCTCCATCGACCGAATGAAGTTCCGGACGCGATCTCTGTTTTGGTGACCGCGCCAGACGCACTCGAGCGGCTGCGTCAGTTGCAATCGGTCGATCTGACCGCAGATGCCGTCGTGGAGCATGCACTTCGGGTTCTTCCAATGAGCGACTCAGTGCTCGTTCTGCACGCGATCGACGAATTGACCGAGGTGACATGACGAAGATTTCTCGAAATGCTCGGACGCTCCGAGAAGGTATCTCTGCCGGTGTCAGTATCAGGCGCGAGCGAGGAACACGCCGTTTCGAAACGCCGCCAAAACGAGATCCTTTCGTACTGGGGTCGCTGGTCGTAGGGGTCTTATTCTTCGACTGCGTCATTGGCCTGGTCCTTGCCCTCATCACGCAGTCCCTCTGTTTGGGCCGTGGACACAGTGGGTGGGTGGGTCCGGGGATCGCGATTGCACTCGTTCTCTGCCAGTCCGGCATCTTGGCGATCGGCTCCAGCCTTGCGCTTTCCCGCGCGTCGCACGAGGGTACCGTAAGCGACTCTTCCTAAGAGTGCATCGCGCTGAGACCCCACTTCAGACCTGTTGCGAGAAGCAACGGCGGACCGCGCGCGTCAATGGCACCAAAGACACTCAGACCGACGACGCAATTCGAGGACGTACCGCTGGGCAGCGTTACCGTTCAACGCTGAGGATCGGCATCGTCGCCTGAGTGCTTGATGGTAGGAGGCGAGCAAGAGAGTGGTCTGAAGTCTGGAGCCCTGGCGACCGCCCAGCCCACTGGAACCGAGTCAGGAGGGGAGGTCCGCCGAAGGTTCCCGGGTGCGACAAGGGACTGTGCCGGTCGCCGCCGGTCCCCCGCCTTCAGATTGGACTGCCCCCATGCCTGTAGAGAAGCTCATGCTCACTGCCGAGGAAGCTGCTGAATCGCTCGGGGTCGGCCGTTCCACGGTCTACGATCTCATTCGACTCGGTCAGCTCTCCAGCGTGAAGATCGGACGCGCACGTCGCATTCCGGTCGCAGCCTTGCATCGCTTCGCCCGAACGTTGTCCGGTGAAGACGCGTAGTGGGCCAACGCGCCAACGGCGAAGGTTCGATCTACAGGCGCGAGGACGGCCAATGGACTGGCGCAGCATACGTGCTGGCCGCGAACGGAGCACGAAAACGTCGAACCGTCTACGGACACACCAAGGCGCAGGTCGCAGCCAAGCTCCGGGACCTCATCTCACAGACCGACGCAGGCGTCCCGACCGCCGTCTCGGGCTGGACCGTGAAGACCTACTCCGAGCACTGGCTGACGCACATCGCACCGAATGCGCTCCGCCCGACGACCAGAGCCAACTACGAGTGGGTTCTGCAGAAACACGTGATTCCATCACTCGGCGCAAAGAAGCTCGAACAACTGACACCACAACACGTCCGAGAAATGCACAGCAGCATCGCACACACTGGCGTCTCGGCCCACACCGTTCGGCTTGCTCACGCTGTGCTCCGAAGCATCCTCGCCGAAGCAGCACGCGAGCAGCACGTCGGACGCAACGTCGCATCACTCGTCCGCGCGCCCAAGATCGAGCACCAGGAAGTCGAGCCGTGGACCGCAGAGGAGGCCTCCAGCTTCCTGGATTCGAGCCGTGACTCGCAGTTCGCCGAGCTCTACGTACTCGCGCTGACGCTCGGACTTCGCCGGGGAGAATTGCTCGGCCTGCGCTGGGCTGATATCAACGCAGAGCGAACACAGCTCCGCGTGCGGCAGACCGCTCATCGCGCCGGAACCGGGCAGGGGATCTCGATCGGCCCGACGAAGACCGCGCGATCGCGTCGGACGCTGCCGCTACCCGCCAGGGCCATCGCTGCGCTCAGAACACGAGCAGCCCACCAACTGTCCGATCAACGCGCCGCCGGCGAAGCCTGGTTCGACTCAGGGCTCGTCTTCACCACGCGGACAGGCACACCGATCGAACCTAGCAACCTCCGGCGCAGCTTCGACAAAGAGATCACCGCTGCAGACGTGCGCCGGATCCGTTTCCACGACATGCGCCACACTTGCGCATCGCTCCTTCTGGCCCAGGGCGTGCAGATGCGCACGGTCATGGAGATCCTCGGGCACGCCAATATGGCTATCACCTCCGACATCTACTCCCACGTCGCGCCGACGACGCTTCGGAACGCCTCAGACGCGATGAACGCCGCTCTCGACTTCCCCACAGCAGGCCCAGCATGACCGTGCACGTTCATCCTTGTTCGCCGTCGTCCGCGGGGTCGTTGCTACATGCGTTGCTACACGCGTTGCTACATTTTCGTGCCTATCCGGCAGCTGTCGCCCGTCTTGGCAATTCGAGCCGGCCTCCGGGGCGACATAGAAAAAGCCGTTGACCTGGGTTTTCCAGGGCAACGGCCGAGTGATGCTGGTGGAGCCGCCCAAGGGAATCGAACCCTTGACCTTCTCATTACGAGTGAGATGCTCTGCCGACTGAGCTAGGGCGGCGTGTGCGCTGGTCGCCCGGCGCACGAGTATCCATGTTAGCGCAGCTTTTGGACCGTCGTGTACAGCTCGGCGAAAGAACGACGGATCCGCTCGGCGAGGGACCCGGGCGTCGGCGCATCGGCCCAGCAACGCCACGCGTGGCGCAGGCCGGCGAAGCCCACCATCGTCACCATCCAGCAGCGGTCGAACAGCGCCTCGGCGTCCTCCGCGAGCGTCGGGTCGTCGTTCAGCACCCGCCGCTCGACGACCTTGTAGAGGCCTTCCTCGAAGCCGCGCATACTCGCGATCCGCGCACCCAGCAGGTGCGGGTGGTCGCGCAGCACGTCCTTGCGGAGATGGTGGATCTCGACGTCCTCGTCGGCGTCCCCCACGGTCCGGGCCAGGAGCTCCCCCAGATCGGTGAGCACGTCGGTGGTGGGCCCGGCGGTCAGGAAGGCGTGCAGGGCGTCGCCGTCCGGGATCAGCGGGATGTCGCCGATCAGCGCCTCCTCCTTCGTCCCGAAGTAGTTGAAGAACGTCCGCGGCGAGACCTCCGCCCGACGGCTCACCTCCTCGACCGTCACGTTCTCGAGCCCCTGCTCACTCGCGAGCGTCAGCACCGCGTGCTGGATCGCCCGACGCGTCGCGAGCCGCTTCCGCTCGCGAAGCCCGAGTTCAGCCGGCGCCGTCATGGTCATCAGGATCCCGCCGTCAACTGCACATCGGGTCCTTCGACGGCACCGTGCCGTCGATGAGGTACTGATCGACCGCCTGGTTCACGCAGTCGCTGCCCTTGTTGTAGCCCGTGTGACCCTCACCCTTGTAGGTGATCAGCTGACCCTTGTCGAGCTGCTCCGCGAGGTTCTGCGCCCAGACGTACGGCGTGGCCGGGTCGTTCGTCGTCCCGACGACGAGGATCGGCGCTGCGCCCTTCGCGTGGATCTCCCCACGCTCGGTCCGCGTCTGGTACGGCCAGTTGGCGCAGAACGTGTCGCCGTAGGCCATGTACTCGCCGATCACGGGAGCCGCCTCCTCCAGCTGCGTCGCTTCGTCGGCCATCTTCGTCTTGTCGTCGTCGTAGCTGTAATCGAGGCAGTTGATCGCGTTGAAGGCCTCGGTCTGGTTGTCGGCGTACTTGCCGGACTCGTTGCGACCGTTGTAGCCGTCGGCGAACTGGAACGCGATGTCGGTCCCGCCCTGCATGACCTCGTCGAACATCTGGCTGAGGTACGGCCAGGCATCGGCCTGGTACAGCGGGTAGATGATCGCCGTGAGCAGCGTGTTGCCGCCCAGCTCACGTCCGTCGTCACCGGGGATCGGGTTCGCGTCGACCTCGTCGAGGAGCGTCTTGATCTCGGTCATCGCGCTGTCGACCGAGCCACTGAACGGGCAGTCCTTGCCAGTCATGCAGTCCTCGAGGTAGGCGCGCAGAGCACTCTCGAAGCCCTTGGCCTGCTCCTTGACGACCTCGAAGTTCGACGTCGACGGGTCGATCGCGCCGTCGAGCACAAGGCGCCCGACGTTCTTCGGGAAGAGCTCCGCGTACGTCGCACCGAGGAAGGTGCCGTACGAGTACCCGAGGTAGTAGAGCTGCTTGTCGCCGACGGCGGCGCGCAGCATGTCGAGGTCCTTCGCCGCGCTCTGCGTGTCGACGAACTCGAGCATCTTGCCCGTCTCCTCCGCACACGCGTCGCCGAAGTCCTTCGCGGCCTTCTCGTTCGCGGCGATCCACTCGTCGGAACCGCGCTTCCCCGGCGTGACGTCGTACAGGTAGGCGTCCATCTCCGAGTCGGTCAGACATTTCACCGGCGTCGACTTCCCGACACCGCGGGGGTCGAAGCCGACGACGTCGAAGTTCTCCTGGAGGTCCTTGTCGACCGCGAAGTCGAGGCTGTCGGCGACGAGGCTGTAACCGGAACCACCCGGGCCGCCGGGGTTCATGAAGAGCGAGCCGATCGGCTTGCCGTTCGTGGCCTGGTGCCGCACGAGCGCCAGGGAGAGTTCGCCGTCCGAGGGGTTGTCCCAGTCGATGGGCGCCTTCGCCGTGGCGCACTCGAAGCCGTCGGCACAGCCGCTGGTCTTCCAGTCGAGCTTCTGCTCGTAGAAGGGCTTCAGCTCGGCGTCGACGTCGCTCGTCGCCGGCGAGGAGGACGACGTCGTCGGCTCGGCGGCCTTCGGCGGCAGGAAGGCGGTCACGCACCCGCTCAGGGTGAGCGCCGCGACCGCGAGACCGGCCACCAGGGCGACCCGCGCCGTACGGCGCGCACCGGGACCCCTGCGACGGGATGCACCGGTCGATCCCGTCGAGTCCGACGGCTGCTGCCTGGGCGAAGTCACAGAGGCTCCCTACCGGACCGCCGACACGAGCATGGCCTCCAAGGCCAGCGCCGGGGCGACGTTCCCTTCGATTCGTGTGCGGGCGACGGAGATCGCCTCCAAGGTTTCGATCGTAACCGCAGGCGTCGTCCGGCGAGCGGCTTCCTCGAGTTCCGGACGCAATTCACGGTTGATGATCGTGGCGTCGTGCCCCAGCTGCAGGAGCACGATGTCTCGGTACAGCGAGAGCAGGTCGACCATGATCCGGTCGAGGCCGTCGCGCAGGCTGCGGGTCGCGCGCCGCTTCTGGTCCTCCTCCATCGCCCGCACCTGCGAGCGGAGGGCCGGCGGGACCGACTGGCCGGGCTCGACGCCGAGCGAGCGCAGGGTGCTCTCCCGCTCCGCCTCGTCGCGCAGCGAGGTGTACGCCTTCGCGTCGTCGCCCGCCAGCTCCAGGAGGCGACCAGCGGTGACGACCGCCTGGCCGGCGCTCCGGATGTCGAGCACGGCACGGAGCGTGGACTCACGGCGCTGCCGCGCGCCGGGGTCGGTCGCGAGGCGGTGGGCCATGCCGACGTGGCTCTGCGCCTCGCGGGCGGCGCGTTCGGCGAGCTCGGGCGCCACGCCGTCACGCCGTTCCAGCAGCTCCGCGACGTCGTCGATGGTTGGGACGCCGAGGCGGACCGAGCGGACGCGCGACCGGATGGTGGGCAGCAGGTCGGCCTCGCTCGGTGCGCACAGCACCCAGATCGTGCTGCTCGGCGGTTCCTCGAGCGACTTCAGCAGCAGGTTGGAGGTGCGCTCGGTCATGCGGTCGGCGTCCTCGACGACCATGACGCGGAAGCGACCGACGGACGGCGCGCGGTAGGCGTTCCGGACGAGGTCGCGGACCTCGTCGATCGTGATGATCACGCGATCGGTGCTCAAGGCGGAGAGGTCAGGGTGGGTGCGGGCCTCCACTTGACGACGGGTGACGTCGTCGCCCCCGGGCTCGCGGCTGAGGAGCGCGGCGGCGAAGGCGTAGGCGAGGGTCGACCGGCCGGAACCGGGCGGCCCGGTGATGAGCCAGGCGTGGGTGAGGCCCTTGGGCGTGATCGGGTCCGACGCCGACTGGAGGAGCTCGATCGCGTCGCGTTGACCCGTCAAGTCGGTCCAGGAAGCCATGCGTCCAGGATACCGGGCGGTACCGACGTGAGCCGGCGGAGCCCTTCGACAGGCTCAGGGACCGAGAGGATGTGCACTCAGAGGAGCGGCGCGATGCGGGCCTGGATGTCGGCGGCCAGTCGCTCGGGCGGGAGCGCGGCGTCGACGACGAGGAACCGCTCGGGCTCCGCGGCCGCGAGGGCCAGGAACGACTCCCGCACCCGGGTGTGGAAGTCCTGCGCCTCCGCCTCGAGCCGGTCGAATCGCTTGTTGGCGTTGTCGAGACGGCCGCGGGCGACGGCGACGTCCAAGTCGAGCAGGACGGTCACGTCGGGCAGGAGGTCCTCGGCGGCCCAGAGCGAGATGTCGCGGATCTGCTGGGCGTCGAGCACGCGTCCGCTGCCCTGATAGGCGACCGACGAGTCCAGGTACCGGTCCTGCAGGACGACCTCGCCCCTCGCGAGAGCCGGGCGCACGACGGTGGCGATGTGGTGTGCGCGGTCCGCCGCGTAGAGCAGGGCCTCGGCACGTGGGCTGATGTCGCCTCGGTGATGCAACACGATCTCGCGGATCTCGACACCGAGCTCACTGCCGCCCGGCTCGCGGGTCCGGACGACCGTCCGCCCCTGCTGCTCGAACCAGTCGCTCAACAGCCGCGCCTGCGTCGACTTCCCGACGCCGTCGCCACCCTCGAGGGTGATGTACAGGCCCCGAGGGCGTCCTCCCCCGCTCACGTGACGGCGTCGGCCTTCGCCGCGGCCGCCTTGTTCGCGGCGCGCGTCGCGGCAGCCTTCTTCGCCGCTTCCGAACGGGCGGTCGACGTGGCCGACGCGGACTTCGTGGCCGTCGCCTTGGCGGTCCCCGTCTTCGCGGCGGGGGTCTTCTTGGCCGGAGTCTTCTTCGCGGGTGCCTTCTTCGCGGGAGCCTTGCGACCGGCCTTCGGCTTCGCCGGGCCCTTCGCACGCTTGTCCGCCAGGAGCTGGACCGCTCGCTCGAAGTCGACGTCCTCGACCTGCTCGCCACGAGGGATCGTCGCGTTGGTCACGCCGTCCGTCACGTACGCGCCGAACCGGCCGTCCTTGATCTTGATCGGCTTCCCGCTCTCGGGGTCGGCCTCGAACTCCTTGAGGGCGCTCGACGCCTTCCTGGCTCCGTACTTGGGCTGGGCGAACAGCTCGACGGCACCGGCGAGGTCGACCGCGAAGATGTCGTCCTCGGAGGTGAGCGACCGGGTGTCGGTGCCCTTCTTGAGGTAGGGACCGTAGCGGCCGTTCTGCGCGAGGATCTCCTCGCCCGACTCGGGGTCGGCGCCGACGACCCGCGGCAGGTCGAGGAGCTTGAGCGCGGTCTCGAGGTCGATGGTCGCGAGGTCCATCGACTTGAAGAGCGATGCGGTGCGCGGCTTCTCGGCCGCCGCCTTCTTCTTGGCGGGGGCCTTCTTCTTGGCGCCCACAGCAGGTTCGGTCACCTCACCGGTCGCCGTGTCGACGGAGAGCTCCGCCTCGGGCTCCGGGTCGACCTCGGTGATGTACGGGCCGAAGCGTCCGTCCTTCGCGACGATCTCCTTACCGGTCGTCGGGTTCACGCCGATGACGCGGTCGCCGACGACGGGTGCGTCGATGAGCTCGTGCGCCTTCGCGGGCGTCAGCTCATCGGGTGCGAGGTCCTCGGGCAGGTTGACCCGACGCGGCGTCGGGGCTTCCTCCCCCTCGGCCGGCGGCGGACCGTCGGGCGTGACCTCGAGGTACGGGCCGTACTTGCCGATCCGGAGCGTGACGCCGTCGTCGATGACGATCGAGTTGATGCGGCGGGCGTCGATGTCGCCGAGGTTGTCGATGACCTGACGCAGGCCGCGACCCGAGTCGTCGCCGAAGTAGAAGCCCTTGAGCCAGTCGACGCGGTCGACCGAGCCGCCGGCGATCCGGTCGAGGTCGTTCTCCATCTCAGCGGTGAAGTCGTACTCGACGAGCTCCTCGAAGTACTCCTCCAGGAGACGGACGACGCTGAACGCCACCCAGCTGGGGATGAGCGCCTGGCCGCGCTGCGTCACGTAGCCGCGGTCGATGATCGTGGAGATGATCGATGCGAAGGTGGACGGTCGGCCGATGCCGAGCTCCTCGAGTCGCTTCACCAGGCTGGCCTCGGTGTAGCGCGGGGGCGGCGAGGTCTCGTGCCCCTTCGCCTCCGGGTCCTCGATGCCGAGCTGCTGGCCTTCGGTGAGGGGCGGCAACTTCGCCTCGGACGCGTCGTCCTGGGAGTTGCGGTCCTCGTCCTGGCCTTCTTCGTAGGCGGCGAGGAAGCCGCGGAAGGTGATGACGGTGCCGGAGGCGGTGAACTCGGCGCGGCCGACGTCGGTCTTCGACTCGAGCGTGATCGTCGCCGTGGAGCCCTTCGCGTCGGCCATCTGGCTTGCGACGGTGCGCTTCCAGATCAGGTCGTACAGCTTGAAGTCGTTGCCGCGGAGGGTCGATGCGAGCGAGGACGGCGTGCGGAACGTGTCGCCCGAGGGACGGATCGCCTCGTGCGCCTCCTGCGCGTTCTTGCTCTTGCCGCTGTAGAGGCGCGGCTTGTCGGGCACCGTCTCAGCACCGTAGAGCGCAGCGGCCTGCTTCCGCGCCGCGTCGATCGCCTGCTTGCTCAGCGACGGCGAGTCGGTACGCATGTACGTGATGTAGCCGTTCTCGTACAGCGACTGCGCGACACTCATCGTCTGGCGAGCGGAGAACCGGAGCTTGCGACCGGCCTCCTGCTGGAGCGTGGAGGTCGTGAAGGGAGCCGCCGGACGGCGGGAGTACGGCTTGGACTCGACGGAGAGGACGGTCGCCTTCGACTGCTCGAGTGCCGCGGCGAGCGCCGTGGCCCGCTGTTCGTCGAGCGGGACGGCACTGCCCTTGAGCTGTCCGAGGTCGTCGAAGTCGCGGCCGGTGGCGACGCGGTCGCCGTCGAGCCGGACGAGGCGCGCGGTGAAGGGCGCTCCGGTGGCTTCTGCTTCGGGGAGGAAGCGGGCGATGACGTCCCAGTAGGAGGCGGCGCGGAAGGCGAGGCGCTCGCGCTCCCGGTCGACGACGAGTCGGGTGGCGGCGGACTGCACGCGTCCGGCGCTCAGTCCGGGGCCGACCTTGCGCCAGAGCACGGGCGAGATCTCGTACCCGTAGAGACGGTCGAGGATCCGGCGGGTCTCCTGGGCGTCGACGAGGTCGGTGTCGAGGGGCCGCGTCTTGTCCTTCGCGGCGAGGATGGCGTCCTTGGTGATCTCGTGGAAGACCATGCGGCTGACGGGGACCTTGGGCTGCAGGACCTGCAGGAGGTGCCACGCGATGGCTTCGCCTTCGCGGTCCTCATCAGTCGCGAGGAGGAGTTCGTCGGCGTTCTTGAGTGCGCGCTTGAGGTCCGCGACGGTCTTCTTCTTCGCGTCGGAGACGACGTAGTACGGCTCGAAGCCGTTGTCGACGTCGACCGAGAACTTGCCGAGCGAGCCCTTCTTGAGCTCGGCGGGAAGGTTCTTCGGCTCGATGAGGTCGCGGATGTGACCGACCGAGGACAGCACCTCGTAGTCGTCACCGAGGTATCCGGCGATCGACTTCATCTTGGTCGGTGACTCTACGATCACGAGTTTCTTGCCTGCCACGAGGCTCCTTCCATCAGGCACACCATACACACGTGCACAGCAGGCTTGTCCAATCGTGGGGCGGCCACGCGCGTGTCCAACCCCTTGCGTTCTGCGGCGTTCGGAGCAGAATGTCTGCCATGAGTACCCGGACGAGTTACACCGTGAAGTTGACCGACGGTCCACTGGAGGGCAAGACGATCAGTGCCCGACTCAGCGACCATGGATCACCGACGCCCACCGTCGACGTGCCGAGCGGCACCGCCGGCAAGGTCTACCGGTACGCCCGGACGACCGGCGAGGAGTACGACGACTCCGGCGCCCCGAGCGCGGTCGACTACCGCTTCCTGGAGGCGGTCTTCACGACCGGCTCCAGTCAGGACTGACCGGTCGCACCGCTACCTCTTAATAGGTGGCGGTCACGGGCACCCCGGCGACGGCGTCGGACTCCTCAGGAGGAGGTCCGGCTCTTGCAGCGACCGTGATGGCGCCGAAGGCCGTGTCGACAGTGGCGTCGACGAGGACGGTGACGCCCTCCACACTGCAGGTGCCGAGCGACGCCGCATTACGCGCCGCGACCATGCGAGCAGTTTCGCAGGGGAAGCCTGGGAGCCTGCCGGACGCGGTGTCGGCTGCCGCCAACGCGGCTGCGTCCGCCGCGTTCGCCGCTCGCTGATGAGCGGCGAAGAGCGTCACCACGGGCAGCGTCGCGAGGAGGACGGCGATCAGGGCTCCGAGGACGCCTGCCGCCAGGACCGACCCGGCTCCGGTCTCGTCGTGCAGGCCTTCCGTCGCGCGGAGCCCGATACGGCGCGGCTGCACGTTCACCGGCCGCCACCCATGGCGCACGAGGAGGCCGATACCGGGACGATGCCGGCCAGGCCGGATCCGCCGACGGCGTCGACCCGCACGCAGACGAGGTCGCCTTCCGCCCCACTCGTCATGGTCGCCCCCGGCAGGACGCGCGCGACCCGACCCGCCGCGGTCCCGGCGTCGTCGCCTCGCCCCAGACTCCGGGCGGCGTCCGCAGCCGCGTCGGTCGCGCGGAGCTGGGTCAGCCCCACCTGCACCGCCGAGAGCCCCATCGCCAGCACGAGGACGACGGCCGGGACGACGACCGCGAACTCCGCCGTCACCGCGCCATCCTCCGAACGGCATGTCGGCACACTCAGCCGCACGGCTCAGCCGTTCGCCGTCAGGGCTCGTCGGATGAGGTCGGTGAGGATGCCCCGCACCTCGTCTCCGCGAAGGATGGCGACCAGGAGACCTGCGAACCCGACGGCCGCCATGGTGGCCACCGCGTACTCCGCCGTGGCGGACCCCCGTTCGTCCTGCAGGATGCGCCGGACCTCGCGCGTGACGCTGTGTCCCATTCGACGACCGATCGTGATCATGATGTTCCTTCCCCGCACCGGAGTGCTGCGCTCGTGGCACGAACACCTCCATGTTCGGCGAACGCGTCCAGCGACGCGCGAGCAGAGCCGACGTCGGCGACGGGCCGCGTCGACCGGCCGGTTGTGGAGCGATCTCGCCTTGCACCCGACCGCTATTCATGCTTGAGTAATAGTCATGGATGAACAGCTGGCGGCGCGCGACTCGCAACTCCTCCGGGGCGTGTTGCCGATGCTCATCCTGTCCACCGTGCACCGCGGTGAGACCTACGGGTACGAGCTGGTCGAACGTCTCCGAGCCCTCGGTCTGGCCGATCTGGCGACCGGCGTCGTGTATCCGGTCCTCAGCCGGTTCGAACGCGACGGACTGGTGACCGCGCGTCGGGTCGCCTCCTCGGGCGGCCCAGCACGGAAGTACTACGCGATCACCGAACGAGGAGACGCGGCGAGGCTCGACGCCAT
Source organism: Plantibacter flavus (assembly GCF_002024505.1). Taxonomy (NCBI): domain Bacteria; kingdom Bacillati; phylum Actinomycetota; class Actinomycetes; order Micrococcales; family Microbacteriaceae; genus Plantibacter; species Plantibacter flavus. The sequence goes on from NZ_CP019402.1 coordinate 3,212,510, forward strand.
CGCCCGCTGGAGGGCGATGACCGACATCGCCGAACGAGGAATTCACCCTGAAGGAGCATCAGCATGATCGACCAGAAGCACCCGACGGCGGATGACCTGCTCGCCGAGCGCGCTGCACGCGGACTGAGCTTCGCGGACCGCTGGCGACGCGACTCGTACCTGCAGCGCCTCGACTGGCACCTCGAAGCTGTGGTCACGGGGCGGGAACGCCGCTCGATCATCCGTTCGCTGCGAGACGAACTCTCGGTCGATCGGCGACCGATGACGATCGCCCTGGCCGACCTCGGCTCACCACGCGCCCTGGCCGCCCGCTACGCCGACGACCCGGCCCGATTGCGACCGACCTGGTCGATCGGGGTCATCTGGGGCGGCGTCGCGATCCTCGCCTACTGGTTCTCGTTCGCCCTGTTCACCCTCGGGATGCTCGCGGTGGTCGAGCAGTCGACACTCGATGAAGCGCACGCACGGTTCTTCTTCGTCGACGTGCTCGCCTTCGCCAACGAGGACGGCATCGGCGTCGGCTGGTCCGGCGACGTCGCGTGGATCCTCGTGCCACTCGTGATCATCGCCGTCGCCGTGCTCGTCGGAGCACGCTGCTGGCGCGCACTGCCATGCTCCCGCGACTGAAGCAGCCCCGCGACGGAAGCAAGCAGGTCGGCGTCGAACCGTTGGTCAGAACCCGAGCGTCGTCGAGGTGACGACGCTGAGGAGGAGCGGAGCCACACCGACGAGGAGGAAGGCCGGCAGGATGCAGACCCCGAGCGGGATCATGAGGCGGGTCGCGAGGATCGCTGCAGCCCGCTCGCCATCGGACCGTGCCTGATCACGCTGCTGCTCCGCCTCGCTGCGGAGCAGCTCACCGGCGGGGATCCCGGCCCTGGCCGAGAGCGCGAGGACGCCCGTGATCGTGGCACCGTCGTAGGGGACGGCGAACCGCTCGCACGCCTCCTCGACGATCGACCGGGCCTCCGGCGCCGCTCCCCCACCCGCCATCGCCACCGCGACGAGGTCGAGCGACAACCCCGGCGCGGGGTCGCGCCTGGCCGCCCGTGCACTGAGCGCCGAACTCCAGCGCGCACCGACGATGAGGAACACCACACCGGCCGCGAGACAACAGAGCCCGGGAGGTGTCGCGAAGAGCGTCCGCAGCGTGTCGAAGCCGAGGGCCATCCCGAGGAGGACGGCGACGAGCGGCAACCAGAGCACCAGCCTCGCCGTCGCGGACGGTCCGGCGAGCGCCGTGCCGACGTCGCGACCGATGCGGTCCAACTCGCGCAGCGACCCGGCGAGGTCGCGCAGACAGACGCCGAGCGGCGCGCCGCTGATGGCAGCGACCTGCCAAGCGGCGGCCAGGCCCGCCCAGGCCGTGCGCGCGCCGGCACTCGTCTCCTGATCAGCGATGGCGGCGATCGCCGCCGGCAGGTCGCCGCCGTGCGCGGCAGCATCGGCCACCGCTGACAGCACCGCCGCGTCGGCCCGATGATCGTTCGTCGGGCCGGCTTCGTCGTCCGGTTCATCCGCCGTGAGGCCGACGGACACCGCTGCTGATCGCGTTCGCGCATCGGCGTCGGCTTCCAGGGCGAGATGCCTCCAGGCGCTGCCGGGTGCGACACCGGCGCCCAGCAGCACGGCCAGACGTCGAGTGGTGCGCGCCACGCGGGCGGGACCGTCCTCGTCGGGCTGAGCCGTGCCGGGAAGCGCCGCGAGCACCCGCCGCAGGACCCGCAGCCGGGTCACGGCAACTCCTCGACGGAGAGGCGGTCGTGTTCGTCGATCAGGAGGCGACCGACCGCCACCACCTGCCGTCCGACCGGGAGCCGTGCCAGGTGCACGACGAGTCCGATCGCGCTCGTCGCCTGACGGGCCACAGCCTCCTGACTCATGCCGGCGAGCGCACCGAGCGCTTCCAAACGGGCGGGCACGTCGGTCACGGAGTTCGCGTGGAGGGTGCCTGCACCGCCGTCGTGCCCGGTGTTGAGCGCCGACAGCAGCTCACGCACCTCGGGCCCCCGGCACTCGCCGAGGACGAGCCGGTCGGGACGCATGCGGAGCGCCTCGCGCAGGAGGCGTTCGAGGTCGATACCGCCGGCCCCCTCCAGGTTGGCCTGGCGCGACTGGAGTGCGACGACATGCGGGTGGAGGATCCGCAGCTCCGCGACGTCCTCGATCACGACGAGCCGCTCGGCTGGCGAGGCGAGGCCGAGCAGGGCGCCGAGGAGCGTCGTCTTCCCGGAGCCGCCCGCACCGGTGATGAGGATGTTCGTCCGGGCCGCGACGGCGTCGCGCAGCAGCTCGGCGACCGCCGCCGGGAACATCCCGGAGGCCTGTAGCGCATCGAACCCCAGCGCTTCGTCCCGTGGCACCCGGATGGACAGGAGCGTCCCTCGCGTCGACACCGGCGGGAGGACCACGTGGACCCGCACCCCGTCCTGCAGACGCACGTCGACGCACGGCGTCGCCTCGTCGACGTGCCGCCCGCCCCTCGCCACCAGGCGCACCGCGAGCGCGCGGATGGTCGCCTCATCGGAGCGCCATCCCGCCTCCCGCACGAGCCCGGCACCGTGGTCGAGCCAGAGGCCGGACGAGCCGTTGACGAAGAGGTCGGTGACCCCCGGATCGGCGAGGTAGGGCGCGAGCGCGCCGAAGTCGGCGAGCGCCGTGACGCCGCGCGACTCGGTCGCACGCGCGGGTTCGGCGTCGGCCGACGCCCCCGGCGGATCAGAAGGGGTGACCTCGGGCGGGATGGAGACGACGAATCGATCGGACATGCGGCGAGCGTAGAAGCCCAGGCTCGAACCCCGAGGCGCGGAGACGCTGACCTCGCAAGCTCACGAGACCGGCCTCGCTTGTGGAGCGTCGTCGGCGAACCTCAGTGCGCCTCAGCGACCGATCGTCGAGGCGCGGATGACGAGGTCCGCCGCGATCACCGGGGCGGGTGCCACCGTCCGACCCTCGATCCGGGCGAGGAGTTGCTCGGCGCCCGCGCGACCGAGCGCCTCACCGGGCAACCGCACACTCGTCAACGGCGGGTCGCTCACGACCGACGACGCCAGGTCGTCGAACCCGACCACCGCGAGCTCACCCGGCACCGGCATGCCCATCGCCCGCGCCGACTGCAGCACCCCGTACGCGTGCGTGTCGGTCGCGCAGACCAACGCGGTCACCCCGGCGTCGCGCCACCGCGGCCAGCTGTCGACGAACGCCTCGGCCGCCGCTTCGAGGTCGATGATGCTCTCCGCGCGATCGTCCGCGTGCACGCGCATCCCGCGCACGGCGGCCTCGCGCTCGAGCAGCAGTCGACGCAGAAGGAACGTGTCCGTCGCGGTGCGCCCACCGAGGTACCCGAGCTGACGGTGACCCAGGACGTGGAGGTGGTCGAGGAGCGCGCGAACACCGCCGAGGAGGTCGAAGTCGACGGAGACGGCGCGTCGGTCGGCGGCGACGGCACCGGACGCGGCCTCCGCCGTCGTCATCGGGAGGCGGGGTGCGTCGAGCAACACGAGCGCGGCGTCCAGCCGGAGCTCCTCGAGGAAGGCCTCGCTCGGCGCGTCGACCACGACCCCGGCCGGTCGGAGGGCCGCCAGTCGGCCGAGCGCCGCCGCCGTGGGCACGTCGCCCTCCCCGGTCACTGAGACGAGTAGCTGGTAGGCGTCGCCGAGGCCGGCCCTGAGCCCGCGGATCACCGCACCGAAGTAGGGGTTCGAGGCATCCGGCGTCACGAAGACGACCAGGTTGCTCGACCCGCTCGCGAGCGCCCGCGCGGCGTGGTCGGCGACGTAGCCGAGCTCGGCGATCGCCTGGCGCACCCGTTCGGCGTTCTGTGCCGACACGTGACCGGCGTCCTTGCCGTTGGCGACGAGCGACACGGTCGCGACCGACGTCCCGGCCCGCTCCGCCACCATCGCCGCCGTCACGCGACGGGCGGCGCGTGGCCGGGGATCGTTCGGTTCGAGGGGCACCCGTCGATCGTATCGGGGCCGCGGAACCCTGGGCCGAACGACCCGGTTTGGCGAACCTAAAGCGCTTGACGTAGGCTGCTCCCGGCGGACCTGAAGCGCTTTACGTGACCTGCCGCCCGCTTCCCCAGCACCCCAACGATGTGGAGAACCATGCCCCGCAAGATCATCCTCGACTGCGACCCAGGCCACGACGACGCGATCGCCATCCTCCTGGCACACGGCAACCCCGAGATCGAGCTGCTCGCCGTCACGACCGTCGTCGGCAACCAGACGCTCCCGAAGGTCACCCGGAACGCCCTCGCCGTCGCCCGCATCGCCGGGATCACCGACGTGCCGTTCGCCGCCGGTGCCGACCGCCCGCTCGTGCGCCCGCTCGAGAACGCGCCGGACATCCACGGCGAATCGGGCATGGACGGCCCCGTCCTCCCCGAACCGGCGATCGCCCTCGACGACCGGCACGCCATCGACCTCATCATCGACCTCGTCATGTCGCACGAACCGGGCGAGATCACCCTCGTCCCGACCGGCGGCCTGACGAACATCGCCCTCGCAGCCCGCAAGGAGCCGCGCATCGTGGAGCGGGTCAAGGAGGTCGTCCTCATGGGCGGCGGCTACCACGTCGGCAACTGGTCGGCGGTGGCCGAGTTCAACATCAAGATCGACCCCGAGGCCGCGCACATCGTCTTCAACGAGAGCTGGCCCGTCGTCATGGTCGGCCTCGACCTCACGCACCAGGCCCTCGCCACCCCGGAGGTCGTCGAGCGGATCGCCGCGATCGGCACCGGCCCGGCACGCTTCGTCGAGGAGCTGCTCGAGTTCTTCGGCACCACCTACAAAGACGCGCAGGGCTTCGACAGCCCGCCCGTGCACGACCCGTGCGCCGTCGCCTACGTGATCGACCCGACGATCGTGCGGACCGTCAAGGTACCGATCGACATCGAACTCACGGGCACGCTCACCCTCGGCATGACGGTCGCCGACTTCCGCAGCCCGGCTCCGGACGACTGCAGCACCTGGGCCGCGACCGAGCTCGACCACGCACGCTTCTGGGGCCTCGTCACCGACGCCCTCGAGAACATCGGGGAGATCGAGCTGTGAGCGACCTCCTGAACTCCACGAAGCCCGCCGTCCGCGTCGGTGCCCTCATGACGGCGTTGCTCGCCGCCTGCGTCGCGTTCCAGTTGAACGCCAGCATGCTGAGCCCCGCGCTCGTCAGCATGGCGCGCGAATTGCAGACCGATGACGCCACCATCGGCCTCTCGCAGACCATGTTCTTCACCACGGCGGCGTTGTTCTCGGTCTTCCTCCCCCGCCTCAGCGACATCGTCGGCCGGAAGCGCGTCCTGACGGGCATGCTCGTCATCATGCTCGTCGGCACCGTCGTCGCGGCCCTCGCCGTGAACGTCGAGATGCTGTTCGTCGGCCGCATCATCCAGGGCGTGTCCGGACCGGTCGTGCCCATCACCCTGCTCATGCTGCGCGCCGAGGTCACCGACCCGAAGCGGTACGGCGCCATGATGGGCCTCATCACCGCAGTCAACGGCGGCATCGCCGGGATCGACGCTCTCGCCGGCGGATGGCTCGTCACGAACCACGGCTTCCGATCCGTCTTCTGGACCATGGCCGTCGTCGCAGCCGTCGCGATCGTGTTCGTCGTCCTGTGGGCCGCGAACTCGCAGCCCTCGAAGGGCACGAGGATGGACTGGTGGGGCGTGCTCCCGCTCGTCGTGTCGATCGCCGCACTGCTCACCGCGTTCAACGAGGCCGGCAAGCTCGCGGCGGCGAACTGGTTGCTCGTCGGCGGGTTCATCGTCGTCGCCCTCGTCGCATTCGCGATCTTCTGGACCGTCGAGAACCGCGTCGCCGAGCCACTGGTCGCCACGAAGTACCTCCGCCAGCGCAGCACCTGGGCACTCCTGCTCACGACGCTGCTCACGATGACCGGGGTCTTCGCCGTCGCCAACGGCCTCGTCACCTCGATCGCCCAGAACGCCGACGCGGGCTTCAGCATGGAGGCCGACCTCGCCTCGCTCGCGTTCCTGACGCCGTACGCCCTCGTCGGCTGGCTCGTCGGCCCGTTCGCCGGTCGTCTCGCGCCAACGCTCGGCTACCTGAACGTGCTCCGCATCGGTCTCATCGGCAGCATCGTCTCGATCGTCATCATGGCGCTCGTCGGCGTGCACTCGCTCCCCGTCCTCATCGCGACGACCGTCCTCATCGGTGCGACCTACGCGGGCATCGGCAACATCATGCTCAACGGGCTCGGCATCGTCCTGTCGCCGAAGGAGAACCCGGGCTTCCTGCCCGGCCTGAACGCGGGCGCCTTCAACCTGGGCGCCGGCCTCAGCTTCGTCGTCCTCCCCGCCGTCCAGATCGCCGTCGCACCCGCCGGAGGGACGTCGACGGCCGGGTACACGAGTGCCATGCTGGTCGGCGCGGGCATCACCGCGGTCGCCCTCCTGGTGTCGTTCCTCATCCCGAAGCCCGCCGGCGCCGAGGTCCGTCCGGCCGAGACCGCCTCGGCAGCCTAGGAGGGTCACCATGCAGAGTCCACGCATCGTCGTCGTCGGATCCTTGAACGCGGACCTCGTCGTCCGCACTGCACGCTTCCCGCAGCCCGGGGAGACGCTCACGGGATCCGAACTCGCCGTCATCCCCGGCGGCAAGGGCGCCAACCAGGCGGTCGCCGCAGGCAGACTCGGCGGCGACGTCACCATGGTCGGCGCGGTCGGCGACGACGCGCACGGGTCGCTCCTGCTCGAGTCGCTCTCGAGCTCGGGAGTGGACGTCACCCGGATCGCCCGACGTGACGACGTCGCGACCGGCACCGCGGTCATCACCGTCGACGACGCCGGGGAGAACACGATCATCGTGTCGCCCGGGGCGAACGGCACCCTCACGCCCGACCGGATGGGCGAGGCGTGGACGGCGCTCGACGGTGCCGGCGTCGTCTGCCTGTGCCTCGAGGTACCCATCGACACCGTGCTCGAGACGGCCCGGAGGGGCGCTGCGGCCGGCGCGCTCGTACTCCTCAACCTCTCCCCCTACGGTCCGGTGCCGGAGGAGCTCCTCCAGGCGACCGGCGTCCTCCTCGTGAACGAGCACGAGGCCGCCGATCTCGCCGGGGTCGACCCGGAGGGGGCCGGGTGGGAGGCGACCGCCACGGCACTGCGCAGCCACGGCATCCGACGAGCCGTCGTCACGACCGGGGCCGCGGGCAGTGTCGTGATCGACGGCGAGGCCGACCCGACGTCGGTTCCGTCGCCGACGGTGGACGCCGTCGACACCACCGGCTGTGGCGACGCGTTCATGGGTGCTCTCGCGCTGCGACTCGCTGCCGGCGACGAGCTCGTCGACGCGGCTCGATTCGCCTCGACCGTCGGCAGCTACGCGGCGACCGGCGCCGGCGCCCAGGCGTCGTACCCCGATCAGGAACAGCTCGCGGCGTTTCTCGAGCAGCGATGAGACACGGGGTCCCGCGTAAACCGACGCGGGACCCCGTGTCGCGTCAGCCGGCGGCGATCACCCAGAGGTAGAGCACCGCAGCAGCAGCGATCGCCCAGCTCGTGAAGCTGCCGACGAGGAACTCCTCCGCCTTGCCGCCGACCCCGCGATCCTCGGAGATCTCCGGGAAGCGCACGATGCCTTTCGCCGCGACGAGGGCGGCGATCACCATGCCGGTGCCGCTCAGCGCGAGGACGACGATGAAGACGCGTTCGAGCGGGCCGATGAGTCGGCCGCCGAGCAGCTGTGTCGTCGGACGCCGCGGCGTGGCGCTCTGCTCGACGCTCCCCAACTCGCGTCCGCGGATCATGACCGTCCAGGCGGAGGCGGGTGCCGCGGTCGGTTGCGGCTCGTCGTCCTCACGCGCGCGGCGCAGCGACGCCCGCACGATGAGGTTGCTGCTCCGCGTGAGGAAGACGAGCGTCGACCCGGCTGCGACGGCGAGAACCAGGGGCACCTCCTGCAGCACGCCGAGGTCGAAGCCCGCGTAGACCTGTGCAGCGGGGCTGTCGGCGGTCCCGCCCGCCCCGAACACGAGCGTGGAGACGACGACGAGGAGACCGAGCAGGAGCACGGGCCAGAACCCGCGCGGTCGTGACGCGTCCGAGGACGGCATGGCCATGATCCATCCGAGGGCGACGAGGCCGGTCAGCGTCGGCCACCACCAGTCGAGCCCGAGGCCCAGCACGGCGAACAGCCAGACCACCACCAGCCCGATCACCGGGGACCAGCGCGGGCCGCGGGCCACACCTCGACAGAGGTCGGCGACCCCGATCATGAGCAGCAGGACGGCCGTGATCATCGGGCCGGCGATCCGGCGAGCAGGTCGAGGGCCGAGACGAGCGCGGCACCGCCCGATCGTTGCAGGTTCTGCGACACCGCGGACTGCGAGATGCCGGCTTCGGCAGCCATCGACTCCTGCGATCGGCCGAGGAGCGCGCCCGCGGCGAGCTGTCGCTGTCGGGGGTTCCGCATCTGATCGATCGTGTGGTCGCGCAGGGTGAGGAGTGCGTTCACGATGGCGTCTCCGTCCTGGGGCGCTTCGCCCTCGAACCACGATCGCAGGTACGGCTGACGTTTGTCCTCTCGCCGATGCGCCTCGTCGATGGCGGCTCGGGCCCGCCACCAGGCGGAACCGTCCTGAATGCGGGCCTCCTGCCCGGCGTCGATGTCCGTGACCTCGCCCCAGCCGAGGCCGAACCGGCAATCGACCTCCGCGGGGAACAGCAGTCGCGCGAGGGTGGTGGCTCGCAGTGCGGTCGCGACGTCCGCGTACACGACCTGGAACTCGTCGCCGACCGTGGGACGCAGCGGCTGCTCGGCGGGCCAGGTGGCCTCCACCTGCAGGAAGACGTTCTGGATCGCGCGCTGAGCTCGGGTGCGATCGTCGAGACGGCGGGAACCGACGATGTCGACGACGACGGCCAGGAGGAGATCGGTCATCTCAGAAGCATAGAGCTGATAGTGGCAGAACTATAAGCAATAATCGAATACTCGCCGGTAGCCACCTGCAGCCGGCGCCGGAGACAGAAGAAGGCGGCACCCATTGGGGGGAATGGGTGCCGCCTCTACAGTGCCGGATTGGGGGGAATCGCTAGCACTGCATGCACGAATGTGTATTCGGCCGGGTCCAAGTGTACGCCAGTGAACGGGGAACACAAGCACTCAGACGACCCCAGATCGAGTGGTTTCCCTACCATGCCCAGATCATTCACAGACTGGGCCCGCGAATTTGTTCGGATGAGTGACAAATCCGCAACCGAGAACGCGCTACGCTCGTGCATGGCACGGACTCGACCCGCCTCGGCAGGTCGGGTCAGGAACGCGGATTCGCAAGGGAGCGAGACACACACGATGAGCACGCAGATCGACAGCCTGATGCACGAAGACCGACGATTCCCACCGTCGGAGGAGTTCGCCGCGCAGGCGATCGCCAGCGCCGAGCTCTACGAGCGGGCGTCGAGTGACCGGCTCGCCTTCTGGGCCGAGCAGTCCCGCGAGCTGCTCACGTGGAGCAAGCCGTTCACGAAGACCCTCGACTGGTCGAACCCTCCCTTCGCGACCTGGTTCGACGACGGCGAGCTGAACGTCGCCTACAACTGCCTCGACCGGCACGTCGAGGCCGGCAACGGCGACCGCGTCGCCCTCCACTGGGAGGGCGAGCCCGGCGACACCCGCACCATCACCTACGCCGAACTCACGGCAGAGGTCAAGCGCGCGGCCAACCTGTTCACCAGCCTCGGCGTCGAAGCCGGCGACCGGGTCGCCATCTACCTGCCGATGATCCCGGAGGCGATCGTCTCGATGCTCGCCGTCGCGCGCATCGGCGCGGTCCACTCGGTCGTCTTCGGCGGGTTCAGCGCGGACAGCCTGCGCTCCCGCATCGACGACGCGGAGGCCAAGCTCGTCATCACCGCCGACGGCGGCTACCGCAAGGGCAAGGTCTCCGCGCTCAAGCCCGCCGTCGACGCGGCGCTCGCGAGCCGCGGCGAGCTGCCCGAGCAGGCGACCGTGGATCACGTGCTCGTCGTCCGTCGCGGCGAGAACGAGGTCGACTGGACGGCCGGACGCGACCTCTGGTGGCACGAGGCCATCGCCGACGCCGAACCCGAGCACGACGCGCAGCCGTTCCCCGCAGAGCAGCCGCTCTTCATCCTGTACACCTCCGGCACCACCGGAAAGCCGAAGGGCATCCTGCACACCTCGGGTGGCTACCTGACGCAGACGGCGTTCACCCACAAGAACGTCTTCGACCTGCACCCCGAGACCGACGTGTACTGGTGCACGGCAGACATCGGTTGGATCACGGGCCACAGCTACGTCACCTACGGCCCCCTCGCGAACGGCGCGACGCAGGTGCTCTACGAGGGCACACCGGACGCCCCGCACCCGGGACGCTGGTGGGAGATCATCGAGAAGTACGGCGTCAGCATCTTCTACACGGCTCCGACGGCGATCCGCTCCTTCATGAAGCTCGGCCGGAAGATCCCGAAGCAGTTCGACCTGTCGTCGCTCCGCCTGCTCGGCTCGGTGGGCGAGCCCATCAACCCCGAGGCGTGGATGTGGTACCGCAAGATCATCGGCAACAAGGTCGCGCCGATCGTCGACACCTGGTGGCAGACGGAGACCGGGGCGATCATGGTGTCGGCCCTTCCCGGTGTCACGTCGACGAAGCCCGGTAGCGCGCAGGTCCCGATCCCGGGCATCGCCATCGACGTGGTCGACGACGCCGGTGACGCGGTCGGTGCCGGCGGCGGCGGACTGCTCGTCGTGACCGAGCCCTGGCCGTCGATGCTCCGCGGCATCTGGGGCGACCCCGAGCGGTTCAAGGAGACCTACTGGGAGAAGTTCTGGGACGTCGAGGGCGGCCCCTTCTACTTCGCCGGCGACGGCGCACGGCTCGACTCGGACCGCGACGTCTGGCTGCTCGGCCGTGTCGACGACGTCATGAACGTCTCCGGACACCGACTCTCCACCGCTGAGATCGAGTCGGCGCTCGTCGCCAACGAGATGGTGGCCGAGTCCGCCGTGGTCGGTGCGGCCGACGAGACCACCGGGCAGGCGGTCGTCGCCTTCGTCATCATCAAGGAGTCCCACCTCGAGCAGGCGTCCGGACTCGCGGACATCACCGGCGCGCTCCGCAGCTGGGTCGGCGAACAGATCGGTCCGATCGCCCGCCCACGCGAGGTCTACCTCGTGAACGAACTGCCGAAGACGCGCTCGGGCAAGATCATGCGCCGTCTCCTGCGCGACGTGGCCGAGGGCCGCGAGGTGGGCGACACGACGACGCTCGCCGACACCACGGTCATGCAGATCATCACCGACAAGATGGTGAAGAACACGTAGGTCCGCGCAGCCCCGAAGCAGGAGATCCGCTCCGCAGCAGGAGGAACGTGGCTACGTTCTCCTGCTCCGGAGCGGATCTCCTGTGCTCCACAGGGCAGGCTCTCGGGCAGCTCATCCCCGTCTCCCCGGGGCGGCGGCCGTGGCCCTGCCCAGCCCGCGAGGCTGAGGTGATGGACCTCAGCCCGTGGATAGACCGGCACGACGGGATCGTGCATCGTCTCGACGCGCTTGATGCCGGAGCGACCAGGCACGGCATCGAATGCGCGAAGCGATCAGGCTCGGTCCGAGTCGTCAGACGCAACTGGCTGGTGACCGAAGCGTGTGATCCCCAACTGCTCTTCGCGGCGACGCGCGGAGGACGATTGACGTGTCTGACGATCGCCGGTCGTCGCGGTTGGTGGAACCTCTCCGACGGACTCGTCCACCTCTCCGTCCCGTCGACGTCTGCCGCGACGATCGAATCAGGGCTACGGCTCCATTGGAGCGCGACCCCGGCACCAGTGTCCGCCCGCACGCTGGTGCAGCCACCGGTCAATGCACTCTTCCACATCGCCGAGTGCCAACCGTTCGAACGCGGACTCGTGGTCTTCGAGTCGGCTGTCCGCATCGGCGATGCCGACCTCGACCGGCTCAGACTCATGCCCACCCGTTCCCGCCGGTTCCGGAGGGTGATCGACCGCACCAGCCACCTCTCCGACTCCGGCATCGAGTCGATACCTCGCATCCGTCTCGCGCGGATCGGGATTCACATGCGTCAGCAGGTCGTGGTCGACGGTCACCGTGTCGACGGTCTCGTCGGCGAGCGCCTTATCCTGCAATTCGATGGACACGCCCCGCACCAGGATGCATCACAGCGGAGCCGCGACCTCGCGCAGGATCGCCGCCTCGCGCTGTCCGGTCACACCGTCCTGCGGTTCAGTTACCAGCAGGTCATGCATGATTGGACACTCGTCGAGCGCGAGGTCTCAGACGCGATCGCGCAAGGCAGGCATCAGTGGTGAACGCAGGAGATCCGCTCCGCAGCAGGAGGAACGTAGCTACGTTCTCCTGCTCCGGAGCGGATCTCCTGTTGTGACGTCGCGCGCTACGCGAACTCGACGATGAGCTCCACCTCGACGGGCGAGTCGAGCGGGAGCACGGCGACGCCGACGGCAGAGCGGGCGTGCACGCCGAGGTCGCCGAAGATGTCGCCGAGCACCTCTGACGCACCGTTGATGACGCCGGGCTGGCCGGTGAACGCCGGGTCGGAGGCGACGAAGCCGACGACCTTCACGATGCGGGTGACGCGGTCGAGCGAACCGATCTGGCTCTCCACCGCGGCGAGCGCGTTGAGGGCGCACGTCCGGGCATAGGACTTGGCGTCGGTGGGCGAGACGAGTCCGTCGCCCTCACCGACCTTGCCGGTGGCGGGGAGCTTGCCGTCGGTCATGGGCAGCTGGCCCGAGGTGAAGACGTGCTCACCGGAGACCACCGCGGGGATGTAGGCCGCGACGGGCGGGACGACGGTGGGCAGGGTGATACCGAGCTCGGCGAGTCGGTCGGCGATCTGGGACATGGGGGTTCCTCCGGGGCGTCGGGTCAGTCGGCGATGGGGCGCTTGAGGTAGGCGACGAGCCCACCCTCCGGACCGGTGACGACCTGGACGAGCTCCCAACCCTCCCCGCCCCAGTTGTTCAGGATGGCTGCCGTGTTGTGGATCATCAGCGGCGTGGTGAGGTACTCCCAGCGGGTCATGTCTCTCCTCGATCGGGCGCTCCGCACGGAGAGGCGGAGGCGCAGGGGATGGTCATGGCGGGCCCCAAGTGAAGCTCGCTCACAGTTTCCCCGCTTACCTTCGATCCTATGCCTGAACCACGTACCCCCGCGAAGACGGTCGCGCAGAGCGTCCTCGGCTTCGTCGGCTTGAGCGTCGCCGCCGGTGTGCTCGCCACCGCCGCGGTCACCCCTGCCATCGCGATGACCGGTCTCGCCACCTCCACGGGCATCTCCGTCTTCGACGGCCTCCCCGACTACCTCCAGCTCGACTCACTCGCCCAGAAGTCGAGCATCTACGCCAAGGACTCCGCCGGCAACCCGGTGCTCCTCGCCTCCTTCTACGACCAGAACCGGATCGAGGACAGCTGGGACCAGATCTCCCAGTTCGCGAAGGACGCCGCGGTCTCGGCCGAGGACCCCCGCTTCTTCGAGCACGGTGGCATCGACCTCGCGGGCACCGTCCGCGCGGTCGTCAACAACGCCGCCGGTGGATCGACGCAGGGTGGTTCGTCGATCACGCAGCAGTACGTGAAGAACGTCCTGGTGCAGAAGGCCGAGGCGATCCCCGACAAGAAGGAGAGCGACGCGGCCTACGAGGAGGCGACCGCGACGACCCCGGAGCGCAAGCTCAAGGAGATGCGACTCGCGATCGGTCTCGAGAAGACGTACGGCAAGGAGGACATCCTCCGCGGGTACCTCAACATCTCCGGTTTCGGCGGACGCGTCTACGGCATCGAGGCGGCGTCCAACTACTACTTCAACACCACGGCGGCGAACCTCACGCTGGAGCAGGCGGCGACCCTGCTCGCGATCGTCAACAACCCCGAGAACCTCAGGATCGACAAGCCCGACAGCGCCGACAACGGCGCGGCCAACGGCTACGCCCTGACGAAGACGCGACGGGACTACGTCCTCGACCAGATGCTCAAAGAGCAGAAGATCTCCAAGGAGCAGCACGACACCGCCGTGGCGATCCCGATCACCCCGACGATCGTGCCGCCCGTCACCGGCTGTTCCGCGGCCGGGTCGTCCGCCTACTTCTGTGATTACGTGACGAACGTGCTGCAGAACAACGAGATCTTCGGCGCCACACAGGACGAACGGTGGACGAACTTCAAGCGCGGCGGATACAGCGTCTTCACGACCCTCGACCTCGACCTCCAGAGCGCCTCGCAGGCGGCGATCGACGAATACGTCCCGAAGACCACCACGGAACTCGACCTCGGTGCCGTCTCCGTGAGCGTGCAGCCCGGGAGCGGGCGGATCCTCGCCATGGCCCAGAACAAGGACTACTCGCAGGATCCCGATGTCCTCGCGACGGGCTCCAACTACAGCGCCATCAACTACAACACCGACCAGGCCTACGGCGGCTCGGCCGGCTTCCAGCCCGGGTCGACGTACAAGATCTTCACCCTGACGGACTGGCTGAAGTCGGGCAAGGGCGTCAACGAGTCGATCAACGCGAACCGCAGATCCGACTGGGGGACCTTCACCAACAGTTGCGTCCCGGGTGGGACGGAGCAGGCGGAGGCCGGATGGAGTCCGCGGAACGACGAGGGCGAATCAGGGTCCTACACCGTGAGACGTGCCACGCAGCAGTCGATCAACACCGCGTTCATCGCGATGGCGCAGGAGCTCGACCTCTGCGACATCAGCAAGACCGCCGAGTCGATGGGCGTGCACCGTGCCGACGGCGCGCCACTTAACAACTCCCCCGCGACCGTGCTCGGCACGAATGAGGTCGCCCCGCTGAGCATGGCGACCGCGTTCGCGACGCTCGCGGCCGGCGGCAAGACCTGCGACCCGATCGCGATCGACTCGATCACGAAGCCCGACGGGTCGACTGCCGAGGTCCCCTCCGCGAACTGCCGCCAGTCGGTCGATGCGAAGGTGGCGGCCGCGGCCGACGACGTCCTCCAGGGCGTCGTGTCGAGCGGTACCGCGTCCGCCTCGGGCGCCCGCACCGACGGCGTCGGTGAGCTGATCGGCAAGACGGGGACCACGGACAACGCCGAGGCGACCTGGATGAGTGGCGCGAGCACGACCGTCGCGACGGTCGTCGGCACCTTCAACGTCAGCGGACACGTCAACCTCCGCGACACCTACATCGACGGCACCCAGGTCGCGTCCATGCGGCACTACATCTGGCCGGAGGTCATGTCGGCCGCGCTCGCCAAGTACCCGGGCGGCGACTTCCCTGAGGCCGACCGAGCCACGCTGCAGGGCGACGGTTCCGGCAGCAGCGGCGAGGACTCCACACCTGCTCCGACACCCACGACCGACCCGACGCAGGCACCGAGCGAGGCGCCGACACCGGCGCCTGGCGACGGTGGGGACACCGACGGGACCGGCGAGAACGGTGGTCCGGCAGCCCCGGGGAACGGCAATGGGAACGGCGGCGGTGCCGGGAACGGAAACGGGAACGGCTCACCCGGATGATCCGAGACGGCTGCCGGGCGGACGCCGCCCGGCAGCCGCCCCGGGCCGCCCCGGCGGCAACGATCGGGTTTCAACGCGGCGCTGAGCGGGCCTTTTTCAGGATTGTCGCTTAGCATCGATCCATGCCTCAACAACATCGCACGGCCACCGGTGTGCTCGGCGGCTTCCTCGGCTTTCTCGGCCTGAGCGTCGCAGCGGGTGTCCTCGTCACCGCCACGGTCACCCCGGCCCTCGCCGTCACGGGGATGGCGACCAACAGCACGATCAACGTGTTCGATGGTCTGCCCGACTACCTGGCCCTCGACGAGCTGGCGCAGAAGTCCAACATCTACGCGACCGACAGCGCCGGTAACCCGCAGCTGCTCGCGTCCTTCTACCAGCAGAACCGCATCGAGGTCGGCTGGGACCAGATCAACCAGTTCGTCAAGGACGCGGCGGTCTCGGCCGAGGACCCGCGCTTCTACGAGCACGGCGGTGTCGACCTCACGGGTACGATCCGAGCCGTCGCGATCAGCGCGACCGGCCGCGACCTCCAGGGTGGTTCGTCGATCACGCAGCAGTACGTGAAGAACGTGCTCGTGCAGAAGGCCGAGGCCATCACCGACGAGGCCAAGATGAAAGCCGCGTACGAAGAGGCGACGAAGGCGACCCCGGAGCGCAAGCTCAAGGAGATGCGCATGGCCATCGGCCTCGAGAAGCGCTACGGCAAGCAGGACATCCTTCGTGGTTACCTCAACATCGCCGGCTTCGGTGGCCGCACCTACGGCATCGAAGCCGCAGCCAACTACTACTTCGCGACCTCCGCGGCCAACCTCAATCTTGAGCAGGCGGCCGCGCTGATGGCGATCGTCAACAACCCGGAGACCCTGCGTCTCGACCGCCCGGACAGTGAGACCAACGGTGCGGCGAACGGATACGCGCTCACCCTCGAACGGCGGAACTACGTCCTCGATCAGATGATCAAGGAGGGCAAGATCACGCAGGAGCAGTACGACGTCGCGATCGCGACGGCCATCACGCCCACGATCAACCCGGCGAGCACGGGTTGCCAGACGGCCGTCAACGTCAGCCCCGGCGCAGGGTACTTCTGCGACTACGTGACGCGCGTGTTCCAGAACAACCCGATCTTCGGGGCCACCGAGGACGAGCGCTGGGCCGCGTTCAACCGCGGTGGGTACAGCGTGTTCACGACGCTCGACCTCGACGTCCAGTACGCCGCCCAGACGGCGATCGACGAGCTCATCCCGCGGGTGAGCGACCAGCTCGACATCGGTGCCGTCTCCGTCACGGTCCAGCCCGGGACGGGGCGCATCCTCGCGATGGCGCAGAACAAGGACTACTCGAACGACCCGGACGTCCTGGCCACCGGCGCCAACTACTCCGCGGTCAACTACAACACCGACGTCGATTACGGCGGGTCCACCGGCTTCCAGCCGGGATCGACGTACAAGACGTTCACGCTCGCCGAATGGCTCAAGGAGGGCCACGGTCTGAACGAGGGCGTCGACGGTCGCAAGCGCTCGCCCTGGGGCACCTTCAAGGACTCCTGCGCCGACGGCGGGACCGTGTACGCCGGTTCCGACTGGAACCCCGGCAACGACGAGGGCGGCAACGGTGGCCAGTACACCGCGCTCCAGTCGACGAAGCAGTCCATCAACACCGGCTTCATCGCGATGGCGAAGCAGCTCGACCTCTGCGGCATCCGCAAGACGGCCGAGTCGATGGGCGTGCACCGCGCCGACGGCGGGCCGCTCCTGCAGTCCCCTGCCACCGTGCTCGGCACGAACGAGGTCGCCCCGCTCAGCATGGCGACGGCCTTCGCGACCTTCGCATCGGGCGGCATCACCTGCGACCCGATCGCAATCGACCGCGTGGTGAAGCCCGACGGCACCGAGGTCCCGGTTCCTCCGGCGAACTGTCGCCAGGGTCTCGAGGCGAACGTCGCCGCCACGGCGAACGTCGCCCTCCAGGCGACGTTCAACGGCGGTACGACGAGTTCGTCCCGCATCGGTGACGGCGTGCCCCTCATCGGTAAGACGGGTACCACCGACAACAACGAGGCGACGTGGATGAGTGGCGCGAGCACGAAGGCGGCGACCGTCGTCGGCGTCTTCAACGCGACGGGCCACGTCAACCTCCGCCGTACCTACTTCGACGCCGGGCAGGCCGCGACGATCCGTCACAAGATCTGGCCGCGGGTCATGGCGACCGCCAATGCGAAGTTCGGCGGCGACGCGTTCGGCGACCCCGATCCGTCGCTCATCAACGGTCAGTCGGTCATGGTGCCCGACGTCGCCGGGAAGACCATCGAGGAGGCCCAGAAGCTCCTCGAGGACGCCGGCTTCGGCTTCGCGAACGGCGGCGCCGGCGACTCTGCGCTGCCCGCGGGTCAGGCCGCCAGCACGAACCCCTCGGGTACGGTGCCGAAGGGCTCCATCGTGACCGTCTACACCAGCAACGGCCTCCTGGCGACCGTCCCCGACGTGAGCGGCGCGGCGAGCTACGACGAGGCGAAGGCGGCCCTGCAGGGTGCCGGGTTCGCGAACGTCGGCCAGAAGTGTGCGGTCGATCCCGCAGCGACGACACCGAAGGTGACCGGAGTCGATCCACCGGCCGGGACCGCGGCGCGCAAGGACGGCAAGGTGACGGTGACAATCTCGAAGACCAGCTGTTAGCGTTCCGACGCCGGCACGGAGGGCCCGATCGTTTTCGATCGGGCCCTCCGTCGTCTTCACGGGGCCCGCTCCGGGCGTCTTCGGAGGGGCCAGCGGGTACGCTCGTGGGACGGTCGGCACCACTCGACGACCGAGGAGGAGACGATCGATGGCGGCACCCATGAGCACCGGCGGCAGACTCGGAACGGCAGCGGCCGTCGTGGCAGGCCTCGGGGCCCTCACCTTCGGGTACGCGTCCGTGATCGAGCGCAACGCCTTCACGCTGCGCAGGGTGACCGCTCCGGTCCTCCCGCCCGACGCCGAGCCGATCACCGTGCTGCACCTCTCCGACCTCCACATGGCGCCCTGGCAGCGCCGGAAGCAGGCCTGGCTGCGGTCGCTGGCCGATCTCCGGCCGGACGTCGTGATCAACACCGGAGACAACCTGGGGCATGAGCAGGGCATCGACGGGATCAGGGCTGCGCTGTCGGTGTTCGCGGGGGTTCCTGGGGCGTTCGTGCACGGCTCGAACGACTACTACGGCCCGACCGCGAAGAACCCGTTCAAGTACTTCACGCAGACCTCGTCGAAGCACGTCTCACCGACCACCCTCGACACGGGCGCGCTCGAGCGGTTCTTCATGGACGAACTCGGCTGGATCGACCTCAACAACGCGGTCGGTGAGATCTCGGTCCGCGGGACCCGTCTCGACCTGTTCGGCGTCGACGACCCGCACAAGCACTTCGACCGTCTGGACACGTTGACGGCCCTCATCGACGAGCGGCTGGATGCCGAGACGTTGGAGACCGATGACCCGTCCCTGGCGCACACCGTGACGGTGGGCGTGATGCACGCTCCGTATCGTCGGGTGCTCGACGCCTTCGTGACCCAGGGTGCGCAGTTCATCTTCGCGGGTCACACCCACGGTGGTCAGGTCTGTGTGCCGGGCTACGGGGCACTCGTGACGAACTGCGACATCCCTCGCAAGCAGGTGAAGGGGCTCAGCGTCTGGCGCCACGCCCTCCGCTCGGCGTACCTGAACGTGTCCGCTGGCATCGGGACCTCCATCTACGCGCCCGTGCGGTTCGCCTGCCGGCCGGAAGCGTCGCTCGTGACGCTCCTTCCTCGTCGCACGGTGGTCTGACCGGGCCGGACTGCCCTTCGACAGGCTCAGGGACCGAGACCTCCCGGGCTTGTACTGTCGGGGTAGCGGGATGTGCAACCCGCCAGCCCAGCGGACCGCCAGCCCACGAAAACAGAGAAGCCCGGCCAGACAATCTCTTGTCTGACCGGGCTTTGCTGTCGGGGTAGCGGGATTTGAACCCACGACCTCTTCGTCCCGAACGAAGCGCGCTACCAAACTGCGCCACACCCCGATGGCCCGAAGGCCTTGTCTAGGATAGCCGATTTTTCAGCGGCTGTTCGCCACTTCCTGGAATCGGTGGATCCCGGACCGGATCAGCCGAGCGCCGCCATCGCCGCCCGGCCGATCCGTGATCTCACGCCTGCTGGCGGCGACGCACGACCACGGTGCCGAGCGCGGCAGCACCGACGGCGAGGAGCCCACCGGCCACCCATGGGAGGGCGGTTCCGGCGAACCCGGTGTCGGCGAGGGCGTTGCCCCCGGCAGACGGGTCGGAGGCCGACGCGGCGGCAGCAGCGGCGTCCGCGGGGTCCAGCACGGTGAAGTCGGACGAATCAGTCACGGCGCCCTGGGTCGCGGTCAATGTGTAGGTGCCCGCGGGGTCCGCAGCCGTGTCGATGGAGACCTGGATGTCTCCGGCGGCGTCAGCGACGGTCGACAGCGTGCGAGCGGACACGCCGGCCACCGAGGAGTCGATGGTGATCGACACGGTCTGGTTCGCGGCCCAGAAGTCCGAGCACGAGTACGAGACCGCCGCGCCGCGCGCGACGCTCGCCGGCGTGATCGAGTTACAGCTGCCTGGACCGTAGCTGTCGCCCTCGACCGCGTTGGCTGCGGTGGGCAGCGCGACGACGGCGAGGAGGACGAGTGCGGCGGCGGAGAGAGTTCGTTTCATGTGCGGGCCCCTAGGTGTGCGGATGGCGCATGCGCTGCGTGATGCGACATGCGGACACGGCCTGGAGCCGAGCGCTGTTCACTCGTGGCCTCCATGGCCGTCATCATGCTAGGGCAGCCGCTCGCTCGCCAGAGCTGGAAAACCGCGGAATTCCGCGGATGTGACCACCTTTGGGGGTACGCCCTGTCCGCCTGACGCCAAGCCGGGTGAGGACCGTGCCAGGCCGAAGCCCAGGAGGGTGAGGTGCCCTCCCGTCAGGCCGTGGTCCGAGCGGACGACCGCCCGGACCACGCATCCCGACCGACGGATCAGGCCGTCTTGCGGCGACGGATCGCCATCGCGCCGACGACGCCGGCACCGACGACGAGGAGGCCTCCGCCGATCCACGGCAGTGCTCCACCGTCGAAGCCGGTCGAGGCGAACTCGCGCTCCGAGACCTGGAACGAGGCGCTCTCCGTGGTGGCACCCTGGGTCGCCGTGACCATGCAGGTGCCGGAGGCGGTCTTGCTGGTCTCGATCGTCACCGCGAACGCGCGGGCGGCGTCTGCGCTGAACGTGCCGGACGTGGGTACGGCGCTCTGCTCGGCGGCCTGCTCGGTCGCTCCGGCGGTGTTCGGCTTCGCAGCGGGAATGCTGCAGCCGGGCCCGGCGACGGTGACCGTCACCGGAGTGCCGGGGTCGAAGGTGCCGTCGCAGCGGAAGACGGTCGACTCCCCCTGGGTCACCGACACCGGTGTGAGGGTCGCACAGCCGGCAGGGCCGTAGGTGGACGAGTCGGTCGCTGCACTCGCGGCGGTCGGGGCCGCGAAGACTGCCAGGAGGCAGAGCGATGCTAGGGCAAGGGTGCGCTTCATGTTGATATCCCCAAGGAACGTCGAGTACCCCCTGCGTCCGCCGATTTCGGGTGGGCGTCCGCGCGAGGTTCCCCAGGGTCACGAATTCGGGTGCGTGGCTTCCTGAGGTGTTGTCATGCTATGTCAGGAGCCGCACCGAGGGAAGGCTGAAATGGTCGTTTTGCCCGTGATTCCGGGGGTTGTGACCAGGTTTGGGGGTACGTCGGAGGCCTTCGGAGCGAGCACGGTGAAGACGAGTTCCGTTGTCGCCCCCGGAGTGAGGGTCACGTCGGTCTGGGCGTAGAGACGACCGTTCGGGTCGGTCACGGCCTTCACCGGCAGGTCCTCGCCGTCGCTCGCACCGAGCAGGGTCGCGCCGAGCGGGCCGTGGATCACGACGCGCGTCGCGATGTCTCCCGCGGGGGTGCCGAAGCGCCCGCCGGCGGTCACGTAGTCCGGCAGGGAGGTTGCGGCGTCCGCCGGTGCGGTGGACGTCAGGGTGACGGCGACGACGTATTCGGCGCCCTGTTTCGTGCACCGGGCGTCGCGGATGTCGACCTTCGTCTCCAGGTAGTAGTCCATCTTCGCGCGGGTCAGGTCTTCGAGGTAGACCCCGGTGTACACGGCTGCGTCGTCGGTCGCCGGTGGGATCCCGGCGAGGCTCGTCTCGGCGATCAACGCCTGTTCGGTGGGGACCGCACTCCACACGTGGAGACGGTTCTCCGCACCGGACTCGGACAGGGCCTGGACGAGGGCGCCGGGGTCGGGCGAGCGGGAGATCATGCCCTCGAACACCGCACCCGAGACGGCGGCGAAGAACGCGTCCTGCACGAGCCGGTCCGGGAACCGCGCGTAGACGTCGCTCAGCAGCGTCTTCGCCGCGTTGTCGGCGGTGAGCTCGGTGCCGTCCGGGAGGGCGACGGGCCCGGTCGCCTCAAGCAGGTGTGCGAGGACGTAGGGGTCGACGGCGACCACGGTGTCGATCGGAACGCCGAACACCTGGGTCCCCATGGCTGCGGCGAGCTCGCCGGTGCGACTGAAGTCGACTGTGAGGTTGGTGTCCTGAATGTACCGGCCGAGGTTGTCGGTGTAGACGTTCTGCTCGAACGGGGTGAGCGGGAGTACCGGGGCGGGGAATCCGGAGAAGTCGTCGCTCCCCCGGGTGCCGACAAAGGAGATGACGCCGTTCTCCGCGTGGATGAGGGCCACCGCCCCGGCGATGCCGCCACTCGAGCGCAGCTCCGCGTTGTTCTGGATCATCACCATGATGTTCCGAGGCCCGGCCCCTCCCGCCATGTCCGGCAGGAGCGCCGTGGCCCGCGCCGCGGTGTCGAGCATCGTGGATGCACCGGTGATCGTGCGGGTGAGCTTCTCGACGGCGTCCGCGACCACCGGCAGCGCACCGTCCGTGCCGATCGTGTCCACGCGCCCGGCGATGGCCTCAGCCGCTGCAGACGCCTCGGCCACGGTCGGCGCGACGGCGCGGAGCGGCTCCGTCGCGATCGACCCGTCCCCGGGGAGCAGGGACGACAGGTTCACCTGATCGGCGATCTCGACGACCTTCGGCACGACGTCGACCGCGACGTCGTCGGTCGCAGCGGCGGCCTGTCGCACCGCGGAGAAGTTCACGCCGAGGAACGGGACCGCCTCGGCCGCCCGCCAGATGGGATCACTCGTCAGCGACACCGCCTCGCCGGTGTGCTTGGTGAGGGCACGCTGCGTGACCTCGGTGCCGCTCGCGTCACCCTTGAGCACGGCCGACTGGAGCGCCTTCGCCTCCGACTGGGCGGCTTCGAGCGCGTTCTTCGCCAAGGACGCCCGGACGCCGAGCCAGGCTCCGAGCGCGAGGACGATGAGGAGGACGGCGAGTACGATCCACCACAGACGCGAACGCCGGCGGCCGGGCAGGCGGATGCCGGCCGTCGCCGGGCGTGGGTCAGCCAAGAGTGCTCCTTGTTCGGGTAGGCACAGCCTAACCGCCGGATGACGGCCTCCGAGGGTCGCTGCACGCCCCCTTTCAGGGGTGGACGACGCACGCCACAGCAGGGCTCACGGCCGCTCATGGCCTACGATTGCGGGGTGCCGTCAGCACGCCCGTCGACCGATCTGGAGCCGCACCGCAGATGACCCGCACGCCGCGCATCGTGATCGGGATCCTGCTGCTGCTCTGCCTGTGCGTCATGCTCGGCATCGCGTTCTGGCCGACGCCCGTCGACGCCGACGGCCGGACGACGCTGCTGGCGATCCTCGATCGCTTGCAGGCCGCGGGCGCCCCGACCTGGTTCGACTACCGCTTCGTCGAATCGGCCGCGAACGTCGTGCTGTTCATCCCGCTCGGAGCACTGCTCGCCCTCGAGCTGCCGTTACGCCTCTGGTGGGTCGCACCACTGACGACGACCCTGTTCTCGGTCGCGATCGAACTCGGACAGACCCTGCTCCCCGAGCGGGTCGCGACGATCGCCGACGTCTACGCCAATGCGGCCGGAGGGCTGCTCGGCGCGACGATCGTGCTCGTCGTCCGGCTACTCGTCACCGGTCACGGACGACCGAGACCGACGTAACGCCACCCGGCGCCCCGCCAGGCGTCCACGTCGAGGCAGTTGCGTCCGTCCACGATCGTCTTGCCCGCGGTCAGCTCGGCGACGGCCGAGGGGTCCAGGGCTCGGAACGCCTTCCACTCGGTCACGACCACGACGATGTCCGCGTCCGTCACGGCCTCTTCCGCCGAGTCAGCGAACGTCAGCTGCGGGTGGAGTCGCCGCGCGTTCGGGACCGCTTCCGGATCGAAGGCGAGCACCTTCGCACCCAGTCCGTTGAGGCCGACGGCGACATCGAGGGCCGGCGAGTCTCGGACGTCGTCGCTGTCGGGCTTGAACGCGAGCCCGAGCACCGCGACCCGCTTCTGGTAGGCGCTCCCGCCGAGCTCCTCGACGACGAGGTCGATGACGCGCTGACGACGACGCAGGTTGATCGCGTCGACCTCCTTGAGGAAGGCAACCGACTCCCCACGACCGAGCTCCTCGGCGCGAGCGGTGAAGGCGCGGATGTCCTTCGGCAGGCAGCCGCCGCCGAACCCGACACCGGCGTTGAGGAAGCGGCGACCGATCCGGGCGTCGTAACCGATCGCATCGGCGAGCTCCGTGACGTCGGCGTCGGTGACCTCGGCGATCTCCGCCATCGCGTTGATGAAGGAGATCTTCGTGGCGAGGAACGCGTTCGCGGCGACCTTCACGAGCTCCGCGGTCGAGTACCCGGTCGCGACGAGCGGCGTGCCGGTGGAGAGTGCCTGCGCGTAGACCTCGTCGAAAGCGGCTCGAGCGACGGCGGCGTCCTCGGGAGCCGGCGGCAGCCCGTACACGAGTCGGTCGGG
Source organism: Plantibacter flavus (assembly GCF_002024505.1). Classification (NCBI taxonomy): domain Bacteria; kingdom Bacillati; phylum Actinomycetota; class Actinomycetes; order Micrococcales; family Microbacteriaceae; genus Plantibacter; species Plantibacter flavus. The sequence goes on from NZ_CP019402.1 coordinate 3,236,909, forward strand.
CGCGATCGTGTCCTGCACGGCGAAGCCCTCCCGCAGGAACTCGGGGTTCCAGGCGAGCACGGCGCCGGTCGGGGCGACGAGTTCGGCCAGGCGCGCAGCGGTGCCGACGGGGACGGTCGACTTGCCGACGACGACGTCTCCTGCCGACAAGTGCGGCAGGAGGGCGGTCACCGCGGCGTCCACGTACCGCAGGTCGGCCGCGTTGGAGCCGGCCTTCTGCGGTGTGCCGACCGCGACGAAGTGCATGGTGGCCCCGGCCGCGTCGGCCATGTCCGTACTGAACCGCAGGCGGCCCGACTCGACGCCGGCCAGCAGCAGCTCCGGAAGGCCGGGCTCGAAGATCGGCGAGCGTCCGGCGGCGAGCGCCTCGATCTTGGCCGGGTCCACGTCGATGCCGACGACCTCGTGGCCGATCGATGCCATGGCGGCCGCGTGCACGGCCCCCAGGTAGCCGCAGCCGATGACGGAGAGCTTCATGCGTGTGATCCTTCGCTGATGGGAGGTGCGGTGGGTGTGCTGGACAGGCGACCGCCGGACTCCTGCAGGTAGCAGACGCCGCAGAGCGATTCGTAGGTGACGGTGGTGCCGTCGATGGCGACCTGGTCGCCGTCGAAGACGAACGTGTCGCCGAACCGGCGGCCGTTGAAGATCGCCTTTCGACCACAGCGGCAGATCGTCTTGAGCTCTTCGAGGCTGTGGGCCACCTCGAGGAGGCGGCGGCTCCCGGGGAACGCGACGGTCTGGAAGTCGGTCCGGATGCCGTAGGCGAGGACCGGGATGCCCTCGAGCAGCGCGATGCGCAGCAGGTCGTCGACCTGTTCCCCGTGGAGGAACTGGGCTTCGTCGACGAGCAGGCAGCTGACGTCCTCGCCGGTCTCCTGCACGACGCGGCGACGGTGCTCCGCGAACACCCAGACGGCGTCGTCGTCAGGACCGAGCAGGAAGTCGGCGTCGCGGGTCACGCCGAGGCGACTGACGATGGCGGCGTCGCCCTTCGTGTCGAGGGACGGCTTGGTGAGGAGGACGCGGTGGCCGCGCTCCTCGTAGTTGAACGCCGCCTGGAGCAAGGCGGTGCTCTTGCCGGAGTTCATCGCCCCGTATCGGAAATACAGTTTCGCCACCAGGCAAGCTTAGGGTTCCCAAGCTGCACCTGTCGCATCCGACGAGGGGCCGGGCGAGGACCCGTGTCGGGGCTACAGCGAGATGTCGAGGGCCTCGGCGGTGCTCTCGAGCACCTTCGCCGCCGTCTCGGGGACGTCGTTCAGCGTCGAGCCGTAGGTCGGGATCATCTCGCGGAGCCTCGGCTCCCACGCGGTCATCCTGTCGGGGAAGCACTTGCGCAGGACGTCGAGCATGATCGGCACGGCCGTCGATGCGCCGGGCGAAGCGCCCAGCAGTCCCGCGATCGTGCCGTCCGCACCCGTGATGACCTCGGTGCCGAACTGCAGGACGCCGCCCTTGGCCTTGTCCTTCTTCATGACCTGGGCTCGCTGCCCGGCCTCGATGAGGTACCAGTCCTCGTCCTTCGCCGTCGGCAGGAACTCGCGGAGGCTGTCCATCTTCTGCTTGCGGGACTGCAGGAGCTGCCCGATGAGGTACGTGATGAGACTCGGGTTGTCCTTGGCGACCGCCAGCATCGGGAGGAGGTTGTGCGGGCGCACCTGGGTGACGAGGTCGAGCATCGATCCGCGCTTGAGGAACTTCGGGCTGAACGTCGCGTACGGGCCGAAGAGGAGGCTCGCCTGACCGTCGACGACGCGGGTGTCGAGGTGCGGGACCGACATCGGCGGGGCCCCCACCGAGGCCTGGCTGTAGACCTTGGCCTGGTGCTTCGAGACCACCGCGGGGTTGTCGGTGCGGAGGAACTGCCCACCGATGGGGAAGACGCCGTAGCCCTTGATCTCGGGGATCCCGGACTTCTGCAGCAGCTTGAGCGCCCATCCGCCGGCGCCGACGAAGACGAAGCGGGCGTTGATCTCCATCGGTGATCGTCCGAGCGTCTGACGGCCTCGGATGCGCCAGGTGCCGTCCTTCAACCGCTTGAGCGACCGGACCTCGTGGTTGGTGCGGACGTGGGCGTTCGGCGCCGCGCCGAAGAGCTTGTGCGTGAGCGAACCGAAGTCGACGTCGGTGCCCGCGGTGATCCGGGTGGCCGCGATGCGTTCGCCGACGGCACGCCGGTTGATGAGCAATGGAGCCCACTCGGCGATGACGGCCGGGTCCTCCGAGAACTCGATGCCGGCGAAGAGCGGCTGATCCTTCAGCGCCTCGTAGCGTTTCCGCAGGTATTCGACGTCCTTGTCGCCGCGCACGAACGTCATGTGCGGGGTCGGGTTGATGAAGGTGTCGGGTGCGCCGAGCAGGCCCTCCTCGACGAGGTGCGACCAGAACTGACGGCTGAGCTGGAACTGCTCGTTGATGCCGATGGCCTTCGCCGGGTCGACGTGGCCGTGGGCGTCCTGCGGCATGTAGTTGAGCTCGCACAGCGCGGCGTGGCCCGTCCCGGCGTTGTTCCAGGGGTTGGAGCTCTCGAGTGCGACGTCGCTCAGGCGCTCGTACACCTCGACCTTCCAGTCAGGCTGCACCTGGTGGATGAGGGCGGCGAGCGTGGCGCTCATGATGCCACCACCAATGAGGGCTACGTCGATGGTTTCAGTCACCAGAGCAGTCTAGTCGCGGCGAGGCCCGAGCTCTCCACCCGCGTGCTGTCGCTGATCGCATGCTGTGAGATCGCTCGATGTCGAGACACTTCGGCCCGACTGCACGACCGCCGGGTCAGCGTCCGGGGAGCGCGGGGGTGAGGGCGTCGAGCTCCTCGAGCATGCGCTGCGCGAGGTGCGCGTACCCGGCGTCGCTCGGGTGGAGGCCGTCGGCGGAGATCCACGTCGCCGGGTCCTCGTCCAGCCAGTGCGACGCCCCGGGGATGTAGTCGGCCCCGATGGTGTCGGCGGCGTCGTGCACCCATCCGATGATCTGTTCGACGGAGGCCGGTCGCTCAGCGGTGTACCACCAGGGCTCCACCACGATGATGCGGGTGCCGGGCAGCCCGTCGCGCAGCCGCTGGAACTCCGGCAGGATCGCCTCCCGGATCGCCTGCTCGTTGCCGGTCCACTCGAAGTTGTCGTTGATGCCGAGCGCGACGATGAGGACCTCGGGGTGCTGCGCGATGACGTCGGCCGTGACATCGCCGACCTTGTCGCGCTTTCGGACGAACCCGAGACCCGGGTAGCCGGCGTTGTACTCCGTCCAGCCCTCGGCCTTCGCGACGAGCGAGGACCAACGGGCGGCCGGCGACGACGCTGCCGACCCCTTCGTGTACGAGTCGCCGTAGAACGCGACGAGCGGTCCGACGGCGACCTCGGACCCGGAGGTGTCGGCGCGGGCGACCGTCGTCTGCTGGACATCGGCACGCAGGCCACTCACGGTGATCACCGCGGTGACGGCGATGGCGGCCGCGATGAACGCGGCCAACCACCGTCGGCGCAGGCGTGGTCGCTGGCGGGCCATGTCGTCGTCCTCGATCGGGTGGAGGGAGGGCCGGTCAGACCGTTGCGGGCTGTGCGAGCAGCTCGGCGGCGACGATCTCCGCGATCTGCACCGCGTTGAGGGCCGCACCCTTGCGCAGGTTGTCGTTCGAGATGAACAGCGCGAGGCCCTTGCCGGCCGGCGCGCTCTGGTCGGGACGGATGCGCCCCACGAACGACGGGTCCGCACCGGCGGCCTCGAGCGGCGTCGGAACGTCCGACAGCTGGACGCCTGGAGCGTCACGGAGCAGCTCGATCGCACGTTCCGGCGACAGGTCGCGCGAGAACTCGGCGTTGATGGCGAGCGAGTGCCCGGTGAACACGGGCACGCGTACGCAGGTGCCCGACACGAGCAGCTCGGGGAGCTCGAGGATCTTCCGGCTCTCGTTGCGGAGCTTCTTCTCCTCATCGGTCTCGCCGAGGCCGTCGTCGACGATCGAGCCGGCGAGCGGGATGACGTCGAAGGCGATCGGGGCGACGTACTTGTCGGGAGCCGGGAACTCGATCGCCGAACCGTCGTGGACGAGTCGGGTGAGGTCGCCCTGGGCGACCGCGGCCTCGATCTGGCCGGCGAGTTCAGCCGCGCCGGCGAGCCCGGACCCGGAGACGGCCTGGTAGGTGTTGACGATGAGGCGGGTGAGCCCGGCCTCGGCGTCGAGGACCTTGAGGACCGGCATGGCCGCCATGGTCGTGCAGTTGGGGTTCGCGACGATGCCCTTGACCGCGTCCTTGATGGCGTGCGGGTTCACCTCGCTGACGACGAGCGGGACCTCGGGATCCATCCGCCACGCGCTCGAGTTGTCGATGACGAGCGCACCGGCAGCGGCGAACCGCGGAGCCTGCGTGCGGGAGCCGGTCGCGCCGGCCGAGAACAGGGCGATGTCGATGCCGCTCGGGTCGGCCGTCTCGACGTCCTCGACCACGATGTCCTGGCCACGGAACGGGAGCGTCGTGCCCGCCGAGCGAGCCGTCGCGAAGAAGCGGATCTCGCTGATCGGGAACTCACGTTCCTCCAGCAGGCGGCGCATGACCTTGCCGACCTGACCGGTCGCTCCGACGACACCGACACGTACACCGTTGCTCATGGGGATTCCTCTGGTTTCAGGGGTTGTTGTGAACCATCTTGCATCAGGATCGGCCAGGCTCTGGCCCCTGAGCCTGTCGAAGGGTCGTTCCTCAGCCTGCCGACGGGCGGGCTCAGCGGCCGGTGCCACCGTGGACGACGGCTTCGTCCTCGCCGTCGAGACCGAACGCGGAGTGGACCACGTTCGCGGCCTTGTTGAGGGTGTCGGCACGCGTCACGACCGAGATGCGGATCTCACTGGTGGAGATCATCTCGATGTTGATGCCCGCTGCGCTGAGCGCCTCGAAGAGCTTCGCCGAGACGCCGGTGTTCGTGCGCATGCCGGCACCGACGAGGGCGAGCTTGCCGATCTGGTCGTCGTGCTGGATGGCCGAGAAGCCCACCCGCTCCTGCTCCGCCGCGAGCGCGCGGAGGACCTGCTGCGCCTCGGGCTTCGGCAAGGTGAACGAGATGTCGGTGACGCCGGAGACGGCGGTCGACACGTTCTGGACGATCATGTCGACGTTGCCGCCCGACTTCGCGACGATCGTGAAGATCTCCGCCGCCTTGCCCGGCAGGTCGGGGACACCGACGACGGTGATCTTGGCTTCGCTGAGGTCGGTCGCGACTCCGGCGACGATGGGCTGCTCCATGGGTGCCTCACCTGCTCCTGGGTTGTTGCGGCCCGCGTCGTTGAGGACGAGCGTGCCTTCGTTGTTGTTGAAGGACGACCGGACGTGGAGCGTCACGCCGTGGCGGCGTGCGTACTCGACGGCGCGGATGTAGAGGACCTTGGCACCCGAGGCCGCGAGCTCCAGCATCTCCTCGCTGGAGATGCGGTCGATCTTCCGGGCTTTCGGGACGACGCGGGGGTCGGAGGTGAAGATGCCGTCGACGTCGGTGTAGATCTCGCAGACGTCGGCGTCGAGGGCTGCGGCGAGCGCGACGGCCGTGGTGTCGGAGCCGCCACGACCGAGCGTGGTGATGTCGCGGGTGTCACGGTTGAAGCCCTGGAAACCGGCGACGATGACGATGGCGCCGTCGTCGAGGGCCTCGCGCAGGCGCACGGGGGTGACGTCGACGATGCGCGCTGCACCGTGCTGGGCGTCGGTGATCATACCGGCCTGGCTGCCGGTGAAGGAGCGTGCGACGTAGCCCATGCTGCTGATCGCCATGGCGAGGAGTGCCATCGAGATGCGCTCGCCGCTGGACAGCAGCATGTCGAGCTCGCGGGGCGCCGGGATGGGCGTCACCTCGTGGGCGAGGTCGAGCAGTTCGTCGGTCGTGTCACCCATCGCCGAGACGGCGACGACGACCTCGTTGCCCGCTTTGCGGGTCTCCACGATGCGCTTCGCCACGCGCTTGATGCTCTCGGCGTCCGCGACGGAGGACCCGCCGAACTTCTGCACGATCAATGCCATCGGATCTCCTGGGGAAGTCGGTGCGGGCACGAGCGGCCCAGCGATCATCCTACCCATCCGGGCATTCCGCGCCGTTCATGTGACGAAGGGCACCCTCACCCGCTCCGGGGAAGGAGATCCGCCCCGCGACAGGACGCTTCGGCCCGTTCGGTCCTGCTGTCGCGCCGATCTCCTACGGTGGGGAGGCGGGTGTGCCTCGGTAGGGTTGGCCTATGCAGCAGGAAGACGCGCGGGTGCTCGCGACGGTGCGACGCCTCTGGCAGGGGCTCGCCTCGCCGACCGCGCGGTTCTCCGCCGGCCGCGTCGCCGTCGTCGTGAACGCCGGCTCGATGGCGTGCCCGCCCGGATGGATCGGCGTCGTCGAGATCGACGGAAGCGCCCTCGCGATCGTGCCCGACGAGGACACCGCCAGGCGACTCGCCATCGAGGACGAATCACCGAGGAGCGTCGGGACGGTCGAGTTCCTCCGCTCGCGCGTGCAGGTCGCCGAGGTCCTCGGGCCGGCGACGCTCGACTACCTGCTGCCCGGGCGGTTCCGACCGGCCGAGGAGATCGACGTGGTGGCGAGCAAGGCGAGCGACCCGGCCATCGAGTCGCTGCTGTCGAAGGTGGGCGATGACGAGGCCTCGGAGAGCGGGATCTTCGGCATCACCTCGCCGCTGTTCTCGGTGCGCGAGCACGGTCGGGTCCTTGCCGTCGCCGGCTACCGGTCATGGCCGTTGGGTGTCGCGCACGTGACGGCGTTGACCGCCCCGGAGGCTCGCGGGACCGGTCTCGCGACCAGGCTGGCCTCGACCGCGGTCGAGCATGCCCTCGCGGCCGGGCTCCTCCCCCAGTGGCGCGCCGCCGACACGAACCCCGGCTCACGCGCCGTCGCCCGCAAGCTCGGCTTCTCCGCGATCGGCCGGCAGCTGTCGGCCCGTCCGGTGGTCGCCGAGTGGCCGGCGCCCTCCGCCGACGCCTGAGGCGCGCCCAGCTGCCCTGACTCAGGAGTCCCTCGGCACGGCGCAACCCACCAGCCCCGACACACCGGACGACTCCTGAGAAAGGGCCGATGGCAAGAGGGAGGGGTGGAGGGGCGGGCGAGGAGGCGGGGTGGTCAGCCGCTGACGACGGTGCGACCCTCGAAGGCACGACCGAGGGTGACCTCGTCGGCGTACTCGAGGTCGCCGCCGACGGGGAGGCCGGAAGCGAGGCGCGTGATGCGGATGCCCATCGGGAGGAGCAGTCGGCTGAGGTAGGTGGCGGTCGCCTCCCCCTCGAGGTTCGGGTCGGTCGCGATGATGACCTCGGTGACGGTGCCGTCTGCGAGGCGCTGCATGAGGCGCCGGATGTTCAGGTCGTCGGGTCCGACGCCGTCGATCGGGCTGATGGCGCCGCCGAGCACGTGGTAGAAGCCGCGGAACTCACGCGTGCGCTCGATGGCGACGACGTCCTTCGGTTCTTCGACGACGCAGATCAGGGCCGGGTTGCGACGCGGGTCGCGGCACACGCTGCAGAGGTTCTGCTCGGAGATGTTGCCGCAGATCTCGCAGAACTTGACCTTCTCGCGGACGACGGTGAGCAGCTCGGCGAGCTTCGACACGTCGAACGACTCCGTCTGGAGGATGTGGAACGCGATGCGCTGCGCCGACTTCGGACCGATGCCGGGCAGCCGCCCGAACTCGTCGATCAGATCTTGGACGATTCCCTCGTACATGGCCTACCGCCCTCCGGAGCGCGGCTCGTGCGGCTGCTCCTCGATGAATGTCGCGCCGAGGAGCTCGCGGACGACGCTCTCGCCGTACCGGTTGTCACCCGCGGGGTGGGACGTCGGCACCGGGGGCGCCTGGCGCATCCGGACCGGGGGCTGCGGACGCTGCTCGGCGACCGGCGCCGCATGCGGTGCGGCCTGCGGGGAGCCGGCGGGCGCTGCGGACGGCGCGCCGGAAGCAGAGGACGGAGCAGGAGCCGACGACTCGAACGGGTCGGGGTAGGGCGGCTCGTCGTCCGGCGGCGGTGCGTCGTCGTCGGACGGGATCGAGACGACGTCCCAGGTGACGGTGCGCGAGCCGAGCGCGTCGCCGTTGGACGGGCCTCGGGCGGGTGCCTGCTGGCGCGGCGGGGCCGTCGGCTGCCGCTGCGCGGGTGAGCCGGCCGGCGTCCCGGGGGCTCCGGATCCGGCGGGTCGCCCGGGCTGCCCTTCGACAGGCTCAGGGACCGGAGACGGCTGCGTCGACGAGGCGGGCGCGGGCCCTTCGACAGGCTCAGGGGCCGGGGGGTGCCCGTCGACAGGCTCTGGGACCGAGGACGGCTCGGGCTCGTCGGCCGGCGGCGGCGCGACCGTCGCCCACGAGGAGGCGGAGACGGAGGTCTGCTCCTCGGCCGGCGCGGCGACCGACGAGGCGGGTGCCGATGGCGCAACAGCTGACGGCTCGGCGTCGACCGGCGCAGCGGAAGCGGGTTCGCCGCCGGCTGGTGCGACGGTGGGCCACGACGAGCGGGCTCCCGACCCGCCGCTGCCGTCGGACGACGACGGGGCAGCGGGGCGGGGACGGTCTGCGGCAGGCTCGGGGTCGACCAGGCGGACGACTCCGACGACGGAGCGCCGACGGCGGGCGCAGTGGCCCGCGGTGCCGGCGGCTCGTCGGCACCGGCGACCTTGGCGAGGTACTTCACCCGCACGCCGAGGACGTCGAGGACCGCTGTGCGCAGGACCTCCGCGACACCGGTGCCGGGCGCATGACGTGCCTTGAAGTCGTTGAGGTCGCCGTTGTTCGCGAACACGAGCGTGAGGACGTCGTCGTCCGAGTACCCGCCGACCTGGGTGTTGACGACGATCATCCACGCCTTGCGGTCGGCCTTCTCGACCTGCGCCACGATCTCGGGCCAGGCGTCGCGGATGTGCTGCAGGGTGACCGGGCCGACGCGAGGGGCTGCGGGGGTCGGTGCGGCGGTCTGCGCGTGGTCGGACTCCTGCGCCGGTCGACGGTCGGGTGCCACAGATGCTGTCGAGGCGGCGGCCGGGGCGGGAGCCGGGGCGGAGCTCGCCGCCGTGCTCGCGGGGCCGCGCCGGCAGGGGCCGGAGCGCGGTCGGCGACCACGGGCTGCGCCGAGACCGCGGCCTGACCGCCCTCGGCGGCAGCACCGTCGACACCGATGCGACGCTCGAGCCGCTCCACTCGGGCCAATGCACCGCGAGCGGAGTCGTCGGCTGCGGGCACGAGGATGCGCGCCATCATGAGCTCGAGGTGAAGCCTGGGCGACGTTGCACCCGTCATCTGGGTGAGCGCCTCGTTCACGACGTCGGCCGTGCGGGACAGCTCGGCGATGCCGAACGCCCGCGCCTGGGCGAGCATCTTGTCGAGTTCGTCCTGCGGGAGCCCGCGGAGGACCGCCGCCGCGTTCTCGCCCGTGGCGGCCACGACGATGAGGTCTCGGAGTCGCTCGAGCAGGTCGTCGACGAAGCGGCGTGGGTCTTGGCCGGTCTGGATGACGCGGTCGACGGTGCTGAAGGCGGCACCGGAGTCGCGGGCGGCCAGGGCGTCGACCACTTCGTCGAGCAGGGCCGTGTGGGTGTAGCCGAGCAGGGCGACCGCGCGCTCGTAGTCGACGGAGTCACCCTCGGAGCCGGCCATGAGCTGGTCGAGCAAGGACAGCGTGTCGCGGGCGGAACCGCCACCGGCCCGGACGACGAGCGGCAGTACACCGGCCTCGACACCCACGTGCTCGCTCTCGCACAGCTGCTGGACGTAGTCGAGCATCTGCGCCGGCGGGATGAGCCGGAACGGGTAGTGGTGGGTGCGGGAGCGGATCGTGCCGATCACCTTGTCGGGCTCGGTCGTCGCGAAGATGAACTTCACGTGCTCCGGCGGCTCCTCGACGATCTTCAGCAGGGCGTTGAACCCCTGCGGGGTGACCATGTGCGCCTCGTCGAGGATGAAGATCTTGTAGCGGTCGCGCGCGGGCGCGAAGATGGCGCGCTCGCGGAGGTCGCGGGCGTCGTCGACACCGTTGTGGCTGGCCGCATCGATCTCGACGACGTCGAGCGAGCCGGAGCCGTCGCGGGAGAGGTCGACGCAGCTCGCGCAGACGCCGCACGGGGTGTCGGTGGGGCCCTCGGCGCAGTTGAGGCAGCGGGCGAGGATGCGCGCGGACGTCGTCTTGCCGCAGCCGCGAGGACCACTGAACAGATACGCGTGGTTGACGCGGTTGGTGCGCAGGGCCGTCATGAGGGGATCGGTCACCTGCGCCTGACCGATCAAGTCGGCGAACGTCTCGGGCCGATACCGGCGATACAGAGCTGTGACCACCCACCAATGGTAGCCGTCGCCCCCGACATCGGAGTCGGGGATCGGACTCCTCGATCGGGACCAGGGTTCGAGCCTGGCGCGACGCGGGGAACGGGCCATCCTGGTGCCCTTCGACAAGCTCAGGGACCGGGGTTGGAGTCAGGGACCGGGGTTCAGCTCAGGGACCGAGGTCGGGATCAGGGACCGGGACAGGGGTCAGGGACCGGGTGGTGCGGTCGGCGCCGCGTCTGTGCGGGCGACGCCGACCGGATCGTGGGCGGCTAGAACTCGGTCGGGCCGAGCGAGGGGCGGGCGAGGAATGAGAGCGTCGGCGTCGTGAGCGCATGGAACTCGAACACCGTGAAGCGGTTCTCCCCGGCACGGAGCTGGCCGCCGGGGACGTAGAGCGTGTGCTGCGGCCCCCGCGACCAGTAGCGGCCGAGCAGGAAGCCGTTCACCCAGACGAGTCCCTTGCCCCAGGCCGCGGTGTCGAGGAACAGGTCGGTGGGCGCGTCGAGCGTGACGGTGGCGGTGAGCAGGACCGGCCCGGCACCGCTGATCGTGTCGTCGGACGTCCGCGTGGCTGCGGCGTCCACGACGGCGTCGAGTCGGTCGAGGGCCACGGGGGCGATGCCCCACGACGTGAGTTCCACGCCGTCGAGCGACACGGGCCCGATGATCCCCTTCGGCTCCCCCAGGCGCTTGCCGTAGTTCACGCGGCCCTGGTTCTCGAGGAGGAGTTCGAGCGTCTCACCCGCCGGGATCACGATCGACCGCTCCTTGAACTCGCGGGTGAGCGCGCCGACCGGCACGCCGTCGACGGAGACGACCACGCGGTCGCGCACCTCGGCGAACCGGAGCACCCCGCCGCGTCCACCGAGCGACGCCCGGTATCGCGCCAGACCGCTGAACGCTCCGAGTTCGTCCATCGTGGGGATCCGGTCGAACACTTGGAGCGGTGCGATCTCGTCGGCCACGTCCGCGAACGGGACCTCCTGCTCGAAGGACGCGGTGAACGCCGGGGCATCCGTCGCAGCCGGCGGGATCTCCGTCGGCACCTCGGCGTACTTCGCGATCACGTCGCGGAAGGCGAAGAACTTCTCCGTCGGGTGGCCCGCCTCGTCGAGGGGCGCGTCGTAGTCGTAGGAGGTGACGTGCGAGCGGTACTGCCCCTTGTCGTTCGCGCCGCCGGTGAACCCGAAATTCGTGCCGCCGTGGAACATGTAGATGTTCACGGACGCGCCGGCCGCGAGGAGCGCGTCGAGGTCCGCTGCCGTCTCCGCGACGGGCGTCGTGTGGTGGTGCTCGCCCCAGTGGTCGAACCAGCCGTCCCAGAACTCCGAGCACATGAGCGGCCCGGTCGGTTGGTGCTCGCGCAGGGTCGCGAGGCGTTCGAGCGAGCGGCTGCCGAAGGAGGCGGTCTTGTGGAGTTCGGGGATACTCCCGTCTTCGAGCATCTCGGGTGTGGGCTGGTCGACGGTCGTCAGCGGCACCGAGATGCCGAGCTCGCGGGTCCACGCGGTCAGCGTCCGGAGGTAGTCGTGGTCGTCGCCGTAGGCGCCGTACTCGTTCTCGACCTGCACGAGGATGACGGGACCGCCGCGGTCGATCTGCAGCGGCGCGATGATCGGCAGCAGCGCCTCGAAGTACTCGCGGACGGCGGCCAGGTAGCGGGGCTCGCTGCGACGGAGGCCGAGCTCGGGGTCGTGCAGCAGCCAGCCGGGGAGGCCGCCGTTGTCCCACTCGGCGCAGATGTAGGGGCCGGGACGCACGATCGCGTACAGACCGGCGTCGGCGACGAGGCCGAGGAAACGTTCGAGGTCGTTCACGCCCGTGGTGTCGAACACGCCGCGCTCGGGGCTGTGCTGGTTCCACGCGACGTAGGTCTCGATGGTGTTGAGGCCCATGAGCTTCGCCTTCGCGATGCGGTCCGCCCACTGCTCGGGGTGCACCCGGAAGTAGTGGAGGGCTCCGGAGAGGATCCGGAACGGCTGACCGTCGAGCAGGAAGTCGTCGTCGCCGATGGAGAAGGTGGGCATGCTGGGGCTCCGTGATGAAGGGGTGCGGATGGAGCGACCACGGCCGGCCGGAGCGGATCCCGGAGGACCCTCCGACCGGCCGCGGTCGATGGTGCTGGTGCGACAGGTGCCGGTCGGCTACTTCTCGGTGACCGTGAAGCCCTGCGTGTTGCCGTACTCGACGAGCTGCTTCTGCCAGTCGGCGAGACCGTCGTTCAGGTCGGCCTTGTTCGCGTAGGACTGCCCGACGGTGTCGGCGAAGATGCTGTTCGCGTAGACCTGGTACGGCAGGTACTGCCAACCCGTCGACACGTCCTTCGCGCCCTGCACGAGGACCTCGTTGATCTTCTGGCCGCCGAAGTACTCGGGAGCCGCGGAGAGGAACGCGTCGGAGTTCAGGTCGGCGGTCGTCGCCGGGAAGCCACCGTTGTCGAGGAACACCTTGACGCTGTCCTCGTCGTTGTTCAGCCACTTGAGGAAGCCCGCGGCGAGCGCCGGGTTCTTGCTCTGCTTCAGCACGACCTGGCCACCGCCACCGTTCTCGGCGTTGGCGGGCTTGCCGTCGTAGGTCGGGATCGGGGCGACGCGCCACTGGCCGGAGGCCTCGGCGACGGACGACTCGAGCACACCGGGCATCCAGGCGCCCGTGATGAGCGTCGCGATGCTGCCGTTGCCGAGCGACTTGTACCAGTCGTCGCTCCACCCGGGCACGTCGGAGAGCAGGTCGCCCTCGACGAGCTGGTTCCAGGTGTCGGCCCACTTCTTGGAGCCCTCGTCGGCGAGGTTGACGCTCACCTTGGTGCCGTCGGCGGTGAACGGACGTCCACCGGCCTGCCAGATCATGCTGGTCGCGAAGCCGGAGTCACCGGAGTCGTTGGTGATGTACTTCGACGGGTCGGCCGCGTGCAGCTGTGCGGCTGCGGCGATGTACTCGTCCCAGGTGGTCGGCACGGCGATGCCGTACTGGTCGAACACCGTCTTGTTGTAGAACATGGCCATGGGGCCGGAGTCCTGCGGGAGGGCGTAGAGGCCGTCGCCGATGTTGACGGAGCTCCACGGGCCGGGGCTGTAGTCGTCCTTCAGGTCGCCGAAGCCGTAGGCGTTGAGGTCGACGAGGGAGTCGCTGAGCGCGAACTGCGGGATGGCGTAGTACTCGACCTGCGCGACGTCGGGGGCACCCTTACCGGCCTTGATCGCGTTCTGCAGCTTCGTGTACTCGGTGGTGTTGGTGCCGGCGTTGACGAGGTTGACCTTGACCTTGGGGTAGGCCTTCTCGAACGCGGCGACCTGCGCCTCGGCGGAGGGCGTCCAGGACCAGTAGGTGATCTCGCCACCGGCTTCGAGGGCGGACTCGATGTCCTTGGCGTCGCCCGAGGCGGTGCTGCCGCCGCCGGACGAGCAGGCGACGAGCGAGGCTCCGATCATCGCGGACGCGACGGCCGCCGTGGCCGCGCGGCGCAGAACCGTGCGAGACGGTGAGATGCGCTTCATGGGTGTTTCCTTTCACTGCGTTGGGAGGAGGAGGTGATGCCCCGGTCCCTGAGCCTGTCGAAGGGCGGAGGTGGTGCCCTTCGACAGGCTCAGGGACCGGTTGGTGATGCGGTGGTGCGGGTTGGGAACGGCGGGGATCAGCCCTTGACGCTGCCGGCGCTCAGGCCGGACTGCCAGAAGCGCTGCAGGAAGAGGAACGCGATGACGATCGGGACGATGGTCAGGAGCGATCCGGTGATCACGAGGTTGAAGATCGGTTGCGCGGCGACACCGGTGGCCTGGGCGCTCCACTGGCTGAGGCCGACGGTGAGCGGATACCAGGTGGGCTCCGACAGCATGATGAGCGGCAGGAAGTAGTTGTTCCAGGTCGCGACGATCGCGAAGAGGAGCACCGTGACGATGCCGGGGCCGAGGAGTCGCAGGGAGATCGTGAAGAAGGTGCGGAACTCCCCCGCGCCGTCCATGCGGGCGGCCTCGAGCAGTTCGGTCGGGACCGCGTCGACCGCGTACGTCCAGATGAGGTACAGGCCGAACGGGCTGACGAGCGAGGGCAGGATGACCGCCCACGGCGTGTTCGTGAGGCCGAGCTGGCTGAACATCAGGAAGGTCGGGACGGCGAGCGCCGTGCCCGGCACCGCGATGGAGCCGAGGATGATCGCGAAGACGGCGCGCTTGCCGGGGAATCGGAACTTGGCGAGGCCGTAGCCGCCGATCGTGGCGAGCAGCGTCGCTCCACCGGCACCGACCACCACGTAGAGCAGTGTGTTGCCGAACCAGCCGACGAACTGCCCGTCGCGGTAGGTGAGGGTGTCGACGATGTTCTGCCAGAGGTTGAACCCGCCGTCGCCGAACCAGAGGCCGAAGGAGGTGAAGAGGTCGGGCTGGGACTTCGTCGCGTTGATGACGAGCCACAGGATCGGGACGACCGAGTAGATGAGGAAGACGGCCATGACGATCGTGAGGACGATCGAGCGCTTGCGGCGCGGGTCGTGGCGCTTCCGGGTGGGCCGGTCGAAGGCACGCGGGTTGCGGGCGGTCCTGGTCGACACGGTCTGCGGACGGACGGTCGGGTTCGAGACGGTGGCCATCAGCTGTTCTCCTGTCGGGAGCCGCGCACCTGCACGACGTAGGCGATGACGGCGGTGATGACGCCCATGATGATCGCGACCGTCGCCGCGAGGTTGAACTGCTGGCCGGCGAAGGACAGGTTGTAGGCGTACATGTTCGGGGTGAAGTTGCTCGTGATCACGTTGGGCGCGAGGTTCTTCAGCAGGTTCGGCTCGTTGAAGAGCTGGAACGAGCCGATGACGGAGAAGATCGTCGCGATGACGAGGGCTCCGCGGAGGGCGGGGATCTTGATGCTGAAGACGGTGCGGAACTGTCCGGCCCCGTCGATCTCGGCCGCCTCGTAGATCTCACCGGGCACGACGCGGAGGGCGGCGTAGAAGATGAGCATGTTGTAGCCCATGAACTCCCACGTCACGATGTTGCCGATGGAGGCGAGGACGGCCTGGGAGCTGAACGGCTCGAGGATCTGGGCGCCGACGAGGTCGTTGAAGCTGCCGGCGAGACCGAACTGGTCGCCGTAGATGAAGCCCCAGATGAGCGCCGCGACGACGCCCGGGACGGCGTACGGCAGGAAGAGCGCGATGCGGAAGAAGGCGGCGCCGTGGAGCCTGGCGCTGTCGAGCGCGAGCGCGGCGGTGAGCGACAGGGCGAGCATGATCGGCACCTGCACGACGAAGAACAGTGCGACGCGACCGAACGGCTCCCAGAACTTCGGGTCCTGGAGGACCTGGGCGTAGTTCTCGAAACCGACGAAAGCGTTGCCGCCGATGAGCTTCTCCTGGAAGAAGCTGAGGTAGAGCGCGTAGACGAGCGGGGCGATGATCATCAGCGCGAAGACGATCATGAAGGGGGCGATGAACGCCCAGCCCTTCCAATCCCGGCGGTCGCGTCGGTGGACACGGACCGCTGGTGGCCGGCCGGTGCGAGCGGTCGTGGTGGTCATGGGCAGCTTCCTTGCTGGGATTCGGGCGGAACCGTCGTGCGGTGGAGCCGTGCGGGGAGGGATCGCGATGGATGTTTACGTCAACATCTGATCGGTACCATAGCATGTTCACGTCAACATGCAAGGATGGATGCGACGATAGGGAGACCATGACGGACACCACCCGGAGAGCGCCTGGCCGCGCCAGGCGAGCACCGTCGATGGCGGACGTCGCGGCGCACGCCGGCGTCTCCTCGCAGACCGTCTCCCGCGTCGCGAACGGCCTGACCAACGTCGACGACGGCACCCGCGACCGCGTGCTCGAGGCGATGACCGAGCTCGGCTACCGCCCGAACAAGGCCGCGCGAGCGTTGCGATCGGGGCGCACCCGCAGCATCGGGATCACGATGTTCACGCTCTCCTCCTACGGCAACATGCGCACGCTCGACGCGATCACGGTCCAGGCCGCACGGGCCGGCTACTCGGTCACGGTCGTCCCCGTCGAGTACCCCACGCAACGCGACGTCGCGGTCGCACTCGACAGCCTCCGCGAGCAGGACGTCGACGGACTCATCATCGTCATCGAGTCGCACATCGTCGACGGCGCCGACGTCGAACTCCCCTCCGGCCTGCCGGTCGTCGTGATCGACTCCGCGGCACGCACCGACTACCCGGTCGTCGACAACGACCAGGCGCAGGGCGCGGCGCTCGCCACCCAGCATCTGCTCGACCTCGGACACCAGGGCGTGTGGCACATCGCCGGCCCCCGCACCTCGTACTCGGCGGCTCGTCGCGAGCAGAGCTGGGCCGACACGCTGCGCGAGGCCGGCATCACGCCGCCGCCCGCGTTCCGTGGCGACTGGTCGACGACCTCGGGGTACGAGATCGGCCTCGAGATCGCCGAGCGCCCGGAGATCGCGGCCGTGTTCGCGTCGAACGACCAGATGGCGCTCGGACTCCTGCGCGCCCTGCACGAGCGCGGGCGTGCGGTCCCGGAGTCGATCAGCGTCGTCGGCTTCGACGACACCCCGGAGTCGGACTCGTTCTGGCCTCCGCTCACGACGGTGCATCAGGACTTCGACGAGATCGGACGCCGGGCGATCACCACCCTCCTCCGCGAGATCGAGGAGGGCCCGCAGCTCTCCACCGAGCCCCTCACGCCGACGTCCCTCGTCGTCCGCGCGAGCACGGCTCCCCCGCCCGCGCACTGAGGCGAGGCAGTTCGTCGTCCGCGCCACCGAGGAACGACGATGTGCCGCACTTCGACGGGTTGAGCGACCGGCCATCGCTTGACACCCGAGCGAGGGGTCGCCCATACTCGTCGGAAATGTTGACGTGAACACGGTGGTTCGACGCCGCCGAATGTTCACGTGAACATCCCCTGCACCACGGCCTCCAACGAAGGAACCACCGATGACACTGCCGTCACCAGTCCGCCGACGAACGATCGGAGCGACCGTCGCCGTCGCCCTCGGCATCGCCGCGATCGCACCAGCACTCGCCACCGTGGAGGCCGCACCCGCGGCCGCCGCGGAGAGCACTCCCCTCACCATCACCCCCAACCCGGCCTACCAGAACGAGGCGTTCGAAGGCTGGGGAACGAGCCTCGTCTGGTTCGCCAACGCCACGGGCGACTACCCTGCGGACGTCCGCCAGGACCTCTTCGACAAGGTGTTCGGCGAGGACGGCCTCAACCTCAACATCGCGCGCTACAACATCGGTGGCGGCAACGCGAGCGACGTCCCGCCCTACCTGCGGGCCGGCGGCGCGGTCGACGGCTGGTGGAACCCGGACCTCGCAGCAAGCGACGCCGACGGCCCCATCACCTCCGACTACGCCGACCGCGACCGCTACGCCGCCGCCTGGGACGCCGACGACCCGGCCTCCTACGACTTCGACGCCGACGAGACCCAGCGCTGGTGGCTCACGGCACTCAAGGACAAGATCACCAAGTGGGAGGCGTTCAGCAACTCCCCGCCGTACTTCATGACCGAGAGCGGCTACGCGTCGGGCAACTTCAACGCCGCCGACGAGCAGCTGAAGCCGGAGAGCGTCGACGACTTCGTCGCCTACCTCACCACCGTCGTCGACCACCTCGAGGCCGACACCGGTGTCGACTTCGACACCATCGACCCCTTCAACGAGCCGAACACGAACTACTGGGGCACCCAGATCGACGAGGCCACCGGTTGGCCGAAGGGCGGACGCCAGGAGGGTGCACACATCGGCCCGGCCATGCAGGACACCGTCATCAAGGCCCTCGCCGAGCGCCTCGCGGCCGAGGGCACCTCGACCGAGGCCGTCATCGCGGCCATGGACGAGACGAACCCGGGCATCTTCGCGACGAACTGGAACGGCTGGTCGCAGACCGCCAAGGACCTCGTCACGCAGCTCAACGTCCACAGCTACGGCCAGGGCGGCAGCGTCGTCGCACGAGACATCGCGAAGACCGCCGGCAAGCCGCTGTGGATGAGCGAGGTCGAGGGCAACTGGGACTCCAGCGGCAAGCACAACCTCACGAACATCGACAACGGCATCGGTATGGCCACGCACCTCATCGACGACCTCCGCAACCTGGAGCCGACCGCGTGGGTGCTCTGGCAGCCCGTCGAGGACCTCTACAACATGGAGAAGGTCGAGAAGCTCAACTGGGGCAGCGTCCTCATCGACTTCGACTGCAACGCCGAGGGCGACTCCGAGCGACGTATCGCCGACGGCGACGCCGACCCGAGCTGCTCCGTGAAGACGAACGCGAAGTACAACACGCTCCGCAACTTCACCCACTACGTGCAGCCCGGTGACCACCTCATCCCCTCCACCGACGCGCAGACCACCACAGCGCTCCGTGCCGACGGCACCGGTGCGACCCTCGTGCACGCCAACCCGTCGACCTCGGCTCGGACGATCACGATCGACCTGTCGAAGTTCGCGGACATCGCTCCCGGCGCGACGGTCACGCCGATCGTGACGACGGAGTCCCCCGCGGACGACGTCACCGCCAACGCACTCGTGCAGGGCGACGCCGTGTCGATCGACCCGGTGACCAAGCAGGCGACACTCACCGTCCCGGCGAAGTCGGTCACCACCTTCCTCGTCGACGGTGCGACCGGTGTCGCAGCCGATGCGGCACCGTTCCAGGACGGGCACGCCTACCAGCTCGTCGGCAAGCAGAGCGCCAAGGCGTTCACCGCCGCAACCACGACCGGGACCGTCCCGGCCGGCACGATCACCCCGCGTGCCTCCGACGCCACGACCGGTGCGGCGCAGGTGTGGACCGCCGAGCGACTCTCGGGTGGCGGCACGAACACCGACCGCTACGCCGTCCGCAGCTCGTCCGGTGCACTCCTCTCCGCGAACTCCGCCGGCACCTCGCTCGTCGCTGCGACGCGGGAACAGGCTGCGGCCGACCCCTCGCTGCAGTGGATCCCGACGACGACCGACGGCTCCGCCTGGAGCCTCGTGAACGTCGGCACCAGCCAGGCCCTCGAGGTCGGCGGGCAGTCCACCACCACGGGCGCCGCCGTGGGCGTCTACCAGTCGAACAACGGCGCGAACCAGACCTGGAACTTCGTCGACACCGCCCTCACGGGTGTGCAGCCGGTCACCGTGCAGACCGTCGCCGGTGTTCCGGCGGCGCTGCCCACGACCGTGGTGCCGCTGTACGGCGCGGTCCAAGGCGCTCCGGTGCCCGTCACCTGGGACACCGCGGCCGTGGACTGGAACACGCCGGGCACGGTCGTCGTGAACGGTTCCGGCACCGACGGGTGGGGTGCGGCGTTCGCCGCGCTGGCCACCGTCGACATCGGCGGCTTCACCACCACCGAGCCGGTCTCCCTGACGGTCGCGGCAGGGTCTCCGGCGAGCGCCGTCGTCGCTGCGGCACCGACGACGGTCCCGGCACAGATCGGCGCGAGCAGCAACCGCTTCGACACGGCCGTCACGTGGGACTTCAGCACCCTCGACGACGCCGACCTCGCCGACACCGGTGTGGTGCAGGTGCGCGGCGCGGCTGCCTCGAACGACCCGGCCGCGGCACCGATCGATGCACTCCTGTCGATCATCGTCACGGCGCCCGGCGAGCGGAACATCGCGCCGGACGCCACGACCGTCGCGAGTGCGACGTCCACCGAGTCCGGCTACCCCGCGAGCAACACGAAGAACGGTGTGCGGAACGACAAGGGCTGGTCGAACTGGCGCTCGTCGAACAAGCCGGCGAGCGACACCCTGAGCTACGAGCTCGGCGGTGAGCACACGATCGAGCACGTCACCTTCTACGCCTACAAGGACGGGAGCACCAACAGCTGGCCGAGTGCGTTGACCGTGCAGGTCCGCGACGCCGACGGCGCGTGGGTCGACGCTCCGGGCGGTGCGGTCGCTGTGCCGGTCCCGACCGATGGGACGGCTCCGATCGTCGACGTCGACCTCGGTGGCGTCACGACGAGTGCCGTCCGTGTCGTGATGACGGCGTACGCGAACACCCACCTGGTCGTCTCGGAGGTCGAGATCTACGCGCTCGCACCGTCGGTAGCGACCGAGGCGAGCCTCGCCGCGCTGCGGGTGAACGGCACGCCGGTCGAGGGCTTCGATGCCGGCGTCCTCGAGTACGAGGTGCCGCTGGCAGGGTCCGCCGACCCGGTGGTCGACGCCATCCCGGCCGACCGCGACGCGACGGTCACGATCGAGGCACTCGAAGCGGCACCGGCGGCTGCTGCTCGCGCTGCGGCTGACGCGACCGACGGGGTCGTCATCACGGTGACGGCGGCTGACGGGGCGACCACGCAGTCGACGACCATCACCTTCGCCCGGACGGCGGTCGCGACCGCGACGCTGTCGAGCACGGCCCGCGAGGGCGTGCCGACGACCGCGGCAGTCGTCGTGGACCCGGAGGACGCGGCCGTCGTCTACGCGTGGCTGCTCGACGACGAGGTCGTGGACGGGGCCGACACGGCGACGTTCACGCCGCCCACCGGCAGCGCTGGTGCGGCACTCGCAGTGCGGGTCACGGTCGCGGCCGATGGCTTCGCGCCGGTCGAGACGACGTCCACGCCGGTGACGGTGCTCGCCGCCGCGGTGGACCCGGGGACCGATCCCGGAACCGACCCGGGGACGAACCCCGGGACCGGTCCTGGCACCGGCTCCGGTGGTGGCACGGCCGGTGGCGGTGACGGCACGAGCTCCCCCTCGGGTGGTTCGGCCGCCGGCGCCGACTCGCTGTCGCGCACGGGCGTGGACGTATCGGGCGTCGGGCTCGTCGCGCTGCTCCTCGGCCTCGTCGGCTTCGCCTCGGTGCTGCTCGCGCGTCGCCGTCGCACAGCCAGCTAGCCCTCCATTCGCCCATCTTCGGGCGACGCAACGCCCGTTCGCCCAAACGTGGGCGAACGGGCGTTCGCGTTCCGGTGAGCCGACCGTCAGCTCGCCGCGTCCTCCGCCAGGACCGCAGCGCCCGCCGCCGCACAACCCTCGTCGACCATGCCGTCCGGGGCCCCACCGACGCCGATACCCGCGATCGTCGCCGTACCGACCTTGATCGGCACCCCGCCTGCCAGGAACAGCGTCCCCTCGAGGTCGCGAAGCGTCGCCCCGCCGCCCTCCGGCAGGCGCTCCGTCAGCTCGGAGGTGTTGGCTCCGAACGCCGCCGCCGTGTATCCCTTCTCGGCCGACGCCGAGAGGGTGTGCTCCGCAGCGCCGTCACCGCGGACCACGGCCTGCACTTGACCGAAGCGGTCGACGACGGAGACGGTGACGAACCCGACCCCGCTCGCTCGACACGAGTCCAGCGCGGCGGTCGCAGCTTCCAATGCTGCGTCGGCGGACAGCCGCGGAAGCTCGACGGTCCGGGATTCCGCGGCCTCGGCCACCGGCGACGCCGAGGTCGCGGTCGTCGGCGAGGCGGGGCCGGTGCAGGCGGTCAAGGTTCCAAGGACGGCTAGTCCGGCGACGATGGTGCCGAGGCGTGCGGTGCGTGACGATTTCATGGTGTTCCTCTGGGTTGTTCGTGCTTCGGCATCGGATGATGCGCTCCGACAACTCTCGTCCGGGCGGTGCTGCCTCCACCTCGTCCGCGCCGCCCGGATCCGGTCGGGCCGACGGCGGACCGGCCCTC
This sequence comes from Plantibacter flavus, assembly GCF_002024505.1. Lineage (NCBI taxonomy): Bacteria > Bacillati > Actinomycetota > Actinomycetes > Micrococcales > Microbacteriaceae > Plantibacter > Plantibacter flavus. The sequence goes on from NZ_CP019402.1 coordinate 3,258,790, forward strand.
ATCCCTTCGGATGAGGCAGGCCCTCGAAGGCTCGCCTAGCATGGAGGGATCGCCGGAAAGGTCCCATGTCAGACGCTCGAACATCAGTCCAACCGACCCCGGACTCCCGCCCGTACCGCCGAGCCGCAGCCCTCGGCGCGACGCCCCTCGACGTCGTGCTCAACCTCACCTTCTTCGCGCTGCTCGTGACCTCGGCCGTGCGATACGTCATGAGTCACGGGGTCGAGGCGGTGAACTGGACCGTCGCTGCGCTGACCGTCGCGACCGCGGCCGCCTACCTCCTCGCCACGCGGAAGACGGGCGTCCGACACCGGATCCTCGTCGTGATCCTGCTCGCACTGTGGACGCTGCTGGTGCTCATCGCCCCGAGCTTCTGGTGGACGGCGTTCTCGGTCTACTTCCTCGCACGCCGCGCCTTCCCGACCGCGTGGATCGCCGTCGGTCTCGCCGCGGTCTGCGCGCGCTCGCTCCTCGTCCTCACCGGCGGCTTCGACTGGACGATCGTGGTGGGGACAGCGGTGGTGGCTGCGCTCGTGAGCGTCGTCACCTCACGGATCGAGTCGGACAACCGGACACAGGCGGCGCTCATCCGTCGACTGACGGAAGCCCAGGAGCGACTCGCCGCGACCGAGCGACAAGCCGGGATCGCTCAGGAGCGAGCACGGGTGTCGAGCGAACTCCACGACTCCGTGACCCAGGGACTCGCGAGTTCGCTCCTCATCATGGAGGCCACCGCGCAGACGATCGACACGTCTCCGGCCACCAGCCGCGCCCGTCTGCGCGAGGCGGTCGAGCTGATCCGCTCGACGCTCGGCGAGGCGCGGAACCTGGTCCACGACCTCGGTTCACCCCGGCTCGACGGCATCAGTCTCGCATCCGCGCTCGGACATCTGGTCGCGGAGACCCCCGCCGCCCAGCTGCGCATAGACGGCGAGCCGAGGCCCTACCCGCCTGAGATCGCCCATGCGATCCTGCGCGTCTGTCAGAGTGCCGTGCAGAACGCCGATCACCATGCCGGCGCATCGGCGATCCACGTCACCCTCAGCTGTCTGGCCGACCAGGTCGTCGTCGACATCGCCGACGACGGGGTCGGATTCGATGCGTCGGCGGTCCCCGAACCGTCGAGCACCGGCGGCTACGGGCTGCGGGCGATGCGGCAGCGGATCGAGCAACTCGGCGGTCGGTTCACGGTGGAGAGTGCCCCCGGTGACGGCACCGTGATCGTCGCCCAGCTCCCGACCGATGCGGGGTCGACGTGCTGAGGCTCGTCCTGGTCGACGATCATGCCGTGGTGCGAGCGGGTCTGCGCCTGATCCTGCAGACCCAACCCGACCTCGAGATCGTGGGTGAGGCGTCGTCCGGCGAGAACGCGGTTCCACTGGTCGCCGAGGTGCAGCCGGACCTCGTGGTCGTCGATCTCGCGATGGGCGACGGGATCGGCGGGATCGAGACGACCAGGCGTCTCCGCGCGCTCAGCCCGGCACCGCAGGTACTGATCTTCACCACGTACGACACGGATGCCGACATCGTCCGGGCCGTCGACGCAGGAGCCGTCGGGTATGTGCTCAAGACGTCGTCGCCCGAGGAGATCTTCCGCGCGGTGCGAACGGCAGCGATGGGACAGAGCGCGCTGAGCACACCGGTGGCATCACGGCTCATGCATCACCTGCAACATCGCCAGGAAGCTCTGACTCCGCGCGAGGCCGAGATCCTGGAGTTGCTCACGGACGGTCTCGGCAACCGCGAACTGGCGCGTCGGCTGTTCATCAGCGAGACGACCGTCAAGACCCACCTCGCGCACATCTACACGAAACTCGGGGTGGACGGTCGCGGCGCCGCTATCGCCGCGGCTCGACAGCGCGGCATCGTCCGCCCGCCCGAGCACCGCTGAACCCGCGAAAGCCCGCTCCCTGAGCCTGTCGACGGGCCCACGAGGAAACCCCGCCGTCCGAGATGACTCGGGCGGCGGGGCTTCGTGGTGCGGGGTGACTACTCGGCGTCGAGGTCCGTCTCGAGGAGACCGGCGAGCTCGGCGAGCGCCTCGTCGGCACCCTCGCCCTCAGCGCGGAGGGTGACGACGTCGCCGTTGGTGGCGCCGAGGCTCATGATCGTGAGGATGCTCGAAGCGTCGAGCGGGCCAGAGTCGCCCAGCTCGATCGTGACGGGCACCGGCTGGCGCTTGACCGTCTCGATGAAGAGCTTGGCGGGGCGGGCGTGCAGCCCGACGCGGCTGGCGATGGTGGCTTGGCGTTCGGCCATGATGATGCTCCTTCTGCGGTTCGGTTGGTGCCGGCCGGACCAGTGGATCAGGTCAGGCTGTGGATCGGACGGGTACGGATCAGACGGTCGCGGGCTCGGTGGCGACCGCGGGGGCTGCCGTGTCGGCACCCTCCACCGGACGACGACGGGCGAACCGCTTGAGCAGGATGACGGCGACGGCGGTGATGACCGTGCCGACGGCGACCGACAGGATGAACATCCCGATGTTGCCGATGGCGAAGAACACGAAGATGCCACCGTGCGGTGCCTGCGAGGTGACGCCGGTCGCCATGATGAGCGCACCGGTGGCGGCACCACCGAGGATCGACGCCGGGATGACGCGGAACAGGTCGGCCGCGGCGAACGGGATCGCACCCTCGCTGATGAACGCGGCGCCGAGCAGCCAGGCTGCCTTACCGTTCTCCCGCTCGACCGCGGTGAACGAACGACGGCTGAGGACGGTCGAGGCGAGCGCCATCGCGAGCGGCGGCACCATGCCGGCGGCCATGACAGCGGCCATGATCTGCCACGGTGCCTGGTTGGCGAGCGTTCCCGCACCGAGACCGGCGACGGCGAACGAGTACGCGACCTTGTTGACGGGGCCGCCGAGGTCGAAGGCCATCATCGTGCCGAGGATCACGCCCAGCAGGATCGCCGAGACGCCGGTGAGGCCGGAGAGCCAGCCGTTGAGGCCGTTCATGAGCGCGGCGATCGGGCCGCCGAGGACGAGGATCATGAGACCGGACGCGACGATCGAACCGACCAGCGGGATGATCACGACGGGCATCAGCCCCCGCAACCACCGCGGCACGTTCAGGCGACCGAGGCCGTAGGCGACACCACCGGCGAGCAGACCACCGACGAGCCCGCCGAGGAAGCCGGCGCTCATGAGCAGCGCGACGGCACCGGCGACGAACCCGGGTGCGATGCCTGGTCGGTCGGCGATGGCGAAGGCGATGAAGCCCGCGAGGGCGGGGACGAGGAAGCCCATCGAGGCGGCGCCGATGGAGAACGCGACCGCGCCGAGGTAGGCGCCGAGGCCGCCGGCCGGCAGGTTCGCGAGGCTGTTCTCGACGATGATCTTGCCGGCGTTCTCGGTGATGTCGTAGCCCCCGAGGAGGAAGCCGAGGGCGATGAGCAGACCGCCACCGGCGACGAACGGGATCATGTAGCTGACACCGGTGAGCAGCCAGCGCTTGATCGACTGACCGACGTTGGCGTCCTTCTTGTCCGACGTCGACGCGGAGGCGTCACCGGCGGCGGCGGCGACCCGCGGGGCGTTCGGGTTCGAGATCGCGGCGACCGCGTCGTTGATGAGCTGTTCCGGGGCGTCGATGCCGCGCTTCACGGGAGCCTTGATGACGGGCTTGCCGGCGAAGCGGGTGACGTCGCGGACGTCCACGTCGACGGCGAAGATGACCGCCTGCGCCTTCGCGACGACGTCGGCGGGCAGCGGGGTCGCACCGGAGGCGCCCTGCGTCTCGACGTGCAGCTCGACACCGAGGCGCTTCGCGGTGGCGGCGAGCGAGTCGGCCGCCATGTAGGTGTGGGCGATACCCGTCGCGCACGAGGTGACCGCGATGAGCACGGGTCGTGCGGCCTGGTCGCCTGCCTCGACGGGAGCCGTCGCGGCGCGCTCGGCGGCAGGAGCCGCTGCCGGCTTGGGTGCGTCGCTGAGGGCACCATCGACGAGGGCGACCACCGCGGCGGCGTCGGGCGCCTCACGCAGCGAGGTCACGAACTCGGGCTTGATGAGCGAGCGCGCGAGCTTCGACAGCAGGGCGAGGTGCGCCTGGTCGGCGCCGTCCGGGGCTGCGATGAAGAAGAGGAGGTCGGCCGGGCCGTCGTCGGAACCGAAGTCGACGAGCGGCGAGACGCGGGCCATCGCGAGCGTCGGCTCGGTGACGGCGGCCGAGCGGCAGTGCGGGATCGCGATGCCGCCGGGGATGCCGGTGTCGGTCTTGCTCTCCCGCGCCCAGGCGTCGGCGAAGAGCGCCTCGGTGTCGGTGGCACGGCCGGCGCGGACGACGAGCTCGGCGAGCGCGCGGATGACACCCGCGCGGTCGGTGCCGAGGTCGGCGTCGAGGGCGACGAGCCCTGGGGTGATGAGTGGGGTGGACATCTGGATTCTCCTTCGAAACGGATGCTGGTGCTTCGGGTGGTCGGGGTGGCCCTTCGACAAGCTCAGGGACCGGGGTGGGCGGTCAGGGACCGGGGTGGTCAGGGGGCGGAAGGGATCCGCTGCGGGAGCTGGACGACGTCGATGGCGGCGGCGTCCGTCCCGCTGAGCGCCGGTACGTCGCTGCCGGGGAGGGCCGCGGCAGCGGCTCCGTGGGCGACGGCCTGCGCGAGGCGTGCTGCAGGGGCGAGACCTGCGGTTCGGGCGATCAGGTAGCCGGCGAGGGAGGAGTCCCCCGCGCCGACGGTGCTGCGCGCGACGATCTTCGGGGCCCGGGCCGACCAGGCGGTGTCACCCTCCACGAGGACGGCTCCTCGGGAGCCGAGCGTGACGAGGACGGCGGCGACCGGACCGGGTCGGTCCGCGGTGCCGATGAGCGTGGCGGCGACGGACGCAGCGAGCGCCGGGTCCGACTCGATCTCGTCGCCGGACGCGGTGCCGGTGAGTTCGGCGAGTTCGGCGCCGTTCGGCTTGATGAGGTCGACACGTTCCCCGGTGGCGGCGAAGGCGGCGAGGAGCGCGGCGAGCGGCTCACCCGAGCTGTCGACGGCGACGAGCGGGCGGGTGCCGTCGGTGAGGGCGCGAGCGGCCCGGACGATCCGTGCGTAGAAGTCGGCGGGGAGGCCGGGCGGTAGCGAACCGGCGATGACGAGCCACTCGGCACTCGCGGCGGCACGGGCGGTCGCGTCGACGAGACGTGCAGCGTCGTCCTCGGTGAGGGTCGGGCCCGGCTCGTTGATCTTGGTGGTGGTGCCGTCGGGCTCGGTGAGCGTGATGTTGCGGCGCACGGGCTGCCCGGTCGGGACGGCGAGGACGTCGATCCCCTGCGCGCGCAGCGACTCGATCATGGGGTCGGTCGATTCACCGGGCAGGACGGCGATGGTCGCCAGCTCGGCGGCGGCGATGGCCCGCGAGACGTTGACGCCCTTGCCGCCCGGCTGCTCCCGGCTGGCGAGGGCGCGGAGGACCTCACCGCGCTCGACGACACCGGGGAGCTCCACCGTGTGGTCGAGCGAGGGGTTGGCGGTCAGGGTGATGATCATGCGACGACCACCTCGACACCCGCAGCCTCGAGGGCGTCCCCGAGGGTCGTCGGAACGACCTCGTCGGTGATGACGGTGTCGATCTCGTCGAGGGCGGCGAAGCGGATGAGTGCTTCCTCACCGAGCTTGGCGGCGTCGGCGAGGACGACGGCCCGGCGCGAACCGCGGACGATGGCCGACTTCACGGCACCCTCGAGTTCATCGGGCGTGCTGAGGCCGAAGTCGGCGCTGACCCCGTTGGCGCCGACGAAGGCGATGTCGGGGCGGAACCGGCTGAGCTCGTCGACGGTCGTGCTGCCGACCGCCGCGCTCGTGATGCCGCGGACGCGGCCACCGAGCAGGTGGAGTTCGACGTGGTCGCAGTGGTGGAGCGTCGCGGCGATCGGGACGGAGTTGGTGATGACCGTGAGCGTCTGGCCGGCGGTGGCCGGGCGCCAGGTGACGAGGAGGTCGGCGAGGTGGGCCGTGGTCGTCCCGGCGTCGATGACGATCGAGCCGCTGAACGTGGCCGGGATGAGCCGGAGGGCCGCACGGGCGATCGTCGCCTTCGCGTCGCTCCGCTGGCCCTGGCGATCGGCGAGGCTGGCCTCGGCGACGGAGGCATGCGCTGCGGAGACGGCGCCGCCGTGGACGCGGCGCAGGACGCCGGAGGTTTCGAGCTGGTCGAGGTCGCGGCGGATCGTCTCGGCGGTGACGCCCAGCTCACGGGAGACGTCGGCGACGGAGACCCGTCCGCTCGTCTTCACCCGGCTGGTGATGTGCTCGTGCCGCTCCGTCGCGTACATGCGTCGTCCTTGACCTTCGTTTCCGGTGTTGCAGGCTTGCAGTGCGAAGAAAGTATCACACAAACACAGAGAAACACAGATCCAGTCGCGTTCATTCGCCCATTTTTGGGCGAGGGAGCGTTCGTTCGCCCAAAGATGGGCGAACGGAAGGGGACCTCAGGGCGCGAGGGACGGGACCGCGAGGGAGGTGGCGGTCGGCGCAACCGTGGCGCCGACCGCCGGTTCGTCTCGCACCCGAACGCGCGAGACGGCTGGTGTCACGACGGCGAACCGGCCGACGTCGTGAGAGGTCTCTCGTCCGGCTGGCGCTCCGGCAGCAGCTGGCGCAGCACTCCCCCGGCGTGCGCAGCCCACCGGCCGACGGCGACCCAACTGCGGTCGCGGACGAACAGCAGGTCGAGTGCGATCATCGCGAGCGAGAACGGCCACAGTCCGAGGAAGAGGCCGATGCCGAGGTGCATGAGGATCGTGAAGCCGAGCGCGAGGATCCGCGTCGGCCGCCACAGGATGAGCACCGGGAACAACAGCTGGACCCAGACGGACAGGAACGTGGCCACCCAGACGAACGGTCCGAGCTGCCAGGCGAGGTCGCTCAGCACCGGGAACGGGCGGAACACGTCGAGGACGAGCGAGTAGTAGAACGCCGTGCCCTCACGCCACTCGGGACCCATGAGCTTGTAGATGCCGGAGTTCACGTAGACGAGCATGATCTGGTACGCGCAGAGCAGGACCGCCGTGTTGTTGGCGGCGTTCGCGAGCCACGACGGGATCGCGAACCGACCGCGCAGGATCGGCCGCGGCGCTCGACCCCGCCGCTTGGCGAGCCAGGCGTCGACCGACCAGTGACGCGACAGGTCCGCGAACACCAGGAACAGCAGCGTGATGCGGATGATCGTGTCGCCGCCGTTGGTCAGCACCGTGCTGTTGGTCGCGAGCCCCACCCAGAACACGAGGAGGACGGGCGTGACGAACCGGGTCTGCCAGCCGATGAGGAACAGCAGCCCGAGCACGATGAGCACCCCGTAAGCGAGGTCGAAGACGAAGGCGCTGTCCTTCGTGAAGACGAGCTCGAACAGCGGGAACCAGGCGCGACGGTTCGCCTCCGGGTCGACCCACTTCGACGCGACGCCCCAGAGGTAGTGGCGGTCGGCGAGGCTCGTGAAGAGGAAGCTGAAGATCGCGACACCGTAGAGGATCCGCAGGGCGGAGAGGCTGTAGCCGGCGTGCTTGGCGCCCGTGACCCAGCCGGCGAACCGGTCGAATGTTGTGCGGACGGCGTTCATCGTGCACCTCCGTAGCGGGTGATGACGTCCCGGTAGACGGCGAGGGTCTCCGGGTCGATGACGTCGTCGACGTGCCGCCAGCCGAAGGTGACGGCGGTGTCGTCGAACTGCTGCTCCTCGGAGAAGCGGTTCTCGAAGTCGTTCGGGCGGGAGCGGTCGATCCGCCACCGGACGCGCTCGACGTCCTGGTCGAAGTACGCCGTCGAAAACGCGGTCGCGTACTCCTTGAGCATGTAGTCGTAGCGGAGGAACCGGACGATGTCGCCCTGCCCCGAGCCCGGAGTCTTGCTGACGGCGTCGAGGTCGGCGATGAGCGATTCGGCCGACTGGGCGCGATACCCGCCACCGTCGGCCCGCTGGATGAAGGTGTCGCGGACGATCTCCCGCTGTTGGGCGTCGAGCGCGAGGTACCGGGTGTTGTAGGCGAGCATCGCGTTCCACGAGGACTTCTGGATCCGCGACGGCTCGGCGTGGCCGGGGACCGCCTGCTGCTCGAGCTTCGTGACGTTGACCCAGTCGGACTTCACGAGCGTGCCGTCGGCGTCGCGCCACTGGGCCTGCACGGAGAAGGTGATGTTCGTCTTCATGATGCTCGGGGCGAAGACGTTCCACTTCTGCGTGAAGTACGGGCCGGCCGCGGCGACGACGGCTCCGCGGACGGGCGTGGTCGGCGAGACGATGACGAGTGTGCCGGCGACGTAGACGCCGACGAGGGCGATCGAGACCGCGGCGGCGATGCGCGCGGCCCGCTTCGGTGGGACCACCGGCGCCGGTCCCTGAGTGCCCCTTGATCCCTGAGCGCCCGTCGGTCCCTGAGCGCCCTTCGGTCCCTGAGCTTGTCGAAGGGCCCCCGCAGTAGCCTGCCCTTCGACAGGCCCAGGGACCGGTTGCCCGGCCTCGAGCTCCTCGGCGCCGTCCGGTCCTTCGGCTCTGTCCGGTCCCTGAGCCCTTCCCGGTCCCTGAGCTCCTCCCGGTCCCTGAGCTCCTCCCGGTCCCTGAGCTTGTCGAAGGGCGTCAGAACGCTCCCCCACGGATGTGCGTGTGATCGGAGTCACGGTTCCTCCTTGGTGCTGGGTGGTGATGAACCGCGGGGGCACCCGTTCGGTGGTGCCGTCCGCGGGGGAAGGAGTGGGCCGCGCCGACCCGAATGCGGCGCGGCCCACTCGGCGGGGTCACTCCAGACGCGCCCGTCGCGTAGCCACGAAGGCACCTCCGAGGAGGAGCATCGTGGCGCCGAGTCCCCCGAGCCACAGGCCGTCGAAACCGGTGCTCGGGAGACCGGGGCGTGACCCCGGTGCTGCGGCGGCCACCGCGGTGACCGTGAAGGCGGTCGCCTCGCGGTCAAGCGGCAGGTCGCCGGTCACGGATCCGGAGAGCTCCACCCGGTGGGCACCCAGCTCGATCGACGAGTCGACCGGGAAGGTGAGGGTGGCGTTGCCGGAGGCGTCTGCGACAACGGGCGTCAGGGCGAACGGCGTCGAGAAGACGGTGGCCGAGACGGTCTCGCCGGGCTCGAAGCCGGTGGCGTAGACCTCCTGGATCACGCCCGTGTCGCGGACGATCGTCGAGTACTTGACGGTCGCCTGACGCTCGTCGCCGGCGTCGGTGTCACCATCGGCGTCAGCTGCGGTGTCGGCGTCGGTCGCCGTGTCCGCGTCGGTCGCCGTGTCCGCGTCTGCCGCAGTGTCGGTGTCGACATCCGCGTTCAGGTCGACATCCACTCCGTCGGACGCTGCATCGGTGTCCGCCGCGGTGTCGGTGTCGGCGGCAGTGTCCGCGTCAGTGTCGGCAGCAGCATCCACGTCGGCTGCAGCATCAGTGTCCGCAGCAGCGTCGACATCAGCAGCAGCGTCGACATCAGCTGCGGCATCGGTGTCAGCAGCAGCATCAGTGTCAGCCGCAGCGTCCGTGTCGGCAGCAGCGTCCACGTCCGCAGCGGCATCCACATCCGCAGCAGCATCCGTGTCAGCAGCGGCATCCGTGTCGGCAGCAACGTCAGTGTCCGCATCAGCGTCCACATCGGCTGCGGCATCAGCGTCAGCAGCAGCATCCACGTCCGCAGCAGCATCCACGTCGGCAGCAGCATCCGTGTCCGCAGCAGCATCCACGTCGGCAGCAGCATCCGTGTCCGCAGCAGCATCCACGTCGGCAGCAGCATCCGTGTCCGCAGCAGCATCCACGTCGGCAGCAGCATCCGTGTCCGCAGCAGCATCCACGTCGGCCGCAGCATCCGTGTCCGCAGCAGCATCCGTGTCCGCAGCAGCATCCACGTCGGCAGCAGCATCCGTGTCCGCAGCAGCATCCACGTCGGCCGCAGCATCCGTGTCCGCAGCAGCATCCACGTCGGCCGCAGCATCCGTGTCCGCAGCAGCATCCACGTCGGCAGCAGCATCCGTGTCGGCAGCAGCATCCACGTCGGCGGCGGCATCAGTGTCAGCCGCGGCATCCGTGTCGGCCGCGGCATCCACATCAGCAGCAGCGTCCACGTCCGCAGCAGCGTCCACGTCCGCAGCAGCGTCGATGTCGGCAGCAGCATCCGCGTCAGCAGCAGCATCCGTTGCAGCATCGGTGTCGGCAGCAGCGTCAGTGTCGGCAGCAGCGTCCACGTCCACGTCCACGTCGGCCGCGGCGTCGACGTCAGCAGCGGCGTCCACGTCCACCGCAGCGGCGTCGGTGTCCACGTCGACCGCTCCGTCCTCGATGGTGACCTCGGACTCGGCCGGCGTCTCGGAGACGTCGCCCTCGGCCGTGACGGTCACCGGGCCAGGCGTGTAGTCGTCCGGGATCGGCAGGTCCACGGTGAAGGAACCGTCGGGGTTCGTCACCACGGTGACGGACGGTGCGCCCGGGATGGACACCGTGACGGTCTCCCCACCGGCGAAGCCCGTCCCGTCGACCGTGACCGACTCACCCAGCAGGACCGACGACGGATCGACCGTGATCGCCGTGTCGTACGCGAGGATCTCGATGATCGTCGTCGCCGGCTCGTCCGATGCAGCACCGAGTGCCGTGACCGTGACGTCGCCGAGCGCGTAGCCGTCGGGGACCGGCAGGGTCACCGTGAAGCCGCCGCCGGCGTTCGTCACCTGCGTGACGGCCGGAGCGCCCGGGATGGACACCGTCACCGTCTCGTTGGCCGCGAAACCCGATCCGGTGATGACCGTCGTGTCGCCGGCGATCAGCGCGTCCGGGGATGCGGTGATGACGGGCGAGAACACGATGGCGGTGACCGTGACGGTCGCGGTGGCCGGAGCCTGCGACACCGCTCCCTCCGCCGTGACGACCAGCGGACCGACCGGCGCATTCGCCGGAACGGTGATCCCGACCGAGAACTCACCGGCGCCGTTCGTCGTCGCCGGGACAGCAGTGCCGCCCGGGACCGAGACCGTGACGGACTCGTTCGCGGCGAAGCCGGCACCTGTGACGAGCGTCGCTCCGCCCGCCGTGACCGTGCTCGGGTCGGCGGTGATCGCCGTCTCGTAGGCCTCGACCGTGAGCTCCGCGTCGGCGGGCGTCGCGGAGGTCTCTCCGACCGCGGTCACCGTGACCGGCCCGGCGGGCGTTCCGGCCGGCACCGGCAGGGTCGCGGTGAAGCCGCCGTCGCCGTCGGCCGTGACCACGACGGGGTCGCCGCCGGGGATCGAGACGCTGATCGATTCGTTCGGCTGGAAGCCGGTACCCGTGACCGTGGTGGTCTGGCCCGGGTTCACCGTGTCCGGTGTGAGGGTGATCGCCGTGTCGTAGACCGTTGCCTCGACCGTGACGGTGGTGGTCGCCTCGGTCGCCGAGACGACGCCGAGTGCGGTGACCGTGACCGGGCCGGTCGCGAAGCCCTGCGGGACGGCGAACGTCGTGGTGATCTCACCGTCGGCGTTCGAAGTGACCGTCACCGGCGCGAGGCCGGGGAAGGTGACCGTGACGCTCTCGGTCGGAGCGAAGCCGCTCCCCGAGATCTCCGTCGAGGTCCCGCCGGGGACCGTCGCCGGGTCGGCGGTGATCGTCGGCGCGTAGACCACGTCGACCGTGAGGTTCGTCGTCGCAGGCGTGTCGGACGTCGCCCCGAGCGCGGTCACGACGACCACGCCCTCGGCGTAGTCGGCCGGCACGGGCAGCGACACCGAGATGGTGCCGGTCGCCGTCGCCGTGGTGGTCACCGGGTCGGCACCGGGGATCGAGACCGTGACGTTCTCGTTCGGTGCGAAACCGGTGCCGGTGACGAGGGTGCTGGCACCCGCGACGACGGTGGTCGGGTCGGCCGTGATGGCCGTGACGTAGGTCGTGGCCTCGACGGTGAGCGTCGCCGTGGCGGGGGTCGCCGAGACTGCACCGGTGGCGGTGACGGTCACGGGTCCGAGCGGGAAGTCCGCCGGGAGGTCGACGCTCACGGAGATCTCACCGTTGCCGTCGGCCGTGGTGGGAATCGGCGTCGCGATGCCCGGGACGGTGACGCTCACGGCCTCGTTCGACGCGAAGCCGTCGCCGGTGACCGTGGTGCTGCCGCCAGGGGCGACCGTCGTCGGGTCGAGGGTGATCGCAGTCTCGTAGGCCTCGACGGTGACCGTCGCGGTCGCATCCGTCGCGGAGACGGCGCCGGTCGCGGTCACGACGAGCGGTCCGGCTTCCGTGCCCGACGGGATCGGCAGGGCGGCGGTGAAGCCGCCGTCGCCGTTCGCCGTCACGACGACCGGCGTGCCACCGGGGATGGAGACCGAGACGGACTCGTTCGGTGCGAACCCGGTACCGGTGATCGTCGTCGACGTGCCGGGGAGCAGCGCGTCCGGGTCGGCGGTGATCGCGGTCTCGTACGGCACCACGGTCACGTCGGCGTCGGCGGGCGTGTTCGACGTGTCACCGGTTGCGGTGATCGTCAGCGGACCCGCAGGCGTTCCGGCCGGGATCGTCACGGCCTGCGTGAAGTCGCCGTCGCCGTTCGTCGTCACGGTGACGGGGTCGCCGCCCGGGATCGTGATGGTGACGGTCTCGTTCGGTGCGAAGCCGGTGCCCGTGACGGTGGTGGTTCCGCCCGGGTTGACCGTCGTCGGATCCACCGTGATCGCCGTGTCGTACACGACCGCTTCGACGAAGACCGAGGTCTGCGCCGGCGTGAGCGACAGGGCGCCCGTGGCCGTGAACGTCACGGTCGTGGGGACGAAGTCCGCCGGGAAGGCGACCACCTGGCTGATCTCACCGAGCCCGTTCGCCGTGGTCACGACGTCGTCGAAGCCGGGCGTCGAGATGGTCACCGACTCGTTCGCGACGTAGCCGGTGCCGGACAGGATCGTCGAGTCACCGGGGTTCAGCGTGGACGGCGTCGCGGTGAGCGTCGTGTCGAACGCCTCGACGGTGATCGTCGCAGTGGCGGGGGTGTTCGACACGGCTCCGACGGCCGTCACGACGACGGGGCCGGCGGGGGTGCCGGGCAGGATCGGCAGGATGGCGGTGATGTCGCCGTCCGGGCCGGCCTCCACCACGACGGGTGTGCCGCCGGGGATGGAGACGGAGACGGACTCGCCGGGCAGGAAGCCCGTTCCGGTCACGGTGGTGCTGCCGCCGGGGAGGAGCGTGTCGGGGTCGGCGGTGATCGCCGTGTCGTAGACCGTGGCCTCGACCGTGACCGTGGTGGTCGCCTCGGTTGCGGAGACGACGCCGAGGGCGGTGACCGTGACCGGACCGACCACGAAGTTCTGCGGGACGTCGACGGTGGTCGTGATCTCACCGGCTGCGTTCGACGTGACGGTGATCGGGTCGAGGCCCGGGAAGGTGACCGTGACGCTCTCGCTCGGCGCGAAACCGGTGCCCGAGATCTCGGTGCTGGTGCCGCCGGGGACCGTGGCCGGGTCGGCGGTGATCGTCGGGGTGTAAACGACGTCGACCGCGAGGTTCGTGGTGGCCGGCGTCTCGGAGACCTCGCCGAGGGCGGTCACGACGACCGTGCCCTCCGCGTAGTCCGCCGGGACCGGCAGCGAGACGGAGATGGTGCCGGTCGCCGACGCCTGCGTGGTGACCGCGGGCGCACCGGGGATGGAGACCGTGACGGTCTCGTCGGGCTCGAAGCCGGTACCGGTGACGAGCGTGCTCTCCCCCGCGACGACGGTCGTCGGGTCGACCGTGATGGCCGTGACGTAGGTGGTCGCCTCGACGGTGAGCGTCGCCGTGGCCGGGGTGGCCGAGACGGCACCGGTGGCGGTGACCGTGACGTCGCCGAGCGGGAAGTCCGCCGGCAGGGTGACACTGACCGTGATCTCGCCGTCGCCGTTCGCCGTGGTCGTCACGGGCGTCGCGAGGCCGGGGATGGTGATCTCGACGGACTCGAGCGGGACGAAACCGGAACCGGTGACGACCGTGCTGCCACCGGGGGCGATGGTCGCCGGGTCGAGCGCGATGTCGGTGTCGTAGGCCTCGACGGTGATGTCCGTCTCGGCCGGCGTCGCGGAGACCGCGCCGGTGGCGGTGACCGTGAGCTGGCCGGCGGCCGTACCCGACGGGATCGGCAGGACGGCCGTGAAGCCGCCGTCGCCGTCAGCCGTCACGACGACGGGCGTGCCGCCAGTGAAGGAGACGGAGACCGACTCGTTCGCGGCGAAGCCCGTGCCCGTGATGGTGGTCGAGTTGCCGGGGAGGAGCGAGGCCGGGTCGGCCGTGATGGCCGTGCCGTACGGCAGCACCTCGAGGTCGGCGGTCGCCGGGGTTGCGGAGGTCTCGCCGGTCGCGGTGACGACGAGCGTGCCGGCTGGCGTGCCGTCGGGGACGGGCAGGTCGACGGTGAAGCCGCCGTCGCCGTCCGCATCGACGGTCACCGGGGTGCCGCCCGGGTAGCCGACGGTGACCGTCTCACCGGGCAGGAAGCCGGTGCCGGTCACCGTCGTGGTGTTCCCAGGGATGAGTGACGTCGGGTCGAGCGTGATGGCGGTGTCGTAGACCGTCGCAGTGACGGTGACGACGGTGGTCGCTTCGGTGGCGGACACGGCGCCGAGGGCGGTGACCGTGACGTCGCCGACCGCGAAGTCCTGCGGCACGGCGATGGGGGTGCCGATGGCGCCGAGTGCGGTGGCGGTGACGGTGATCGGCTCGAGTCCGGGGAACGTCACGACGACGTCCTCGCCGGGCGCGAAGCCTGCACCGTTGATGATCGTGGTCGTGCCGCCGGCGACCGTGGCCGGGACGGCGACGATCGACGTCTCGTAGACCACGTCGAGGTTGGTGGTGGCCGGGGTGTCGGACGTCTCGCCGAGCGCGGTCACGACGACCTGGCCTGCGGCGTAGTCGGCGGGGACGTCGAGCTCGACCGAGATCGTGCCGGTTCCGGTGGCCGTGGTGGTGACCGGGTCGACGCCGGGGATCGAGACGGAGACGGTCTCGCCCGAGGCGAAGCCGGTCCCGGTGATCGTCGTGGTCCCACCGGCGACGACACTGGCCGGGTCGGCGGTGATCGCGGTGACGTACTGGGTCGCCTCGACGGTGACCGTCGTGGTCGCCGGGCTGGCCGACGAGGCGCCGGTCGCCGTGACCGTCACGGGGCCGAGCGGGAAGTCCGCCGGGAGCGTGAGACTGGCGGAGATGGTGCCGGTGCCCGTCGCGGTGGTGACGACCGGGTCGGTGAGGCCGGGGACGGTGATCGACACCGACTCGCCGGGCAGGAACCCCGTGCCGGTGATCGTGGTGCTGCCCCCGGGGGCGATCGTCGCCGGGTCGGCGGTGATCGCCGTCACGAAGGGGGCGACAACCAGGTCGGTGGTCGCGGGGGTGTCGGAGGTCGCACCGGTGGCGGTGAACGTCAGGGTCGCCGGGGTGAAGCCGGCGGGGATCGCGACGCTCTGGCTGATCACACCGGCGGCGTCCGACGTCGTGACGACCGGGTCGAGGCCGGGCGCGGTGATCGTGACCTGCTCGTTCGCCGCGAAGCCGGTGCCGTCGATCACGGTGGACTGGCCGGGATTGACGGTCGCCGGTGTGGCGGTGATCGCCGTGTCGTACACGACGAGCGTCCCGCGCACGGAGGACGACGCGAGGTTGACCGTCGCGAGCGAGATCGCCGGGACGAGGGAGATCTGCACGGCTCGAACGGTCGCCGACCCCGCCCCGAGGTCGCCGGTCGCCGGCTGCACGTTCGCGGTGACGTCGGCGACGAGCCGCACGATGTTCAGGATGGGGCCGACGACGTTCGCGGCGAGACCGCCGGTGATGCCGTTCAGGGCGGTGTTGAGCGTTCCGACACCGGTGTAGGCCGTGGCGACCGTGTTCTTCACGAGGTTGAGGACGAGGTTGACCACACCGTCGAGGGTGAGTCCGAGGGTCGCGAGGATCGGGTTCAGCACGTTCGGGAGGAGCCCCGCCGAGGTGAAGGCGGCGGTGCCGTTCTGGACGGCGCCGAGGGTCGAGTCGAGCGACAGGGAGATGACCGGGACCTGCGTGACGACGACGTTCGTCGTGACGTTGCCGGTGACCTGGATGCGTGTGCCGTCGACGGCTGCCTGGACGCCGGCGGACACGGCCGTGACCTGCGCGGTGACGGCGGACGTGATCGCGGCGGCGATCGCGGCGCCGATCGGGCCGGACAGCAGTGAGGTGTTCGGCGGCAGGTCGTTGAGGTCCGGCAGGTTCGGGTCGTTCGCGAGGAGGGTCGCGAGGTCGACGGTCACCGCACCGGTGAGCAGGTTGACGGAGACACCGGTCGCCGCGGACTGCGACGCCTGGGTGGTGAGGATGCCGTTGACGACGGTCGCGAGGTTCGGCGGCGTGACCGTGGCCGTCGCAGCAACACGGAGGACGCCGATGAGGTTCGCGTTCAGCGCCGTGTTGAGCGCCGAGGTGAGCCCGTTGAGCGTGGTCTGTAGCGGCGGGAGGAGGCCCGTCACCTGCGTGCCGACGTTCTGCACGAGGGGGCTCTGGAAGGTGAGCGTCGCACCGGCGATCTGGTAGTCGGGAACGGCCGTGGTGCCGCCCGTCTGCGAGATCGTGGAGGCGAGGGCGCCGAGGCTGAGGGAGAGGTCGCTGAGGACACCGCCGGTCGGTGTCCCGACCCGGCCCAGCAGACCGGTCAGGTCGAGTTCGGCGTCCGCCGGCGGAGCATCGGGTCCACCGATCGAGACGCCACCCTGGTCGGTGACCGCGCCTGAGCCGGCGATCGCGTCGCCGTTGTCGGCGGCGGACCCGTACTGAGCGACGGCACCGAGCTCGATGACGCCATTGGCACCGAACAGTTGGAGAGAGCTGCCGAGGTCGACGCCGAGGGTGTTGAGCACCTCGGCCGACAGCGGGTTCGCGGCGACCGGGTGCACCCCGCTCGGGTTCTCGGCACGGGCGCCGCCGACTGCGGCGAGGGCGTCGAGGTTGATCCCGGCCGCCTGTCCACCGAGGAAGCGGCCGAAGCCGTCGGAGACATCGGTCGGGGCCGCTGTGGCCGCCGTCGTCGATCCCATGGCGATGACCGTGCCGACCACGGCCATGGCCGCGACCTTCCACGCACGGCCTCGGCCGAGGATGCTTCGCTGCTGTTCCCCCACGGTGGAACCCTTTCTTCGGTGCACGGGCGAACCCGCGACTGGCGTCGATCCCGGCCAATCTATGGGCGGGCTTCCCTGTCCCCCAGAGGAGGGACCCCAACCTCCGTAGTGCCGGATGGAAAACCGGTACTGGCCTCCGCAGTGCGAGGCGGCGCCGCGGGACGCCGGGTTTCGATCGGTCCCGGGGGGCCTCCGACGCGTCATCAGTGGCGGGGCTCCAGTGCAGTCGGTTCCATCCGTGTCATGTCATCGATGACGGTTGAGAGATAACCCGCACTGGCCGCAGGTTTACCCCCGACTGGGGTGCGTAGTTTCTACTGAGAACGCTCTCTTAGGGCTGCGGGAGCACTCAGGGATTACGGATAATGGGGCATCCGACGGAGTATTCGCAGCGTCCCTAGTGATGCGGATCCCGTCGTCCTGACGGAGCTTGAGGGGGCTGCGATATGGAAGAACCGGTTGCGACGGTAGTGGAGCGAAAGCCACATCCGAGGTCGGCCGAGCAGGTCATCCCATGAACCCGGGTGCGCATCGGTTCAGTGGCGGCGCGCGGTCCGCCGCATCGCCCACCCGTCGCTCCGGCGAGTTCCGCCAATCCGCCACCCGCGCTCCCGCCCAACCGAGCGGTCGAGCGGCCGCGATCGCCCGGATGACGGCGCTCATCGCGAACCGGACCAGCACGCTCCTCGTCGGACCACACGGCTACGGCAAGACCTTCACCGCGGACGCGATCGGACGTCGGATGCACGAGGAAGGACGCCCGGTCATCCACGTGTCGGGTGCGTCACGGGACGCCTCGCACACGCTGAGCGACTGGCGCACGGTACCGAGCGGTGCCGTCTTCATCGTCGACGACGGGGCGAACCTCCACCCGGCGAGCCTCGCCGACATCATCGAACTCTCGCGGTCGCGTGAGCAGGTCGCCCTGGTGACGCTGGAGCAGGAGCTCGCCGGACTGCAGGGGCGCGGCGACGAGTCCGCTGATCGGCTCCTCGCCGTCTGGCGGACCGGGTCGCTCACACGGATCGACCTCCCGGCGCTCGACGGGTTCGAAGCCTCGGCGATGGTGGACGAAGCCGCCGACGACGCGGTCCTCGACGACATGGCCAAGGCCGTCATCGTGCGATTGAGCAACGGCTCTCCGCGACTCGTGCATGAGCTCACCAAGGACGCGCTCGAGACGGGTGGGGAGTTCTACCTGCCGCGCAGCATCCTCTCGCTCGGGGTCGCGGGGGTCTCACGGCGAGTGCACGACCTCACGGAACCTCAGCTCTCCCGGCTCGAGGACGAGGGTCGCTACGCGCTGGTCATGCTGGCGAAGCTCGGCCCGGTCCCCTACTCGCGCGCGATCCGCCTACTCGGCGAGCACCAGTTGCACGCGCTCCTCCGGCTCGGACTCGCGCGGCACGACGGCTCAGGCCAGGACCGCATCGTCGCCGACGAACTGCACGCGTGGTCGGCACTCGCGGAGTGGCGCCACAGCGGACGACTGCACCGCCACGACCGCGTCCAGCGGACGCTCATCTCGGACCTGCGTGGCGGTGCCCGTCTCACGCCGAACGAGTCCTTCATCCTCGGCCGGTACTGGCTGACGGCCCCGCACACCGAGCTGGACGAGGGGTTCGAGTCCCTCACGATGGCCCGCACCTTCCTCGAGGCGGCGCACGTCGCGAACGTCTCCGGCCTCGCCGAGGACGGTCGTCTGCTCGCCGAACGCGCGTACACCTGGCGCCCGTCCGTGGCAGCGGCGCTCCAGTGGTCACGGTCGCTCGCCATGCTGGGCGACGGTGACGGGGCTCAGCGGGTCCTCGAGGTCGATCCCGCGGCCGATTCCGACGAGGACATGCAGGCGGAGGTCATGAGTTGGCGGGCGACCCTCGATCGCTGGTCCGAACGCACCTGCGCGCAGGAGCTGACGGAGCAGGAGGAGCACAGCCGCCTGCTGTCCCAGCGCATCCTGATGGTCGAGACCTGGCGCGACCAGGATCGGCAGGAGCCGACCGAAGGCGATGCCGTCTTCTGGAAGGTCCTGCGCGACACCGACGCCGCGCAGTCCTCGCGACTCTATGCCGCCGCTGCGCTCGTGACCAGGCTCGGCCTCAGGCTGCCACCGTCCGAGCTGCGGGAGCTGCTCCAGCTGGGTGACGCCGTCTACCGGTCGGTGCCCTACAGCGCAGCGCGGCCGTTGTCGCACGCCCTGCGCGACGCGAGCGCCATGTACGTCCTGTCGGCCGGCACCATCCGCCTGCTCACCGGACTCTCCTGGGCCGGCTTCGCGCGCTACATCGACGAGTTCGTCGCTCGTGCCGAGCGCGGGACCGGGCGCCTGGCGACGACGGACCAGTGCATCGTCGGGATCCTCGGAGCCCAGTTGGCGTTCTTCGACGGCCGCCCGGACCGAACCGTGGCCGACCTCCGGGTCGTCGAACGGCTCCTCGACTCGACCGTTCCGCCCGAGGTGCACACGCAGACCGCGCTCCTCCTCGTCGGTGCTCTCGCTCAGACCGGCGAGCTCGAGGAGGCGACGGAACGGCGAGCTGCCGAAGACGAACGCCTCATCGCCGCCTCCACGGTCCTCTCCTATCTGGCCGACATCGCCGACTTCGGTCTGCTGATGGCAGGCGGTCGCGTCATGGACGCCCGGGATCACCTGCGTCGGCTCGCGCAGGACATCCGGAAGCCGCTGACCCAGCGGATCTACTCCGCGAGCCTGGCCGCCGCGGCCGGCGCCGACCTGTCCGAGACCCTGTCCTGGGTCGTGGACGCTCGATCGCAGGAGCTCACGCCCCTGCAGGCGTCGCTCATGCTGCTCCTCGAGGCCGGCGCCGCCGGCGACGCGAGCCGCGCCGAGGAGGCCGCCTGTTCGCTCGAGGAGGTCGGAGCGCGGCATCGGGCGATCGGGGCCCATCTGCTCGCAGAACGGCTCCACGAGGCCAAGGGGCGACTGCAGCACGCCCGCCGTTGCGCGGAGCGGGCCGCCGAACTCGTGGGTCCCACGCCAGGCGCCGCTGCGGATGCGGAGGCCCGACGGACCCCGCTCGCGCATCCGTCACCGGTGTTCTCCACCTACCGGGCGGAGAACACCGAGGAGACGGTGCCGATGGAGCGCACCGTCCCGGTCGAGCCGCACTCGACGCACGCACCCCTGGCCTACCTCTCCCGCGGACAGACGGACACCGGCCAGGAGGCCGCCGCAGCCGACCTGAGCGCGCTCACCCGGCGGGAGCTGGAGGTCGCCCTGCTCATCGCGCAAGGACTGAGCAATCAGGAGATCGCGACGCGGCTCTTCCTCAGCGTCCGCACCGTCGAGTCGCACGTGCTCCAAGCACGGACGAAGCTGGGCGCGGGGAGACGGCGCGACCTCGGCCGCCTGGTCGCGCAGTCCTCGCAGCGTCAGGCCTGACCCCCTGAGCGGGCGACGCAGCGCGGTTCAGCAGTTTTCTCGGTAGCGTCCGGCGATCCCAGTACCCCACTACTGGTTACAACAGACACCCGGCTGCCTATCGTCCTGAGAGTGTCGCGAGACGCGTGGAGACCGTCTCCGCACGCCCGACACCTGTGGTGACGTCAGCCGTCACCGACGGACTTCAGGGGGCTTCCATGACCATCGACACCAGCACCGAGGCCCCAGCGGCCACCGGCACCGACGCACCCGTGCGCGGCCTGCGCAGCAAGCGGGCGAAGGCGATCCTGGCCGGCGGGCTGGTGCTCGGCGTCGGTGCGGCGATCACGCTCGCGGCCTGGAACGATTCCGAGTTCGCGACCGGGATCTTCGCCGGTGGTGGGTTCGGCATCGAGGGCAGCACGGACGGCACCGCCTTCACCGAACACCCGACCGAGGCGGCGGCCGCCCCGCTCACCTTCGCGGTGGAGGCCGACAACCTGGCACCCGAAGAGCCCGTCTACGCCGGGTTCGCCGTCCAGCTGACCGCCGCGTCGACGTACGCCGGCACGGTGGACATCACGGCCACGAGCGGAGCCGCGATCGCCTCCTCGCTCAGCTACTCCGTCGTGGAGACCACCACGTTCGGCTGCGACGCCACGAGCTTCGCCGCCGGTGACCCGCTCGTGACGGACGCCGCGACCACGTCGAGCACAGCCGCGGACATCTTCACGCTCGGTGCCGTCACCACGCCGGTGTTCCTCTGCTTCGAGGTCACCCCGGCGGCGAGCCTCCCGCAGTCGTCGCCGAGCGGCACCGTCGTCTGGGAGTTCGCGGCCGAGTCCACCACCCCGCTGCCGTGACCCGCGGCGGGACGGCGATCATGGGACGGCACACCCCGGCGGCAGGCAGACACCACCGCACCGACGAACGACGGAGCACATCGCGTTACACGAAGGCCAGGGCGGCCCTCGCGGCAGCGCTCGTGCTGGGCGTCGGGACCTCGCTCACCCTCGCGGCCTGGAGCGACGACGAGTTCGGGACGGCGACCTTCGCGGCCAGCACCTTCGCCGTGGAGTCGCAGACCTCGTCGTCGACCTGGGCGGCTCACGAGGCGGCGAACCCCGCCACGCTGGTCTTCAACGCGACCGCCATGTCGCCGGGGTTGTCGCAGTTCGCCTTCATCGACATCCGCACGACCGCCGCGACGAACATCGGTGGGACGGCGGCGCTGTCCGCGGTCTCGGCGGCGACGGGCACCCTCCTGCCGCAGCTCGAGTACCGCGTGGTCACGACGGCGGCGGGCACGGCCTGCAACGCCGCCGCGTTCACCTCGGCGACCGTCCCCGCCTACACCGCGTCGTTGTCGACGGGCACGACGCCGCCGACGGCGACCGGAGCACTCACGGCGGCCGGCGGTTCGACGGTGCGCTTCTGCTTCGACGTGCGGGTGAAGGCGGGCACGGCCTCCAGCTTCCAGGGTGGAACGGCGTCGGCGACGTGGCAGTTCACCAGTACCTCCAGTTCCTGATCGGAGCACCGTGACCCGTCCCTCCACGGAAGCGATCGACGCCACCGAGCGGCAGCAGCCCCGCCGCTCGGTGGCGTCGATCGTCGGAGACACCCTGCTCAACCTCGCCGCCGTCGGCGGGGTGGTCTGCATCGTGCTCGTCATCCTCGCGACCTGCTTCAACGTGACCCTCATCATGTTCAAAACCGGTTCCATGAGCCCGACGATCCCCACCGGCTCACTCGCGCTCGTCCGCGAGATCCCGGCATCCGACATCGCGGTCGGCGACGTCGTGACAGTCGACCGCGCCGGCCAGCTGCCCGTCACCCACCGCGTCACCTCGGTGAGCGGCGGCGTCGACACCGCAGGACCACAACGCACGATCACCATGCAGGGCGATGCGAACCGGTCGGAGGACCCCGAGCCGTACACGGTCTCGACGGTCCGCCTCGTGCTCGCCTCGGTGCCCGGGCTCGCGTACCTCGTCGTGTGGTTGTCCAACCCGTGGGTCCTCGGCGGACTGACGCTCAGCTGTTCGGCCCTCGTCATGTGGGCGTTCTGGCCACGATCGGATCGCAAGCGCCCGCCGGGTGGTGACGGAGGAGTGGGCGGCGGCGGTCGTCCTGCTCCGCGGCGCCGCTCGGCCGCTGCCGGTGCCGTCGCCGACGGAGCCGGACCACGACCGGCTCGCCACGCCGCGCTCCGCTGCTCACCGGTCGCCCTGCTCCTCGGAGCCGGCCTCGCGATCGGCGGCGCCGCTCCTGCCCACGCCGAGCCGACGGTGGACGTCATCGCCGGCGAGGCGGTCGTGCTCACCTCGATCGGCGACCCGTCGGCCATGCGGTCCCTCACCCCGGGTCGGTCGACGCCCTGGGAGGTGGGCATCACGACCAAGCCGGAGGCGACACCGGGCTCCATCGACGTGACCATGGTCGGCTCGGGCTCGACCGAGCTCGGGCTCGTCATGGCGGTCGACGCCTGTTCCGTCCGCTGGACCGCAGCCGGCTGCGTCGGCACCGTCACCCACCTGTTCGACGAGATGGCGGTGCCCGTCGACGGTGTCGAGCGCGCGGTCCTGTCGATGAGGAGCACCGAGGCGTGGTGGCTGAAGTTCGACGTCCGGATGCCGTCCGGTGCAGCGGTGGCGAACGCCTCGGTCGCCCTCACGGTCACGGCCGAGGGCATCGGTGACGACGTCTCGGTCTCGCCCGGCCCGATCACCACGCTCCCCCGCACCGGCGCGAGCATCGAGTTCGCGGTCTGGGCGGCTGCGGGAGCGATCCTGATCGGTCTCGTCGGCGCGTGGTTCGGCGCGCTGCGACAGCATTCGCGTTCGGCGAAGCGTACGACGATCCTGCGGGCCGATGATGCGACGGCGGGGTGATGGTGGCAGCGGTGTCCTCGGATGGCACCGCCGGATCGCCGCGGCGACCATCGCCGTCGCGATGACGGTGCTGCTCACGCATCCTGCCCCAGCGCCGGTCGATGCGGCCTGGGCAGATCCCGAGTTCGGGACGGGTAGTTTCACCGCGGCCACCGTGCCGTCTCCGACGTTCTCCAGCTGCACCTTCAATCCGAACGCCGTCGGACTCCTCTCCTCGTACACCATCGTGTACACGATCCCAGCCGGTTACACGATCAACTACGCCTATTCAGCGAACGCCTCGTTCACTCCCAACACGGTCATCTCCCCGACGTCCACGAGCGGCACGACGACCGTGACCTCGACGTTCAGCCTGGGGCTCCTCGGGGGTCTCCTCGGCTCGAACGTCTACATCGGCGCGCGGCTCACCCTGCCGTCGACGACCTGGTCTTCGCCCTACCGGGTTGTGAGCGGCACATCGAACGCTCTCGGAACGAACGGCGCCTGCGCGGTCATCCCGTAGCGAGTGCACCGTGTCACCCGGCCGAGGACTCCCGCACGACGAGCTCGAAGCCGGCGAGCACCCGCCGCCCAGGCCCGACGTGCCCGGCCACGCGTTCGACCAGCATGGCGACGGCCTCGCGGGCGATGGCCTCCTTGTCGGGCGCGACCGTCGTCAGTGACCGCATCGCATACCGGCCGTCCTCGATGTCGTCGAAGCCGACCACCGCCAGGTCGCGCGGGATGTCGACGCCGCGATCCCACGCCGCACGCATCGCGCCCAGCGCCATGAGGTCGTTGAAACAGAACACGCCGTCGGGCGGATCGCCGGCGTCGAGCATGCGCCCCATGACGGTCTCACCGCTCGCGCGATCGTATTCCCCTTCGGCCATATAGCGGTTCGGGTCGAGTCCGGCCTCCTGCATGGCCCTCGTGAATCCGTCCACGCGCTGCTTCGCGGTGCCCGTGGAATGGGCCTGCCGACCGATGGCTCCGATGCGGGTGCATCCACGTTCGATCAGGTGTCGGGTCGCCACGTAGGCAGCCTCGGTGCCGTCGATGGCGACATGGTCCGCGCTCGCGCCATAGTCGCGCTCGCCGAGCAGGACGATCGGCTGCGTCGCGGCGGCGGCTTCGACGTCGGCGGCTGTGAGGTTGAGGGCGTTGAGCAGCACGCCGTCGAACGTCGAGGACACCGCTCCCCCGGTGAGCACCGCGCGCTCCCGTTCCGGATCGCCGTTCGTCTGGTCGACGACGAGGGTGAGCGAGCGTTTCGTGAGTTCAGGGATGAGGCAGCGGGCGAGGTCGGAGAAGTACGGCACATCGAGCTCGGGGACGACGAGCGCGATGAGTCCACTGCGGTTGTTGCGGAGCCCCCTCGCGTGCGGATTGGGCCGATAGCCGAGCTCGTCGATGACCGCCTGCACGCGCTTGCGGGTCTCGGCACCGACCCGCCCCGGCAGGTTCACGACGTCCGAAACCGTCCGCTGGGAGACACCGGCCGCCTGCGCGACATCCCGTGCGGTCACTGCCATCCGTGCCTCCCCGTCGGTCGCGCACGCTCCACCGCGCGTCCGTCCTGACGCAAGCGTAGCGACTCCACGACGTCCGGATCACCGCGGCAAGCCTTTTCCAACTGCGTCTTGTGCTACGTAGCACAAGCCGTTAGCGTGTCTCCCTGTCAGCACGGTCGCAGCGAGTCGAAGGAGATGCGCAGCATGTTCGAGAGCCCACCACCCACCACCCGAGCCGCCACATGAGCGCGCTCAACGAGCTGCGCGCGCTGCGGACGCCGAAGGGGGCGATCAAGCACCGCGACGCCTCCGAGTTCCGGGACAACCGTGCGGCGCTCCTGTTCCTCGGGCCCTGGATCATCGGTTTCCTCGTCATCACGCTCGGGCCGGTCCTCGTCTCGCTCTACCTGTCGTTCACCGACTACAACCTCCTCCAGAACCCGAACTTCACCGGGCTGGAGAACGCGCAGCGGATGGTCGAAGACCCCCGCCTGCACCAGTCCCTCGGGGTGACCATCACCTACGTCGTGGTCTCGGTCCCGTTGCAGCTCATCGTCGCCCTGGCGATCGCGGTCCTCCTGGATCGCGGCATGCGCGGGCTCTCGTTCTACCGGTCGGTGCTGTACCTGCCGTCACTCCTCGGCGGCAGCGTCGCGATCGCGGTCCTCTGGCGGCTCGTCTTCGGCTCGAGCGGACTCGTCAACGCGCTGCTCGCCGTCTTCGGCATCCAGGGCCCCGGGTGGATCTCCGAACCCGACACCGCGCTGTCGACGCTGATCATCCTGCACGTGTGGACGTTCGGCGCCCCGATGGTGATCTTCCTCGCCGGCCTCCGGCAGATCCCGCGACAGTACTACGAGGCGGCGTCGACGGACGGTGCCGGCCGGTGGACACAGTTCCGGTCGATCACCCTGCCATTGCTCAGCCCGATCATCTTCTTCAACCTCGTGCTCGGGATCATCGGCGCGTTCCAGTCGTTCACGCAGGCCTACGTGGTGTCGAACGGATCGGGCGGGCCGTCCGACTCGACGCTGTTCATCACGCTCTACCTGTACCAGAAGGGCTTCGGCAGCTTCCAGATGGGGTACGCGTCGGCGATCGCGTGGCTCCTGCTCATCATCATCGCCGCCGCCACGGCCATCAACTTCTGGGCCTCGAAGTATTGGGTGTTCTACGATGACTGACCTCAAGACCCGCCCCTCCTCCGAGGACGGCCTCTCACCCGATGCGGCCGCCCGTCGCGAGCGGGGCGACGCTCAGCGCGCCAAGCTCCTGCGCCGACAGCGGATCTCGAGCATCGGCAAGCACGCGCTGCTGATCCTGCTCGGGCTGCTGATGCTCTACCCCGTGCTGTGGATGGTGGCGTCCTCCCTCCGCCCGAACGGGTACATCTTCGACAACCCGGGTCTCGTGCTCGACACCTTCGAGGCGTCCAACTACACGAACGGCTGGAACGCGCTCGCGCAGCCGTTCGGGAGCTACCTGGCGAACTCGGCGATCGTGGTCGTCGGGTCGATCATCGGCAACCTGCTCACCTGCTCGCTCGCCGCGTACGGCTTCGCCCGGCTGCGGTTCCGGTTCAAGCGCCTCGCCTTCGCGGCGATGCTGCTCACCATGATGCTGCCGATCCACGTGCTGATCATCCCGCAGTACGTCATCTTCGCCCAGCTCGACTGGATCAACACCTACCTGCCGCTCATCGTGCCGAAGTTCCTCGCGACGGACGCGTTCTTCATCTTCCTCATGGTGCAGTTCATCCGCGGCATCCCGCGCGAGCTCGACGAGGCGGCGCGGATCGACGGAGCCGGTCACCTGCGGATCTTCGTGCAGATCATGCTCCCGCTCATGACCCCGGCACTCGCGACGACGGCGATCTTCACCTTCATCTGGACGTGGAACGACTTCTTCGGACAGCTGATCTTCGTGACCGACCCCGACAAGTACACCGCGTCGGTCGCCCTCCGCTCGTTCGTCGACACCCAGTCGCAGTCGGACTACGGGGCGCTCTTCGCCATGAGCGTCGTCACCCTGTTGCCGGTCTTCCTCGCCTTCCTGTTCGGTCAGCGGTTCCTCCTCCGAGGCATCGCGACCACCGGAGGCAAGTAGCCCCGGTCCCGACCCGTCCCCGATCCACAACCCGGTCCCTGAGCCTGTCGAAGGGCCGACCGACCCACCCATGCAAAGGAGCATCATGCAACGCCAACCACGATCCCGGTCCCGTCTCCTCGGCTTCGCCGCCGCAACCGCCGTCTCGGCGCTCGCCCTCACCGGCTGCGCCGTCGGGGGCGGCAACGGCGACGCGTCCCTCAGCGACGAGGACGTCACCATCACCTTCAACTGGTGGGGTGCCACGGCCCGCGACGAGCGGACCCGCGCCGCCATCGACCTCTTCCAGAAGAAGTATCCGAACATCACCGTCAAGGGCCAGTCCACCGAGTGGGGTGGCTACTGGGACAAACTCGCCACCACGGTCGCCGGCGGAGACGCCCCCGACGTCATGCAGTTCGACCAGCTCTACCTCGCCTCCTACGCCCAGCGCGGCGCCCTTGCCGACCTCGGCGAACTCGACGAGTTCCTCGACACCTCCGACCTCAGCGCCGAGGTGCTCGACCAGGGCAAGGTCAAGGACGAGCTGTACGGCGTGCCGATCGGCGTGGGCACCGTCGGCCTCATGGTCAACCGGTCCATCTTCGAGCAGTACGGGATCCAGCTGCCCGACGCGACGACGTGGACCTGGGATGAGCTCAACGACGTCGCCCTGCAGGTGACCGAGGCCTCGGGCGGTGCGGTCCATGGCATGTCCCCGTTCGGCGGCGACATGCCGACCCTCACGCTCTGGGCGCGTCAGCACGGCAACGACATCTACGACAAAGACGGCAAGGTCATCCTGAAACCCGAGGTCGTGGAGAGCTATTGGCAGTACGCACTCGACCAGATCGAGAGCGGCGCGGCCCCGAGCGCTTCGCAGCTGGCCGAGGGCAACGGTGTGGCGATCGACCTCATGGACATGAGCACGGGCAAGGTCGCGATGACCTTCCAGCCGTCGTCGGTGCTCACCGCGTTCCAGGCTGCCGCACCCGACCACCAGCTCGACATGCTCCCGTTCCCCGCGGCGAAGGACGCCTCCGAGGGATACCAGTACCTCAAGCCGTCGATGTACTGGTCGGTCTCGTCGAAGTCCGAGCACCCCGCCGAGGCGGCACTGCTGGTGGACTTCCTCACGACCGACACCGAGGTCGCGAAGCTCTTCAGCACCGAACGCGGCATGCCCGCGAACCCGGACTTCCAGAAGGCCATCGAACCCGACCTGACACCGACGGACCAGATCGTGGCGGGCGTCGTCGACGCCGCGCGCGAGGAGTCCGGCACCCCGCCGGCGATCACCCCCGTCGGCGGTGGTGACAGCGAGAAGATCCTCGGCCGCTACAACCAGGACGTCCAGTTCGGCAAGACCACCCCCAAGGAGGCCGCTGAAGCGTTCGTCGCCGAGCTGACGAAGGCCGTCGACGACGCCCGGTAGCGACTCCCCGCCCTTCGACAGGCTCAGCCCGTTCGGTCCCTGAGCCGAACTCCCGGTCCCTGAGCCGAACTCCCGGTCCCTGAGCCGAACTCCCGGTCCCTGAGCCTGTCGAAGGGCCACCCCGGTCCCTGAGCAACCTCCCCGGTCCCTGAGCTTGTCGAAGGGCCACCCCGGTCCCTAAGCAACCTCCCCGGTTCCTGAGCCTGTCGAAGGGCCGACGACACCTCCACCCACCACCACGCATCGGAACGACATCCATGACGCACCCTCTCCGCTTCCCCGCCCCGCTGCCGACCGGCCGCGCCGACACCGCGCCGCAGCCGCGCCCGGAGTACCCCCGGCCGCAGCTCGTCCGTGACGGCTGGATCAATCTCAACGGCCTGTGGGAGTTCGAGATCGACGCCGGCGACAGCGGGCTCGAGCGCGGGCTCCTCGGCCGCGAACTGACCGACCGCATCCTCGTCCCGTTCGCGCCGGAGTCGGCCGCATCGGGCGTCGAGCACACGGACTTCATGGAGGCCGTCTGGTACCGCACGCGGTTCACGGTGCCATCGACGTGGCAGGGGAAGCACGGTGTGCTGCACTTCGGTGCCGTCGACCACGATACGACCGTGTGGGTGGACGGGGTCGAGGCGATGCGGCATCGGGGTGGCTTCACGCCGATCCGGGTGCCGCTCGGTGCGGTCGAGCCGGGGCAGGAACTCGAGATCGTGGTGCGCGCCCGCGACACCCGTCACGAGCCGAAGGCCGGTGGGAAGCAGGCGACCTGGTACGGCAACACCGACTGCTACTACACCCGAACGACCGGGATCTGGCAGACGGTCTGGGTGGAGGCCGTCGACGAGCTGCACCTGCGTCGGTTCACCGTGGTCCCCGATGCGGACGCCGGGCGGTTCGACTGCACGCTCGTCCCGAGTCGGAACGCCGCCGGCTCGACCGCGACGGTGACCCTGTCCGCGGACGGAGTCGTCGTTTCGAGCGAGACCGCACAGCTCGGGTCGACGATGTCGCCGTCGGTGCGGCTCGAGGTCCCGGCGGACCAGCAGCGGCTCTGGAGTCCCGCCGACCCGTTCCTCTACACCCTCGACATCGAGATCCGCGATGGTGCGGGCGACGTCACCGACCGCGTCTCGAGCTACGCGGGGCTGCGGAGTGTCGCGATCGACGGCACCGCGGTGCTGATCAACGGCGAGCACGTCTTCCAGCGGCTCGTGCTCGACCAGGGGTACTGGCCGTCCTCGCTCATGACCGCGCCGGACGATGACGCGCTCGTGGCCGACATCACGCTCGGTCTGGACGCCGGGTTCAACGGTGCGCGGCTCCACCAGAAGGTGTTCGAGGAGCGGTACCTCTATCACGCGGACCGGCTCGGGTATCTGGTGTGGGGCGAGTTCGGCGACTGGGGGGTGTCGGGTGCCGGCACGGTCGGTCACAACCAGGGCCCGACGGCTTCCTTCATCACGCAGTGGGTCGAGGCCTTGGAGCGCGACGTCAACCATCCCTCGATCATCGGCTGGTGCCCGTTGAACGAGACGCACCAGACGCTGCACGACCGGGTGACCGTCCTCGACGACGTCACGCGGGGCATGTTCCTCGCGACGAAGCTCATCGACCCGAGTCGGCCGGTGATCGACGCCTCGGGCTACGCGCACCGGGTGCGGGAGACCGACGTGTGGGACGCGCACTCCTACGAACAGGACCCGGCGGCGTTCGCTGTGGAGCAGGCTGGGATCGCGGACGGAGAGCCGTTCACGAACCTCGAGGACGGACGCACCATCTCCCTGGCGTACGAGGGGCAGCCGTTCTTCGTGTCGGAGTTCGGCGGCATCTGGTGGAACGCGGAGCTCGCGGCGGCGGACACCGGTGGTGACTCCTGGGGCTATGGTGCGCGGGTGGCGTCGGTCGAGGAGTTCCACGAGCGCTTCGCGGGGCTCGTCCGCGTGCTGACCGACGACGAGAACATGTTCGGCTACTGCTACACGCAGCTCACCGACACGTTCCAGGAGCAGAACGGCATCTACGACTTCGACCGCAGGCCGAAGTTCGACCTCGCCCGCGTGCGTGCGGTGCTCGCGGCCGACGCCGCCTACGAACGCCGAGTCCGCCCCTCCGCCTCCTGACCGCGCGGTCCCTGAGCCCCGCCCTTCGACAGGCTCAGGGACCGATGGCGCCGATCAACCAGCGGTGCGCCCCAGCATCACCAGAACCGTGATCCCGTTGAAGAACACATGCGTCCAGATGCCCGGTCCGAGGCGTCGGGTTGCCGCGGCGTAGACACCGTTGACCGTGCCGAGCACGAAGATGGTGAGGCCGAGGGCAACCATTGTGGGCGGACTGCCCCAGCCCTCGTAGAGGTGGACGACGGCGAAGATGAGCGCACTCGCCCCGACCGAGACGACCGCCGCCGCGCGGCGACGTGCGGTGGAGGGTGTCGACGACGCGCCGCGGCGCACGCCTCCGACCGCGCGTCCGCGGAGGATCGAGTTCCGGAAGCCGCGCAGGAGCAGTCCGCGGAACAGAAGCTCCTCGCAGAAGGGCGCGACGATCGCGGCGGCGAAGACGGTGTTCAGGAGCACCCACAGGAGTTCGGGTGAGGGTGCCGCGATGTTCGACTTCGGCGCTTCACCGGAGACGGCGGTCACGAACTCGGTGACGATCGCGCCGATCATCTGGATACCGATCGCTGAACCCAGGCCGATGAACACGTCGAACCAGCGGAAGCGGAGGCCGAAGTCCTTCACCCACGAACCGCTCCCGCGGTTGCGGCACACGACCGCCAGGGCGACGAGGATCCCGCCGTCGAAGATGACCCACTGGAGCATCCGGCCGATGTCCCCGGACAGGATTCCGAAGGCGCGGGCGAGCTCGACGACGACGAGCAACCCGATGATCGCGATGAAGGTCACGATCGCGGTCGGCGTCCCCCACCGGGTGTCCGGTGCGGGGGCGTACGGCAGGCGGGCCTCGGCGCGCCTGGCTTCGGCTCGTTCCTGACGGGATCCCGGGCGCGGCGAGGTCGAGGTCGGACCGGTCATCGCTTGTTCGCGGCGATGTAGGCGCGTGCCGCCGGCACGTACATCTGGACGATGGCGACGACGGTCACGACGACGAAGATGAAGGCGAGCGGGTTCAGGGCGATCATCCCGACGATGGAACCGAGGACGGAGAGGACGCCGAGCACCGTGAGCACCACTCGCGCCCAGTTGCGGCCGCGGAGGAGGAAGAAGGCGAACAGCACATGGAGTGCGCCGACGATGAACGCTCCGACGGCCGTCGAGATGACGAGCACGCCCGCGGAGAGCGCCCCTCCGGTGGACGCTTGCTCGGAGGTGGCCTGCGCGAGCGTGCCGGCTGACAGGGCCGTCGTGATCCCCGAGATCACGGAGAGGATCGCGGACACGACCCACAGCCAGAACGAGATGACGATGGGCTTCGGCGCGGTCGTGGCGGCGGAGGACGTGGGCATGATGCTCGTTTCGTTCCTGGAGGATCCGACGGCCGGACCCAGGCTGCTGGAACTGTATTGCCCGTCACCTGTCCCCCGGAAGGGAGGTATATCCCGACCTATCCGTTTTCCGCAAGAAGCGTCGGTTCGCCCGGTCCCCGAGCCCCCTCCTTCCTGTCCCTGAGCCCCCTTCCTCCGGTCCCTGACCCCCCCCTTCCTCCGGTCCCTGAGCCCCCTCCCTCCGGTGCCCGAGCCCCCTCCCTCCGGTCCCCGAGCCTTCTTCCGGTCCCTGAGCCCCTTCTTCCGGTCCCTGAGCCTGTCGAAGGGCCCGATCCGCGAGCACCCCACCCGGTCCCGGGGCAACCCCACCGGTCCCGGAGCAACCCCACCGGCCACTAAGCAACCCCACCGGTCCCTGAGCTTGTCGAAGGGTCAGAACCTCCGCCCGGACCCCCTGTCAAGCCCGCTCACCCGCGCCGCCCTACCTCTTAACGTGTTCCCCATGACGAACGACACGAACGACACCGACCAGAACAGCAGCGAGGGAACGCCGAAGCCGGGCGGCCTGGGCGAGAACCAGACCATCCCCAACAGCGAGGACGGCCTCGCGGTCGGCCACGACCCCGACGCCTCGAACTTCAACCAGGAGGAAGACCCCGACCACCCGAGCGACGACGCGTAGGGCTCGGACACAAACAAGAACGGCCGGTGCAGATGCACCGGCCGTTCTTATTGACCCGAAGGTCGAGAAACTTGTTACGCTGCGACGCCTGCGCGCTGGCGGCGGATCATCACGAAGACCGCGATGAGCGCTGCGCCGAGGACGACTGCGCCGGCAGCACCCCACACGAGGAACGCCGGGGTGTTGAAACCGGTGTCGGCGAGGCCGCCGTTGCCGGAGCCGCCACCTGCAGCAGCAGCCTTCACCGTGACGGTGGTGGTGCCGATGATCTGCGAGGAGAGGCCGGTGCCGGTGACCGTGTAGGTGCCGGTCGCGTTCGTGGGCAGCGTGACGGTCAGGGAGACCGAGCCGGTCGCCGAGGCGGTCTTCACGAGCGTCTTGGTGTCGACGGCGGCGAGCGTGGCGCCGGTCGCGTTCTCACCGGTCAGGGCGAGCGAGACGTCCTCGTTCGGCTGGAAGGCACCGTCCGTGAAGGTCACGACGAAGGTGCCGCCGGGAGCAACGTCGCCGGTGACGACGATGTCGGCGCCGGGAACGTACGAAGCGTTCGCGGCGACCGGAGCGATGAACAGGCCAGCGAGGGCCAGCGCGAAGACCGCGGTGATTTTCTTGAGCATGTGGGTTCCCCTTGGAGACTGGTCGTTGATCAGTGCAGTACTGGCATAGCTGTAGCTACCGTCACAACCAGCGGTGTTGCGACGAAGAATATTGCGCCGGCGCTGATACCCCCCGAAAACGGCTCAAACCCGACAACACGCATCACTGTACGGCAAATTTGCAGGTAAGCGCCAGTTGTTGTGTTTCAGAAAGATGAAGTTTGGGGGTCGAAACGACAAAAGGTTGCTTCGACACGCCGGATGTCGACACCGCCACGTCGATCGTCGTGCTTTCACCAGGCGCCAGTTCGAGTCTGAACTGCGAGAGCGGGAAGTCACCGTCGAGTGCTGGCTGGACTGGAAGATCCGCACCATCACGCTGGATTCCCTCGGTGTACGACCCTGGAGGAGAGTAGACCGCGACCTTGAAGTTGAAATTGCCAGGCGTGACGCCGTATATCCCAGCACCGGTGATGTAGTCACTCAGCGACGTTGCGGCGTCGGCCGGAGCCGTGTTCGTAATCTTCAGACGCAAACCCAAGACCTGTCCTCCGGCACCACACTGTGCTATGCCGCTCTGGGTCTCCACATCGAGGTAGTAGCCCATCTTGCTGCCGGTCGTGTCGTTGATGTACACGCCGAAGGCGTCGGCCCGCTGCTCCTCCGTCGGGAGCATGTCCGTCAACGTGGTGCCGGCCAGGAGCACTTGTTCCGCGTCAGCGGCGTTCCACACCAGGACACGTCGCTCGTCGCCCGACTTGGCGAGTGCCGCCACCAGCTTCGTGGCATCGAAGTTGCCGGTTGAGATGCGGTCGAAGACCGCCGCAGAAGCTGCCGCGAAGAAGGCATCCTGCTCTGCCCCGGCCGGGTAGCGCTGGTACACCTGATTCAACAACAGATCCGCGGCGTTCTCGGTCGTGAGCTGATCACCCGAGGGGAGGTCGATCGGTCCCGTCGCTGCGAGCAGGTATCCCAGGGCGACCGGGTCGATGCTGAGCACGCCATCGACGCGGGTCCCGAACCGTTGTAACCACATCTCCGAGGCAAGCTCGGCGGACACGTCGAACCGCGGCGTCAACGTCACGTCCTGGATGAAGCGCCCAGTGATGTTGCCGTAGATGCCTGCGGTCTCCGTCGACAGCGGCAGGACCGGTTCTGGAAAACGCGGGAAATCACCTGATGTCGCCTGCTGTAGGAGCGAGATGCGGCCCCCGTCCGTGCCGATCAGGGCCAGAGCACCCGGATTGCCTCCGCTCGCGCGCGGCTCGGCCGGGTTCTGGAACATGATCAGGTAATTGCGGGGCCCGTCGGCGCCGAGCATCGTCGGCAGCAGATCGATCGCGCGCCGTGCCGCATCGACCGTGTCGGCGGTCTCGGTGAGGACCGGTCCGAGCTGGTCGACCGCCGACGACACCTGGCTGATGAGGCGGGACTGGTCGATTCCTCGGACGCGCTTGGCCGCGCCCTCGAGAGCATCGTCGGCAGAGCGGAGGTCCTGCTGAGCATCGATCATCGGCTGCAGCGGTACCGCACCGTCGACAGGTTTGAACAGGTCGGGGCGAAGCGATCCGGAGAGGTTCACCAGCGGAGCGATCGCTCCGACGGCGACCTCGTCGGTCGCGCCTGCCAAGTTCCGGACGGCTGCGAGGTTCGGTCCGATCCACGGCACGATCTCGGCGGCACGCCAGATCGGGTCGCTCGTCAGTGCAGCAGCCTCGCGGGCGTGGGCTGCGAGCTCACGAGCGGTCTTACCTGCAGCAGCTGCGTCTCCGCCGAGCACTTGCTCGCGGACCTGTTGGGCAAGGGGCACTGCCGCTTCCAGTTCCCCCTTGGCGAGGAGTGCGCGCACACCGATCCACGCGACAGCCGCCAACAACAGGACGAGTACTCCGGAGACGATGAGCGCGGTCCTGCGGCGCCGAGAACGCAGTCGCTCGGGGTTCGCGTTCTCCCGTCGTCGGGCACGGGAGCGCGCGGTCGTGCTCCGCCGACTTCCGGACCCTTTGGAGGAGGTTCGCGATGGGCCTGAGGAAGACGAGCGACGTTTGTCGGATTCGGGTGCCGGCATGGGGGTTATTCAATCACGACGCCGGTGCCACCGGTTACGGCGGACAGACCGAGCGCGAGGATCGACGCGTTGAACACGACATGCGCGACGATCGCGGGCCCCAGCCGGCCGGTCAGAACGGCGAGGCTTCCCGCGCCCAGTCCGACGAGCAGGGTTCCGACCCCGACGACGACCACTTGGGCGGCGGTGGTGACGGCGAGGAGGTGCAAGATCGCAAAGAGCAATGCGCTGATCGCGACTGCTGTCCATCGCCCGCCGCGGAGCATCCCGATGATCGACGGGAGGACAAGCCCGCGGAAGAAGGTCTCCTCGATCACCGGCGCGATGAGGATCACCGAGAGCAACGCGACGACGACGTACACCACCTCGTCTGCGGTCGCGAGGGGCACGGCGTTCCCAGCGGTGGCGGGAAGCCCGCCGTAACAGAGGATCTCGAGCGAGCTCACGACGATCCGCAGAAGGAGGCCCGCCGCAGCACCCCAGAGGAGGTCGATGGGGCGGACGCTCCACCGCACTGCCATCGGAACCGTCGGGCGCAGGCCCGGAACCAGCAGGACGATGAGGAGCGCGACCACCAGGGGAAGCCACACGAGCACGTAGCCACCGAGCGGTGAGAACGGTCCGACGATCCGCACACCACCTGGGAACCCCAGCGCGATCACGACGGTCGCGACGAATCCGATCGTCGCGATGACGAGACGCGCCCGCGTCGTCTGTCGATCGTCGCGCGGCGTGGTCTCGTGTGGCATCGTCACGAGAGCAAACTACGGCAATCGGCCATGCTCATGACACGGACGCTCTGGAACAGGCGTCGGTTTATGGCAGCATGGCTCCCAACGCCCTGTTCGGGGCACGCCTTGGCAGCAGGGTGAACCGCTCTCCTCATCGAACGGAAGCCACCGCGTGGAGCTCACCGACTATCTCCGTGTCCTTCGCAAGTACTGGGTGCTGATCGTCGCGCTCGTGCTCGTCGGCGTTGCCGCAGCCGCTGCCTACTCTCTTGCGAAGACGCCCGAATACAGCTCATCGGCCAAGGTCTTCGTGTCGACACAATCGAGTGACAACGTGTCGGACCTCACGCAGGGGAACACGTACTCGCAACAGCGGGTCAAAACCTACGTCAACCTCGTGAGCACACCGATCGTGCTCCAGCCGGTCATCGCCGCGCTCGAACTCAACATCACCGCCGGCCAGCTCGGTGGGCAAGTGTCCGCTGTAGCCACGCCCGACACCACGATCATCCAGATCACCGCGACGAGCGAGGACCCCGTACTCGCCGCCGAGCTTGCGAACACCACCGCTGAGAGCTTGACCGGGGTCGTCGCGAAGATCGAGAGCACTGACGACGGTGCGACGAGCCCCGTGAAACTGACCCGTGTACAAGAGGCGAACGTGCCAACGACGCCGGGGAGCCCGAACGTGCCCCTCAATCTTGCTCTCGGTGTTCTCGTCGGCCTCGCTCTCGGGGTTGCTTTCGCGGTCCTCCGTGAGACGCTCGACACCCGCATTCGGAACGAGCGCGACATCGAGGGCCTCACCGAGATCCCGATCATGGGCGGCATCGCCTTCGACCCGAAGGCGAAGCAGCGCCCGCTGATCGTCCAAGCCGACCCGAAGAGTCCGCGCGCCGAATCGTTCCGCAGCCTCCGAACGAACCTCCAGTTCCTCGACGTCAGTGACCAACCCCGCAGCTACGTCGTCACCTCCTCGATCCAGAGCGAGGGGAAGAGCACGACAGCGGCGAACCTCGCAATCGCCCTCGCCGATGCCGGTCACCGCGTCATCATCATCGACGCCGACCTTCGTCGGCCGAAGCTCGCCACCTATTTCGACCTTGAAGGAGCCGTCGGTTTGAGCGACGTCCTCATCCGTCGCGCGACGCTCGAGGACACCATGCAGCCGTGGGGCCGCGGCGCGCTCACCGTCCTCCCCGCTGGCGCGATCCCGCCGAACCCGAGCGAGTTGCTCGGCTCCAGCGTGATGCAGAAACTCATCTCCGGTCTCGAGAAGCAGTTCGACTACGTGCTCATCGACGCACCGCCGCTCCTGCCCGTCACGGATGGTGCCCTGCTGGCCCGCCACACGGGCGGCGCATTGGTCGTCGTCGCTGCCGGGCGGACCCACAAGAACCAGCTGAAGGGCGCCCTTGAAGCGCTCGTCCACGTGAACGCCTCGGTCGCCGGTCTCGTCATGACCATGGTCCCGACCAAGGGCCCAGACGCTTACGGATACGCACGCTACGGCTATGGTGCCGGCTACGGCTACACCGAGGACGTGAAGGCGTGACCGACGCCACGGCGGCGGCTACACGTCCGTTCTCGGTGCTGTTCGTCTGCACTGGGAACATCTGCCGGTCGGCGCTCGGTGCGCAGCTCCTGAAGGCTCGGCTCGATGCCGCAGGCGTTACCGCAGGTGGCCATCTGATCCGCGTGTCAAGCGCCGGGACGGGCATGCAGCCCGAACTCGTCATGCCACCGGAAGTCGTCGAGCAGTCGCGTCGGTTCGGCGGAGACCCGAGCGGCCACGTCCCGCGACAGTTGAACCGAGACATCGTCGCCGATGCGGACCTGATCCTCACCGCGACGCGTGAGCACCGGAGCGATGTCGCCCGTCTCCTCCCCCGTGCCTCGCGAGTGACGTTCACCGTTCCTCAGTTTGCGCGCTTGATCGCGGAGACCGAGCCCGCCGCCGATCTCTGGGAGCTCGTCGCGTCGGCCGCGGCGGAACGCGGCCTGGTACCGCCTCCTGCGAACCCTGAGGACGACGACATCGAAGACCCGTACCGTCGCAGCTCGGAGACGTACAACCGGGTCGGTGCGCAGATCAATGAGTTCATCGACATCATCGCAAAAAACTTGGACCAGTCGGGCGATCGGCGGTGAGCACGAAGCGCGGACGCTCCACATACCGATCGGCGAACGTCCGGTCGCGGTGGCGCGATTCTCTGAGTTCCAGCCAACGTGTGCTGGTCGTCGTCGGTCTGGTGCTGTTCCTCATCGTCGATGTGATCCTCGTCGGGCTCGCTCTCACAGCGAATAGCGCACCGACGGCTGACCGCACGCCGCGGCCACTCGTCACCTTCAACACGACACCGGAGCCGGAATCCACGCCCGGCGCATCGGCAGAACCGACGGGCGACGCAGCAGCGGACGGCAGGCGCTTCATCACCACGGTCGACGGCCAGACCCTCTGGCGTGCCACTGCGGGCGCCTGCTCTTCGACGCCGGCAGTCGTCGAGCGGAGCGTCGACGCCGGGGCGACCTGGACGCCGCTGGCGACGAACGCATTCGACCTCCGTCAGGTGCTCGCTCTCACGGCCGGCGACGATGGGGAAATCGAGATCATCGGTGCAACCGGTGATGCCTGCGCGGTCGGAGGCTTCTCGTCCTCGGATGCCGGTGACTCTTGGGCACCGGATGCCGCTCTGCCGGGCGAGATCAGCTACCTGACCCCTGATGACGCTGCCGTCGTCGTGGCGGGCCAAGGAGTCGGGCTCCCCTGCCCGACCGTCGACGTCATGAGCGCGACGACCGACAGGACCGTGGCTGCTTGTGCCGCCGTCCTGGCGGAATGGGACCCGACCACCGGGTCGTGGGTCACCACCCCGTACGCCGGTGTGCACGCGCTGGCCTCCGAGGGCGAGCGCCTTATGTTCGTAGCCCGTGGTGTTCCCGGGTGCAACGGCCTGGGCGCGCTGGCGATCAACGGGGTTCCCGCGGCGTTCGCGAGCGCCCCGCTCGTCGGCTGCATCGACGGAGCCGACGCGTCCGCACCAGCCGCTCTCACGATCGCTGGCCAGGGCGCATGGCTCTGGGTCGGCGACCAGCTGTACCGCTCGGCGGACGGCGGCGTCACCTGGGGCTAGGGTTATCCCTACATTTGTCACCAATCCGGGGGTCACCCGCAAAAAGGAGGACAGATGTTGCACATTTTCACCGATAGTCTCAGCAGCAGTCCCGATACATCCCCGTATCGAAGCACCAAGCTCTTCCCTCGTCACCCGTAGTACTTACGTGTTCCACCACGGAGACCGCATGCTGTCGCAGCCTTCCGTGCCGCTGCCAATGACGCCTGCGAGCACTCCCCCCGACCCAGCTCGCGTTGTCGTGCGCGATTGGCGCCGGGTCTACGCCCGGCGCCTCGCGGTCACCGACGCGATCGTCCTCATCTGGATCGTCTTCGGAACCCAACTGTTCTGGTTCGATTTCGATCAGGAGACGACCTCAGTCGGCTTCGACATGACACGCGTCGTCGTGAACTACACCGTCATCTCGATCACCCTCATCGTCGCCTGGCTCGTGACGCTTCGCATCTTCGGCACCCGGGAGTACCGGGTGGTCGGAAGTGGAAACGCGGAGTACCGGCTCATCGCCGACGCGAGTATCCGCTTGTTCGGCATCATCGCGATCATCGCATTCCTCGTGAAGCTCGATCTCGCGCGCGGATACTTCCTGCTGGCCTTCCCCTTGGGGATCCTCGTCCTGCTGCTGTCACGGTGGATGTGGCGCCAGTGGCTGTCCGTGCAGCGCGCCCACGGTCGCTACGCGTCGCTGGTACTGCTCGTGGGATCGGCCGATTCGGCCGAGCACATCGCCAAAGAACTCACCCGCAACACGGACGCCGGTTATCGAGTGGTCGGTGCCTGCGTTCCGACGGGCAAGATCGGCGGAACGCTCGGCGACACGGGCATCCCCGTGTCCGGAACAGTGGACACCGTCCTCGAGGCGCTCGCGGCGACACGGGCCGATACGGTCATCATCACCAGCTCGGACGAGTTGACGCCGGTGCGTGTCCGCGAATTGAGCTGGAGTCTCGAACCGGGGCGCCAGCATCTCATCGTCGCGCCGAGCCTCACCGACGTCGGCGGCCCGCGCATTCACACCCGCCCGGTGGCCGGCCTTCCACTCATCCACGTGGAGACTCCTCGATACGAAGGGCGCAAGCGCTTCTCCAAGCGCGCCTTCGACATCCTCGGCTCCGGCCTCATCCTGCTCGTCGCCTCGCCCATCCTGCTGGTGGTCGCCCTCCTGGTGAAGTTCACCAGCCCCGGACCGGTCCTGTACCGCCAGGAACGCATCGGCCTGAACGGCGAGCCCTTCAACATGCTCAAGTTCCGATCCATGCGGGTGAACGCGGACGCCGAGCTCGCCGCGTTGCTCGCCCAACAGGGCACGAGCGATCGCCCGCTGTTCAAGGTGCAGAACGATCCACGCCTGACCCGCGTCGGCGCCACCCTGCGGAAGTTCTCGCTCGACGAGTTCCCTCAGCTCATCAACGTCTTCCGCGGCGACATGAGCCTCGTCGGCCCGCGTCCGCAGCGCGAGGGCGAGGTCGCGCTCTACGACTCCGCGGCGAAGCGTCGCCTCATCGTGCAGCCCGGCATGACGGGCCTCTGGCAGGTCAGCGGTCGGTCCGCGCTCAGCTGGGAGGACGCGATCCGCCTCGATCTGTACTACGTCGAGAACTGGTCGTTGACAGGCGACGTCATCATCCTCTGGCGCACCATCCGGGCCGTCGTGGCTCCGGGCAAGGAAGCCCACTGATGGCGGGGCTCATCATCCACGAGTGGATCGAGCGGCACGGTGGCTCCGAAAACGTCGTCGATGCGATGGCCGCCGCCTATCCCGACGCCGACATCCACTGCCTGTGGAGTAACGCGCCAGACCGCTTTCCCGGCCACACCGTGAGTGAGTCCTGGATCGCGCGGACACCACTTCGTCGGAGCAAGGCGGCCGCGCTGCCGTTCATGCCGACCACCTGGGCCCGGACCGACGTCTCCGCCGCCGACTTCGTCCTCATCAGCTCGCACGCGTTCGCGCATCACGCCGGCGGACGGCAGGAATCGGACGGCCCGCAGCGCTTCGTCTACGTCCACACGCCTGCTCGATACCTCTGGGCCCCCGAGCTGGACGTCCGTGGCGGCAACCTCGCGGCGCGGGCCCTCGCCCCCGCACTCCGTCGAGTCGACCGCAAGCGCGCGCAGGACGGCGCGACCTTCGCCGCCAACAGCGATTACATCCGCCAGCGGATGGAGCGCTCGTGGGGCGTCGAGGCGGAAGTCATCCACCCGCCGGTCCGTGTCGAGTACCTCCAGAGCGTGCCGTCTTGGGCTGACCGTCTGAGCGCCGAGGACGCGTACCTGTTCTCGACCCTGCCGTCCGAGTACGTCCTCGGTGCCTCCCGCTTCGTCGACTACAAACGGCTCGACGTCGCCATCCGCGCCGGCGAACTCGCCGGCCTGCCGGTCGTGCTCGCGGGCGCTGGTCCGCAGCACGCCGAGCTACAAGCCCTCGCGGATGCCGCGACGGTGCCGGTCATCATCATGACGAGACCGAGCGACGAGCTGCTCTTCGCGCTCTACCAGGCGGCGTCACTCCTCGTGTTCGCGGCCGTCGAGGACTTCGGCATCATGCCCGTCGAGGCGATGGCCCTGGGTACGCCCGCGCTCGTGCTCTCCGAAGGTGGCGCGTCCGAGAGCGTGCTCGCCATCGACGGCGGTGTCGTCGTCGACGCGCTCGACGACGCGACGCTGCGCGAAGCGGTCCAGCGCGCCCTCCTCGTCGACATGGCACCGGCTCAGGAACGCGTCAACGCGCTGTTCGGCTCCGCTGCCTTCGCCACCAAGCTCACGGACTGGGTCGGTCACTCCGCCCGCACAGACGGAACCGATCGGACCCTCGCCTCATGATCCTTGCCGACACCAGGTGGAGCGGCGTCCACGGCATCGGTCGTTACGCGTCCGAAGTGCTCCCGCGGTTGAGCGTCGAGTGGTCGGCGCTCGAGGTCGGCGGCAAGCCGTCCGATCCGCAGGACTTCCTTCGCGTGCGCCGGACACCCGGCGGCGAGACGATCTACTCCCCCGGCTACAACGGCTTCCTCGCGCGCTCGCCACAGGTGGTGACCGTCCACGACCTGATCCATCTGCACCCGACAACGAATCGTCGTGCCGTGTACCTCGCGCACTATTCGGCCGTCCTGCGCCCGATCATCCGCAGGAACCGACTGGTGCTGACCGTGTCTGAGACGTCGAAGCGAGCGATCGAGGAATGGGTCGACGACGATCGCGTCCAGGTCGTCAACGCCGGCAACGGGCTGTCGGAGGCGTTCCACCCGGGTGAGGCCCCGTCCACCGAAGACTCCGCGCCCTACTTCCTCTACGTCGGCAACCTGCGGGCACATAAAAACGTCGACGTGGTGTTCCGCGCCTTAGCTCGCGTTCCCGAAGCGAAGCTCGTCGTCGTCATGAACGACCGTGAGGGCGCCGAGCGTCGTGCGGCGGAACTCGGTGTCGCCGATCGCGTCGAGGTGCGGAGCGGGCTGACGGATCCGGAGCTGGCCGACCTCTACCGGGGCGCAGTCGCCACCGTCTTCCCGTCGCTGGTCGAAGGTTTCGGGCTTCCGGCGGTCGAGAGCATCGCCTGTGGAACCCCGGTGATCTTCTGGAAGGGCTGCGAGTCGATCGCCGAGATCTCGAGCGGACAGGGGATCCCGGTCGGTGACGCGCACGACGACCTGGCCTGGGCCGAAGCCCTCCGCGCAGCACTCGCTGGGCGGCCCCGTGCCACGGCTCCGGCGGCGAGCTACAGCTGGGACCGGACGGCCGAGATCGTCTCGAACGTGCTGCGAGAGCGTTGATGGATCTTCCTGAAGCGGTCTCATCGCCACAACCGTCGATCACCGCTGTCGTCCTGAACTGGCGCGACGCCGTGAATACGACTGCGTGCATCGCCTCGCTCGCACAGGACGGTGGCCTGAACCAGATCGTCATCGTCGACAACGAGGCTGACGGCACGCTTCGGCAAGCGCTCGACACGTCGAACGCTCCGGATCACGTCCTGCTCGAACGGTCGGAGAACGGTGGTTTCTCCGCTGGAGTCAACATCGGTTTGCGCTATGCCCTCGACGCTGGCGCAGACTTCATGCTCGTCATCAACAACGACGCGCGGCTGCACGAGGGGGCTTTGTCCGCGATGCTGGCCGCGGTCGAACGCGATGCGAGTGTGGGGATCGTCGGCCCGGCGATCCTCAACGAGGACGGCTCGCTCCAGGCGCTCGGTCCGAGCATCGGGTTCCCCTTGCGGATCGACGAGACGGCGGGATCGACGAGCCCCGACTTCGTGACCTGGGCGTGCGTCCTGGTCTCCCGACGACTTCTGGAGACGATCGGCCTGCTGGACGAGACCTTCTTCATGTACTGGGAGGACGTGGAGTTCGGCTACCGCGCCCGCGCCGCTGGTTTCGGGATTGCGACCGCACCCGACGCGACCGTCGCTCATGCGGTCTCGTCGTCGCACAGCATCGCCGGCGACCGAGTCCAGCTCTACTCGGCGTATGGACTCGGCCGTATCGCTGCGCGTCAGCGGCACTTCCTCCTGGCGTCCGCCATCCGCGCGACGCTGCGTGTGGGCAAACGCGTCGCCGCAGGCCGATTCCGCTTCGCTGGTGACCTCTGGCTGGCGTATCGAGACGGCCTACGCCAGACGGAACGGCCTGCTTTCGAACGTGTGACGAAGGACGCTTGGCCCCGATGACTCAGAGACCCATCGCCCGGTACTACCGCGGCGCGCGAACGACGCACCTCGAGCGGCTGCACGACAGTGCCCCGGGCGACTTCTTCTATCAGAAACCGATGTACGACTTCGATATGACCCGAGCTCCTGCAGGGGTCCGGGTCGAACAGACCTCATTCCTGCACATCGCGGCGCTGGTTCTCAAAGGCACCTACTCGAAGCTGGAGATCGTCGAACCGTACGCTCCGAGCGCTCTGCCGCAGAACCTGGTTCTCTCGATGGCAGCGCGAATCGGCCGACTGTTCCATCGTCAGCCGACCCAGCTCGTGACCTACGCGATCGAGAATGCCGACCTGCCGAGAAAGGTCGCCGCGAGCACACATCTGCCAGTTGCCGTCACCCGAGCCCTGCTGCGTCTGACGGTCGGATTCTGCTACCGATCGCTGACTCGGGTCGTCTTCGGCACCGCCGACGCGGAGACGAACTACGAAGCCCTCCTTGGCGCCCGGATGAAGCGTCGTCCTCCGGAGACGACCTTGATCTGGGGCCTGCCGACGGCCCACCCGTCCGCACTCACCGTCGACAGCGACGGGCCGGCATCGAAGGTGCTGTTCGTGGGTGCGCTTGACGAGCGGAAGGGTATCCGGCAGCTCATGGACAGCTGGTCGGACGTGTTGGCCGCCGCACCGGACGCCGAACTGCAGATCCTCGGCAAGGGACCGCTTGAAGCGGTGGTGCTCACCTGGGCGGAGACCGCTCCGCGTACGACCGTCATCATCGACCCCACCCGTGACGTCATCTTCGAGGCGCAGCGTCACGCCGACGTGGCCGTCCTGCTGTCGCAACCCTTCACCAACTGGAAGGAGCAGATCGGCCTTCCGATCGTCGAGGGCCTCAGCGTCGGAACCGAGATCGTCGCGAGCACGGAAACCGGCATAGCTGGCTGGCTCGAGAATCACGGGCATCAGGTGCTGGCACCTCACGCTCCGCGAAG
Organism: Plantibacter flavus; assembly: GCF_002024505.1. NCBI lineage: Bacteria > Bacillati > Actinomycetota > Actinomycetes > Micrococcales > Microbacteriaceae > Plantibacter > Plantibacter flavus. The sequence goes on from NZ_CP019402.1 coordinate 3,303,426, forward strand.
CGCCCTAGCGTCCGCAGTCGTCCACGCCCTCCAGTCCCGGCGGGTGCGCTCGGCAGTACTAGCTGACCTTCCTGACATCGACGGCCGGCTTGCCGCCGATCGGTGGTTGTTCATCCCGGCGATCTGATCGCGGCAGGAGACTCGGTTGCATCCGCCGGCCGTCACCTGACATCAAGGTGGCAGGTCTGTGGCGAGGCGAATCTCAGACCGAGGGTGTCCGGGTCACAGCTTGGGACGGGCCTATCGCCCTGGTCGAAGACGTCGACTGCCGCGTTGCCAGCTGCACCTGATCCTCAGCACGGGCCGGGACCGTCACCGCTGCGGCCGCGAGCGCTGCGGGGATGAACCAGGTCGGAAAGAGCATGTAGCTGGAATCGATGCTCGCTCCGATGGCGAGCGTCAACCACACGACCCACATGCCGCTTCGGCGAGAGATGGAACGCGCGATGATGGCGACGAGCAGGATCATCCCGAAGATGCCGATCTGCATCATCATCCCGATGACCCCCTCTGCGGGAGTTCGCCAGGTCGCCATCCCGAAGAAGTACTCGAGCGGTGTCAGCTGCGACAACACCATCGACCAGACATCGCTTCTGCCGGCGCCTCCCGATGCGAGGATGTTGTCAATGGAATACCGCTCGATGAAGCCTGGCTGGATCGTGACCACGGTCATCACGACGCCCACTGCCACGGCGGAGATGGCGAGTTTGCGACTGAGGCTTCCTCCTCGCAGGAACACGACAAGCGTCACGATCGCGGCAGCGAGGATAGCCGTCCTTGAGCCAGAAAGCGCGATCGCCGCGAGCGCCCCCAGGAGGACGACGACGTCTTGCACGCTGGATTGCTTCTTCGCGATCCGCAGCAGTGCGGCTGAGAAGAACACCGCGGCCGCCAGCCCGAAGATATTGCCGTTCTGGTAGGTGGACGGGATCTTCGAGAAGTCGGCGACGGTGCTTGAGTAGATGACGTTGTTCTTCTCCAGGATGTCATCGCCAAGTGCGTAGGACAGGCCGGGAATCGCCGTCTCGACGACTCCACCGACGAACTGGACGAGCGCGTACACGCAGGCAACCAGGAATCCTCGCTCCAAGCTCTTTCGGATGGGCGTCCCGTCACCCTTGAGATGAGTCGTGATGACGAGGAGGACGACGGGGATCGCCGACCAGGCGAGCAACTGGAATGCAGGTGTGAAACCGGCCGGGAGTCCGACTGCGACGACCCGGCACAGGACCCAGACCAGGTAGATCAGCAGCAAGATGTCCATCGTCGGGGCGCGACGCTTCCATCCGAGTGCGATCGTGGCGAGAGCGATGGCGAGGATGAGCCCGAACAAGAACACAGGGAAGGGGAATCCGTCGACCTTGATTCCGGCTTTCGGGAACGCTGCCGTCAAGAAGGCGAGGACGCACGCCGCTTGGAGCGGCTTGAACAGCGCCCACACGATCAGCAGACCAGCCCCAAGGAGCAGCAGGGAGATCACCGGTGAGAGAAAACGAAGGCAGGCAAGCACGAGGACCGCAGTGGCGATAGCACCGCCGATCCCCCAGACCACCCCGCGATTGTTCACGGGTCCAGTATGACTCACCTGACCAGTGGCCCCGGGAGTTCTCTCCGATATCGCGCGCACGAGTGACGCTTCGCAGAATGACAGGCGCTCCGAACGAGCAATGCGACGTTCAATGATGTACCCCGTTGGTAGTCTGAGACGCACCATCACGCTCAGGACAGTGCTGAGATCATGCCGTTTCTTTCCGCTTCGCCCTGAAAGGCATCTTGTATGGGTCGGCTGCGCTTCCCGGAGCTCTCGCGACGTGAGAACGACGCATGAGAATCGCGATCTTCACCCCCGACATCACGTCGAACTCACTTGGACGCACCTACTGCCTCTGGCTGCTCATGCGGGCCAACGGCTGGGAGACGCAGGTGTTCGCACCACGCGGTGGCGAGATCTGGGGTCCACTCCGCGGCGGGGACTTTGCCGCGAACTGTCGCACGGTCGACGAAGACGACCCAGAACTTCTTGCGGCGGTCGAAGCTGCCGACCTGGTCCTCGCGGTCAAGCCGGTGGAGACGTCCTTCGGGCGCGCAAGACGGCTCGCACGCGCCGCGCAACGGCCACTTCTCCTCGATGTCGATGACCCGGACCTCGAAGCCGCGTTGTCGTGGCGGCGCCCGTTGCGCCGCTTCGCGAAGGGCATCCTGAAATTCAGCGCCGTGCGGAAGAACACGGAGCTGAAACGGCTCGCTCTGCAGGCGGACACCATCGTGAGCAATCCGGTCCTCCAAGCCATTTACGGCGGGCCCGTCGTCCCCCATGTTCGCGACGACCGCGGTTTCGGCGCACCGCACACCAGCTCCAAGCCCTCCATCGCATTCGTCGGAACGAATCGGAAGCACAAGGGCGTCGACATCCTGCGTGAGGCGGTCGCGAACCGCCAGGACCTTGGCATCACGCTCAAGCTCACCGACGAAGCACCCGAGGACGCTCGGCCCTGGGAGCAGTGGGTCGGAATGACCTCCTTCGACGAGGGCCTCGCGCTGGTCGAGAACGCTGACATCGTCGTGATCCCGAGCAAAGACGACGGATACGCCCATGGTCAGCTCCCGGCGAAGTTGATGGACGCCATGCTCGCCGGTCGCGCGGTCATTGTGAGCGACATCGAGCCCATGACCTGGGCAGTGGGGTCCGGCGGTCTGACGGTTGAACCATCGTCGGTGCCTGCCCTTGCCAACGCGTTGGAGAAGTTAGCTGATCCTCTCGTTCGCCAAGAGCTGGGCTCTCGTGCGCGCCGCAAAGCGCTCGACCTCTTCACGATTGAGGCCAACCGCGAGCCTTTCCGCGAAGTCTGCGAGCAGGTGGTGTCATCTTTTCGGCGGCCAGTAAGCGAGCAATGAGATTCGCACAGACACGTCATCTGCCGGAAGACAAGCGCCGATGAACGCGAAGACGTTCCGTCGACTCTTCGGATTTCTGGTTCTCCCGATGCTTGGCGCGATCAGTCCGCTGATCGCGCTACCCGCGATCACTTCCAACTTCGGGGCCCTCGCATGGGCAGCAGTCGCGATCGCTCAATCAGTCGGCGCAGCCGGCGGCGTCCTCGTCGAATTGGGCTGGGGTCTCAACGGACCGCAGAGGGTGGCACGAGCACGAGCGACGAATCAGCGTCAGATCTTGGCGACCTCGCTTGCGACGAAGGGCCTTGCCTTTGTCGTCATAGGGCCGATCGCTGCAGTTGTTTCGGTGCTACTGGCGCCGGGCTACGAGATCGCCGCGGCTCTTGTCGCAGTCGGAGCAACCGGAGTTGGGCTGACGGCGTCTTGGTTCTTCGTCGGGACCGGTTCACCTTCGAAGATCATGATCACGGACTCCTTGCCTCGGATCATCGCTGTGATCATCGCAACTGTGGCGATCAGCCTCGGTGCGCCGCTGTTGGTCTATGGCCTGGCGATCCTCATTCCATCCGTCGCTTCACCGGTCCTGGCGCTCCTGCTGACACGAGTGAGGTTCGGTGATTTCCGGACCGTTCGCGGAAGTCGGATCCTCATCGCTATCCGCCTCCAGATGGTTGCCCTCTCAGGACGAGCGGTCAGCGCTCTCTACATCGCTCTACCCATCACCCTTGTGAGCATTGTCTCTCCGCAATCGGTCGCGGTATTTGCCTCGATCGAGCGACTGCAGCGGATGACCTTGACTGTCCTGCAATCGATCCCAAACTTCATGCAGGGCTGGGTCGGTCGTGCGCCAGATCGCGAACTCAGACTCAGGCGCGCTACTCGCTCCATACTCCTGAACGCAATCATGGGGGCCGCTGCGGGAGCGGTGTTTGCGGCGCTAGCCCCGTGGGCCAGTTCGGTACTCTTCTCGGGAGTCGTCACCGTATCCTTCACCCTGAGCGCCCTTGGCGGCTGCATGATTTTCATCGTTTGCGTGTCCCGCGCCACCGGGAACATCGCCCTTGTCGCCTTACGTAACATCCGCGCAATCAGCCTCAGTGCACTCGCAGGCGCGCTGGTCGGCGTTCCAGCAATCCTTCTACTGGCCTTCCATTTCGGACCGCTCGGGGCTCTCCTCGGAGAGATCGGTGCGGAGGCAACAGTTCTCCTCATTCAGCTCTCGGCGGTCAGACGAGCATTCAAGTCACGCCGATAGATACCCTCGCCGTTCTCGGCCGATCTGCCCCATTCTCCTGAAACGACAGCCGCGCGACGCGCACCTCGCCTGAGGTTGCCTCCGCGGCCCATCCAGCTACGTCCGCGCAGCTCGAGACGGGCGCCACAGCGCGCATGGTGCGCCGCGACCGAGAGCGCACTCTAGCGAGGTTCGCCTGTCGCAGACGACAGTGGTCCAACGGTTGGTGCCAGATCCGGCTTCCGTCGGGTGAAGAGTCTTGATGACGGCTTTTCCACGAAGAACCAACTTGCCGCAGCCAACGGAATGGTGAAAGCCACAGCGAGACCGGCGAACGCCGCGACCGGCAAGCTCGCGAGGATTGTTCCAGCCATTACTTGCTGAATCGGAAAGGCGTAAATATAAAGACCGTACGAGAGGTCGTTCCTCATCGTGAGCCACCGCACTTTCGTCAGTGCGCCGACGGAGACCAAGAGGTACGCGTACGGCCAAACCCCAAGAGTCCGATAGTCAGGCAGAAACAGGGATCCGACGAATAACGCAGCAGCCAAAGTAACGATCGGCCAGGTCACAGGCAATCGTCGGCCGATCTTGAAGATCAAGACACCAGCTAGAAACAGCAGGGCAAACCGAAGGCCGTCTGCCAGACGGCTCAGCACGAATGAGTCTGCATCGAGTCGGCCCTGCAGAGCCATGTAGAGCGCCCAGCAGCCGACAGTGAGCACTGGCACGACCCATTTGCGCGCGAGCAACCCGGTGAGGCCGAGGGCAAGCAGCCCCAAGTAGCAGAATGCCTCCCATTGGAGCGTCCACAACGACCCGTTCCAGACGCCCGGGTACGGTACGCCGCTCGGAGTGCTCCCGATGGAGTGTTGGAATATGTAGAGCGCCGCATTCTGCGCGACGTATGAAATTGACTCTCCAGAGGAAATCAGCTTCCATCCGTTACCCCCATGCAGCGCAACTCCGACTGGCGCCAGCACGAAAGCGGTAACGAGGAGCGCAACCCAGAAGCCAGGAAGGATGCGCCGCGCGCGCGCGAGGAGGAACGCCCGCCAATCTGGCCGACGGGCCCAGCTGCCCGCAATCAGATATCCCGACAGGATGAAGAATCCGTCCACCCCGAGCGTGATGAGGGGTCCCGAGAACTCTCTTCCGGTGAGCGGCCACGAGTGCGCAACGATGACGCTCGCGGCAAGAAGCAAACGAATCGCGTTTAAGGCGTTGAGCTTGGGGTTGAACACGAGCTCAAGTGTTGGCAAAGCGGCATTGCGCGACAAGTGGAACTCCCCAGGTTTCGTTTGCGTCACCGGAGGCTACCGCACGAGCAGTTGAATTACGGTGCTATCAGCCATCGGCGGGTAGCCGGCTGCAGCGGTTTCTCACGGTGCGGAGCTCTGACAAACCGGATTCGCACCGGCGTGCAACCTGGCCACAAGATCGCCCCCAGCCAGCGCGAAGCGCCGGCGCTCTCACGTGGATCTCTTCGAAGCGGCCTACGCTATTGGGAGCACGGTAGTGCCGTCGAGAGTGAGGGCAAGAATGGCAGTAGGCAGAGATTCCACGCCGGCAGCCGAGGATGCCCCGGATCCCAACCCCAAACGCCCCACCTCCCGCCGCGACTTCTTCCGCGCCGCGGGCTTCGGCGTCGCAGGTCTCGCAGCGGGCGGAGCGGTCGCCGGCGGGATCGCGGCCGCCACCGCGTCCAACCCCCAGGAGGACTACGGCTTCACGCCGCTCCCCAAGCGCAGCGAACCGGGGTTCGACCACGTCGTCGTCGTGATGTTCGAGAACCGCTCGTTCGACCACATGCTCGGATGGCTGTACCCCGCGGGAGGCGAACCGGCCGGCCAGACCTTCGACGGCCTCGCCCAGGGCGACTACAGCAACCCCGGCGAGTCCGGCGAAGCCGTCCCCGCCCACGTCTACACGGGCCCCACCGACCAGATCATGGCCCAGCCCGACCCGGACCCCGGCGAGTTCTACCCGCACGTCAACACGCAGCTCTTCGGCACCATCGACCCCGAGAGCAACGGCGACCTCCGCAACCCGCTGCAGCCGCCGTGGAACCTCCCGGCCGACACCTCCTCCCCCAAGAACGACGGCTTCGTCAAGGACTACATCGTCAACTCGACGCTCGCCCGCGGACGCAAGCCGACGCCCGAGGAGTACTCCACCGTCATGGGCGGCTTCTCCCCCGAGATGCTGCCGGTGCTGTCCACGCTCGCCAAGAACTTCGGCGTCTATGACCACTGGTATGCGGCGGTCCCCTCACAGACCTTTTGCAACCGCTCCTTCTTCCACGCGAGCACCTCCCACGGGTACGTCACCAACATCGAGGGCGACGGCATCGGCAAATGGCTGAGCGCACCTGCCGTCCCCACCGTGTTCAACCGGCTCGAGGCGGCCGGCAAGACCTGGCGCGTCTACTACGACGCCCAACAGGTCGTCTCCCTCACCGGTCTCCTGAGCGCACCGTCGATCGAGCAGTACTGGAAGAGCAACTTCCGCAGCATGGAGCAGTTCCACGAGGACGCAGCCAACGGTGACCTGCCCGACTACGCCTTCGTCGAACCACGCATGGTGTTCGACCACAACGACATGCACCCGCCGGTCGTCCGCCCCGACAACCCGAGCCGGGACGACCTCGACCCGGAGCTCGACTCCGCCTACTCCGACATGCGCGCCGGCGAGCAACTCCTCGGCGAGGTCTACACGGCGATCAAGCACGGGGCGTCGACCACCGGCTCGAACGCGATGAACACGGTCATGCTCGTCACCTTCGACGAACACGGCGGCATCTACGACCACGTTGCGCCACCTGAGGCGACCCCGCCGTCTGGCAAGCCGGAGGCGGGCGAGATGGGCTTCACCTTCGACCGCCTCGGACTGCGGGTGCCGACCATCGTCATCTCCGCGTACACGAAGGCCGGCAGCGTCATCAACGAGGAGATGCATCACGGCTCACTCATGAAGACCCTCGCCGAGCTGCACGGACTCGACCCGCTGACCGAACGCGACCGCACCGCCACGAGCATCTTCAACGCCGTGAACCTCACCTCACCGAGGCAACCCGTGCTGTGGCCGACGGTGACGCCCGCTTACGTGCCGCCGAACCCCGAGGCGAACGCCCGTACCGACAAGGACAAGGACCGCAAGCGACCGCTCACGCCGCCGGCACTCGGACTGATCGGGATCCTCCTCGCGAAGTACGAGCCCGGCGCCCCGCTGCCGGACAACTACGCCGACGCGTACGAGGTGCTGACGAAGCACGGCGAAGGCCTGTTCGGCACGCGGGACTGATTCGGGCGGTGGTGCCCTTCGACAGGCTCAGGGACCGAACCGGATCGTGACGGATGCGAAGGCTTCGGTCTTTCGCACCGCTCCCTGTCCCCGAGCACCCCACCCGGTCCCCGAGCACCTTTCCCGGTCCCTGAGCCCCCTACGGTCCCTGAGCCTGTCGAAGGGTGGCGACCCCCGTCGAGAGGTGCGAGCCCACCGACGCGCGACCTCAGAACTGGACGTCCTCCACCGGCGGGAATTCGGTGATCGGTTCATCGCAGAACGGGGCGAGTTCCAGATAGGTCGGCCGGTCGTCCTCGATGAAGAGGAGGAGGAACGCATTCGACGTGCTCGCCTCGAGGACCGTCTGACGCGTCGGGGTCGGCCGATCGCCGCTGTCGGGAGTCAGGTCGATCGAGGGACACGTGCCGCAGCCGCACGTCCCGTGCACCATGACGCCCGGGAGCTGTCCCGCCCACCGTTCTCGATCGGAGGCGGCGACGGCCCGGTCGGCACCCGGCTCCGTTCCGCGGGCGATCAGGGCGACCAGGAGGTCACGCTCACGGTCGGCGAGGGGGCGCATATGGCGAGTGTACGCGGGCCACGCGAGAACTCCCTCGCCGCTCGCAGAGCCCGGCGAGGCATCTGAACGCAACAGACGTTGGCTAAATATCCCAGATCAGCGGTGGAATCGGTCGGCGTTCGAATGTCAGTGGCTCATGTTTGGATGGTCCCATGTCCAGCAGCCCACGCGATCCCCTCGGTCCGGTCTCCGCCGACCCCTTGGGCACGCTGCGCGAGACGGTGTCCGAGCTCCTCCGTACCTGGTCGGGCGCGCTCGACCCGATCCGACCGGGCGACGACGCCATCGAGCAACTCGCCGGCATGAACGACGCAGGCGTGGTCCGCGTCCTCGACCAGCTGGGTGCCGTGCAGCACGTGGTCGAAGTCCTGGCCGCTCGCGTCATGGGTTCGGTGTCGGAGCGCTCCCGCGGCGGCATCGTCGGCCACGACCCGTTGGCCCGCAGCCACGGGTACGCGACACCGGCCGTCATGCTCTCGGAACGTTGGCGCATCCCTCGCGGACGCGCCGCCACGATCACCTCGGTCGCCCAGGCGATCACCCCCAAGCGCGCCCTCACCGGCGACGTCATCGAGTGCGACCGCCCCGAGATCGCCGCCGCCATCGAACCCCGGCGCGCTGCCGACACCCACTGCCTGCCGCTGTCCGAAGGCGACAACCCGACGTGCACGGTCGACCACGACGAGACGGCCGCCCCATCCCGCTTCGTCCGGTCCGCACTCAGTGTCGAGGGCGCGGGCATCCTGCTGCGCGAGCTGCGACTGGTGGGCTCCGGTGTCGACGACGAACGCGTCCACCGTGCCGTCAGCGCCGGCATCGAGCACTGCGACGGTGCACCGCTCGCCGAGGTCAACAGCCTCGCCAAGCTCGTCCGCACCAGCCTCGACCAAGACGGCCCCGTGCCGCGCGAGATCGCGCTCCGGAGGCAACAGCGCTGCACCCTCCGCGAACTCCCCGACGGCATGACCGAGCTCCGCGCCTTCCTCGCGCCCGAGGCGGCGGGATGGGTCCGCGCCACGATGGACGCCGTCGTCGGCAAGCAGCTGCGGCAGGTCCGGTTCGTCGATCCCTCCGATGAAACGGCCGCGGCGGCAGCGACCAGCGGTGAGCTGCCCTCCGCGGATCCGCTCGACGACGCCTACGTCCCGCCGGCAGAGATGCCCGACACCCGCACGATGGACGAACGCCGCGTGGAAGCCCTCGTCGGGGTCTTCCGTCACGCCGCGGGTTGCGAGTCGGCGGTCATGGAACTGGCACCCGTCTCCCTCATCATCCGCATGGACGAACCCGATCTGGCCGACGACGGCCAGTGGTCCGACGGCAGGGCCTACATCGACGGCGTCTCCGAACCGATCTCCGCCGGCACCGCACGGTGCATGGCAGCCGATGGCCGGATCATCCCGATGGTGCTCGGCGGGCCGTCCCAGGTGCTCGACCTCGGAGTCGGCACACGATTGTTCACCAAGAACCAGAAGATCGCCCTCGCTGAGCGCGATGGTGGCTGCGCCTGGACCGGCTGTACCCATCCACCGTCGTATACCGAGGCCCATCACCTCGTCTGGTGGTCACGGGGCGGACCGACCGACCTGTCCAACGGCATCCTGTTGTGCAGTTTCCATCACCATCGCATCCACAACGACGGATGGGAGGTCATCGTGCGCGACCACGTGCCCTGGTTCATCCCGCCCGCGCACATCGACCCGCATCGCATCCCGCGACGCGGCGGCAAGCCGAGGCTGCGCGCTGCGTGACGCGCTCAGCACGACCGGACGATTATCTCGACGTCAAACCAATCCACGCCGCCGGACGCTCCGAAGCACTGTTTCCGGTCATTTTCGTTACCCGAACGCGCAAATGGCCGGCGCGCATGGCCCGGGCCAAGCGGTCCCGGCACGTGCGACCGGGCGGAGTGCAGCAACGGAGCTGCCGCTCCGCCTTCCTCCCCGCCGCGCTCGAGCCAGGAAGTCTCCCGTGTGCCCTTCGGCAAGCTCAGGGACCGGGGGGCGGTATCGGTCACTGAGCTTGTCGAAGCGCACACGAGAAACCTTGCCCTTCGACAGGCTCAGGGACCGGGGGAAGCGCTCCGGAACGGAGACCGGTCATTGAGCTTGTCGAAATGCACCACGGACAACCCTTCGACAAGGTGAGGGAACGGGGGGGTACGGGTCGCTGAGCCTGTCGAAGTGCGCCACGCGGAACCGAACCGGTCGCAGGAGTCATCCGTGGGCGCTTCGACAAGCTCAGGGAACGGGAACGGTCGCTGTGTCTGTCGAAGTGTCAGCGCCCCGGCGGCAGCACGAAGCCCCGCCCTCGACCGGGGTCGTGGACGGGGCTTCGAAGGTGAGACTAGGCCGTGACCTGCGCGCCCTTGCGACGAGCAGCTGCGAACAGCATGCCGGCAGCACCGAGGAGGAGCAGCGCGGCAGCGCCACCGACGAGGACACCCGAGTCCGAACCGGTGTCAGCCAGCGTCGGAACGGCCGGGGCGCCAGCGGCGACCGGGTCGGCGATGACGGCGATGGAGTCAGCAGCAACCCGTCCAGCGGTGTCGGTCACCGAGAAGATGTACGTACCGACCTGGATCCCTTCGCCCTCGAGGGTCAGGCCCGAAGCTGCGAAGCCACCGTTCTCATCGGCGATGATCGTGTTGGCACCGTCGGCAGAGCCGAAGATCTCGCCATTGGGGTCGGTGACCGCGATCGACAGCGTGTCGCCAGGCGTGAAGCCGAAGGCGTTCACGCTGAAGCCAGCGCCGCCCGGGCGCACGTCGGAGAAGAAGATCGTGTCAGGGTCGACGAGCACGGTCGGGACCGCGGGTGCCGGAGCAGCGAAGGTGTAGGTGTCGTTGAGGTAGGTGATCGACTGAACCACGTCGTCGCTGCCCGCGACAACCTTCACACCGAAACCGAGGATCTCGTAGTCGTTACCGAGCGCGGCACTGACCTCTTCGATCGACGCTGGCGTGTTCGCTGCCAGGCCAGGAAGGTCGTCGGTGCTCGCCTGCCACGGTGGTCCGGGGATGTTCGCAGGACCCGCGAGCGAAGCGCTCAGGGTGGTGGTCGAGTCCACATCTCCTGGCACGACACGGACCTGCACCTGGAAGTACGCGGACTTGACCGACGAGACGAAGCCCGCGGAGGTCAAGAGCGTCTGGAACGGGATGGTGGCGGCCTTCGGGGCATCGTACGCGTACATGATCTGCGAGTCGCCGGTCAGCACGAGCCCAGCGTCGGTGATCTCAGCGGGCGCGCCCACCTGATCGGCCGGGAGAGCCTCGTACCAGCCGGTTGCGGTCGCGGGGTCGATGCTGCCCTGCAGCTGATCCGGGGTGACCTGGTAGTCGAATGCGGACGCAGGGCCCGCGAAGAGAAGCGTGGATCCGGCGACAACTGCGAGGCCGGTGGCGAGAGCCGCGATGCGGCGTGACGTCTTCAATTTCACTGAGGTGAGGACTTTCATCTAGGGGTCCGGCAGGCACGATGCACCTGTTGGTTCTCTGAGACTAAGGGAACTCACAGGGAAAGGTAATTAGGGGAACCACTTATTTCCTCGCCTCAGCGACAGCACGAAGCCCCGCCCTCGACCGGAGTCGAGGACGGGGCTTCGAAGGTGAGACTAGGCCGTGACCTGCGCGCCCTTGCGACGAGCAGCTGCGAACAGCATGCCTGCAGCACCGAGGAGCAGCAGCGCGGCAGCGCCACCGACGAGGACACCCGAGTCCGAACCGGTGTCAGCCAGCGTCGGAACGGCCGGGGCGCCAGCGGCGACCGGGTCGGCGATGACGGCGATGGAGTCAGCGCGAGCGTTGCCGGCGGTGTCGGTCACGGTGAACGTGTAGGTACCGACCTGGATACCCTCGCCCTGCAGGGTGAGGCCCGAAGCCGCGAAGCCACCGGTCTCGTCAGCGATGACCGTGTTGGCGCCGTCGGCGGAACCGAAGATCTCACCGTTCGGGTCGGTCACGGCGAACGACAGGGTGTCGCCCGGGGTGAAGCCAGTGACGGTCACGCTGAAGCCGGCGCCGCCGGGGCGGACGTCGGAGAAGTAGATCGTGTCGGGGTCGACGAGGACCTTCGGGTCGAAGACCGGAGCGACGACCGGGGCGGCGAAGTTGTACGTGTCAGCGCCAAAGGTCACCGACTGCAGCGTGTCGATCGTGCCGGCGTTGGCGAAGACACCGAACGCGAGCAGGTTGAAGTCGCCGAGCGCTTCGCTGAGCTCTGCCGGCGTGTAGGTCGCGTCGGTCGCGAGACCCGGAACGTTCCGGCTGACGACCCAGTCGCCACCGAGGTTCTCGACGCCCGGCGCCACAGGACGCAGGGTGGTGAAGGTGTCGGAAGTGCCGTCTGCGAAAACGGGGATCTGGAAGTAGAGGTCGTCTTCGACAGACGCGTAGCTGATGCTCGCCGCTGCTTCGAGGAAGCCGCCAGCCGCGACCGGGACACCGCCGGTGTTGTTGAAGCCGTAGATGATCTGCGAGTCACCCGTCATGGTGAGGCCGGCGTCGCTCAGGACGGCCGGGGCACCGGGCGTGTCGACACCCTCGTGCCAGCCCGCGTAGGTCGCCTCGTTCGGAGCGATCTGATCTGCAGTGACCTGGATCTCCGCTGCGGAAGCGGGTCCGGCGATGAGGAGCGTGGATCCGGCGACAACTGCGAGGCCGGTGGCGAGAGCCGCAGTGCGGCGTGACGTCTTCAAATTCACGGAGTTGAGTACTTTCGTCTAGGGGTCCGACAGGCGCGACGTACCTGTTGGTTTTCTGAGACTAAGCGGATTCCCAGGGAAAGTTAATAGGGGGAACCACTGATTCTTTTGTCCTCCGCAGAGGGGACAGGAGCGTGAGGTCAGCCCGTGAGCCCTTCGACAAGCTCAGGGGCCGGCAGAGGTGCTCAGGGACCAGAGGAGGTGCTCAGGGGCCGAAGGGTCGGCGACTCGCGGCTACGCCAATGCGGCGACCGTCTGGCGGGCGATCTCGAGCTCCTCGTTGGTGGGGACGACGAGGACGGTTACCGGGGAGTCGTCCGTCGAGATCACCCGGATGCCACGCCCACGCTCGGTGTTGCGGTCCTCGTCGAGGATGATGCCGAGCCCCTCGAGCCCCTGCACCGCACCCGCGCGGATCAGCGGCGCGTTCTCGCCGACACCGGCGGTGAACACGACCACGTCGAGACCGCCGAGGACCGCGAGGTACGCCCCGAGGTAGTGCCGCAAGCGGTGGACGGTCACGTCGAGCGCGAGCTGCGCCGCTTCGTCGCCCTTCGATGCCGACTCGGTGACGTCGCGCATGTCCCCGGTACCCGACAGCCCCAGCAGACCACTGCGGCGGTTGAGCAGCGTGTCGAGCTCGTCGAACCCGAGCCCCGCCTTGCGATGCAGGTGGAACAGCACCGCGGGGTCGAGGTCACCGGAGCGCGTGCCCATGACGAGTCCTTCGAGGGGCGTCATGCCCATCGAGGTGTCGACCGAGCGGCCTCCGTCGATCGCGCACGCCGACGCACCGTTGCCGAGGTGGAAGACGATCTGCTTCAGCTCACCGAGCGGGCGGTCGAGGAACGCCGCCGCAGCCTCCGACACGAACTTGTGCGAGGTGCCGTGGAAGCCGTACCGACGCACGCGGTGCTTCGCGGCGAGCTCCGCGTCGATCGCGTAGGTGTACGCCGCAGCCGGGATGGTCTGGTGGAACGCCGTGTCGAACACCGCCACGTGCGGGACGTCGGGGAACGCGACCTGCGCCGCGTTGATGCCCTGCAGGTTCGCCGGGTTGTGCAGCGGCGCCAGCTCGGAGATGTCCTCGATGTTGATCTTCACGAGGTCCGTCACCACGGTCGGCTCGAAGAAGCGCTTCCCGCCGTGCACCACCCGGTGACCGACCGCGATCGGCGCGTGCTCATCGAGTGACGGCCCGTGCTCGGCAAACGCGTCGAGCATGACCCGGAACCCGGCTGTGTGGTCGGGGATCTCACGCTCGATGACCCAGCGCTCCTCGATGGGCGGGGTCGTCGCGCCGGCGGCGTCCGGGAGGTAGGACCGGTGCTCGGCGGCACCCGTCGCGTCGCCGATGCGTTCGACGAGTCCGCTGGCGAGCGTCCGCTCCGTCTCGACATCGATGAGCTGGTACTTGAACGACGAGGAACCGGAGTTCACCACGAGGACGGTGGGCATGTGTGTCTGGACCTATTCCTGTTCCTGCGCCTGGATGGCGGTGATCGCGACGGTGTTGACGATGTCCTGCACGAGCGCGCCACGCGACAGGTCGTTGATCGGCTTGTTGAGGCCCTGCAGCACCGGACCGATCGCGACGGCGCCAGCCGAACGCTGCACCGCCTTGTACGTGTTGTTGCCGGTGTTGAGGTCGGGGAAGATGAACACCGTCGCACGGCCGGCGACCTGCGAGTCGGGCATCTTCGTCGCGGCCACCGCGGCGTCGGCAGCGGCGTCGTACTGGATCGGCCCCTCGACGAGGAGGTCGGGCCGACGCTCACGCACCTGCCGTGTCGCCGAGCGGACCTTCTCGACGTCGGCACCAGCACCGGAGTCACCGGTGGAATACGACAGCATCGCGATGCGCTGCTCGATCCCGAACTGCTCCGCCGTCTCGGCCGAGGAGATCGCGATGTCGGCGAGCTGGGCGTCGGTCGGGTCGGGGTTCACCGCGCAGTCGCCGTAGACGAGCACGCGGTCGGCGAGCGCCATGAGGAACACGCTCGACACCACGGAGACGCCGGGCTTCGTCTTGATGATCTCGAACGACGGCCGGATCGTGTGCGCCGTCGTGTGGGCGGCGCCTGAGACCATGCCGTCGGCGAGCCCGAGGTGCACCATCATCGTGCCGAAGTAGGAGACGTCGGTGACGGCGTCGCTCGCCATGTCGATCGTGACGCCCTTGTGGGCCCGCAACCGGGCGTACTCCTCGGCGAACTTGAGGCGCAGCACCGCGTCGAAGGGGCTGACGATGGTCGCCTTGCTGAGGTCAATGCCGAGCTCGATGGCCCGCGACCGCACCTCGATCTCCTCACCGAGGATGGTGAGGTCGGCGACCTCACGGGCCAGCAGGGTGCCGGCCGCGCGGAGGATGCGGTCGTCGTCGCCCTCCGGCAGCACGATGTGCTTGCGGTTCGACCGCGCGCGCTCCAGCAGCCCGTACTCGAACATGAGGGGCGTCACGACGTCGGCGCGCGCCACGTTGAGCAGCTCGAGCAGGAGCGGCGCGTCGACGTTCTGCTCGAACAGTGCGAGTGCGGTGTCGTACTTGCGCTGCGAGTCGGCAGCCAGACGACCACGGGTGTTCATGACGCGGACCGCGGTGTCGTAGGTGCCGAGGTCGGTGCTGACGATCGGCGGGATCTCACCGAGACCGGAGATGAGCTCCTCCACCACCTCGGGCAGCGGGAACCCACCGTTGAGCACGATGCCCGCGATCGACGGGAACGTACCGGAGGCGTTGGCCATGAGCGCGGCGAGCAGCACCTCCGTGCGGTCTGCCGGGATGACGATGACGGATCCCTCGGTGATGCGCGGGAGCACGTTCACCATGGACATGCCCGCCACGACGACGCCGAGCGCCTCGCGGGTGAGCAGCTCCTCGCTGCCCTTCACCAGGGTGCCGTCGACGGCCTCGAGGATGCTGTCCATCGTCGGGGCGATGAGGAAGGTGTCTTCGGGGATGGCCCAGACGGGGACCATCGCGGCTCCGGCGGCGTGGCCGGCCGGCGCGACGACGGAACCGTTCGCGGAACCGTTCGGGTGGATGGCGTCGCTGATCGCGGCGGTGATCTCGAGGAGCTTGTCGGGATCGGCACGGTTCGCGACCACCGCCAGCAACTGGGCGTGTGCGTCGGCGAGTTCGCCCAGGGCGAGTTCGGCGATGTTGCGCATGTCGTCGGGCGTGCGGGCGACGGACTGGCCGAGCTGCTCCCCCGCACCCTGACCGGCGCGACCGCCGAGCACGAGGAGGACGGGTGCGCCGAGGTTGGTGGCGATCCGGGCGTTGTAGCCGAGCTCCGTCGGGCTGCCGACGTCGGTGTAGTCGGATCCGAGGATCACGACCGCGTCGCACTGCGCCTCGATGTGCTTGTACCGCTGGACGATGCGCGAGAGCGCCGCCTCGGGATCGGTGTGCACGTCGTCGTAGCTGACGCCGATGCAGTCCTCGTAGGCGAGGTCGACGCCGTCATGCTCGAGCAGCAGCTGCAGCACGTAGTCGGGTTTCGTGGTGGACCGTGCGATGGGGCGGAACACCCCGATCCGCTCGATCTGATGACTCAGGGTGTCGAGGACCCCGAGGGCCACCGTCGACTTCCCGGAGTGTCCTTCGGCAGAGATGATGTAAATGCTTCGCGCCACGGTTTCCAGCCTACGGGGGCGACGTCTGCGGGGGCTGGGTAAGCGCACAATGTCGTGGTTGCAGGGCGAGCGCAGGAGATCGGCGCGAGAGCAGAAGGAACGGGCGCCGGATGTCCTGCTGCCAGGCGGATGTCCTGCTGCGGCGCCGGCGGCCAGGGAGCAGGGCGGCGCGGGCACGAAAAGACTCCCCGCGCACCCGCCAGAGCCCGGTTACCCTTGCTGCGTTTCCGCCCTGGGGGAGTTGGCCTGGATGGCGCCACGCGGGGAGCCGTCACCTAGTGTACCCGAGCCGCGACCGGGTTGCGTACGCCACGGTTGAGGCGTTGACTGGCGGATCTGGGACCACTGGCCCCAGACCACCGATCGACCGCCGTCCCCACGAACGGGCGGCGCACCGACCGGGACCGCATCGAACGAGAGGACTCACATGACCGACGTCGTCATCGCCGGAGGACACGGACAGATCGCCCTGCACCTGCAGCGACTGCTCGCCGAAGCAGGACACTCCCCCGCCGGCATCATCCGCAACCCCGAGCAGGTCGGCGAGCTCCAGGGCATCGGCTCACGAGCCATCGTCCTCGACCTCGAGCACTCCTCGGCGGCAGAACTGGCCGACGAACTCGCCGGAGCCGACGTCGTCGTGTTTGCGGCGGGAGCCGGCCCGAACAGCGGCGCCGACCGCAAGCTCACCCTCGACCGCGACGGCGCCATCCTCCTCGCCGAGGCCGCCGAGCTCGCCAAGGTCCCGCGCTACGTGATGGTCTCGTCGATGGGTGCCGACGACTTCGACCCCGACTCGGACGAGGTGTTCCAGGTCTACCTGCGGGCGAAGTCCGAGGCCGACGCCGACCTCCGCGGGCGCGACCTCGACTGGACGATCGTGCGCCCCGGTGGCCTGACGGACGACGCCCCGACCGGAACGATCACCGCCGCGACGACCACCGACCGCGGCTCGATCCCGCGTGCCGACGTCGCCGCCGTGCTGTTCGCGCTCGTCGAGTCGGGCGCGGCGTCCCGCACGCAGTTCGAGGTCATCGGCGGCGAGATGCCGATCCGCGAGGCGCTCGCGGCGCTGTAGGCCCCTGCGCCTCGACAGGCTCGGTGAACGGACCCCCGTTCCCGGGCCTGTCGTCGTCTCCGCAGAACACCCCACCCTTCGACAAGCTCAGGGACCAGAACGGGACGGGCAACGAACACCGCTCCCTGCGCTTGTCGAAGGGCCGCACAACCGTTGGGCACGTCGGCTCCGAAGAGTTCCCTGACCCGCAGCGGCACCGTGTGTGCGCGACCTGGCGCACATATGGAGTTCCTGTGGGCGACACGTCCAGGGGTGTTACCTGTTCGTTATCAGTCCTAGGATCGGGCAACGGGTTCCGGCCCGGACGATGTACGCAGCGCGACGGAGGCCGACGATGGACCAACGCTACGACCCCGCGTTCCAGCGCGGACACACCGACGAGCGCACGCGCCCGAACGCCTCCGACACCGGCCGCCGCAGCCGCCTCGCCTCGCTCGAGGAGATCGCCCCGCAGCTCATCCAGCCGCCCACCGACGGTCGCCCCGTCCGCCCGCCGACCGACGACCGGTTCGACGACGGCCCGCGCGCCCGGCCGTCCCGCGGCATGCCCTCGCAGACCGATCGTCGCATCCACCCGTTCGAAGCCCGGGCCGGCGACACCGCGGCGGTCGCCGATCAGCCTGGGGTGGCGGGTCCCGACGCGCAGCAGACCCAGCTCGACCAGCAGCGATACGAGGAGTACCTCGACGCCGCCGACGCCCACCGGGTCCGCGCCGTCGTCTGGGAGCGAGGCCTCTGGATCGTCGGTGTCGTCCTCACCCTGGGCGGCGGCGTGGGGCTGTGGCAGTCGTTCACCCTGCTGTACCGCGGCTTCGTCGGCGACAGCGGCCCGACCGACAACTACCTCTGGATGCAGTTCCTCGGAGCACTCGCCCCGACCCTCATCACGATCGGCCTCGCCACCATCGTCGCGCTGCTGTTCAAGCGCATGCTCGACCACGACCGCAGGAGCCGACCATGACCGAGCAGAGCAACACCAGCCGCGCCCCACGGGACACCGTCGCCGAACTGAAGCCGGCATTGAACGCCGAGGAGTTCCAGGTGCTGGCCGAGCGCATCCTCGACAACGTCGAGCGCGTCCTCGACGGCAAGCCGTTCGCCGCGCGGATGGCGCTCATCGTGATGCTCGCCGAGGGCCACCTGCTCATCGAGGACGTCCCCGGCGTCGGCAAGACCGTCCTCGCGAAGGCCCTCGCCGCGTCCGTCGGCAGCACCGTCCGCCGCATCCAGTTCACGCCCGACCTGCTCCCGTCGGACGTCACCGGCGTCTCGATCTTCAACCAGGTCGACCGCGAGTTCGAGTTCAAGCCCGGCGCGGTGTTCGCGAACATCGTCATCGCCGACGAGATCAACCGCTCCTCGCCGAAGACCCAGTCGGCGTTGCTCGAGTCGATGGAAGAGCGTCAGGTGACGGTCGACGGCGAGACGCACGCCCTGCCGTCGCCGTTCACGGTCGTCGCCACACAGAACCCGCTCGAGATGGAGGGCACCTACGCTCTGCCGGAGGCCCAGCGCGACCGCTTCATGGCGCGCATCTCGATGGGATACCCGGACGCGTCCGCGGAGCTCGCGATGCTCCGCCAGCGCGACACGGTCAACCCGCTCGACACCATCGGTCCGGTCGCGTCACGCGGCGACGTCGAGCGCCTCATAGCCTGGGCCCGCGGCGTCTTCGTGTCGCCGATCGTCGAGCAGTACTGCGTCTCGCTCGTGCAGGCGACCCGTGTGCACCCCGAACTCCGCCTCGGCGCGAGCCCGCGTGCCACCCTGCAACTCGTCCGTGCGGCCAAGGTCCTCGCAGCGCTCGACGGCCGCGAGTTCGTCCTCCCCGACGACATCGACCAGCTGCTGGCACCGGTCCTCGCCCACCGGCTCATCCCCACCCGCCGCGCGGTGAGCGCCCACGACCGCTCGGGCGTCCAGGCGGTCTCCGAAGTGCTCGCCGAGCTGCTGGAGCGGACACCCGTGCCGCACTCCGGTCGCACCGAGCTGAGGTCCTGAACCGATGGCCCCGCACCGCGACCGCCGGATCGCCGTGATCCGGCACCGGAGGTTCTGAGCCCATGAAGCGTCGCGTGCCGTTGACGAGACGCGCGGTCGGCGTGCTCGTCGCGGCCGGCGTGTGCCTCATCTTCGCGCGCGGGATCGGCTCTCCGGAGCTGCTCGCCGCCGCCGGACTGCTCGTCGCGCTCGTCGCCGCCAGCTTCGGCGCGGTCTACCTCGAACGGCCGTCGCTCCGGGTCGACCGCACCACCCGGCCCGACCTCGTCGCGGTCGGCGGGCGGATCGCCGTCGAGGTCACGATCGCCGAGACGAGCGCGCTCCCCCACGTCCACACGGAGTGGAAGGACCGTGTGCCGCCCGGACTCGCCGGCAGCGCCGAGGGCACCCTGCCGAGTACCGGCGTCGCGGGCATCGGATCGCGCCGGCGAACGGCCGAGTACACCGTGACGGCACTGCGTCGCGGAGAGCACGAGCTCGGCCCGCTCGGACTCACCGTGAGCGACCCGTTCGGACTCGTCGTCCGTCGGCGCGACGTCGGCGGGACGCATGCGGTCGTCGTCCTACCGGAGGTCGTGGTCCTGCCCGAGATCCCCGCGCTCACCGCCAGCCGCGACGGTTCCACGCGTCCGTCGTCGCTGCACGTCGGCGCTGGCGAGGACGACATCATCGCGCGCCCCTATCTGCCGGGAGACGCGATCCGCCGACTGCACTGGCGGGCGAGCGCGCACCACGGTGAGCTGATGGTGCGGCAGGAGGAGCAGCAGAACGACCCCGAGGCGACGGTCCTCCTCGACACCGCCGCGGCCCACTGGGCCTGGCCCGACGACGATCCGTCGTACCTGCCGGCGTTCGAGCAGGCCGTGTCGCTCGCGGCCTCGATCACCGCCCACCTCGTCGACGCCGACAACCGCGTCAACCTGGTCGGCGCCGGAACCGAGGAGCTCTCCCGGGAGATCAGTGCGAGATCCGCGGCCGGTGGCCTGCGGTCCAGCCCCGTCGGCGACATGGGCGACGCGCTCGCCCGCGGCGGGCAGCATCTCGAGGAGGACGATCTCGATGCCGCGCTGCTCGACCTGGCCCTCCTGCGTCCGTCGGTCCGACCCGATCGGTTCCTCGACCTCTCACCCGTCATCGCCGCACGCCGGTCGCAGCCGGTCATCGCGATCCTCGGCGACGTGGAGGAGGGCGACCTCGGTGAACTGACCGCGGTCGCGCACCTCTCACCACTCCCCGTCGCACTGCTCCCGGCCGGCGGTCGGCGTCGGTCCATCGAGCTCCTGGAATCGGCCGGGTGGCGCTGCCACGTCGGCGAGCGCGGCGCATCGTTCCAGGCCCTGTGGTCCGGCACGAGCGGTCCGGTGACCACCACGCTGGCGCCGCAGTCTTCCGGCCGGGGCGGTCGTGGTGGTCGGGGTGGGCGCCAGGGTGCCGGAGGTGCGTATGTCCGTCGCTGAGGATCGCCGCGCGGCGGCCGCCGCCCGTGGCCGAGTGTCGTCTCGCGGAGGCGTGCCGGCGGGGGTCCGTCCTGGTGTCGGCTCGTCGAACCCACGGCGACCGTCCCTCGGCGGAACCAGTGGCGGCTCCTGGTCGGGAGGCGCCGGCGGACGCAGAGAGGACCCGCGCGACACCGCGAACGTCGGCGACCTGCGTCTGGGACTCGCCGCCTTCCTGCTCCTCGCGACGGGTGGCCTCGGATTCGGGCGGGTGCTCGACGCGCTCGACTGGTGGTTCGTCACGAACCTCGTCATCGCGATCGTCCTCGCCACGGCGATCCTCCTCCGCCGCACGAGACTGCCGGCGGTGTTCGTGTGGCTCGGCGCCGGCATCGCATGGCTGCTGACGATCACGCTGTTCTTCGCCAGTGAGACGGCGATCATCGGCATCGTCCCGACCCCGACGACGCTCGGCGCCTTCGAGCGATTGCGTGACGCCGGGTTCCAGACCTTCCACGACGGCTCGGCCCCACTCGACACCGACGCCGGCGTGGTCTTCGTCATGGCCGCGGGCGGCAGCCTCGTCGCGCTGGCGGTCGCGTGGCTCGTGCTCGGCCGCCACGCACCGGTGCTCGCGGCCGTCCTCGTCTTCGCCGTGTACGCCGGGCCGACGGTCGCCGTGTCGTTCCCGCTCGATCCGTGGGTGTTCGCGCTCGTCGCCCTCTCCTTCCTCTGGCTGCTCCGCGAGGACGTCCGGCGCCGCGAGGTGCTGCGAGCGCTCGCCTCGGCCCGGGCTGCCGGCGACGGACGCGGCGCCGGACCGTCGGCGATGACCGGTGCCGGTCGCTTCGGAGGCCTCGGTCCGGCCGTCCTCGTCAGTGCCGTCGCGGTGGTCGTCGCGCTCCTCACACCGGCCGTGCTCCCGGACCTCGCCGTCCGGGACGTGACCGCCGGCGCCCGCGGGAGCGGTCCGTTCGTGAACGGCATCAACCCGCTCATCTCACTCGGCCAGAGTCTGCGGCGCCCCGCGAACACCACCGCGCTCGAGTACACGACCACCGCGGACGAACCGCCGTACCTCAAGGTCACCGATCTCAACGAGTTCACCGGCACCGTCTGGGGACCGGACAACTCGGGCTACAACGACGGCAACACGCTCGACGCCTTCCCCGCGCCGGCCGGACTCAGCGAGGCGATCCCGGTGGAGACCTTCGAGACGACGGTCACGGTGGACTCGCTGTCGAGCCCGTGGCTGCCGTTGCCGTATCCGACGCAGCAGGTCGACGGGCTCCGCGGTGATTGGCGGTTCGAGGCCGCCGGGCTGACGGCGATGGCGGAGCGTGGATCCACCCGCGGGCAGACCTACACGGCGACGAGTACCGCGATCCTGCCGACCGCACAGCAGATGCGCGACGTCCCGCCGGTCGCCGACCCGGCGTCAGCCGCCCCCTATCTCGAGCTGCCCGACGACCTGCCGCAGATCATCCGTGACACCGCTGCGGACGTGACGGCGACCGCCTCCACCGACTACGACCGCGCGATCGCCCTGCAGCGCTACTTCCGCAGCACCTTCGAGTACTCGGAGTCGGCACCCGTCGAGGAGGGCTTCGACGGCAGCGGCGCCGAGGTCATCGCGACGTTCCTGGAGCGCAAGGCCGGCTATTGCATCCACTTCTCGTCCGCGATGGCCGTGATGTCGCGCGTCCTCGGCATCCCCGCGCGCATCGCCATCGGGTACCTGCCGGGCACGACGATCGACAACACCCCGGCGAACCGCGACACCTACATCGTCACCTCGGACCAGTTGCACGCCTGGCCGGAGCTGTACTTCGAGGGCGTGGGCTGGGTGCCGTTCGAGCCGACGGCCAGCCGCGGGGTCGTGACGCAGTTCAGCGACGCGAGCACGGCGACGCCCGGCAGCGGATCGGTGAGTCCCGACAGCCGTCCGGCTCCGACCGCGGCGCCGACCCCCACCCCCACCGCGGACGCGCTCGGCGGACCGACCTCGACCCGGTCCGACGGGGCGTTCACCGCCGCCCTCGTCCCGCTCGCGATCCTGCTCGGCGTGCTCGTGCTGCTCGCCACCCCGTCGATCGCCCGGGGTCTCCGGCGTGCGGCCGGGCGTCGGCGTGCACTGGGCGACGGGACCTCGGCGGGCTGGGCCTGGGCGGAGTTCCTCGACACCGCCCGCGACCTCGGTTTCCCCGTGACGTCGGCGGAGTCACCCCGTGGGTTCGCGTCGAGGCTGCGCGGGCAGTTCCGGATCGAGTCACCGGCCGTCGACCGGCTCGTGGCGGCGGTCGAGCGGGAGAGCTATGCGCCGAGTGCTGGAGAGCGACGCGACATCGGGGGCGATCCCCGGGTCGGTTCCTCGGCTGGTGGTGCGGCGAGCGCCGGTTCGGTCGACGCGGTGTTGGATGACGCGAAGGCGGCCCTGCGGTCGGCGAGTCAACCGCTCGAACGCGTGCTCGCGGCAGTCCTCCCCCGGTCGCTCGTGCTGCGGCGTGATCAACGGGTCGACTGGCGGCCGCCTGCCGCGAGCTGACACGAGTGGTGCTCCGTGCCGGTGTGTTCGACCGCTCGCGTTCGTGGTCGGCCGGGCTCGGCCGGGCTCGGCCGGGCTCGGCCGGGCTCGGAGCGCGGCGGCGGGGCCGGGTGGCGCGCGGCGGTCCGGGAACCAGGTATGCTGCTATCTGGCCGTTTTTCACAAACTGCCTTGGAGAATTCGCCTAGTGGCCTATGGCGCACGCTTGGAAAGCGTGTTGGGTTAACGCCCTCGGGGGTTCGAATCCCCCATTCTCCGCCAGCTGCACCATGAACGCCCCGCCTCGTGCGGGGCGTTCTGCGTTTGCGGGCCTCCCCAGCGACGTCTCTCCGTGGTGCCAGCGCGGTGCGCTGGCGTGAGCGCGGGTCACACGCGTGAGCGCGGGTCTCCGGAGGGGCGCGCTCAGGGCTACGACCCGCGCCCACGCCGAACTCGTTGGTTTCGTGTCAGCGCACCGCGCTGACGCCGAGTCCGCCCAACTCACGTCAGCGCACCGCGCCGAGCAGATCGATAATTCGATGGTTGACAGTTAGAACTCGAAGCGTTAGCGTTCTAACCATGGATGACGAGACGCCCGATTTCAGCAGCACACTCCAACTGCTCCGCTGGATCGCGTGGGCACAACGCAAAGCCGGCGAAGACTGGATCCGCGCTCGCGAACTCACGCACGAGCAGGCCTTCGTCCTCGGGTACCTCGTCCAGCATCCAGGCTCCATCCAACGCGACATCGCCGAGGTGAGCCGGACGAGCGCCGCCAGCGTCTCGAGTCTTCTGCAGGGACTCGAACGCCGAGCGCTCGTGGAACGACGCGCCGAAGCGGGGAACGCCCGCACCAAGCGGGTCTTCGCCACGCAGCGCGGCACCGACCTGATCGCCGGGTTCGAGACCGCGATGGCCGAGGCCGACGACAGCATCCTCACCCCGTTGGACCAGAGCGAACGCGACACCCTGCACGCTCTGCTCACGAAGCTCACGGCGCACCTGCCGCAGCCGACCCGCTGATCACCGCTCGGGAACCCGAGCTCACTGACCACGCGCCGAGACCACTCGCCGCGTCATCCGCCGACCGCCGCACGCGATGGCGACCGCGAATGCCACGACGGCGCTGTCCGTCGCGCCCGGACGCCTGCTGAGCCCGACCGCTCGGCCCGCGCCGGACGACCACCCCACCAACGAACCCTCGCCGCGCCGGCGCTCATCGTCGCGCCCGGAACCTGCCCGAAACGGAGCCTGCCATGCACCCCGAAGACCACATCGATCCCACAACCGGAACGCCCCTCCCCAGCAGCACCGCACCGTCGACGGCCACCGCGCCACCGACCGTCACCACAGCCTCGACCGACACCGCACCCTCGACCGACACCGCGACATCGGCCGACAACGCACCATCGACCGCCGCCGACACGGTCGGCAGCAACCGCTGGTACCTCGCGACCGCCCCGATCATCCGGGCACTCATCCATCTGTGTGTCCCGATGGCGGCGGCCCTGGTCGTCAGCGCCGTCTACAACCTCATCAACGCGGGTGTCGTCGGCTCGCTGCACGACACCTCGCTCCTCGCCGCGATCACCCTCGGAGCCCCGATCCTCGGACTGATCATGGCGATCGGCGACCTGTTCGGCGTCGGCGGCGGCGCGCTCATCTCCAGGCTCCTGGGCGCCTCCGAACACGACCCGGCACAGGCCGGAGACATCAAACGGGCCGCCTCCTTCTCCGTCTGGGGCGCGTTCCTGACGGGCGCCGTCCTGGGCGGGATCGGCCTCGTGTTCCTCGGCCCGCTCGTGTCGCTGCTCGGGGCGGACGCGGTCACCGCACCCGCGACCTCGGCGTTCATCGGCGTCATACTCGCGTTCGTCCCCGTCATGGCGACCGCGTTCTGCCTGGAACAGCTCGTGCGGGCCGAGGGTGCCGCCCGTCAGGTGATGATCGCCCTCATCGCGTCGGCCATGGCGAACCTCGTCCTCGATCTCGTCTTCATCCTCGGGTTCGGCTGGGGCGTCGCCGGCGCGGCACTCGCGATGGGACTGGCGAACCTCGGCGTCCTCGTCTACTTCGTGGCGTGGCTGCAGCGCAACAGCGAGCACGTCAGCCTGGCACCGCGCTGGTTCACCCTGTCGCCGACGATCCTCAAGCCGGTCCTCGGTGTCGGGGTCAGCACGCTCCTGCAGTCGGGGTTCCTCATCGTCACCGCGCTCGTGTTGAACACGCTGGCCGCGGCCTACGGAGACGCCCCGCTGGCCGCCATGGGCGTCGCGGTCCGGATCGCCCAGGTGCCCGAGTTCCTGGTCATGGGCGTCACCTTCGGTGTGCTCCCGCTGCTCGCCTACGCGTTCGGCAAGGGCGACGGCGCGCGCCTCCGGTCGGCTCTCCGCGCCTCGGCACTCACCGTCGGCGGGATCTCGGTCCTCTTCGCCGGCGTCGTCCTCGTCCTGCGCGAACCGATCGTCTCCGCGTTCATCGCCGACCCCGCCGTCCTCGGTCTCGGCGTCACGATCCTCGTCGCCCAGCTCACCGCCATGATCGCCAACGGGTTCACCGGACTCATCACCTCGCTCTTCCAAGCGACCGGGCGAGCGCTCCCCGCGGCGGTCATGGCCGTCACCCAGGGCGTGTTGTTCGTCCCGATCGTCCTCCTCGGCAACCTGTGGTTCGGACTCGGTGGCATCGTCTGGTCGCTCACCGTCACGGAGGTCATCGTCTTCCTGGTCGGTGTCCTGCTCTGGCTCGGCTCGCGACGCGCCATCGACCGCGGGCTCGCAGCCGGTTCGCCGGAGCGTGCCGAGGCCCAACTCGCCGACGCCTGACGGACTGCCAGCGCGGTGCGCTGACGCGAGCGCGGGTCACACGCGTGGGCGCGGGTCTCCGAAGGGCCGCGCCCACGTCCATGACCCGCGCTCGCGCCGATTGCAGCGATCTCACGTCGGCGCACCGCGCCGGCACCCACACCACCGCGCTCGGGTCGGCGCACCGCGCTGGCGACACCCCGCCGGGCGCGCGGGCCGTCTCGGGAGCATCACCCCGTCGAGGCGTCCAGGGGTATCCGCATCACCGCGTTCTCGATGAGCACCCCACGACGCTCGACCCGCTGCTCGCGGACCACGACGAAGCCGTGGCGCTCGAACACCGGCTGCGCCGTCCGACTCGCCTGCACGGTCACCTCGTGGAGCCCCACCGCCCGGGCTTCGTCGAGCACCTGACGGATGAGCGCGGACCCGACGCCGTGTCGTCCCGCGTCCGGATCGACGAACAGCATGTCGAGGTAGCCGATCTCGACGTCCAGATCGGTGAAACCGACCACCGCGTCGTCGAGCTCGGCCACCCACGTCGTCACCGCGGCACGTCGGTCGGCCCAGTCGTCCAGCACGGCGACTGCCGGTTCGTCCGGCACCCATGCGGCGAGCTGCTCGGCCGTGTAGTGAGCGGCTGCGGTCACCCGCACCGCGCGTTCGAAGATCGACCTGGTCGCCCGCGCATCGGTGTCGCGGTAGCGGCGGATCCTGAGGTCGTCGAGCACGCGCGTCAGCCTAGCCGAGCGCCGGGACTCCGCGAGCAAGCGACCTCAGCCCTCGAGCGCTGGAATCTCCGAGAGGTCGGTGTACACGGGGATCCCGCGCTCACGGGCGATCGCGACGTCGGTGTCGGCACCGGACGACTCCCCCGGCAACCGGAGCACGGCGTCGCAGTGCTGGAGCAGCCGCCTCGCCGTCTCGTACATCACGTCGCCGTCACCCGACGCGGTGTCGATCCCCCGCAGGATCGGCAGCGCGACCCACTCCCCGATCATCGGGACGTGACCGAGCGCGTAGATCGGCGCCGCAGCAGCTTCGAGTCGTTCCAGGTTGCGGGCGATGGCGTCGGGATCACCGCCGGTCCCGGAACGGTAGGGGCCGGCGATGAGGATGAGGAGTGGCGTTGTCATGTCCAGCACTGTAGCGTTAACCGTGCACAATCGTGCAACATCATGAAGGAGCACGCATGTTGAGCGCCCAACGCCGATCGCACCTGATCGACCTCCTCGACCGCGACGGGCGGATCGTCGCGAAGGACGCCGCCGCTGCGCTCGGACTCTCCGAGGACTCGATCCGCCGAGACCTCCGCGAGCTGGCCGAAGCCGGCCTCTGCGTCCGCGTCTACGGCGGTGCACTCCCGGTCCCCGCGGCCGACCGCTCGTTCCACGATCGGCTGTCCCTCGGGACGGCGAGCAAGGAGCGCGTCGCCCGCATCGCCGTCGAACGGATCCGACCAGGCAGCACCGTCATCATCGACGCCGGCACCACCGCGCTCGCCCTCGCGCGACTCCTCCCGGACGACCCCACCCTCACCGTCATCACCCCGAGCCCGGCGGTCGCCCTCGCCGTGGCGGAGCACTCGCCGGCGCGCGTCATCATGATCGGGGGCGAACTCGGACGTCACTCCATGGTCGCGGGCGGCGCTCTCGCCGCGGAGGCCATCCGTCACCTGAGCGCCGATGCCTGCTTCCTCGGCGTCACGGGCTTCCATCCCGAACACGGCCTCACCACCGGCGACCTCGACGACGCCGCGACGAAACGCGCCCTCGCCGAACGCAGCACCGACGTGTACGTGCTGGCGAGCGAGGAGAAGGTCGGGGCCGTCTCCCGGTACCCGGTGCTCGACCTCGGCGAGGTCACCGAGGTCATCGTCGATCCACAGACGCGCGGATAGGACCGGTCGACGCGGGCCGGGGGTTCAGACGCGCGGGATCGTCAGGATCGCGGGTAGGTCTCGGCGAGGAACGCGGCGTAGCCACCCGGGGTCCGGCCACGTCGCCGACCCGAAGTCTCGACGGGTGCATCCGGCGTCGGCACGACCCTCAGACCCGCCGCGCGGGCGCGCTCGACCAGATCGACGTCCTCGTGCTCGGCCAGCTCACGGAAGCCGCCGAGTTCGTCGAGCCGATCGGCACGGACACCCAGGTTGGCCCCATGCACGTTGCCCGGCAGATGTCCGGGCGGGTGGGTCTCCATCCAGCGCTCGATGTCGCGCTCGGAGAAGTCCGTGAAGTCGGGACGGACGGTCCCGAGGAGGACGTCGACACCGTCGTCGAAGGCACGGGCGTGCACGGAGAACCAGTCCTCCGGAACGCGCGAGTCGGCGTCGGTGTTGGCGATCCAACGTTCTGAGACGCCTGCAGCATCCGACCCGGCATCACCCGATCGCCCAGCGGCCGCGACACCGGCCCGCCGGGCCGCCCCGACACTGCGCTCGTCGATGACGACGGTGACCGCCTCCTCGGGATCGAAGCCTGCCAACCGCTCCCGGACGATCCGCGCCGTGTCGTCGCGACAGTCGTCGAGCACCACGACGATCCCCACCTGCAGCTCGGGACGAGGACGCAGCACGGCGGCACGCGCGACGAGCAGCGCATCGAGGCACGCCCCGATCAGCTCCTCCTCGTCGTGTGCGGGCACGACGGCATCGATCCGTCGCAGCATCAGCCCGTCAGACCGTCCACCGTAGCGACGCTCGCCTCATCGGCGGGCACGAGGACGTCGAGCAGGAAGTCGTCCTCGACGTGCTGGACCGACCGACGGCCGGGCCAGCTTTCGAGCAACCGGCGATGGACGAACTCGGCCGAGGTCGTGGCGTGGTCGTCGGGGTGCCGCCAGTGACACGCGACGATACTCCCGCCGGGCGTGAGTGAGCCGAGGAGGTGGTCGATGACCCGGTCGAGGTCGGTCGCGGACAGGTAGTAGCCGACCTCAGACATCACCACGAGGTCGAAGACACCACTCGGCCAGTCGTCCGGGAGCGTCCCCCGTTCGAACCGGGCAGCGGGCACCCGTCGACGGGCGATCTCGAGGGGCGCCTCGGCGATGTCGACACCGAGCACGTCGTCGCTGCGGTCCGCGAGCCGCTCCGTCAGGACACCCGTCGCGCAGCCGAGTTCGAGCACCGAGCCGTAGCGCTGGCGCGGCAGGGCGGCGAGGAGGACCCGACGTTTGCGCTCCTCATACCAGGACCCGAAGTCCCAGCCGTCGGGGTGGTCGCGGTAGTGGTCCTCGAACGACTCCTTCGAGCGCGAGGTGGTGTCGGCAGTCACGACGGTGTCCGTCGCGGTGGCGTTGTCGGTGGCGACGTCGGTGTCGGAGTCCGCTGCCGCACCCGCATCCGGGTCGGAACCCGGCGCGAGATCCAGCGCACGCCCGTTCGGGAACAGCACCTCGAACCGCCGTGCGTAGTGCTGCAGGTGGTGGTGGTCGACGATCGCCTCGTCGCCCGGCGCATCCGAGAGCGGCTCCGTCTGCGAGGGGTAGGCGTCCATCGCGGCGATCTTCGCCCCGTGCGCCGCGGCGTCAAGCGGGACGATCCGCGCCTCGGCCCACGGCAGGGTCGCGTCGTCGGTGTCGGCCCAGTGCCAGAGCCAGATGGGGAACTCCACGAGCGCGAGGTCGAGCTCGGTCGCGAGGGCCGTGGTGAGTTCGCCCGCGATCCGGTGGTCGCGGTGCCCGTCGCCGCGCCAGGGGGCGACGATGAGCGGTCGTGATCCGGCAGTGGCGACGGCTGCCCGCAGTCGCTGCGCGATGCGCGCGCGTTCGGCGTCGAGGCCGCCGTCCGGGATGTGCAGGACGTCGAACCCGACCGTCGGGTGGAGACGACCGACCGCGTCGACGAACTCCGCCTCCCGGCGCGGGGCGAGTTCCTCGGGGGTGGTGGTCGGCGAGTCGGGGTGCGATCCCTCGCCGAGGGTCACGAGGAGGACCTCGACCGGGATCCCGGCGGCCGCGGCGGCCGCGATCAGCCCGCCGGCTCCGAGCGACTCGTCGTCGGGGTGCGGCGACAGCGCGACGACGCCCGTGGCATGTCGCCAGCCGTCCCAGACGGGCAGGTCGAGCTCGTGCAAGCGGGTCGCCCAGGCGGCTGCCGACGTGCCGGGGTCGCGGTGGTCGAAGGCGGGCATCAGTCGGCCTCCACCAGCATGCGGCCGTAGCGCGCGAGGTCGCGGTCGCCGTGGTCCTGCTGGACGTAGAGCTCGAGGTCGGACATCCGAGCGAGGTAGGCGGGTTCGGAGGTGAGCGGGCCGGGGCCGAGCGCTCCGAGCACCCCGGCGCGGATGGCGTCGACCCGACCGCGGACCGTCGACCGCACGCGCTGGGCGAGGCGCGGGCCGGCCGTGTCGTCGGCGTGGCCGTGCTCGATGGCCTGGGCCGCGTCGGCGATCGCCTGCTCGGCGATCGAGAGGTCGATGGCCGCGGCGCCGAGCGTGCGTAGGAGGAGGTCGGCGTCGGGTCGCGTGCGTGCCGCGGCGAGCAGGCGGTCGACGAGCGTGATCGCGCCGCCCCACCAGCAGGCGGCGACGCCGATCCCGCCCCAGGAGAAGCCGGGGCGTCGCAGGTACCACCCGTCGTCGCCGACCGGAGACGCCGGGACGCCGTCGAAGCCGACGGGGCCACTCGGGACGAGCGGCAGTCCGCGGGCGAGCCAGGCGCTGTCGTCGGTCGTGACCCCGGGATCGGTGAGTGCGACGGCGAACAGCCGCCGCTCGCCCGGCGCGGTGTGGGCGGTGACGAGGGCGTCGCTCAGGTGGGAGGCGAGGGAGCACCACGGCTTGGTGCCGGTCAGCTGCCAGGCGTCGTCGACCAGGGTCGCGTCGAGACGCAGCCCGGGTGCTTCGGCCGCGAAGACGCCCCAGGTGGAGACGGTCGGCGGTTCGAGGTCGGCCTGATGCAGGATGGCCAGTGCGTCGAGGTGCGGTTCGACGACGCGTGCGAGCGTGACGTCGGCCGCCGCGATCGCGCCGAGTCCTGCGAAGACGCGCCCGGCGGTGTGCTGTTCGAGCGGACCGATGAGTCGCACGGCTGTGGAGGTGAACGCCAGGCGCGACTCGATGCTCGCCAACGATTCCGTGGCCGCGTCGTGCAGAGCGTCGAGGTCGAGGGAGGTGCCGCTGGAAGGCCAGGCGGTCGACTGCAGACGGATCATGCGATCCTCGTCTGGTGTCGGGGTTCCATCGGTGCGCGCATGCGACCTCCTCGCGTCGTGGAGGTCCAAGTCTCGCACCGCCGCGCGCCGCCGCCCGACCCTGGACCGCGACCATCGACCCTGGTAGTGCGTCAGCGCGGTGCGCTGACGCGAGCGCGGGTCTCCGGACGGATGCCAGCGCGGTGCGCTGACGCGAGCGCGGGTCATGGACGTGAGCGCGGGTCATGGACGTGAGCGCGGGTCTCCAGAGGGGCGCGCTCGTTCGCCTGACCCGCGCTCACGCCGATTCCCCTGGGTTCGCATCAGCGCACCGCGCTGACACCGGTTACCGGCACCTCGGCTCAGCGCACCGCGCCGGCACCTCGCTCGGGCGGGACACCCGGCACCGGCTCAGTCGCGGAAGAGGGCGCTGTAGGCGTTGATCGCCGGCTGCCCACCGAGGTGCGCATAGAGGACGTTGCTGGACGCCGGGATGTCACCACTCGTCACGAGGTCGATGAGGCCCGCCATCGACTTCCCCTCGTAGACCGGGTCGATGATGACGCCCTCGAGCCGACCGGTCAGGCGGATCGCCTCCATCGTCGACTCGACCGGGATCCCGTAGAGGTCGCCGGCCCATCCTTCCAACACCGTGATCTCGTCATCGCGGAGCTCGCGTTCGAGGCCGATGAGCTCCGCCGTGTTGCGGGCGATGCGTGCGACCTGGTCGCGGGTCTCCTGGATCTTCGCCGACGCGTCGATGCCGATCACCCGGCGCGGTCGGTCCTGCCCGGCGAACCCGGCGATCATACCGGCGTGCGTGGACCCGGTGACGCTGCAGACGACGATCGTGTCGAAGAACACCCCGAGTTCACGCTCCTGCTGTTCGACCTCGGCGGCCCAGTTCGCGAAGCCGAGACCACCGAGCCGGTGGTCCGACGCACCGGCCGGGATCGCGTACGGGGTGCCGCCGCGTTCGCGCACGTCGTCGAGGGCGCGCTCCCAGCTCGACTTGAAGCCGATGCCGAAGCCCGCGGGATCGAGACGGACCTCGGCACCCATGATCCGCGACAGCATGATGTTGCCGACCCGGTCGTTCACGGAGTCTGGCCAGTCCACCCAGTTCTCCTGCACGAGCACCGCCTGCATTCCGAGCTTCGCCGCGACCGCCGCGACCTGACGCGTGTGGTTGGACTGGTAGCCGCCGATCGACACGAGCGTGTCGGCACCCTGCGCGATCGCATCGGGGATGAGGTACTCCAGCTTGCGGGTCTTGTTGCCGCCGTAGGCGAGACCGCTGTTGACGTCCTCGCGCTTGGCCCAAATGGTCGCGCCGCCGAGGTGGGCGGTGAGGCGGTTGAGTTCGTGGACGGGACTCGGTCCGAAGGTGAGCGGGTAGCGGGCGAAGTCGCTGAGGGACATGTGGTGGCTCCTGGGTCTCGGTGGTGCGGCGGGATGTCGGGGAACGGGTCGGGTGGTGGGCGCTGCTCAGTCCTCGTCGAGGTGGGCGAGGACGAGGTCGGCGAGGGTCGTCCAGTTGCCTCGGACAAGGGCAGCCGCCGCGTCGACGTCCCCCTCCGCACAGCGCTCGATGACGGCGTCGTGCTGCGCGATCGACCCACGTGCCGCGACCGAGGAGAACCGCAACCGTTCTATCCGTCGCAGCAGCGGGGTGACCGCCTCGAGCGCATCACGGATGAACGGATTCCCGGCGACGTCCACAGCCACGGCGTGGAAGGCGTCGTCGGCCGCGAGCGCGGCCTCGGCATCGTCACGCTGGAGGGCGGCTGCGAAGTCACGGTTCGCCGCGCGCATGCGGTCCAGGTCGGACGAACTCAGGTGCGGTACCGCCTCACGGACGGCGAGTTCGTGCATGGCGGCGGCGACCGCCTGTGCCTGCAACGTCGCCCGGCTGTCGAGTGGGGCGACGACGGTCGACCGTCCGGGTTTCGCGATGACGAGCCCGCTCCGGGCGAGACGCAGGACGGCCTCGCGGATGGGCGTGCGGCTCACGCCGAGCCAGCGTTCGAGTTCGGTGTCGACGAGCTTCTCGCCCGGAGTGAAGGTCCCGTCGACGATCGCATTGCGCAGCGACTGGTAGACGTCGTCGCGGAGGAGCGCTCGGCGATGCGGGTTGGCTTGAGCGGGAGCGGGCATGCAATATATTGCACATCGCGGGAGCGAGAAGTCAAGTGTTCCGGGGCAACCGGGCGCACCGCGTCGAAGAGTGGGGCATTCGTCCTACTTGTCCCCCAGATGGCGGATTGTCCGCCCACTGAAAGCAGGCCACGATGGTCGGCGGGGGTGAGTGCGTGGTGCAACGGGGTGATGAACCGGTGACGGTCAGACCGCATCCTCGCGTGCTCTGGAGCGCCGTCCTGAGCGCCGCCATCGTCGTCCTCCCCGTCTGGGGCGTCTCGCTCTGGCTCGTCGGCCCGGCCCCGAGCGTCGAACGCACGTGGGTCATCACGCTCGGCATCATCGGCATGATCGTGCTGCTCGGCGTCGCCGTCCTGTCCCGTCGCCAACGCATCGTCGTGCGGCACGACGGGTTCGTCGAGCAGCCCATCGTCGGGCGGCAGCGGTTCGTTCCACGGAAGGCGATCGGCCGCAGCCTGCTCTTCGAATTCCGTGGTCGAGGTCTGCATGCGAGCTCGCAGTTCTTCGTCTGCGACGCCGAGAACCGCCCGCTCCTCCGCATGCGCAGCAACCGATGGAGCACGGACAGCATCGCGGCCGTCGTCGCCGCCTACGACGGCCCGGTGGAGCGACCTCGCCAGCCGGTCTCGCTCGACGATCTCCGCGAGGACCACCCCGACCTCCTCACCCCGCTCGAGCGCCTGCGCTGGGCGCGCGCCGAACTGCTCTAGCCGAACTGCTGTCGCTGAGTCGGCCTGGCCCGGCTACCGCGACGGAGCGCGAGGGCGTCGTCGCACCACCCGGCATCCGGCTCGGGCGGGATGCAGCTCGAGTCAGAGCGTCTTCGCGTACCAGTGGGCCCCGGGACCGCCCTCGACCCGGGTGAATCCCGTCCGCTGGTAGAACTGCTGCGCACCGGTGTTCGAGACGCCGACGCCGAGGTGCACGCCCGGGACGCCGCGCTCCGCGAGGAGCTCGCAGAACGCGTCGATGAGCCGTCTGCCGACACCCATCCCCTGCGTCTCCGGCAGCAGGTCGATGTGCAGGTGGGCCGGATACTGCGCGAGGAGCTCCGGGGCCAGGCCGCCGCGATCGGTCGCGGATCGGACGATGCCGCGTTCCCCCTCCGAGGCGGCACCGGAGGCCGCGGCCGCCGCGTACTTCCCCTCGACGGTCGGCCACCAGCGCTCGATGAACCAGCGGTCGAAGGCGGTCGTGTCCGCGGTGCCCAGGATGTACCCGATCGGACCCGAGCCGGCGTCGACGAGCAGCGCCAACTCGGGCTCGTGCTCGACGTAGGGCAAGGCGTAGATGTCGGGCAGGAGGTCGTCCGTGCTGAACTGCCCGGTCGCGTCCGCCCCTGAGTCGCCCGTTCGGGTGCAGATCGCCGCCACGGCGGCGCGGTCGGACGGTCGGTACGCGCGGATCTCGGTCACCGCGCCAGCCTAACCGGCGTTCCCCGGTGCCGGAGCCCCATCCTCGCCGTTCCTGAGCCCCACCTTCCCGGTCCCTGAGGCCCACCCTCCCCGACCCCTGAGGCACACCCTCCCCGGTCCCTGAGCCTGTCGAAGGGCGACGTTCCTTCGTGTGCCCTTCGACAAGCTCAGGGACCGATCGAGGCGGCGATCGACGCGGCGATCGAGGCGCGACCCAGCGACCACCCCAGGGACCGCCCGAGGCGCGACCCAGGCACCGGGTCCGATCGGGTTGCCTAGGCTGAGTCCCGTGACATGGCGACCAGGAGGCATCGAAGCGGCCGTCGAGCAGTGGCGGCTCGTGCCCGACGGCGAGCTCATCGTGACGCCGTCGAGCCGCTTGCTCCCCGTGACGCACCACGGACGACCGGCGATGCTCAAGGTTCCCCTCGTCGAGGAAGAAGCACTCGGCGGTCAGCTGCTCGCGGCATGGGGCGGTGGCGGGTGTGCAGCGGTGTTCGCGGGCGATGACCACGCGATCGTCCTGGAACGCGCGACCGGCGGCCGAGATCTCGCCTCGCTGACCCGCGCAGGCGACGACCTCGGAGCCGTCGCGATCCTGTGCTCCGTGCTCGACACCCTGCACACGGCGATCCCCACACCGGCGCAGATCGATGCCGGTGGCGTCATCGCCGAGCTCCCGACGCTCCGCCGGTGGTTCCGCGAGCTGCTCGCCGACGACGCGTCCACCCTCGGCACCCTCCTCGGCGATCCGGCGAGCGCCGCGTTCCTCGAGCGTGGGCGGGAGCTCGCCGGTCGACTGCTCGACACCACGACGCCTGCCGACGTCGTCGTGCTCCACGGCGACCTCCACCACATGAACGTGCTCGAGTTCGCACCCGGCGACTGGCGGGCGATCGACCCCAAGGGCATCGTGGGCCACCGCGCCTTCGACGCCACCGCGCTGTTCAGCAACCCCGATCCAGCGACGGCGCGGAACCCACGGCTGTTCGCCGAGCGGGTGGACGTCGTGCGTCGATCGCTCGGCCTGCCGCGAACCGTCCTCCTCGAGTGGGTGGTCGCGCGCTCCGCACTGTCCGCCGTGTGGTCGCTGCAGGACGGGCTGCTCGACGACGCCCGCGCCACCATCGAGATCGGTCGCCTCGCCGAGGACGGCCTCCGGTAGGCCCTTCGACAAGCTCAGGGACCGGAAATCCGCTCCGGGGATCGGAAGGCCGCTCCGAGACGAGAGGTAGTCGCTCGCGGGACCGGAAAACCGCTCGGGAACTGGGTCACCGCTCGGAGACCAGGACACCGCTCGCAGGACCAGGACACCACTCCGGGACCGGGACACCGCTCCCGGGGCGAGACACCGCTCCGGACCGGGACACCGCTCAGAGACCTGGGCGTCGATGAACAGACGGAGCCGCAGCTCAGCGGCGGCGACGCGTCCCGAAGATGCCCTCGACGACCCCGGTGAGGATCGACCGCGTCGCCTTCGACCCGAGGATCTCCTCGAGCGGACTCTTCGACGACGTCGACGACGACCTCGTCGACGTCCGGCGGGTCGTGCCGGCGGTCTTCCGGAGCAACCGTTCGTACTCGGCGTCGGCCTTCTTCTGCGCCGCAGCCTGGGCCTTGTCGGCAGCGGCCTGCTGCTTCGCGAGTTCCGCCGCGATGCGCTGCCGCTCGAGTTCGGCCTCGGCGGCGAGCGCGGCCTGGTTGGCCTCCTCGAGCTTCGCGGTCAGGATCTCCCTCGCCGACTCACGGTCGACGGGCGTCCCGTACCGCGCGAGCAGCGGTGACGCCGCGATCGCCGCGTCGATCGCCGTGTCGGCACTGGGCGACATGAGTCCCTGCGGCGCCCGCAGTCTCGTCCACGCGACCGGCGACGGCGCCCCCTTCTCGTTCATCACGGTGACGACCGCCTCACCCGTACCGAGCGAGGTGAGGACCTCGCCGAGCTCGTAGCCGGAGGTCGGGTAGGTCGACACGGTCGCCTTGAGCGCCTTGGCGTCATCCGGGGTGAACGCACGGAGGGCGTGCTGCACGCGGGACCCGAGCTGCGCGAGCACCTCGCCCGGGACGTCCTTCGGCGTCTGGGTGACGAAGAAGATGCCGACACCCTTGGACCGGATGAGCCGGACCGTCTGCGTGATCTGCGCGAGGAAGTCCTTCGACGCGTCGCGGAACAGCAGGTGCGCCTCGTCGAAGAAGAACACGAGCTTCGGCTTCTCGGGGTCGCCAACCTCGGGGAGGGTGTTGAAGAGGTCGGCGAGCAACCACATGAGGAACGTCGAGTAGAGGGCCGGCTGATTCTGGACGCCCGGCACCTCGAGCAGACTGACGATGCCCTTGCCGGTCGGGTCGAGGCGGATGAAGTCGGCGGTGTCGATCTCGGGTTCGCCGAAGAAGACGTCGGCGCCCTGGTCGGCGAAGGTGATGAGCTCCCGCAGGATCACCCCGACGGTGGCGCCCGACAGCCCGCCGAGCTCCTGCAGTTCGCCCTTGCCCTCATCACTCGCGAGGTAGGTGAGGACCGCGCGCAGGTCGCTCAGGTCGAGGAGTGGCAGACCCGCCTGATCGGCGTAGTGGAAGACGAGACCGAGGCTGGACTCCTGCGTGGCGTTGAGACCGAGGACCTTGCTCAACAGCAGCGGGCCGAAAGCGGCGATGGTGGCGCGGACCGGGACGCCCTTGCCGACGCCGCCGAGCGCGAAGTACTCCGTCGGCGTGGCGGCCGGCGTCCAGTCCTGGCCGATGCCGCGGGTGCGGTCGAGGAGCTTCTCGTTCGACTCCCCCGGGGTCGCGATGCCCGAGAGGTCACCTTTGATGTCAGCGGCGAACACGGGGACGCCGGCGGCCGAGAGCTGCTCGACGAGGCCCTGGAGCGTGCGGGTCTTCCCGGTTCCGGTGGCGCCGGCGACGAGCCCGTGCCGGTTCATGACGCTGAGCGGGATGCGGACCTGCACCGCGGGCACCGGTTCCCCGTTGACCAGTGCTCCCATCTCGAGCGCCGGGCCGTGCACGACGTAGCCGTCGCGGATCTTCAGCACGTCGTCGAGGCCGAGCGGTCCCGGGCCGATGGTGTCGGCGCTGAGGTCATCGGTGCTGGGCGCGGTGCTGCTGGCGTCGCCATCGACCGCGTCGTCGGTCGGAACGTCCGCCCGGACATCGGCTGGGGCCTCGGCGGCCGCCGCGTCACTCGCGGAACCGGAGCCCGCCGCCACCGTGGCCCCGCCCGACGCGGTGATCCCGGCCCCGGCGAGCGCCGCTGCCGCCTCGGCCGCCTTCACTTTGGCTGCGGCGAGTGCCGCCTGCGCCTGGGCGGCTTCGAGCTCGGCCTGGGCTTGGGCGGCGGCAGCCTGGAGTGCGGCGATCTGCGGGTCTGATGCTGCATCACTGGGCGTCATGTGCCGAGCCTAGCGACGCGTCCCCCACCGGTCGAGGGGTCGCGCGGGGCTGGACGACTGCTCCGATCACCACTGTTCGCGGGTGCGCTCCTGGTCGACGACGGCGCGGAGGTCGGACAGTCGGCGCATCCCGGCCAGCGGTTGCGCCATACGGGTGTTGTGCCGGATGCGCGGTTCCACGCGGTCGAGGAAGGCCCAGTATCCGGCGGTGAAGGGGCAGGCGTCCTCGCCCAGCCGCACCTTGGGATCGAAGACGCACCCACCGCAGTAGTCGGACATCTTGTCGATGTACGCACCGCCTGAGGCGTAGGGCTTCGTCGCGACGATGCCGCCGTCCGCGTGCTGCGACATGCCGATGACGTTCGCGGGCATCACCCAGGGGGTGCCGTCGACGAACATGTCGATGAACCAGTCGTTGAGTGCGACCGGGTCGTACCCGTGCTGCATGGCCCAGTTGCCGAGCACCATGAGCCGCTGGATGTGATGCGCCCAACCGTGGCGACGCATCCCGTCGATCGTCTCGCGGAGGCAGTTGGACTGAATGGCGGCGGCGTCGAGTTCGCGGAACTGACGTGGGAGCGGCTCGTGTGCTCCGAGGGCGTTGTGACTCGTCCGGTACGGCTCGCCGAGGTGCCAGTAGAGATGCCAGACGTAGTCGCGCCAGCCGATGATCTGGCGGGTGAAGCCCTCGACGCTCGACAGCGGCGCGCGACCGGCGTGGTACTCGGCGACCACGGTCTCGACGGCGTCGCGCGGGTCGAGCAGGCCGAGGTTGAGCGGCGCGCTCAGCAGGGAGTGCGCCATCGTCCAGTCGCCGCCGAGCATGGCGTCCTCGAACGGGCCGAAGTCGCCGAGCCTGGTCTCGATGAAGTCCGCCAGCGCCGCCTCCGCCTCGGCCGCCGTGGCCGCGAAGCGCCGGGGCCCGTCGTCGCCGACCAGCTGCACCAGTCCGTCGCGCTGCCACCGGTCGAGGTCCTCCCGGACCTGCGCGTCGATGTCGTCCTCGTCAGGCCAGAGCGGCTCGGGCAGACCGAGCCGGGCGGCTCCCTTCGGCGGCGGGTTGCGGTTGTCGTGGTCGTAGTTCCAGCGGCCGCCCTCCGGCTGGTCGCCGCGCATGAGGATCCCGGTCCGCTCCCGCACCGTGCGGTAGAAGTCCTCCAGGAGGAGCCGCTTGCCGTCCCGCGTCGACGCCCAGGCCGCGAAGTCCGGCTCCGAGGTCACGAAGCCGCGGCTCGGGAGCACCCGGAGGCCGCGCTCACGGACGAAGCGCCGAGCCGTCCACGAGGTCGGGTCGATCACCTCGAGGTCGGCGCCGAACTCGACGACCTCCTCGTAGCGGTCGACCTGGTGGAACTCCGCCCGGTCGCCGAGTTCCGCCGCACGATGTCGGATGGCCGAGAGGAAGATGTGCGCCTTCGCCCGGTGCATCGGTCGCTTCGTGAAGGTGGACCTCGATTCGATGAGCAGGATCGGTCCGCCGTCGTCGAACGCCGGACCGAGCTGGCCGGTGAGGATCCATCGCCGACGAGGAGTCGCGTCAGCGTCGTGCTCGGTGCTTCGCCGACCGGTGGTGTCCATCGCCTCAGCGTACGTGGGGCGACGGACACCACCGGGGGCTTGCTCAGCCTGGTCCGATACTGCTCGGTTCTGTTCGGCTCGTGACCTATCGGCTCACAGCGCTCAGAGTGTGGCGGCGAACGGGTCCCAGTCCTCGGCGACGAGCGGAACCGGCGCGACCCGGCTCGCCACGTCGACGGTCTGGCCGGACACCACGGACTCGTCGATCGAGACGAGCGTGTCGAGCACGTGGTAGCCGAGGGCGCCCGAGGCGAGCGGCGTGCCGCCGGAACGGATCGCCCGGGCGAGGTCGAGGACCCCGGTCCCGCGGCCGGCGAGGACACCCTCGGTCGGCACGACCTCCCACTCCGGGTCCTGCTGCATCCGCTCGATGGGCGCCGCACGGGTGATCCGCACCTCGCCCGTGAACATGTTCGGGTCGGGGATCACGAGCGTCCCCTCGGTGCCGGTGATCTCGACGACGCCCATCTTCGCGAGCGGCGACTCGAAGCTGAAGACGCTCTGGCTCACGCCGCCTTCCACGAAGCGGGCGATGGCGCTCACGTGCGTCGGCACCTCGACGGCGAACTCGGTGCCGACGCGGTCGCCCTGCTGGATCGTCCGCGTCGCACGCCCGCGGGAGCCGGCCGCCGACACCGAGGCGACCGAACCGAACACCTGCACGAGCGTCGTCAGGTAGTACGGCCCCATGTCGAAGAGCGGCCCGCCACCCTTCGCGAACAGGAACTCCGGGTTCGGGTGGAAGATGTCCGGCCCGGCGTACTGCATGACGGTCTGGGCGGTGAGCGGCCGACCGATGTCGCCGCGGGTGATGGCGCGACGCGCGGACTGGACGCCCGGGCCGAGCACCGTGTCCGGCGCGATGCCGACGAGGAGTCCTGCGGCGTCGGCCTGCTCGAGGAGCGCGAGCCCGCTCGCACGGTCGACGCTGATCGGCTTCTCCGTCCACACGTGCTTCCCGGCGGCGAGCACCTGCGACGCGACCTGTGCGTGGACGGCGGGGATCGTGAGGTTCACGACGAGCTCGACGTCCGGGTGCGCGAGGACGTCGTCGGCGGTCCCCCACTCGCCGACGCCCCACTTCTCGGCCTGGGCCTTCGCGCGGTCGACGTCGAGGTCGCCGAGGATCACGACGCGGACGTCGGGGAACGAGGTGAGGTGCTCGAGGTAGGTGTCGCTGATCATGCCGGTGCCGATGAACCCGACACCGACCGGGCCGCTGCCCTGCGGTGCGCGCGCCGTCGCGCCCTGCGCTGCCGCGGCCGCCGTGCCGTGCGCTGCCGCGGCCATCAGCGGACCACCGCTTCGGTCGAGACGAGCTGCTCGGCGACGAGCGCGTCGACGCTCGCCTGGATGCCGTCGAAGATGTCGCCGGCACCGTAGTGGTCGAACTCGATGATCGCGAAGCGTGCCGAGGGGGCCGCTGCGATGGACTCGCGCAGCGGGACCTCGCCCTGCCCGAACGGTCGCTGGTCGAGACTCGTCGGCACGAAGGGTGCGGCGCCCGGTGCGAACGGGTCGGCGGGCAGCAGGCCGTCCTTGACGTGGAGCGCCTGCACGCGGTCGCCGAGGCGGCCGAGCAGCGCGGGGACGTCCTGACCGGCGGTCGCCGCCCAGAACAGGTCGACCTCGAGCGCGACGTCGTCACGCAGCTGATCGGCGAAGACCTCGAACGCGCTGCGTCCGCCGAACGATGCGACGAACTCCTGGGAATGGTTGTGGTAGCCGACGCGGAGGCCGTGGTCGGCGGCGCGCTCCGCTGCGGCGTTCAGGCGGGACGCCGTGTCGGCGACGGCGGCTTCGTCGAGCCAGCGGTCGGGGCTCACGAAGGAGTCGATGACGATCTCGAGGCCGAGTGTGGTCGCGGCGGCGAAGACGTCCTCCTGTGAGGCGACCGGCATGACCTGGTCGCCGAAGCGGATCTCGTCGGAGAGGAGGGTCGCGTGCCCGGTGCGGGCGGCGAGACCGTGGCGGTCGAAGGCCTCACGGAGTTCGGGCGCACGGGAGACGAAGTCGAACGCCTCGACCTCGCGCAGGCCCATGCCGGCGAGCCGGGCGAGTGCGTCGTCGAGGCCCTGGTCGAGGTGCTCCTTGATGCTGTAGAGCTGCACGGAGAGCGCTGGTGCGGTCATGGTGTTGTCGTCCGTTCTGACGCCGTCGTTGGCATCGCTGGTGGTGGAGTGGAGCTGGTGATCGGGGTGCGGGAGGCTGTGACCTGGTTCACCCACGGGTCGCGATCGATCCGGTGATGGTCCCGTCGGCGTTCCGGGTCATGCGGTGTCGGACCGGCAGGATCGTCAGCGCGCCGAGCACGGCGATGACACCGGCGCCCCAGAACAGGGCCGTGTAGTTGTTGCCGACCGCGCCGAGTCCGAGGAGGAACGCGCCCACCGCGCCGGCGAGCGACTGCGGCAGGGCGTTCGCGATGTTGAGGACGCCGAGGTCCTTCGCTGCGTCGTCGGGGTTCGGCAGGACGTCCACGACGAGGGCGGTGTCGACCGCGACGTACACGCCGTACGCCGCTCCCATGATCGCCTCGACGACGTAGAACATGGGCACCGTCGTGGTGTGGGCGAGCAGGATGAGTCCGACCGCGAACACCGCCGTCGACCCGATGACGAACACCTTGCGGTTGAGCATCCGGTCCGACAGCCAGCCGCCGAACTTCGCGGTGATGACGAGCGCGATCGTGTAGATCAGCACACCCATGGTCAGGGTGTCGACCGCGCCCTGCTGCGACAGCCCGACCTCCTCCTGCAGGAAGAACAGGCGGAACGCGACGAAGAGGAACGAGGCGAGCGTCAGGAGGAACCGCGAGAGCCAGACCCAGCCGAAGTCGGGGTGCTTGAGCGGGTTCACCCAGAAGGTGAAGAGCAGGCCCTTCCACCCGCCGACGTCCGGACGGGTGGTGATCGCGCGGTCGGGCAGGACGAAGCAGTACAGCCACACGGTGATGAGCGCGAAGACGGCCGGAGCGACGAAGAGCAGCAGCATGTCGGTGACGAACCAGCTGGCCACGAACGCCGCCGCGA
The DNA here is from genome assembly GCF_002024505.1 of Plantibacter flavus. Lineage (NCBI taxonomy): Bacteria > Bacillati > Actinomycetota > Actinomycetes > Micrococcales > Microbacteriaceae > Plantibacter > Plantibacter flavus. The sequence goes on from NZ_CP019402.1 coordinate 3,346,320, forward strand.
GGATGCCGACGTTCTGCATGACTCCGACGTTCGCGGAGACGCTCCCCCGCTGCTCCGGCGGGACCTGGTCGGCGATCGTCGCGAGGAGCGGGCCGAGGATGGCGTTGCCGGTCAGCTGGGCGAGGCACCACCCGGCGATGAGGACCGGGACGTTCGGTGCGAGGGCGACGATGGTGAGCGAGGCGACGAAGCCGATGGCGCCGAGGAACATCCACGGGCGACGGCGACCGAAGCGAGAGAGCGTGAGGTCGGAGAGTCGGCCGATCACCGGGTTCGCGACGAGGGCGAACAGGGCGGCGATGGAGAGGACGTTGCCGTTGACGACCGCCGCCTGATCCCCCGGGACGAGCTGCTGCGTCTTGAGGGCGAGGCTGACGGTGACCGGGGCGAGCAAGGCCACGAACAGACCGAATTGGGCGAGCGCCATGGTGGTGACGACCCGTTTCGACGCCCGTTCCGTCGGTCCCGACGGGCCGGTGACGAGGCTGACGTAGGGGCCGCTCGAGGCACGCTGACCGGTGGGCTTGGGGCGGCGGGGTGGGTTGGACATCCGAGTTCCTCTCAACGCTGAGCTGCGGACCGGCTCTGGCCCGCGGGTGGTGCTGTCCTGGCAGGATCAGGAAACCGATCACTGCACGGCTTTGAGTATAGGCGCGAAACCCGAGTGGTCAATAGGTTTTCAAAAATCCCGTCGGTGGGACTGCTGCCAGCGCGGTGCGCTGACGCGAGCGAGGCCCAGTCGCGTGAACGCGGGTCTCCGGAGGGTCGCGCTCACGCGGCCGGGGCGCGCCCACGCCGATTCAGCAGCACTCGCGTCACCGCACCGCGCCGGGCCCCTCAGACCCGCGCCCGGGTCAGCGCACCGCGCCGGCGTCACCGACGAGGAGCACCCAGGCGCGCTCGAGGTCACCGGCCATGTCGACGGAGGGGTCGAGCGTCCACTGCACCTGCAGACCGTCGGCGAGGGCGACCATGACACGCGCCACGTGATCAGGGTCGAGGCCCGCGGCGACCCGCCCGGAGGCCTGGCGATCCCGGACGACGTCGGCGATGCTCCGACGCACCGCTGTGACGTGATCGACGAAGAACCCGCGCACCGGGTGCTCCGCATCACCGGCGGCGGCCGCCATGGTCAGGTACAGCTCGACGAGACCCGGGACATCGCTGTTGTGGCGCATGACCGCGACCAGGCCCTCGATCGCGTCCTGCGACCCGGCCGCGGCGAACTCCTCGTAGTCGACGGCGTCGCGCTCCCGCAGGATCGCCGCGAACAGGTGCTCCTTGGATTCGAAGTAGTGCATGAGCCCCGGCAGGCTGACGCCGACCTCACGCGCGACCTCGCGGAGCGACGTGCCGCGGTACCCCTCGCGCGCGAACACCGCGAGCGCGACGCGCAGGATCTCCTCCCGACGCGCGACGCCCTTCGCGTAGGAGCCCCGTGCCGTCATGTGCCGATTGTAGGGCCGCGCGACGACGGCGGCGGGAGGGATTCCCCACCCGCCGTCGACGTCGACACGTCCACAACGCAGGACGGGTCCGGCGCGCCGCCCCGCGATCGCCTCGAGCGCGGCAGACCCGCCGTGATCGTCCTGCGTTGCGAACGTCGAAACCACTGACTCGCAGACCGGGGCCCGCAGCCCGCTTCCCGACTCAGGCGCCGAGCGCGACCGCCGTCCACGACACGGGCGGGAGCGTGATCGTCAGGGTGCCGTCGGCGAGCGACGCGCTCTCGTTCGCGACGAGGCCGACGCGCTCGCGGTCGTCGATCGTGTTCTTCGCGTAGACGTCCTCGTCGTGGATGCCGTTCGCCTCGACGATCGAACCGACGCCGAGCGCCGAGACGTCGACGGTCACCGTGATGGCCTCGTCCTGATGACGGTTCACGAGGAACACGGCCGCGGTCCCGGCCTCGGCGTCGTAGGTCGCGACCGAGTCGACGAGCGGTGCGTCGCCGTGGACCTTCGTGGCGTAACTGCCGACCTCGATGCGCGGCGAGAGCACGACACCCGATGCGAGCCGGCTGGTGACCGAGAACGGGAAGAACGTCGTCTGCCGCCAGGCGCCGCCGCCCGGCTCGGTCATGATCGGGGCGATGACGTTCACGAGCTGCGCGAGGCTCGCCGACCCGACGCGGTCGCTGTGCTTGAGGAGCGTCATCAGGAGGTTGCCAAACACGACCGCGTCGGCGACCGAGTAGACGTCCTCGATGAGTCGGGGCGCGTAGGCCCACTCCTCGATCGTGCCCTCGATCGCGTTCCACTCGTCGAGGTACCAGACGTTCCACTCGTCGAACGAGAGCTGGATCTGCTTGTCGGAGTGACGCTTGTGCTGCACGTGATCGGCGGCCGCGACGACCGTGCGGATGAAGTACTCCATGTTGAGGGACGACGCGAGGAACGACCCGAGGTCGCCGTCGCGCTCCTGGTAGTACGCGTGGCAGGAGATGTAGTCCACCGAGTCGAAGCTGTGCTCGAGGACGGTGCGCTCCCAGTCGCCGAAGGTCGGCATCGACGAGCTCGACGAACCGCAGACGACGAGTTCGAGCTTCGGGTCGACCATCTTCATCGCCGACGCGGTCCGCGCGGCCAGCTTGCCGTAGTCGTCGGCAGACATCGCGCCGACCTGCCACGGCCCGTCCATCTCGTTGCCGAGACACCACATGCTGATGCCGTAAGGCTCGGGTGCGCCGTTCGCGATCCGCTGGTCGGACAGCGCCGTTCCGCTCGGGTGGTTCGTGTACTCGAGGAGGTCGAGCGCTTCGAGCACCCCGCGCGTACCGAGGTTGACGGCCATCATCATCTCGCTGCCGGTGAGCTTGCACCACTTGGCGAACTCGTCGACGCCGACCTGGTTGGTCTCGAGCGAGTGCCAGGCCAGGTCGCGGCGCACGGGACGGTGCTCGCGCGGCCCGACGCCGTCCTCCCAGCGGTAGCCGGAGACGAAGTTGCCGCCGGGGTAGCGGATGGTGCTCGTGCCGAGTTCCGTGACAAGGTCCACCACATCGCCGCGGAAGCCGTCGGCGTCGGCGGTGGGGTGGTCGGGCTCGTAGATGCCGTCGTAGACGCAGCGGCCCAGGTGCTCCACGAACGAGCCGAAGATCCGGCGGTTGACGGGGGCGACCGTGACGTTCGGGTCGATGGCGATGCGTGCGGTGGTCATGCGTGATCCTCTCCGGGGACGTCGTCGTCCAGACTTCTACAACGTTGAAGGTAAACGTTGTAGAAACAGTCTCGTGTGCCGATCGACAGCTGTCAAGACACGTTCGGAGATGGGGATTCAGCTCTGACGGACGAGGGCGTGGTCGACTCACGTCGTACCAGTTCGAAGTCCGCGTAGACCCGACGGGGTGGCACGTCGTCGACACCCCCGGCGATCCGCTCGACGAGCAGCGACACGGCGGTCCGGGCGATCTGCTCCCGCCCAGGTGCGATCGTCGACAGCGACGGCAGGGAGTACCGACCCTCGTCGATGTCGTCGAAGCCGATGACCGCGACCTCGTCGGGCATGGCGACGCCTCGTTCGCTCAGGACGCGCATGGCTCCGAGCGCCAGGGCGTCGTTGAACGCGACGATGCCGTCGAACGCGACACCCTCGTCGAGCATCTCGCGCATCGCGAGCGCTCCGTCGAAGCGACCCCAGACCGGGACCTCCCGGACGAGCGCCGGATCGAACACCATGCCGGCGGCCTCCAGCGCCGCTCGATACCCGGCGAGACGCAGACTGGCCGAACCGACGATGTCGGCGCGGTGCGCTCCGAACGCGACGATCCGTGTCCGACCGAGCCCGATCAGATGCTCCGTCGCGGCACGCGCTCCCTCGGTGTTGCGCATCGTCACGTGGTCGTTCGGCGCGTTGAACATGCGCTCACCGAGGAGCACCATCGGGATGGTGACCTCCTCCACGACGGCGAGATCCTCGTCGCCGAGGTGGAGCGCGCTGTAGAGGACACCGTCGACCGCACGGAGTCGCGCACCGCGCAGGAGCTCGGCCTCGCGTGCCCGGTCGCCGCCGCTCAGCTCGATCAGCACCGACAGCCCGAGCTGGTCGGCGGCGTGCATGACGGCGTCGGCGAGTTCGGCGAAGTAGGAGTTCCGGAGGTCGGGGATGATCAGGCTGATGACGCCGGAACGACCGGAGCGGAGCCCGCGTGCGGAGAGGTTGGGCCGGTAGCCGAGTTCGGCGATCGCGGCGAGCACCCGCTCCTTCGTCGCCTGCTTGATGTGGGGGTAGTCGTTGACGACGTTCGAGACGGTCTTGGCGGACACCCCGGCGAGCTTCGCCACGTCGTGCAGGGTGGTCGCCATGATCCTCCTCGGCGGCGGCATCCCCGGCCGCCCAGTACGCACTCTACAACGTTGAAGGAGCGGCCCTGGATCCGGGCTCGTGAGCGGTGACGGAACCGGTGGACTCCCTCGGGACGACGCGGAAGCCACTGACGATCGCACGCGGTGCCTCCGGCTGCCCGGGCGCGGCGATCCGCTCGATGAGGAGCTCGACGGCGCGCTCGGCGATCTCCTCGCGGCCGATGTCGACGGTGGACAGGGTCGGGAGGGCGTAGCGCGTCTCGTCCAGGTCGTCGAAGCCGATGATCGCGACGTCGTCGGGGATGCGGAGACCGGCGTCCTGGAGGACGCGCATGGCACCGAGGGCCATCGCATCGTTGAAGGCGACCACGCCGTCGAACGGCAGGCCCGCGGCGATGACCTCGCGCATCGCGTTCGCCCCGTCGCTGCGGTGCCAGCTGACGACGGTGCTGACGTAGGCGGGATCGGCCGGGATGCCGGCGGCTTCGAGCGCCTCCCGATACCCCTGGAGACGGAGGGCGGCCGGCCCGAGGGTGTCGTGCGGGTCGGTGCCGAGCGCGACGATGCGGCGTCTGCCCTGCGCGAGCAGGTGTTCGGTCGCCGCGCGGGCGCCGTCGACGTTGGCCATCGTCACGTGGTCGCGGTCGCCGTCGAACAGTTGCTCACCGAGGATCACCATGGGGCCCTCCGGGAGGAGTGCACTGTCGTCGCGGTCGAGGCTGAGCGGGCTGTAGAGGATGCCGTCGACCAGCTGCATGCGCGGCCCACGGAGGATCTCGAGCTCGACGTCGCGACCGCCGGCGACCTGCTCGATGAGCACGGAGAGCCCGCGCGCACGCGCCTGACGCATGACCGCGTCGGCGAGCTCCGCGAAGTAGGCGTTGCGGAGGTCGGGGATGATGAGGCTGATCACGCCGGACCGGCCTGAGCGGAGGCTCCGGGCCGAGAGGTTGGGGCGGTAGCCGAGCTCGGCGATCGCGCGCTCGACCTTGGAGCGGGTCGCGTCGCTCACGTGCGGGTAGTCGTTGACGACGTTCGAGACGGTCTTGATCGAGACGCCCGCGCGTGCGGCGACGTCGTGCATCGTGATCGACACGCGTCTCCTCCCCCGGCCGGCTCCCGGCTGTCAGCAGACTACCGCTCCGCCGGCACGGGGGGGGGCCGCCAGCGCGGTGCGCTGAGGCGAGCGCGGGTCTGTGGCGTGAGCGCGGGCCTCCGGAGGGGCGCGCCCAGGCGGTGGACCCGCGCTCACGCCGGTCCGGGCGGTCTGGGGTCAGCGCACCGCGCTGGCGCCAGGACGGAACACGAACGACGAGCGTTGGAGGACCGGCATCGAGGGACGGGCGTCCACGCGATCAGCCGTCGGTGAGCGGGACCCGTTTCTTCGGCTCGGTCGACATCCGGTGCAGCAACGGCACGGCGATGATGAGCGCGACACCGGCACCGAGCAGCAGCCCGCCGATCGTGTCGCTCACCCAGTGGGCGCCGAGATAGGTCCGCGACAGCATCATCAGCAGCGTGTAGGCGACACCGATCAACCACACCCAGACCCGCGGGAAGATGATCCCGAACGCGACGGCGATAGTCGCCGCGTTCGCGCTGTGCCCGGAGGGGAACGAACCGAAGTCGGCGTGGACGAGGATGTCCTCGGGCCGTGACCGACCGACGATGTTCTTGATGATCTGCACTGCTCCGGCACTCAGCGCGGAGACGAGCGCGAAGTACAGGGCGGCCCATGGACGGCGCACCAGCAGCAGGACGGCGATCCCGAGCAGCGGCACGACGAAGATCGCGACGACCCCGCCGCCGAGCCAGTTCATGACGAGCGCAGCCTGGACGAGCCACGGTGAACGCTCCTCGAGGACCTCCTGCATCCACTCCTCGTCGAACCCGAACGGGGCGTTCGGACCGCGCTGGAAGAGCAGCACGCCGAGCAGGAGGACGAGGACCACGGCGATCGCGCCGCTGATCAACGGCCACCGCCGGGAGACCTTCGCGGCGAGCTTCGGATCGGGCCGGATCGACGCCGGGTCCGGATCCATCGCGAGCGAACCCGACTCGTCGAGCGCGGGCGAGACCGCCTCGTGCACCTCGGGAGCCGGTGCAGCTGCTGGGTCGTCGTGGTCGTCGGGTGCCGTCATCGTCCCATCATGCCGTGTCGGGTATGTCTCACGCGTGGGCTTGCGCGAAGAGGATGACACGTTGATCGCCGCGCCGATGCGCCACCGGACGAGTGCCGACGGGCAGTGACAACCGACGTCCGGCGAGCACGACCCGCGAGCCTGGCGGGCGATACTGGAGCAGTGACGACCGACGCCCGAACCGCTGCCCTCGCCGACGACGCACGGTGCCCCTGCCTGTCCGGTGAGACGTACGGCGCTTGCTGCGGGCGCCTGCACCGAGGCGAGTCGTCGGCGGCGACCGCGGAGGCGCTCATGCGGTCGCGGTTCTCGGCCTTCGCGGTCGGCGACCCGGAGTACCTGTTGCGCACGTGGCATCCGTCGACCAGGCCGGCATCGCTCGAGTTGGACGGCTCGCTCCGCTGGTACCGGCTCGACATCGTCGCGACCTCCCGCGGTGGGCTGCTCGACACCGAGGGGATGGTCGAGTTCGTCGCGCACCACAAGGTTCCCGGCGTGCGGGGCTCCGCGGGGAGCCAGCACGAACGGAGTCGGTTCTCGAAGGACACCGGCGCGTGGACCTACGTCGACGGCGTGGACCCCTCCTCCTGACCGGGACCCACCCGCCCGGTCCGGCCCCGATGCCGGCGTCAGCGCGGTGCGCCGGCCCGAACCGCCCGGGACCGGCGTCAGCGCGGTGCGGCCACGTGAGCGAGCCCGAACTGGCGCGACCGCGGGTCGCAGCCGTGAGCGCGCCGCTCCGGAGACCCGCGCTCACGCCACAGACCCGCGCTCACGTCAGCGCACCGCGCTGGCGCAACCCGCCAGGTCAGCCGGCGAGGGCCGGGACCTTCTTCGGCTGCACGATGAACCAGAGCGCACACACCGACACGACCGAGGTCGCGGCCATCACGGCACCCATGGGGATCGCGGTACCGATCCCGAGCACACCGACGATCGGGGAGATGAGCCCCGCGAGACCGAAGTTGAGCGCCCCGAGGAGCGACGCCGCCGTCCCGGCCTCGTGCCCGTGGTTCGCGAGTGCGAGCACCTGCACCGCCGGGAAGCCGAAGCCGCACGACAGGATGAAGAAGAACAGCGGCACCAGCACACCGAACAGCCCGACGTCCGCCATCGTCAGCGCGACGATCGTGACCGCCGAGATGAGCTGCACGATGGTCGTGCACGCGAGGATCCACTGCGGCCCGTACCAGCGCATGAGGCGCGACGAGATCTGCACCCCGGCGACGATGCCGAGCGAGTTCACCGCGAATAGGAGACCGTACTCCTGCGCGTCGAAGTCGTAGACCTCCTGGAAGAGGAACGACGAGCTCGAGAGGTAGGCGAACAGGCCCGAGAAGCTCATGCCGCCGATGAGGGCGACACCGACGAACACGCGGTCGCTGAACACCGAGCGGTAGCGGTCGCGGACGGTGCTGTGTCCGGCGTCGCGACGCCGCGCCGGAGGCAGGGTCTCGACGATCCAGAGCGACACCGCGATGACGACGAACAGTCCGTAGGCGGCCAGGAACACGAAGAGTCCGCGCCAGTCGAGGACGAGGAGGAGCTGCGACCCGATCACGGGGGCGGCGATCGGCGCGAGCCCGTTCACGAGTGCGAGTCGCGACAGCATCCGCACGAGCGGCTTCCCGCCGAAGAGGTCGCGGACCATCGCCATCGCGACCACACCACCGGCCGCCGCACCGGCGCCCTGCAGCACGCGGAACACCATGAGCCATCCGATGTCGGGCGCGAACGCGGCGCCGACCGAGGCCGCGATGTGGATGCTCGTCGCGAGGATGAGCGGGAGACGCCTGCCGACCTTGTCGCTCCAGGGCCCCATGAAGAGCTGGCCCACCGCGAAGCCGATCGTGGTCCCGGTGAGGGTGAGCTGGATGAGGCTGACCGGGACGTCGAGGTCCTGCTCGAGGATCGGGAACGCCGGCAGATAGAGGTCGATGGTGAACGGCCCGAGCGCGGTGAGCGCGCCGAGCACGAGGATGTAGACGAGGCGCTGCCTGCCCGAGAGCGAGTCCCCGGGGTGGACGACGGTGATTCCTGCGGTGTGCACTGGTGAACGGATTCCTAGCGAGGTGCGGGGGGGGTGGTAATACTCGATGTCGAATCGATTCGAGAAGTGGCGTCAAGGCTAGCAGCCGGGGACGCGTTTTCGCGACACCCCAGGACGACCGATCGGCGTCGCCCTCGCTCCACAGGCCCTGGGGAGCAGGGTCGTCTCACCGACTCCCAGGTGACCGCCCAGCATCCGTTTCACGACGTTCGCTAGGCTGATCCGGCTGCAGACGAACCGGTCGCGGTCCGTCTGCCCGAAGCCCGATCCACCCCGCACAGACGCCCGATGCAGGCCCCGCAGCCGCCGACGGAAGAGAGCCATGCCAGACCACTCCCGAGCCCCGCTGCCGTTCCAGGTCGACCTCCGCGGAGTCGTCGACCTGCTGAGCCGCCACATCTACTCGGGACCGCGCGTCTACCTCCGCGAGCTCCTGCAGAACGGACGCGACGCCGTCGCAGCCCGTCGCGCCGACGACCCGACGGCGCCTCCCGGCAGACTCCTCATCACCCCGCACGTGCCGCCGTCCGGCTCGGAGGCGGGCTCGCCGTTCCGATTCCGCGACGACGGTGTCGGGCTCACCCGCGACGAGGCCGCAGAACTCCTGGCGACGGTCGGCCGCAGCTCCAAGCGCGGCGACCTCGACGAACTCCGGCGCGGCGACTACCTCGGCCGGTTCGGCATCGGTCTGCTGAGCTGCTTCATGGTGGCCGACACCATCACCGTCCGCAGCCGCTCGGCTCGTGGCGGTCCGGCCATCGAGTGGATCGGCGACGCCGACGGCACGTTCACGATCCGAGAACTCGGCGACGCCGCGACCGCCGCCATGCCGATCGGCTCCGAGGTCGTCCTCGATCCACGCATCGACGGTCCGATGCACGACGGCAGTCTGCTCGGGCACGGTTCGGTGCTCGGCCTCGCCACGACGTTCGGACGCTTCCTCGACCTCGACGTCGAGGTGGTCGATCCCTCCGCCCCCGACCACCCGGTGCGCATCAACGTCGACCCGGTGTTCCGGACGGCTGAGGCGACGACCCGCGAGGCGCTCCTGGCGTTCGGGGAGGACCTCCTCGGGACGCGCCCGTTCGACGCCGTCGAGATCGTGGTGCCCGGCACCGGCACCCGGGGCACCGCCTTCGTCCTCCCCTCACCGCCTCCGCCGGGCGCCCGGCAGGCGAGCCGCGTCTACCTCGGCGGCATGCTGCTGAGCGAACAGATCGACGACCTGCTGCCCGAGTGGGCGTTCTTCGTCCGCTGCATCGTCGACACGACGGGGCTCCGCCCGACGGCTTCGCGCGAGCAGCTCGTGCAGGACGACGCGTTGGAGTTCACCCGCGAGGCCATCGGAGCAACCCTGCGACGGTGGATCCTCGACCTCGCCCGTCAACGGCCGCACCGACTCCAGGAGTTCATCGGCGTCCACCAGCTCGGCATCAAGGCGATCGCCGCGCACGACGACGACCTCGCGAGCGCCGTGGTCCGGTGGCTCCCGATCGAGACCTCCGCCGGCACGACGACCATCGACGAACATCTGTCGCAGACGGGCGTCATCCGGTACACGGCATCCCGCGACGAGTTCCGTCAGATCGCCGCGGTCGTCGATCCGGCGTCACCGATCGTCAACGGCGGGTACGTGTACGACCAGGAGATCCTGGAGCGGCTGCCCCACCTGATCGACGGCGTTCGGGTCGAGCGGGTGACGGTGGCCGACGAGCTCGACAACCTCGAGCCGCCCCACCTGGACGACCTCGCCGCGACGACGGCACTCGAGGACCGCGCCAGTCGTGTGCTCGCCGAGGTGGAGTGCCGGGTCTCGGTCCGCCGGTACCGGCCGGACGACCTCGCCGCGCTGTACGTCGCCGACCCGTCCGTGCTCCGACGGCTCGAGCGGCACCGGGCCGCCTCGGTCGCGCCGGGTATCTGGTCGCAGGTCGTCGGGGCCGTCGACTCCTTCCTCGCCGACGCCGGCCCGGGAGGTGCTGAGGCCGACACCGCCGCCCGGCTCTGCCTCAACTGGAACGCGGCGCTCGTCCGCCACTTGGCGACCCTCGACGACGACCTCGTGTTCGAGCGCAGCATCCAACTGCTCTACGTACAGGCGCTCCTCGCCGGGCACCGCCCCCTCGAAGCACGCGACCGCCGCATGCTCGACGCAGCCATGACCGACCTGATCGGCCTCAGTGTCGGTCTCGACGACAAGGAACTCCGATGACCGACACCACCGCCACCCCCGTGAACGACATCGATCCCGACGCGAGCGTCCAGGACCTCCTCGAGGAGGCCGACACCCTGCCGTGTGGTCCCGCCGAGCGAGCCCTGCTCGACGAGGCGCTCCGGCGAGCCGAGGCCGCCGGCGACGAGGAGGCCGCGTACGCGACCCGCATGCGGTTGACCCAGTCGGCGCACATGACGGGCGACACCGACGCCATGTTCAGCTCCTTCGGCTGGTGCGTCGGCAAGCACGACGCAGACCCGGAGCGCTTCCCGATCACGGTCGACGGCTGCGACCTGCTGTTCCAGTACAAGTGGATGGCCGGCCGGCTGTCGACGAACCCGACCTTCTCGCTCGCGCAGATCGAGGCCATGCACGAGGACATGCGCGCGCGGTACGCGGCAGCGGGCGCCACGATGAGCGGCGTGGTGCAGTCGCAGTTCCACATCGCGACGGTGACCGGTCGCCTCGACGAGGCCGCCGCGTTCCTGGAACGCCGCTCGACCATCGAGGACGACCGGTACAGCCACTGCGAAGCGTGCGTGCGCAATGAGGACGCCTGGTTCTACCAGCTCCGCGGGCACGACGACGACGCGATCCGGATCTACGACGAGATGTTCGAGAACCGCATGAGCTGTGGCGAGGAACCGGAGACGAGCGAGGCACAGGCGCTCCTCCCCTACCTCCGCGCCGGCCGGTTCGACGACGCCAAGGCGGCGCACCAGCGCAGCTACCGGGTCGCCCGTTCCAACGCCGACGGATTCGGCATCATCGCCGACCACCTCGTGTTCTGCGCCGTCACGGGCAACGAGGCGCGCGGCCTGGCGATGCTCGAACGCCACCTGCCGACCCTCGTCAACGATCCCATCAACCTGTCCGGGCACGCCGACGGGCTCATCGCAGTCGGCGTCCTGCTGGATGCCGTCGCCCGAGCCGGTCACGGTGATCTGCCCGTCCGCGGTGCCGACGCCCCGGACCTCGCCCGGTACCTCGGCACCGAGTCGACCGACGCCGCCGACTGGACCGTCACCGCGGTCGCGGCGCGCGCCTGGGCGGCCGCCGAGCACCTGACCCGTGCCTTCGACGAACGCAACGGCAACGGCTTCCGTACCGAGCGACTCGAGGCCGCGCGGGCACTCGCGACCGAACACTGGGACGTCCCGCTGTCGGTCGAGGGGTTCGCAGCCCCGGTCGCCGAACCGGAACCGGCGACCACGGCCGCCGAGTGGCGTGAACGGACCTCCGCACTCCTGCAGAGCGCCGACCCACGCGGTGCGATCGTCGCCGCCGAGCAGGGCCTCGCGCTCCTCGCGGACGACGCGGATCCCGACGAGAACCTCCGCGCCGGGCTCCTGGGCGCGATCGCGCAGGCAGCGGTCATCGAGGGTGACGACGACCGCGCTGCGACGGCCTGGGCCGACCGCGGTGCGGCGCTCCGCGCGGCCGGACGCATCGCGGTCGCCGACGTCGAGGCCCGCTTCGGCGTGGCCCTCCTTGGCACGGCGACCGAGGACCGGCTCACCCTTCTGCTCGCCGAGCTCGACGACGCGCGTCTCGTCCCCGTCGACGCGGACCGGCTCATCCACACGCTCGTCGTCACCGCACGCCATGCGTTCGAGCTGGCGGGAGCGCAGACCGAGCAGGAGTCCGCGGAACGGTTCATGGGGATCGCCGACCGGCTCGCGGGTGAGGCCGTGCTCGCCGCCGCGGTCGACGACCCGGGCGAGGCAGGCCCACCGGCCCGCCTCCTGCACGCGCACCTCTTCGCCGTGACCGGCCGGATCGAGGAGGCGGCAGAGCTCCTCGACCCGCTCCTCGAGCCCGGGCAGCGGGCGTCGGTCCGCCTCCCGGCCTTGACGCTCCGCACCCGGATGCTCGGCGGGGCAGGGGCCTTCGTCGAGGGGGTCGCGCTCGCCGACGAGCTCGTCGCGCTCCAGACCCTCCTCGGCAACCGGCTCGGCATCATCCAGGCGTGCACCCTCTCCGCGGCCCTCCTGAGCGACGCCGACCGCGATCGCGAGGCCGCGGCTCGCATGCAGCTCGCGATCACCCACGCGAAGCGGGCGGAGTACGCCGACCTCGACTCGCTGACGCTCCAACTCGCGCGGTACCTCCAGTTCGCGGGCGATGCCGCCACGGCGCTCGAGCACTACGACGAGGTCTACCAAGCGAAGCGTGAGCACGCCGCGCCGGGTGAGCTCGCGGACCTGCTCGCCAACATGGGTGAGGCCGCGCGCATGATCGGTGAACACGGCATGGCGTACGGCGTGTGGCGCGCCGCGATCGACGACGCCGCGTCCGTCGGGAACGACCAAGTGGTCATCCGCACCGGCTTCGGGTTGAGCACGCTCCTCATCCAGTTCGAGGACGACGACGCGATCGAGGTCATCGACCAGGCACTCGCCGCCGCTCGGCGCCTGGGCGACCCGCAGCTCCTCATCCAGGCGCTCCAGCGCGCGGCGAGCGCACGGGCGGCCTTCAGCGACGACACCGGGCTGCCGCTCTACTCGGAGGCTCGTGACATCGCCTCGGCGCACGAGGCGGCGTGGCTCGTGGCCGACATCACCGATTCGGAGGCCCGCTCGCTCGGAGCGCTCGGACGCGCCGACGAAGCGACGGCGACGGCTCGGCTCGCCGCCGCGGGGTTCGTGGCCGCCGGTGACGAGAACGGGGCGGCGGTGGCCGAGGTGTTCGCGGCGAGGTCCCGGGTCGCCGTCGACGACCACGCCGGTGCCGTCGACCTGTTCCGTTCGGCTCGCGGACGCCTCCCTGCAGGCTCGCCCGACTGGACGACGGTCACGGCCGAGCTCGCGGACGCGTACGAGCGATTGGAGCAGCACACCGATGCGGCACTGCTCCGGGCCGAGATCGAGGAGTGATCGGGACCGTCCTCAGCGCGCCGACGGCACCGCGAGGACGGTCTTCGGACCGCGCCTAGGGCAGTCGCGCGAAGGCGCGGACGGGGAAGGTCGCGAAGTCCTCGACGAGCGGTGGCGTCGCGGTGAAGGCGGCGCCGCTCGCGGGGAGCTGCTCGAGCCCGGTGAGGTGCTCGACCACCTGGATCCCGGCTTCGAGGAGCAGCGAGTGGGCGGGGCGCGCGCCACCGGATCCCGGCTCGGTGTCGTCGATGTTGATGGAGTCGATGCCGACCAGCACCACGCCCTGCTCGACGAGGTACCGCACCCCGTCCTCGGCGAGGTAGGGAGCGTCCTTCGTGTAGGCCTCGGTCGCGAAGTGGCGGTCCCACCCGGTGTGCAGGAGGACGGCGGTCCCGCGCAGCTCGCGGTCGAGGAAGACGTTCGCACCGATGCCGCGTTCCGTTGAGTCCTGGAGGTGGAACACCTCGGCCGGGAGGTCGACGAGCTGCTCGAGCGTCAGGCTCGCGAGGTCGTCGCCGCCGGCGTAGCGGTGGTACGGGCTGTCGAGGTAGGTGCCGGTGTTGCCGACCATCTCGATGATGTCCATCGCGAACTCGGTGCCCTCGGCGTACTTCGGGCGAGAGTCCTCTCGGGTGAGGAACGGACGGATCACGGGCTCCGGCAACCCCGGGTAGGTGCGGAGGCCGGCACGGATCGGGTGGCTGAGTTCGACGAGCGCGCCCTCCGGACGGGGGCGCACGGCGTTCGCATGCGCTGCGCTGTCCGGGACCTCGAGCCCGGCCGCCGCAGCCGCCGCCAGGATCCCGCGGGAGCCCTTGTGCTGCTCGCGCACGATCTCCAGCTTGGTGATGCGGATCTCGCCGACCATCGCGAGACCGAGGTGCGTGACGAGCAGCCGACCGACCTCCTGCTGCTGCGCCTTCCCCTTCGCCTGCGCGATGGCGGGCGGCAGGTCGAGGCGGAAGTCCTCGACGGCGAGACCGCCGCCGTTCAGGAAGCTGACGGTGGCATCGAGGACGGCGCGTTGTTCGGTCATGCCCTCATTCTGACGGGTGCCGCGAACCCTGCCGAGGGATTCCCGGCCATGGGCCACCGATATCCGGCCACGACCGTGCGGTTCCGTCGACTGGACGGCTGAGTGCACTCCACAAGCAGCCCTCATGAGGCTTTTGTACACAGGGCTTGCATATCACATATCTCATGCCTATCCTCGATATGCAAGGACGGCTGACGAACCCGTCCGCGGACGAGGAGAGCCCCCATGAAGCACCAACGAACCCTGTCGATCGCCGCTGCAGCCGCCACGCTGGTCGCGCTCTCCGCGTGCACGGGCGACGCCGGGGGCGAGCGTGTCGGTCGCTGCACGATCGCCGACGAATTCGCCGCTGGCACGCCGGTCGACGCGACGCCGTCCGGCGAGATCACCTTCCAGACCACCGCGCTGAAGGCCTCGTTCTCCGAGTACTTCACCGAGCTCATCGAGGACTTCGAGGCCGCCTACCCCGGCACGACCGTCATCTGGGAGGACGACCCTGGCGACGGCAGCTTCGCCACTCGGCTCGTCGCGGACGCGCAGGCGTGCTCGCTGGCGGACGTCGTGAACATGCCGCTCGCCACTGCCGGCGGGCTCCGCGAACAGGGCTTCCTCGCCGACCTCGACGCCGCGTCACCGGGCATCGGCGCCGACTTCATCCCGAGCCTGTGGGACAGCCTGGTCCTCCCCGGTGACGACCACCACTACGTACTCCCCTGGTACTGGGGCCTCATCGGCCTCCAGACGTACAACACCGAGCTCATGCAGCGCGCCGGGCTCGACCCGGAGCAGCCGCCGACCACCTTCGAGGAACTCTTCGACGCGGCCGATCAGGTCGCCGAACGGTCGAACGGCGAGTTCAGTGCCTTCTCCGCGAGTCTCGGTCTGCGACTCCCGCTCGAGTGGCAGCTGCAGGAGGCCGAGGTCATCGCCGACGACGGTTCGGCGTTCGTCTTCGCCGACGATCCGGCCGTGCAGGAGTGGACCGAGCGCATGACGCGACTCGCGCTGGCCGGCGGCATCCCGAAGGACTCGATCGCGTCCGACGACGAGCCCACCGCCCTGTTCACCCAGGGCGCGACCGTCTGGGGCTCACCGAACGCCTCGTCGCTCCGGTACGTGCAGGAGGGCAACCCGGGCGTGTACGAGCACGTGGGCGTCTCGTCCCTCCTCGACCGCCGCGGCACGGCGATCGCCGAGGTGCAGACCATCGGTGTCCCGAGCACGAGCACCAACCCGGCCACCGCCATCGCGTTCGCGCGGTTCCTCCTCGCCGCCGAGCAGCAGAACCGCTTCATCAGCGACCCGCGCATCCAGAACTTTCCGAGCACCACCGAGTCGCTTGGCATCCCGAAGCTCACGGACATCACCGGCACCGCACCCATCGACGAGGCGAACCGTCTCGCCGTCGAGCTCGCCGACGAAGCGGAGATCGTCACCATCGTGCAGTGGAGCGACGCGGTCGCGAACGCGGTCAACGCCGAGCTCCAGCTGGCGCTCACCGGGAAGAAGGCGCCGCGTGAGGCGCTCCAGGCCGCCCAGGACGCGGCCAACCGGGTCATCGGAGCCGATGCTCGATGACGACCGCGATCCACCTCAACGGGGCGGCGCGCTACCGACCGCCCTGGGTGCCGCTGCTGTGGTGCGCACCCGCGCTGCTCATGATCACCATCTGGAGCGTCGGGCCCTTCGTCGGGACCATCGCGCTGTCGTTCACCGACACCTCCCCGCTCGGCATGGGTGGAGCCTTCGTCGGCCTCGACAACTACCGCTCGATCCTGCAGGATCCCGCGTTCTGGTCCGCGACCGGCAACAGCGTGCTGTACGCGGTCATCGCCGTCCCGTTGCTGGTCGTCCTCCCGTTGCTGCTCGCGCAGCTCGTCCACACCCGGCTCCCCGGGATGGGGTTCTTCCGCTCCGCCTACGCGGCTCCGATCGTGGCGTCCGTCGTCGCGGTCGGGCTGGTCTGGCAGAACCTCCTCGGTGAACAGGGGCCCGTGAACACGGTGCTCCAACGGGTCGGTCTCATCCAGCAGGCGGTGCCGTTCCTCTCCGAGGGGTCGCTCATCCTGCTCAGCGCCATCGCCCTCACGGTGTGGCGTGGGCTCGGGTGGTATCTGATCTTCTACCTGGCGGCGCTCTCCAACATCCCCCGTGAGCTGTACGAGGCGGCGGAACTCGACGGCGCCGGCCCGACACGACGGTTCCTCACCATCTCGGTGCCGGGCACCCGCCTCACGATGCTCCTCGTCGGGCTCCTCGCCGGCATCGGGTCGCTCCGCGTGTTCAGCGAGGTCTACCTGCTCGGCGGCGCCACCGGTGGCCCGGGAGGCGAAGCGCGGACACTCCCGTTCTTCATCCGCGACGCAGCGCTCGACCCGCTCACCGGCAACGCGGGCTACGGCGCGGCCGTGAGCGTGGCGCTCTTCACGCTCACCGCCGTGTTCGCCGTGCTGGCTCAGCGCTTCGGCGGGGAGCGGGACGCATGATCGCGCACATCGGGCAGCCACCCGCGCGACCACTCCTGCGGCGTCGGCGTCGGCGCTGGTCGAGGACGACACCGGTGCGGTACGCGCTCCTGCTCCTCGTGCTGCTCATCTCCGTCGGCCCGCTGCTGTGGCAGTTCCTGTCGTCGCTCAAGGGCTCAGGCGAAGCACTCTTCGGGCGCGACACCACCCTGTTCCCCCAGTCGCCGACGCTCGACGCCTACGTCACGATCTTCCGGCAGATCCCCATGGACGCCTACCTGACAAACAGCGCGATCGTCTGCGCGCTCACCATCGCCTCCCAGGTGGTGCTGCCGACCGCAGCCGGCTACATGCTCTCCCGACGCGGCTGGCGCGGGCGGCGGGTCACCTTCACCGTGCTGATCGTGTCGATGGTCGTGCCCTTCGAGTCGATCATGGTGTCGCTCTTCCTCCTGACCCAGGAGCTCGGCCTGCTCGACACCCTCGTCGGCGCATGGCTCCCCGGTGCTGTCTCCGCGATGAACGTCCTCATCATGCGGGCCGCGTTCACGGCGGTGCCCGACGAGATCGAGGACGCCGCCTTCCTCGACGGAGCCTCGGAGTGGCAGCGGTTCACCGCCCTCTTCCTGCCGTCGTCCATCGGCGCGATGCTCGTCGTCGTCGTCAACTCCTTCATCACCGCCTGGGACGACTTCCTCTGGCCGCTCCTCGTCCTGCGGAGCGAGTCGTCGTTCACCGTCTCGCTCGGACTCGCACGACTCTCGGCGTCGTCGTTCGGGTTCGACCCCAGGGTCGTGATGGCCGGATCCATCATCGCCGTCGTCCCGGTCCTCGTGGTGTTCATCGTGCTGCAACGATGGTTCCACCGAGGCGTCGCAGCAGGAGGAGTCAAGTGAGTCAACAGTCGCACCACCGCCAGCACCGTCCCGTCCCGACCGAGGGCCAGTTGCGCTGGCAACAGGACGGCTTCGGCGTGTTCTTCCACTTCGGCGTCAACACCTTCGCCGGCAAGGAGTGGAGCGACGGCACCCTGCCCGCCTCGAGCTTCGATCCGAGCGACCTCGATGTACGGCAGTGGGTGCGCGTGGCGGCCTCGATCGGCGCCCGATACGTCATCCTCACCGCGAAGCATCACGACGGGTTCTGCCTCTGGCCCACCTCGACGACCGACTACAGCGTCGCATCCTCTCCGTGGCGGGACGGCCACGGCGACATCGTGGCCGAGCTTGCAGCGGCCTGTCGCGAGGCGGGCCTCGGACTGGGGCTGTACCTCTCGCCGTGGGATCGCCACGCTCCCGAGTACGCCGACGAGGCGCGCTACGCCGAGGTGTACGCCCGGCAGCTCACCGAACTGTGCACGAACTACGGCGAGCTCGTCGAGCTGTGGTTCGACGGCGCCGGGTCCGAGGGGTACACCTACGACTGGCCCGGCATCACCGCCATCATCGAACGACTCCAGCCGCAGGCGATGGTGTTCAACATAGGCGCCCCGACGATCCGCTGGGTGGGTAACGAGAACGGTCTCGCCGAAGACCCGGTGCGGTACGTCGTCGACCACACCGACTTCAGCAACTACACGGTCGTCACCAGCCGGTTCGAGGAGGCCCTCTACCTGCCGCCCGAGTGCGACGTCTCGATCCGTCGCGGCTGGTTCTGGCACCCGGACGACGAGCCGAAGTCGGTCGAGCATCTGCTCGCGATCTTCTACCGGTCCGTCGGACTCGGAGCGAACCTGCTCCTCAATCTCCCACCAGACACTCGCGGGCTCCTCCCCGACGCCGATGTGGAACGCGTGACCGCCTGGGCCGCGGAGCGCGACCGACGCTTCGCACAGCCGATCCCGGGAACGCTGACCACCGACGGGTCGACGGTCACCGTCACGTTCGCGGAGCAGGTCACCATCGATCACCTCCGGCTACACGAGGACCTCGCAGCCGGACAGCTCGTCGACCGCCACGAGGTCCGGACAGCGGACGGCCGCACGCTCGTCGGAGCCGGTTCCGTCGGCGTCTCGAGGGTGCACGTGTTCGAACCGGTCACCACCGACCGGCTGACGATCGAGCTCGTCCCCGACGTCACCGACGAGGCGGGCCACCCCGAGGAAACGCCGAACCCGACGCTTCTGGCGGTCACCGCGTTCCACACTGGCACGAGCACCGTCCCCGAGCTGCCGGCCGGATACGAGGCCCCGACGGACGCCCCCGACTGAGCTGGCCGCGCCTGATTGGACCGCGCCTGATCGGGCCGCGCCTCGACGCGGAACTAGGCTGGAGGGCGTGCAGGCGCTTCCCGAACCACTCGACACGAGTGCGCTCACCCGGCCGCTTCCCCGCCGCGAGGTTCGAGAGCAGTGGCGAGCCTTCGTCGCCGAACAGCCCGACGCCCTCGACCGCATCGGGCGGGCGCGCCGGATCACGACCACGATCGGCACGGTGGGCGGACTGCTGAGCATCCCGCTCTTCACGCTGATCGGCGTCCTGGCGCTCGCACAACACGGCGCGGATGCTGCACGACTCGCCTTCGGATTGGGAACGCTCGCGCTGGCCATGGTCACCGTCGCCGTGATCCTCGTCCGGACGACGGTCAGGGTCTGGTCACGCAGGACCATGCGACGCACGCACCTCCGTCTCGTCGCCTTCGCCGAGGCGAACGGATTCGGCTACCTGGTCGGCCCCGTTGCGGCGCCGCGCGACATGCCCTGGCGGAACCGCGGTGCACTGAACCTTCACCGCGTCCTCCGAAGCCGCCAACCGCGCGGCATCGAGATCACGAATTACGAGATCACCGGAAACCGGAAGAACCTCGCGGCCCCCTTCGGCGGCTACTGCGCGCTCCGGATACCGATCGCCCTGCCACACCTGGTGCTCCGCGCGCAGGACGGCCGACGCCGCGGCATGAGCGCCGCGAGCGCCCCGGTGGGCACTCAGCGACTGGAGCTCGAGGGCGATTTCGACCGACACTTCCACCTCTACTGCCCGATCGGCTACGAGGCGGACGCGCTCTACCTGTTCACGCCCGACGTGATGGCGCGCCTCCTCGACCACGTGCGCGGCTTCGACGTCGAGATCGTCGACGACTGGCTCCTCCTCGTGACCACCGACGACCTCGTCACGACGAAGGTCGACGATTGGCAGGACATCGCCGCTGCTGTCGACGCCGTGGACGACCGTGTCGAGCGCTGGGCCCGGTGGCGCGAGACCCGGGGCGACCGACGGAGCACCGAGACGGTCGCACCGGCGCCCGACGCGATGGTCGGCCGCGTCAGCACTCGCGGCCGACGCCTCAAGCTCCGTATGAGTACCGACGACATCCTCATGTGGAGCGCGCTGGCGCTCTTCGCTGTCGGCGCCGTCGTCGGGCTCCTCCCCTAGCCCGTCCGGACGGGTACGGGTCAGTCGCCGTACTCGTCGAGGAAGGTGTCCGACTCCGCATCGAGCGCACATCCCTCGGCGGCGGCCTCGGCCGGGGTACGGTCGCCGGCGTCGACGATGCTGCTCGCCCGCTCCGCGATGCACCGTTCCATCGCCCGCTCGGCGGCCGCCGGGTCGGCGGCGGTGAACCCGCCCGTCGCTGCGACGATCGCGAGGACCGCTCCGACACCGGCGACGAGGACGGTCCCACCGATCGCGAGCTTCCATCCGAGCCTCGTCGGCTCGGCCGTCCTCTGGTCGCCCGGTTCGTGCTGCTCCGGCCGCGTGAACACATCCGTCATCGGTCGACCCCCGTCGTTCAGTGCGCCACCCCCGGCGCGTCGCCCCAGGCTAGCAAGCGCCGTCGTCGCACCGCACGATCGACGACAGCACGACGCGAGACGGCCTCCCGCTGGTGGGCAGGAGGCCGTCTCGGTCGGATCGTCCCGAGGCTAGAACCCCTGGGCCAGGCGGTAGTACGCGTTGTTCCAACGGACCTCGCGCTGGAAGTCGCGCGTGGTGGTCGACTCGTCGATCACGAGGAGCTCGGTCTTGGCGATCTCCGCGAAGTCGGCGAAGACCTCGACCCCGACGGCGGTCGACATGACGGTGTGGTGCGCGGCGCCGGCGGTGAGCCAGGCAGCGGCCGAGGTCGCGAAGTCCGGAGCCGGCTTCCACACGGCGCGCCCGACGGGCAGCTTCGGCAGGGCCTCGATGGGCTGGACGACCTCGACGACGTTCGCCGTCAGCCGGAAGCGGTCGCGCATGTCGCTCATCGCGACGACCACGGCGGGGCCGGAGTCGGCTGTGAAGACCAGACGCACCGGGTCCTCCTTGCCGCCGATGCCGAGCGGGTGCACCTCGAGGGTGGCACGAGCCGAGGAGAGCGTCGGGCTGACCTCGAGCATGTGCGCCCCGAGGATGAGCTCGTTGCCGGGCTCCATGTGGTACGTGTAGTCCTCCATGAGCGAGGCGCCACCGGGGAGGCCGGCGCCCATGACGGACGCGGCACGCACGAGGACGGCCGTCTTCCAGTCGCCCTCCGCGCCGAAGCCGTAGCCGTCGGCCATGAGGCGCTGGACGGCGAGGCCCGGCAACTGACGCAGCTCGCCGAGGTCCTCGAAGCTCGTCGTGAACGCGGCGAAGTCGCCGGCCTCGAGGAAGGAGCGCAGGCCCAGCTCGATCGCGGCGCCGTAGCGGAGCGACTCGTGCCGCTCGCCACCCTTCCGCAACTCGGGGACGACGTCGTACAGCTCCTCGTACTCGGCGACGAGCGCGTCGATGTCGGCGTCCGTCGACGCGTGCACGGCCTCGGCGAGCTCGTTGACGCTCCAGGTGTTGACCTGCACCCCGAAGCGCAGCTCGGCCTCGGTCTTGTCGCCCTCGGTGACGGCGACGTACCGCATGTTGTCGCCGAAGCGTGCGAGCTTGAGCTCGTGCGTGGCCGCCCAACCGGCGGCGGCGCGCTGCCAGGTGCCGACCTCACGCTGGACGCGCGGGTCGGAGACGTGGCCGACGACCGTCTTGCGGGCGACGCCGAGACGCGTCTGGATGTACCCGAACTCGCGGTCGCCGTGTGCCGCCTGGTTGAGGTTCATGAAGTCGAAGTCGATCTCCGACCACGGCAGCTCGACGTTCGCCTGCGTGTGGAGGTGCAGCAGCGGCTTCTGCAGCGCGTCGAGGCCGGCGATCCACATCTTGGCCGGGCTGAAGGTGTGCATCCAGGTGACGAGACCGATGACGCTGTCGTCGGCGTTCGCGTCGAGCATGGCGCGACGGATCGACTCGGAGTCCTTGAGGACGGGCTTCCACTCGATCCGCACGGGGACGTCGGCGGCGGCGCCGAGCTCGGCGGCGATGGCCTGGGACTGCTCGGCGACCTGACGGAGGGTCTCCTCGCCGTACAGGTTCTGGCTGCCGGTGAGGAACCAGACGGTGTAGTGGTCGAGCGTGGTGGTGGGCTTCGGCATGGGTGGGTCTGCTTTCTGAGTGGGTGGGCCCTTCGACAAGCTCAGGGACCGGAGTTCGGTGCGGCGGTCCCTGCCCTTCGACAGGCTCAGGGACCGGGAACGGCGCGGGGGCCGGAGATCGTTCTGATTAGAGCGCGCCCTGCGGCGCCTGGCCGTAGACGTTCTGGTATCGGTCGAACAGGGCGTCGATCGCCTCGGTCGGCATGGGCTTCGGCTCGCCGAGCTGACGCGAGATGTGCACGGTGCGGGCGACGTCCTCGACCATGACCGCGGCCTTCACGGCGTCGCGGGCGTCCTTCCCGATCGTGAACGGCCCGTGGTTCTGCATGAGTACGGCGCGCGACCGGTGACCGGTCAGCGTCTCGACGATGCCGCGTCCGATCGAGTCGTCGCCGATGATCGAGAACGGACCGATCGGGACCTCTCCGCCGAACTCGTCGGCCATCGCCGTGATGACGCACGGGATGGGCTCGGCGCGTGCCGCCCAGGCCACCGCGTAGGTGGAGTGGGTGTGGACGACGCCGCCGACCTCGGGCATATGCCGGTAGACGTATGCGTGCGCCGCGGTGTCGCTCGACGGCGACCGCTCAGCGCCGGGCGTGCCCGGGATGACGTTGCCGTCGAGGTCGCAGAGGATCATGTTCTCGGGTGCGAGGTCGTCGTAGTCGACGCCGGAGGGCTTGATCACGAAGAGGTCGGCTCCCGGCACCCGCCCGGAGACGTTGCCGCCGGTCCAGATGACGAGCCCGTACCGGACGAGCTCGCCGTGCAGCTTGGCGACGTCGGACCGGACGCGCGCGATCGCGACCTCGATCTCGGGCGAGTAGGTGTTCACGCGGTGGCTCCTTCGAGGGCGGTGGTCTCGGTGTCGGTCGACAGGCCGTCGACGCCGCCACCGAGGGCGGCGCGGCGGATGCGCTTCAGGCGCTTCATGACGTCGTTGGCGCCGCGACCGAAGTAGTCGTGCAGCGTCGCGTACTCCGCGTAGAGCAGGTCGTACGCGTCGGCCGCCGCCTCGTTCGGCGTGTAGACGGCGCGGTTCACCTTGCCCATCGCGGCGCTGGCCGCGGGGACGTCCGGGTAGGCTCCGGCGGCGACGGCGGCGTGGATGGCCGAGCCGAGCGCGGGCCCCTGGTCGCTCGCGGTGATCGAGATCGGCAGGCGGAGGATGTCGGAGTAGGTCTGCATGAGGAAGGGGTTCCGCTGCAGACCGCCGGCGACGATGAACTCGGTGACGGGGACGCCCGAGGCGTTGAACGTCTCGACGATCTTCCTGGTGCCGAAGGCCGTCGCCTCGAACAATGCGCGGTACACCTCCTCGGTGCGGGTGGTGAGCGTCAGGCCGAGGACGGTGCCGGAGAGCTCGTGGTCGACGAGGACCGAGCGGTTGCCGGAGTGCCAGTCGAGGGCGACGAGGCCGTGCGCGCCGACCGGCTGGTCCTGGATGAGGGAGGTGAGGTGTTCGTGGATGCTGACGCCGCGCGCCGCAGCCTCCTCGGTGTATCGGGCGGGGACCTGGTTCGCGACGTACCAGGCGAAGATGTCGCCGACGCCGGACTGTCCGGCCTCGTAGCCGTAGAGGCCGGCGATGATGCCGCCGTCGACGACGCCGCACATGCCCGGGACCTCGCGGAGGACGTCGCCGTTCATGACGTGGCAGGTGGAGGTGCCCATGATCGCGACCATCTGGCCGGGCGAGACGGCCTGCGCCGCGGGTGCCGCGACGTGCGCGTCGACGTTCCCGACCGCGACCGCGATGCCCTCGCGGAGACCGGTCCACGCAGCGGCCTCGGCCGAGAGGGTGCCGGCGGCGGCGCCCAGCTCACCGATCTCGTGCGCGACCTTGTCGTCGGCGAAGCGCTCGAAGGCGGGGTTGAGAGCCGCGAGGAACTCGTGGCTCGGGTAGGCGCCGTCCTGGTAGATGCCCTTGTAGCCGGCGGTGCAGGCGTTGCGGACGTAGGTGCCGGTGAGCTGCCAGATGATCCAGTCGGCCGCCTCGACCCAGTGGTCCATGCGCTCGTAGAGTTCGGGGTCCTCCTCGAGGAGCTGGAGGCCCTTGGCGAACTCCCACTCGCTCGAGATGAGCCCGCCGTATCGCGGCAGCCAGGACTCGCCCCGCTCGGCGGCGAGCTCGTTGATGCGGTCCGCCTGCGGCTGCGCGGAGTGGTGCTTCCACAGCTTCACGTAGGCGTGCGGGCGGTCGGCGTACTCGGGCAGCTCGTTGAGCGGCGTCCCGTCGGCGATGACGGGGACCATCGTGCAGGCGGTGAAGTCGGTGCCGATGCCGATGACGGCGGCGGGGTCGATCCCGGCGGCCTCGACGGCGCGCGGCACGGCGGACTGCATGACGGCGACGTAGTCGGCCGGCACCTGCAGCGCCCAGTCGGGCGGCAGCGCGGCGCCGGTGGAGGCGAGCTCCCGATCCATGACGGCGTGCGGGTAGTCGAGCACCGCCGACCCGAGTTCGGCGCCGTCGGACACGCGCACGACGACGGCTCGGCCGGACAGCGTGCCGAAGTCGACGCCGATCGTGTAGGTCTCGGCGTGCGTGGCTGTCGCCTGCTCGGGGGCGCTGGCGGCCGGGTTCTGCTCGGTGTTCACCGGTGGGACTCCTTCGTCGATCTGGTGCTCGGTTGATTCGCGATGCTGTGGTGAAGCGGGTGGGGGCGGCTGCTCGTTCGGGTGGATCAGGGCTGGGCCGCACTCGAGTGTACAACGTTGTATATTGCCGTGGCCATGCACAGGACGACGCGATCTCGACTCATGCGAGACCGCCCATCGTCTCGATGACGGCGCGTGCGTCGAGCGGCTCGGGATCCGCCGCGTCAGCAGCGCCGACGGTCCCCACGATCCGGCCCGCGCGGACGGCGACGACCCGGTCGCAGACGGCCGCGAGCGCCGCTGGGTCCTCGCTCGAGACGACGACCGCCCGGCCGGACGCCGCGAGCGATCGGATCAGGGCGCACCGCTCAGCCCGCCGGCGTCCGTCCTCGGAGCCGGGGCGCCCGTCGCACCGAACGGTTCGGCGAGCAGCACGGCGCGTGCCCCCGTGTCCGCGATGATCCGGAGCGACTCGGTGAACTGGTCGGCGTCCGGCCCGCGGTGCACGCCGGGGAGTGCGGCGACCAGGCCGCTCGGCACGGTGGTCGCCCGGTAGTCGCGGCGCGCGTCGGCAACACCGAGCCTGACCATCCTCGTGAGGGCGTCCGGGGAGACACTCGACGGCACTCCGCCGAGGAAGGAGAGGTCGAAGCGGATCGGATGCTCGGTCGTGTAGAGCACCCCCGCGGCGCGCGCCAGGTCCGTCGTCGAGACGTCGACCGCCGCACCGTCGAGCGCGACCGAACCGCGGGTCCGTGCACCGTACGATCGCCCGAAGATGCTCAGCAGCACCTCCCCGGCACCGGAGTCGGGCGGACCGAACAGCCCGAGCACCTCCCCCGGTGCACAGGCGAAAGAGAGGTCGTCGACGACGGTCCGCTCGGGGTCCGCCGGGTGGCTCGCGGTCCAGTGTTCGACGGCGAGGCCGGTGCCCGACACCCGATCCGTAGGAACCGTCACGGTGCCCGATGTCCACGAGCGGGCCCCGGCCGGACCTGCGGCGTCGAGGGCGAGCGCACCATCGGCCAAGGCTTCGAGCACCTCGCGTTCACCGCTGTCGGGAGTCAGTCGGATCGAGGGTGAGTGGGCACCGCCGACGGCCAGCACGGTCGCGGTCGATGCGACGCCCGCCAGCCCGGTGACGGCCCCGGTCGCGAGCAGGACGCCGGGTGCTGGGCCGGCGGTTCGAGGAACTCGGGCCACCTCGACCATCGCCTGCCGCCAGCGCTCGACCTCGTCCGCTCGAAGCGCGGGTCCGCTGTCGTCGATCACGATGAGCGAGGCCTCCGCGGCGACCGCCCTGGCCAGCTCCACGAGCCGACGCTCCACGACCGACAGGGCACCGGCGGGGTCCGCGGGTGACCGGTCGAGCCCGACGACACGCAGAGCGTGGTGGATCCGCGCGGCATCGCTCTGCGCCACGGACGTCCGGTCGGCGGACGGTCCTCGGAGGAGCCGCATGACCGTCTCCCGCAGGCCCGTGGCACGCTCGGAGCCGAGCAGCACGTTCTCGCCGATGGTCTGCGACCAGCTGATGGCCTGCCCGGCCGTCACGACGGCCACCCCGGAGGCGCTCGATGCGGCCCGGGACGACAACCGCGCCGGTCGACCGGCGACGAGCGCCGTCTCGGAACCGGACGACCCGGTCACGCCGCGCGGGGCGGGAGCCGTCCCGGACAACCGCGCGATCAGGTGCCGGAGCGCGGAGACCGGGCCGAGCACGGCGTGCACCGTGCTGAAGGGCACCTCCAGCAGCGGCGTGCCGTCCCGCAGGACGGCGAGCGCCGGCATGGCCGATGAGGACTCGGGCGGGGCGGTCGCCTCGCCCCCACGCACGGAGGCGAGGGCACCGGCCAGGTCGCCGGTGCTCTCGCCTCCGTGGTGGATGTCCATGCGTCGGATCGATCCGGGTTCCGCTGTCGCGGACCTCGGGATCAGCGTCCGCCGCTGCGGCGCTTGTTGTAGACGTCGAACGCGACGGCCAGCAGCAGCACGAGACCCTTGACGGCCTGCTGCCACTCGATGCCGAGGCCGATGATCGACATACCGTTGTTCAGCACACCGATGATGAGACCACCGATGATCGCGCCGCCGATGGTACCGACGCCACCCTGCACCGCGGCTCCACCGATGAAGGCGGCGGAGATAGCCTCGAGCTCGAAGCCGTCACCGGCCTTCGGACCGGCGAGGTTCAGGCGGGCCGTGAAGATGAGGCCGGCGAGCGCCGCGAGGAAGCCCATGTTGACGAACAGGAAGAAGTCGACCTTGCGGGTCTTGATGCCGGACAGCTCCGCGGCGTGACGGTTGCCGCCGATCGCGTAGATGTGGCGGCCGAAGACCGAGCGGTTCATGACGATGCCGTAGACGAGCACGAGGACGGCCAGCACGATGAGCGTGACCGGGATGCCCTTGTACGCGGCGAGGGCGTACACGAAGAAGCCGATGCCCGCGATGATGAGGACGAGCTTGGCGACGAACCACGGGAACGGCTCGGTCTCCTGGCCGTACTTCTGACGGCCGAGGCGCGTGCGGACCTGCTGCACGACGAGGCCGACGACGGCGATGACGCCGATCCCGAGCGTGAGCGGGTCGATCGGGAAGTCACCGAACACGTCGTTCAGGAAGCCGTTGCCGAGCGCGCGGTACTCCGCCGGGAAGGAACCGATGTTGGCGTTGCCGAGGACCACGAGCGCGAGGCCGCGGAAGATGAGCATGCCGGCGAGGGTCACGATGAACGCCGGGATCCCGACGTAGGCGATCCAGAAGCCCTGCCAGACACCGACGAGCGCGCCGATGGCGAGCGACAGGATGACGGCGATCCACCACGGCATCTGCATCTGCACGGCGAACACACCGGACACCGCACCGACGAAGGCCGCGACGGAACCGACCGACAGGTCGATGTGGCCGGCGATGATGACCATCACCATGCCGATCGCGAGGACGAGGATGTACCCGTTCTGCACGATCAGGTTGGAGATGTTCTGCGGCCGCAGCAGGATGCCGTCGGTGATGACGGCGAAGAACACGACGACGAGCAGGAGGGCGATGAAGATGCCGTTCTTGCCGAGGTCGCTGAGGATGTGGGTCAGCCAGCTCGTGAAGCGGTTGGTGGCCGGGTTGACGAGGCCGCCGGCGGCGGTGCCGTCGCCTGCCGGGACGGTGGGTTTGGTGTCCAGATCGGACATTGCGGTTCTCCTTCGATCCGTCCGCGCCCGCGTCAGCGGGGCTTCTCCATGGTCATGAGCTTGAGGAGCGCTTCGGGGTTCGCTTCCTCGATCGGCAGTTCGCCGGTGATGCGGCCCTCGCTGAGGGCGTAGATGCGGTCGCAGATGCCGATGAGCTCGGGGAGCTCGGAGGAGATGACGATGACGCCCTTCCCCTCGGCGGCGAGGCGGTTGATGATCGTGTAGATCTCGTACTTCGCGCCGACGTCGATCCCACGGGTGGGCTCATCGAGGATGAGGACGTCGGGGTCGGAGTAGATCCACTTCGAGAGGACGACCTTCTGCTGGTTGCCGCCCGAGAGCTTCCCGGTCTTCGCGAGCACGTTCGGAGCCTTGATGTTCATGCTCTTCCGGTACTCCTCGGCGACCTTGTACTCCTCGTTGTCGTTGACGAGTCCGCCGCGTTCGAGCTTCTTCAGCGAGGCCATCGAGATGTTCCGCTTGATGTCCTCGATGAGGTTGAGGCCGTAGTACTTGCGGTCCTCGGTGGCGTAGGCGAGGCCGTTGTCGATCGCCTCGGACACCGTGCGCGTGCGGATCTCGGTGCCGTTCTTGAACACCTTGCCGCTGATCCGGCTGCCGTACGACTGACCGAACAGGCTCATCGCGAACTCGGTGCGGCCGGCGCCCATGAGGCCGGCGATGCCGACGATCTCACCGGCGCGGACGTTGAGGTTGACGGCGTCCACCATCACGCGGGTCGGGTCCTGCGGGTGGTGGGCGGTCCAGTCCTCGACGCGCAGGATCTCCTCGCCGATGTTCGGCGTGTGGTCCGGGTAGCGGTGCTCGAGGTCGCGGCCGACCATGTCCTTGATGATGCGCTCTTCGGTGACGTCGTTCTTCACGATCGTCTCGATGGTCTTGCCGTCGCGGATGACCGTGACGGTGTCGGCGACCTTCTTGATCTCGTTGAGCTTGTGGCTGATGATGATCGACGTGATGCCCTGCTCCTTGAGGTGCAGGATCAGGTCGAGCAGGTGGTCGGAGTCCTCGTCGTTCAGCGCTGCGGTCGGCTCGTCGAGGATGAGGAGCTTCACGCGCTTCGAGAGGGCCTTCGCGATCTCGACGAGCTGCTGCTTGCCGACGCCGATCTCGAGGATCTTGGTCGTCGGGTTCTCCCGCAGGCCGACCCGGGCGAGCAGTGCTGCCGCCTCCTGGTTGGTGCGGTTCCAGTCGATGAGGCCGAGCGGCCCCTTCAGCTCGTTGTTGAGGAAGATGTTCTCCGCGATGGAGAGGTAGGGGCTGAGGGCCAGCTCCTGGTGGATGATGACGATGCCCTTGGACTCCGAGTCGCGGATGTCCTTGAACTCCATCGTCTCGCCCTCGAAGACGATGTCGCCCTCGTAGGTGCCGAACGGGTAGACGCCGGACAACACCTTCATGAGCGTCGACTTGCCGGCGCCGTTCTCACCGCAGATGGCGTGCACGGTACCGCGCTGCACATCGAGCGTGACGTTCGAGAGGGCCTTGACGCCGGGGAAGGTCTTGATGATGTTGCGCATCTCGAGGATGCTCGTGGTCTCGCCTGACACCGTGTCTCCTTACAGGTGATCGTCGTTGAACCGGGCCCTCCGACAGGCTCAGGGATCGGAAGTGATTCCGTTCCCTGAGCCTGTCGAAAGGGGTGTTGCAGGACTGACTAGCCCTTGATCTCGTCTTCGGTCCAGTACCCGGAGTCCACGAGGACCTCCTTGATGTTGTCCTTGACGACGATCTGCGACTCGAGGAGGAAGGACGGGACGACCTTCTTGCCGTTGTCGTAGTCCTCGGTGTTGTTGACCTCGGGCTTCTCACCGTTCAGCACGGCGACGGCCATCTTGACGGCCTCGGCAGCGAGCTGGCGGGTGTCCTTGAAGATGGTCGCGTACTGCTCGCCGGACTCGATGGCCTTGACCGAGTCGAGCTCGGCGTCCTGGCCGGAGATGACGGGCCAGCCGTCGCCCACCGAGTAGCCGGCGTCGGTCAGCGCCGAGATGATGCCTCGCGAGATGCCGTCGTAGGGCGACAGGACCGCGTTGACCTTGCTGCCGTCGGAGTAGGTCGACGTGAGGATGTTCTCCATGCGCTTCTGCGCGGTCTCACCGTCCCAGCGGAGCGTTGCAGCCTGCTCGAAGGAGGTCTGGCCGCTGGCGACCTTGAGGGTGCCCGCGTCGATGAACGGCTTCAGGGTGTCCTGAGCGCCGTCCCAGAAGAACGTGGCGTTGTTGTCGTCGGGCGAGCCGGCGAACATCTCGATGTTGAACGGACCGGCGGGTGCGCCCTCGGTGGGCTTGCCCTCGAGGTCGACGAGGCCGAGGCCGTTGAGGACCGAGTTGGCCTGCTGCACGCCGACCTTGTAGTTGTCGAACGACGCGTAGTAGTCGACGTTCTCGCTGTCGCGGATCAGGCGGTCGTAGGCGATGACGGGGATGTCGCCGTCCTTGGCCTCCTGCAGCACGCTCGTGAGCGTGGTGCCGTCGATCGAGGCGATGATCAGGACGGAGGCGCCCTTGGTGATCATGTTCTCGATCTGCGAGACCTGGGTCGGGATGTCGTCCTCGGCGTACTGCAGGTCGACCTTGAAGCCCTCCTTCTCCAGCTGCTCCTTGACGGCGTTGCCGTCCTGGATCCAGCGCTCGGAGCTCTTGGTGGGCATCGCGACGCCGACGAGCTTGCCGTCGCCTTCGCCGCCGCCCGATCCGCCGCTTGCACCGCCGGAGCAGCCGGCGAGCGACACGATCATCGTGCCTGCGGCCAGCGTGGCGAGGAGCATTCTCTTCTTCACTGTGTGGTTCCTTCCCTAGGGAGTTGCTTGGACGTCATTGTCATGCGCAGGTCTGTCGGCATCGATGTGTCCAGCTCATCGAGGCCGCTCGTCGGTTACGTGGCGTTCGCGGGTGCGGGTGCGGGCGCCTCGTCGTGGTGCCGGCGAGGGTGCAGGGAGAGGTGGCCGGCGGAGAGCCGGGCCGAGAGGGAGCTGTGGTCGGATCGATCGGTGCCGTGGATCGGGAGGCGGCTCATCGCCGACCTGCTCGCTCCATTGCGCTTCGTTCCCACGTCGACTTCCTCGTCACTCCGAATGTGACCGTTCACATTGTGTGTCACACGATAGCCCCAGACCTCCACCTGATGTCAAGTCGGGATGGGTCTCATTTTCATAACCGCCGATTGCCGGGGCATGGTCGCGCTCTCATCGTGCCCGTGCAAGCACGTGCCGGGGGCGCAGCTACGCCCCGATCGGCATGGCCGGAAACCGGGGATGTGCCCGGCAGATCCCAGTGGACGCCTAGAGTTCGGCGTCGATCGCGCGGATGACGTCCCAGGCGCCGTCCTCGGAGTTCGACAGCACGACGACGTCGATGGCGTCGGCGGCGGTCGGGCCGAAGTAGGTGCGCACGATGCCGCTCGCACCGGGGTTGACGCCGTCGAGGTACATCGATCGCACCTGGCCGTCCTCGTCGACGTCGAACTCGAAGCCGAAGCCGTAGGAGATCTCCTCGTCGACCTCGATCTGCGGGGAGGTGAACTCCTCGGTCAGCTCGGCGGTGAGGATCTTCGCGTCGCGGGCGGCGCGCAGGAAGGTGATGAGGTCGCCCGCGGTGGACTGTGCACCGGCGTCCGGGCCGCCGAGCGGTGGGAACGCCCCGGCGTTCGAGTGCCAGACGCCGTCGTCGTCGACGTCGCCCCCCTCGGCCAGGCCGGGCTCGCCCGTCCGGCGGTCGACGAAGCCCGAGTGGTCCATGCCGAGGAGCGCGAACACCTGCTGCTCGACGAGCTGGCGGTAGGGCAGCCCCGTCACCCCCTCGAGCGCGAGCCCGAGCAGCACGTAGCCCGCGTTGACGTAGTTCGCCTCCTCGCCGGGGGCCGCGAGCGGCTCCTTGTCGGCGAAGAGCGGCAGGAGGTCGGCGGTCTCGCGGATCGACGAGGGCGGGCGCTCCGCCCAGAGATCGTCGTAGCTCTCGCCGGCGGTCTCGTCGGCGTCGTCGGCGATGCCCGAGGTGTGGGTGAGCAGGTGGAGCAGCTGGACGTCGCGGCGGATGGTCGTGCCGTCGAGGTCGACGTACTCGTGGATCGACTCGTCGAGGTCGATGTGTCCGGCGTCCACCTGCTGGAGCACGGCGGCGGCGGTGAAGAGCTTCGTGATGGAGGCCGTGTCGAAGCGGGTGTCGAGCGTGATGGGCTCGTCGCGCTCCCTCGAGGCGAGGCCTCGGGCGGCCTCGAAGAGCGTCTCGTCACCGCGCTTGACGAGCACGACGCCCGAGAAGTCGGTGGCTTCGATGACGCGGGCGACGCTTTCGGTATCCATCCCCCAACGGTACCGTCGCGGACCCCTCCGTGGCTCCACGCGCCCTGGGGGACCCGATCCGTCGGGGGGGGGCTGACGCGTGTGCATAATGGGTGCAGCACGAAATGTGACCGTGCACATCGAGGTCCGAGGAATCCGTGAGCGACGACGCCGAACGGGGGCGAGCCCCCAATATCCGCGATGTCGCGCGCCTGGCCGGGGTCTCCCACCAGACGGTCTCACGGGTGCTCAACAACCATCCGAGCATCCGCGACTCCACCCGCGACCGGGTCCTCGCCGTCATGGACGAGGTCAACTACCGTCCGAACCGGGCCGCCAGGGCACTCGTGACGAGTCGGTCGCGGACCATCGGCGTGCTCGCGAGCCAGCGGTCGCAGTACGGTCCGGCGAGCATGATCCAGGCGATCGAGAACGCGAGCAAGGACGCCGGGTACCTCGTCAGCACGGCGAACCTGCCCGACGTCTCCGACGCGTCGATCGTCGCCGCCGTCGAGCATCTGCTCGCGCAGTCGGTCGACGGCATCGTGGTCATCGCACCGCAGGTCCGGGTGTTCCGGGCGATCGAGGAGCTGCAGGTACGGGTGCCGTTCATCGCGGTGCAGTCCGGCGGTGACCTCGACGACCACTCGATCGGCGTCGACCAGGTCGCCGGTGGACGCTTGGCGACGCGGCATCTCATCGAGCTCGGGCATCGGAACATCTACCATCTCGCCGGCCCGCAGGACTGGATCGAGGCGGAGGCGCGCATGCACGGCTTCCTCGCCGAGATGAGCGCGCAGGACGTGCCGACGACCGCACCGATCCTCGGTGACTGGACCGCCGACTTCGGCTATCGCGCCGGGATCGAACTCATGCGGGTGCGCGACTTCACCGCGATCTTCTCCTCGAACGACCAGATGGCGCTCGGTCTCATCCACGCGATCCGCGACGAGGGGTACGACGTGCCCCGGGACGTGTCGATCGTGGGGTTCGACGACATCCCGGAGGCACCGCACTTCTGGCCGCCGCTCACGACCGTCCGGCAGGACTTCGATGAGCTGGGGCGTCGCTGTGTCGCGCGGTTGCTCGGCAACCTCGAGGTCGACGCCGTCGGGTACCGCGGAACGATCGAGCCGGAGCTCATCGTGCGGAAGTCGACGGGTCGCCCGGCCTTCTGACCCTCGTGTCGTCGTGGTGTGTCGTGGTGGCGCCAGCGCGGTGCGCTGACGCGAGCGCGGGTCACACGCGTGAGCGCGCCCCTCCGGAGACCCGCGCTCGAGTCCACGCCCCGCGCCCACGCCTGTTCGGGTGACCTCGCGTCAGCGCACCGCGCTGACGCCGGGTGAGCACATCTCACGCCGGCGCACCGCGCTGGCCACCAGGCCGACAGCACCCAGGGCGACGATCACCAGGCGGCGGGGTCCGCGATGAGTCGATCGAACGCGAGTTCCGCGGCACCGATGAGCAGGAGGTCCTGGCCGAGTTCCGCGCGCACGATCGAGACGTCCTCGAACGGCGGGACGAGCGCCCGCTCGCGGACCGCATCGTGCAACTCCTCCGACGCCAGTTCGAGCACGATCCCGAGATGCCCACCGAGGACGACGAGTTCGGGGTCGAGGATGTTCACCGTCCCGGCGAGCGCCCGTCCGAGCGTCCTGGCCTGCCGGACGACCTCCTCCCGCATCGCCCCAGCCGGGTCGGCCGCGATGCCCTCGGCGAGCGCCGCTTCGAGGACCGCGTCGTCCCCGGCGGTGAGACCGGCGACGCGGAGGAGCTCGCTGCGTCGCACGGCGTCTTCGAGCGCATTGCCGGTGGTCGTCGCCGAGGTGTGGCCGAACTCCCCCGCATAGCCGCGCGCACCCCCGACCGGTCGGCCGCCGGCGATGATGCCACCACCGATACCGCTCGCGCCACCGTTCAGGTAGACGAGGTCGTCGATACCGCGGCCCGCCCCGAAGGTCCGCTCCGCCCGGGCGCCGAGACTCGCGTCGTTGGCCGCGAACACCGCACGACCGGTCGCGGCACGCAGCCGCTCGACCAAGGGCTCGTCGACCCACCCGAGGTGCGGTGCGAGCCGGACGACCCCGTCGGCGTCCCGGACGAGACCGGGGACCGCCAGCCCGATCCCACCGCCGCCGCGCGCCTCGTCAGGCAGGCGGTCGGCGAGTTCCGCGACCAGTTCCGCGATGATCGCCGTCGCCTCGGCCGCCGACGGTGTCGTGTCGACCTCGCGACGCACGCGCTCGAGGACCTCGCCGCCGAGTCGCACGGCCGCCACCGTGATCGCGTCGAGTTCCGGGTTCGCTGCGAAGGCGACGGCTCGCGGGCCGGCCGAGACGAGTGGCGACGGCCGGCCGACACCCTGCCCACCGACCGGGACGGACTCCGTGACGATACCGATCGAGGCGAGTTCCGTGACGAGCGCGGCGACCGTCGACCGGTTGAGCCCGGTCGTCCTCGTGAGCGCCGACCGCGACTGCACGCCGCCCTGATGCACGAGCTCGACGATCCGGCCGAGGTTGCGACGGCGCACCGAGTCGAGTCCGCTCCCCATGCCGGATCCGCCCGCTGGACCCGCCCCGACCGCTGTCGACTCGCTCACACGCACACCCTCTGCTCGATCCCTCCAGTGTCCCCTATCCGAGCACACGCCGGTTCACCCGCCTCCGGCCGCGGATGGTTGACTGGATGGATGCCCGCCGCCTGGACACTCCGCGCCGCCACCATCGACGACTCGACCTGGATGGCCGAATTGCGTGCCGTCGTCATGCGACCCGACCTCGAGCGCCTCGGTCGCTACGACGAGACCCGCGTGCGTCAGCGCTTCCTCGGCGGATATCGACCGGAACACACCTCGGTGATCGAGGTCGAGGGCATCACGGCCGGGCTGGTCGCCCTCCGCCCGGAACCCGACGAGCGGTGGCTGGAGCACTTCTATCTGGCGCCCGAACACCAGGGCGCGGGCCTCGGCACCGCGGTGCTCACGCGGCTCCTGGCCGACGACGGCGACCCGCGCCCGTTCCGCCTGAACGTCTTGCAGGGCAGCCCGGCCCGCCGCCTCTACGAGCGCCACGGCTTCACGCTCGAACGCGAGGACGAGGTCGACGTCTGGATGGTCCGCGGCGCGGGAGCAGGAGATCGGCACGGTGGCAGGACGTTCGGCTGAGTGACGTCCTGCCACCGCGCGGATCTCCTCCTGCGACGCCGGCACCGGCTAGCGGGTGAGCAGCGCGACGCCCGAGCAGCTCAGGCGGGCTGGCGGACCGTGGTGACGATGTCGACGAGGTGCGGGTCGGCCGGCGCGGAGCCGAAGCCGAAGCGCACGGGCGGGTCGAGTCGGGCGAGGGTGCCGAGGTCGGCACCGGACCAGCTCGCGGTGGCGGCGGTGATGCGGCGGGCGCCGGTCACGCCGTAGTACTCGCGTCGACCGTTGCCTGCGGAGCCCGCCGTCCGGGCGCCGGGTTGGAGCACGCGGGCGAGGGGGTCGATCGTCTGCAGCCAGACGGGGTTCACGGCCACGGGTTTGGGGACGACCCGGAGCGCACGACCGAGCGGAGAGCTCCCGCCGATGCGGAGGGTCGTGTCGAGCGGACCGCCCACGAAGCGGAGCCCCGTCGGTAGACGGGTCCAGCCGACGGTGCCGATCTCGACGTCGTCGAAGGTGTACGTGGAGGAGATGAAGTCGGCGATCTCCTGGGTCGGCGCGAGCAGCAGGCGTTTGCCGCGGGAGTCCTCGATCATCGCGTCGGCGAACGAGCCGAACGGCGAGGTGGACCAGAGCCCGAGGACGATGCGGACGCCACCCGTGGTGCCGTAGCCGGCGATCCTCCCGGAGAAACGAAGGTCGGTTGCGGGCATGGGATCACCCTAGTCGCCCCTCCTGCGGGAGTGTCCGTGAACGGGGGTCCACGGCCCGGCCCCCGTGCCGGTGGACAGGCGCGGGAGCACCACCCGGTTGACGAGGTCGGCGCGATCCGCTTCCGTGGGAACATGCCGACCTCGCTGCTCCTCCTCGCCGACACCCACCTGCCGAAGCGGGCGAAGGTCCTGCCGGACGCGGTCTGGGCCGCCGTCGACGCAGCAGACGTCGTCGTCCACGCGGGTGACTGGGTCGACGAGGCGACCCTCGACGCCCTCGAGACCCGGGCTGCCCGCCTCGTCGGTGTCTTCGGCAACAACGACGGCCCAGGTCTCCGCGCGCGCCTTCCCGAGGTCGCGCGCTTCGAACTCGACGGACTGCGGTTCGCCGTCGTCCATGAGACGGGGGCGGCGACCGGTCGCGAGCGACGGGCCGACGAGGCCTTCCCCGACACCGACGTCCTGGTCTTCGGACACAGCCACATCCCGTGGGACTCGGTCTCGCCCGCCGGCCTGCGTCTGCTCAACCCCGGGTCGCCGACGGACCGCCGTCGTCAACCGGAGTGCACGATGATGACCGCTCGGGTCGAAGACGGCGCGCTCAGGGACGTCCGGGTCGTCCCGGTCTCCCGCTGAGGCGGATCAGCCGCAGTACTCGCTGTCGATCTTCGCTTCGTCGCGGACCACGATGCCGTCGACGAGGTCGTCGGTCACGGAGAAGTTGATCCAGTGTCCGGCGTCGTCGGTGACGGCGTAGAAGACGGCGTACTTGCCCTGCTGCTCGGTGAGCGCCGGGTAGGCGGCCCGGAGTTCCTCGAGGGTGGATCCGACGCCGACGCCCTCAGCGGTCTTCGGTGAGGCGGCGACCGCCGCAGCCGCAGGCCCGCCCCACGCCTGCAGGACGATCTGGCCCACGACGCCGGTGCTCTGCGGATCGGGGAGCCAGACGGAGGGCAGCCCGTCGGCGGCGTAGGCGGTCACCCACGGGCACGCCTCCTGCGTCGCGACGGTGAAAGCGGTCATGAACGACGCCGTGCCTTCGATCGGTGCGCCGACCTCGATCGGGCCGAGCCCGGTGAACGACACGATCCAGGACGCGGGATCGGCGAGGTCGGGACCGGTGGGTGTCGGCGTCGGCGACGGTGTCGGCGTGGCCGTCGTGGTCACGGTCTCGGTCGGTGCGGGCGTCGATGCTCCCGCGCCGCCCGAGCATCCGGCCAACGCCAGCGCTGCTGCGATCGCCAGGGCGGTGACGACCGGACGTCGGTGTGCTCGTGTGAACGACATCATTCCCCCAAATGTGTGCTCGGATCAGCCCATCCTCGCACACCATCCGGTCCCCTCCCTTGCCCGCGAACTGTCACTCCGACACAGTTCCAGCCGTCCGGACCAGCGCCGAGTGACAGTTCGCGGGCAGGGGGAAGGGGAGGAACTCAGGCGACGGAGGCGGGCTGCAGCACCGGCGCCGGGCGGGGGACGGTGCTCGTCAGTTCCACGACGCGGTGCTCACGACCGGCGACGATGATCGCCTCCATGATCTCCAACACGTGGAACGCGAGGTCACCCGATGCCCGATGCGGTCGGTCCTGTTCGATCGCCTCGGCCAGGTCCGACAGGCCCACCCCGCGCCCGGCGTCGACGAAGCCGGCGCTGTCGGGGACGGCACGCCAGGTGCGGTCGTCGGCCGTCGCGATCTCCACCGGGTCCGAGAACCGGTTCGGGTCGGGCACGGCGACCGTCCCGCCCGTCCCGTAGACCTCGAAGAGCGGCGCGCGGCTCGCCCACACCTCGAACGAGACCGTCACGGTCGAGACCACCCCGTTCGCGTGCTCGAGGATCGCGGTGACGTGCGTGTCGACCTCCTCGTGCACCGGGATCGGCGTCCCGGCCAGCGCTCCGGTCGCGACCGACCGCTCACGATCCGACCGCGCGACCGCGCCCGACACCCGCACGACAGGACCGAAGAACGACACGAGGCTCGTCAGGTAGTACGGCCCCATGTCGAGGAGCGGTCCGCCACCCGGCTGGTAGTAGAACGCGGGGGCCGGGTGCCACAGCTCATGTCCCGGGGCGCTCCAGGCGACGGCTGCGGCGATCGGCCGACCGATGGCGCCGCTGTCGAGCACGGCGAGCGCCGTCTGGACCCCGGACCCGAGGACGGTGTCCGGCGCGCTGCCGACGCGGAGGCCCTTCGCCGCCGCGAGCTCGAGCACCGGTCGTGCCTCGGCGGTCGACAGCGCGAGCGGCTTCTCCCCGTAGACGTGCTTGCCGGCCTCGAGAGCCCGGAGCGCGACCTCGGCGTGCGCGGCCGGGATGGTGAGGTTCAGGACGACGTCGACCTCGGGGTCGGCGAGCAGCTCGTCGACGCTCGACGACCGCACGCCCTGTTCGGCGGCGACCTCCGCGGCGCGGGCGAGGTCGAGGTCCGCAACGACGACGAGCTCGAGGTTCGGCAGCTTCGGGAACTCGGCGAAGTACTGCTTCGAGATGTTGCCGACGCCGATGACGCCGACCCGGAGGACGGACCCTCCGGTGCTCTCCAATGGCCCGTTCAGCGCGCTGCCCACAGCAGGCCCCTTTCGATGATGGTGCGGACGTTCGGGTCTTCGACGATCTCGATGCGGTGGCCGGGCGCGGACACGAAGATCCTGCCCTTCCCCCACTGGCGGGTCCAGATGGCGGGCGCCGTGACGGGACGGTTCCACGCGTCCCAGGGCCGCACCTCCTGCGTCGTCGTCGCGAGGACGTCGTTGTACTCGTCGCTCAGCACCCAGTACTGCTCGGTGACGAGGTCGAAGTCCTCGATCCCCTCGGTGATGGGGTGCGTCCGGCCGTACTCGGTGATGTGGACGGTGTAGGGGATGTAGTTGTCGGACTGCTCCCCCGTCCGCTCGGCCGGGTCCTTGCCGGCGTGGTGCGCGAACTGGCCACCGATCATGTGGAGGTAGTCGGCGTTGTTGCGGTACGAGTCCGCGATCCCGCCGTGCCAACCGGCCATACCCGTCCCGTTCAGGACGGCGCGTTGCAGGCCGGCGAACTCCTCCGGCTCGATGGTGTTCATCGTGTTGATCTGCACGATGAGGTCGACCGTGTCGAGGTAGTCGGTGTCCGTGTAGACGGTGGTCCCGTCCTCGACGCGGACGGTGAACCCGCTCGCCTCCAGGAAGGGGATGAAGGCCGCGGTCGTCTCGACGGGCATGTGCCCGTCCCAGCCGCCTCGCACCACGAGCGCCTGCTTGTCAGTCATGTGTTCCTCTCAGGGGGTGGTTCGGTCTCCGGTCGACTCGCGACCGGCACTACTTGCTGAAGCCGGCGGTCATGCCACTGATCAACTGGCGTCGGCCGAACAGGTACAGGATGAAGATCGGCAGGGTCGACAGCACCACGGCGGCGAGCACGGCCGGCACGTTCACGCTGAACGAGCCCTGGAACGTCCACAGCGACAACGGCAGCACCCGGTTGCTCGGCGACTGCGTGAGCACGAGCGGGAACAGGAAGCCGTTCCACACGTTGAGCGCGTTGTAGAGCGCGACCGTGACGATCGCCGGCCGGGCGAGCGGGAGGACGAGCGAGACGAGGGTCCGCCAGCTCGACGCGCCGTCGACCGTCATCGACTCGAACAGCTCTTTGGGGATGTCGCGGATGAAGTTCGACAGGATGAGCACGGTCACGGGCACCGCGAAGCCGATCGACGGCAGGATCAGCGCCAGGAGGGTGTCGTAGAGTCCCGCCTTGCTGAGCATGTAGAACAGCGGGATGATCGTCGCCTGCAGCGGGATCGCGAGGCCGAGCAGGAAGAACGAGAACGCTCCCCGCGTGAACCGGGAGTTGGTGCGCACGATCGCGTACGCGGCCATGAGGCAGACGAACACGGTGACGGCGACGCTCGCGACGGTGATGACGACGCTGTTGCCGAGATAGAGGAAGAAGTCGCTCTGCAGGACGAGGGCGTAGCCGTCGAGGGTCGGGTCGGTGGGCGGGATGAGCTGGTTGCTCGAGAAGAACCCGGCCTGCGGGCGCACGCTCGTGATGACGATGTAGTAGATCGGCAGCACGATGATGAGCAGCCAGATCCATGCGCCGATCCCGCCGATGATGTTCGGCTTTCGGCGGGCACCGCGGGGGCGCCTGCCTCGCGTCTCGTGCTCGCCCGGGCGTCCGCGCTTGGACCCGGCGGTCGAGACGCTGACCGTGTCGAGGCTCCCGGTCGGGAGCGCACCGGGCTTCGTGAGTGGGTTGGTCGCTGACATCAGAGGCCCTCCTGCTGACTGTCCATCTTGGCGAAGCCGCTCAGTTTGGTGAGCAGCAGGGCGATGGCGAGACCGATGACGGCCAGGATGATCGCCATGACGCTCGCCTGCCCGAACTGGCTCGCGGAGAAGCCCGTCACGTACATGAGGATCGGGAGGATGCGGGTGCCCGCGCTCGGAACGCCGCCGGTGAGCACGAAGATCACGTCGAAGTAGGTGAGCGAACCGATGATCATGAGCGTGGACGACGTCACGAGCGTGTACCGCAGCTGCGGGAGCGTGATGTGGAAGAACTGCTTGACCGTCCCCGCACCGTCGATCTCGGCGGCCTCGTAGAGGGACGCCGGGATCTGCCGCACGCCACCCTGGAACAGGAGCGTGTGGAAGGGCACGAACTGCCACGCGATGATGAAGATCACGACGAAGAGCACGAGCTGCTGGTTGCCGAGCCAGTCCTGCTTGAGGAACGGGATGCCGAGCGACGCCGACAGGCCGAAGTTCGGGTCGAGGATCGCCTTGAACGCGATGGCCGTCGCCGCCGACGACAGCAGGAGTGGCAGGAAGAAGATCGCGCCGAGGACGGCCCGGTTGCGCTGCTTGCCGGCGGTCCAGGTCCCGAGCAGCAGGCTGATCGGTGTCTGGACGATCCAGGAGATCACGATGACCTTGAGGGTGAGGACGAGCGCGTCGATCGCGACCGGGTCGACGAGGACCGAGGCCCAGTTGTCGAGGCCGACCCACGCGGGGTCGGTGATCGCGTCCCAGCGGGTGAAGCTCAGGTACAGGGCGACGATGAGCGGGATGATCGCGAAGACGAGGAAGAAGCCCAGCGCCGGCGCGACCATCCAGCCACTGGGGCCGGTGCGGCGGCGCATCGCTGCCGCACCGGCCCCTCGGGCCCCGTTCAATGGACGGGTGACGGTCATCGGGAGATCACTGTCCGATCGTCTTGTTCATGTTGTCGGAGAACTCCTGCGGGGTGATCTGCAGGTTGAACAGCTGGTCGAGGTTCGTCAGCAGCGCGGTCGCCTGTGCCGGCGGGAGCGCCTGGTCCCACGACATCTGGAAGTTCTTGGCGTTCTTCGTCAGGTCGTAGACGGTCGTGCCGAAGTCGCCGCCGGCGTCCGCGATCTCGGAGTCGATGTCGGTGATGGGAGGCACCTGGCCGGCCTTCACCATGCGGTCGATGTAGCCCTTGTCGAACACACCCTCGGTGAGGTACTTCAGCGCGCTGGCCTTCTGCTCCTTCGTCGCCGAGGCGGAGATGGAGAAGTACCCGGACGGGTTGCCGACGATGTTCGACGGGTCGCCCTTGCCACCGGTGACGGCGGGGAAGGTCGTGTAACCGAGACCCTTCTCGGCGAACTCGGCCGCCTGCTGCTTGAAGGTCGTCATGACCCAGGCGCCCTGGAGCATCATCGCGGCCTTGCCCGTGTAGAGCAGGGCCACGTCGGCGTTGCTGTCGGCGGTGACCGAGGCGTAGCCGTCGACGAACGCGCCGGCCTTCACGAGCTCCTGGATCTTCTCGTTCGCCTCGATGATGCCGGGGTCGCTCCACGCGTCGGCCTCGCCGGCCATGATCTTGTTGAAGGCCTCGGGTCCGGCGACGCGGTCGACGAGGTACTCCTCCCACATGAGCGACGGCCACTTGGAGGCACCGGCGAGCGAGAACGGGGCCACGCCTGCGGCCTTGAGCTTGGGGATGGCGTCGACGATCTCGTCGAAGTTCGTCGGGACCTCGACCCCGGCGGCCTTCAGGACGTCCTTGTTGTAGTAGAACATGATCGGCGTGGTGGCGTTCATCGGCACCGCGTAGACCTTGTCGTCGATGACACCCTGGTTCCAGACGGACTCGAGGAACTTGCCCTTCGCGTCCGCGGTCTCCGAGGTGATGTCGGCGACCTTGCCGGCGTCCACATAGGAGTTCAGGGTGCCGCCCGCCCAGCTGTAGATGATGGTCGGGGCGCTGCCCGCGCCGACGGCCGTACGGATCTTGGTCTTGTAAGCGTCGTTCTGGAAGTAGGTCGCGGCGACCTGGCCGTCGGCGTTGGCGGCGTTCCACTCCTTGAGCGACGGGCCGAGGACGGTGTCCTCGTCGGTGCCGGTGAGGCCCCAGAGGGTGGCACTGCCGCTCGGGGCGCCGCCGCCGCTGGAGCAGGCGGTCGCGCCGAGCATGAGGGCCGAGACGCCGAGGGCGACTGCGGCCAGTCGGGTCCGGCGGCGGGATGAAGTACGAAGCGTCATTGCGTTCTCTCCTTGGTGGGTGCTGCTGCTGATGGTGCGATGTGGTCGGGTCAGTCGGTGGGTGTCCAGGCGCTGCCGTTCGCCGCACTCGACTCGACGGCACGCAGGACCCGCTGGACCTGCAGCCCGTCGGCGAAGGACGGCTCGGGATCGGTGCCGGCGGTGATGGCCTGGACGAGGTCGCGCACCTGGTGCGAGAACGGGTGCTCGTAGCCGATGCCGTGGCCGGTCGGCCACCAGGCGGCCATGTACGGGTGCTCCGGCTCGGTGACGACGATGCGCGTGAAGCCCTGCTTGCCGGCAGGAGCGGTGGCGTCGTACACCTCCAGCTCGTTCATCCGCTCGAGGTCGAAGGCGATGGCTCCGCGGGAGCCGCTCAGCTCGATGCGGAGCGCGTTCTTCCGGCCGGTCGCGTAGCGGGTGGCCTCGAAGGCACCGATCGCGCCGTCCGCGAGTCCGCCCGTGAGCTTCGCGGTGAACCAGGCGGCGTCGTCGACGGTGACCGCGCCGCGTTCCTCCGAGGCGGTCCCGCTCAGGCCGACGGTCTCACCGAGGAGCGGTCGCTCGGTGACGAAGGTGGCGAGCGTCCCGCTGACGGTGTCGAGTCGGGCGCCGGTCAGGTGCTGCACGAGGTCGATGGCGTGCGCGCCGATGTCACCGAGCGAGCCGGAGCCGGCCTGATCCTTGTCGAGGCGCCACGTCATCGGGCCCTCCGCGTCGCTCAGCCAGTCCTGGAGGTAGAGCGCGCGGATCTGGCGGACGTCGCCGAGCGCGCCCTCCGCGATGAGCTGGCGGGCGTAGCCGATGGCGGGCACACGACGGTAGCTGAAGCCGACCATGGAGCGGACGCCGCGGGCCCTCGCCGCCTCGGCCGCGGCGACCATCAGCTCCGCCTCCTCGACACTGTTGGCGAGCGGCTTCTCGCAGAGGACGTGCTTGCCGGCTTCGAGGGCGGCGATCGCGATCTCGACGTGCGACGAGCCGGGCGTGCAGACGTCGACGATGTCGATGGACGGGTCGGCGATGACGCTCCGCCAGTCGGTCGAGGCCGACTCCCAGCCGAACTTCAC
The DNA here is from genome assembly GCF_002024505.1 of Plantibacter flavus. Taxonomy (NCBI): domain Bacteria; kingdom Bacillati; phylum Actinomycetota; class Actinomycetes; order Micrococcales; family Microbacteriaceae; genus Plantibacter; species Plantibacter flavus. Next base: position 3,390,301 of record NZ_CP019402.1, read on the forward strand.
GCGGGCCGCTTCGAGTGCTTCGGCGTTGCGGCCGACGATCGTCGCCATGACCGGTTCCGCGTGGAGGTCGAAGAAGCGCGGTGCGGTGCGCCAGGCCTGCGAGTGTGCGGCTCCCATGAAGCCGTATCCGATCATCGCGACCCGGAGTTCCGGCCGTCCGCTTCCCGCCATGTGCAACGCTCCCGAGCTGCTCGCGCAGCTGCGGCCCCGGGGTTCCGGATCGCTTCGCTGCGGTGCCCTGAAGCTAGCCCCGCCGCCTGTTCCCCCGCAACTTCCCTATCCCGCATTGGAAACTTTTCGCACCCATCACCAGCCCGTCCACCCCCACCCTTACCCGCGAACTGTCACTCCGGCACAGTCCCGGCCGCCGGGACGAGCGGCGAGTGACAGTTCGCGGGCTAGGGGGTGGGCGGGGCAGCGGTCGAACCCCGGACGACGAGGGAGGTGGCGAGGTCGAGGCGGATGTTGTCGACCGTCTCGGACCGGAGCTTCAGTACCAGGCGGGTGGCCTCCTCGGCCATCTCGATGAGCGGCTGCCGGATGGTCGTGAGGGCTGGACCGACCCACTTGGCCGGCGGGACGTCGTCGTACCCGACGACCGACAGCTGCTCCGGGATCGAGATCCCGAGCGAGCGCGCCGCCTCGTAGACACCGAACGCCTGCATGTCGTTGCCGGCGAAGATCGCGGTCGGCCGGTCCTCGAGCTGCAGCAGTTCGAGCGCAAGGACGCGCCCCGCCTCCGGGATGAACTCACCGCGGCGCAGGATCGTCTCGTCGAGCGGGATCCCGGCCTCCTCGAGCGCGGACCGGTAGCCGGAGACCCGCGCCCGCGAGCACATGAGGTCCTGCGGGCCCGAGATCAAGCCGATCCTGCGGTGACCGAGCTCGATGAGGTGGCGCGTCGCGGCCATCCCACCGGACCAGTTCGTGGAGCCGATGGCGGCGACCTCCGGGCCCGGGTCCCCCGCCGGGTCGACCACGACGACCGGGATGTTGCGCGTGTGGAGCTGGCGCCGGTACGCCGGGTCGATGTCCGAGAACACGAGGATGACCCCGACGGGCTTCCGCGAGATGATGCTCTCGACCCAACCCTCGCCGGTCGAACGCCGAGCGCCCGTCTCGGTGAGGGTGACGCTCATGCCGTGCTGGCGCGCGACCTTCTCGACACCGCGGATGATCTCGAGCGACCACGAGCTGTCGATGTACTCGAAGACGAGCTCGATGAGCGAGCCCTGCTCGAGCTCGGCACCGCGGCGACTGTACCCGTGGCGGTCCAGCAGCCGTTCGACGATCTCCCGGGTGTCCGGCGACACCCCCGGCCGCCCGTTGAGCACCTTCGAGGCGGTCGACACCGACACGGAGGCCTCCCTGGCGATGCGCGACAGGGTCGCGCGCCCGCCACCGGCACCGGGTCCAGCGGTCTGCACCGCGAGGTCGTCGCTCATCCGAGTCCTCCGATCCCGCTCCGTCTGGCCGGGCGGCCGTCTCTCCAGCGAGAAGTTCTGCCCATGCTAACGAAATATTTCGCGACCTTCGACCGGTGACGCGAGGCCGACGATCTGCTACTCTCGGTTATAAGTTGTGGTTAACAACAAATCATCCACTCACCAACGACGTTGAAGGACTGCACGCATGAGCCTCACCCCCACCAAAGCCGATCGGTTCTCCTTCGGCCTCTGGACGATCGGCTACAACGGGACCGACCCGTTCGGCGGCCCCACCCGCCCCGACCTCGACGTGGTCGAGGCCGTCACCCGCCTGAACGACCTCGGCGCCTACGGCCTCACCTTCCACGACGACGACCTCTTCGCCTTCGGCTCGACCGACGCCGAACGCCAGAAGCAGATCGACCGCCTCAAGCAGGCCCTCGCCGACACCGGCGTCATCGTGCCGATGGTGACCACCAACCTGTTCAGCGCGCCCGTGTTCAAGGACGGCGGCTTCACCTCCAACGACCGCGCCGTCCGTCGCTTCGCCCTCCGCAAGGTGCTCCGCAACCTCGACCTCGCCGCCGAGCTCGGTGCCAAGACCTTCGTCATGTGGGGCGGCCGCGAGGGCGCCGAGTACGACTCCGCGAAGGACGTGCAGGCGGCCCTCGAGCGCTACCGCGAGGCCGTCAACTTCCTCGGCGACTACGTGACCGACAAGGGCTACGACATCCGCTTCGCGATCGAGCCGAAGCCCAACGAGCCCCGCGGCGACATCCTGCTCCCGACACTCGGCCACGCGATGGCGTTCATCGAGACCCTCGAGCGCCCGGAGCTCGTCGGCATCAACCCCGAGGTCGGCCACGAGCAGATGGCGGGCCTGAACTTCACGGCCGGTATCGCCCAGGCGCTCTATCAGGGCAAGCTCTACCACATCGACCTCAACGGCCAGCGGGGCATCAAGTACGACCAGGACCTCGTCTTCGGTCACGGCGACCTGCAGAACGCGTTCTCGCTCGTCGACCTCCTCGAGCACGGTGGCGTGAACGGCGGCCCCGCGTACGACGGCCCGCGTCACTTCGACTACAAGCCGAGCCGCACCGAGGACATCACCGGCGTGTGGGACTCCGCAGCCGCCAACATGCGCATGTACCTGCTGCTCAAGGAACGCGCCGAGGCGTTCCGCGCCGACCCCGAGGTGCAGGAGGCGCTGGCCGCCGCCCGCGTGCCCGAGCTGCGCGAGCCGACGCTCAACCCCGGCGAGACCGTCGAGCAGCTGCTCGCCGACCGCTCGTCGTACGAGGACTTCGACGCCGACGCCTACTTCGGCGGCAAGGGCTTCGGGTTCGTCCGCCTGCAGCAGCTGGCCGTCGACCACCTCATGGGCGCGCGCTGACCGACACCCGCGAACCTGGCGTTCCGTCTCCTGATCCGAGAGGATCGGGGGCGGAACGCCGTTCCGCGTTCCACCCCCACAGCAGACCCGGCGGTCACCCGACCGCCCACCACCGAGAACAGGGAGAGCGATGACGCTCGTCGCCGGCATCGATTCGTCCACCCAGAGCTGCAAGGTCGTCATCCGCGACGCCGAGACGGGAGCACTCGTCCGCGAAGGACGCGCGGCGCACCCCGCCGGCACCGAGGTCGACCCGGCCGCGTGGTGGCAGGCGCTGCAGGAGGCGGCCTCCGCCGCAGGCGGATTGGCAGATGTCGCCGCGGTGTCGGTCGCGGCCCAGCAGCACGGCATGGTCGCGCTCGACGTCGACGGACGCGTCATCCGTCCGGCACTCCTCTGGAACGACACCCGGAGCGCGCAGGCCGCGACGGACCTCATCACGGAGTTCGGCGCTGCGGAACTCGCCCAGCGGACCGGGTGCGTCCCCGTCGCCTCCTTCACGATCACGAAGCTGCGCTGGCTGCGCGACGCCGAACCCGCGAACGCCGCCGAGGTCGCCGCCGTCGCGCTCCCCCACGACTGGCTGAGCTGGCGTCTGCGCGGCTTCGGCCCAACCGACGAGAGCCCACTCGGCGCGGACCTCGCCGAACTGACGACCGACCGATCCGACGCCTCCGGCACCGGGTACTGGTCCCCCGCCGACGGCGAGTACGACCGCGAGCTGCTCATGGCAGCGCTCGGCCACGATGCGATCCTCCCGCGCGTGCTCGCGCCGGAGGAGTCGGCCGGGACCGGTGTCGACGGTGGCCTCATCGGGCCGGGCACCGTCATCGGGGCGGGCGCCGGTGACAACGCCGGAGCCGCCCTCGGGCTCGGGGCGACGGCCGGCGACGTCGTCGTGTCGATCGGGACGAGCGGGACGGTGTTCGCCGTGACGCCGGCCGTGGTCCGCGACAGCTCGGGCACCGTCGCCGGGTTCGCCTCGGCCGACGGCGCGTTCCTGCCGCTCATCGCGACGCTCAACGCCGCCCGGATCCTCGACGCGGTGGCCGCGCTACTCGGCGTCGACCACGCGGAACTCGGTCGACTCGCGCTCGAGGCCCCGGCCGGGGCGCGCGGTCTCGTGCTCCAGCCGTACTTCGAGGGTGAGCGCACCCCGAACCGGCCGGACGCCACGGCGACCCTCTTCGGCATGACCCTGGAGTCGACGACGCGGGAGGGGCTCGCCCGGGCGGCGATCGAGGGGCTGCTCTGCGGACTCGCCGACGGTCTCGACGCGGTGCTCGCGCAGGGTGTCACGGCGGAACGGGTCCTCCTCATCGGCGGAGCGGCGCAGAACCCGGCGGTGCAGGCGATCGCGCGCGAGGTCTTCGACGTGCCGGTCGTCGTGCCGGCACCCGGGGAGTACGTCGCCGACGGCGCAGCGGTGCAGGCGGCCTGGGCGCTCAGCGGGACCCGTCCGGTGTGGACTGCGGTGGGGGCCGGCGACGGTGCGGTTCAGGCGGTCGCCGCCGACGCGTCCGGGATCGCCCGGGAGCAGTACGCCGCCCGAGCCTGAGGCGGTTCCCGAGGCGACCTCCACCGGTCCCGGGGCCGACCTCCGCCGGTCACCGAGCCGACCCCCACCGGTCACTGAGCCTGTCGAAGTGCCACCACGGAATCTTCCGCGGGGCGGAGACGTTGGCGACGGTATGCGATCGATCGTCTACTCCACCAACGGTGACCCGTCCGTCCTCCACCTCGTCGAGCGCGAGCTCCCCGAGCCCGGCCCCGGCGAGGTCCGCGTCAAGCTCGCGTTCTCCGGGGTCAACCCGACCGACTGGAAGACCAGGCGCGGCGGCGGCCCCTCGGGTGGCATGCCCTTCCCCGAGGTCGTCCCGAACCTCGACGGTGCCGGCGTGATCGACGCGGTCGGCCCCGCTGCCGGCGACGCGGCGACCACGACCACCTTCGCCGTCGGCGACCGCGTCTGGGTGTACCTCGCTGCACACGAGAGCCCGCTGGGCACGGCCCAGGAGTTCACGGTCCAGCCCGCCTCCCGTGTGGTCCCCCTGCCCGACGCCGCGTCCTTCGAACTCGGCGCCAGCCTCGGTGTCCCCGCGATGACCGCGCACCGTGCACTCACCGTCGCGCAGGATGGCCCGACCCGCCTCGCCCCGGTGCCCTCGACGGCCGGACGGTCCTCGTCCAGGGTGGCGCCGGCGCCGTCGGCAACGCCGCGATCCAGCTCGCGCGCTGGGCGGGCGCGACGGTGATCAGCACCATCAGCAGCGACGAGAAGGCCCGCCTCGCGACCGCCGCGGGAGCGCACCACGTCGTGAACTACCGCGAGGGCGACACCGCCGCGGCGATCCGCGAGGTGGCGCCCGACGGCGTCGACCTCGTCGTGGAGGTCGCGATCGCGCAGAACCTCCCCCTCGACCAGGCGGTCCTCGCCCCGCGCGGCACGGTCGTCAGCTACGCGAACAACGGCGGTGACTCGATCACGCTCGACATCCGCCCGCACATGGGGCTCAACACGCGGCTCCAGTTCATGCTGCTCTACACGGTCGGCGACGCCGCACTCCACGCCGCCGCTGAGGACATCACCGCTGCGATCGAGGACGGCGCGCTCCACGTCGGCGAAGACCACGGTCTGGCGCTCACGGTGTTCCCGCTCGCCGAGACGGCTGCTGCCCACGCCGCCGTCGAGGACGACACGGTCGGGAAGGTCCTCATCGACGTCACCGCATGACGTGCGTCACCGCCGGGTGACGTGATCAGGGGCGGTACTGGGTGGCCAGTGCCGCCCCGGCCGCACGCAGGTGGACGAGCGGTTCGGCCATCGCCGCCTCGGCGCCGCCGGCCAGCTCCGTGAGCGAGGCCGCCGCGAGGAAGATCCCCTCCGTGGGCGCCTGGATCGCTCCGGCGACGAGCATGGTCCGGTCCGCCGCGAGCCCGGCGACCCAGGATGCGACCTTGCCGTCGGCCGTCTGGTCGTCGAAGCGGCCCTCGCCCGTGATCACGATCGACGCCGCGGCGGCCGCTTCCGTGAGGGCGATCGCCTCACCGACACCACCCGCGCCCGAGGTGGCGGTGGCTCCCCACACGAGGAGGCCGAAGCCCGCACCGCCCGCGGCACCGGCGCCGGGTTCGACCGCTGCCGCGTCAGCGAGGTCCTGGCCGAAGGCGTCCTGGGCTCGACGCGCGAACCGCGCGAGGTTCGCGTCGAGGACGGGGACGTCCGTGGCATCTGCCCCCTTCTGCGGTCCGAACACCGCTGCGGCACCGCGGTCGCCGAGCAGCGGGTTGGTCACGTCGCTGAGGATGACCGCACCGTCGGCCGGCAGCGCACGGAGGCCGGTGGTGTCGATCCGGTCCAGGGTCGCCAGCCCCGCATTGCCGTGCGCCGTCGAAGCGCCGTCGGCATCGATCAACCGGGCGCCCAGCGCGGACAGGAGTCCGGCTCCACCGTCCGTGCTGGAACTTCCGCCGATCGCGAGCAGCAGTCGTCGCGCACCGTGGTCGAGGGCGGCTGCGATGGCCTCGCCGAAGCCGACGGTGTGCGCTGCGAACGGCTGTAGGGGGTCGAGGAGGGTCAGCCCGCTCGTCTGCGCCAGTTCCACGACCGCGGAGCCGTCGGGCAACTCGAGCCATTCGGCGTCCACCGGGTCGCCGATCGGGCCGGTGACCGTGATCGGGTGCCGACGCGCTCCAGGCACGGCGGCCGCGAATGCGTCGAGCGTGCCCTCGCCGCCGTCGGCCATGGGAAGCGACTGCAGGAGGTCATCCGGCCGGACGGTCCGCCACCCGTCGGCGATCGCCTCGGCGACCTGCGCGGCGGTCGCCGTGCCCTTGAACGAGTCCGGTGCGATGACGATGTGCTGGGTCATGTCTTCAGCCTCCCATGGTGGACGGGATCTGGTGGGTCGAGGCCGAGCTCGTCGTCAGCACCTCGACACCGTCCGGCGTGACCACGACGGTGTCCTCGACCTTCACGCCGCGGGCGGTCGGGTTCCAGGCGAACGCCTGCCAGGGCTGGACGACGTCGCTCGCCTCAGGCGTGGCGCGCGGATCGCGTCCCGCGTAGCCGGCCGCACCGCCCTGATGGTGTTTCGTCCACTCCTCGACGTCGAAGCCCTGCTCGGCGTAAGCGGCACTCCCCGTCCGGAGGATGTCGGCGAGCGAGGCACCCGGCACGGTGGCGTCGAGATAGGCACGTTCGACGGCCCGGATGCGCTGCATGCCCGTGGCGAACGGCTCGGCCGGGGTGCCGCCCTCGTCGAACCACCGCGTGAGGTTCACGATGAGCCCGTCGCGGCGGCCGCAGGCGACGACCATGGCCCGGGAACCGAGTCGCCCCTCGGTCGGCAGCGGGTGCCGATGGGCGAGTCTGTCCTCCCCGGCGACGAGGAGGACGAGTGGGTCGATCCCGGCCGCGACGAGGCGCCCGGCGAGGTCCGCGGCGACCTCGCGTTCCGTCCAGTCAGGAGCGACCTCGTCGACGAGCGTCTCGAGCGCCGACGTCGTCGCTCGCCCGAGCGAACGGAACCGCGAGAGTTCGGCTGGGAGGAGCGACGCACGCGCCGCCCGAAGCTCGGCGGCGACGTCGGACTCCTGCAGCACCCCGTCCCCACTCGGCAGCACCGTGTCGATCGGCGTGTGCCACGGCACCGTCCGAACGCGGATGTCGGGCAGCTCCTCGGCCTGCAGCCGGTCCACCTCGTTGGAGGTCGCGACGAGCCACGCGTCGCCCGGCGAGACCACGACCGCGACGATCGGGTCGGCCGCGAGACTCACATGGACGCGCGAGCCGTCGAGGTACCAGCTGACCGCGGCGGCGGACCGCAGCACGATCGTGCCTGCTCCGCGGGCCTCCAGGAGCGACACGAGCCGGGCGTGCTTGCGCCGGCGGTCGTCCTCGTCCGGCCCGGGTCGCTCGTCGTTCATCGCCGGGCCCAATCGGCCCCGAGTTCGGCGAAGGTGCTGCCGGTGGCGGCCGCTTCGGCGACGAGCTCCTCGATTCTCGGGATCACCGGGCGGCGCTCGTCGCCCGTCCCGAGCCACTCGACGAGATCAGCGGGGATGGGGTGCGGCGCTGGGGCCGATCGGACCGCGTCGAGGACGGCGGTGAAGGCGGACGCGTCGGCCAGGGAGCTGACGAGTGCGGCGTCCTGACCCGCCCGGACCGCCTCGCGCGCGCGGAGGAGGTCGGGGAGCAGCTCGGTCCGGCCTGTGGTCCAGCGTCGCCGGGTGACGCCGTCGACGACCACCTCGACCTCGTCGCGCGTGTAGTGGAACCGGATCGAGCCGAGCTCCCCGTGCACCGTGACCACCGGGTCGGTCGTCGCCTGCGCGCACAGGGTGAGCGCCGCCGTCATGACCGGACCGCGCTGTGGGGTGATGCGGACGACCGAGGTGTCGTCGGCCTCGATGTCGTTGGCCCGGTACTGGTCGAGGTCGATGGTGGCGATCGCCGCGCGGTCGGTCGCACCGCCGAGCCGCAGCATGGTCTGGACCGCGTGAGCGAGGGGGTTGGTGACGACACCGTCCACGACGGGCACACCGTCGAGCGAGCGCCTGCCCGACCATGCGGCACGCGTCCAGTACCCGACGGTGCGGACCCAGGTGCCCCTCGCCTCGAGCGCTGTCACGGCCCCGATCTCCCCGCTGCCGACGATGACCGCGATCTCGCCGATCGCATGTGATCCGAGACTCTGGAACCCGACCTGCACGAGCCCGCCGGTCCGGGCGGCGGTGGCCTCCAACCGGTCGAGTTCGTCGTTCGAGGTCACCGGCGGCTTCTCGAGCAGGACGTCGGCGCCGTGCTCGAGCGCGGTGACGGCGAGATCCAGGTGCGTGTGGATCGGGGTCGAGAGGATGACCACGTCCACCCGCCCGGCGGCGAAGCACTCCTCGAGTGAACCGCGGAGCGGCGCGTCCCCGGTGGCGCGGTCCTCCTCGGTGAAGGTCCGGTCGACGAGGCCGACGAGGTGGATCGCGCCGGTCGCGGCGAGCGCCCTGGCTGCCGCCACGTGGCTGGCGCCATGGCCGTGGATCCCGACGACCACGACGGTCGGGGCGGTGGTGTGGTCGGTGCTGGTCATGCGTCACTCCCTGTGCTGCGCAGTTCGGTACTGCGCGGTTCGGTGCGGCGTTCCTCGGCGGTGAGGAGCGCGCGGTGGATGGCGTCCGCCTGCTCCGCGTCCAGGGCGCCGTCGACGACGACCGCCTCCAGACCGGTGACGAGCGGGGTGTCGGCGGTGATGGCGGTGCGGCTGGTGGCGGCGAGCGAGACCCCGACTCCCGGGTACTCGGCCGCACGGAGGAACCAGGGGAAGGCGTTCGCTGCGGGCTGCCGGAACAGGACGGTCGTGGGGCGTCGAGCCGGCGTCGGGGCGGACTCGGCCGCGTCACCCGTCTCCGGGTCGGCGCTCCCGTCGGCGTCGAGGACGAAGGCGACCCACGCCGCACGGGAGCCGTGCGCGGTCGACTCCCCTGGCCCCTCCGCGCTGAGGACGGACCGTCTGGCGTCCGCGGGCAGCCGCCAGAACCATCCGCCGTACCCGGCGCCCTCACGACCGTTCGTGGCCGGCGATCCGATCGTCACCGTCGATCCCGTCGTCTGCAGGACGCTGGAGACGGCGACGCGGAGCGCCGACCTCCCGCTCCCGACATCGGATCCGGGCAGGGCGAACGCCTCGACGACCGTGCTGCGCGACTCCCGCAGCTGCGTCGTCCCGTCGCGCCCGACCCAGTCGAGGGTCTGACGCAGCACACCGGCGTCCACCTCGGTCTCGGTGACGCGCTGGGCACCGTGGTTGTCGAGCATCGTCGACCCCTGCCCGGCGACGTAGGTGCGACCACCCCAGTACGAGACACCGTCGACGTCGGCGACGGCCATCGAGAGACCGACATGGTGGGGGTGGTCGTCGGGAGCGGACTCCGTGACGACGGTCCCGCCGAGCGAGGTGACGGGGTGCGCGAACGGTCGCGGGGCGTCGGTCGGTCCGAGGCCGCTGCCGTCGTGGAGGGCGAGGACCTCGCGGTCGCCGAGCCGGGCGGTCAGCTCCGGTGACGTGGGGTGCTGCTCGGTTCCGTGCCAGACCGGTGGACTCGCGGCCGGGCGCGCTGCGGTGCTCTCCCGGGCGACGAACCGCGGTCGGAAGACGAGCGGGTGTCCACCGTCCGCGCCGCCGATGGTGTCGCGCAGTCTGCTCCACGCCTCGGCACCGAGCTCGCGCCGCGGGACGGACACCGTGCTGAGCGCCGGCACCGCGAACGCCGCGAACGGGATGTCGTCGAAGCCGACCACACTGAGCGCCGAGGGGACGGACACACCGGCACCGCGGAGCGCCGAGACGAGCCCGAGTGCGACGAGGTCGTTGAAGGCGACGACGGCGGTCGCGTCGTGCTGCACCACCGTCTCGACGACCGCCGCGCCGTCCACCAGCGCAGAGCCGGCCGTCACGATGTCGACGGAAAGATCGCCGAGGTCCGAGCGGGCACGGGCGATACCGACCCGTCGGAGGCGATCGCCCTGGCTCGCGGCGGGCCCCGCGAGGTACAGGATGTGCCGGTGCCCGAGTGCGTGCAGCTCGGCGAGCACCTGCTCCATGCCGCTCGCGTAGTCGATGGACACCGATGGCACGGGCGAGTCGGCGAGCTCGCGGTTGACGAGCACGACCGGGTGCAGCTCCGCGAGGAGCGCTCGAAGCTCCGGCTCGGCCAGGCGGGGTGAGCAGAGGACGATCGCGTCGCAGCGACGACGGGCTTCGCGGGCCGCCGCCGCCTCGTCGGCCGGGTCCTCCTCGGTGTCGGTCACGAGGACGCGGTAGCCGTCGGCCGCCGCGGCCCGGGTGACCCCGCGCAGGATCTCCTGGAACATCGGGTTCTCGAGGTCGGGCACGACGACCCCGATGGTGTTCGTGCGGCCGAGCGACAGGCTTCGGGCCAGCATGCTCGGCCGATAACCGAGGGCGGCGACTGCGGCGAGGACGCGGTCGGCGATCGCCGCGTCGACGGTCGCCTTGCCGTTGAGCACGCGCGACACGGTGGCCTTCGAGACGCCCGCCTGCACGGCGACGTCCGAGATCGTCGGCGTCGGGCCAGCAGTGGGGAACCGGTTGCTCATACGTCCTCGTCCAACTCGTCACGGGTGGTGCCGTCGTCAATCATCCTATAGGCTCACCCCGAGAAACCGGTTTCTCGATCGGCCTGGTCGGCATGGTCGACCCGGATGTGGTCAGAGAGGACACCGATGCGCATCATCGTCACCGGCGGCGCAGGACGACTCGGGCGGAGCGTCGCGAGCGCCCTCGCCGAAGCAGGCCACGAGGTCGTCTCCGTCGATCGGACCGACCCCGGGCTCCCCGGCGTCGAGGGCCGGACCGCGGACCTCCTCGACCATGACGCCACCCATGAGCTCTTCGCCGCCCTGCGGCCCGACGCGGTCGTGCACCTGGCGGCGATCGCCGTGCCCTTCAGCGCGCCGGAGCACGTCATCCTGTCGACCAACCAGACGCTCGCCTTCACCGCCCTCACCGCGGGGATCGCCGCCGGAGCCACCCGGCTGCTGGCCGCGAGCAGCCCGACCGTCATCGGCTACGGCGCCCCGCACGGGTGGACGCCCGAGGCGCTCCCCATCACCGAGGAGCACCGGGTCGCCCCGTGGAACGCCTACGCGCTGTCGAAGGTCGCGATCGAGTCGACGGTCGCGATGCTCGCCCGAGCCCACGGCGACGCCGTCGTGACCGGCGCCTTCCGGCCGTGCTTCGTCGTCTCCCCGGAGGAGTGGGAGGGCGCACCGACGCAGCAGGGGCACACCATCGTCGACCGGCTCGCCGATCCCGCCCTCGCAGCCGTGTCCCTGTACAACTACGTGGACGCGCGCGACGCAGGTCGCTTCGTCGCCGCCTGGATCGATCGCGCGGAAGCCCGGCACTCCGGTGAGATCTACTTCGTCGGCGCCGACGACGCACTGGCCCTCGCGCCCCTGTCCACCCTGCTCCCCGCGCAGGTCCCGAGCACCGCCGGATTCGCCGACGGACTCGTCGACCGAGCCGCCGCCTTCAGCAGCGCGAAGGCCACCGCCCACCTCGGGTGGCGCCCGGAGCACGGCTGGCGATCGGTGCTCAGCCCCGCCGAGGCGGCCAGGCTCACCGATCTGCTCGCCGCCGACACCGGCCGGCCGGCCACCATTCCTGTTCCAGCCCCAGCCCCACGATGACGAGGACCTCCACCATGCCAGCACCGCTCGCCTTCGACGGCGTCCTGTACTTCCCGATCACCCCATTCGACGCCGCGGGCGAGGTCGACCTGGGGCTCCTCGGCACCCACCTCGAGTCGCGACTCGAACACCGCCCGGGAGGGGTGTTCCCCGCCTGCGGCACCGGCGAGCTGCACGCGATGTCGCCGTCGGAGGCCGCCCGCGTCGTCGGGCGGACCGTCGAGGTCGTCGACGGCGCCGTCCCGGTCATCGGTGGCGCCGGAGGAGGCGTGGCGACCGCGAAGGAACTCGCCGCGGCGGCCGAGGAGGCGGGAGCCGACGCGATCCTGCTCATGCCGCCGTACCTCGTCTCCGGGCCGGCGGCCGGACTGCAGGCGTACGTCGAGGACGTCCTCTCGGCGACGAGCCTCCCGGCGATCGTCTACCACCGGAACAACGCCCGGTACACGACGGCGACGATGCGCCACCTCGCGCGCAACCCGCAGGTCGTCGGCTTCAAGGACGGCGTCGGCGACGTCGCGGCCGCCCAGGACATCGTGCTGGCGGTGCACGAGGAGGGCCGCTCTGACTTCGCCTTCTTCAACGGCCTCCTCACCGCCGAGCTCACGCAGGCCGCCTACCGCGGCATCGGCATCCCGCTCTACTCCTCGGCCGTCTTCGCCATGCTGCCGGAGCTCGCGACGCTGTTCTACCGCGCGTACACCGAGCACGACGAGCCGCTCCGAGAACGCCTGCTGCGCGAGTTCTACCGTCCACTGGTGGCCCTCCGCGACGAGACCCCCGGCTTCGCCGTGTCGCTCATCAAGGCCGGCGTCCGGCTCGGCGGTCTGCCGGTCGGTTCCGTGCGATCGCCCTTCGTCGATCCGACCCCGGAGCAGACCGACCGCCTGGAGGCGCTGCTCGCGACCGGCGCCGACCTCGTCGCCGAGCACGCGACCCTCGCCGCAGGACGCTGACGATGCCGGGGATCGCCTCCATCACCACCTCGCTCGGCCGGTTCACCATGCCGCGCCCCTGGGTGCCCGAGGCGCCGTGGCTGCATCTCATCCGCGTGGACGTCGTCGACGACGAGGGGGCGACCGGCTCGGGCTTCACGTGGACACCGACGATCGGAGCGACGGCCGTCCGCGCGCTGCTCGACGACGACATCACGGCCGCCGCCCTCGGAGCGACGACCGACCCCGAAGCGCTCTGGCCCCGACTGTGGGCGCATCTGCACGAGGCCGGTGGTGGCGGGATCACCACGATCGCGATCGCCGGGCTCGACACCGCGCTCTGGGACCTCCGTGGGCGACGGGCCGGTCTCGGGCTCTCCGACCTCCTCGGCCGTCGACGCGACACGGTCCGGGCGTACGGCAGTGGCGTGAACCTCCACCTCGACGCCGCCTCGCTCGCCGCGCAGGTCGAGCGGTGGATCGCGGCGGGCTACGACGCCGTCAAGATCAAGGTCGGTAAGCCAGACCTCGCCGAGGACGTCGACCGTGTGACGATGGTGCGCGAACTGCTCGGACCGGACCGCCGGCTCATGATCGACGCGAACCAGCGCTGGGACGTCGACCGCGCGGTCTCGTCCCTGGAACGGCTCGGCGGCGTCGACCCGGCGTGGATCGAGGAGCCGCTGCGCTCCGACGACACCGCGGGGTACGAACGGCTGCGCCAGGCGACCGACATCCCGATCGCGCTGGGCGAGAACGTGCACACGATCCACCGGTTCCGCGACCTCGTCGACCGTGGCGTCGCCGACGTCCTGCAACCGAACGTCGTGCGCGTCGGCGGCATCACCCCCTTCCTCGCGATCGCCGCGCTCGTCGACGACGCCGGGCTGACGCTCGCCCCGCACCTGCTCCCCGACCTCTCCGGGCAGCTCGCCCTCGCCCTCCCGCAGGTCACCGAGGTCGAGGACGTCGAGGACGCGGGCTTCGTCGCGATCGGCGCCATCGACCCGCCCGGGCCGGTCACCATCGCGGAGGGCCTGGTGCAGGTCGAGCAGCGACCCGGCCTCGGATTCGTGATCCGCGACCGGATCGCCGAGAGCGCTCCCGTCGCGCACTGACCCCGTCCGCCGCCCGATCCGCCACTCGCCCGATCTCCACCAGCCGCATCCGCATCCCCGAGGAGTCATCACCATGCACGACACCGACCACAGCACCGGCACGATCGACCGCACCACCCCCGCCAGGTCGCGCACCGACGATTCGGACAGCGTCCGCGGACGTATCGACGACGCCGACGGCAGCGGCAACAGCAGCAGCGTGGGCCACGGCGGCGACACCGTCACGCCCGCAGGTCACACCGGCGACGCCGCGTCCGATGCGGGACGTGCCGCCGTTCCGACCCTCGACGAGGTCGCCGCGGCAGCAGGCGCGGCCTCCTCCGAGCTCGCATCCACTGTGCCCTCGACCCGCGCCGCCTGGCTCGAGGCCGTCGCCGACGCCCTCGACGGACGGGTCGACGAGCTCGTCGCACTCGCCGACGAGGAGTCCCACCTCGGGACCACGCGCCTCACGGGCGAGGTCGCGCGGACGACGGGCCAGCTGCGGCTGTTCGCCGCCGTCCTCCGCGACGGCGCATTCCTCGAGGTCGTCATCGACCACGCCGATACCTCCACCACCCCGCCCAAGCCGGAGCTGCGACGCATGCTCCGGCCGACGGGTCCGGTCGCGGTCTTCAGCGCGTCCAACTTCCCGTTCGCGTTCTCGGTCGCCGGTGGCGACACGGCATCAGCCCTGGCTGCCGGATGTCCGGTCATCGTGAAGGCGCACTCCGCCCACCCGCGGCTTTCGCGACTGACCGCGGCGATCGTCACCGAGGCGTTGCGCTCGGCCGGCGCCCCGGACGGCACGTTCGCGCTCGTCGAGGGTCGTGAGCAGGGCACCGCCCTCGTGCAGCACCCGGCGATCACCGCGGTCGGGTTCACCGGCTCACTCGCCGGCGGGCGCGCACTGTTCGACCTCGCGTCGCAGCGGCCGGCCCCGATCCCGTTCTACGGCGAGCTCGGCAGCACGAACCCGGTCGTCATCACCGAGGCCGCACTGCAGGGCGAGGCGGCAGGTGAACTCGCGCGCGGACTGGCGGCGTCGTTCACCCTCGGTGTGGGGCAGTTCTGCACGAACCCCGGTCTCGTGCTCGTGCCGAGCGGCAGCGGGTTCGCCGAGCTCGTCGCGCAAGCCGCGGCGGACACCGTCGCCGGGCGCATGCTGACGCCGGGCATCGCCGAGGCGTACGCCGCGGGCACCGCTCGCGCCGCCGGTCATCCCGGGGTGCGGACGCTCCTCGGCGACGGGACGGCGGCTGCGGATTCCGGCGTTCCGACCGTCCTCGCGACCACCGCCGTGACGGTCCTCGACGCGCCCGACGTCCTGCTCGAGGAGATCTTCGGGCCGGCGACGCTCGTCATCGAGGTCGTGGACGACGCCGAGCTGCACGCGGTCCTGGCCGAGGTCGGTGGCGCGCTCACGGCGACCGTGCACGCGGCGCCCGGTGAGGACATCGCCGGTCTCGTGTCGCGGCTCGAGCCGATCGCCGGGCGAGTGCTCTTCGGGGGCTGGCCGACGGGTGTCGCGGTCGGCTGGGCGCAGCACCACGGCGGACCGTGGCCGGCGACGACCTCGCTCCACACCTCGGTGGGCGCGTCGGCGGTGCGCCGCTTCCAGCGTCCGATCGTCTACCAGGACGCCCCCGAGCGCGTGCTCCCCGAAGCCCTGCACGAGGCGAACCCGCTCCGTCTCCCCCGCCGCGTCGACGGCGTCCCGGAGCTCCCCGCCGCAGCCCGCGCCTGACCGCCGTCCTGCCCGTCCCCGACTCAGGACTCCCCCGGCGCGCCGCCCCAGCCCAGCCCCGACACACCGGACATCTCCTGAGTTGGGGACGGGGCCACCACCCACACCCACCCACGTTCACAATTCAGGACGCACCCGGCGCGCCACCCCGGCCAGGCCCGTCCCACACCCCAACACGCCGCACCCGTCCTGAATTGCGAACACCGAAACCACCGTCCCCAACTCAGGACTCCCCCGGCGCGCCGCCCCAGCCCGGGCACGACACACCGGACATCTCCTGAGAAGGGGACACCCCACCACCCACACCCACCCACGTTCACAATTCAGGACACACCCGGCGCGCCACCCGCCCCAGCACCCGCCCCACACCCCAACACGCCGCACCCGTCCTGAATTGCGAACACCGCGACCACCGTCCCCAACTCAGGACTCCCCCGGCGCGCCGCCCCAGCCCAGCCCCGACACACCGGACATGTCCTGAGTTGGGGACGGGACCAGGGCCGGTCAGGCGAGGGCGGCGGCGAGCCAAGCGCGCAGCTCGGCCTGCATCGAGGCCGACCAGCTGTGCGGTTCGTCATGGAACGTGCCCGTGTAGGCCGAGCGCTCGCCACCGGACCGGTACCGCTCAGTGAGCATCGCGTGGGCATCACGCATGCCGGCCGGCTCGAAGAGCTCGTCGCGCTCGGCGTACTGGACGAGGAGCGGCAAACGGGGGCGCAGGGATGCGAGCTCCGGCCAGTCGCCGACCCGTGACAGGCCTGGCGACAGGAACGTCCACGAGTGCTGATCGGCATGCCCGTCGAGCACCCCGTCGAACGTCGACATCATCGCGACCACGCCGGCAGCGCGGATCCGGTCGTCCATGGCTGCGAGCAGAACGGCCCGGGCACCGCCGCCGGAGAGACCGAAGCACGAGACGGCTCCGGAACGGACCCCGGGCGCGGCCGCCAGCTGATCGAGCGCGATGAGGTCGTCGCGGAGCACGAGACCGGCGAGCGACGTGCCCAGGACGCCCAGCTCCTTCGCGAGCTGCGGCTCGTTGGCCCCCGCGAGAAGCTCGGACCGCTGCCCGGGCGACACCGCCGCGGGCTGCTCCCCGCGTTGCACCGACGCGAACCGACGACCGGCGAGCTGCAGGTCGACGGTCCGATGGAAGCGTTCGGCGACGGCCTCGTCCGGGTTCCGCCGTGATCCCCACCCGAACGCGTCGTGCACGAGCACGGCGAACCCGTCACGCGCGAGGTCGGACGCGACGGCGCGGCCCCCGTAGTAGCGGTCGCGGAACGCCTGCAACTCCTCCCGTGACACGGACGTCGTGGCAGGGACACCGTCGGGTCCGTCCGCGAGCTTCTCCCGTCCGACGCGCGTGAAGCCGCCGTGGTCGTGCAGCGCCAGCGCGCCCGGGAGCGGGCTCGTCTCGCCGGCCGGACGCAGGAGCCACGCCGACGTCGGCACACCGAACCCGGTCGACCAGCGGAGTTCGATCCCGTCGACGCCGTCGCGGGTCCAGCGGCCGAGCTCCTGGGGCGGCTCGGGCTGCACCGGTCGTGGGAGCACACCGAGGACCTCGGCGAGGCGCGTGCGCGTGGTGTCGAGTGATCCGTCTGCGGTACTGATGCCCCGGATCGACTCTCTGAACCGGGCGGCGAGCGCCCGCAGACCGGGGTCGCGGCCGGGTGGAGGTGCGAACGACCTGGCGCGCACGTCGACACCCTCGTCGGGCGAGGATGGGGCGGTCGTCGGGCGCACTTCGACAGGCTCAGTGACCGGAACGGGCTCGGTGACCGGGAGGGGTCCGGCGACCGGGACAGACTCAGCGGCCGGGACAGACTCAGCGATCTGGGCGGCCTCGGTCACCCGCTCAGCGGCCGGGATCGACCCGACGTCCGAGTCGGCGCCGGCGCCGGCATCCGGGCCGGAGCTCACGGCGCGATCGTCGCGACCGGACGCCCGGTCAGCAGTGACTCGTTCCCGGCGATGCCGACCGAGATCGCCCGCACGCCGTCGTCGTAGCCGGCGGGGCGTCCCAGTTCGTCCTCGGTGACGCGGTCGAACAGGTGCCGTAGCAGGAACGCGTCGCCGCCGCCGTGTCCGCCGACGCCCTCGGGAATCTCGATCTCGCGGGCCTCCTCCCAGTGGCGTTGCAGCACGAGGCGTTCTCCGCGCGAACGCACCGGAGCGACGGACGCGGCGCCGTCCGCGGTCTCGCCGTCGCCGCTCAGGCTCGGGTCGAGGACGACGCGCCCGTCGGCCCCCACGAGCACGGCGGCGCGCTCCACGACCTCGAGCTCGACCCTGCCCTCCGTCCCGTTGATGGAGACGCGGTACCCCTCCCACGGCGCGTGGGCGTTCAGGGAGTAGCTGAGCGAGGCGCCCCCGTCGTACTCGACGAGGACGGACAGGTTGTCCTCGATGTCGATCCCGGGCGAGAAGACGTCGCGGTCGCGCAGGTATCCGTCGTGCTGCTCGGCCCGCAGGTAGAGCGACTCGAGCCGCGGGTCGTCACGCAGGTCGAGGGCGAACGGGTCGTTCGGGCGATCGCGAGCCGCCGCCTCGGCGTCGTCCGGTACCGATCCACGTCCCGGACGCGCAGCGAGCCCGCGTTCGGCCGCGTTGGCATCGCCGTAGAAGCGGAGGCCGCCGGTGGCGTAGACGGAGGCCGGCCGAGCCCCGATCCACCAGTTGACGAGGTCGAAGTGGTGCGACGCCTTGTGGATGAGGAGGCCGCCGGAATGCTCCTTCTCACGGTGCCAGCGGCGGAAGTAGTCGGCGCCGTGCACGGTGTCGAGCACCCACTCGAAGTGCACACCCGTCACCCGTCCGATCCCACCGTCCTGCACGATGCGGCGCAGCTCCGAGTTCCGCGGACTGTAGCGGTAGTTGAAGGTCGTGACGACGTTCCGGCCGCTCTCGGCGACGGCCGCCGCGATGCGCTCGACGCCCTCGCGGTCGATGGTGAGCGGCTTCTCGACGACGACGTCGGCACCGGCGAGGAGCGCGCGGGAGACGATCTCGGCGTGCGTGAAGTCGGGGGTCGTCACGATCACCCGGTCGACGCGCTGCTCGGCGATCATCCGCTCGACGTCGTCCGGGCCGTATCGAGCCGGCAGCGGGACACCCTGCTCGGCGAGGACCCCCTCGTAGTGGTCGAGCCGACCGGGGTTGCTGTCGCTCCAGGCGACGAGCTCGGCGACGTCGGCGTGTGGGCCGACGATGGCGTCGAGGTACATCTGCGAGCGGTGTCCGGTGCCGATGAGGGCGTAGCGTTCGCGGGTCGTGGTCATTCGCGTGGATCCTTCCGGGTCGGTGCGGCGGGCGTTGCGATGGGCGCGCTGTCGTGGTGATCGGAACGGCCCGAACGCGAGCGTTCGAGTGCGTCGCGACCGGATGCGGCGAGCGCCACAGCCCGGCCGTCACCGGCTGCCCCGTCGGCGACGACGACGGCGTAGCGGAACTCGAGGGTCTCGTCGGCTCCGAACGGCAGCTCCTCGCTGAAGAAGGGGGCCGGGCAGAGTCCGGCGAACTCCTCGGTGCGCGCGAACCACTGCGGCGGGTGCGCGGGGTTCCGGACGTCGTCGACGATGACGATGCTCGACGCCACGGCCGTTCCGTCGTGGAGGCCGGTGAACCCCATCCACGCGTGGCGGGTGCCGCGCAGCTCCTCGCCGCCGCTCCCGTCGGGGGTGTGGAGGGTGCCGCCGGTGAAGGATCGTGGGCCGCGCCAGAAGAGCCCGCCGTAGCCGGCGTTCTCCCGACCCTTCGTCGTGGGCGACCCGATCGACAGGTCCCGGCCGGAGACGTTGCGCATCCGGGTCTCGAAGGTCAGCGTCCAGTCCCCGGCGGCCGGTCGCACCGTGAGCGCGCGTTCCTCGTCGACGACGTGCCGACCGTCCTCCGTGATCCAGGTGAGCGTGTGCGCGAACCGCACCTCGCCCGGGTCGGCACGGACGTCCGTGACCGCGACGTGCTCGGAGCGGCCGTTGTTCGCGAGTTGTTCGTAGGCGGTCCCGGTGAAGGTCGGGCCGCCCCAGAAGTTGTCGTCGCCGACGTGCGGGAGTGCCCACGCGATCCCGGTGTGCCAGACGTGGTCGTGCGGTCTGGCCAGCGTCACGAGCGCGCCACCTGCCGTGCGCACCGGGTGGAGGTACGGCTTCGGCGATTCGCGCTGGACCGTGTCCGGACGGTAGGTGTACCGCAGGATGTCGATCCCGTCGAGATGCACGGTGACGGCCGAACCGACCTCGTGCGTCAGCGCGAGACCGGTCGGACGGGTGCGGTGGTCGGTCGTCACGGGATCCCCTCGGATGAAGCGGTGGTGGAGCTGCCGGTCGACCGGCTCGGGGAACGGACGTCGTTCCCCGAGCCGGTCGAGGGCTGTGGCCGGGTCAGCCGGCGGCGACCGCGGCCTTGAGGTCCTTGATGAACCCCTCGGCGGCCTGATCGGGCGTGTTCTTCCCGAAGAGGACCTGCTCGGTGTACTGCTTCACGAGCGCCTCGATCGCGCTGCCACCGGCGGGCGTGACGGTCGGCGGCTCACCGATGTCGTCGGCGAGCCCGTCGAGGAACTCGACGACCGCCTGGTCGGTCTCTGCCAGCTTCGGCGTGATGTACTCGCGGATCTTCGTGTTGGCCGGGACGCCGCGCTCGGTGAGGAGCGAGTCGGCCGCGGTCTCGCTGTTGGCGAGGAAGTCGATGAACAGCGCCGCCTCGGCGGGGTGCTCGGTCCGGGCGGACGCCGACCAGTACATCGACGGCTTGTAGTACGCCGACTCGTCGGCCCCACCGTCGACGGTCGGGATCCGGAGGAGTTCGAGCGGCGAACCGCTCGCCTCGGTCAGGGCCGTCAGCTGGCTGTTCCACCAGGGGGCGAACGCCGCGGCGTTGGTCGCGGTGAAGGATTCGGCGAGCCCACCGGCCTGCTTCTCGACGATCGCGGACGCCGGCGGCGTCGCACCGTCGTTCACGAGCTCGAGCAGGTACGTCCACCAGGAGGCGAGCGTCTCCGGCTTGATGGACACCTCGCCCTTGTCGTTGTACAGCTCGTCGCCGTGCTGACGGGCCCAGTTGTTCAGGCCACCGTCCTCGAAGCCGAAGGGCTGGAAGCCGTAGACCGATCCGCCACCGGCTGCCGAGACCTGCTCGCTCAGCACGGTGAAGTCGTCCCAGGTCCAGGTCTCGTCGTCGGGCATCTCGATGCCGGCCGCGGCGAGCAGGTTCGGGTTCACGACGATGGAGTAGCTCGTGATCCCCGAGGGGATGCCGTAGAGCGAATCGTTGACCGTGCCGGACGTCAGCGTCTCCTTGGGGAAGTCTCCGAGGTCGAGGTGGTCGGTCACGGTGTTGAGGTCGAGGAGCGCGCCGCGGTCGCCGTAGGTGGCGATGTACTTCTCGTCCATCTGGATGATGTCGGGGGTGTCGTTCGCCGCCGTCTCGGTGGCGAGCTTGTCCCAGTACCCGGCCCAGTCCGTGAACTGCGGCTCGATGGTGATGTTCGGGTGTTCCTTCTCGAAGGCCGCGATGACCTCCTGCGTGGCCGCCGTGCGGGCGTCGTTGCCCCACCAGGTGAAGCGGAGGGTGACGGGCTCGTCGGACAGTTCGGTGGCGGCGTCGCCTCCGGCGCTGCAGCCGGCGAGGAGGAGGGCGGCGACGGCTCCCGTCGCGATGAAGCCGGCGGCTCTGCCGTGCTTGCTGATGCTCATGCTGTTCCCTTTCGAATCGATCGATCCGGATCCGATGCTGCTGGATCCGGTGGTGCTGGGTCTGGTGCTGGTGGTCTGGTGCGGGTGCTGCGGTGGTGCGGGTCGGTGGGTCGTGCCTCACTTGCCGCCGGTCGTCGCGATGCCCTTCAAGAGGAACCGCTGACCGAACAGGAAGACGAGGAAGATCGGCAGGAGCGAGACGACACTCATGGCGAACATCGGCCCCCACGAGGTGGACGATTGTGCGTCCATGAACGCCCGGAGTGCGAGCGGCACCGTGTACATCTCCGGTTTCGTCAGGTACAGGAGCTGACTGAAGAAGTCGTTCCAGGTCCAGATGAAGGTGAAGATGGCGGTCGTCGCGAGCGCCGGCACCATGAGCGGCAGGATGATGACCCCGAAGATGCGGGGGTGGCCGCAACCGTCGATGCGGGCCGCCTCGTCGAGTTCCTTCGGGATGCCGCGGATGAACTGCACCATGAGGAAGACGAAGAACGCGTCGGTCGCGAGGATCTTCGGCAGGATCAGCGGCAGGTAGGTGTTCACGAAGCCGAGCTGGGAGAACATGATGTACTGCGGCACGATGATGACGTGGATCGGCAGCATGAGCGTCATGAGCATCGCCGCGAACCACCAGCGCTTACCGCTGAACTTCAGCCGGGCGAAGGCGTAGGCGGCCATCGAGCAGGACACGAGGTTGCCGACGATGCAGCCGAGGACGATGAGCACGGAGTTCAGCAGGAAGACGTGGAACGGCTCCGAGAGGGTGTTCCAGCCCTCGCTGTAGTTGCTCACCTCGAAGCTGTCGAGGACGATGCCGGGGTTCCGGAAGATCTCCTCCGTCGGGCGGAGCGAGGAGACGACGAGCCAGATCACCGGGTAGAGCATGATGAAGCCGACGAGGATGAGGCCGATGTGCTTCAAGACCGACTTCCAGGGCGACCAGCCCCGAGCGCGGCGGTACTGGCGTTCGGCCTCCTTGGCCTCGCGACTGCGGTTCTTGCTGTCCGTCGTGATGGACCGTGTGGTCAGCGTGTCAGTCATCGTAGTTCACCCAGTATTTCGAGGCCCAGAAGTTGATCGCGGTGAAGACTCCGATGATGAGGAGCAGGAACCAGGCCATGGCCGAGGCGTAGCCCATGTCGAAGTTCGAGAAGCCGCGGTTGTAGAGGTACAGCGTGTAGAACAGCGTCGAGTCGGCCGGGCCGCCCGTTCCGCCCGACACGATGAAGGCCTGCGTGAAGGCCTGGAACGCGTGGATGATCTGCAGCACGAGGTTGAAGAAGATGATCGGGGTGAGCAGCGGCAGGGTGATCTTGGTGAAGCGCTGCCACTTCGTCGCGCCGTCCATCTGCGCCGCCTCGTGGTACATCACGGGGATCTGGCGGAGACCGGCGAGGAAGATCACCATCGGTGCGCCGAAGGTCCACACGTTGAGCGTGATGAGGGTCGAGAGGGCGGTCGAGGGGTCCGCGATCCAGCTGCGCCCCTCGATCCCGAAGATCGCGATGAACTGGTTCACGAGGCCTTCGCCGCCGAACACCTGCTTCCACAGCACCGCGATGGCGACGGAGGAGCCGAGGAGCGACGGCAGGTAGTACACGGACCGGTAGATCGCGAGGCCACGGAGACCGCGGTCGAGCAGGGCGGCCAGGGCCAGTGCCGCGGCGAGCTGGAGCGGCACCGAGACGAAGACGTACACGAAGGTGACGCCGAGCGAGTTGTGGAGCCGCTCGTCGCCCATCATGCGGATGAAGTTGTCGACGCCGATGAACTTCGGCGCCTGCAGCAGGTTGTACTTCGTGAAGGACAGCGCGAGCGAGGCGACCATCGGGCCGACGGTGATGACGGCGAGTCCGATGAGCCACGGGAGGAGGAACAGGTAGGCGGCCTTGTTGTCGCGGCGGTTGTCCTTCTTGATGAAGGCCTTCTCGGCCGCCGTCTGCGGGCGTTTGCCGGCGCTGAGCTTGCGGAGCTCGCCGAGCGCGCTCACCGAACACCCCTCGCGAGTGTCGTCCTGGGCGCTCCTGGAGTTGCACGGACCACGTCGGACCTCCTTGTCGATCGTCGTTGATGACTTCCCGGAAAGCGTTTCCCGGCTGAGCTGCATCAAGTTCTATCACGGCCTCATCGGACGATGCAACGATTCAATCCGCATCCGTGTTCGATCCGTGATCACCTGTGACCGAATCGGTTCGAACCCTTGCCTTGGCCCCGCACGCCGTTCTACAGTGACCCGGTAAACGCTTTCCGGACGAGTCGCGGCCGCCGGGACCGGAACACGAACCAGAGGGAGAGCCACCGTGTCAGAGCAGACCATCGGGATCATCGTCAACGGCGCCACCGGGCGCATGGGCTACCGGCAGCACCTCGTGCGGTCGCTGCTGGCCATCCAGGAGCAGGGCGGCGTGCAGCTGTCCGACGGCACGCGCCGCCAGATCGAGTTGATCCTCGTCGGCCGCAACCAGGCGACCCTGGACGAGCTCGCCACACGGCACGGCATCGAGCACACCTCGACCGACCTCGACGCGGTCCTCGCCGACCCCCGCTGGGACGTCTACGCCGACTTCCTCGTCACGAAGGCCCGCGCGACAGCGCTGCGCAAGGCGATCGCGGCCGGCAAGACCATCTACACGGAGAAGCCGACGGCGGAGTCCTTCGAGGAGGCGCTGGAACTCGCGCGCCTCGCCGCCGAGGCGGGCGTGAAGAACGGCGTCGTGCACGACAAGCTCTACCTGCCGGGGCTGCGCAAGCTCAAGCGCCTCATCGACTCGGGCTTCTTCGGTCGGATCCTCTCCGTCCGTGGCGAGTTCGGCTACTGGGTGTTCGAGGGCGACTGGCAGCCGGCGCAGCGCCCGAGCTGGAACTACCGGGCCGAGGACGGCGGCGGCATCGTCGTCGACATGTTCCCGCACTGGAGCTACGTGCTCGAGAACCTCTTCGGTCGGGTCGAGTCCGTGTACGCGAAGGCCACGACGCACATCCCCGAGCGCTTCGACGAGCGGGGCGAGGCCTACGCGGCCACCGCGGACGACGCCGCCTACGGGGTCTTCGAGCTCGAGGGCGGCGTGATCGCCCAGCTCAACTCCAGCTGGACGGTCCGCGTCGACCGCGACGAGCTCGTGCAGTTCCAGGTCGACGGCACGCATGGCTCCGCGGTGGCGGGCCTCTTCGGCTGCAAGGTGCAGCCGCGGAACGTCACCCCGAAGCCGGTGTGGAACCCCGACCTCGCCGACGACCACGACTACGCGGGCGACTGGCAGGACGTGCCGACGAACGACGTGTTCGAGAACGGGTTCAAGACGCAGTGGGAGGAGTTCCTGCGCCACGTCGTCGAGGACGGCCCCTACGAGTACGACCTGCTCGCCGGTGCGCGCGGCGTCCTGCTCGCCGAGCTCGGCCTCGAGAGCTCGCGCACCGGCCGCCGCCTCGACCTGCCCGAGGTGAGGCTCGGAGGCACGAGCGACACCCCCGGCGCGGACGAGGAGCTGGCGTCGCTCGAGGCCTCGGTCGCACGATGACGTCCGTCCCGCTGCTCTCGACCGACGGCACGGTCACCGCGCTGGAGCTCCGCGAGCCCGTCGTGGCCGAGCGCCCGACCACTCCCCTGACGAGCCGCACCGCCTACGCCGCCGCGCACGTCGTCCCGAAGCCTTGGGCGGAGAACGTGCCGGGTGCGCCGGCCGAGCTCGACTGGGACGCGACGCTCGCCTACCGCCACCATGTGTGGTCGTACGGCCTCGGCGTCGCGGACGCGATGGACACCGCCCAGCGGAACATGGGACTCGACACCACCGCCACGCGCGAGCTGATCACCCGGAGCGCCGCGGAGGCCGCCTCCGTCGGCGGTGCGCTCGTCGTCGGTGTCAACACCGACCACCTCAGCGACGAGACCGTCTCACTCGACGCGGTCGCCGACGCCTACCTCGGACAACTCGCGTTCGCCGAGGACGCGGGCGCCGGGACCGTGATCATGGCCAGCCGACACCTTGCGAGGGCCGCTCAGTCCGCCGACGACTACCGTCGCGTCTACGACCGGGTCCTGTCGGCGGCGCAGGCGCCCGTGGTCCTGCACTGGCTCGGCACGGCGTTCGACCCGAGCCTCGAGGGCTACTTCGGCGCAAGCGACGTCGCCGAAGCCTCGGACACCCTGCTGCGCATCATGACCGACCACGTCGACCACGTCGCCGGAGTCAAGATGAGTCTTCTCGACGCCGATGCGGAGATCGCCGTCCGGCGTCGCCTCCCGGCCGGCACGACGATGTTCACCGGGGACGACTTCAACTACGTCGATCTCATCGCCGGTGACGCCGTCGGACACTCCGACGCCCTGCTCGGGGCGTTCACCGCGATCGCCCCGGCCGCCTCCGCCGCGATCCAGGCGCTCGACGCCGGCGACCCGGCCGCCTACGAGCGGATCCTCCGACCGACCGAGGCCCTGTCGCGCCAGATCTTCGCCGCGCCGACCTACTACTACAAGACGGGTATCGCCTTCCTCAGTTGGTTGAACGGTCACCAGCCGGCGTTCTCGATGGTCGGCGGCCTGCACGCAGCCCGGAGCCTGCCGCACCTGTCGGAGATCGTGCGCCTCGCCGACGCGGCCGGCGCGCTCGAACACCCGGAACTCGCCGCCGAGCGCTGGACGGGCCTGCTGCGCACGGCCGGTGTCGTCGGCACGCTGACCGCTGCGGGAGGAACCCGATGAGCACCACCGCCCTTCGACAAGCTCAGGGACCGGCGGGACAGGGTCAGGGACCGGCGGGACAGACTCAGGGACCGGCGGGCGGCAGCACCACCCCGCACCCGCGGCTCTCGGTCAACCAGGCCACGATCAAGTACGCCACCCTCCCGGAGGCGGTCGCGGCCGTCACCGCGGCCGGCGTCACGAGCTTCGGCGCCTGGCGCGAGCCGGTGCAGGAGTACGGCGTCGCCGCCTCGGCGAGCCTCCTGACGGACAGCGGCCTGCGTGTCTCCAGCCTGTGCCGTGGTGGCTTCTTCACCATGCCCGAGGGGTCGGCTCGCCGGACGTCGATCGACGACAACCGGATCGCGATCGACGAGGCCGCCGCCCTCGGCGCTCCGGCCCTCGTCCTCGTGGTCGGCGGCCTCCCGGCCGGGTCCCGCGACCTCCTCGGCGCCCGCGAACTCGTCCGCGACGCGATCGGCGAGCTCACCGACCACGCCCTCGAGTCCGGCGTGCAGCTCGCCGTCGAGCCGTTGCATCCGATGTACGCCTCGGACCGCGCGGTCGTCTCGACCCTCGGTCAGGCCCTCGACATCGCCGAGCAGTTCGCTCCGGAGGCCGTCGGGGTGGTCGTCGACACCTTCCACATCTGGTGGGACCCGCAGGTGCTCGAGCAGATCGCCCGCGCTGGTGCGACCGGTCGGATCTCCAGCTACCAGGCGTGCGACTGGGCGACACCGCTCGCCGCGGACGTCCTCCTCTCCCGGCACTATCCGGGTGACGGCGTCGTCGACTTCGGCTCGCTCACCCGTGCCGTCGAGGCGGCGGGCTACACGGGTGACATCGAGGTCGAGCTCTTCAACCAGGACATCTGGGACAGCCCGTTCCAGCAGGTGGTCGATCGCACCGTCGACGCGTTCCGGGCGACGGTCGTCCCGCACCTCGACCACGACGACGACGCGATCCACCACGCCTGATCGCCGCGGCCGCCCTGTGGCAGAGTGTGTCTCAGCAGCCGCCAGTACGAAGGAGCGCCATGTCGGTCGACGAGCACCGGTCGACGCCGGTCCCACCGACGCTGCACGACGTCGCCCGTGAGGCGGGGGTCTCCCTCGCCACCGCGTCGCGCGCGCTCAACGGGAGCACGCGGACGGTCAACGAGACGTTCCGTCGGCGGGTCCTCGACGCCGCACTCCGGCTGAACTACACGCCGAACCTGTCGGCCCAGGCCGTCGCGAAGGGCCTGTCGTCGACGATCTCGCTGCTCGTCAGCGACATCGCCGACCCGTATTTCTCGTCCATCGCGGCCGGGGCCATCCGCGCGGCCGACGAGCAACGCATCGCCACGACCATGGCCGTCACGCACCGCGACCACGAGCGCGAACTCGAACTCGTGCGGGTGCTCCGCGGACAACGGCCACGCGCCATCATCCTGACGGGTAGTCGCTGGGACGTGGTCGCTTCGGAGCACCGACTGTCGGATGAGCTCGCGGCCTACGAGTCCACGGGCGGACGCGTCGTCCTCGTCTCGCAGCGGACGCTCCCGTTCGCAACGGTGCAGCTCGGCAACGCGACCGGTGCCCGCGAGCTCGCCCGGGAGCTCGTCGGTGCCGGGTACCGCCGCTTCGCCGTCATCGCCGGCGACGACCGCCTGCTCACCTCCCGGGAGCGCGTGAGCGGGTTCGCCGAGGGCTTGGCCGAACACGGCATCGCGATCCACCCGTCGAGGATCGTCCGGGCCGAGTTCACCCGCGACGGCGGGCGCCAGGGGGCCGCCGAGCTCCTGCAGCTGGGACTCGACGACGTCGACCTGATCTTCGCCGTCAACGACGTGATGGCGATCGGCGCGATGTCGGCGTTCCGCGCGGCCGGACTCCGACTTCCCGAGGACCTCGCGGTCGCCGGGTACGACGACATCGCCACCTCCCGCGACGTCACCCCCGCGCTCACCACGGTCGCCGTGCCGCTCGAGGCGGTCGGTGAGCACGCGGTGCGGCTGGCGCTGGACCCGGCGACGGACAGCTCGACGACGGAGCCCGTCGGCGCGACGGTCCTCCTCCGCGAGAGCACGCCCGCGCGCGCCTGACTCGCCAGTCCGTCTCCTCCCCCGGGGCGTTCACCGGGGCACAACTCCTGCAGCTCGCCCCGATCGGGGCGTGCAGCGTCCGACTCAGTGGCCCTGGGGCCATGCAGCAGGAGTTGCGGACAGCAGCACGCCCTGAGCCTGGTGTCCTCGGCAGGGGACACGTTCGCCTCCGCACAGCCGAGGTGCGCACTCGTTCCCGCGCACAACTCCTGCTGAGGGTGGCAAGGCCGCCTGACACCGCGCCGGCAGCCGGGTTCCGGTGCCGTCCAGCAGGAGTTGTGAACGCGGTGAGGCTTCGCCTAGTCGGCGACGTGCTCTTGGAACCAGGGGGTGTAGGCGGCGACCTTGGTGCGGTGGCCGGCGCCGGCGACGAGTCGCTTGACGTGCTCGCGGACGTTGACCGTCGCGACGCCGATCACGGTGACGCGGTCGAACGGGACGGCGTCGGCGACGAGCACCTCGGCGCGGCGGAGGGCCGCGGGGTCATCGTCGGTCGCGAAGCGCTGCACCATGCGGTCGGCGGTCATCGCGTTGGCGCCGATGCTCGTGAGCACGTGGGACGCGTCACCGTCGGCGACCACGACGCGTGCCCGGGAGGGTCGACCGGTGTCGGCGTCGAACTCGCCCGGGTGCACGGCTGCGCCGTCGATGGTGGTGACGAGCACCACGTAGTCGTTGACCGATGACGCGAGCGCCTCGGCGGACAGACGGACGTCGTGCTCACCCGCGCGGATGCCCGCCCAGAGGTCGGCGTCCGGGGTCAGGAAGAACGGGACGAAGTCGGCCGGCGTGAGGTCGTCGGTGCCGGCGAGGACCATCGTGCGTCTCGCTTCGCGGTGGCTCGCGGCGGCGATGTCGACGACCGGCCCGTCGGGGAGCGCCGGTGACGCCACCGGCAGGATGCTGCCGGCCTCGAGGATGCGCTCGAGGTTGCGGATGTGGGTGACGTGGTACAGCCGCTGCTCGCCGACGCGCACGACGGGCAGGGCGGCTGCCGCCTTCGTCACCGTCTTCGTGGTGGCGGCGGTCCGCACGCGGGTCGGCGCCGGCTCGCGGAGCGAGGGGGCGACCGTCGACCGACGGACCTTGGGAGCGGGTGGTTCAGCGACCGGCACCTCGCGGGGCGGCGGCGGGAAGCAGGTCGCGCAGAGGCCGTTGTCGAAACCGTGTTTGCATTCGTCGCTCAAGAGAGTCCTTCTGCAGTCCGGCTCCGAGACACGAGGAGCGGGTCACTGGGGGGACGAGCCGAGACGTACGCATCAAGGGTACGCGGCTTCGGCACCCCTCATGCACGCTGGCGCCGTCAAACGAGACCGCGCTGCGCCCGCAACACCCGGACGCACGAGACGGCGAGCGAGCCGAAGAACACCGCCATCAGCACCGGGAGCAGCCAGGGCGCCATCCACGCGGGCACGCCGAGCCAGGTGGTGAGCGCGACGACGGCGATGAATGCGGCGGTCGCGATCGTCAGATCCCCCAGCAGTCGCGCGCTGGCGTCCAACGTGGCGGCCCTCACCTCCGGACGAGGCGACAGTTGCGTGGACCACGTCGATGCAGCGGCCGGTGGGTGGGGGCCGTCCTCCGATCGGGTCGTTCCGGCGAGCGGCAGGCACGCGGCGATGATCCAGAAGACCGCCACGACCGCGGCGCCGATGATGACCGGCAGCAGGAACCCGCCGAGGCTCTTGGCCGCCCAGGTGTCCGGCTGGAGTTCGGCGTCGACGTGCACCGGCATCGGATCCGGTGCAGACGGATACACCGCCAGGCCGACGACCAGCGTCGCCGCGACGATGACGAGAGCGACGAGATGCGGCCAGACCGGCGTCCGGCGAACGGTTTGCTCCGGGCGAGTGGTCGTCGGGTCCTGCATGGCGCTCCTCGTCTGGGCGAGCGCCACCGATGACGCATGTCGTGACCCGCGGAATATCTGCATCAATCATACCCGGTGCGCGGCGCTCGAGCGCGAGTCCGCCGCCTGGACACTGCAGCGATGCGTGGGCGACGCTACCCCCCACGCACCGCAGCACTACCCAGGCGACGGTGTCTCGGCTCACCCGGTCACGCCTGGCTCCGCTGGTCGGCTCACCCGACGCGCGACGACGACCGCCGCGACACCGGCGACCAGCGCGATCGCGAAGCATCCGGCGAACGCGACCCCGCCGGGAGCGATCCAGCTCAGCCCGGCGAACGCCCCCGAGCCGTCGAGCGCCGTGAACGCCAGCCCGGTCGCCGCGAGCGCGAGGGCACCGCCGATCGCGTCGCCGATCGACATCGCCGCACTGTTGAAGCCCTGCGAGCGCTCGTCGGAGTAGGCGAGCGTCATCACGCTGAGTCGCGGGAACATGAGGCCCATCCCGCCACCACTCACCACCCAGGCGACGATCGGTACCACCGGCGGCAGGCCGACGAGGGCGGCGGACAGGGCGATCGCGACGGCGACCGCGACGAGTGACGACCCGATCTGCACGGCGTTCGCATTCGACAGCCGGTCCCCGAGGCGCCCCTGCAACCAGGACGACAGCGACCACGCGATCGCTCCACCGGTGAGCGCGAGTCCGGCGAGCGCCGGCGTGAGCCCGTGCTCGCGGGTCAGCAGGTAGGGCACGTACACCTCGGCGCCGAAGAACGCGGCGGAGGTCAGTCCGCGCACCAGGATGACCGTCGGGAGCCCTCGGCGCGCGGTGAGCGTGCCGAGCGGGATGAGTGGTCGGAGGGCGAGGATCGCGACGACCGCGCCGACGATCGGCAGCGCCCACGCGGTCCATCCCGAGAACTCCGTCGAGAGGTTGACCGCGAGGACCGCGGCCGCGACGAGCACCGCCCACCCGAGCCGACGCAGCTCCGCGCCCGTCCGCGCGACGGTGGCCGCCTCGCCACCGTCCTCCGCCGACTGCAGCTCGGCGGCCTGCCGCTCGGCGCGTTCGGTTGCGGACGCGCGCAGCATCCGGAGCGCCGGCAGGAGGAGGAGCGTCGCCACGACCACGAGCCCGACCACGCCGAGGAAGACCCAGTGCCAGCTGAACCGCTCGGCGACCACGCCGGCGAGGAACGGCCCGATCAGGGAGGGGACGACCCAGGCGGCCGCGAACCCTGCGAAGATCCGCGGGTGCAGGGCCGGTGGGTAGATGCGGGCGACGAGGACGTACAGGGCGACGGTCATCGCTCCCGAACCGAGGCTCTGGACGAGGCGTCCGGCGACGACGGCCCACATGGTGGTCGCGGTTCCGGCCAGGAGGAGTCCGACGAGGAACAGGACGACGGAGGCGAGCAGCGGCTGGACCGGACCGAGGCGGTCGGCGACCGAGCCCGCGGCGACCATGCCGATGACGCTGACGGCGAGCGGGCCGGCGAAGGCGAGCGCGTAGAGCTGCTCGCCGCCGAGCTCGCCACTCACGAGCGGCATGATCGTCGTGACGGCGAGGGACTCGAAGGCGCCGAGGAACACGAGCGCGCACGCACCGATGGTGACGAGGACGAACCGGCGGCTGAAGATCCCGCGGTCGCGGGGCGTCGGGTCGGCTCCGATCGCGGGCTCGGGGGTCGTCGCTGTGGTCACGAGTCCGAGCCTAGAACCTCAATGCGACTTGAGGTCAAGCGCTGACGAACCCCTGCCCGTTCACCATTCAGGACGTGCCCGGCGCGCCGTCGCCGATCGACGGGCTCGGGCGCAGGGCGCGCCGCAGCCGTCCTGAATTGCGAACGGGCCGGAACGGCCCGCTAGTGCTTGGCGCTCGCCTTCAGGACCTTCGCGAGCGCGCGGTCGAGGTCGGCGATGAGGTCGGCGACGTCCTCGATGCCGACCGACAGCCGGACGACGTTCTCGGGGACAGCCAGCTCCGTGCCCTTCACCGAGGCGTGCGTCATCTGCGCCGGCAGGCCGATGAGCGACTCGACGCCGCCGAGCGACTCGGCGAGTGCGAACAGCTTCGTCTTCTCGACCAGGCGCGTGGCTGCAGCCGGGCCACCGACGAGCGCGAGCGACAGCATGCCGCCGAAGCCGGACATCTGGCGGGCGGCGAGCTCGTGACCGGGGTGGCTCTCGAGGCCCGGGTAGTAGACGCGCTCGACGGCGGCGTGGCCGTCGAGGAACTCCGCGATCGCCTGCGCGTTCGCGCTGTGCTGACGCATGCGCACCGCGAGGGTCTTGATGCCACGCGTCGTGAGCCACGCGTCGAGCGGGGCCGAGACCGCGCCGGCGGCGAACTGGACGAAGCCGAGCTGCTCGGCGAGCTCGTCGTCGTTCATGATGATGGCGCCGCCGAGGACGTCGGAGTGTCCGCCGAGGTACTTGGTCGTCGAGTGCACGACGATGTCGGCCCCGAGCGAGAGCGGCTGCTGCAACGCCGGCGAGGCGAAGGTGTTGTCCACCACGGAGAGCACCTCGTGGCGGTGCGCGAGGGCCGCGAGGGCCGCGATGTCGCTGATCTTCATGAGCGGGTTGCTCGGCGTCTCGACCCACAGCAGCTTCGTGCGGCCCGGGATGATCGCCGCTTCGACGGCGGCGAGGTTGCCGAGGTCCACGACCGTGTGCTCGATCCCCCAGGCGCCGTGCACCCGGTTGATCAGCCGGTAGGTGCCGCCGTAGACGTCGTTC
Organism: Plantibacter flavus; assembly: GCF_002024505.1. NCBI lineage: Bacteria > Bacillati > Actinomycetota > Actinomycetes > Micrococcales > Microbacteriaceae > Plantibacter > Plantibacter flavus. The sequence continues at coordinate 3,423,174 of NZ_CP019402.1, forward strand.
CCGATGACGATGTGGTCGCCGGGGCGGAGCGCCGTGCGGATGAGCGCGTCCTCGGCGGCGAGGCCGGAGGCGAAGGAGAAGCCGTGCTTCGCGCCTTCCAGGGCGGCGAGCTGCGTCTCGAGTGCCGTGCGGGTCGGGTTGGCGGAGCGGCTGTACTCGTAGCCGCCGCGGAGCCCACCCACGCCGTCCTGGACGAAGGTCGACGTCTGGTAGATCGGCGGGATGATCGCCCCGGTGGTGGGGTCGAACTCCTGTCCGGCGTGGATGCTGCGGGTGGCGAAGCCGTGGTCGTGCTTGCTCATGGGTGACTCTTTCGGTTCAGGATTCGGGGAGGTGTCGGGTGGGCGACCGGTCGGACTGGCCCGGTCACCGGGGTCGGGCGCGGTCGGGACATCGCCCCGACTCCGCCCACACGACCTGCATGCCGCCCACGCTCAACCCGCCAGGTAGGTGAGGAGGTCGTGCCGCGTGATGACGCCGATCGGCTTGCCGCCATCGGTGACGAGGAACGCCGGGGCGGAACCGAGCGCCGCGCGCGCCGCCGGGATGGACTCACCGAGGCCGATGAGCGGCAGCGGGTCGCCGACGAACGCGCTCGCGGCGTCGTTCATCTTGGCCGCGCCGCTGAAGACGGCGTCCATGAGGCTCGCCTCGTCGATCGCACCGACGACCTCGCCCATCACCACGGGCGGCTCGGCGCTCAGCACCGGGAGCTGGGAGACGCCGTACTCGGTCATGATGTCGACGACGTCGCGGACGGTGTCGCTCGGGTGCACGTGCACGAGGTCCGGCATCTCCGAGCCCTTGCCGCGGAGGATGTCGCCCACGGTGCGGTCGTCGGCGACCTCGCTGAAGCCGTAGGACTGCAGCCAGGAGTCGTTGAAGATCTTGCCGAGGTAGCCACGCCCGCCGTCGGGCAGGAGGACGACGACCACGGCCGACGCCGGGAGGTCGCGCGCCGCGACGAGGGCGGCCTGGACCGCCATGCCGCTGGAGCCGCCCACGAGCAGTCCCTCCTCGCGGGCAAGGCGACGCGTCATCGCGAACGACTCGGCGTCGGTGACGGCGATGATCTCGTCGGGGATGGAGGGGTCGTAGGCGGTCGGCCAGAAGTCCTCGCCGACGCCCTCGACGAGGTACGGGCGACCGGTGCCGCCGGAGTAGACCGAGCCCTCCGGGTCCGCACCGATGATGCGCACGCCGCCCTCGGAGACCTCCTTGAGGTACTTGCCCGTCCCGGAGATGGTGCCTCCGGTGCCGACGCCCGCGACGAAGTGGGTGATCTCGCCCTCGGTGTCGCGCCAGATCTCGGGACCGGTCGACTCGTAGTGGCTGCGCGGCCCGTTCGGGTTCGCGTACTGGTTGGGCTTGAACGCCCCCGGGATCTCGGCGGTGAGGCGGTCGGACACGCTGTAGTAGGAGTCGGGGCTGTCGGGAGCGACCGAGGTCGGCGTCACCACGATCTCCGCACCGTAGGCGGTGAGCACGTTCCGCTTGTCCTCGCCGACCTTGTCGGGCAGGACGAACACGCAGCGGTACCCGCGCTGCTGGGCGACGAGGGCGAGGCCGACTCCGGTGTTGCCGGAGGTCGGCTCGACGATCGTGCCGCCCGGCTTGAGGTCGCCCGACGCCTCGGCGGCGTCGATGATACGCGTGGCGATGCGGTCCTTCGAGGAGCCGCCCGGGTTGAGGTACTCCACCTTGACGAGCACGGTGGCCGCGATGCCCTCGGTGACCCGGTTGAGCTTGACGAGGGGCGTGTTCCCGATGAGATCGAGCACGGAGTCTGCGTAGTTCATGTCTGCAATCTGTTCCTGTGGTGCGTCACCGCACGACTCTCGCGTGCGTCACCGGATGGCTGGGGCGGCTGAGGCGGCATCCCGGCAGGGACGGTTCAGCGGGGACAGCAGGAACACGACAGGCGGAGACGCATGCAGACCACCCTACCCGGCGAGTGCAGGGAACGCAGCCGGATGACGGGGCCGATCCGGCGTCAGTGGATCACGACGAGTCGCTGCCGCGGACCGAGTGCCGAGACAGCCGAGACCACCAGCCGGACGGCGAGGGTCAGCACCATGAGGACACCGATGACCGTGAGCACGACCGCGGCGAGCAGCAGCACCGCGAGGAGCGCCGGGAGCCGGCGCAACACGAGCTCGACCGGGCGACGACGGGGTGTCCCGTCCGCCCCGGGTGCCTCCAGGTGGCCTTCGCCCGCCATCGCGGCGGCGACGAGTTCGAGCGTGGCACGCGCGCCGGATCCGAGCCGTGCGGTCGAGGTGCGCAGCGCCTGGGACATCACGTGGCCCTTCTCGTCGGATGGATCGGTGTTCGCGGGTGCGAGGACTCGACCGTAGCAGCCGGGTGCCCCGTTCGGGGGTGCCGGAGCCCATTCTGCCAGGCGGGCGTGAACACCCGGTGGCCTTCCGAAGGACGCATGATGGACGCGCACCTGCTCCCTAGACTGGAGGCATGACCGTCTCCGGCCTCTCCACCGTCTCCCAGGACTACCTCAAGACGATCTGGACGACCTCCGAGTGGGCCGACGAGTCGGCCACCGTCAAGCTGCTCGCGGATCGCATGGGCGTCCGTCCCGCGACCGCCTCCGACGCGGTGAAGCGACTCGCCGCCCAGGGACTCGTCGTGCACGAGCCCTACGGCAGCATCGAGCTCACCCCCGCCGGGCAGGCGCATGCGGTCGCGATGGTGCGGCGGCACCGACTCATCGAGACCTTCCTCGTCGAGATGCTCGGCTACGGCTGGGACGAGGTCCACGACGAGGCGGAGATCCTCGAGCACGCGGCGAGCGACACGATGATCGAACGCATCGACGCCGCGCTCGGCCACCCGATCCGCGATCCGCACGGCGACCCGATCCCCTCCGCCGACGGCACCCCGCACCGCCCGGACGCGGTCCGGTTGAACGAGGCTCCGTCCGACAGCCCGTTGACGGTGTGCCGCATCTCGGACGCCGACCCGGAGACCCTCCGACACCTGAGCAGCCTCGGCATCGTCCTCGACACCGAACTGAGCGTCGACGACCACCGTGCGTTCGCGGGCGAACTCGAACTCCGGCTCACCGCGACCGGCACGCGCCTCACGCTCGGCCGCCTCGCCGCCGATGCCGTCTGGGTGACGGTCGCCGCCTGATCGCCGGCAGCTCCTCTCGCCCGTCTTCAGGCGGATGAGCGCTCGTTCGCCCGTCTTCGGGCGGATGAACCGCCGGGCGGATCACCCGAAGAAGGTCAGCACGATGAGCGCGACGTTCAGCGAGACGATGAGTGCGACCACGACCCAGGCGAACACCCGGGTGGCGAGCTGGTCGACATGGACCCCCATGATCCGCCGGTCGCCCGTGTAGCGCACGAGCGGGATGAGCGCGAAGGGGATGCCGAGGCTGAGGAACACCTGGCTCAGCACGAGCGCGGTGGTCGGGTCGATACCCGCCGCCAGGATGACGAGCGCCGGGATGAGGGTGATCACCCGTCGGGCGAGCAACGGGATGCGCACCTTGAGGAGCCCGCCCATGATCGCCGCTCCCGCGTAGGCGCCCACCGAGGTCGAGGCGAGCCCGGAGGCGAGCAGCCCGATGGCGAAGATCACGCCGATGACGGGCCCGAGCGCGGCGGTGATCGCCGCGTGCGCGCCCTCGATCGAGTCCGTCCCGTCGACACCGCCGAGCGATGCGGCCGCGAGCAGCAGCATCGCGATGTTCACCGCTCCGGCGAGGACGAGTGCCGCCGCGACGTCCCAGCGGGTCGCCACGATGAGCCGACGGATGGCACCGTCACTCGTCTGGACGCCGTGCCGGTCCCTGCTGAGCGAGGAGTGGAGGTAGATCGCGTGCGGCATGACCGTCGCGCCGAGCATGCTCGCGGCGAGCAGGACCGTCGCCGTGCCCTCGAACCGTGGCACGATACCTCCGGCCGCGGCACCCCAGTCGACGGGACTGACGAACAGGCCGGCGAGGAATCCGACGGCGATGACGGCGAGGAGCGTCAGGATGGCGAACTCGAAGTGCCGCTGGCCGTACCAGTTCTGCACGGCGAGGAGCACGATCGAGAAGACCCCCACGATGACGCCGCCGAGCACGAGCGGGATCCCGAACAGCAGGTGGAGCGCCACGGCGCCGCCGATCACCTCGGCGAGGTCGGTCGCGGCGGCGACGAGCTCCGCCTGCGCCCAGTAGAGCCGACGCGGCCCGGTTCGCAGTCGTGAGCCGAGCAACTCGGGCAGGCTCTGCCCGGTGACGAGGCCGAGCTTGGCGGAGAGGTACTGGACGAGCACGGCCATCGCGTTCGCGGCGACGAGCACCCACACCAGCAGGTAGCCGTACTGGGCTCCCGCCGTGAGGTTCGCCGCGACGTTCCCGGGATCGACGTAGGCGATCGCCGCCACGAAGGCGGGTCCGAGCAGGAACAGGAGTCGCGGTCCGCGGGGCGCGCGGGTCGTCGGAGCAGCGAGGTCGGTGGTCACGTCGGCTATGTTAGCAACACCGAGCTACATTTGTTAGACGAGGCTAACTCTTGGTTTCACCCGCCGTCTGCTTGGATGAGGCTGAGAATCGACTGCACATCGTCAGGCGCCGGAACGGCCCCCGGAAGCACATCTGGTTCGATAGTTACGCATACAACTTTTCGAGAGGCCCCCGTGACCCCCGCAGCAGATCGCCCCAAGAACACCCCCGTCCCGCCCGCCGTCAAGCAGCAGAGCGTGAAGCAGGAGCGCGAAGCCCAGCGTCAGGCCAAGGTCGCGGCGTTCAAGCAGGCGCAGAAGCGGAAGAACCGCAACCGCCGCATCGGGATCTGGGCCGCTGTCGTCGGCGGCGTGGCCGTCATCGCCGTCCTCATCACGAGTGTCGTCCTCACCCTGCCCAAGAACGCCAGCTACCCCGGCGGCGGCACCGGCACCGGCCAGGACATCGCGGGCGTGCAACTGTTCCAGAACACCTCGGAGCACGTCGAGGGCACGGTCGACTACCCGCAGAACCCGCCGGCAGGTGGTCCGCACAACCAGTACTGGCTGAACTGCGGCGTCTACACCGAGGAGCAGACCAACGAGAACGCGGTCCACTCCCTCGAGCACGGTGCGATCTGGGTCACCTACGACCCGTCCCTCAGCGACGCGGAGCTCACGAAGCTCAAGGAGCTGCTCCCCACCACGTACGTCATCCTGTCGCCGAAGTCCGACCTCCCCTCCCCGATCGTGCTGAGCGGCTGGAACTCCCAGCTGCAGGTCAACAACGCGAGCGACGCGCGCATCGCCGACTTCTTCGAGGAGTTCTGGAAGAGCAACAACGTCCCGGAGCCCGGCGCGGCCTGCACGGGCGCGATCGACGGTCCCGGCAAGGTCTGATCCGTTGACCCCGGCGAGCACCCCCGACGCCCCGGCGACCGGTGAACCGGCCGACGGCGGTGTGACCGACGAGGAACTCGCCGCCTGGGAGGCGCAGGGCTCCCCCGACGGCTCCAGCCGGACCCGCGTCGTCATCGCCGCGATGACCGTCGTCGCGATCATGGTCGCTGCGGCGATCGGTTTCTCGGTCGGTCGGCTCAGTACGCTCGCCGACCCGACACCCACCACGACGAGCGCCGAGGCGGGCTTCTCGCGCGACATGCAGGTGCACCACAACCAGGGCGTGGAACTCGCCATGATCATCCGCGACCGGACGGACGCGGTCGACGTTCGCACCCTCGCGTACGACATCGCGACCACCCAGGCGCAGCAGTCCGGGCAGTTGTACGACTGGCTCGTCCAGTGGAACCTGCCGCAGGGCTCACGGCAGCCGGACATGACGTGGATGACGCTCCCCACGCTCTCGGGTGCGAGCGGACATGCGCACGGCGGCGACTCGGCGACCCCCGGGTCCACCCACACCCCGGGCGATCCGATGCCGGGCCTCGCCACACCCGCCCAGATCGACCAGCTGACGGCGGCGTCCGGGGTTCAGGCCGAGCGGGTGTTCCTGACCCTGATGATCGCCCATCACCGCGGCGCGGTCGAGATGGCCGAGGCGTTGCAGCCGCGGACCACGAACGCGACCGCGCTGGCCTTCACGCGCGCGGTGATCGCGAGCCAGCAGGCGGAGATCGAGCTCATGACCGGCATGCTCGACGACCGGGGCGGACCGGTCGACCTCGCCGGCTGACGCCCCGTCGACCGCCCGGACGACCTGCGGGCTCCGACAAGGGGCTAGCCAGAACACCGACTGACGGCGAAGAATGATCCCGACGCCCGAACGGGCCCGATGAACAGGAGCGACGGATGGCACTGGACGACATCACCAAGAAGGCTCAGGAATTCCTGAACGACAACAAGGTCAAGGACGCCCTGAAGAGCGAGCAGGCCGAGGACATCAGCGACAAGCTCCTCGGCACCGTGGCCGACGCGGCCAAGAAGGTCACCGGCGGCAAGTTCGACGGGCAGATCGACAGCGCTCGCGACGCCGCGGACAAGGCCGTCGGGAACGAGTAGTCCCTCAGGTCGAGACGCGTGACGGCCGGGTCCCGACGGGAGCCCGGCCGTTCGCGTCTGCAGCGGTCAGCGGTCAGCGGTCGATCGTCACTCCGTGCCGGTCAGCTGCCCTCGACGCCGCCGTCGACGGGGTTGCTCCGGAACCGGTCGAGCGCGATGGCCACGAGTTCCGGAGCGGACAGGTGCGTGTCCTGCATGAGGTCCGAGAGCACTTCTGACGCGCGCCCGCTGAGCGTCAGTTGCACGGTCGCGGAGCGGTCCTCATCGACACCGCTCAGCGCGCGACGACGTTCACCGAGGCTGAGGATGGCCGACCGCAGGTAGGTGCGGCTGGCGACGGTGTCGATCTCCCATCGGCCGGCGCGACGGTTCGCGACGACATTGCCACGACGGATGTTGGTCATGAGGGACGCGCGGCTCACATGGAGCCGGGCCGCGAGTTCCGCCGTCCGGACCGGACGCGGGAGGTCGTCGATGAAATCCTCGACCAGCGCCTCCCGGAGGAGCTCCCAGGCGACGTCCGGTGGGAGCGGCGCATCGGGCATGCTGCCGCCATCCTGCAGCGGACCCACCCACGCGGTCGTGGGGGCGTCGCGTTCGGTCATCGTCATCGCCCCTCCAAGGTTCCGGCGCTCGAACCTCAAGCATGCTCGGTGCCCGTGGAAAGCGCGTCCCCCAATGCGGGTTGCCCGCGTTCGCGGGGTGCCGGCCCGAAACGACGCACCCCGTCCAGCAAGAGCGGACGGGGTGCGGGCGATCCGGAGACGACTCAGCTGCGGTTCGCGACCGGTCGGGAACCCGCCGGGCGGGTCCCCTCGAACAGGATCCGGTAGCTGAATCCGGCGATCAGCGCGCCGATGATCGGGAACACGATGAACACCCAGACCTGCGCGAGCCAGTCGCCCCCGCCGAAGATGGCGGTCGCGATGGAGCGCGCCGGGTTGATCGAGCCGTTGTCGATCGGGATCGCGATCAACAGGAACAGCGTGAGGGCGCCGCCGATGGCGATCGGCGCGAAGCCAGCGGCGGCCCGGGTGTGCGTGACGCCCAGGATGACGTACAGGAAGAGGGCGGTGATGACGACCTCGATGACGATCGCCGAGACGAGTCCGAATCCGCCGGGCGAGAGCTCACCGAAGCCGTTCGAGACGAAGCCGCTTGCGACGGCCTTGTCGAGGAATCCTGCCGGGCCGCCGGCCGCGAGGCCGAAGACCGCCAGTGCGCCGAGGAACGCTCCGACGAGCTGCGCGAGGATGAACGTCCACGTCGCACGCCAGGGGAACCGACCGGCGGCGGCCAGCCCGAGCGTCACCGCCGGGTTGAAGTGCCCGCCGGAGACGGGGCCGAACGCGTAGGCGGCGATGGTCACCGAGAGGCCGAGGGCGATCGCCACCCCGAGGAAGCCGACGCCCAGGGGGTTCGACGTCTCTTCGCCGAAGAACGCGGAGAAGGTCGCCGTCCCGACGAGACCGAAGACGAGCAGGAAGGTGCCCGCGACCTCGGCGAGCAGCTGCGACGCGGTCGTCGGTTCGACGGAGGGTGGGACTTCCGGGGAGGACATCTGGACTCTTCTCGTTCGAGGTGACGACGTGGACGCGGTCGGCTCGCGGCCACCGCGTCACCAGCAGACTATTGCCAGGCGTCCCACCGGCGACAGCCCGCGGTCCGCATGTCGCCGTCCGTCAGTGCACCTCCAGGTCCTGGAGCGGGACCTGGAGCCGGAAGATGTGCTCGATCGCGAGCTCCGCGCCGACGGCGTCGCCCGAGGCGATCGCGGATCGGAGGTGCGGGTACCCGACGCGCAGATCCGACCAGTCGACCGTCTCAGCCGACCGCGTCGCCACGACGCGGTAGATCAGTGCGCCGATCACGTCCTTCGTCGCCGTGACGAGGACCGGGTTCTCGCAGTGTTTCAGGAACCGGTCCACGAGCCCCCAGACGCAGCGGCCGTGCGCGTCGGCGTCCTCCGCCGCCACGGTCGTCATGGTGTGCTCGACGAACGCGAGGAGCTCGGCCCGCTGCCCCGGGGTCAAGGTCGGGACGGTGACCCGGACGACGCCGCTGACGAGCGCCCCGAGGGTCTGCAGCACGGCTGTCCGATCCTCGGCGCGTGGCTGCGCGACACGGGTGTGCCGTTGCGGTGCCGTCTCGACCAGTCCGACGCGCTCGAGTTCCCGGAGTGCTGCGTGGACCGCCTCGCTCGGAGCGTCGAGCCACTCCCGGAGTTCCGCCTCGATGAGCAGTTCACCGGAGGCGAGCGTCCCGTCATAGATCGCGTTGCGGATCCGCTCGGTCACGGACTCACCTGCGGGAGACGGCCGCGACCCGGACGGTCCATCGGGGTTCGGCATCGGTTCCTCGTTCGGCTGGGGACGGCTGCTGGCTACCGGCCGATCGTACCGCGGACGATCCCCGCCTCGGCGAGCGCCGCCTGCGCCTGCCGATGCTTGTTGTCGATGGAGGCGCCGATCTCCTGCGCCAGCCGGGGCTTGCTCCGCACGAGCTGATCGATGGTGGACAGCGGCATCCGCAGGACCAGGGTCGTGCCGTCGGCGATCGCGGCGGCCATGGCGACCTCCCTCGTGAGCGCCGTCTGGCCGATGAAGTCGCCGACGCCGAGTCGTTGGAAGGTGATGAGCCCGTCCGTCGTCGGCACGGCGAGATGGACGCCGCCCTCGACGAGGAACCGCATCGCTCCGGGGATGGTTCCCGCCTGCTGGATGGTCTCCCCCGGCCCGTACCGTTCGAGCGTGCACGTCCGGGCGAGGTCGTCGTAGTCCTCCTCACGCGCGTGGAGCGTGGGGGCCAGTGCGGCGATGGCACTCCGCAAGCGCTCCGGCGTCGCGATCGGGTCGGAGCCGTCGCCGTCGAGCGCGAGACCACGGCGGCGCGAGGCGTACCAGAGCCAGGCGCGGAACAGGGCGACGGCGGCGTCGGCCGTGGACGGCCCGGACACGGGGAGGGTGACGGCGAACCGCGCGGCACCGAGGTAGGACGCGGACACCACGTCCCCTGGCTCGAGCATCGGAAGGCCCGAGCCGACCTCGCGGAGCAGCCGGAGCACGTCGTCCGGCGGGTCGTCGGTGGAGAAGGTCACTTCGACGCTCGCGGTGTAGGCGCCGACGGGCTGACTGAGGTTCGTGAACGACGACCCGGCGAGCGACGAGTTCGGCACGATCTGGATACCGTTGCCGGTGTCGAGGTGCACCGCACGCCAATTGACCTCGACCACGCGACCACGGACATTCCCGGTGTCCAACCAGTCCCCCAGTTTGAAGGGCTGCTCGAACAGCAGCAGCAGTCCGGAGATGACCCCGCCGACCGCGTTCTGGAGGGCGAGGCCGATCACGATCGAGGTGACGCCGAGCGCGGTGACCAGGCCGCCGATGTCGGCGCCCCACACCCACGAGAACAGGATGGCGAGTCCGATGAGGATCAGCGCGAGCCGAGCGAGGTCCACGAAGATCGACGGGATGCGGTCACGCCACGAGCCCTCCTCCGCGTTGGCGAAGAGCGCCACGTTGAACGCCGACAGGATGAGCAGGATCACGAGGAACCCGAGGACCGTTCCGACGATCCGGACCCAGATGAGGTCGTCCGCCCGCAGCGAAGCGAACACCAGGAGCGCGAACACCGCGCCGACCGGCACGACGTAGTTCCGCATGAGTCGTACCGGCTTGGCCGCGGCGTTCCCGCGCCGGGTCAGTGCGCCCAGCACCTCGGTGAGGACGATGAGGAGGACCGGGACACCGACCGCGAGCGCGATGGCCCAGGGGAACCACGCCTCCTGCCACACCTGCGTCATGACGTCGTCCCTGCCACGACCTGCCAGACGGCCTGCGGACCCCCGCGCGTCTCCACGGTGCCGGCGGCCTCGAAGGTGACGGTGTCCTGCATGCGGTCGCGCACCCGCTGGCTGACGAAGATCCCGGCCCGACCGGAGACCGACTGGACCTGGTTGGCGAGACTGACCGCGTCACCCCACATGTCGTAGGCGAGACTCGTGCGACCGACGAGGCCACTCGTCACGACACCCGTGTCCACGCCGATCCGGAGCGTCAGTTCGGCCTGGTGCTGGGCGTTGAAGCGTTCGACGATCGTCCGCATCTCCAGCGCGAAGTCGAGGGTCCTGCGGACGTTGTCGACGCGGGGCACGATGAGGCCGCAGCTCGCGAGGTAGCCCTCCCGCAGCGTCCGCACCTGCTCGATCCCGAGTCGTTCCGCCGCCTCGTCGAAGCTGCGGACGAGGGCGTTGAGCATCGACAGCTCGCGCTCCGGGTCGAGGCCTCGGGTGAGGTCGTCGAATCCGACGAGGTCCGCGAAGATGACCGACACGTCCTGGTGGACCTCGGAGATGGTCTCCTCGCCCTCCTTGTAGCGTTTCGCCACCGTCGCCGGCATGAGCGTCAGCAGGAGCTTCTCGTTCTCGGCGCGCTGCTCGTCGATGAGTTCCTGCTTCACCCGGAGGCTGCGACTCATGTCGTTGAAGGCCGCGCCCAGGTCGCCGAACTCGTCACGCCTGTTGACCGGTACCTCGACGCTGTAGTCACCGGCGGCCACGCGCCGCACCGCGCCGACGAGGGACCGCACCGGGCGTGCGAACACCTGCGCCAGCAACAGCGAGAGCAACGACACGACGACCACGATCGCCAGCACGGAGATGATGAGGTTGCGCGTGAAGTCGGTGACCGGCGCGAAGGCCTCCGACGCGTCGATCCGCGCGACGAGCACCCACTGGAGCCCGTCGATGTCGAGTGGTGTGTACGCCGTCAGGTTCTCCCCACCGAGGTAACCACGACCGATGAGCGTGCCGGTCTCCCCGGCGAGCGCCCGCTCCACGGACTGGGTTCGGGTCGGCTGGATCTCGATCGTGCCCTTGACGTCGACCGCGCGCTGCGCGTCCTGCGGTGGCGTGCCGGCCGCGACGGACTGCTTGAGATACGCCTTCGGGTCCTCGATGAGCAGTCGGGACGTCGAGCGCATCAGCTGATCGGGTCCGGCGAGGTAGGTCTCGCCGGTCTCGCCCAGGCCGTCCTGCTTCCATTCCCCGCCACTCGTCATGATCGAGTTGATCTGCTCGATGGGCACCTGCAGCGCCAGGACGCCGTCGATGCGGCCATCCTGCCCCACCGGTGAGAAGATCCACTGCGTGGGGACGTTGAGCGAGGGCTGGTACCGCTCGAAGTCGGTGATGCCCGTGTAGTCGACCGCGTTGGACCGCAGGGCCTTCGTGAACCCGTCGCCGAGGACGCCACCCTGGTACGGGCCCGTCAGCACGTTGGTCCCGAGGTCCGGTCCCTTGAACGCGCTGTAGACGACGTCACCCTCGTCGTCGATGAGGAGGGCGTCCTCGTAGCCGAACCGGTTGATGATCTCGCGGAAGTAGTCGTTGTAGGTCGCGTTGACGGCCGACCACGTGCTCCCGTCACCGGCGTCGTCGACCGTGATCGCCTGGTCGTAGTCGAGATCGGTGGGCGTGTAGACCGACTGCAGGTAGGTCTGGGCCGGGTTCGTCGGGATGAAGGCCTCTGGATCCGCCGTGTCGCCGGTCCGTTCGTTGAGCGCGGGGACGAAGGTGTCCGTGTAGAAACGGTCGACCTCCGCAGCTCGCGCCGGCTCGACCGGCTGCTCCTCGAGCTCCTGGAACGCGTCGTGGTACCGGTTCATCGCATCGACGACGGTCGTGCCACGGGTGTAGACGACGAGCGAGTCCGCCGTCTGGCGGTAGTAGTTGGTGATCTCGCGGGCACGCGACTCGCGCAACTCGGTCAGTCGCTCGAACGACGCCTGTCGGAGGGATTCACTGCCGGAGAGGTACCCGACGATGCCGGTCACCACCGACGCCCCCACGCTGACCAGCAGCAGCATCACCAGGAGTTTCGACTGGATGCTGAAGCCGGGGCGGCCGAAGCGACGACGCCCGAGCCTCCGGGACCGCGCGACCGAGGACGGCGCTGGAGGGATCGGAGGACCCGTCGTGGAGGCGTCCACGGGCGGAGTGCCGTCACCTGACGGGGGTCCGGATGGTGCGTTCACAGCTGCGGTCATCGACGAGTCCCCTACTCGATCCGGCGGTGCGCGGGCGTCCCCCTCCTTCGGGGGTCACGATGGCGCTCACTCTAGCCACACGTGTCACGCGCCCACAATGGCCGGACGGCGGTTCTTCGCTGGCCGGACATTGCCGGGCCGGACTGCCGTGCCCGCGGTCGACGTGTCCAGACGAGACGTCGCAGCGCCTGCCGTCTCGACTCAGGCGGTGACGGCCTGCTGCGCGTAGAGCGTCGCGTACACGCCGCCGGCGGCGAGCAGCTCCTGGTGGGTGCCACGCTCCACGATGCGCCCGCGATCGAGCACGAAGATGACGTCGGCGTGCACGACGGTCGACAGGCGGTGCGCGATCGATACCGTCGTGCGTCCGCGGGTCGCGTCGTCGAGGGCGACCTGGACGACCCGTTCGGAGATCGTGTCGAGGGCGCTCGTCGCCTCGTCGAGGATGAGCACCTCCGGGTCCTTCAGCAGCACGCGCGCGATGGCGATGCGCTGCTTCTCACCGCCGGACAAGCGGTAGCCGCGTTCCCCGACGAGCGTGTCGTAGCCGTCCTCGAACCGAGCGATCGTCTCGTGGATGTTCGCGGCGCGGCAGGCGGCCTCGAGCTCGTCGAGGGTCGCGTCGGGCTTCGCGTAGCGGAGGTTCTCGGCGATCGTCGCGTGGAAGAGGTAGGTCTCCTGGCTGACGATGCCGATGCGGGAGACGAGGGACTCCTGGGTGACGTCGCGGACGTCGGCGCCCGCCACCATGACCCGGCCGTCCGACACCTCTTGGAAGCGCGGGATGAGGTAGGAGATGGTCGTCTTGCCCGCTCCCGAGGGTCCGACGAACGCGGCGAACTGTCCGGGTTCGATCGTGAAGGAGACCCCGTCGAGGGTGGGGGTCGAGTCGTCCTGGGCGTCGGCGTAGCGGAAGGTGACGTCGTCGAAGCGGATCTGCGGTGCGACGCTCGGGAGCGGTGCGGCCCCGGGGCGGTCGGCGATCGCGGGCTTGAGGTCCAAGTACTCGAAGATCCGCGCGAAGAGGGCTCCGGAGGTCTGCAGGTCGAGGGCGACCCGCATGACGCCCATGAGCGGGAACAGCAGGCGGGCCTGGATGGTGGTGAAGGCGACGATCGAGCCGGCGGTGACGTCCGCGGCCCCACCGGTGATGAGCCAGCCGGCCACGAGGTAGACGATCGCGGGGATCGACGACAGGAAGATGTTCACCATCGCGAAGAACCACTGTCCGCTCATCGCCTGGCTGACCTGGAGGCGGATCTGGGTGCGGTTCTCGGCGCTGTAGCGCTCGACCTCGGTGTCCTGGCGGTTGAAGCTCTTCGCGAGGAGCACGCCGGAGACGCTCAGGGCCTCCTGCGTGATCGCGGTCATCTCCGACAACGACTCCTGCGTCTTCGTGGCGATCCGCGCCCGGACCTGACCGACGCGGCGCTGCGCGATCACGAGGATCGGCATGAGGATGAGGGCGACGATCGTCAGCTGCCAGTTGAGGATGAGCATGGCGACGAGCGCGGAGATGACCGTCACGGTGTTGCCGAGCACGCTCGAGACGGTGTTGGTGAGGACGTTCGCGACGCCACCGACGTCGTTCTGGAGGCGCGACTGGATGATGCCCGTCTTGGTGCGGGTGAAGAAGCTCAGCTCCATCGCCTGCAATTGCGAGAACAGCTTGATGCGCAGGGCGCCCATGACGCTGTTGCCGACGGTCGCCGTGAGGTAGGTCTGCCAGACGCCGAGCAGCGCCGCGATGATGAACAGCGCCACCATCGCGCCGACGATCTCCGCGAGGGCGACGAGGTTCGGGCTGCCACCGTCGGTCGGGAACAGGCCGACGTCGAACGCCTGCTTGACGAGCAGCGGTGGGAGCACCGCGAGGGCGGCACCGATGACGACGAGCACCATCGTGAGGATGATCTTGGCGCGGAAGGGCACGAACAGCGCGACGATGCGCTTGCCGAGGTTCGGGATCTTCGGCGCCTCGGCGTTGAGCGCCTTCTGCGCCGCCGTGTCGCCACCGCTGACGCGACTGCCCGCGCGGGGTCCGCCGCCCCCGGGTGCACCGCCGCGTGGCCCGCCCCGTCCGCCGTGCATGCTCATCCCGCCACCCTATCCCCGCCCACCGTCCTCCCCGCCCCTGTCCCCGTCCCGCGGTTCACAACTCAGGAGCGGCTCGGCGTTTCGCCTCCGTTCGTGTTCCTGCTGGCCGACACGCCGCCCCCGATCCTGAGTTGTGAACCGCCACGAGCATGCTCCACAACCGGTCGAACCGGTCACCAGTGCACATCGGCGCTGGCGGGCGTCGTCGCGACCGATGCGGCACGAGGACGCTGGAGCGATGATCGGACTCGCGACCGCCGTAGAGCACCTGGGACAGGTGGCGACTCGGCGTGAACTGATCGACCACGGTTTCACGGGGCGACAACTGACATTCGCGGTGGCGACAGGACTCCTCGTCCGACCACGCCGTGGCTGGTACGCGGCACCCGCCGCAGATCCCGCCTTGATCCGGGCCGTCCGGGTGGGCGGGCGACTGGGCTGCGTTTCAGCCGCGGAGCGTTACGGCTGGGCCGTTGCTCGGAGGGGTGAGGTGCATGTGAGCCTCGCCGAGAACGCCTCACGACTCCGCCATCCCGATGACCGGACGACCTACCCCAGTGGCGAGGAGTTCCGCGACCTGCAAGGTCTCGTTCTGCACTGGCACTCGCCCCTCTCCAGAGATGACCGACCGAAGCTCCTGACCTCGCCATACGAGACCACCCTGCAGATCGCAGCCTGCCAGCATCCCGACCTCGCCGTCGCCGCATTCGACTCCTTCATCAACGTCGATCCACGCGGCGCAGTGCATCTCGAGGACTGGCTGCGGGAACTCCCCCGCCGGTTCTTCGACGCCCTCCCCCGGCGAGAGAGCGGCTGCCACAGCTTCCTCGAGACCATCGGCCGGATCCGCCTCGAGCGTGCGGGCATCCGCGGAGTCCATCAGGTACTCATCGATGGGGTAGGGCGGGTCGACCTCGTCCTGGCGGGACGGATCGTGATCGAGTGGGACGGACGTGAGTTCCACGACACGCCAGATGCTCACGAGCACGACCGCTGGCGGGACGCGATGCTGGCGATCCGCGGGTACCGCGTCCTCCGATTCACCTACCGGATGGTCATGGACGACTGGTACGCCGTCGAAGGAGCCATTCGTTCGGCTCTCGCCGAATCGTGACCTCGACTGGTCGTTCGATGTGCCGTTGCTCTCGGTCCACAACTCAGGATGTCCACGGAGTGTCGCGCCGAGAACCCGGTCAGTCGGGCGGGGCACGCCGAGGCTCTCCTGAATTGTGAACACTGCCGTCGAACTCCCACATCGGTCTCCTTGTTCACAATTCAGGACGGATTCGGCGAGCCTGACTGAGTCTCCCGGCGGCAGGTCCGACACGCCGAGGCTCACCTGAACTGTGAACCAGACCAGACGACCCGCAGACGCACGGACGCCCCGGGAGCATGAGCTCCCGGGGCGTTCGCGCACCGACGACGCTGTCGATCGGAGGATCGAACCGCGTGTCGGGTCAGCCCTTCGTCGAACCGGCCAGGAGCCCGCGGACGAAGTAGCGCTGCAGGGCGAAGAACACCACGAGCGGGACGAGGATCGAGATGAACGCGCCGGCCGTGAGCAGGTGCCACTCGTTGCCTCGCGTACCCGTGATCTCCGCCAGCAGCTTCGTGATCGGCGCGACCTCGCCGTCCGCGAAGATGAGCGCGACCAGAAGGTCGTTCCACACCCACAGGAACTGGAAGATCGCGAACGACGCGATGGCGGGCATGGTCAGCGGCAGCACGATCCGGAAGAAGATCTGACCGTGACCGGCACCGTCCACGCGTGCCGCTTCGATGACCTCGGCAGGGATCTCCGCGACGAAGTTGTGCAGCAGGAAGATCGCCAGCGGCAGCGCGAACATGGTGTGCGCGATCCACACCTGGGCGAAGGTGCCGCTCGCGTCCAGTCCCTCGCCGACCTGCAGGCCGAAGATGTTCAGGCCGCGGGAGAAGGTCGACAGCAGTGGCACGAGCGCCATCTGGATCGGCACCACCTGCAGCGCGAATACGAGGATGAACAGGAAGTTCTTGCCGCGGAAGTCGATCCACGCGAACGCGTACGCCGCGAGGCTCGCCACCACCAGCGGGATCAGGGTCGCCGGGACCGCGATGGCGATCGAATTGACCCACGAGCCCGCGAGGTTGAGCGTCGAGTTGCCGGCCTGCAGCACCTGCACGTAGTTGTCGATGGTGACCTGGAAGTCGGAGAAGATCGTCCACCAACCGGTGGTCTTCACCTGCTGCTCAGGTCGGAACGAGGAGACGAACAGACCGAAGGTCGGGACCGTCCACAGCACCGCGATGATGACGGCCGCGATGGTCGCCCCGCGGCTGGTGAGCCGCTTCTTCGTCCGGCGGCTCGCGGCCTCGATGCCGCGTTCCCCCTGGGCGAGCTGTTCCTTGGTGGATTCGTCGATCGGTAGTTCGATCGGCTGCACAGCACTCATCGGATCTCCCTCTGCTTCTTGATCTGCCGTGCGTTGTAGATGACGATCGGCAGCACGAGGACGAACAGGACCACGGCGAACGCCGCACTCCGGCCGTTCTCGAAGTTCTTGAACTGGGTGTACATCTCGTTCGCGATGACCGAGGTGCCGTTGTTGCCGGCGGTCATCGTGCGGACGATGTCGAAGACCTTCAGCGAGGCGATCGAGATCGTCGTGACGACCACGACGAGCGAGGAGCGGATGCCGGGGACGATGACGTTGATGAAGCGCTGCCAGGCGTTGGTGCCGTCGAGCTCGGCGGCCTCGATCTGCTCGGTGGGGACACCCTTGATCGCGGCGGACAGGACGACCATCGCGAAACCGGTCTGGACCCAGATGAGCACGACGATGAGGAACAGCGTGTTCCACGGCTCGTTCTGCAGCCACTGCACCGGAGTGCCGCCGAACCACACGACGATCTGGTTGAGCAGACCGATCTGGGTCGCGTCGGCCTCGCGGTAGGCGTAGATGAAGCGCCAGATGATCGACGCACCGACGAAGGAGATCGCCATCGGCATGAAGACGAGGATCTTGAAGTACTTCTCACCGCGGGACTTGTCGATGAACACGGCGTAAGCGAGTCCGAAGGCCGTCGACAACGCCGGGACGAGCAGCACCCAGATGATCGTGTTGATGACGGTACGAATGGCGCTCGGCTGCGTGAACAGCCAGATGAAGTTGTTCAGGCCCACGAAGTTCTTGCCGGACGCCGACATGAATGCGGCGATCGTCGTGTTGATCGACGGCAGGATCAGGCCGATCAGCAGCAGCAGGAACGCCGGTGCGAGGAAGCCGACGAGCTGGACGAGGTACCCGACGCCCTTCTTCGAGCGGTAGTCGAGGAGGAAGAGCACGCCGCCAAGGACGGCGGCGACGGCCGCGGCCCAGAGGAACGAGCCGAAGAAGAGGACGACGACGACGGGCACCAGGACGCAGAACGCCAGACGGATGACCGTGTACAGGGTGCCCTTGCGTGGCGCGATGTCCACGAAGAAGAGGAGGAGGGCCACCACCGCACCGAAGGCGATGACGACGATCGGGATCTGGGCGAGCGGAGGCAGTCCGCCCAACCAGTTGAGGAAACCTGACATAGCTGGCCTTTCGAGTACGGCGTTGGACCCTGAGTGAACCCTAGGGGGTTCCACTGCCGAGGCGGAAGCGCCGGAGGGTGGTGATCACCCTCCGGCGCTCCCGCTCACGAGCAGCAGTTCCGGATATCGATTACTCGCTGGAGGGCCAGCCGGCTTCGATGTCCTTGAGGACCTGGTCGGTCTCGTCGCCGTTGATCCAGTTCACGAGGCCCTTCCAGAAGGTTCCGGCGCCGACGGCACCGGGCATCAGGTCGGAGGCGTCGAAGCGGAACGTGGTCTTCTCGTCCTGCAGGATCTCGATCGCCTGGCTGAGGATCGGGGTCGAGGCGTTCGCCGGGTCGAGGCCGTTGTTGGCGGAGATGACGCCGCCGAGCTTGACCCGCTTGTTCGCCCACTCAGGGCTCGAGAGGTACTCCTGGACCTTGACGGTGCTCTCATCGTCGCTGAACGCGCCGACGATCTCGCCACCACCGGTGACAGCGGTCTCGCCCTCCTTGATGCCGGGGGTCACGAAGGCCCACACGTCACCGTCGGGGGCGACGGTCGCGCCGGCGTCCTCGAGGAAGCCGGAGAAGAACGATGCCTGGTGGTGGAGGGCGCAGGCGCCGGAGGCGAGCGCCGGAGCGACGTCACCGAACTCGGTCGAGTTGATCGAGGACACGTCGCCGAAGCTCGCGTTCACGTACTCCGGGTTCTTGAGGATCTCGCCGACCGAGTCGAACGCTTCCTTGATCTTCGGGTCGGTGAACTTGACCTTGTTGGCCACCCAGTCGTCGTAGACGTCCGGGCCCTGCTGGCGCAGGACGAGGTCTTCGATCCAGTCGGTGCCGGGCCAGCCCGAGGCGTCGCCGGAGCCGAAGCCGGCGCACCACGGTGCGGAACCCGTCTTCTCCTGGATGGTCTTGGTCAGCGTGAGCAGCTCGTCCCAGGTCTTCGGGACCTCGACGCCCCACTCCTTGAACTTGGCCGGCTGGTACCAGACGAGGCCCTTGACGCTCGCCATGAGCGGAGCGCCGTAGACGGTGTCGTTGACGGTGCCGTAGGCGGCCCAGTCCTTCGACCAGTACTTCTCGATGTTCGCCTTGACGCTGTCGGGCGCGGGCTTCAGGTAGTCGCGCTTGGCGAGGTCGGCCAGGAGGCCGGGCTGCGGGAAGATCGCCAGGTCGGGCGGGTTACCACCCTGGGCGCGGATGCCGATCTGCGACTCGAACTCCTTGGAGGACTCGTACTTGATCGTGATGCCGCTCTCCTTCTCGAAGTCGGCCCAGCTCTCCTCGAGCAGCTTCGCCTCGGTGTCGGCGATCGTCCCGTAGATGGTGACGGTCTTGTCGTCGTCGCCACCGCCGCTGCTGCCCGATCCGCCTGAACAAGCGGTGAGCGCGACGCCCGCGACGGCCAGGACGGCCAGCGGCAGGGCCGTCCGGCGGGTCCGAATGAAACTCATCTGTGTCCTCCTCATTGAGTGCTGCAGGTTCGAACGTCTCCAGGGTCGAGCCGTTCCGATGATGCACTGGTGCGGAATCGGTCCGGATGCGGAACCGTTTCCATGCGCCAAAGTACTTCACCCGGCGACAGGATGCAAGCACGAGAACATAACGAAATAGACAGTGAGAGCGCTCCCACCAAAATCACGAGGCCGGGCGGATCCTTCGTGCTCCAGTTGTTATGGATCAGTTCCAGTCGGCAGTTCCAGGTCTGTTCCAGATTCGCTATGGTGGTGCTACCCAACGGAGGGAGTCGGCATGAGTGGTGCCATCAGCGATGTCGCGGCCCTCGCCGGCGTCTCGAAAGCGACGGCCTCGCGAGCGCTCACCGGGCGCGGATACGTGTCGGCCGAGACCCGGGAACGGGTCGTGCAGGCCGCAGCCACGATCGGGTACGTCGCCTCGCCCATCGCCGCGAGTCTGTCCACCGGACGCACGCTGGCCATCGGCGTCCTCACCTCGTTCCTCAACCGCTGGTACTTCGGGGAGGTCCTGGAAGGCGCCGAGGGCGCCCTCCGTGCGCGGGGCTACGACCTGACGCTCCACCATCTGCCGCCCGACTCCCCGGAGCGCGATCGCATCTTCGACGCCTACCTGACGAACAAGCGCTTCGACGGCATGATCTCGATCGGGATCGAGGCCTCGCAGGACGAGATCGCGCGACTGCTCGCCAATCCCCGTCCACTGGTGTCGATCGGCGGCAACATCCGTGGCGGTCACTCCATCAACATCGACGACCAGGCACTCGGCCGTGAGGCGACGGAACATCTCATCACCCTCGGGCACACGCGCATCGCCCACATCACCGGGCACGACGCGGAACTGCAGACGGACACCGTGCACGGGAGGCGCCTGGCCGGCTACCTCGCGGCGATGGAGGATGCCGGACTCACCTCAGCCGTGCACGTCCTGCCCGCCGTCCATTCGTTACCGGGCGGGTACGAGGCCGCGGCGCAGTTGCTGCGGGACGCGAGGATCCGGCCGACGGCGGTGTTCGCCTCGACGGACGAGGTGGCGATCGGCATCATCATCGCGGCACGTCGCCTCGGGATCACCGTTCCGGCGGAGCTGTCGGTCATCGGGATCGACGGGCACTCCTACGCGGAGATGTTCGCGCTCACCACCTTCGAGCAGGAGCCCCGCGCGCAGGGACGGCATGCCGTCGAGATCCTCCTCCAGGACCTGGAGGACGAGCAGCGCGCGCAGGCTCCGGACTCCGCGGACCCGGGCACAACGGTCTCCGAGGTGCGCTGGCCGACCCGCCTGGTGATCCGACAGACCACGACGCGCCCCGAGCCCGCGGACTAGACGACCCGGCTGCGGTCCCAGCGCGGTGCGCTGGCACGAGCGCGCCCCACCGACGTGAGCGCGGGCCCCCGGAGGGTCGCGCTCGCGTCGGTGGGGCGCGGTGATCGGTCGGATCAGCTCGCGTCGGCTGCGGTGATCGCGATGGCCTCGTCGAGCTCACTCTCCACCGGGCCGTCGACCCGGGCGAGGTGCTTGCGTCCGAGGACCACGATGAGGACCGCGACGATGAGCGAGCCGGCGGCCACATAGTAGGGCGCGGCGGGCGAGATGAGCTTCGCGATCTCCGCGGCGGCCGGTGGCGCGATGGCCCCACCGAGGAACCGGACCGACGAGTAGGCCGAGGATGCGACGTTGCTCGGCAGGTCCGTCGCCTCCATGACCGCCTCGGTCAGCACCGTGTTCATGACGCCGAGCAGCAGCCCACCGACGACGATGCAGACGATGAGGCCGACGGTGGACTGCACGAGGAGTCCGGCCGCGACGAGGTCGAGTGCCAGCAACGGCAGGACGAGCTTGATCACGGAGGTGCGACGCATCCGGGCCGTGAGCAGCGGTGCGACGAACACGCTCGTGATCGCCAGCGCGACACCCCACCCGAAGAAGGTGAACCCGAGACCCATCGCATCGAGGCCGAGCGGGAACGGCGAGTATGCGAGGAGCGTGAAGAAGCCGATGTTGTAGAACAGTGCGGCTGCCGCGAGGATGCCCAGCGACGGGATCGCCAGCGCCCTGAACGGTGCGGACAGCTTGAGCGGCGCGGGCTTCGGGCCCTCGGTCTTCAGCAGGGTGACGATCGCGATGAACCCGACGGCCATGAGCGTCGCGGTGCCGAAGAACGGCCACTTCCAGCCGATGCCGCCGAGGAGACCCCCGAGCAGCGGACCGATCGCGATGCCGAGTCCGAGGGCGGCCTCGTACAGGATGATCGCGTTGGCGCGTCCGCCCGCTGCGGCTCCGACGATGGTGGCGAGTGCCGTCGAGATGAAGAGCGCGTTGCCGAGGCCCCAGCCGGCCCGGAAGCCGATGACGGCACCGACGGAGTCGGAGAGGCCCGCGAGGAGCGCGAACAGGACGACGAGCGCGAGTCCGATGAGGAGCGTGCGCTTGGCACCGATCCGGCTCGACAGCCAGCTCGTGAACAGCATCGCCACGCCGGTGACGAGCAGGTAGCTCGTGAAGAGCATCTCGGCCTGGGTCGGCGTCGCCTGGAGGTCTTCGGCGATCGCGGGCAGGATCGGGTCGACGAGGCCGATGCCCATGAAGGCGATGACGCTCGCGAAAGCGACCGCCCAGACGGCCTTCGGCTGGTGCAGGATGCCGCCGAGGCCGGCACTGTGGCCTGCGGCGTGGCCGTGGCTCGACGCTGCGGGGGTGGGCACGGAGGACGTGTGTGCGCTGGTTTCGGCGCTCATGCCGTCAGCTCCGAGGCGACCTCGACGGCCACGCGGGCCTGGATGATCTCGACGGTCCTGGCGATCGCGGCGAGGTCGTCGTCCTCGAGGTCGGTGAAAGCCGGCTCCAGGGCGTCGGTGAGCTCGTCGCGCCAGGCGAGGAGGGCGGCCGTCCCCTTGGGGGCGATGGCGATGAGCCACGCGCGGTGGTCGTCGACGTCGGCGATCCGCTTGATCCAGTCGCGCTCGTCGAGGCTCTGCACGAGCTTGGTCATCGTGGGTTGGGACACCCGGCTCTGGCGGGCCAGTTCGCCGACCCGGACGGGGCCGACCGTGGTGAGCACGGAGAGCGTGCGCCAGACGGCGGGCGATTCGGAGGATCCGGTGGCCTGGGCGGCAAGGCGGGTGAGCCGGTGCGATGCCGTGATGAGGTCGCCGAGGATGGTGTGCAGGGGTGAATGCGTACGGTTCTCGGTCATGATGTGACCAGTATACATAGCTTGGCTATACACATCCACCCGACCCGTCCCCAACGCAGGAGTTCGTCGGCGTGGCGGGCCTCGGTGGCGCGGCACGCCGAGACACTCCTGAGTTGGGGCCGGGGGGCAGGTCGGGTCAGCGCATCCAGGTGGTGAAGGACTGGCTGACCCGTGGATCGGGCGGGTGGGCGTCGCTCGCCCGTTCCGACTCGGTGAAAGCGGATGCGAGCTGGGCTCGGATCCAGGTGATGGTTGCACGCCAGCGTGCATGGGTGTTCATGGTGGTGGGTTCTCCCGATTCGGGCACCGCACCGACAGCCCCCACTCACCGGGAGCGGAACGACGACGCGGATGCCTGCGTGAACCGTCGACGAACGTCGTCGACGGGGTGCAGAGCATCCGCGTGCATGGAGGGGCGCGACGAATCGCAGGCCCCCCGGTTAACCGACGGAGGGCACCGCTCCCGAACGAATCGGGGGCGATGCCCTCCGATCACGGATGTCTCTGCCGAGTGCACACAGCACTCGTCTCAGGAAGATCCGCGATCGTCAGCGGCGACCGACCGGAGTCGGTCGCCAGCCCAGTGGTTGTCCCCCGCAGGGGACCGACTACTTGAGCGTGACGGTGGCGCCGGCAGCCTCGAGGGCTTCCTTCGCCTTGTCAGCGGCTTCCTTGTTGGCGCCTTCGAGGACGGCAGCCGGAGCGCCGTCGACGAGAGCCTTGGCCTCGCCGAGGCCGAGCGAGGTGAGCTCGCGGACCGTCTTGATGACCTGGATCTTCTTGTCGCCAGCAGCCTCGAGGATGACGTCGAAGTCGGACTTCTCCTCGACCTCTTCAGCAGCAGCGCCGCCGGCAGCAGCCGGGCCGGCAACGGCGACGGGAGCAGCAGCGGTGACCTCGAAGGTCTCCTCGAACAGCTTGACGAACTCGCTGAGCTCGATGAGCGTGAGCTCCTTGAACGCGTTGATCAGTTCTTCGTTTGACAGCTTTGCCATGATTGTTCTCCTTGTTTCATGCCCTGCAACCGCATCACGCGGCGCACAGGTACGGGGTTGATGGTTCGCGGAACCGAATTACTCGGCCGCGGACTCCTGCTTCTCGCGCAGCGCCTCGACCGTGCGAACGGCCTTCGAGAGCGGTGCGTTGAAGAGGTAGGCAGCTCCGAACAGCGAGGCCTTGACGGCGCCGGCGAGCTTCGCCAGCAGCACTTCACGGGACTCGAGGTCGGCGAGCTTGCGCACCTCGTCAGCGGTCAGCGGGTTACCGTCGAAGTAACCGCCCTTGACCACGAGGAGAGGGTTTGCCTTGGCGAAGTCACGAAGAGCCTTCGCGACGGTGACCGGGTCACCGTGCACGAATGCGATCGCGGACGGACCGGCGAGCTCGTCGTCGAACGACGAGATGCCGGCGTTGTTCGCCGCGATCTTGGTCAGCGTGTTCTTCACCACGGCGTAGGTTGCGTCCGCACTGATGCTCTTGCGCAGGGTCTTGAGCTGAGCAACAGTGAGGCCGCGGTACTCGGTCAGCAGAACGGCGGTCGAGCTCTGGAACTTCTCCGTGAGTTCGGCAACCGAGGCTTCCTTGTTCGCCATGGCCACTCCTTTTCGAATCTTGAATGCATGCAGCGGAGGCCGCACACACCAACCGCCGGACCGGTGAAGGATTCGGGCATGAAAAAAGCTCCGGCGCAAGCGCACGGAGCTGGGGAGAGGCGAGCCTCGATCAGATCTTCATACACCTGCGCTGGACGTCTCGTCATGAGAACCTTCGACTGTCTCGTTTGCACGCGACAGTGACCGGCGGTCTTTGGTTTCCACAACCATAACACACCCCCGACCCCGCTCCGACAGGCGTGCTCCGGGCGCTCACGACCGCCCGCCCGGATGTCCGAGGCGACCGGCACCATGGAGCCATGATCCAGACGCTCGCCATCTCCGGCTACCGGTCCATCCGAGACACCGTGCTGCCGCTGCACGGCCTCGACGTCGTGACCGGCGCGAACGGCACCGGCAAGTCCAACCTCTACCGGGCACTCCGGCTCCTCGCGAGTGCGGGCGACGGCGATGTCGTCGGATCACTCGCCCGCGACGGCGGGCTCTCCTCGACGCTCTGGGCCGGCCCCGAACACGTGAGTCACGCCATGGTCGACGGCTCCGTCCCGGTCCAGGGCACGCGCCGCTCGGGGCCGATCAGCCTGCGACTCGGGTTCGCGACCGACACGCTGGGGTATCTCATCGACCTCGGGATCCCGCAGCCGTCCACGACCCTGTTCGGCCGCGACCCCGAGATCAAGCGGGAGCAGATCTTCGCCGGCGCACTGGCCAAACCGAGCAGCCTGCTCGTCGACCGGCACGGTCCGGCGGTCCGGGTCCGCGACGGGTCGTGGCGTCCGATCGGTCGAACGCTCGGCACCTCGGAGAGCATCCTCACCGAGTTCTCGGACGCCGACGCGACGCCCGAGGTCCTCCGCGTGCGCGGCCAGGTGCGCGGCTGGCGGTTCTACGACCAGTTCCGGACCGACCGCGAGGCCCCGGCACGTGCGCCGCAGGTCGGCACGCGGACGCCCGTGCTCGGACACGACGGTGCCGACCTCGCCGCCGCGGTAGAGACGATCATCGAGTCCGGCGCCCGGGACCGCCTCGACGCCGCCGTCGACGACGCGTTCCCCGGCAGCGTGCTGCGTGTGCGTGCCGACGACGGGGTGTTCCGGCTGGAGCTCGAACAGCCCGGCATGCTCCGTCCGCTCTCGGCCGGCGAGCTGTCCGACGGCACGCTCCGCTACCTGTTGCTCGTCGCGGCACTCCTGACCCCTCGCCCGCCCGAGCTCATGGTGCTGAACGAGCCGGAGACGAGCCTGCACGGCGACCTCCTCCCGCAGCTCGCTCGGCTCATCACCGCGGCGAGCGCCGACACGCAACTCGTGGTCGTGTCCCACGCCCGCCCACTCATCGCGGCCATGCTCGAAGCCGGCGAGGTGCACGAGCACCGGCTGGTGAAGCGACTCGGCGAGACGACCGTCGAGGATCAGGGCCTGCTGTCGACGCCCCCGTGGACCTGGCCGTCGCGGTGAGCGTCAGGCCCCGGTGACCGCCGGCTAGGCGCGGTCGACCTGCTTGCCCAGGTAGCGGTCCGAGCCGTAGCTGAGGATGAAGAAGCCGATCAGCTGGAACAGGATGAGCCCGAAGATCCGGAACACGGTGCCCTTGTCGAACTGCTTGCCGATGTGCCAACCGACGATCCAGCCGAACACGATGTTCACGAGCGGGATGAAGTAGAGGATGGTCGCCGCGCCCGTGAAGCCGGCGAGTTTGACGACGACGTACCAGTTGTAGATCGGGATGATCGCGGTCCAGCCGGAGCGGCCCGACTTCTCGAACATGCCCCACACGGAGGCGACGAACAGGGCGTAGCCGATGATGCCGCCGAAGACGTTGGCGGGGGCGTTCATGAACTCGATGGCGGCCCGACCGTTGTCGTCCGCGGCGAGCAGGATGGTGTCGAACACGGTGGTGGCGCTCCTTGTCGTCGTCGCGGTCGGCCGACCGCCTCATCCGACGAATGTAGCGTGCGGGTCACACCGCGGACCAGCGGGTGTCCCGCTGACGCTCAGACCGCCCGGGCGGTGCGGGCGGCGTGCACGAACGACCGGATGAGCTCCGGTGATTTCACCCCGCGCGAGGACTCGACCCCGCTGGACACGTCGACCCCCCAGGGGCGGAGCTCGGCGACGAGGCCCTGGACGTTCTCCGGCGTGAGCCCTCCGGCGAGGATCCAGGTGCGGGTGGGTGGGTTCGCCACCAGGGCGATCGTGTCGAAGGTCTTCCCGGCTCCCGGGTCCGGTGCGTCGAGCAGCAGCAGCTCTTCGGCGTAGGCGGCGCGCTCGGCGGCGTTCTCGGAGGCGTAGCGCACCGCCGAGGTCGCCCGGAGCGTCCGCCACCCCATGGCCTGCAGCTCGTGGAACGCCTCGGGTGGTTCGTCGCCGTGGAGCTGGACGGCCTGCACCCCCGCAGCACCGGCGATCCGTGAGACCTCCTCGACCGACTGGCGCCGGAAGACGCCGACCGTCAGCACCGACTCTGGGACGTCGGCGAGCAGCGAGGCGACCCGTTCGGGCTCGACGGTCCGGGGCGACCCCGGCGCGAACACGAAGCCGATCGCGTCGACTCCGGCGTCCACCGCCGCAGCGACGTCGGACGCCTCGGACAGACCGCACACCTTCACCCACATGGGGACCACGCTACCCGGCCGCACGGATCACTCCGCCGACGGGACGAGGACGTCCGGGGTGGCGACGGCGGGTAGCTCGACGCGGAACACCGTCCGTCCTGGTGCGCTCTCGCATCGTACGGTGCCGTGGTGCGCGGTCACGACGGCGTGCACGATCGCGAGCCCGAGGCCGGTGCTCCCCGTGGCGCGTGAGCGGGAGTCGTCACCGCGGACGAAGCGCTCGAAGAGGTTGGGTTGCAGCGCAGGGTCGATGCCGGGACCGTCGTCCGACACGGTCAGCACGGCGATCTCGCCCGCAGGACCGCTCGCGACCGCCAGCCCCGTCCGCACGGTCGTCCCGGCGGGCGTGTGGGTCCGCGCGTTCGCCAGCAGGTTGACGATCACCTGTTGCAGCCGGGACGCGTCTCCCGTGACGAGGACGGGCTCCTCGGGGAAGTCCAGTTCGAACACGTGGTCCGGCCCGGCGACATGGGCGTCGCCGACGGTGTGGATGACGAGTTCGGTGAGGTCGACGGGGCGCTTCGCGAGTTCGCGTCCCTCGTCCAACCGCGCCAGCAGCAGCAGGTCCTCGACGATCGTGGTCATGCGACCGGCCTCGGAGCGGATCCGGCCGAGGGAGTGGGTGACGTCCTCCGGCAGCGCGTCCGACTTCCGCGCGGCGAGTTCCGAGTATCCGGCGATGGAAGCCAGCGGGGTCCGGAGCTCGTGGCTCGCGTCCGAGACGAACCGGCGCACCTTGTTCTCGCTCGCCTGCCGGGCGTTCAGTGCGGACGAGACGTGCCCGAGCATGCGGTTGATCGCCGATCCGACGCGTCCGACCTCGGTGCGCGGGTCGGTGTCCGACTCCGGTACCCGGACGGCGAGCGCCACCTCACCGCGGTCGAGGGGAAGCTCGGCGACGACCGCGGCCGTCGCGACGACGCGGTCGAGCGGGCGGAGCGAGTACCGCACGATCGCGAACGCCGCCAGTCCGGCGAGCAGCAGGACCACGACGCTCATGATCGCGATGAGGGTGACGAGCTGCATGACCGTCGACGCGACCTCGGCGAGCGGAAGCCCGATGATCCTCGTCGCGCCGCTCGCGTCGGTGACGGCGACGACGCGGTAGTCGCCGAGGTGCTCCCCGAGGTTGATGGTCGACGGTCGGTCACCGGCCGACACCGTGAGGATCATGGCGTCCTGGCTCTCGGTGCACGGGACCGTGCTGCCGTCGGCGCTGAGGTATCCGGCGTTGACGATGGTGCCGTCGACGACGATCGCCCCGAGTGCGCCGGGCCCGAGGCCCGGAGCGCCGATGAAGGCGGGCGGCTCACGCGTGCCCGAACCACCGCCGTAGCCGTCCGGGATGCCGGAGTCCGGCAGGGATTCCGGTGCGGGGAGCTGGCCGTTGCGGCCGTAGTCGACGATCCGCTCGGCGGCCTTCGTGAGCTGGTTGTCGACGCCCTCGGTGAGGAGGCCGCTCACCGCGACCGCGCTCGCGACGCCGACGATGGCGCTGCCGAGGGCGAGGAGGCCGACGACGACGACCATGAGGCGTCGACGGAGCGTCCACGGAGCGCGTTTGCGGCGGGTGGAGTCGACGGTCGTCGCTGTCGGGTCGGTGACGGGAGGTCTCGTGGTCACGAACCGACCGTCGGGATCTTCAACATGTAGCCGGCACCGCGCACGGTGTGGATCATGGGCTCGCGCCCGGCGTCGATCTTCTTGCGGAGATAGGAGATGTAGATCTCGACGACGCTCGCACGACCGCCGAAGTCGTAGCTCCACACCCGGTCGAGGATCTGGGCCTTGCTCAGCACCCGGCGCGGGTTCCGCATGAGGAACCGCAGCAGCTCGAACTCGGTCGCGGTGAGCTCGATGGGTTCGCCGTCGCGCGTCACCTCGTGGCTGTCCTCGTTGAGCACGAGGTCGCCGACCACGATGTCCGGGCCGGACTCGTCGGCGGCCAGCAGGGTCGACCGGCGGATGAGCCCGCGCAGCCGCGCGACGACCTCTTCGAGACTGAAGGGCTTCGTCACGTAGTCGTCGCCGCCGGCGGTGAGGCCGGCGATGCGATCGTCGAGCGAGTCCTTGGCGGTGAGGAACAGGACGGGGACGTCGCTCCCCGAGGTCCGCAGGCGGTTCAGCACCTGCAGTCCGTCCAGGTCGGGCAGCATGATGTCGAGCACGATGGCGTCCGGTCGGAAGTCGCGGGCGATCGTGAGGGCTTCACGGCCGTCGGCGGCGGTCCGGATCTCCCAGCCCTCGTAGCGCAGGGCCATCTGCAGGAGGTCCGTGAGCGTCGCCTCGTCGTCGACGACGAGCACACGGACGGCGGTGCCGTCGGCCCGTTTGAGTGCGCTTCGCGCGGCACCGGGCGCCTGGGTCGGGATGTTCACGCGTTCAGTATTCGCCTCCGCCCTATGAGCTGTCTATGAACCGGCCAGACGGATGCTGTGCCCTCCCCGAGCCGCCGGAGCGCCCGCAGCGGCCTGGGCCGATTCATAGCGTCACCGAGGCGCAGGCCAAGTGAGCCTCCGTAGCGTCCGGTCCAAGTCATCCGCGACGTGCGGATCGTCGGCGTCGCGCAACGGGGACGCCGGCACGTGCACCAGAGCAGAAGGAAACGCAGACATGTTCGGAACCTATCTCCGGCGGGAACTCGTCGGTCGCCGCAAACAGACCATCATCATCGCCATCGGGATGGCGCTCGCCATCGCCCTCGTGATCATCGTCAACTCGGTCGCCGCCGGCGTGAAGACGGCGCAGGCGTCGGTGCTGGAATCCGTCTACGGGGTCGGAACGGACATCACGGTGAGTCAGGCGGCCGAGGCGCCGACGGACGGCGGCGGCCCCGGCCAGAACTTCGACTTCGGCTCGGGCGACGGGTCGACGAGTGACGGGACGACGACCGTCAACCAGTCGCGGTTGGAAGCCGCGCGTGGCACGTCGACCTTCGACGCGACGTCCCTCGGCACGGTCACCGACGTCGCCAACGTCGAGGCCGCCGCAGCCACCCTGTCGCTCACGAACACGACCTTCACGGGCGAGCTGCCCGACTTCTCGCAGGCACAGGGATCCGACGGGGCGGCAGGCGTCCCGGGCGGTGACGCGAGCGGCGCGACCCCGCCGCAGGGTGGTCCGGACGGCGCAGGCGGGAGTTCCTTCGGCGTCGACTCCTTCACGGTCCTCGGTCTCGACCCCTCGGGCGACGCCGTGGGTCCGCTCTCGGCCGTCACCCTCAGCGACGGTCGCTCGCTCGCAGCCGACGACGCGGGCACGGACGTCGCCGTCCTCGACGCCTCCTACGCCACCGAGGCGGGGATCGCCACCGGCGACACGATCGACATCGCGGGCACCACGTTCAGCGTGGTCGGCACGGTGACCGCCTCCGGGGCCGATTCGACGACCGCATCGAACGTCTACATCCCCCTCGACGTCGCGCAGTCCCTCGCCGGGCTCGACGGCCAGGTCAGCGACGTGTACGTGCAGGCCGCCTCGTCGACCGACATCACGCAGGTGCAGACGGACATCGAGGCGGCACTGCCCGACGCGACCGTGAGCACCCAGGAGGACCTCGCGTCCACCGTGTCCGGCTCGCTCGCCTCGGCGTCGACGCTGGTGTCGAACCTCGGCACCTGGCTGTCGCTCATCGTGCTCGCCGCCGCGTTCCTCATCGCGATCCTCTTCACGATCTCCGGCGTCACGCGCCGGACCCGCGAGTTCGGCACGCTCAAGGCGATCGGCTGGAGCGACCGGCGCATCGTCGGCCAGGTCGCGGGTGAGTCCGTCGTCCAGTCGCTCATCGGCGGCGCCGTCGGTGTCGCGGTCGGCCTCATCGGCATCCTCGTGGTGAACCTCGTCGCTCCGACCCTCAGTGCAGCGGCGACGACCTCCGCCGGCGGCGGACTCGGCGGCCCCGGCGGTGCCGCGGGCATGCCGTCGGATGCGGCGGCGGGAGCGGCCGGTGGGTTCGGCGGTGCCCCGGGCGCTGCGGCCGCGACCACCACCGACATCGTCCTCCAGGCTCCCGTGACCGCGTGGATTATCGTCATCGCCGTCGGGATCGCCATCCTCGGCGGGCTGCTCGCCGGTGCGATCGGCGGGTGGCGCGCCTCACGACTGCGCCCGGCCGAGGCACTCCGCTCCGTCGCCTAGGCGACGCACCAGACGCCGCCGGGTGGCCGTCTCCCCCGCGACCACCCGGCGGTCCGACTTCTCACTCCGACCAGCAGAACGAAGGACCCCATGTACACGATCACCGGCCTCACCAAGCAGTACCGCCAGGCGAAGCGCTCCGTCACGGCGCTCGACGGCGTCGACCTCGAGATCCCCGATGGACAGCTCGTCGCCATCCAGGGCCCGACCGGCGGCGGCAAGTCGACGCTCCTCCAGATGCTCGGCGCACTGGACCGACCGACCGCCGGCAGCATCTCCCTCGCCGGCGACGACCTCTCGACGCTCAGCGAGACGAAGCTCGGCAGGATCCGCGCCACGGAGATCGGCTTCGTGTTCCAAGGATTCAACCTCATCCCGACGCTCACAGCACAGGAGAACGTCGAGATGGCCCTGGTCCCGATCGGCACCCCGCGGGCCGAACGCGAGACCAGGGCTCGCGCGGCGCTCGCGTCCGTCGGACTCGCCGAGCGGGGTTCACACCTCCCCGCCGAGCTGTCCGGTGGGCAGCAGCAGCGGGTCGCGATCGCCCGTGCGCTCGTCAAGGAGCCTGAGGTGCTGCTCGCCGACGAACCGACCGGCAACCTCGACGAGGAGACCCGCGACGAGATCATGGACCTCCTCGAGGGCCTGTGGCGGGACCGCGGGCTCACCGTCGTGGTGGTGACGCACGACACCGCGGTCGCCAAGCGCGCCGAGCGTCGTCTGCACATCGCGAACGGGAAGCTCAAGGACGTCACGACTCGGCGCTGACCGGCGCCTCGGCAGGCTCGGGGAGCGGCTCCCATCCGCTCCCCGAGCCGCCCACCCCGGTCCCTGAGCCACCCCCGCCCCGGTCCCTGAGCCTGTCGAATTGCCACGGGAATACGCCGTCACCGTGATTGGTTGACACTGATCAACTACTTCTCATATAGTTGACGCATATCAACTAGCTGACGTCATCACGATCGCGGAGCCCATGTCACACACCACCTCAACACCCGCCACGCCCGCTCGCGCGGACAACGGCATGACGCATCGCCAGGTGCTCGAGGCCCTCTCCGGCCTCCTCCTCGGCATGTTCGTGTCGATCCTCGCCGGCACCGTCGTCTCGACCTCCCTCCCCCGGATCATCTCCGACCTGAACGGCGACCAGACGGCCTTCACCTGGGTCGTCACGGCCACCCTCCTCGCCACCACCGTCTCGACGCCCATCTGGGGCAAGTTCGCCGACCTCTTCAACCGCAAGCTGCTCATCCAGCTGGCGCTCGGGATCTTCGTCCTCGGCTCGGCGCTCGCGGGCTTCTCGCAGGACACCGGCACGCTCATCGGCTTCCGCGTCCTGCAGGGCCTCGGCGCCGGTGGTCTCACGGCGCTCAGCCAGATCATCATGGCCGACATCATCAGCCCGCGTGAGCGTGGCCGGTACATGGGCCTCTTCGGTGCGGTCATGGCGGTCGGCACGGTCGGCGGCCCGCTCTTCGGCGGCCTCCTCACCGACTCGCTCGGCTGGCGCTGGAACTTCTTCGTCGGCGTCCCCTTCGCGATCGCCGCGATCTTCCTCCTGCAGCGCACGCTCCACCTCCCGAAGCGGAACGTCGGCAAGGTCAAGATCGACTACCTGGGCGCCGCCCTCATCGCCGGCGGCGTCTCGCTGCTGCTCATCTGGGTCACCCTGGCCGGGACGCAGTTCGAGTGGGCGAGCTTCACGACGCTCGTCATGGTGGGCATCTCCGTCCTCCTGCTCGCCGCGGCGGTCATCGTCGAGATCAAGGTCGACGAGCCGATCATCCCGATGTCGCTGTTCAAGAACCGCACCTTCACCCTCGCGGTCGTCGCGAGCATCTCGGTGGGTGTGGCGATGTTCGGCACCTCGGTGTTCCTCAGCCAGTACATGCAGCTGGCGCGTGGAGCGACGCCGACGGAGTCGGGCCTGCTGACGCTCCCGATGATCGGCGGCCTCCTGATCGCCTCCATCGTGGTCGGGCAGTTCATCTCCCGCTTCGGCCACTGGAAGCCGTACCTCATCGTCGGCTCGATCCTCCTCACCGCCGGCCTGTTCCTCATGAGCACGATCCACTACGACACGAACTACCTGCTCGTCTCGGTGTTCATGTTCATCCTGGGCGCCGGCGTCGGCATGGTGATGCAGAACCTCGTGCTCGTGGTCCAGAACGACGTCCTGCCGCAGCAGCTGGGTACGGCGAGCGCGGGTGTCGCGTTCTTCCGCAGCCTCGGCGGCACGATCGGCGTCTCGGTCATGGGCTCCGTGCTCGCGACGAAGGTCACCGACATGCTGGCCGACCGCCAGGCCGACCTGCAGGCGGCCATCGTCGCCCTCGGCGCACCCGGCGCCAAGATCGCCGAGACGCTCTCGAGCGGCACGATCCCGAAGGTGAGCACGCTGCCCGAGTCGGTGCGGACCATCATCGAATCCGTCTACGGTGACGCGGTGGCCGACATCTTCCTCGTCGCCGCACCACTCGCGATCCTGACGATCATCGCCGTGATCTTCCTCCCGAACAAGAAGCTCGGGTCGAAGAACGCCGTGCAGCGCATGGCCGAGCAGCGTTCCGGGGAGCCCGCCCTCGTCGGCGCGGCCACCGGGTCCGTCACGACGGCCACCGGGTCCACGTCGACCCAGTCATTCGCGACCGGTGCGCTCGACGTGGCCGAGGCCATGATCGGTGGCGAGGCGGACACCCGACTCGAGCGAGGACGGGACGAGACCGCCGACACCGACGGCGGCACGGAGACCGAGGCACACAGCCCCCGCCACGGCCGCTAGTCCGTACAATGCGAACGATGTCCATCGATCACGACGCCCAGGCCGGGCCGGCCGCTGCCGACGACGCAGCGGCCGGCACCGCGCACGACCTCGCGATCGGTGCCGTGGAGGAGCAGTTCGCGCTCCTCGTCAACCGCATCCGCAACGGTATCCGCGACCGCGCCGAGCGGATCTCCCCCGGACTCCAGCCGGCCGGCTACAAGTTGCTCAGCATGGTCTCGCGCTCCGGAGCGATCCGCGCCGGTGCCCTGGCCGAGATGCTCGCGACGGACAAGAGCGCGGTGAGCCGTCTCATCCACCAACTGGAGACGCTCGGCCTCGTCACGAGGACGCCGGACCCCGAGGACGGCCGTGCGAGCCTCGTCGTCGCGACCGCCGAGGGCGAGCGCCGGATGGAGTCGACACGGGCCAACGACCAGGCGATGCTCTACCAGCAGCTCTCGTCCTGGGACGAGGCCGAGGTGCGGCGGCTCGCCGAACTCCTCGCGAAGCTCAACGGCGCCCTCTGAAGTCCCTTTCTCAGGAGTCCGCCGGAGCGCCGGGCTCGCGAGCAAGCGACGCGCCGAGGAACTCCTGAGAACGGGTCAGCGCCAGCTGTGCTTCGGGTCGTACCCGAGGACCTCGCGGGCGTGGTCGATCGAGAGCAGGGTGCCGTTGCCGGCGATGTCGCCGGTGACGGGGACGTCCGGGAAGACCTCTGCGACGAGCTCGACGTTGTCGCGCGACATGACCGTGTCGGCAGCCGCGATGATGAACCGGTCGAATCCCGTGGCCTGGTGCTCGAGCGCGAGTCGCACGGCCTGCGCGCCGTCGCGGCCGTCGATGTAGCCCCAGAGGTTCCACTTGCGGAGGGTGGCGTCGGCGTCGAACGAGGGGAACGCCGCGTAGTCGGCCTCGTCCATCACGTTGGAGAACCGGAGGGCGATGATCTTGAGCTCGGGGTGCCACCGCGTGAGCTCGATCGCCAGCTGCTCCTCGAGGTGCTTCGACAGCGAGTACGTCGACTCGGGTCGTGCGGCGTAGGCCTCGTCGACGGGGATGTACGGGGGCGGGGTGTCGAACGGCAGCCCGAGCACGGTCTCGCTCGACGCCGTGACGATGTTCGTGATGCCGGCCTTGATGGCGGCGTTGAACACGTTGTAGGTGCTGAGGATGTTGTTCTGGAAGGTCGCGGTGTTCGTCGAGAGCCCCGGCGCAGGGATGGCGCTCAGGTGGACGACCGCGTCGAACCCGTTCGGCGCCTGCTCGTCGACACCGGTGAGGGCGTCGAACACCTGGCCCGCGTCACGCAGGTCGATGCGGACGAAGCCGTCACCGCGCTCTCCCGCCTGGTCGAGGTTGATCACCAGGTGACCGTGTTCCCGAAGATGGCCGACCACTGTTCGCCCGAGCTTGCCCGAGCCTCCCGTCACTGCGATTCTCATGACGCCATCCTGGTCCATCCGACGAGGAATGGGTGGGCGATTGACAACTCACCCAGGAACCGGCGGTCGCGGTGGAATGGCGGACCGTCGGCTCGCGTTGGAGGAGATGTGAAGCTCACCCTGTACACCTCCGCGTTCTGCGCCCCCTGCATGCAGGCTCGCGCCGTCCTGGCCGAGGTCCCGGCACTCGTGGCCGGAGCCGTCGTCGAGGAGCGCGACGTCGCCTTCCGTTCGGCGGAGGCGGAGGCCGACGGCATCCGTTCCACCCCGACGGTCATCATCACGGCCGACGACGGCACCGAGGTGTTCCGCGCGACCGGGGCACCCACGCTCAACCAGGTGCTCGTGGCGGCGGCGAAGGCGTTGTAGCCCTTCGACAGGCTCAGGGACCGGGGAAGCGACTCAGGGACCGGGGCTACTGGGTGCTGAACGCCGCGTCGAAGGATTGCTCGGGCAACTTCCAGAGCAGGTTCCGGATGTACCCGACGGCCTCCTCGGCTCCGTGCAGGCGGTCCATGCCGGCGTCCTCCCACTCGATGGAGATCGGCCCGGCGTAGCCGATGCTCGAGAGGGCACGGAAGGCGTCCTCCCACGGCACGTCGCCGTGACCGGTCGACACGAAGTCCCAGCCGCGTCGCGGGTCGCCCCAGGGCAGGTGCGAGCCGACGATGCCGGCGTGACCGGTGGCCGGCCGGATCCGGGTGTCCTTGCAGTCGACGTGGTAGATCCGGTTCGCGAACTCGACGATGAACCCCACCGGGTCGACGCCCTGCCACATCATGTGCGACGGGTCCCAGTTGAAACCGAACGCCGGGCGGTGGTCGATCGCCTCGAGGGTGCGGACACTCGTCCAGTAGTCGTATGCGATCTCGGACGGGTGCACCTCGTGGGCGAAGCGGACCCCTTCGGCGTCGAAGACGTCGAGGATCGGGTTCCAGCGGGTGGCGAAGTCCTCGTACCCGGCGTCGATGACGGAGGCCGGTACCGGCGGGAACATCGCGGAGTACTGCCAGATCTTCGACCCGGTGAAGCCGACGACCGTGTCGACGCCCAGCTTGCGGGCGACCCGCGCGGAGCGCTTCATGTCCTCGGCCGCGCGCTGACGTACCCCCTCCGCGTCGCCGTCGCCCCAGGTGTAGTCGCGGACGATCGCCTGGTGGCGGAAGTCGATCGGGTCGTCGCACACGGCCTGGCCGGTGAGGTGGTTCGAGATCGCGAAGACCTCGAGACCGTGCCGGTCGAGGATGTCGAGGCGGGACTGCAGGTAGGCGTCGTCCTCATCCGCGCGCTTCAGGTCGAGGTGGTCGCCCGAGGCCGCGATCTCGAGGCCGTCATAGCCCCAGGAGGCGGCGAGGCGGGCGACCTCCTCGAAGGGGAGGTCCGCCCATTGTCCGGTGAACAGGGTCACCGGGAGGCGGCTCGCGTACTGCTTGTCGGTGGTGTCGGTCATGCGTTGATCCTCTGCTCGTCGTCGGTGGAGGTGGCGATCGCTTCCCAGCGACCGGTGTCGGCCGCGTCCAGAACGGCCTCGGTGATGCGCGCGGTTCGGAGTCCGTCCGCGAAGACGGGCAGACCGTCCGGCGACTGTCCGGCCATCGCCGCGTAGCTGTCGGCCACGAAGGCGTTGAAGGCGTCCTGGTAGCCCATCGGGTGCCCCGAGGGGACGATGGACAGGCGTGCGGCGTCCGGGTGCAACTGGTCGGCGTCGCGAGGCAGCACCTGCGTCCCCGACCGACGGCCGAGCCAGAGCGTCTCCGGCGCTTCCTGGTCGAAACCGATGATGAGTTCCGTCCCGGCGACCTCGAGGTGCAGACGGTTCTTCCGACCGGGCGCGACCTGCGAGACGAGCAGCGTGCCGATGGCGCCGCCCTCGAGCCGGATGACGACCGCGGCCGCGTCCTCGGTCGTGACCTCCGGGGTGTTCGCGCGTTCGGCGAAGAAGGTGCGGACCGTCGAACTCAGCTCGGTGATGTGCGCGCCGGTGATGAACTCCAGGAGGTCGACGAGGTGGGAACCGATGTCGGCGAAGGCGCGCGAACGGCCCCCGGCCGCCGAGTCGACCCGCCAGTTGTCGTCGGCCTGCGCGAGCAACCAGTCCTGGAGGTACGACCCGCTGATCGTGAGCAGGGTCCCGAGGTCGCCCGCGGCGACACGCGCGCGGGCCTCCCGGACGAGCGGGTGGAAGCGGTAGACGAACGGCACCGTGCCGACGACACCGGCCTCGGCTGCGGCGCTGACGAGACGCTCGGCGGTCGCGGCGTCGGTCGCGAGGGGTTTCTCACAGACGACGTGCTTGCCGGCCGCGATGGCCGCGAGTGCCTGCTCGGCGTGGAGCGCGTTCGGCGTGCACACGTGCACCACGTCGACCGAGGGGTCGGCCAGCAGCTCGTCGAGCGAGCCGTACCCGCGCTCGAACCCGAGGTTCGCGGCGACCTCCCGCGAGCGCTCGGGCGTCGAGGCGACGACACCGACCAGCCGGGCACCCGCCGCGCGGGCCGCCCGGCTGTGGACGGTGGCCATGAAGCCACCGCCCACCACCGCGATACCGGGACCGGCCACGGTCATGCTCCGAAGGTGCCGTCCGCCGGCGTCCACGACTCGGGGAGCGCGGGAGCGAGCTCCACGGTGCTGACGACGTCGACCGAGGTGCGGCTCAGGCCCGACTCGGCCGTCGAGACCATGACGTCGAGCACGTGGTAGGCGAGCTCACCGGAGGCACGCTCGGGACGACCGGCGCGGATCGCCTGCGCGAGCTCGACCACACCGGTTCCGCGGCCCTGCGTCGGACCGGTCGACGGGATCGACTCGGGTTCCTCGCCACCGCCGTAGACGAGCAGGTCACCCTCGAAGGTGTTCGGGTCGGGGACGACGAGCGTGCCGGTCGAGCCGGCGACCTCGAACTGCGTGCGACCGAGCTTGGAGTCGAAGCTGAAGACGCTCTGCGCGAGCTGGCCGCTCTCGAACTCGAAGAGGGCGCTCACGTGCGTCGGCACCGTCACGTCGAACGACTCACCCGCGCGCGGGCCGGATCCGATCGTCCGCTGCGGGAAGGCCTGTGAGGCCAGAGCGGTGACGCGGGCGATCGGCCCGAACAGCTGCACGAGCGCCGTGATGTAGTACGGGCCGATGTCGAAGAGCGGACCGGCGCCGTCCTGGAACAGGAAGTCGGGGTTCGGGTGCCACGACTCCGGGCCGGGGCTCTGCATGAGGGTCAGCGCGGTGAGGGGCTGGCCGATGCCACCGGCCTCGACGAGTCGGCGGGCGGACTGGATGCCGGCGCCGAGGAAGGTGTCCGGTGCCGTGGCGACGCGGAGCCCCTTCTCCTTCGCGGCGGCCAGCAGGGCCTGCCCGCTCTCACGGTCGAGCGCGAAGGGCTTCTCGCTCCACACGTGCTTGCCGGCGTCGAGGATCTGCATGGCGACCTCGACGTGGACCTTCGGGATGGTCAGGTTGACGACGATCTCGATCTCGGGGTCGGCCAGGAGTTCGGCGACCGAGCCGTGGCCGGGCACCCCGTACTTCTCGGCCTGCGTCTTCGCCCGCTCGAGGTCGAGGTCCGCGACGAACCGGACGTCGAGGTCGGGGAAGGTCACCAGGTTGCCGAGGTACTGGTCGCTGATGACGCCGGCGCCGATGAGTCCGACACCGACCGTTCCGGTGCTGTTGCTCATGCCTGGACTCCGTTCGTGGTGAGGTAGGTGAAGCTCTGCTCGAGCCCCTGGAAGATGTCGCCGTCGAACGCGTCGAACTCGACGACGCGCAGGGCCTGCGGTGCCGCGGCGAGGATGTCGAGCACCGGGACGACCCCGGCACCCGCGGGCAGCTGCTTCAGCGTGTCGCGGGAGGCGTCACCGTCCTTGACGTGGATGAAGCGCACGCGATCACCGATCGCGCCGAGGACGTCGACCGCGCGGCGTCCACCGACCTCGACCCAGTAGGTGTCGACCTCGAACACGACGGCCGGGTCGGTGAGTGCGGCGAGGTGCTCGAGCGGGCTGGTGCCCGCGACGTCGCCCTCGAGCTCCCACCAGTGGTTGTGGTAGCCCACCTGGACCCCGTGACCGGCGGCGACCGCCGCCGCGGCGTTCAGCTCGTCGGCGATCGACGCGACCGTCTCTGCCGTGGCGAAGCGCTCTTCGGCGATGGCGGGGTCGATGAGGACCTGTACGCCCTGCTCAGCAGCGGCGCCGAAGGCCGCCGACAGGTCGATGCCCTCGGCGATGACCTTGCCGTGCGCGCTCGGGGTGGCGAGGCCGGCATCGTGGATGTCCTG
This sequence comes from Plantibacter flavus, assembly GCF_002024505.1. Taxonomy (NCBI): domain Bacteria; kingdom Bacillati; phylum Actinomycetota; class Actinomycetes; order Micrococcales; family Microbacteriaceae; genus Plantibacter; species Plantibacter flavus. The sequence continues at coordinate 3,462,863 of NZ_CP019402.1, forward strand.
CAGGCTGACGCCGGGACCGAAGCCGAACGGCTCGGCCTGACGGAAGCCGATCTCGGTCAGGCGCTGCAGCGCTGCGGCACGATCCGCGGTGAGCGGCTCCCGTACCGAGTAGAGCTGGACAGAGAGTTGGGAAGTCGACACGATGCTCCTCAATGATGATGGTGTCAGGCAGCCGCTGCTGCGAGATCCAGGCTAACCACACTTCTGTCGGTGGTCAAACAAAAGTCTCCCACCGGTCGCCACTCCCCCGGCGACGAATACCGCAGGAGTCGGAAGCGTGGGGGACAATGGAGAGGTGAACTCAGCTCTGCTCTCCCGGATCGTCGCTGATTCCAGCGACCGCATCTCGTGGCTGCGGGCTCGTTCGCGCGGGATCACCGCGACCGACGTCGCCACCCTCTCGACCCCGGCCTCGATCCAGCGGGCGGCCGACGCGAAGCTCGGCGGGACGGGCTTCTCCGGCAACGCCTTCACCGACCACGGGCGCGCCCGCGAGCCCGAGATCGCCCGGTGGGTCGCCGCGACGCACGGGATCAACCCCTCGTCGGCGCTGTTCCGGGCCGAGGTCGAACACCGCCACCTCGCCACCCCCGACGGCATCGCCGTGACCGAGCGCGGGGCCGTCGTGCTCGCGGAGATCAAGACCACGACGAAGTCCTGGCGCTCGATCCCCCGCAACTACCTGCGTCAGGTGTGGTGGCAGCAGTACGTGATCGGCGCGGAGCGGACACTCGTGGTCTGGGAGGAGCACAAGGACTTCGTCCCCGTCGACGACGAACCGCTCTGTCGATGGGTCGAGCGCGACGACGCCGAGATCGCGAAGCTGGTCGGCCTCGCGAACGCACTCATCGACGAGCTGTACCACCGCACCAATCCGGCCGCCCGGCGCCCGGTCCTCCCGGAGCCCGCGCCCGTCGCTCGGCCGCTCCGGGAACCCCTGGTGAGCCTCGACTTCTGACGACAAGTCGACAGAAGTCGACCGAGGTGGTTGACTGTGGCCATGACCGAGCCGCTACGCCCCTCCCCCGGAGCACCGGGCGCCGGCGACCTCTTCCAACTCTTCCGCGGCGGTGAGGCACGCACGAAGTCGGAGTTGTGCGCCCTGACCGGCCTGGCCCGCTCCACCGTCTCCCTCCGGATCGACGCCCTCGTGGCCGCTGACCTGCTCCGTCCCGCTGGAGAGGCAGCCTCCTCGGGTGGCCGCCCGCCCGCACGGATCGCGTTCAACCCGCTCGCGCGCGTCGTCGTCGCCGTCGACTTGGGGGCGACGCACGGGACGGTGGCCGTCACCGACCTGGCCGGAGCGATCCTCGCGACGAGCCGCGCGGAGCTGCAGATCGCCGCAGGACCCGAGCCCGTCCTCGACTGGGTCGTCGAAGCGGCGTCGGCCCTGCTGGCCGCTCCGCAGACGTGGGCCACACCCCAGCCGGTCGCTCCCCCGGTCATCGGGATCGGGATCGGCCTGCCGGGACCGGTCGAGCACTCCACCGGACGGCCGACCAACCCGCCGATCATGCCGGGCTGGGACCGCTTCGACGTCCCCGCCTACATCCGCCGGACCCTCGACGTCCCGGTCCTCGTCGACAACGACGTCAACGTCCTCGCCCTCGGGGAGCACGCGATCTCCTGGCCGGACACCGACGACCTCGTCTACGTGAAGGTGTCCACGGGGATCGGTGCCGGCATCATCGCGGGTGGCGAACTGCAGCGCGGCGCACTCGGTGCGGCCGGCGACATCGGGCATGTGCAGGTCCCCGTCGGACGGGACTCCCCGCGCGCAGCCGACGACGACCGCGACCTCGAGGCCATCGCGAGCGGGCCGGCGATCGCCACCGAGCTCCGCGCCCACGGGATCGACGCCATGAGCAGTCGCGACGTCGCAGCGCTCATCCGCGCGGGCGACCGGACGGCCATCGAGACCACCCGGCAGGCCGGCCGGGAGATCGGTGAGGTGCTCAGTGTCGTGGTGAACCTCCTGAACCCCTCGGTGATCGTGCTCGGTGGGACGATGACGCGTGCCGGCGAACATCTCCTCACCGGCGTCCGCGAAGTGGTCTACCGTCGGTCGATGCCGCTCGCCACCGGGCACCTCGGCATCGTCACCTCGACGGCCGGCGAGGAGGCCGGGGTCTTGGGAGCGGCGATCATGGTGCTGCGCGACGCCCTGTCCGCACCCGCGATCGACGCGATGACTCAGCCTCGGGCGCTCGACGCCGCATCGACCTGACGCGCGTCCTCCACTGTGGAACCAGGGCGTCCGTCGTCGTCCGCCTTCCCGACGGCGAGCACCTCCGCCAGGCCGTATCCGACGAGCCAGAACAGGGCGATCGTCATCGCCGCGAACTCCAACCAGCTCCCGACCTGCTGCCCCACCTCGGCGAGCGAGAGGAGGCCGCCGAGCCCCGCGATCACCGCGACGGCTGACCCCGCGAACCAGGACAGCCGCCGGACGGCGCGCAACCGCGATCCGAGGGCCGACCCGATCATCGCCAGGCAGGCGAGCGCGAAGCCCAGCACCGCGAAGGAGATGTGCACCGCGTCCTGGAGCGTGAACAGCGGGTTCGACGGGATCGGGCACTCGTAGGTACAGGTCACCCGGGACGCCACGAGGAAGCACAGGCTCGACAGTCCGACGAGCAGCCAGGGGACGAGCAGCAGTCCGACCCTCGTGCGGCGCTGACCGGGCTCGCGGGACGGGAGGACTCGCTGCAGCGCTCCGGCGATGCTGAGACCACCGATCGCGACCATGAGCAGTGCCGCGTTGAAGACCGGAGCCGTCACCTCGCCGGTGGCGCCGAGGCCGCTCACGTAGCTGTTCTTACCGAGACTGAGACGCGCGGCCCAGATCATGACCGTGGCGACCACGACGAGCACGCCACCGATGATCGCGAACGCGAGGGCGACGGACCGGCGACGGCGGACCGCCGAGGAGCGAGGGACCCGCTGGTCCGATGTGGCTCCCGTCATCCGCGGATGAGCCTCGTCCGGCTCAACGCGATGACGGCGCAGCCCATCAGGCCGATGAACCCGGCGATGGCGATCATGTAGACGACGACGGCTCCCCAGCCGCCGGGCTGAGCCGGGTTGAGGAACGGGTACGGGTACCAGCCGACGATCGATCCGCGGATCATCGTGTAGACGGTCCAGACGAGCGGGAACGCGATGATCGCCCACACCTGACGCCATTCCAGGCGGGACTTGCCGGGCGTCACGATCCAGACGAGCACCAGGTAGATCGGTGCGATGAGGTGCAGCACCTCGTTCGACCAGCCGAGGGTGTGCCCCTGGTCGAGGGCGATGCCGCGGAGCAGCAGATTGTAGACGACGCCGGTGGTCGCCATGTAGGTCACGACGCAGCCGAGGACGAGGTTGTACCAGGCCGGATCGCGTCGCAGCCGGAAGCAGTACCCGGCGCCGACCAACAGGACGATCGCACTCAGCGCGTTCGACAGGATCGTGAAGTAGCTGAAGAAGTTGACGAAGAAGTCGTCGGGCGCATCACCGAAGGACAGGGTGTAGACGAACTGGCCGACGATGGCGGCGATGATCACCCCACCCGCGATGATCCTGATGACTCCGAACAGTGCGCGCATTGCGCCACTGTATCGGAAGCACGCTCCCGACGATCGGGCGACAGCCGGGCAGCCGTGTCCCCCGAAGAGAGGGAATCGTTTCCAGCCAATTGACACCCCCGTAACAGCGCCGACTCATTCGACGGGTTTGATGAGAACAGAGCCGGACCACGCACCGGAGCGAGACTCGTCGCCGAGCCGACCTCCGCCGGGTGGAGCTTTCGGGGGATGAACGACGAAGGAGTACTCGATGCGTCAAGGAGTCGGACACTCCTGGTCTCTGGCGACAACCGCGGACGCGGTGAAGCCGGCACCGGAGACCATGCGAGCCGCGGTGATCGACGCCGTCGGCAGCCCTGAGGTCCTCCGGATGGAGACCGTACCGACACCGCGTCCGGTCATGGCGGAGTTCCTCGTGAAGGTCGTCGCGGCCGGCGTGAACCCGGTCGACGCCAAGACCCGCGCGGGCCGGGGCGTCTCCTCGGCCATCACGACGATGCCGGCCGTCCTCGGGTACGACTTCAGCGGCATCGTGGTCGAGTCGCCCTTCGCTGCGGCCGGCCTCCTGCCCGGCGACGAGGTCTACGGCATGACGAGTTTCCCGCGGACGGGCGGCAGCTATGCCGAGTACGTCACGGTGTCCTCCCTGAGCCTGACGCGGAAGCCGACGACCCTGTCGCACGTCGAGGCAGCCGGGGTCCCCCTCGCCGCACTGACCGCGTGGGGCATGGTCGTCGACGTCGCGAAGGCGCACGAGGGGCAGCGCATCCTCGTCCACGCCGGGAGCGGCGGTGTCGGGCACTTCGCCGTGCAGTTCGCCACCTACTTCGGCGCGCGGGTGATCGCCACCGGCTCCGGTCGGAATGTCGGTTGGCTGCGCGAACTCGGCGCCCATCAGGCGGTCGACCACGAGTTGCACCGGTTCGAGGACGTCGTCGACCAGGTCGACGTCGTGATCGACCTCGTGGGCAACACCGTGGAGGACACGGGGTCGCGATCCCTGCGGGTCCTCCGCCCGGGCGGGCTCATCATCAATGCGCCGACCGGTTCCTGGCCGACACTCGAGGAGGAGGCCCGGGCCGCGGGCGTCCGCGCGACGCGGTTCACCGTGGCACCCGACGGCGCCACACTCGACACCATCAGCAGGCTGCTGGAGTCCGGGGACGTCCGGGTGTTCGTCGACCAGGTGTTCGACCTCGACGCCGTCCGGCAGGCCCACGTGCTCCTCGAGGGCGGGCACTCACGCGGCAAGATCGTCCTCAAGGTCGCCGACGGCTAGGCTGCCGCCCTTCGACCAGCTCAGGGACCGGTTGGGGGCGCTCAGGGAGCGGTTGGGGGCGCTCAGGGAGCGGCGACAGGACCCCGCCCTTCGACGAGCGCAGGGACCGGAGAACCGGTCAATGAGCCCCACCCCGGTCACTGAGCCTGTCGAAGTGCGCTCCCGAAGACCTGCTCCATGACGAAGTCGTCGTGCCGTTCGGGTCCGACGAGGAAGGTCTTCGTCCCCACGACCGTGAACCCGCTCTTGTCGTAGAACCGGATCGCCCTGGCGTTCTGCTGGTTCACCCCGAGCCACACCGACGTCACCTCTCGGGACCGGGCGTCGTCGAGGGTCGCCTCCATGAGCGTGCGCGCTCCGCCGGCACCGTGGCTCGCGGGGAGCACGTACAGCTTGCTGAGTTCCGCCGTCGGGCGGTGCGCGACCGCAGCGAGCACGTCGGCGTCCACCGGATCGCCGAAGACGAGCATCGTGTAGCCGATGGCCGTGCCGTCATCGTCATCGACGAGGAGCCGGAGCGCGCGTCCGGAATCGGCCAGGTAGCCGGTGAACCGGTCGAAGGTGAAGTGCTCGGCGATGAACGCGTCGATGTGCTCCTGCGCGGTGCCGGGCGGGCAGGCGAGGGCGAAGGTCGCTGCGGCGAGCGTGGCGAGGGTGGCGGCGTCATCGGCCGTGGCGGTGCGGGTGGAGACCATCCCTGCATCGTACGACGCCACCCCGTCGTACGACGAAGGCCCGGTCGCGTGACGCGACCGGGCCTTCGTGCTGGTGAGACTAGATGGAGTTGACGTCCAGCGGGATGCCGGGGCCGAACGTGGTCGACACGGCGCCCTTCTGGATGTAACGGCCCTTCGAGGAGGACGGCTTGAGGCGGAGGATCTCCTCGAGCGCGGCGTTGATGTTCTCCTCGAGCTGCGAAGCGTCGAACGAGGCCTTGCCGACGACGAAGTGCACGTTGGAGTGCTTGTCGACGCGGAACTCGATCTTGCCGCCCTTGATGTCGGACACGGCCTTGGCCACGTCCGGCGTCACGGTGCCGGTCTTGGGGTTCGGCATGAGGCCACGGGGACCGAGGACCTTACCGAGACGACCGACCTTGCCCATGAGCTCCGGGGTGGAGACCGCGGAGTCGAACGAGGTGTAGCCCTCGGCGACCTTCGCGATGAGCTCGTCGCCGCCGACCTCGTCAGCACCGGCCGCGATCGCGGCTTCTGCTGCCGGGCCCGTCGCGAAGACGATGACGCGGGCGGTCTTGCCCGTGCCGTGCGGGAGGATGACCGTGCCGCGGACCATCTGGTCAGCCTTGCGCGGGTCGACACCGAGCTTGAGGGCGACCTCGACGGTGCTGTTGAACTTGGCGGAACCGGTCTCCTTGGCGAGGGCGACGGCCTCGTTCGGGGTGTAGTACTTGTCAGCCTCGATCTTCTCGGCTGCGGCCCGGTAGGCCTTCGACTTCTGTGCCATGTGCGTTCTCCTATGAGAAATGTGGTCATCTGCGCCTGGCCGGCGCTGCCACGAGTGAAAAAGTGAGACGTGCGCGGTTCCGCCTGGTGGCGTCCCCGAAGCGGGTCGAGAGGGTTAGCCCTCGACCGTGATGCCCATGGAGCGGGCGGTGCCGGCGATGATCTTCGCGGCTGCGTCGATGTCGTTCGAGTTCAGGTCGGGAGCCTTCTGCTCGGCGATCTGACGGACCTGCTCCTTGGTGAGCTTCGCGACCTTGACGGTGTGCGGGGTACCGGAGCCCTTGGCGACGCCGGCGGCCTTCTTGATGAGCTCCGCTGCGGGCGGGGTCTTCAGGATGAAGGTGAACGAACGGTCCTCGTAGACGGTGATCTCGACGGGGATGACGTTACCGCGCTGCGACTCGGTGGCCGCGTTGTACGCCTTGCAGAACTCCATGATGTTGACGCCGTGCTGACCAAGGGCGGGGCCGATGGGGGGAGCAGGGTTTGCGGCGCCGGCCTGGATCTGCAGCTTGATGAGACCCGTGACCTTCTTCTTCGGTGCCATGTTTCTTCCTTCTTCTGGGGTTCGAGCGCCATCGGATGATGTGCGCTCTCCCGCGCGCCCGTCGGGCGGCGGTGGACTGTGGAGCCGTGTGGCTTAGAGCTTGGTGACCTGGTCGAAGCTGAGCTCGACCGGCGTCTCGCGCTCGAAGAGGGAGACGAGCACCGTGAGCTTGCCGCTCTCGGGCTTGATCTCGCTGATGGAGCCGGGGAGACCCGCGAACGAGCCTTCCTTGATCGTGATGGTCTCGCCGATCTCGAAGTCGACCTCGGCGGGGATGACACGCTGCTGCGTGGCGCTGCCCTTGGTGCCGGAGCCCTTGACGGGCGCGGTCTCCTTGACCTCGACGAGCGACTTCAACATGTTGAAGGACTCCTCGAAGCGGAGCGGCGTGGGGTTGTGCGCATTGCCGACGAAGCCGGTCACGCCAGGCGTGTGGCGGACGACCGACCAGCTGTCCTCGTTGAGGTCCATGCGGACGAGCACGTAGCCGGGGATGCGGACGCGGGTGACCATCTTGCGCTGGCCGTTCTTGATCTCGACCACGTCTTCCATGGGGACCTCGACCTGGTAGATGTAGTCCGCGACCTCGAGCGTCGACTTGCGCTGCTCGATGTTGGCCTTCACCTTGCGCTCGAAACCGGCGTAGGAGTGGATGACGTACCACTTGCCGGGCAGGAAGCGGAGTTCCTTGCGGAACGCGTCGTAGGGGTCCTCCTCGGACTCCTCGGCGGGCTCGGCGTCGGTGGGGTCGGCCTCTTCTTCGGCGATGGCCTCTGCTGCGGCTTCGACCTCGGCGGCCTCATCGAGCTCGAGGGCGTCGTCGACGACGGCGTCGGCCTCGGGGTCGACGGCTTCTGCCATCGCGTCGAGCACGGCGTCGAGGTCGACCTCGGTGTCGCCGGTCTCCTCGACGTGGACGGCGTTGTGCTCAGCGGGGTCGACGGAGTGCTCGTCGGCCGAGAGCACGTTGCCCTCCTGGGCCTCGTCGTCCTCCGAGGACTGCTCGGCAGCGGTTGCCCAGTCGACGTCGTTCGAGTTTCGCTCAGACACTGATTTCCATTCCGTTTCTGTTGTGCGGATCGCGGGTGATCCCCGACCGCGGCGCCGGATCCTGGCGCGTGACGACTGCGTCGCCGTCTGTGATTGTGGAACCCGGGTACCGGGCCGGAGCACCGGAACCTGAGCGGAACTAGCTCGCGGTACCGAACACCAGCGTGACGACCCAGGCGAAGACGAAGTCGATGCCGTAGACGAGCGCCATCATGATGCAGACGAAGATGAGCACCACAGCCGTGTAGCTGAGGAGTTCCTTCCGCGTCGGCGTGACGACCTTCTTGAGTTCCGCGAAGACCTGCTTCAGGAACAGGACGATGCCCGAGAAGAAGCCGCGCCGTTCGGCACGGTCCGCCTTCGCCTTGACGACGACGTCCTCGCCGGGCGTGTCGGTACTCTTCGGGGCCACTCGTTACACCTTTCGTGTGCCGGTGCATACGCACCGACTCGCAGGGCGGACAGGACTTGAACCTGCAACCTGCGGTTTTGGAGACCGCTGCTCTACCAATTGAGCCACCGCCCTTCAGTGCTGACGCACCGGAGGGGTCGAAGCTACCCTGACCTCCTGTGCGTTGCCTCACCACACGGGTGAAAACAGGCGCAGAAAATCATGGCAGATTTCAACTACCTCCATCTAGTGTACGGCACGGTCGCCCGGCTGTAAAACCGGCGTCAGGTCTCGCCGGCGAGGGATCCCTCCTCCTGCACTCGGAGCGCTTGCTCGCGTAGGGTTGCTCCTTCGGACGCACGACGACTCGACCCGGGGGGACCGATGAGCAGCGCAGACGAACACGAGACGACCTCGAAGGCGGCGGAGACGAACCGCGAGGACGATCGCCGGATCCCGCCCCGCTTCGCGGATGACAGCCCGCTCCCGGGAGCCGGCCCGATCCAGGCGTTCCTCCGCTTCTGGAAGCGGTATCCGATCTTCACCGGGCGGGCCAGCCGGAGCGAGTTCTGGTGGTGGGTGGTCGTCCACGCCGTCATCGTCACCGCACTCCTGGTGATCGGACGCGGCGTCGACGTCGCGACCGGGGTGACGGCCGGTTTCTGGGAGGGTCAGGTCACCGAAGGCCCCGCATGGGGCGTCCAGAGCATCCTGTCCGGGATCTGGGGTCTCGCGACGATCATCCCGGGGCTGTCGCTGAACGCACGCCGAATGCACGACACGGACCACAGCGGCTGGTGGCAGCTCATCAACCTGGTCCCGATCTTCGGGTGGTTCTTCTTCATCTGGCTCGCGGCGCAGCCGAGCGACCGGGGCGGTGCCCGCTACGACACGGGGCCGAACCGCGAGGGCGCCGAGATCAAGCCTGGCGACGCTCCGCAGTGACCCGCCGGTCCGGGAGGACCGTGTCGGCGATCGCGGCGAGGACGAGCACGCCGGTGCAGAGACACCCGAGGACGAGTTCCCCGAGCTGCGGCAGGAGGAACGCGGCGACCGCGCAGCCCGCGAGCATCGCGAGGCCGATGACCGGTGCGAGGGGTACGGCGCGGTCGACGACGAACCGGAACAGCGACAGCCCGAGCAGGTAGAGGACCGGGCCGCCGAGGATGACGACGCCCCCGGCGAGTTCGACGGCGTCGGCGGGTCGGTCGAGGATCTCCTTGTCCCCCACCGAGACGAGCACGATCCCGGCGACGACCACGACGTGGGCGTAGCTGTATCCATCGCGCGCGATGCGTCCGAGGCGTCCCGGCCCGCGTCGTCCGGAACGACCCTCGTCACCGTCGGCGCGGTCGGCCTCCTCCTCGGCGGCCTCGACCGCTCGGCGTCCCGCCGCCTCCGTGCGGTGGAAGTACAGCCACCACAGCGCGACCGCGGAGACGAAGGCGCTCAGCATCCCGACGACGGCGTCGACCGACGTCTCGAGCTCGACGAACGCGAACCCGGTGACGAGCAGGGACTCACCGATCGCGATGATGATGAAGAGCGACGCCCGCTCGGAGAGGTGCGCACCGGAGAGCTCCCAGCTCTCGACCTCCGAGCGCCGCACCCCCGGCAGTCGGAATCCGAGGGCCCCGCCGCCGTACTCGACGGCGACGGCGCAGATCCAGAACGCCAGTTGCCAGTCGGCCGGCACCAGCGCGCCGGCGATCCAGAAGACGGCGGCGAACGCGGTCCAGACGAGGACGCGTGCGAAACTCAGGGCCACGTCCCGGTCGTGCCGCCAGGTCGCCACGACCATGAACAGCGTCCGGACGAGCTGGAGCACGACGTAGGCGACGGCGAACGCCAGCGCGCGATCGGTGAACGACGCCGACACCGACACCGCCGCGACGAACGCCAACAGGCCGAAGCCGATGAGCGCGAGTCGCACCGCGAGCCGTTCCGGGTCGAGCCAGTTCGTCACCCAGCTCGTGGACACCCACGACCACCAGAGCGCCAGGATGAGGACGATCGACTCGAGCGCGGCGGTGACGCTCTGGTCGTCGGCGATGAGCTTGCTCAGCTGGGTGAGCGCGAAGACGAAGACGAGGTCGAAGAACAACTCGACGAACGTGACGCGCTCGGCGCGTTCGCCGGACTCCGGGCGACGGAGATCGGAGACGAGGCCGAATCTGGGGGCGGACATCTTCGTATCCTGGCAGGGATCCCGGTGCCGACGCCTCCCCCTCGGATTCGTCGACACCGGGTCGTGCTCGTCGCGAGCTGCGGGGACAGAGCCCGACGACCACCCTGCGAGCCTAGCAAGAAGTATTCCAGATGCACAAGGTCCAGAAGCATCATCGGAATATCGACGGTCACCGGCGGGTTGCGTCCGGAGGCCGCGTCGTCCGCGTGCCGCACCCCCACGAAAGGCATCACCCGTATGGATCTCTTCGCCCCCGTCCGACTCGGCGACCTCGAACTCGCCAACCGCGTCGTCATGGCCCCGCTCACCCGCATGCGGTCCGGAGCCGACGGCGTCCCCGGCGACCTCGTCGCCGAGCACTACAGCCAGCGCGCAGGACTCGGGCTCATCATCACGGAGGGCACCTACCCGAGCGCCGAGTCGCGCTCCTACCCGGGCCAGCCCGGCATCGTCACCCCCGAGCAGGTCGAGGGCTGGCGGGGCGTCGCGGAGGCCGTGCACGGCGCAGGCGGGCTCATCGTCATGCAGCTCATGAACGGTGGCCGTGTCTCGCACACCGACATCACTGGCACCGACCGCATCGTCGCGCCGAGCGCGATCGCCATCGCCGGCGAGGTCCGGACGCCCGCGGGCGCCCAGCCGTACCCCGTCCCGCACGCGCTGACCGCCGAGGAGCTCGACACGGTCCGCGAGGAGTTCGTCCAGGCGGCCCGCAACGCGATCGAAGCAGGACTCGACGGCGTCGAGCTCCACGCTGCGAACGGCTACCTGCTGCACCAGTTCCTCTCCCCCGTCTCCAACGTGCGCGACGACCGCGCCGGAGGCAGCCCGGAGGCTCGCGCGTCGTACGTCGCCGAGGTCGTCAGCGCGGTCGCGGAGGCGGTCGGTGCAGCGCGAGTCGGCATCCGCATCTCCCCGATGAACGGTGCCGGTGACACGGCGGAGACCGACGAGGCCGACGTCCGCGCGACCTACGAGGCCCTGCTCGACGCCCTGGCACCGCTCGGCCTCGCCTACCTCAGCATCCTCCACGAGGACCCGGCCGGTGCGCTCGTCCAGGACCTGCGCGGTCACTTCGGCGGCAAGCTCGTCGTCAACAGCGGCTTCGGCACCGTCACGACGCGCGACGAGGCGATCGCCCTCGTCGAGCACGCGCACGCCGACGCCGTCGCCGTCGGGCGTCTCGCCATCGCGAACCCCGACCTCGTCGAGCGCTGGGCGGGCGAGCACGAGGAGAACACGCCGAACCCGGCCACCTTCTACGGCCCGGGCGCCGAGGGCTACACCGACTACCCGCGCCTCGCGAGCTGATCACGCTCAGGTGAGGCACCTCGTCGCTCGACACCACCTCGGGCGACGAGGTGCCTCACCTCAGTCCGCCCGTGGCGCGTGCGACTCGAGGAACTCGTACACCTCGACGGAGTCGACCCCCGGGAAGGATCCGGTCGGCAGCGCCGCCAGCAGACTCGTCGGCGTCCGCGCCGCCGGCCAGGCCTTCCCCTCCCACCGTTCGGCGAGCGCCGGCGACGCCCGACGACAGCATCGCTCGTCGGGGCAGTTCGAGGTCGACCGATGCGGCGTCTCGCGTCCGCGGAACCACTTCACGTGCGCGAACGGGACGCCGACGCTGACCGAGTACTCGCCCTCCTTGGCCTTCTCGATCCGCGAGGTGCACCAGAAGGTGCCGGTGTCCATGTCGGTGTACTGATACCAGGGACTGAAACGGTCCTCGACGTCGAAGACGGTCCTGGCCGTCCAATTGCGGCAGACGAGCGAGCCTTCCACCGCTCCGAGGACGTCGGACGGGAACGTGACCCCGTCGTTCTCGTACGCCTTGATGATCGTCCCCGACTCGTGCACCTTCATGAAGTGCACCGGGAGTCCGAGGTGCCTCGTCGCGAGGTTCGTGAAGCGGTGCGCGGCGGTCTCGTACGACACCGCGAACGCGTCGCGCAGGTCCTCCATCGAGATGCGCCGGAGCTGTTTCGCCTCACCGAGGACGCGCACGGCGTCGCGCTCGGGCAGGAGTATGGCCGCCGTCAGGTAATTGGTCTCGACGCGCTGCCGCAGAAAGTCCGCGTAGTTTCCCGGCTCCTCGTGTCCGCACAGGTGACTGGCGAACGCCTGGAGGATGGGTGATCGCGAGTCACGGGACATCGAGGGTTCGGTCGGCAGGTAGATCCGACCGTTGCGCCGGTCGGTGACCGAGCGCGTCGAGTGCGGCAGGTCGCCGACGTAGTGGAGCGAGAACCCGAGGTGCTGCGCCATCTCCGCGACCGTCTGATGCGAAACCGGCCCTCCGGTGTAGCCGACGGCGTCGAGCAGCCCTTTCGCGACGGCCTCGAGCTCGGGGAAATGGTTGTCGGCCGCCCGCATGTCCGCCCGGAGGACCGCGTTGGCCCGGCGTGCCTCCTCGGGTGTCGCCGCGCGCTCCCGATGCAGGCGGGCGACCTCGTCGTGCAGCGCCAGCACAGTGCGCAACGTCTCGTCCGCGGTGCCTTTCGAGACCCGGATGGGCGCGATCCCGAGGGCGGAGCAGACAGGGCCCCGCTGAGCACGCTCGACGGCGATTTCGAGCGCGGCCCGGTCGCTCGGCGGTTCGTCACGGAGCAGGTCGTCGACGGTGGTGCCGAGGGCGGCGGCGATGACGCGGAGCATCGACAGGCTCGGCTCCCGATGCCCGTTCTCGATCGCCGATGCCTGGGACGGTGCTCGGTCGATCGCCTGCGCGAGCTCGTCGAGCGTGAGGCCTGCGCGAGACCGGGCATCGCGGATCCGGCGACCGAGGACGAGGGCGTCCGCGTGCGGAGCAGGTCCGTCACCAGGGGTGGCGGAGGCGGGTGGAGCAGCGGCGGTGCTGGTCATGGTGATCATGCTCACACGCGCCGGTTGTTCCGGCAAACAGAAGGTCGGCCGTTCTTCTGTCCACGGATGACGTCCGTCGGGGTTGCGGCGAGCGCAGGATCGTTCCCACAGCACGACCCGCCCCACCGACCTCGACACCACAGGAGTCATCGTGAGCAACGAAGCCACCCGACCGACCGACCACCGCACGCCCCTCCGCGCCGGCGACCAGACGCAGACGGCCGAGGAACTGCAGCGCGAGTGGGACACCGACCCGCGCTGGGACGGGGTCCGGCGCGACTACACCGCCGAGGACGTCGTCCGCCTGCGCGGCGGTGTCCGGGAGGAACCGACACTCGCCCGCCGAGGGGCGGAGCGACTGTGGAACCTCCTCCACACCGAAGAGTGGGTGCCCGCCCTCGGCGCGCTGACCGGCAACCAGGCCGTGCAGCAGGTCCGGGCAGGCCTGCAGGCGATCTACCTCTCCGGATGGCAGGTCGCCGCCGACGCGAACCTCTCCGGGCAGACCTACCCCGATCAGAGCCTCTACCCGGCGAACTCGGTTCCGGCGGTCGTCCGGCGGATCAACAACGCGCTGCTCCGGGCCGAGCAGATCGACTTCGCCGAGCGGGCCGTCGGGGAGGACCCGGGACGCGAGGCGATCGACTGGCTCGCGCCGATCGTCGCCGACGCCGAGGCCGGCTTCGGTGGACCGCTCAACGCCTACGAACTCATGGCCGGCATGATCCAGGCGGGCGCCGCAGGCGTCCACTGGGAGGACCAGCTCGCCAGTGAGAAGAAGTGCGGCCACATGGGCGGCAAGGTGCTGGTGCCGACGGGCCAGCACATCCGGACGCTCAATGCGGCCCGGCTGGCGGCGGACGTCGCCGGTGTCCCGACCATCGTCATCGCCCGCACCGATGCACTGGCCGCCACGCTCCTCACGAGCGACATCGACGAGCGCGACCTCCCGTTCCTGAACGGGAACCGGACCCCGGAGGGCTTCTACGAGGTGGAGAACGGCATCGGTCCGGTGCTCGCGCGAGGACTCGCCTACGCGGAGTACGCCGACCTGCTCTGGGTCGAGTCGGCGGAACCCGACCTCGACCTCGCCCGACGGTTCGCCGAGGCCGTCCACGAGCGGTTCCCGGGCAAGCTGCTCGCCTACAACTGTTCACCGTCGTTCAACTGGAAGTCGCACCTCGACGATGCGCAGATCGCGTCCTTCCAGCGTGAGCTCGCCGCCATGGGGTACGCGTTCCAGTTCATCACCCTCGCCGGCTTCCACGCGTTGAACCACTCGATGTTCACTCTGGCGAGCGACTACCGGGAGCGGGCGATGAGCGCGTACGTCGACCTCCAGGAGGCCGAGTTCGCCGCAGAGTCCAGCGGCTACACCGCCACCAGGCACCAGCGGGAAGTCGGTACCGGCTACTTCGACCTGGTCGCGACCGCCCTCAACCCCGGCAGCGCCACCCTCGCCCTCGCCGGCTCGACTGAGGAACAGCAGTTCCACTGATCCATCCCAGCCCCGCCCTTCGACAAGCCCAGGGACCGCTCGAAGGGCCCATCCGACGCACGACCATCCGAAACGGAGTCACCCCATGAACACCATGCTCGCTTCCCCGTCCACACCCACCACCGCGCCGGTGCCCACGCAACGCACCGGCCCCGCCATCGAGGTCGTCGGTCGTCTCGGTGACCGGTACGAGGAGATCCTCACCCCCGACGCCCTCGTCTTCCTCGCGGACCTGCACCAGCGGTTCGCGGGTGCGCGGCACGACCGCCTCGCCGAGCGCATGCGCCGACGCTTCGAGATCGGGAACGGCCGCGACCCGCGGTTCCGCGATGACACCGCGGCGATCCGGGAGGACCGCTCCTGGCGAGTCGCCGGCGCCGGGCCCGGTCTCGAGGACCGCCGGGTCGAGATCACCGGCCCCACCGATCCGAAGATGACGATCAACGCCCTCAACTCCGGCGCGAACGTCTGGCTCGCCGACCAGGAGGACGCGACGAGCCCGACATGGGCCAACGTCATCGGTGGTCAGCTCTCGCTGCGCGACGCCGTCCGCGGCGAGCTGACGTTCACGAACGAGGCGGGGAAGGTGTACCGCGTCACCGCGACGGAGACGCCGACGATCGTCATGCGCCCGCGCGGCTGGCACCTCGTGGAGAAGCACCTGCGGTTCATCGACCGCTCCGGGGCGGCCATGGCGGCCTCCGGGAGCCTCGTCGACTACGGCCTCTACGTCTTCCACAACGCCCGAGCGCTCATCGGCGCCGGCCGCGGGCCGTACTTCTACCTCCCGAAGTTGGAGTGGAGCGAGGAGGCGCAGCTCTGGGACGACGTCTTCACGTTCACCGAGGAGCGTCTGCGTCTCGACCATGGGACGATCCGCGCCACCGTGCTCATCGAGACGCTGCCGGCGGCGTTCGAGATGGACGAGATCCTGTACGCGCTCCGCGACCACTGCGCCGGTCTCAACGCCGGTCGGTGGGACTACATCTTCTCGATCATCAAGAACTACCGGGGGCGCGGTGCCCGGTTCGTCCTGCCCGACCGCAGCGAGGTGACGATGACGGTGCCGTTCATGCGGGCCTACACGGAACTCCTCGTGCAGACGTGCCACCGCCGCGGTGCGCACGCGATCGGCGGGATGTCCGCGTTCATCCCGAACCGGCGCGATCCGGAGGCGACGGCGCGCGCGATCGAGAAGGTCTCGGCCGACAAACGTCGTGAGGCCGGCGACGGCTTCGACGGGACCTGGGTGGCGCACCCGGACCTCATCGAGACCGCCAGGGCCGAGTTCGACGCGGTCCTCGGCGATCGCCCGAATCAGCTCGACCGTCTGCGTGAGGAGGTGTCGGTGACACCGTCGCAGCTCCTCGACGTCCGCATCGGTCGCGCGGTCACGGACGTCGGTCTCCGCGACAACGTGTCGATCGCCGTCCGCTACCTCGACTCCTGGCTCCGCGGGATCGGCGCCGCGGCCATCGACGGACTGATGGAGGACGCGGCGACGGCGGAGATCAGTCGATCGCAGGTCTGGCAGTGGATCCACCAGGACGTCGCGACCGACGACGGCCGTCCGATCACCCGTGAGCGGGTCGAAGGCCTCCTCGACGAGCTCCTCGCCTCGCTCCCCCGCGCCGCGGACGACCGCTTCGACGACGCCGCCGAGCTGTTCCGCGAGGTGGCACTGCGCGACGAGTTCCCGACCTTCCTCACCGTCCCGGCGTACACGCGGTACCTCGTCGACCCCGCGTAGGTGCACCACGTCCACAACTCCTGCTCACCATGGACCGTCAGCTCCGGCCCGCGCGCCGTCCGGAGGGCGGCGGGCCGGACAACCGGTCCTGGAGCAGGAGTTGTGGACCGGCGCCCTTGTCCGGTCCGCACGGGCCACCGTAGAGTCGGGCGTATGACCCAGAATGTGCACGAAGCGACGCCCATCCGTGCATCATCGGCCGGAGTGCCGTCGCACAAGTCGTCGTCGATGCACCGATGGAACGCGTCGAGCCGCTACGGCGCCTCACTCGTGGCCGTCGTCCTGGGCGGATACCTCGCCATGCGCGCCGGACTGAACGTCATGTGGCTCCAGTCGGACGCCGATGTCATCGGCACCCTGCTCCTCCAATTCTTCGTGGGCGGCGCGGTCCTCGTCGCCGGTGCTCTCATCGCCCCGGCCACCCTGGCGCGACGCGTGTTCGCCTCCGCCGTCGTCGTGGCCGGGCTCGCGGTCCATGCGGTCGGGTCGGCATCGGCGACCAGCGCGACGCCGCCGTTCCTGCTCTACGGATCCATGTCGATCACGATCGGCGCCTTCACCGCTGCCGCGGTCTGGTTGATCGTCCGTGGTCGATCCCTGCCGACCTTCGTCCTGCTCATCGGGTTCGCCGCCGTGCCGGTACTGACCGAGCGCCTGACCCACACCGGGTGGTCGGGCATCATCCGCGAGGACCTCCTGACGGGCGTCTCCGCCGCGATCGGCATCGGCGTCGCCTGGGCCGCTGCCGCCGTCGACCGCATCCGGTCCGTGTGACCCCGCGCGACCGCGACACACACTGTCCTCTCGACACCGGGTTCGGTACGCTCGGACTCGTGCCTGAATCGACTCCCACGCCCCGCCTGTCCACGAAGATCTCAGCGATCGCCGAGTCCGCCACGCTGAAGGTGGACGCCAAGGCGAAGGCGCTGCAGGCGCAAGGCCGGCCCGTGATCTCCTACGCGGCGGGCGAGCCGGACTTCCCGACACCCGAGCACATCGTCGAGGCGGCGCTCGTCGCAGCCCGTGACCCGAAGGCGCACCGGTACACCCCGGCGGCCGGCTTGCCGGACCTCCGCGCCGCCATCGCGGAGAAGACGCTCCGCGACTCCGGTCTCGAGGTCGACCCGAGCCGCGTCATCGTCACCAACGGCGGCAAGCAGTCGGTGTACGAGGCGTTCCAGGTCCTGCTGAACCCGGGCGACGAGGTCATCGTGCCGACGCCGTTCTGGACCACCTACCCCGAGGCCATCGCGCTCGCCGACGGTGTCGCGGTCGACGTCTTCGCCGACGCCTCGCAGAACTACCAGGTCACGGTCGAGCAGCTCGAGGCGGCTCGCACCCCGCGCACCAAAGTCCTCCTCTTCGTCTCGCCCTCGAACCCGACCGGCTCCGTCTACTCCCCCGAGCAGACGAAGGCGATCGGTGAGTGGGCGCTCAAGCACGGCATCTGGGTGATCTCCGACGAGATCTACCAGAACCTCACCTACTCGGCCGGCGACAGCGGCGAGGCGGTGAAGGCGATCTCCATCGTCGAGGCGGTCCCCGAGCTCGCCGAGCAGACGCTCCTCGTCAACGGCGTCGCCAAGACCTACGCGATGACGGGCTGGCGCGTCGGGTGGACCGTCGGACCGTCGGAAGCGATCAAGGCGCTCGGCAACCTCCAGTCGCACCTCTCCGGCAACGTGAACAACATCGCGCAGCGTGCGGCGATCGCGGCACTGACCGGCCCGCAGGACGCCGCCGAGACGATGCGCGAGGCCTTCGACCGCCGCCGCAAGCTCATCGTCGGCGAACTGAACAAGATCGACGGCTTCCAGACCCCGACCCCGCAGGGTGCGTTCTACGTGTACCCCGACGTCTCGGCGTTGCTCGGGCAGACCTTCGGCGGGGTCACCCCGACGACCTCGCTCGAGTTGGCCGACCTCATGCTGGAACAAGCCGAGGTCGCGGCCGTGCCCGGCGAGGCGTTCGGGCCGTCCGGCTACCTGCGCTTCAGCTACGCACTCGGCGACGACCAGCTCCTCGAGGGCGTCCAGCGCCTCCAGCGCCTGTTCGCTTCCTGACCCGAGGCGCGCTCGCTCGTCTCCGGGCGAGCGGACCTCGGCGGCGTCAGATCGTGACGCCAACCACCACGGGCTCGGGCTGCAGGAGGACGCCGAACTCGGCGTGGACGCGTGCCTGCACGAAGCGGGCGAGTTCCGCGATCTCCGTCGCGGTCGCTCCCCCACGGTTTGTGAGCGCGAGTGTGTGCTTCGTGGAGACCGCAGCGCGCGATCCGGGAAGCGCGAACCCGCGACGGACACCCGCGCGCTCGATCAGCCAGGCGGCCGAGAGCTTCGCCAGGCGTTCCACGGGAGCCGGGCGAGGCGGATTGACGACCTCCCCGAGCGGGAAGACATACTCGGTGTCGTCGTCGGCCGGTGGGTCCACCGGCCACCACGGCGCGTCCCCCGGCAGTGACCGGGCGACGTGCTCGGACACGATCGGGTTCGTGAAGAACGACCCCGCGCTGGCGGTGTCGGGGTCGTCGGGATCGAGCACCATGCCCTTCGACGCCCGGAGCGCGAGCACGGTCGTGCGCACCTGGGCCAGGCGCACCTGCTCGCCGACCTCCACGCCGAGCGCGAAGGCGAGCTGCTGGTAGGCGATCGGTGCTGCCAGGCCGTCGGCGCCGACGTCGTCGAGGTCGATGATGATCGCCACGACCACACCGGAGCGCTCAGGCTCTCCGCCTCCGTGACGCTTCAGGACCGACGTCCGGTAGCCGAGCCCGAGCTCCGCGGCCGGAACTCGCTCGACGGCCTGCGACTCCTCGTCGAGCAGGTCGACGGCGACGAGCGACGACACGATCTCCTGCCCGTAGGCGCCGATGTTCTGCACGGGCGCGGCGCCGCAGGATCCCGGGATGCCGGAGAGCGCCTCGATGCCCGCCCAGCCGTGCTCCACGGTGAAGGCGACGAGCGCGTCCCAGTCCTCACCGGCCTGCACCCGCAGGCGGACCCGACCGGACGGAGCGTCGAGGCGTTCGATGCCGCGGTTCGCCGCCCGGATGACGGTCGCGTCGAGGGGCTCGTCGCCGATCAGCAGGTTCGATCCGCCGCCGAGCAACAGCCACGGCTCATCGGTGTTCCAGACGTCGAGCACGGCCTCGATCAGCTCGGCCTCGCTCGCGCACTCCACGAAGCCCGCGGCCGGCCCACCGACCCCGAGGGTGGTGAGCTCGCTCAGACGGATGGCGTCGTTCATGGTCCTCCGGGTCAGGCGAAGCTGATGACGAGCTGCGCCTTGCCGAGCACCGTCTGCTCGGCGTAGGTGACGGTGAGGTCGACGCGCGCGGTACGCGCTTCCTCGTCGACCTTGCCCACCTTGGCGAGGATCTGGAGGTCGGCGCCGGTCTCGGGGTCGACGACGACCGGTCGAGTGAACCGCACCTGGTACTCGAGCACCCGTCCAGGGTCGCCGATCCAGTCGACGACCGGCTGCGCCGCGATCCCCATCGTCAGCATGCCGTGGGCGAGCACTCCCGGCAGCCCGACGGACGCGGCGACGTCGTCGCGGTAGTGGATGGGGTTGAAGTCTCCGGAGGCTCCGGCGTACCGCACGAGGGCGTCGCGCGTCAGATGGACGGTCCGCTCCGCGACGACGTCTCCGACGGCCGGCATGGTCGGGGTCTGCTGCACGTCGCTCATCCTTCGTCTCCTCGCACCACGAGCGTCGAGGTCGCGGTGACCACCGGCTCACCGGCGGCATCGGTCATGACCGAGTCGCACGTCACCATCGAGTGGCCGCCCAGAGACTTCACCGCGGTGACGGTCAGCTGCGCGGTGAGCTCGTCGCCGGCGACGATCGGACGGTGGTGCTCGAAGCGCTGGTCGCCGTGGACCACCCGGCTGAAGTCGATACCCGCGTCGGGTGCGGCGAGCAGTTGCTGGAGCGTGTGCTCCTGGACGACGACGGGGAAGGTGGGCGGCGCCACGACGTCGGCGTATCCTGCGGCGCGGGCCGCCTCCGGGTCGAGGTTGATCGGGTTCGTCGCGAAGACGGCCCGCGAGAACTCGCGGATCTTCTCGCGTCCGACCAGGTACGGGGCGACGGGCGGGAAGACCCGTCCGGCGAGCTCTGGGTTCACTGACACGCCCTCCAGCCTACCCGCTGCCCCGGCCGGGAGGCCGGGCACGGAGGCGGTCGGTCAGGAGCGCTTGAGCGCCTGGAACACCATGCGGATGGCGATGACCACGAGGAACGCCGCGAAGAGCAGGTTGCCGACGAACGGCGGGACGACCGATGCGACGATGGCGCCGAGGGCGGTGGTCGTGCACGCGGCGATGCCGATGATGGCTGCGGCCGTGAGGTCGACGTTGCCTCGCCGGACGTTGCCGATGGTGCCGGAGATCGCGGTCGGCACCATCATGAGCAGCGAGGTGCCCTTGGCGCTGAGGTCGCTCGCGCCGAACAGGAGGATGAGCATCGGCACGACGACGACCCCGCCGCCGATGCCGAGCAGCCCCGACAGGACGCCGGTCAGGAAGCCGAGCACGATAAGGCCGATGATCGAGCCGACGTGCAGATCGATCTCCGCCGTGCGGGACGGGACGATCAGGAACAGCGAGACCACCACGACGAGCAGGAAGCCGATGAAGCCCCACTGGAGCGCCCTCTTGGGGAGCTTGGAGAGGAGGTAGCTGCCGAGTTGTGCGCCGCCGATCGCGCCGATCGCCAGGAGGATCGCCGCCACCCAGTCGACGGTGCCGTTCACCGCGTACGACACGACGCCGACGAGCGAGGTCGGGACGATCGCCGCGAGCGACGTCCCCGCGGCGAGCCGCTGGCCGAAGCCGAGGAGGAAGACGACGGCCGGGACGATGAGGATGCCGCCGCCGACCCCGAACAGCCCGGAGAGGAATCCGGCGGTCAGCCCGATACCGATGAGCCAGGCGATGCCCGACGGGGAGCGGACCGGACGGCCGGTCGGGTCGCTTCCGTTCACTGCGCGCTGGAGCCGGACAGCGCCGTCTCGAGCGAGGGCGTCGTGCGAGCGGTACCGGCGTCCAGGAGTGACCAACCGGAGTCCGTCGCCTCGATGACCGACACGGAGCAGTTCTCCAGCGGTGGGACCGTCGTGCCGGAGAGGTGGCTGAGGGTGAGCCGGATGAGCGTGCCGTGGCTCACGACGAGGACGTTCTGCCCGGGGAAGTCGCGTGCGATGGCGTCGATGCCACGCAGTCCGCGCTCGATGACCGACTCCTCGGTCTCGAGGTTCGGGTACTGGTGGTCGGGCCAGTTCTCGAGGACCATCTGCGCCGTCGCGCCCTCGGCGTCGCCGTAGTGGCGCTCGACCACGTCCGGGTAGGTGGGGCCGAGCTCGAGACCCAGCGCATCCGCGATGATCTGCGCGGTCTCGCGTGCGCGCCCGAGTGGGGAGCTGACGACGACGTCCCAGGTGCCGGTGAGCCGAGGGGCGACCGTGGCCGCCTGCTCCCGCCCGGTGTCGTTCAGGGGGATGTCCGTCGTGCCCTGCAGCCGTCGTTCGAAGTTCCAAGCGGTCTGTCCGTGACGGATGAGGGCGATGGTCATGTCTCCAGCCTAACCGGCGTCGGACCGAGCTCCTCCGGTCTCAGGACGACGGGGAGCGCACGACTCGGCGTCGGCGTCCTTGGCCCATCGGATCCGGATGGGTCCGCGGACCGTCGCGCGGTCGACCGCCTCGTCGCCCTGCGTGATCCGCACCCGGCCCTCGTCGACCAAGCGCCAGGCGACCCGGCGGGTGTCGTCCATCAGCGCTCGCCAGTCGTCCCCGCCGACGGCTCGGGCCACGTCGGACGGACAGATGGACGACGTCGCGGCCCGCTTCCCCAGCAGGTCGAGCATCGTCGACTCCAGGAGGTCGTCGTCCACGGCTGCCGCAGGCCTCGGGTCCGGTGCGGCTTCGTCGGTCATGGTCCCAGTATGCGCGCGCCGCTACGCGAGGTCGGCGTGCTGGGCCAGGTCCGCATGTTGCGCGACGAACGCCCGGGCGAGGCGCTTCGTGACGCCGAGTTCCGCGACGAGATGCTCGAGGTCCGGTGCCCAACGCGCGATGGCTCCATCTGCACCTCACCATCACCTTCACCGCGGACGGCACCTGGAACAACGCCGACATCGGCGTCACCACCGATCCGTATCCGTTCATCAACGCTCGCCTGAACGGCGAGGACCCCGTCCAACCACTCAAGGAGTCAGACATGCCCAAGATCATCAGCGTGCCAGGCGGCACCATCGCGCTCGTCACCGAGACGTTCGGCACGATGTACACGTCCACCAGCGGCGGGCAGGGCTTCTCCATCGCCGCCAACACGAAGGCGTACGGCCAGGTCACCGGCCTGACCCAGGACCAGGTCACGACGCTCGTCGCCGAGGCGAACGCCCGAGGACAGCGCATCGCCGACCTCGTCGCGGCCGCGCGGTAACCCAGGCCGGCACGAGGAAGCCCCCGAGCAGACCGTAACTGCTCGGGGGCTTCCTCCATTCTGCACCGTGCACGTCTCCTGCACAGCGCCCAGGCTCGATGCTCAGGCGAACTGGGCGTAGAACGCGTCAGGGTCGTGGGCGAGCGACGCCTTGACCATGGCGCTCCAGTCGTCGACGACGACCTCGGATGCGCCGGCCGCGACGCCGTCGAGGCTCGCCCGTGCGACGTCCGCCGGGTCGACCATCGGGCCGTCGTAGCCGGCCATGATGTCGGTGTCGGCGGCCCCGAGGTGGAGCCCCTGCACCGTGACACCCTTCGGGGCGAGTTCCAGACGGACCGCGTTCGTCATGTTCCACGCCGCAGCCTTGGCCGCGGCGTATCCGCCGGAGCCGGGGTGGGCGAACCAGCTCAGGGCGGAGAGCACGTTGACGATCGTCCCTCCACCGTTCGCTTCGATCACCGGCGCGAACGCACGCACCATGGCGAGGTTGCCCCAGTAGTGCGTGTCCATCTCCCGCCGAGCGTCCGCCAGGTCGTCGGTCAGCATCGAGCCCTGCGTGGCGATCCCGGCGTTGTTGACGAGCAGGGTGACATCGGTCGCGATCTCGGCCGCCGCTGCGATGGACGCCTGATCGGTGATGTCGAGCTGCAGCACTTCCACGCCCGGGATGTCGACGAGTTCCGGGCGCCGCGCGGTGGCGTACACCTTCGAGGCCCCGCGCTCGAGCAACTGCACGACGAACCTGCGTCCGATGCCCCGGTTCGAGCCGGTGACGAGTGCGACGGATCCTGCGATGTCCATGATTCCCTTCCGCGTGCGGGGCGATCCCGCAGCAGCCTGGTTAGGCTAAGACCTCACATCAATGTCAGGTGCAAGCCAGGAACGGAAGCTCGATGCGCATCGGAGATCTCGCGGCTCGGACCGGGGTGAGCGTCCGCTCGCTCCGCTACTACGAGGAGCAGGGGCTGCTCACCGCCACCCGCACGACGAGTGGCCAGCGGACCTATGAACAAGCGGCGGTGGAACGCGTCGAGCTCGTGCAGCAGCTCTTCGCCGCCGGGCTGCCGAGCCGCACGATCGTCCAGCTGCTCCCCTGCGTCGATGCGGGCGTCGCGACGGCTGAGTCGCTCGCGCTGCTCCAGACCGAACGCGACCGCATCACCGCGCAGATGGCCGACCTCGAAGCAGCGCGCGCCCGCTTGGAAACGGTCATCGACATCACCCTCCACCCGACGCCGGAGCACTGCCCCGCGCTGCGCGAGGACCGCCGAGTCGAGCTGGACGCCGCCTGACGTCCGTCTGGCACGGGAATGTCGGCGCTGGGATGATGCTGCCGATGCGGGGGTGGGGACACCGACTCGATGGACATCCGCACCCTCGGCCGACTCGACCTCGATGGTCCCGGCCCGAGTCCGGAGCGCGGTCTCGGAACCCCGGACGAGCGCTTGAACGTTCCCGGGAGACGAGGACGGCATTGGAGCAGAAACGCAAAAGGCCCGGTCTCCCGGGCCTTGCTGTAGCAGGAGAGAGATTCGAACTCTCGACCTCACGATTATGAGTCGTGCGCTCTCACCAACTGAGCTACCCTGCCACGTCTCTCCGTATGCCGGCGAGAGCAGTGACGGAGAGAACGAGCCCCGAGCGGGACTTGAACCCGCGACCTCTTCCTTACCAAGGAAGTGCTCTACCACTGAGCTATCGGAGCGCGAACCAGACCGCTCACGCGGAAATGGCACCAGTAGAGACTAGCATCCCCCGAGGGGTGCTTCGTACACCGGATCGGGATCAGTTCGCGGCGAAGGTGTCCGCGGCGTGGACGACCTTCTGCAGGTACGACGCGGCCCCGTTGTACGAGCCGATCGCCGCGACCCAATCGGCTTCGATGCGGAGGTCCCGGCCACCGTGGCACAGGTAGTGCGCTGCGGCGAGCGCCGCGTCGTCGATCTGCTGTGGGTCCGCGACGCCGTCGCCGTCCCCGTCCGCTCCCCACCGCTGCCAGGTGGACGGGATGAACTGCATCGGGCCCACCGCGCGATCCCATCTGGCGTCGCCGTCGAAGGCGCCGCGGTCCGTGTCGGTGACGGCGTCGAACTCGGTGCCGGTGAGCGCCGGGCCGACGATGGGTGGAACGGCCCGACCGGCATCGTCGAGCGCACCGCCGAAGATCGTGCCGTGGCCGGACTCGACACTGCCGAGCGCGGCCAGCGTGTTCCAGGCGATCCCGCAGCCCGGCTGCGTCTCCGCGACGGCGAGCGCCGCACCGGCGTAGGCGACCATCGCCCGCTCGGGGATGCCGAGGCGGAGCGCCGTGGCCGCCGACCAAGCACGGTCCACCCGGTCGGTGACGGCCGCCGGAGCCGTTCCGGCCGAGCCCGCTGCCGGGATGCCGGGGCCCTCGACGGCCGCGTGGGGCGCGGTTCCGAGGATCGAGTCCCGCGCTTCAGCTCGATTGACGAGCTCCGGCCCCCAGACGACGGCGGCGATCACGACGGCGAGGCCGACGATCACTCCCGCCCCGCCGGCGACGAGCCATCCCACGCGGACGCCCGATCGACGGTTCCGGCGTGCGGCTGCGGTCGGTCGCCGGGAGCCGCTGCGTGCACCGGCCGGTCGGGGGCGCGGCTTTTGGGTCGAGCGAGCTGCGCCGGCCGTGCGTCGTCCTGGCACGGCCGTCTTCCGTCGTGCGGGCCGGCGGGCACCACTCCCCTTCGCCGATGTTCCCACCGGTCCACCGTAGCCGGGCACTGGTGCCGGCGCGGTTCGCCCACGCGAGCCGGGTCAGCGGCACGCCGCAGGTTCAGTGCTCCCGGGCAGCCTTCGCAGCCTTCTTGGCCTGGCGCTTCGCCCGAAGGTCCTTCGCGACGGCGACGCCCTTCTTGGCGGCGGCGTTCGCCTTCGTGCTGGCCTGCTTCGCTCCCTCGAACTCCGACGCGAGGACGGCGAGCCCGCCGACGGCGATGAGAGCACCCGGTCCGGGGAGCGGGATCAGGGCCACGCCGAGCGCCACGGTGCCACCACCGACGACTCCGACACCCGCCCGGTACACCCGGTTCGCGGTCGGATTCCGACGGATGATGCCACGCGTCGTCCGGGCCGCTGATCCGGCGATGCCTCCCGCCTGCGCGGCGACGCGCTTCGCCGTGCTGCGGGCCGAGCCGTCCGATTCCGTCGTCATGTCCCCACTCTAAGCAGGGCGGGCGGGTCGGTGGCCGGGAATCCGGTCCGAATCGACGCACGCGCGCCGGCCCTGGCGACAGCGCGCCGGCCAGTCCACGAGCGGCGACAGGCTCCACAAATGGCCTAGGGTAGCGACATGGACTCCGCCCTCCCGACCACGTCGGCGACCGCAGCTCAGCATGCCTCCCCCGCAGGAGGCTCCACCCCCGGTTCGGAGTGGTGGCGCTCCGCCGTCATCTACCAGATCTACCCGCGATCCTTCGCGGACGCGAACGGCGACGGCCTCGGCGACCTGCCCGGGATCACCTCCCGCCTCGGCGCGCTGCAGGAGCTCGGCGTCGACGCCATCTGGCTGTCCCCCTTCATGACGAGCCCGCAGAAGGACGCCGGCTACGACGTCGCCGACTACTGCGACGTCGACCCCATCTTCGGGACGCTCGCCGACTTCGACGCGATGACCGCCGCTGCGCACGCCGCCGGCATCCGCGTCATCGTCGACCTCGTCCCCAACCACTCCTCGAGCGCCCACCGCTGGTTCCAGGAGGCCCTCGCGGCCGGGCCCGGCTCGGCGGAGCGCGCCCGGTACATGTTCCGCGACGGCAAGGGCGAGCACGGCGAGATCGCCCCCAACAACTGGGAGTCCGTCTTCGGCGGTCCTGCCTGGACGCGCGTCACCGAGGCCGACGGCACGCCTGGCCAGTGGTACCTGCACATCTTCGACTCCTCGCAGCCCGACTTCGACTGGACGAACCCGTGGGTCCGCGAGCAGTTCCGCGACATCCTCCGGTTCTGGCTCGACCGCGGCGTCGACGGGTTCCGTGTGGACGTGGCGCACGGCATGATCAAGGCCGACGGACTGCCCGACTACACCCCACCGGCTGAGGGCGGCAGCATGGGTGGCGCCTCGGCGGGCGTCGCCCTCGAACCCGGCATCAGCACGGGGCCCGCCTCGTGGCCGGAGACGGCGCCGTACTGGGGCCAGGACGGCGTGCACGAGATCTACCGCGACTGGCACGAGCTCCTCGCGACGTACGACGGCGACCGCGTGCTCTGCGCCGAGGCCTGGGTCGACCCGCTCGACAAGATGGCCCTCTGGGTGCGCCCCGACGAGATGCAGCAGGCGTTCAACTTCCCGTACCTCGAGACCCCGTGGAACGCCGCGGACCTCAAGTCGGTCATCGGCGAGTCGCTGCGGGCGTTCGCGCAGGTCGGCGCTCCGAGCACCTGGGTGCTGTCCAACCACGACGTCGTCCGGCACGCGTCACGTCTCGCGCTCACGGAGGAGAACCCCCAGGGCTACGGCGTCGGTCCGAACACCCCCGGCCAGCCGGATCGGGCACTCGGGCTGCAGCGGGCCAGGGCGGCGACCGCCCTCATGCTGAGCCTGCCCGGCGGAGCGTACCTCTACCAGGGCGAGGAGCTCGGGCTCCCCGAGGTCATCGACCTGCCGGATGACGCCCGACAGGACCCGACGTGGTTCCGCACGAACCACGAGCGGTACGGTCGCGACGGTTGCCGCGTGCCGATCCCGTGGGAGGCCGGGCACCCCGCATACGGCTTCAACACCACCGGTGCATCCTGGCTGCCGCAGCCCGACGACTGGAACGACTACTCGCGCGACGCACAGGCCGGCATCCCCGGTTCGACGCTGGAGCTGTACCGTACGCTGCTCCGCCTGCGCCGGGAGCATGCGCTGGGACTCGGCTCGATCGCCTGGATCGAAGGGGCACCCGACACCATCCTCGCGCTGACCAACGGCGCGGTCACGGTCGTCGCGAACACCGGTGCCGACGACATCGCCGTGCCCTCGTCGCTCTCGGACTCGGCCGTGCTCGTCGCGAGCGGACCCTTCGACGGCAGCACCATCCACGGCGACACCACGGTCTGGTTCACGACGCCGTCGACCCTGCCCGTCGCCTGAGACCCTCGCTCGGGCCGGTGTGCCAGCGCGGTGCGCCGACGTGACCGCGGGCGTTTCGGCGCCGGCGCGGTGCACTGACGCGAGCGCGCCGGAAGCGGCCCCGCCGCGGGGCGTGCGCGTGAGCGCGCCCCTCCGGAGGGGCGCCCTCACGCCGGGGACCCGCGCTCGCGTCAGCGCACCGCGCTGGCCCAAGGGCAGGGCAGCAGGTCAGTGGTGGAGGATCGCGACCGCGTGGGCGCCGAGCCGGAGTGATCCGTCCGTCGTGACGACCTCACCGAAGCTGTCGAGGAGTTCGCCGACCCGCAGTGCGAGCTCGACCGGCTCCGTCCCGAAGTTGACCGCCAGGGTCGCCGAGCCTCGACGCAGGACGAACGATCCGGTCGCCTCGTCGACGATCGCCGTCGTGTCGGCGAAGGCCGGATCGGTGAACGCCGGGACCGTGCGTCGCAGCTCGATCACCCGTCGGTACCAGGTCAGCAGCGTCGCGTGCCGTCCGCCGAATCGCTCCGACCAGTCGAGCACCGACCGACGGTAGGTCTCGGGATCCTGCGGATCCGGCACGTCGTCCTCGTTCCACCCCATCCGCGCGAACTCGGCGATCCGGCCCTTCGCGGTCGCCTCACCGAGCTCGGGTTCCGGGTGCGAGGTGAAGAACTGCCAGGGCGTCGAGGCAGCCCACTCCTCCCCCATGAACAGCATCGGGGTGAACGGTCCGAGCAGCGTGACGGCGGCGGCGATGGCGAGCTGGCCGTCGTCGAGCGTCGCGGCCAGCCGGTCACCGGTCGCCCGGTTCCCGATCTGGTCGTGGTTCTGGTCGGAGACGACGAGCCGCCAACTCGGCGTCCGTTCGAGGTCGATGCGGCGACCGTGGTGGCGCTTGCGGAAGCTCGACCAGGTGCCGTTGTGGAAGAACCCCTCCTCCATGACCTTGCCGAGCGCGCCGAGCGGCGCGAAGTCGGCGTAGTAGCCGGACACCTCGCCGGTGAGCGCCACGTGCAGTGCGTGGTGGAAGTCGTCGCTCCACTGCGCGTCGAGACCGTACCCGCCGGCACCGCCGGGGCCCCGGGGCGTGATGAGCTTCGGATCGTTCAGATCCGACTCGGCGATCAGCGTGAACGGTCGGCCGAGGTCGGCGCTGAGCGCATCGACCGCGGCGTCGAGTTCCTCGAGGAGGTGGATCGCACGGGTGTCGTGCAGGGCGTGAACCGCATCGAGGCGCAGGCCGTCGACGCCATACTGCTCGAACCACAGCAGTGCGCTGTCGATGATGTACCGACGCACCTCGTCCGAGTCCGGCCCGTCGAGGTTGAGGCCGTCGCCCCAGGTGTTCCCGGCGCCGTCCGCGAGGTAGGGGCCGAAGCGCGGCAGAACGTTCCCGGAGGGACCGAGGTGGTTGTACACGACGTCCTGGATGACGGCGAGCCCGCGCTCGTGACACGCGGCGACGAAGCGACGGTAGCCGTCCGGTCCGCCGTAGGCCTCGTGGACCGCCGACCAGAAGACGCCGTCGTAGCCCCAGTTCCAGACGCCGTTGAACGCGTGGACCGGCAGGACCTCGACGGCGTCGACGCCCAGCTCGACCAGGTCGTCGAGGCGTTCGATCGCCCCGTCGAAGGTGGCCGCCTCGGTGAAGGTGCCGATGTGGAGCTCGTAGAGCACGGCACCGATGAGCGAGCGACCCCGCCAGCCGGTCCCGTCGCACGGCACGGGGTCGGACGCGACGACGCGTGACGGCCCGTGGACGCCCTCCGGCTGCCGACGCGAGCGGGGATCGGCGAACGGACCCTCGCCGTCGACGAGGTAGCGGTAGTCACTGTCGACGACCGCGGCACGTGGCTCGGCACCGTCGAGCGCGATCCACCACCCGTCGGAGACGTCGCGGTCCATCGGGTGCTGCTCGCCGTCCAGGACGAGGTCGACGCGCTGGGCCTCAGGTGCCCAGACGCGGAACCCGTCAGCCGGACTCGTGGTGCTGGTCGTCATCGTACTCACTCCTCGCCTGCGGTCTCTGCTGCATCGTCGGGCCGCGTCAGGACGGCGACGGGATACTGCTCCAGCAGCGCCGCGAGACGGACCTCGCCGCCCTGCAACTCACGGCCGGTCAGCACGTCGACGAGCCGGCCTTCCGGCAGCGTGACCGTGGTCGACGTCCAGCCACCGTGCTCCGCGAGCCGGAGCGAGAGCCGGGTCGCCACCGTGGTCACGCCACCACGTGAGAACGCGACGACGTGGTCGGCGGCCGGCCCGTCAGCTCCGATGGGGGTGTACTCGGCGAACCGGGACGGGTGCTCCCGTCGCAGGCGCAGCAGGCGACTGGTCACGAGGAGTTTCGCCGCTCCGTCGGCGTCGACCGGCGGCAGCCAGCCGTCGTCGAGACGGGCGAGCACCGCGCGACGCTCGGCGTAGTCGACCGGGCGACGGTTGTCGGGGTCCACGAGCGATCGATCCCAGAGCTCGCTGCCCTGGTACACGTCCGGCACGCCCGGCATCGTCAGCTGGATCGCCTTGGCGACCAGACTGTTCGACCACCCGGCCGCCTCGACGTCCGCGACGGCGTCGAGCAGCGCGGCGTTCGCACGACGGCTGTCGTACAGTCCGTCGACCGCCGCATGCAGGGCGGCCTCGAACGTCTCGTCCGGTGCGGTCCAGGTGGTCGAGTCGCCGGCCTCACGGGCGGCCTTCTCGACGTAGGCGTGCAGTCGCTCGCGCTCGATCGGCCACGCACCGACGGCCGCCTGCCAGACCAGCTGCTCGAGCTGCCGGTCGGGGAAGCCGTTCGAGGTGTGGAGGGCGACGGCGTGCTCCGCCCAACGGTCCGCGACCTCACTCAGCGCGTCGATGCGGGCACGGACGTCCTCGCTGCGCTTCGTGTCGTGCGTGCTGAGTGTCGTCATCGAGGACGGCCACTCCGCCTGCCGCCGCGCCTGTCGGTGGTGGAACTCGGCGACGCTGATGTCGGTCTCGGCGGGGTCTCCGCCGACCTCGGTCAGCGAGGTGAGCGCCGTGTAGCGGTAGAACGCGGTGTCCTCGACGCCCTTCGCCATCACCATGCCCGAGGTCTGCTGGAACCGCGCGGCGAGCGGATCGGTCGCGCTGCGGAGGCGGGGCGCCAGCGCAGCGAAGGCGTCGGCGAGCTCCGGGCGGCGGGTCTCCGCCTCGTCGAGTGCGGCGTCCAGGTACTCGTCGCCGAGCGGCAGGTAGGAACGGTAGACGGGGAACGCGGTCAGGATCTCGGCGAGCGCGTCGACGGCGTCCGGTACCTCGGGAACGAGCCTCGCGAGGCGGCGGACCTCGGACCCGAGGATCCCGTCGGCGATGCCCCGCTTGGTGGTGTGCACGAGGTCGTCCCAGGCGTCGCGCGTCAGCTCGACCCCCGCGAGCTGACCGAGCGTCGGCAGACCGGTCGGGTCGACGAGCACCCGATCGACGTCGCCCAGGGCGTCGTAGCCGGTGGTGCCGAGCGTGGCCCACTCGGCCGGCAGGTCCTCTTCACCCTCGAGGATCTTCTCCACCCAGATGGGTGCCCCACCGATGCGCTCGGACAGTCGCTCGAGGTAGGCACCGGGGTCGAGGAGCCCGTCCGGGTGGTCCACGCGGATCCCGTCGGCGAGGCCGTCGTCGAACCAGCGGCCGATCTCGACGTGCGAGCCGTCGAAGACCGCCGGGTCCTCGACCCGGATGGCGGCGAGCGTGTTGACGGCGAAGAACCGTCGGTAGTTCAGCTCGCTGTCGGCGCGGCGCCAGTTGACGAGTTCGTAGTGCTGCCGGTCGTGCACCTCGCGCGGGCTCGCGTCATCGTCGGCCGTCCCGGGGGCGATGGGCAGTCGGTGGTCGAAGTAGCGCAGCTCACCCCCCTCGAGGCGGAGGTCATCGAGCGCACTGCGGCCGTCCTCGTCGTCGCCGAGGATCGGCACCCGGACGCGGCCGTCGCCGGCCTCCCAGTCGACGTCGAACGCGGCCGCGTGCTCTGCCTCCCGACCGTGCTGGAGCAGGTCCCACCACCAGGCGTTCTCCACCGGCGTCGCGACGCCCATGTGGTTGGGGACGGTGTCGATGAGGACGCCGAGGCCCGCCGCATGGGCCGCTTCGGCGAGTGCCTTGAGCCCGTCGGCACCCCCGCGTTCCGGGTCGACCTCGGTGTGGTCGACGACGTCGTAGCCGTGGGTGGATCCGGGTTCCGCGCGGAGGATCGGCGACAGGTAGACCCAGTCGGCGCCGAGGGCCTGGAGGTAGTCGACGAGCGCCGCGGCGTCCTGGAGGCGGAAGTCCGCCGTCAGCTGGAGCCGGTAGGTCGAGACGGGCACGGCGGAACGCTGTGGCCCGTCGCCGGACACGTCGGTCATGATGCGACCCCCGATCGCAGGAGGGTGAAGGAGGTACCCTGCACGATCACCGTCGTCGACCCCTCGGCGAGCATCTGCTCCGGGTCACTCGACTCGACGAGCGTCCACGGCAGGCCGGGAGCCTTCGGCAGGTTGAACTCCACGCCGTTCTCGGCCGCGTTGAGCAGGAGAGCGAACGAGGCCGATCCGGCGTGACGGAACACGAAGGTGATCGAGCGGGCGTCGGGGTTGTCCCAGTCCTCGTCGGCGAAGGGCTCGTCGTCGGACCGGGTGATGAAGACCCGGTCGTCGGCCTTGGAGCCCGGCCCCTGGCGGAACCAGTCGGGTCGCAGGGCCGGCTCGGCGAGGCGCAGGGCGATCAGGCGCTTCGTGAACCCCAGGAGGTCGTGGTCGGCGTGCTCCCAGTCGAACCACGACACCTCGTTGTCCTGGCAGTACGCGTTGTTGTTGCCGCCCTGGGTGCGGGCGATCTCGTCGCCGCCGAGGATCATCGGGACACCGGCCGACAGCAGGACCGTCGCGAGGAAGTTGCGACGCTGGCGGTCGCGGCGCGCGTTCACGGCCGGGTCGTCCGTCGGGCCCTCCGCGCCGTTGTTGCTGGAGCGGTTGTCGCTCTCACCGTCGTTGTTGTCCTCGCCGTTCGCCGCGTTGTGCTTCCTCGAGTACGCCGTGAGGTCGGCGAGTGTGAAGCCGTCGTGCGCGGTGACGAAGTTGACGCTGGACAGCGGCGAGCGCCGGGACGCCTCGTAGACGTCGGGGCTGCCGAGGACGCGCTGCGACATCGTGCCGAGCACACTGTCGGCGCCGTTCCAGAAGTCGCGGACGTCGTCGCGGAACTTCCCGTTCCACTCCGACCAGCTCGCCGGGAAGCCGCCGACCTGGTAACCGGCGGTGTCCCACGGCTCGGCGATCATCTTGATCGGCGCGAGCACCGGGTCCTGCTCGATGAGCGACAGGAACGCGCTGTGGATCTCGGCTGAGCCGTCCTGGCGCGTGAGCGTCGTCGCGAGGTCGAAGCGGAAACCGTCGACGTGCATCTCGGTCACCCAGTAGCGCAGGGAGTCCATGATGAGCCCCAGGGCCGCGGGGTGGCCGACGTTGACGCTGTTGCCCGTGCCGGTCGTGTCGAAGTAGTGCTCGCGGTCCTCGTCGACGAGGCGGTAGTAGGACGCGTTGTCGATGCCCTTGAACGACAGGGTCGGGCCCATGTGGTTGCCTTCGGCCGTGTGGTTGTAGACGACGTCGAGGATGACCTCGAGGCCGGCCGCGTGCATCGCCTTGACCATGGCCTTGAACTCGTCGACCTGCCCACCGGCGTCTCCCGTGGCCGCGTACTCGCCGTGCGGGGCGAAGAAGCCGATGGAGTTGTAGCCCCAGTAGTTGCGGAGGCCCTTCTCCTCGAGGTGGCTGTCCTGCACGAACTGGTGCACGGGGAGGAGTTCGACCGCCGTCACACCGAGGTCGGTGAGGTAGCGGATGGCCGCCGGGTGGGCGAGGCCGGCGTAGGTGCCGCGGATCTCCTCGGGCACCTCGGCGAGCTGCTTGGTGAAGCCCTTCACGTGGACCTCGTACACGATCGTCTCGGAGAGCGGGATGCGCGGAGCGACGTCCTGGCCGTCGGCGTCCCAGTCGAACGAGGACGGGTCGGTGACCACGCCGAGCGCGACATGGCCGGCGGAGTCGCTGTCGTCCATCGTCTCCGGTGCGTCGAGCCGGTGGCTGAACTGCGCCTGGCCGAGGTCGTAGCGCCCGGTGATCGCCGTCGCGTGCGGATCGAGGAGCACCTTGGCCGGGTTGTGACGGAGCCCGTTCGCCGGGTCCCATGGGCCGTCGACACGAATGCCGTACCGGGTCCCGGGGACGAGGCCATCGACCAGTCCGTGGAACACGTGGCCGGTTCGCTGTTCGAGGCGCGTCTGCTGCTCCTCCCCACCCTCGGGGAAGATGCACACGGTGACGGCGTCGGCGGTCTCCGAGTAGATGGCGACGTTCGCACCATCGCCCCGAAGGGTGACGCCGAGCGGATAGGGGGTCGAGAGCGTCATGGCGCCCTTTCACTCGAAGGGATCGATCGTTGTTGAGACGGTACACCGGCCGGGTGACTTCCCCGGATCCGGACGAAACGTGGTAATGGGCCGATCAGAACGCGAAGATGCCGATGGCTACGCCGATCGCGAGGCCCGCGGCGGCCGTGGCGGCGGCGAGGAGCATGGCGATCCGCGGGTCGACGCCCTGGTCGACGACGAGTCCGAGTCTGGCCCGGACGCGGCGGACCCGCCGGACGCGCGACGCCGACCAGATCTCTCGCAGGCTCGACGCGACCTCGTGGGCGGCGGGTCGGTCCTCGGGCTTCCGGGCGGTCATCGACCGGAGCAGGGGGTGCCAGGCGGCGGGGAGTTCGGGCGGGATCACCGGGTCGCGGTGCAGACGCGCGACCGCGGCCTCCACGACCCCGCCGTCGAACTCCCGGCGGCCGGTGATCGCTTCCAGGAGCACGAGCCCGAGCGAGTAGATGTCCGTCTCGGTGCTGACCGTCTCGCCGAGCGCCTGCTCGGGCGACAGGTAGGACGCGGTACCCGAGATGGCCTCGGTGTTCGTCAGTCGGGACCCGCCGACGAAGTGGGCGATGCCGAAGTCGGAGAGCTTGACGAGGTTCGCGTGCCCGAAGGCGGCGATGTCACTGAAGAGCATGTTGTCGGGCTTGATGTCGCGGTGCACGATCGACCGGTTGTGGATGAAGGACAGCGCGTCGGCGACCTGCGCACCGAGCGCGGCGACGTCACGAGGGAGCATCGGGCCGGCCTGCAGCTTGTCCGTGAGCGTGGCACCCGGGATGTACTCCATGACGAGGAACCGATGCTCGACCCCGCGGTGGACGACGGAGCCGGAGTCGTACAGCTCGACGAGGCCCGGGTGACGGAGTTCGCCGAGGAGGCGGATCTCCCGCTCCTGGCGCAGCCGGTCGTTCGCAGTCGCGGCCTCGTCGCGGAAGAGTTTGACGGCGACGGGACGGGAGAGCAGTTCGTCGCGAGCCCGGTAGACGTTGGCGGACCCGCCGGAGCCGAGCTGCTCGCCGATGCTGTACCGCCCGTTCGACAGGCTGACACCGGTGACGACCGTTTCGGTGTGCTCGGTGAACATCACCGATGGATCGGTGATCGACCCGGCGTGTGCCGGCGGTCGGTGCAGGGAGTCGCTCACGGCCGCCCCCTTCACGGTGCAGTCGATGTTGGCCGCGCCACCGCGTTCTCGGCAGGCTGTTCCAGCGACCACGTTACAAGGCGTTCGTCGTTCAGCCGGATTCCTGTCGGAGTGTTGAGAACGGCTAGCGCACCTGGTAGGCGTCTGCAAGACCACGATGCTCCCTTGCGGGCCCCGAACCGCGACGAGGACCATGGAGGGGGCCGGGAACCCGGGCCGAGTCGTCTGCTGCGAGGAGCACCCATGTCCACTGTCGCTGAAACCGTCGTCGCAACCCTCCAGGCCAGCGGTGTGCAACGCGTCTACGGCCTCCCGGGCGACTCCCTGAACGGCTTCACGGACGCCCTCCGCTCCTCGGGCGGCATCGACTGGGTGCACGTGCGCCACGAGGAGGCCGCCGCCTTCGCCGCAGCTGCGGAGGCGGAGCTGACCGGCGAGCTGGCGGTCGTCGCGGCGAGCTGCGGCCCCGGGAACCTCCACCTCATCAACGGCCTCTTCGACGCGAACCGCTCGCGGGTGCCGGTGCTCGCGATCGCCGCGCACATCCCGAGCTCGGAGATCGGCAGCACCTACTTCCAGGAGACCCACCCCCAGGAACTGTTCCGCGAGTGCAGCGTCTACGTCGAGCTCGTGTCCGTCCCGGAGCAGCTGCCGCGGGTGCTCGAGATCGCGATGCGCACCGCCATGGAGCGCCGCGGCGTGGCCGTCGTGGTCGTGCCGGGCGATGTCATGCTCCAACGGGCCGTGAGCGAGCACGTCTCCGCCATCCGTGCCACGCAGCCTCGGATCCTGCCGTCGGAGCACGAGCTCGACGAGGCCGCACGCCTCCTCAACGCCGGCAAGCGCGTCACGATCCTCGCCGGTGCGGGTGTCGCGGGGGCTCACGCTCAGCTCATCGACACGGCCGACGCCCTCGCCGCGCCGATCGTGCACGCCCTCCGCGGCAAGGAGCACGTCGAATACGACAACCCCTTCGACGTCGGCATGACCGGCCTCCTCGGATTCGCGAGCGGCTACCACGCGATGCTGTCGTGCGACGTCCTCCTCATGCTCGGCACCGACTTCCCCTACCCGCAGTTCTTCCCCGAGGAAGCGACCGTCATCCAGGTCGACATCCGGGGTGAACAGATCGGCCGGCGGCACCCGGTGGACCTCCCACTCGTCGGCACCGTCCGCGACACCCTCGACGCGCTGCTGCCGAAGCTCGAGCGCAAGACCCATCGCAAGCACCTCGAGGAGTCGCTCAAGCACTACCGCAGTTCGCGGAAGGGGCTCGACGATCTGGCGACGGCCGACCACGACGGTCAGGCGATCCACCCGCAGTACCTCGCGAAGGTCGTCGACGAGCTGGCGACGGACGACGCCGTGTTCATCCCCGACGTCGGTTCCCCGGTCGTCTGGGCGTCGCGCTACCTCACCATGAACGGGCGGCGTCGACTCATCGGATCGTTCAGCCACGGCAGCATGGCGAACGCCGTCTCGCACGGGCTCGGCGCGCAGGCGTCCCACCCGGGTCGTCAGGTCGTCGCGCTCGCGGGCGACGGTGGACTCACCATGCTGCTCGGCGAGCTCATCTCACTCACCCAGAACAAGCTGCCCGTGAAGATCATCGTGATCAACAACTCCTCGCTCAACTTCGTCGAGCTGGAGATGAAGGCGGCCGGGTTCGTCAACTACGGCACCGACCTCGAGAACCCCGACTTCGCCCGCGTGGCCGAGGGCATGGGTATCCACGGCGAACGCGTCGAGCGGGCGAGCGAGCTGGAGGGCGCCATCCGTCGGGCCTTCGATCACGACGGTCCGGCGCTCGTCGACGTCGTGACCGCCAGACAGGAACTGTCGATCCCGCCGACGATCACCGCCGAGCAGATGAAGGGGTTCACCCTGTACGCCCTCCGGACGGTCATGTCGGGCCGCGGCGACGAACTGCTCGACCTCGCGAACACGAACCTGCTGCGCCGCATCCTGCCCGGTCACTGAGCGACAACCGGATTCCCCCGCGGTATCCGGAGACCGCCGGGTAGACTCGTCTACCGTGTCCAGACTTCTCGTTACCGGCGGCGCCGGATTCATCGGCTCGAACTTCGTCCACTACGTCCTGAACAACACCGATCACTCGGTGACCGTCCTCGACAAGATGACCTATGCGGGCAACCGCGCCTCACTCGACGGCCTCCCGGCCGATCGTTTCGAGCTCGTCGTCGGCGACATCCAGGACGCGACGCTCGTCGACGAGCTCTTCGCCCGTCACGACGCCGTCGTGCACTACGCGGCGGAGTCGCACAACGACAACTCCCTCCACGACCCGCGCCCGTTCCTCGACACGAACATCATCGGCACGTACACGCTGCTCGAGGCTGCTCGCAAGCACGGCACGCGGTTCCACCACATCTCGACCGACGAGGTCTACGGCGACCTCGAACTCGACGACCCGGAGCGCTTCACCGAGCAGACGCCGTACAACCCGTCGAGCCCGTACTCCTCGACGAAGGCCGGCAGCGACCTCCTCGTCCGCGCGTGGGTGCGTTCCTTCGGCGTCAAGGCGACCATCTCGAACTGCTCCAACAACTACGGTCCGTACCAGCACGTGGAGAAGTTCATCCCGCGCCAGATCACGAACGTGCTCGGCGGCGAGCGCCCGAAGCTGTACGGCACGGGCGAGAACGTCCGCGACTGGATCCACGCGAACGACCACTCGTCCGCCGTCCTCACGATCCTCGACAAGGGGGTCATCGGCGAGACGTACCTCATCGGTGCCGACGGCGAGAAGAACAACAAGGACGTCGTCGAGCTCATCCTCACCCAGCTCGGCCAGCCGGCGGACGCCTACGACCACGTGAACGACCGTCCCGGCCACGACCTCCGCTACGCGATCGACTCGTCGAAGCTGCGCACGGAGCTCGGCTGGACACCGGCGTTCAGCGACTTCGAGGCCGGCCTCGCCGACACGATCGCCTGGTACCGCGACAACGAGTCGTGGTGGAAGCCGCAGAAGGCCGCCACCGAGGCGAAGTACCAGGAGCAGGGTCAGTAACGCTCCTGTGGCATGACGAAGGCCCGTCCGGCAGCAGCCGGGCGGGCCTTCGTCGTTCCGTGCCCGGTCCCTGCACGTGAAGACCCGGTCCCGAAGACCGAGCACCGGTCTCTGAGCCCCAACACCGGTCCCTCAGCCCCAACACCGGTCTCTGAGCCCCACCACCGGTCCCTGAGCCTGTCGAAGGGCGACGCACCCCGGGAGCACTTCGACAAGCTCAGTGACCGAAGGAAGTGCCCGGGCGAAACACGACTGCCCCGCCCGGAAGTCGGGCGAGGCAGTCGACGTGTCGGGTTCCGCGGCGTCAGTTGACGTTCGCGTAGAGCCATTCGAGTGGGTCGACCCAGGTGACGCCGTCGAGTCGGATCTCGAAGTGGAGGTGCGGACCGGTGGACATACCGGTGCTACCGGTGAGTCCGAGGATCGTGCCGACCTTGATCGCCTGACCTTCGGTCACGCGGACCGAGCCGTGCTGCATGTGCGCGTAGACGCTCGAGACGAGGCGGCCGTTGATGGTGTGGTCGACGATGACGTTGACGCCGAGCGAGCCTTCACCGTCTTCGACGTGGCGGACGACGCCGTCGGCGATGACCTGGATGGGCGCGCCGTTACCGGGGTTGAAGTCCTGGCCGTGGTGGTCGCTCGAGCACCCGGCGCAGTCGCGGGCACCGAAGCGGTCACCGATGGTGACGCCGACCGCGAACGGCCACTGGATCGTCCCGTTCGGGTTGTTCGTGAAGGTGTTCGCGGGGCGGATGCCCATCGCGGCGGCGGCTTCCTCGACGGTGCTCGTGGTGTAGTCGTCGCGGGTGAACGTCAGCTCTGCCGAACCCTCGCTGTCGAGCGACTGCGACGCCTGGTTGCTCAGCCCGTTGCCGTCGCCGAGCTCTGCCTGCGAGGCCTCGGCCACCGAGGTCGCGACGTCTTCAGCGGTGAGCAACGCGTTGGCGGGCACGGAGGTGGCCACGGCCATGAGGGCGACGAAGCCCATCGCGGCACCCGCGAAGATCTTGGTCGTGATGCGACGCTTGCGCGCGATGCTCGTCGGGCGGGGCGACGCCGGTGCGGCGGCCTGGCGGGATGATGCGCGGGGCTTCGAGGCCGGCTTCGGTGCAGCTGCGCGGCGCCCGCGGGGGGCGTCGACCGTGGACGCGTCGACCGTCACGGTGATGGACTCGGTGGCCGGAGTGGAGTCGGAAGCCACGGCAGGCTCGGTGATGAGGGGCTCTGCCTCGACCGGCGCGATGTCGGAGACATCGGAGGTGTGCACGGCGTCGATCGCCTCGGCGATCATCTGGTCGACCGGGTCGACGGCCGCGGCCGCCTCCTCCTGGTCGGCGCTGGCCTCGTGCGTCGGGTCCTGCAGCACGGACTCCTGGTGCTCCAGGGCGGCCGCCGCCTGACGCTCACGTTCGCGGAGTTCACGGCGGCTGAGCGGCGGCGTCTGCACGGGTGCAGCGTCGTTCTCGACAGACGTGTTCTGCGGGTCCTGAGGGTCGGGAAGCACAGGGGTGTCCTCAGGGCTGGCATGGCGTGACAAGGGGGCGGGGGCCTTTCAATGGGCTTGCAGGAAGGTCTCGACGTCCATCCGCGCGGGGGAACGCGAAGGTAACGAATGCATAAATGCTAGCAACGGGAGGCTGAAAAAGCCATGGCAGTGCTCGGTTTTACTCGGGAAAACCCTGGTCAGAGGCCATATGAGAGTTCTCTTATGAACGAGTCGCCACCGGAGCGTTACCGCGAGCGGCTCCAGCGCGCATGGAGTTTCACCCGGTCGGCGTCGCGAAGCCCTGCTCGACGAGGAGCCGTTCGAGGACCGCGAGCAGCGGCGCATCGGCGGCCATGATGAGCTGCGTGGTGGCCGGGGCACCGTCGAAGCCGGCGACCGTCGCGCCCGCCTCGGCAGCGATGAGTGCGCCCGCGACCTGGTCCCACGGCTTCAGGCCGCTCTCGTAGTAGGCGTCGAGGCGGCCGGACGCGACGCTGCAGAGGTCGAGTGCGGCGGAGCCGATCCGACGGACGTCGCGGAAGGTCCCGAGGAGGGCGCCGAGCACGGCCGCCTGCTCCATGCGCCGCGAGGCGGTGTACGAGAAGCCGGTGCCGAGCAGCGCCACGTTCGGTGCCACGCCTCGGTTGACCTCGAGGGTGCGGCCGTTCAGTCGTGCGCCACCGCCGCGGGAGGCGGTGTAGTGCTCACCCAGGACCGGGTTCACCACGGCTCCGGCGAGAGCGGTCCAGGTGGCCGGGTCCGGTTCGCCCTCGACGACCCCGATGCTGACGGCGTACGCAGGGATGTCGTAGAGGTAGTTGACGGTGCCGTCGATGGGGTCGACGACCCAGGTCAGGCCGGAGGTCCCCGTCGCGCCGCCCTCCGTGCCGGTCTCCTCGCCGAGGAATCCGTCGTCCGGTCGTGCTGCGAGGAGGCGGTCGCGGATGAACTGCTCGGACTCGCGGTCGGCTCGGGTCACGACGTCCTCGACCGACGACTTGCTCGCGGCGATCTCGACGCCCTCACGGCGTCGGCGCAGGATCAGCTCGCCGGCCTCTGCGGCGATGTCGGTGGCGATCTGGAGGAGTTCTTCGTGTCCGGTCACCCCACCACCCTATGGCGGCACGACTTGAGTGCCCTTCGACAAGCTCAGGGACCGAACCGTTCCCGAGCACACCTCCGCCGGTCACTGAGCCTGTCGAAGTGCCCCCGAGAAACCTGCGAAAGGCTCAGGGACCGGCGCAGGTCAGAACGGTGCAGGATCTGGCTCCGTCCGATACTGCTTGCCGTCGGGCGTCGTCCAGTCGAGGACGCCGCCCGGTTTGCGGTCGAGGCTCCAGCCGGGCAGGTGCTTCATCCGGTGGTGATGTCGGCAGAGACAGGCGAGATTGCCGACATCTGTTGAGCCGCCGTCTTCCCACGCGACGGAATGATCGAGATCGCAGGCTCTGGCGCGTCTGCCGCAGCCTGGCGCCCGACAGGTGCCGTCCCGGAGGCGGACCGCGCGTTGCAGGTCGGCCGGAACGCGGTACTGATTCCGCCCTACCGAGAGGACCGCACCTGTCTCAGGCTGGACGAGGATCCGGGTGAAACTCGGTGCATTCACCGCGATGCGTGCGGCGGTCTCGGGGTCGATTGGCCCGTAGCCGTCCAGGGTTGCCGGGGCGTCAGAGACACCGGCCATGCTGAGCGCCGGGACCGTGATCTGGACGGTGGGGACGATGTGCTCCTGCACTTCGATCGGGTGCGGGAGCATCGGGCTCGACATGACATCTTCCGGCGTGACACCGGTGAGGGCGAGCGCCGCGAGTGCGTCCGCTTGCATTTGTGCGCAGGTGCGGGTGTCGCCCGCTGCGCGTGACTCGGCGGCGGCCGTTTCAACCCGTTCGATGATGCCCTGGGCGATGGGCGCGGTGGTGAAGAGATGCACCCAGGCCATGCCATCCGCTGCGGGCTCGAATTCCACCCGGCGGTCTGCCTCGGAGCGGACGGCTCGGGCGGTGATCGATTCCGGATGGAGGCGCTCGCGCAGGACGCGGGCGCGTTGACGGAGGTACGAGACGGTCGCGCCTTCGGCGACCGGCAGCACCTGCTCGAGGAACACCGCCCGGCCAGCGGCAGGGACGTCGCAGAGCTGGTCCGTGATCACCTGTGCATGCCGCGCCGAGATACGGCCCACCTCAAGCGACGCCAGCACCGCCGGTGCGTCGTTCACGAGGCGCTCGGCGTCGTTGGTCGCACGCTGGATCGTCCGCTCCGGGATCCGGGTCGCCATCGCGAGGGCCGCACAAGTGGAGCGACGGGACAGGGCCTGGCGCTCGGCCGGCGGGAAGATCGCAGGGACGGTGG
Source organism: Plantibacter flavus (assembly GCF_002024505.1). Taxonomy (NCBI): domain Bacteria; kingdom Bacillati; phylum Actinomycetota; class Actinomycetes; order Micrococcales; family Microbacteriaceae; genus Plantibacter; species Plantibacter flavus. Next base: position 3,505,429 of record NZ_CP019402.1, read on the forward strand.
CGTCGGCAAATGCGTCCGCGTGGGCGGCGGAACGGGCCAGGAGGCGCGCTTTCCGTGCGTCCAGGACAGCCTGCTGGCGGTGGAGGTCCGCCCACTCGTCCGAGAACTCCGCGAGCTGCGCGGCGTACTCGTCGCCGACGCGGATCGCGGTAAAGGTGGTCTCGGTCATGGGACAAGTCCACCATGGACCACTGACATTCCAGATGCCGAGTCGGGTCGGTTGTGGAAGGCTCCTCGGGTGCCCTTCGACAGGCTCAGGGACCGGCGGGGGCTCCCCGGCTCGCCAGCACCACGAAAAATCGCCCCATCCGGAGGATGAGGCGATTTGTCCGTGGCGAGTGAGGGATTCGAACCCCCGAAGGCTGAGCCGTCTGATTTACAGTCAGATCCCTTTGGCCGCTAGGGTAACTCGCCAAGCGCGCCCGACCGACTTTCGAACAGCCAACCGAAAGCGCTTGACCAATATAGCCGTCAGACCGCCGGACGCGAAATCAGCATCGGCATCCGTCACCGAGCCGCTCAGCGCTTGTCGGACGGCGCGGCTTCGGCGTACTCGTTCGCCGCGGCGGCGACCCGCCGAAGGTACTCGGGTGACGAGTTGTACGCCCGGATCCCACTCAGCCAGCCGTCCTCCGTCCGCATGTCGTAGTCGCTCGCCCGGCAGAGGTAGTTCGCGGCAGCCATCGCCGCGTCGTCGAGGTTCTGCGGGTCGAGCACGCCGTCACCACTCGCGTCGGTCCCCCAGTTCTCCCACGACTGCGGGATGAACTGGAACGGGCCGACGGCACGGTCGTGGACCGGGTCGCCGTCGATGACCCCCTGGTCGGTGTCGGTGATCTCCTCGGTCTCGCCACCCTTCAGCGGCACACCGAAGATCGGCGGTGTCACGACGCCGTCCTCGCCGAGCTTCGAGCCGTCGTGGCGACCGTGGTCGCTCTCGGCGAACCCGACAGCCGCGATCGTCGTCCAGCCGATGCCGCACTCCGGCGTCAGCTCGGCCTTGCGGATGGCCGCACCGGCATAGGACCGCAGGGCGCGCTCGGGGATGCCACTCGCCTCGGCAACGTCGGTGATCCACTGGGGATCGGCGAGGTCGACGTTCGCGACACCGCCGTCGGGGGCGTCGCTCTTCGGCGGGAGCTCGACGGGAACCGCATACGGGACGGGGGCCGGCTCGGGAGCACAACCGCTCAACACGAGCACACCGATCACCAGGGTCGCTCCGGCGAGCGCCCCTCGTCGTCCGACGATGGTCCGCTGGTCCTGCTTCACCGGGCTGCGCATCGCACCCACCCAACCACACCTGCCTGAGCGACACCGGCGCTACCATGGTCCACATGGCAGATTCATCGTTTGACGTCGTGAGCAAGGTCGACAAGATGGAGGCGGACAACGCCCTCAACCAGGCGCACAAGGAGGTCGAGCAGCGGTACGACTTCAAGAACGTCGGTGCCTCGATCGCCTGGAGCGGCGAGAAGATCCTCATGAAGGCGAACACCGAGGAGCGCGTGAAGGCGATCCTCGACGTCTTCGAGTCGAAGCTGATCAAGCGCGGCATCTCGCTCAAGAGCCTCGAGGTCGGCGACCCGTTCGCGAGCGGCAAGGAGTACCGGATCGAGGCGACCCTCAAGGAGGGCATCAGCCAGGAGATCGCGAAGAAGGCCAACAAGCTCATCCGCGACGAGGGCCCGAAGTCGGTCAAGTCGCAGATCCAGGGCGACGAGCTCCGTGTCTCGTCGAAGAGCCGTGACGATCTCCAGGCCACCATGGCGCTGCTGAAGGGCGCCGACCTCGACATCGACCTGCAGTTCGTCAACTACCGCTAGCTGGTCGGACGCGGTCGATCACCTCGATCGCGTCATGATCGACCTCTGCACCACTCTCTTCACCGGAGCACCCGATCCGGTGGGCTCCCGTTCGGCACGGTGCCGGACGAACCGCACCCGCGCGAGCGGGCTCGATGGTTGGAGTGCAGCAGTGGATCACCAGAGACCCGCGGACGGGTCGCATCTCGAACTCTTCCGGACCTCGCGCGCCGGCCAAGAGGTCGGTGTCCCGTGCTGGTGCGCGATCGGTGCGAACCACAGCTACGCCGACTGGCTCGCCGCCGGGCGACCGGATCCGCGCCGTCCGATGGGCTCGCGACGACACCTGCCGCCCACTGAACGCTAGCGGTACGCGGTCGGCGGCTTCGTGAGGTAGCCGCGTCCCCATGCGACGATCTGCTCGAACGCGCGCTGTCGGACGGGCTCCTCGGACAGGAAGACGTCGTGCAAGGCGCCGTCGAGCCGCACGATCGTGACGGTCTCGCCCAAATCGAGCGCGCGGTCCGCGACCGCGTCGACGTCGAGCGCCGTGTCACTCCGCATCATCGCGTCGTTCCACCGCGGCAGCAGGACACTCCGCGCCGAGAGCAGCGTGAGCGCCGGCACGCGCAGCTGCAGGCCCGCGTCGACGAGCCGATGCCCTCGCAGGATCGCGTTCAACCACCCGGGATGCAGCGGGAACCCGTGGACCGGCCGCCAGGCGAGGTCGTAGTCCCAGGCCCCGTCCATCGTGCTCGACACGGAGCGGGTGTAGAACCCGAGGTCGACGACGGGGAGCTGGGCACGCGGATCGATCCGCGATCCGGCTTGGACGAGCGGGGCGATCGCGAGCCGCCCGAGCTGCCTCGCCTGGAATTCGAGCCACGGACTGTTCAGGACGAGACCGGCGACGCGATCCTGGTTCCTGGCCGTCCAGAGACTCAGGGTGAGCCCGCCGGTCGAGTGGCCGAGGAGGACGAGTCGGCGCCGGGTCCGCCGCCCGGCGGCGTGTTCGTCGGAGCCGTGCCCCATCACCGAGAGCGCGGCCTCGATGTCCTCGTCGTAGGTGCGGAGGTCGTCGACGTATCCCGGCGTCTGGTGCGGGCGGAGGCTCCGGCCGTACTTGCGCAGGTCGAGAGCGTAGAACCGCGCTCCGAGCCTGGCCCAGAATCGCGCGAGGTGGCGTTGGAAGAAGTAGTCGGACCAGCCGTGGACGTACAGGACGTCGATGCCGTCCGCGACGTCGGGCAGCAGGAACTCGCCGAGCTGCTCGAGGGGCGGCATCCGGTAGCGGACGAGGGTCGCGACGACGTCACCTTCATCGTCCGGTTCGAGGGTCAGCGTGCGCTGCTGGAAGCCCTCGCCGAGGATGTCGGCGGTCCACCCGCGAGATCCGGCCATACCGCCACGTTACCGCGCCCCGTGATCGGTGGTCGGATGGTCGGGCTCGCCCGCCGACCATCCGACGTTCCGACTACTGCTGGTACGGATTGTGCTGCTGCGGGGCCTGCGGCTGCTGTCCGTAGGGCTGCTGCGCCTGACCGTGCTGCTGCGAGCCGTGGTCGTGCTGACCCTGCTGGTGCTGGCCCTGCTGCTCGTGCTGACCCTGCAGGAACTGCTGACCGTGCTGCTGACCGCTGTGCTGCTCGTGCGGAGCGTCGGCGAGGCCCTCGGGTGCGACGAACCGCGTCGCGAGCACGGCACCGATCGTGAGGAAGCCCGCGAGGGTGACCCCGTAGAGGATCGGCGACAGGAAGCCCTGGTTGACGAAGAACGCCGGCGTGCCGTACTGCTCGACGACACCGCGCACGATGGTGACGATGAGCACCACGAGCAGCAGGACGCCGGTGCCGACGGCCGCGGCGATGCCCACCGACTGGATCAGGTCGCGGGCGGTGCGGACCCGCGTGAGCGGACGGACCATGATGAGGATGAGTGCCGCCCCTGCGCCCCAGAGGGCGATGTTGACGAGGTTCGCACCGAAGCCCAGCAGGACGTCACCGACGGGGAAGTACTCCGAGATGCTGAAGAACGACCCGATGATGCCCACCAGTGCGACGGCCGCAGCGATACCCGCTGCGATGCCGACCGACACGAGCGCGAGACGCGTCTCGCGTGCACGAGGGTTCGGCGCCTTCTGCGGAGCCTGCCCGTACTGCTGCGGCTGACCGTACTGACCCTGCTGCGGCTGACCGTACTGCCCCTGGGGGGCTCCGTACTGACCGGTCTGCTGCGGTTGGCCGTACTGCCCCGTGTCCTGACCGTACTGGCCGGTGTGCTGCGGCTGGCCCGGGTGCTGCGGCTGGCCGTACTGGCCCTGCTGCGGCTGACCCCACTGGCCCGCCTGCTCACCGTTCTGCGGCTGGCCCCACTGGCCACCCTGCTGCGGAGCCGGGGTCTGCTGACCCGCCTGGTCCCACTGCTGCTGCACGGAATCCGGGTGCATCTCGCCGTAGCGCGGCTGCTGCTGGTGCTGCTGCCGGCCGTCGGCGACGAATGCCGGCGGCTCGGACGGCGGTACGGACGTCGGCTGCTCCGACGGGACGTTCTGGGGCGCGTTGGGGTCGGTCATCCGTCCAGCATAGTGACCGACGCCCGTCGGAACCGGGTTCCGTCGAGCGGCTTGACGCGGGGCGATCGGCGGGATCGCGGGCGCGGCTCAGGCGGACGGTGTCCCGGTGCCCGAGGGCTGCGCGCGCGAGATCGCCACCATCTCCTCGCGCGGCACCACCTTGATGCGGGCGCGACCCTGTGGTTCACCGAGCGCGATCTCATGCTGGTCGAGGAGGTGCCAGCCTTCGAGGTCCGTGTAGGCCACGCCGCGCGACTCGAGCAGCGCGACGACGGCCTCCTCCTCCGGTTCGGCCGGCGCCCACCAGTCCGCCTGATCGTTGATGACGTGGCTGATGGTCTCCATCGCGTCCGACTTCGTGTGGCCGATGAGGCCGACCGGACCACGCTTGATCCACCCGGTCGCGTAGACGCCCGGGACGCGCTCGTTGCTCTCGGGGTGGAGGACCTTGCCCTCGTGGTTGGGGATCACGCCGTGCCTCGAGTCGAAGGGCACGCCGGGCAGCGGACTTCCGAAGTACCCCACCGCGCGGTAGAGCGCCTGGATCGGCACCTCGCGGATCTCACCCGTGCCCTCGACCCCGCCCTGACCGTCTGGTCTCGTCCGCTCGTACCGGAAGGCGGCGACCTTGCCGGAACCGTCGTCGACGATTTCGACCGGCTTCGCGTAGAAGTGCAGGTGCAGTCGGCGCGAGGCCTGACCGGTCTCGCGCTTGCGCCACTGCTGCAGGACGCGGTCGATGACCATGACCTGCTTGTTGCTCGCCACCGCCGCCTTCGACGCGTCGTCGTAGTCGAAGTCCTCGTCGGCGAGGATCATGTCGACGTCGTTGAGCTCCCCGAGTTCGCGGAGCTCCAGCGGCGTGAACTTCACCTGTGCGGGCCCGCGACGCCCGAAGACGTGCACGTCGGTCACCGGCGACTGCTGCAGCCCCTCGTGGACGTTGGCCGGGATCTCCGTCGGGAGCAGATCCTCCGGGTGCTTCGCGAGCATGCGAGCGACGTCGAGCGCGACGTTCCCGTTGCCGATCACGGCGATCGACTCCGCTTCGAGCGGCCAGGTGCGTGGGACGTCGGGGTGTCCGTCGAACCAGCTCACGAACTCCGCGGCACCGTACGACCCGTCGAGGTCGATCCCCGGGATGTCGAGCGGGGCGTCCTCGACGGCGCCCGTGGAGAAGATCACGGCGTTGTAGTGGTGCTTGAGGTCGTCGAGCGTGATGTCGACGCCGAAGCGGACGTTGCCGAAGATCCGGATGTCGCCTCGGTCGAGGACGTCGCGGAGCGCGTTGATGATCCCCTTGATACGCGGGTGGTCGGGCGCGACGCCGTAGCGGACCAGGCCGTACGGGGCCGGAAGCTGCTCGAAGAGGTCGATGGAGACGTCGAACTTCCGTTCCGCCTTGAGGAGGATGTCTGCCGCGTAGATGCCTGCGGGTCCTGCGCCGACGATGGCCAGCCTGAGCTTGGTCACGGTGGTTCCTTTCGTGTCCCCGTGCGGGGTTCCGGGTGCAGCCGGTGGAGCGCTCCGGCCGTCATGCATGCGCATCTGGGATGCCGTGCCGCCCCGGTGGAGCGGCGCCGCCATCAACTCCTTCGGTCGACGATCGCCTTCGCGAAGTGCACGAGCGCCTTCTTGACCGAGCCGTCGGGCAGTGGAGCGAGTGCAGCGATCGCCTCGTCGGCCCACTGCCGGGCCTCGGCGAAGGTCCGCGCGGTCACGGCGTGGTCGCGCAGGGTGGCCACGAGCGCGGCGAACCGGACGGGGTCGTGGTCCGTCTCCGTGACCTCGGCGTCGAGACGGGCGACGAGCGCTGCCGCCTCGGGGTCGGCGACGGCCTCGCGGCGCAGGTAGAGCATGGGGAGGGTGACGACGCCGGCCCGGAGGTCGGTGCCGGGGACCTTGCCGGTCTCCTCCGGTTGCGGCGAGAGGTCGATGACGTCGTCGATGAGCTGGAAGGCGATGCCGACCTTCTCGCCGAACTCGACGACCGCGGTCTCGTACGCCTCGGGGGCGTTGGAGAAGATGACGCCGCTCCGGGCCGCGGCGGCGATGAGCGACCCGGTCTTGTCGGCGAGGACCTGGATGTAGTGCTCGACCTCGTCCTGGCCCTCGCGAGGACCGGTGGTCTCGTGCAGCTGCCCCAGCACGAGCCGCTCGAACGTGGCGGCCTGGATCCGGATCGCCCGCTCGCCGAGGTCGGCCATGATCTGGCTGGCGCGCGCGAACAAGAGGTCGCCGGTGAGGATGGCGGTGTTGTTGCCGAACACCTGGTGGGCGCTGGGCACGCCTCGACGCTTGTCGGCGTCGTCCATGACGTCGTCGTGGTAGAGCGAACCGAGGTGGGTGATCTCGATCGCCTCGGCCGCCCGCAGGACGTTGTCGGTGATGCCGTCGCCGAGCTGGGCGATGAGCATGGTGAGCAGAGGGCGAACCCGCTTGCCGCCGGCCTCGAGCAGATAGCGCGCGGTGACGTCCACGAGGTCGTCGGTGAACCCGAGCTGCTCCTCCAGACCGATCTCGAGGCGGGCCACGCCGTCGTCGATGGTCTTGGCGAGCTTGCGGTCTGCACCGGTCGCGAACATGCGTTCGGCAAGCCCGGCCTGGCTGGCCAGGTTGCTGACACGGCGGGTCGCGCTGGGATTCACAGCTCTAGCCTAGCCGGGGCAGCCCGTCACCGGTGCCGGAGGACCGGAATCGACGGGCGCGGTCAGGCGATTGGCAGCTGTGGTCGGACCACATGACTCGAATCAGCGGAGTCGCACGCCCTCGGCATCGTAGAACGCCAGGTGCGGGAACTCGTGCGCGAGGTCGAGCAGCATCGAGTACCCGTCGGTGTTGAGGGGCGGCCACGTCCAGGCGTCGACGCCCTGAGCGGTCGGCAGCGCAGCGCGGAAGAGGCCGGCCTCGACGCCGGTCCCGAGGTGTTTCGGCGGCACGACGACGAGGGCGATCCTGGCCGACGGCCCCGACGCGACGAACTGGAGCCGCGCACCGGTCGCGTCGTCTCGCACGATGAACTCGCGGGTGCCCGGGGTGTCCGGCGGGATCTCCGTGGTGTCGTAGCGCTCGTACGGCTTCGCGAACGCGGACTTCGCCCGCCTGGCGTTCATGAGGACGACGACGAGCACGAGACCGACGATCGCGATGCCCCAGATCCACGGGCCGCCTGGCAGGGTGTCCAACATCCCTCCAGTATGCCCGGCCCGCCTGGACGACCCCGGGAGATGCCCTTCGACAAGCTCAGGGACCGGAGGAAAGCTCAGGGACCGGAGGTCAGGTGAGACCACCGTCGACGGAGCGGCCGTACTCGATCGGCTCGTCCGGCACGAGGACCTCGGTGTCGCGGTTGAGGCTCTCCCCGCGGAAGAAAGGCCGCGAGGCCTTGCGGCCGTACCAGAGCAGCATGAGCACGAACCCGAAGGCCAGCGAACCGACTCCGATGACGAACGTGCCGCCGACACCGAACAGGACCGTGTAGCCGTAGTCCACGTCGAACATGTCGATGCAGCTCTGCACGAAGGCGTAGGTGAGCATCAGCGCACCCAGCAGCGGGAACAGCCCCTTGAAGAAGAAGTCCTGTGCGGAGCGGAAGAGCACCTTGCGGAAGTACCAGACGCACGCGTACCCGGTGATGCCGTAGTAGAAGGCGATCGCGAGTCCGAGCGACAGGATCGAGTCGGCGAGGATGTTCTCGCTCACGAGCGTCATGCCGACGTAGTAGACGATCGCCACGATGCCCATGACGAGTGTGGAGAACGACGGGGTCTTGAACGTCGGGTGGACGGTCGCGAACCGCTTCGGGAGCGCCTTGTAGGCGGCCATCGAGAGCGTTCCACGAGCTGTCGGCAGGATCGTCGTCTGCGTCGAGGACACGGCCGAGATCAGGACGGCCACGACGAGGATCCAGGCCCAGGGGCCGAGCACGAGGTCCTTGAGCGCGAGGAAGATGTCGTTCGCGTTGTCCTCGTTACCGAGCCCGGTGCCCGTGTCGCCGAGCCCGGCGTAGGCCATGGCGGCGACCGTCACCGTGACGTAGGTGACGAGGAGGACGACGGTCGAGATGAGCGCTGCGCGACCCGGGATCTTCTGCGGGTCCTTCGTCTCCTCGTTCAGGGCCAGGCAGGTGTCCCACCCCCAGTAGATGAACAACGCGAGCAGCACGGCCTCGATGAACCCGTGATAGTCGCCGAAGGCGAACGGATTGAACCAGTCGAGCGAGACCGGCGTGGCGTTCGGAGCCGTGCCGTTCGCGACGCCGATGAAGGCGAACACGGCGAACAGCACGAGCGCGAGGTACTGGATCGCGAGGAGGATGTTCTGGATCCGCTCCCCCAGCTCGATGCCGCGGTACGAGACCCACGTCATGAGGGCGATGAACACGACACCGGTGGCGGTGACGAGTGGGACGTTCGAGGCGAGGGAACCGTCGCCGATGAGCAGCCACAGGTACTGCCCCGCGATCTGTGCGAGGTTCGCGAGCACCACGATGCCGGCGAGCGCGACGCCCCACCCGCCGATCCAGCCGGTGACCGGGCCGAAGGCCTTCGTCGCCCAGGTGAAAGTGGTGCCGCAGTCCGGCACGTCACGGTTCAGCTCGCGGTAGGCGAACGCGATGAACAGCATCGGGATGAAGGCGACGATGAAGGCGATCGGCGCCTGGGCGCCCACGGCGAGCACGACGAACCCGAGCGTCGCGACGAGCGAGTAGACCGGCGCGGTCGACGCCAGGCCGATGATCACGGAGCCGAAGAGGCCGAGGGTGCCGGTGGCGAGACCCTTGCCGCCGGTGGGTGATGCCGGCTGCGACCCGCGGGCCGTGTCCTGTGCTGTCATGACGGAACGGTAGGGCCGGGTGCACCCGTGTGTCAATGCTCCCGTTCGGGACTGGGCTACGGAATCAGTCGCGCGGCCTCATGGGAAGTGACGGGATCAACCGGTTCCACCCCTCGAGAATGCCGAGACGAACCCCGATGGTGACGCGACTCAGGCCGGCTTGAGTCCCCGGTGCAGGGCGACGATCCCGCCGGTGAGGTTGCGGTACGCGACGTGCTCGTAGCCCGCTTCGCGCAGCCAGGCGGCCAGCTCCGGCTGGCTCGGCCAGGCGCGGATCGAGTCGTTCAGGTAGGTGTACGCCTCGGCGTTCGACGATGCGACGCCCGCCACGAGCGGCATGACCCGCTCGAGGTAGAGGTTGTACGCGGCGCGCATGGGCCCGAACGTCGGCGTGGAGAACTCGCAGATGACGATGCGGCCGCCGGGCTTCGTGACCCGGAGCATCTCGGCGAGGGCGTCCTTCGGACGGACGACGTTGCGGAGGCCGAAGGAGATCGTCGTGGCGTCGAACTCCTCGTCGGCGAAGGGGAGGTCGGTCGCGTCGGCCTCGACGAACTGGATGTCGGAGCGGTCGGCGTACTTGTCGCGACCCACGGCGATCATGCCGGGCGAGAAGTCGGCGGCCACGACCTGCGCCCCGTTGCGGGCCAGCGCCGCGGAGGACGTGCCCGTGCCGGCGGCGAGGTCGAGGATGCGCTCACCGGCGGCCGGACCGACCGCACGAGTGGTCGCGATGCGCCACAGGGCGTCGTTCCCGACGGAGAGGACCGCGTTCATGCGGTCGTACTTCGTCGAGACGTCGTCGAACATGGCCGAGACCTGCTCGGGCTGCTTGGAGAGGTCGGCGCGGTTCACCCGTCCATCCTACGTCCGCGCCGCTGGGAGCCGGCCGTCCGAGCACGGCTCCCAGGCTCACGCTCAGTAGTCGATGCGTCCGTGCCGGTTGTGGAACTCGCCGGTGGGACCGTCCGGACCGAGCAGGGCGAGCGCGACGGTCGCGTCCGTCCCCTCGGTCACCGTCTGGTGGCCGCCGTGCCCGTTGAAGTCGGTCGCCGTGTAGCCCGGGTCGCTCACGTTCACCCGGAACCCGGGCAGGTTCTTCGCGTACTGCACGGTGAGCGCGATGACGGCCGCCTTCGACGCGGCGTACGGGATCGTCGGCACCGCGAACTCGTCGGCCCCCTCGGTGGTGAGGAAGCGCGGCCACCCGACCCCGGAGGCGACGTTCACGATGACGGGTCGGGACGAACGACGCAGGAGGGGCAACGCCGCCTGGGTGACGCGGACGAGACCCACGACGTTCGTGTCGAGGACGTCCTGCATCGACTCCGGCGCGAGGTCGTCGACGCCGAAGGACGTGCCGAGCACGCCGGCGTTGTTGACGAGCACGTCGAGCTCCGGGAGCGCCGCGAGGGCCGCATCGACGCTCGCCTGGTCGGTGACGTCGAGCTGGACGGGGTGGGCGCCGAGTGCGGCGACGGCATCGCCACGGCCCAGGTCGCGCATGCCGGCGTAGACGGTGTGGCCGGCGTCGATCAGTCGGCGTGCGGTTTCGAGTCCGAGGCTCTTGTTGGCCCCGGTGATGAGTGTGGTGGTCATGGGTCCATGCTCCGCCCGGCAGGGTCGGTCCGCCAGGCCCCGGTCGACAGGAGGACCGGCAGTACCAGGATGCGGACCGCCGCCGGGGGCACAATGGCCGGATGGACGAATTCGCCGGTGTGCTCCGGGCCTGGCGCGAACGGGTCTCCCCTGCCGAGGTCGGTCTCCCCGCCGGCTCAGGACGACGGACTGCCGGCCTGCGCCGCGAGGAGCTCTCCGCCCTCGCCGGCATCAGCGTGGACTACATCGTCAGGCTCGAGCAGGGACGCGCCAAGAATCCTTCGCCGCAACTCCTCCGGGCGCTCGCGGTCGCCCTCCGACTGACGGATCAGGAGCGCGACCACCTCTACCGGGTCGCCGGAGCCGCTCCACCACCGCCCGGGCTCGTCCCCCGGCACATCGGTCCGGGCGTCCAGCGCATCGTCGACCGGCTCGGCGACGTGCCGCTGGCGGTCTTCTCCGCCGCCCACGACATCCTGCTCTGGAACCCGCTGTGGGCCGCGGTGAACGGCGATCCCTCGGCCCTCGTCGGCGACGATCGCAACCTGGTGTGGCGGCACTTCACCGCGGGGCACGAGGGCACCGACTTCGACGAGCAGCACGAGGAGGAGTTCGCGAGCGACCTCGCCGCAGACCTCCGGGCCGCGGTCGGGCGCTACCCGCGGGACGACGAGCTCGCACGGCTCGTGGCCCGGCTGCGATCGGTGTCGCCCGAGTTCGAGCGGCGCTGGGCGGAGGCCAGGGTCGCGGAGCACCGGGCGAGCCGGAAGACGGTCACGCGGACGCCGGTCGGACCGATCACCGTCGACTGCGACGTCCTGTCGACGCCGGGCGGCGACCTGCGCATCGTCGTCTACACGGCGGCACCGGGCACCGAGGACGCGGCGAAACTCGCACTGCTCGGGGTCACCGGGTTGCAGACGATCGGCACGCCCGGCCGGTGAACGCCCCGCCGACCAGGCCGTGAGCACCGCGCCACCGGTCAGGCTGCGGCGGGGAGGGACCCTTCCTGCGCGGGCGTAGGGTTGAACGGTGACCATTCCCCTGACCTCGTCACTGGTCGCCCAGACCGTCGCCACCGACGACCCGCGCCAGCTCCTCCCGTTCGCCGACCAGACCTCGCCGCTCCTCTGGGTGCGGAAGGGACACGGGCTGGTCGGACTGGGTGAGGCGCTCCGCCTGGAGTTCTCGGGCCCCGACCGGTTCACGCGTGCCGCGGCGGCCTGGCGGGACGTCTGCGCCGCAGCCGTGGTGACGGACGAGGTGCGACGCCCCGGGACCGGCCTGGTCGCGTTCGGCACGTTCGCCTTCGACGACGAGTCCTCCGCGACGAGCGTCCTCATCGTGCCGCGCACGATCATCGGCCGGTACCCCGACGCGAGCTTCATCACGCGGGTCTCCCTCGGCGACGGCGCCGAGGACGTCGATCCCGTGACCACGGCGTACGGGCCGGAGTACCGCATCCAGCTGACCCCCGGCGTGCAGAGCCGCGAGGGCTACCTCGAATCGGCCGAGCGCGCCATCGCCCGCATCAAGGCCGGCGGCCTCAGCAAGGTCGTGCTCGCTCGCGACCTGACCGGGCACCTCCCCGAGGAAGCGGACCGCCGCCGGGTGCTCCACGACCTCGCCCTCGCCTACCCCGACTGCTGGACCTACGCGGTCGACGGCTTCATCGGCTCGAGCCCGGAGACGCTCGTCCGAGTGGATCGGGGTGCCGTCTCGGCGCGCGTCCTCGCCGGCACGATCTCGCGTGGTCCCGACGCCGAGAGCGACCACGACCAGGCCGTCGCACTCATGACGAGCGCGAAGGACCAGGGTGAACACCAGTTCGCCGTGCAGTCCGTGCTGACCGCTCTGCAATCTCACAGTCCGCAGTTGCGCCGCAGCGAGGTCCCGTTCACCCTCAAGCTGCCGAACCTCTGGCACCTCGCGACCGACATCGAGGGACGACTCTCGGACGGCTCGTCCTCGCTCGACCTCATGGACGGCCTGCACCCGACGGCCGCCGTCGCCGGAACCCCGACCCGCGACGCCGTCACCCTCATCCGCGAGTTGGAACCGTTCGACCGCGGTCGCTACGCCGGTCCGGTCGGGTGGGTGGACGCCTCGGGCGACGGCGAGTGGGCGGTGGCCCTCCGCTGTGCGCAGATCGCACCCGACGGCGACATCACGGCCTACGCCGGCTGCGGCATCGTGGCCGACTCGGATGCCGCGACGGAGCTCGTCGAGACGAAGATGAAGTTCCGTCCGATCGTGGAGGCCTTCGGCTGAGCCGAGGCCCCACCGGTTCAGCTCGCCGCGAGTCGCGCCTGCTCGACGGCGATGTCGTAGTCGGCCGGCGGCCACTGCGGATCGATGTCCTCGAGGGCGTCGAGCAGCAGACGCTGGACCGCGATGCGCGCGTACCACTTGCGGTCCGCCGGCACGACGAACCACGGGGCTGCCTCGGTGCTCGTGCGCTCGAACGCCACCTGGTACGCGTCCTGATACGCCGGCCACAGCTCCCGTTCGTCCACATCGCCGGGGTTGTACTTCCAATGCTTGTCCGGACGCGCGAGCCGATCGGCGAGCCGTTCCTTCTGCTCGTCGGCGCTGATCTGCAGCATCACCTTGACGATACGGGTCCCGCTCGCGACGATGCCCGCCTCGAAGTCGTTGATCGCTCCGTACCGACGCTCGATCTCGTCCGGCTCCGCGAGCCGACGCACCCGGCCGATGAGGACGTCCTCGTAGTGCGAGCGGTCGAAGACGCCGATCTGACCGGGCTTCGGCAGGTGCTGCTCCACCCGCCAGAGGAAGTCGTGGGAGCGCTCCTCCTCCGTGGGCTTCTTGAAGGCGTAGTGGTGCACGCCCTGCGGGTCGACGGAGCCGACGACGTGCTTGACGATGCCGCCCTTGCCCGCCGTGTCCATCGCCTGCAGGACGAGGAGCACCGCTTCCGGGGCTCCCTGCGTGCTCGCCGCGAAGAGTCGCTCCTGCAGTTCGGACAGGGCGGGCACCCCCGCGTCCAGCTCGAGCCTGCCCTGCTGCTTGTCGCCGTCGAAGCCCGGCGTCGACCGGGGATCGACGGCGGCGAGGCTGAACCCCTCGCCCACGCGCAGCGTGTCTCGAGGAGGTGCGGTCCAGGTCGATGCGTGCTTCGATGCCGTCATCCGCCCATTGTGGCCGCAGGTCGCGTCGGAAGTCGACCCCGGGAGGACCAACGGATCAGGCGCGCGGCAGCGGGACCTCGATGAGGACGGGACCGGTCACCGGCGCGGTGAACGCCTGGTCGAGCTCCGTGCGGGTGCGGGCCGAGCGGTACTCCCAGCCGTAGGCCGTCGCGAGCGACTCGAGCCGGACGTGCTGCGGCGTGTACTGGACGCGGTCGAAGAGCGCTCCGGGTGCACTCTGGGCGACCTCGAGCGCGTCGAAGATGGTGCCACCGCCGTCGTTGCCGACGATCACCTGGAGACGCGGCGCGACGCCGTCGTCCAGGAGGAGCGCGCCGACGTCGTGGAGGAAGGCGAGATCGCCGAGGAGCACCCGCGTCACACCGGGACCGCCGTCGGCCTGGCTCGCCAGCGCGATCCCCGTGGCCGTGGCGATGGTGCCGTCGATGCCCGCGAGTCCGCGGTTGGCATGCACGCTGATCTTTCGGCCGGGGACGAGACCGTCGGCCACGCGGATGAGCCTCGACGCACCGACGACGAGACGGTCGTGCGGCCAGGTGGCACGCCAGACCGCGTCGACGAGGACCTCGCGGGTGACCGGGAGCCGGACGGCCTCGAGCTCGGCCCGGACGGAGGCCAGTCGCTCGGCGGGTGTCGTCGAGTGCAGCCCGTCGAGATCGGGGGCTGCGGGCGAGGGGTCGATCACCCGTTCGCGGGACCCGACGACCCACGCTCCGAGCCAGGCGCGATCCGCGGGGCCCGCCTCGACGGCGACCGAGGACACGATCCGGTCGGCCCGTCGTCCGGGGTTGTAGACCTCGGCTCCGGCCGGGGCGACGACGATCGTCTCGACCTGCGGCTGCTGGAGCAGGAGCGGGACCTCGCGGCTGAGTGTCGGGTGGCCGAACACGACGACGCGCTCGACGGCCTCGCGGTAGTCGTCCTCGCGCAGCAGCTCCCGGTAGGCGGCGATGACGTTCCGCCCGAACCGTGATCCGCTCGACACCTCCGCGATGAGCGGCCACCCGCCGTCCGTCGCGAGCTGCTCGGCGGCCGGGCCGGAGTCGTGCCCGGCGACGACGAGGGTCCTGGGTCCACGCTCGAGCACGAGATGCGGTCGACCCGGGTAGAGCGGTGCCTCCGTGACGGCGTCCGTCGCGACCGGGACATCGGGGGCCGTCTCGGTCACCTCGGGTTCGAAGCTGCCCGAGAGCGGCTCCCGGAACGCGAGGTTCAGGTGCACCGGGCCCGGGTCGAGGACGTCCGTCGCGGCACGGTACGCCCGCCGGGCGAGATCGCGGGCGGCGTCCTGCTCACCCGATTCACCGGTCGGGGCCTCGACGACCACGGCGAGGCGCGCGGCGAACCCGTAGAGGTCGTCCTGCTTCGTCGTCTGGTTCGCCCGGATGCCGTGCGCCTCGGCGGGCCGGTCGGCTGTGAGGACGATGACCGGCACACGAGAGTGATGCGCCTCGAGGACCGCCGGATGCAGGTTCGCGGTCGCCGTCCCCGAGGTCGTGATCACGACGGCCGGACGGTCGGTCTCGACGCCGAGGCCCAAGGCGAGGAAGCCGGCGACCCGCTCGTCGATGCGCACGTGCAGGGTGATCCGTCCGGAGGCCGCGAGCTCGGCGGCGGCGAGCGCGAGCGCCTGGGACCGGGAGCCGGGACAGACGACGACGTCGGAGACACCCGCGGCGACGAGCGCGTCGAGGAGCGTCCATGCCGACGCGCTGGCCGGGCTCGACGAGGGAGCCGAGCCGACGGGCTCGGGAGCGGCGGACGGGTTCACGAGGCGCTCGGGGCGCCAGGCGGTCTGCGGCCGGAGCCGTCGTCGGGCGTGTCTGATCCTGGCGCTGGGTCGTCGTGCGTCGTCGCATCCGGGCTCTCACCCGACTCGTCGTCGAAGCGGTTGAGCTCGTCCTCGAGGTCGCGGATGCGCTTCGTCTGCGCGCGGTCGGCGTCGAGCTTCTTGAGGAAGTCCGGGTCGTCGTCCGGGGCTGAGCCGCGGGGCACGGCCTTCGGAGCGCGGACCCGGCCGATGATCCACCAGAGGACTCCGCCGATGACCGGCAGGAGGAGGATGGCGATGATCCACGAGGTCTTGCTGATCCCTCGGACACGGTCGCGCGGCATCGTGGCACAGTCGACCACCGAGTACACGATGAAGACGACTGCCGCGACGGCGAGGCCGATCCAGAGACGAACCATGTCTCCATCGTAAACGCCAGGTGACGTGATTACCTGGGGTTGCCTTCAGGCGGGACGCCTAGACTTATGTGGTGAAACGCGTTCCCGCCGCCGTCCGGTACACCATCCTCCGCCTCCTCGCGTTCGTGGTGCCGCTCCTGCTCCTCGTCTTCCTCACGGGTCTGCAGCCCTGGGTCGCCGCGATCATCGCCGCGATCATCGGGCTCTGCGTGTCCTACATCTTCCTGCGCACCCCGCGGGAGACCGTCGCGCAGGAGCTGTACGCCCGTCGACACGGCGACAAGCCGACGCCGCACGACGACGAGGACTCCGAGGACGCGGCGCTCGATGCGAGCGCGGCGACACCGGAAGCGTCGTCAGCCGGCGATGCCGGGCGTGTAGAAGAACGCCAGACCGAGGATCACCCCGAACGCTAGCTGCACGAGCCCCGTCAGCTTGAGCGCCAGGATCTGCTCTTTGGCCGTCGTGGAGAACAGCACGATCACGCACGCCGGGATGGCTGCGAGCAGCGCGAACATCGTGAACCAGGCGATCGGGTAGAAGAGCGCGAGGAACGCGGCGATGCCGAACGGCACGAGCAGCAGGACGCAGTAGAGCACCTTCGACGCGATCCGGCCGATGAAGGTCGACAGGGTGCGCTTCCCGACCGCCTTGTCCTGTTCGAGGTCGCGGAGGTTGTTGACGACGAGCGCGGCACAGGCGATGAGGCCCGCGCCGATCGCGCCGAACCATGCCTCCTGGTTCACGGTCCCGACCTGGACGAAGGTGGTGCCGAGTGTGGCGACGAGGCCGAAGAACACGAAGACGAAGACCTCGCCGAGCGCGAAGTACCCGTAGGGACGCTTCCCGCCCGTGTAGAACCAGGCGGCGACGATCGCGACCGCCCCGACGAGGAGCAGCCACCAGAACTGGGTGAGGATCGTGAGGACGATGCCGGCCACGGCCGCGATCCCGAAGAACACCAGCGCGACGGTGAGGACCGTCTTGGGCTTCGCCGCGCCGGAACCGGTCAATCGGCTCGGGCCGACCCGGAGGTCGTCCGTTCCGCGGATGCCGTCGGAGTAGTCGTTGGCGTAGTTGACGCCGATCTGCAGCGCGAGCGCGACGACGAGGCAGAGCAGTGCACGGACCGGGTGGTAGACCCCGGGGCCCGCGATGATCGTCGCGGCGCCGGTGCCGATGAGCACGGGGGCGACGGCCATCGGCAGCGTGCGGATCCGCGCAGCACCGACCCAGTCGCCGAAGGTCGCCGGCTTCGCGAGGGGGACCTTGCGACCGCCACCGCGTGCGGGGTTGCCCGATCGTCCACCGTTCGCGCCACGACCCGCCGTGGGGCGCTGTGCGGACGTCTTCTGCTGTTTCGGCGCTGCCGGCCGTGCTCCATGTGCCACGACGGCGAGTCTACCCGCGGAGCCTCCGGGCGGACGGCGTCACAGAGCTCCGGCGGCCTGGAGGGATTGGAGGACCGCCGGGGCGATGTGCTCGGCGAACGCCGGGGTGAGGTGCACGCTGTCGTACTTCGTCGGCGTGGTCCCGGCGAAGGCCGGGCAGACGCCATCCGCACAGCTGAACGGGAGCGACGAGACGAAGCGCTCGCCGGCCGCGGCGGCCGCGGACTCGGTCGCCGCCGCGAAGTCGTTCCAGGCCGCGTCGACGCCGACGGCGCAGTCCTGCGGACTGGACACCCTCGAGTAGCAGGACCCGAGATCCGCGCCGAGGGGCGGCGGCGCGAGGAACACGACGCGGCCGGGGACCTGATAGCCCGCAGTCTCGGCGAGCGCCGACGCGACCATCGACGTCGTGTCGAGCGATCGGCCGTCGGTGGTGCGACCTGCGGCGAACGCGTTCGAGACGATCACGAGGTCGGGCTGGTCCGCGGCGATGCGTTCGGCGATGTCGTGCTTCCGGGTCGGGCAGTCGTCCATCACCCCCGCGCCGCTGTTCTGGATGAGATCCTGCGTGAAGCGGCACCCGTACAGACCGATGGTGGTGATCCGTACGGCCCCGCCGCTCTGATCGGCGATGGCCCGGAACGCCGGCGCGTAGGCGAGCGCGGTCGAGTCGCCGACGAGGTAGACGTGCTTCGGCGCAGCGGCATCCCCCCAGGTGCACGAGCCGTCGTCGGGCGTCGAACCCAGGTCGAAACAAGCCCGGGCGGGGTTGGTGCTCGAGGTCGCGCGGATCGCGTCGTCGAGGCTCGGCGAGAGGTTGTCGGGCCATGCGGAAGCCTGGCTCGCGAGTTGCAGCTCGGCGGCGATGCCCTGGAGCGGGTCTCCCGCCGGTGCCGCGATTGCCGCCGGTCCCCCGGTGGCCACCGGCATGCGGAGCGCGGGGCCGATGGCGATCACCGCGAGCCCGGCGACGATCACGAGCCCGACCGCCGAGTAGAGGAACTGGGAGGCGAACCGCTCGCGCCAGGCGGTCCAGGCGGCGTCCCTGGCGTCGCGGTCGCCGTGGAAGGAACCCACGAGCGGCGTGCGGTGCAACGGCTGTTCGATGAGCAGGAAGGAGAGCACCGAGACCCCGAGGATGAGCCCGAGCATACCCGGGACCGTGCTGAGGGCGGTGTCGGGGACGAGCATCGGTACGAACACGAGGATCGGGAGGTGCCAGAGGTAGAGCGAGTAGGAGATCGCTCCGACGCCACGGCTCAGCGGGTTCGTGAGCGGGAACATCCAGCGCGGGTACGCGGGACCGGCCCCGGTCCCGGCGGCGATGACCAGCATCGCGGCGGCGACGGGGGCGACCGCCCAGGGACCGGGGAACCCGATCGACCCGGTGATGAGCAGTGCGGATGCGACGATGCCGACGAGCCCCGCCCATCCGGCGACCACCCGGAGCGCCAGCGGCAGCCGGCCGAGGAGCGGTGCGGACACGGCCAGGAGTGCGCCGGCCCCCAGCTCCCACACGCGCGCGCCGGTCGCGAAATAGGCGGCCTGCGGGGCCGCCCCCGACTGCCACACGGCGACGGCGAAGGAGGCCGCGATGAGGACGACGAGGACGCCACCGACGACGAGGCGCGAGCGCATCACGGGTCGGGCTCCGCGGGCCGCGACGGCGAGGAGGACGAGGAGCAGCACCGGCCACACGAGGTAGAACTGCTCCTCGATCGAGAGGGACCAGAAGTGCTGCAGCGGTGACGCGGCGTCCGTCGCGTGGAAGTAGTCGGTGCCCGACGCCTCGAAGCGCCAGTTCGAGACGAGCAGCGCGGCCGACACCGCGTCCCACCAGGTCGCGAGCGCCCGCGGCGCGTTGAAGAGCCACGACGCCAGCGCGACGGTCGCGGCCAGGACGACGAGCGACGCGGGCAGGATCCGCTTGATCCGCCGCCCGAAGAAGGCCGGCAGGGAGATCCGTCCGGAACGCTCGTGCTCGCGCAGGAGCAACCCGGTGATGAGGAAGCCGGAGATCACGAAGAACACGTCCACGCCCACGAAGCCGCCGGCCGCCCAGCCGGTCGCGTGGGCGAGGATCACCGCGGTCACCGCGAGCGCCCGCATCCCCTGGATGTCGGCGCGGAACGCCGTGGTCGGCCTCGTGGGCGCAGCGCCCGTGTCGGTCCCCGTTGTCACCTATCGTCGTCCCCCGGCTGCGGTCGCTCGTCGACACGCATGGGAGAGCATGCCCTATGCGACAACCGCCTGCAAACCGGCCCTCGCAGTCACGCGGAGGACGGGCTCAACCCAGTCGTGAGCGGAGTGCGACGAGGTCGGGTTTGCCGCTCGCGAGCAGCGGCAGCTCGGCCAGACGGAGCAGCCGGGCGGGGCGCGCCGGGCGGCCGAGCGCCTCCGCGACGGCGTCTCGGGCGGTCTGCAGCAGCGCGTCGTCCGCGCGTTGGTCCGAGGAGGTCCCGACCCCCGTCACGATCACGGACGCCTGGCCGAACCGCTCATCGGGGACGGCGACGACGACGGCCTCGGCCAGCCCCGGCACCGACCGGACGACCGCCTGCACACGGTCGAGGGAGATGTTCACCCCGCCGCTGATGATCACGTTGTCGGCCCGCCCGGTCACCCGGACGACGCCGTCGACGAACTCGGCGGTGTCGCCGGTGCGGTACCACCGTCGGCCGCCGTCGTCCGGGAAGGCGGTCGCCGTGCGGTCCGGTTCGCCGAGGTAGCCCTCGGCGAGCACCGGCCCGGCGAGGAGGAGCTCCCCGTCCGCCAGCCGGGGTTCGACACCGGGGAACGGCACGCCGTCGTAGAGACAGCCGCCGGACGTCTCGCTGGAACCGTAGCTCCGCACGACGCGGATGCCGAGCGCTGCGGACCGCTCGAGCAGCGGAGCGGGGGTGGCCTGTCCCCCGACGAGCAGCCCGGCGAGTCCGGCGAGCGCGTCGCGCACGGAGGTGCTCGTCTCGGCGGCGTCGACGAGCAGGCGCAGCTGCGCCGGCACGAGGGCGACGAAACCGTCATCGGCGTCGAGCCGCTCGACGAGTCCGCGGAACGCCCGGGCGTCGAACGATCCAGCCGGGGTCTCGATCGGCCTGGTCCCGGCGACGATCGACCGGAGCAGCACATTGACGCCGGCGATGTAGTGCGTCGGGAGCGCCAGGATCCACTGGGACGAACGGCGGTGGGCCTCAGGGCCACCCAGAGCCATCGCGGAACCCGCCGCGCTGGCCAGGAGGGCGTCGGCCGTGAGGGCGACCCGCTTCGGCACACCCGTCGAACCGGAGGTCTCGATCACGAGGGCCACCCGGTCGTCGACCACGGCCGGTGCCGCGGACGATCCGTGTTGCATCGGGAGGACCGCGGGTCCGGAACCGTCGAGCGCCGTCTCCAGGGCCGCGAGCATCGCCGAGGCGGACGCGTCGACGGGGAGCAGCTGACGGGTCATGGATTCAGCGTACGCCGGGTACGTCGGTGCTCCGCCGCCCCCTCGGCGTCTCGGAGCTCAGAACTGCCAGGGGAACGGAGCCCAGTCCGGCTTGCGCTTCTCCAGGAAGGCGTCGCGTCCCTCCACCGCCTCGTCGGTGCCGTACGCGAGGCGGGTGGCCTCGCCTGCGAAGACCTGCTGGCCGACGAGACCGTCGTCGACGGCGTTGAAGGCGAACTTGAGCATGCGGATGGCGGTCGGCGACTTGCCGAGGATGGTGCGGGCCCAGGCGACCCCGGTCTGCTCCAGCTCGGCGTGCGGGACGACCGCGTTGATCGCGCCCGCCTGCAGCGCGCGCTCCGCGTCGTACTCCTGGGCGAGGAAGAACACCTCACGGGCGAACTTCTGGCCCACCTGCTTGGCGAAATACGCGCTCCCGTACCCGGCGTCGAAGGAACCGACGTCGGCGTCGGTCTGCTTGAACCGCGCGTGTTCCCGACTCGCGATCGACAGGTCGCACACGACGCCGAGGGAGTGCCCGCCACCCGCGGACCATCCGGGCACGAGGTTGATGACGACCTTCGGCATGAAGCGGATGAGCCGCTGGACCTCGAGGATGTGCAGGCGGCCGTTGCGCGCGGCGTCGATGCCGCTCGCCGTCTCGTCGTCCGCGGCGTCGTCGCTCGCGTACCGGTAGCCGTCGCGACCGCGTATGCGCTGGTCGCCGCCCGAGCAGAACGCCCAGCCACCGTCCTTCGCGCTCGGACCGTTCCCGGTGAGCAGCACCACACCGACGGTCGGGCTCTGGCGCGCGTGGTCGAGCGCGCGGTACAGCTCGTCGACGGTGTGCGGGCGGAAGGCGTTGCGCACCTCGGGGCGGTCGAACGCGATGCGCACGAAGCCGCCCTCGCGCGCGACGTGGTACGTCAGATCAGTGAGGTCCTCGAACCCCGGTACGACGTCCCAGATCTCCGGGTCGAACAGTTCGGACACTCGATCGCTCATGCGTCCAGCCTAGGCACTACTTCGGCTTGTCGAGATCCGCGTAGGGCTTGAGCGCCTCCAGGTAGTCGGCGCGGTCCGCCTCCTTCAGGAGCGCGTAGGAGTCGAGGTGCAGCTCGATGCCCTCCGCCGCCATGTCGGAATAGTCGACGTCGAACTCGCGGTCCTTCGCGACCGTGCCGGCCGAGTCGAGCGTGAGATCGACGATGCTCGTCCGGAAGTCGCCGGCCCCCGTGATGGCGTTGTAGGTGTGCAGATCCCACAGCGCCTGGGTGTCGAGGGTCTCGCCACCGTACCGTTCGGTGAGCTCGCCCGGCTCACGCCAGGAGGACGGCGCGTTCTGCATGTCGAGGTTCGCGATGCCGTAGCGGAGCAGGACCTGTCGGATGAGCTCGACCACCCGCGACTTCTCCTCGAAGGTGCGCACGGTCGTCGTCGTCTGCCACACCGGCGCCGTGTACTCGAAGAGCATGGAGTCCCCGCCGTACCCGTTCTGATCGACTTCCGTCTCGGCGGGCTGTCGCTCCACCCAGTCGAATCCGAACTCCGCGGTCAACGCCGTCCGGATCTCCGCGAGCATCTCGTCGGACGTCCCGACGAAGTCCTCGTAGCTCGGCCCGTCGAGGGTCTCCCTCGCGTCGACGTAGGCGGACCCAGGGTAGGTGTCCCAGATCGGGTCGTGCTCCTCGTCGCCGCTGCCGCCGGCGGAGGAGCCGTCCCCCGCCCGGTCCGTGGAGAGACCTCCGACCGCCATCGCCGTGGCCGGATTGACGACGAGGAGGAGCACCAGCGCCAGCACGCCCCAGCGGCGCCGCACCTTCCGGCGGATGACGATGACACTCCCGACGAGCAGCACGATCTGCACGACGACGACGAGGGCGAACGCCACGAGGATGGCCCAGGCCCCCTCGCCGGGCCGGTAGCTGACGGCCAGCAGGACGGTGAAGAGCGTCACCGCCACCACCGCGCCGAGCAGGGCGAGCGGGGAAAAGGAGGCGACGACACCCCGACTCCGCGCGCCGGGTTCGTCCAGACCCGTCGGGGATGCACCGGCGGCAGGCGGGCGCGCCGCCGGAGTCCGCTCGCCGTCGTCGGCGGGGATCGCCGCGACCTCCGGTTGCGAGGTGGCCGCGCGTTCCGCCGCCTTCCGTCGCCGACGCGACGACGGCTTCCGCGATGCGGGCTCCCGCGGTGTCCGTCGTCCTCGGGACCCCGGACGCCGGAACCTGGCGGTCTCCGCCTCCAGCTCCTCGGGCGTGCGCTCCGGGGCGGCTGGCACTCGCGCGGTCGAGGACGCGGCCACCGGCGGCGCCCCGGGGATCGGCGGGGCGTTCGGATCGCGCGGCTCGTCCGAGGATCCGCCGGGCGCTTCCTCGATCACCGGGGGCACCTCGGCCTCGGGACTCCGCTCGAAGATCGGCTCGGGCACCGAGAAGGCGGCGGGTTCGTCCGCGGGCACGCTTCGCCGATCGCCGGGCATCGGCTTGCGTCGGGAGAACAGCGGCACGGGATCGATTGTGTCACGGGCGTCCCGCGACGGCTTCCGACCTCCGGGTGCAGGATGGGGACATGCAAGCGAACCTCGACGACGTCCTCGCCACCGCCCGCGTGGTCTCCATCCCCCTCCGCGTCCGGTTCCGGGGCATCGACACCCGCGAGGCCGTCCTCTTCCGCGGGCCCGCCGGGTGGACGGAGTTCTCCCCCTTCGTCGAGTACGACGACCAGGAGTCGGCCGCGTGGCTCCGGGCCGCCATCGACTTCGGCTGGTCGGACCTCCCACCCCTTTACCGGGATCGCATCCTCGTGAACGCGACGGTTCCAGCCGTGGACGCGGCGGACGTCCCGTCGATCCTCTCGCGCTTCCCGGGCTGCCGCACTGCGAAGGTGAAGGTCGCCGAGCGCGGGCAGGTGCTCGCCGACGACGTCGCGCGAGTCGCCGCCGTCCGGCGGGCCATCGGACCCGAGGGTCGACTCCGTGTGGACGCCAACACCAACTGGAACGTCGACGAGGCCGAACACGCCATCCGCGCCCTCGAACCCTTCGACCTCGAGTACGTCGAGCAGCCCTGCGCGACCGTCGCGGAACTCGCCGAGATCCGCGAACGGGTCTCCTCCTTGGACGTCGCCATCGCGGCGGACGAGAGCGTCCGCAAAGCCGAGGACCCCCTGGCCGTGGCTCGCGCCGGCGCCGCCGACCTGCTCGTCGTCAAGGCGCAGCCCCTCGGCGGCGTGCACGCCGCGCTCCGCATCGCGGGCGAGGCCGGCCTGCCGATCGTCGTCTCGAGCGCGCTGGACACCTCCGTCGGCATCTCCATGGGTGCCCACCTCGCGGCGGCCCTGCCGGAACTCGACTACGACTGCGGGCTCGCCACCACCGCGCTCCTCGGCGGCGACGTGACGACCGCCCCGCTCGATCCCGTGGACGGCGGCATCGCCGTCCGGCGCGTCGAGGTGGACGCCGATCTCCTCGAGCGTTTCACGGCGTCACCGGAGCGCACGGCGTGGTGGCTCGACCGACTCCGCCGCACCCACGCGTTGCTCGGCTAGCCCTTCGACAGGCTCAGGGACCGGAAAGAGGCTCAGGGACCGGTGCGTCGGAGACCTACAGGCCGCTGTAGGCGTGCAGACCCTTGAAGAACACGTTCACGACGACGAAGTTGAACATCACGGCGCTGAAGCCGATGATCGCGAGCGTGGCCGCCCGTGATCCGCGCCAGCCGCGCGTCGCCCTGGCGTGGATGTACCCGGCGAAGATCACCCAGATGATGAAGGTCCACACCTCTTTGGTGTCCCAGCCCCAGTACCGACCCCACGCGCGCTCCGCCCAGATGGCACCGGCCATGAGCGTGAACGTCCAGAAGATGAAGCCGATGATGTTGACGCGGTAGGCGAGGTTCTCGAGACGCTCCGCGCTCGGGAGGGTGAGCAGGAAGCGGAGACGCCCGGAGCCCTGGGTGGGCTGCACGAGCCCGAGCCGACGCTCACGACGCCCCTGCAGGAGCTGCACGACGCTCAACGCGAAGCCGATGGCGAAGAACGCCGTACCGAGGCTCGCGACGAACACGTGGATGACGAGCCACGCCGACTGCAGCGCCGGCGGCAGCGGCACGACCTCGACGTAGAAGTTCGCGGTCGCAAGGCCGAGGAGCACGGTCACGAGGCCGATCACGAAGCTGCCGAGGAACCGGAGGTCCACGCGCGCGATGACCACGAGGAACACCGCGACGATGAGCAGCGTGCCCGTCATCGCGAACTCGTACATGTTCGCCCATGGGACACGACCGGCGGCGATACCGCGCGTCACGTCCGCGACGAGGTGGAGCAGGAAGGCGATGACCGTGAGCGAGACCCCGACCCGCAGGCTCGGCGACTTGCGCGACGCCTGCTGCTCGGGCTCGTCCGCGGGACGGCGGTTCTTGCGCGGGACACCGTCGCTCGTGACGATCGGTGCGGCCGTCCGCGACGCCGCGGAGGCGAGTGCGCCGACGCGTTCCTCGGCGGCCGCCGACCGTTCCAGCTCGGCCCGCTCGGTCGCGTCGATCGCCGCGGTGACCTCGGCGCTGCGGCGCGCGAGGTCGAACGTGAAGGCGATGAACGCCAGCGCGTAGACGGCGACGGCCGACCAGAGGCAGAGGTTCGAGATTTCGACGAGGGTCACGGGGTGATTCTACCTTCGGGTTCGGACGGGACAGGCGTTGGACTGTGCGCTTCGGCGATCGCCGCGACGGCCGCTTCGAGGCCGGGGTCCTCGCCGCGGGCGAGCCCGGCGTATTCGAGGGAGACGGTGCCGTCGCTCCCGGTCACGGCCTTCACCCAGACGCGGCGTCTGGCGACGAAGAGCGAGGTGATGAGGCCGGACAGGGCGAGGATGGCGAACGCGAGCACCCACAGCTGGGTCGGGTCGTGGTGCACGTCGAACGAGGCGAACCGCTTGACGGAGCCGGCGTAGTTCTCGGTCGACGGGTTGGCGGCGACGTTGTCGAAGGACACCGTGCCGAGGCCGTTGGGGAGGTCCGTGATCTGGCCAGGCGTGAGTTCGATCGACTCGACGCCGGTGTCGCCGCCCGTGAGCTGCTTCATGTCGTCGACGTCGAGCGCGTAGACCGACTTCGGAGCACCGGCGTTGATGCCGAGGTCGCCGGAGTAGACGTTGAGCGTCAGCACCGGGTAGGCGAGGTCGGGGTAGGACGAGAAGAACGGCGGCTTGGACGCGGCCTGGGTCGGATAGAAGAACCCGATCATGCCGAGCTGCTCAGCCAGACCGTCCGGGACCTTGACGATGCCGAGCGAGGTGAGCTGGGCGTCCTGCGGCAGGAACGGGATGGAGTCGCTGAACACGACCTTGCCCTCGGGATCACGGACGGTGATCGTCGGCGCGTAGCCGTTGCCGAGCAGGTAGACGTCGGTGCCCTCGAACCGCAGCGGATCGTTGACCTTGATCGTCGCGTCCTGCGGCTTCCCGCCGGGCGAGGTCGTCGTGACCTTCGCGCGGTAGTCGATCGCCTGACCGTACGCGTCGAGGTTCTCGGTCTCGTACGTGACGCCGAACTCGTCGAGCGTCAACTTGTAGGGGGCGAGCTCCGACTCGTTGAAGAAGCGGCCGGGGTTGAAGGAGTCGTAGTCGAGCAGGGTGTTGACGAAGGTCTGTCCCTCGACGAGCACGCGCTGACCGGAGAAGCCGAAGCCGCCGCCGAAACCGACCGTCACGAGGATGCCGACGAGGGCCGAGTGGAAGACCAGGTTGCCGGTCTCGCGGAGGAAGCCGCGCTCGGCGGACACCGATGCGGACCCCTCGGCGTCGTAACGCTCGACGCGGTAGCCCTGGCGCTTCAACTGCTTCGTCGCGTCGTCGATGAGCTCGGTGGCGGTCGCGCCGCTGTCGTCGCTGCGACGCTCGAACGCGGAGAGCCGAGACAGGCGCGCGGGCGTCCGCGGCGGGCGGGAGCGCAGGGCGAGCCAGTGGTGCTTCGTCCGCGGGATCACACAGCCGATGAGCGAGATGAACAGCAGCAGGTAGATCGCGGAGAACCAGGCCGAACTGTAGACGTCGAACGCCTGCACCTTGTCGAGGATGGGCGCGAGGTCCGGGTTGTCGGTGAAGTACTGGGTGACGCCGTTCGGGTCGCTCGACCGTTGCGGGACGAGCGATCCGGGCACCGCGGCGATGGCGAGCAGCAGCAGCAGGAAGAGCGCCGTGCGCATGCTCGTGAGCTGACGCCAGAAGAAGCGGAGCCAACCGACGAACCCGAGCTTCGGCTGGTTGATGCCGTCGGCCGGAGCCGGTGCGGCGGAGTCGATGTGATCAGAGGGGCGTGACAAGGCCGCTCATCACCCCCTGCAACGAGTACATCCAAGCGGACCAGAGACCAGACACCATCAACACACCGATCACGATGAGGAGCACGCCGCCGATGATGTTGATCGTGCGGATGTGCCGTTTGAGGAACGCCAACGACCCCGTGACCCAACCGAGTCCGAGTGCGACGAGCAGGAAGGGGATACCGAGACCGAGGCAGTAGAACAGCCCGAGGAGCGCTCCGCGCCACGCGGAGCCGCCCGAGAGGGAGAGCGCGCTGATCGCGGTGAGCGTCGGGCCGAGGCAGGGCGTCCAGCCGATGGCGAAGACGAAGCCGAGCAGCGGCGCGCCGGCGAGGCCCGTGGCGGGTGCCCAGCTGGTGCGCACCGTGCGCTGCAGCCGGGAGAACTGGCCGATGAAGATGAGCCCCATGAGGATGACGACCGCACCGAGGACGCGGGTGATGACGCCCTCCCACTCGACGAACCAGGCGCCGATCGTCCCGACGAACGCCGCGATCGCCACGAACACGACGGTGAAGCCGAGGATGAAGAGACTGACGCCGAGCAACACGCGCCGGCGACCCGCACCGGAGCGCCCTTCCTCGACCGTCGTCATGCCGCCGACGTATCCGAGGTAGCCGGGGACGAGCGGCAGGACGCACGGCGAGAGGAAGGACAGCAGACCGGCCGCGATGGCGATCGGGATCGCCACGAGGAGCTGGCCGCCGTAGACGAGCTCGCCGGGGGTCACTCTGGGGCGCTCTCGGCGATCGTGTCGCGGATGAGGGTGTCGAGGATGGTGCGGTCCTGCAGCTGCCCGAGGATGCGTGCGGCGACCCGACCTTGGGCGTCGAGGACGATGGTGGTCGGCACCGCGTTCGGCGGGACGCTGCCCGTGAAGGCGAGCTTCGCCTCCCCGCTGTCGACGTCGAGGATGGAGGGGTAGGTGATGCCGAAGGTGCCGTTGAACGCCTTCGCGGTGTCGGCGGTGTCGCGGACGTTGACCCCGATGAAGGTGGCGCCCTGGTCGGTGTACGCCTCGTTGAGCGCCTGCAGATCCTTCGCCTCCGCGCGGCAGGGTGCGCAGGCGGCGTACCAGAAGTTCACGACCATGACCTGGCCCGCGTGGTCCGCGGAGGAGATCTGCTCGCCGTCCTCGCCGACGCCCGAGAAGCTGATCGACTCGCCACGGTCGTCGAGCGCGACCTCGGTCACGCTGCCGTCGCCCGCGACGTACCCCTTGCTGCTGCCCTCGCGATACTGCTCGGCGAGCGGGTCGCTCCCGCACGCCGTGAGCAGGAGTGCCCCGACCGCCAACACGGCGGCGACGGCCAACGTCCTCGATCGGCGGGCCATCAGACGGCCCCGACATCTGTCGCGCCGGACGACAGACGGGCGGCCGGATCGACGTAGCCGACCTCGACGAAGCCCTGCTCGGTCCGCTCGAAGCTGGTGATGCTCGACAGGGCGCACCGTCGCTTCCGCGGGTCGTGACGATAGGGCGCCCCGACCACAGAGCTGTGCAGCATCCAGATGGGCAGCTGGTGGCTGACGATGACCACGTCTCCCGACGGCGTCGCGCGCCAGGCGTCCTCGACGGCCGCGGTCATGCGGTTGACGATCGACGCGTACGGCTCACCCCAGCTCGGACGGGACGGGTTGCGGAGCTTGGGCCAGTTGAGCGGGTTCTTCAGGGCGCGGCTCATGCGCTTGCCCTCGAACTCGTTGAACGGTTCGATCACGCGCGGCTCGGAGACGACGGCGAGCCCGAACGCGGCGGCGACCGGCGCGGCGGACTCCTGCGTGCGCTGCAAGGGGGACGCGTAGAGCGCACCCACCGTGCGGTCGCGGCTCACGAGGTCGTCTGCGGCCGCCTGCGCCATGCGCTCACCGAGCTCGGACAGTCGGAATGCGGGGAGTCGACCGTAGAGCACACGAGAAGGATTGTGCACCTCGCCGTGACGCACGAGATGGATCTGGTCGGCTACCACCCTCCAAGTGTACGTTTCCCCAAGCTGCGGATTCACCGTGACCTCCGTCCAGGTCCGAGCCACGAGCGACGGCTAAGCTGTCGGGGTGAGTGAACGCGTCGTTGTGAAGAACCTGGCCGCCCTGTCCGACGGTCCCGTCACCGTCTCCGGATGGGTCGAGACCGTCCGCGACCAGAAGAAGGTGCAGTTCGTCGTCCTCCGCGACGAGAGCGGCGCCGTCCAGCTGGTGAACCCGGCCGTCCGCGAGGTCGACCCGGAGGTCGAGGGCTCCGCCGACCGCCTCGCCACCACCGAGGCGATCTCCGCCCTCGCGCACGGCTCCTTCATCACCGTCACCGGCGAGCTCAAGCACGACGAGCGCGTCAAGCTCGGCGGCATCGAGGTCAAGGTCGCCACGCTCGAGGTCGTCACCGCCGCCAACCCCGAGACGCCGATCGCTGCGGACTCCTCGCTCGACAAGCGGCTCGACTGGCGCTTCCTCGACCTGCGCCAGCCGAAGCAGGCCCTGATCTTCCGCATCCAGACGACGTTCGAGCACGCACTGCGTCAGTACTGGATCGACAACGACTTCATCGAGATCCACACCCCGAAGCTCATGGCGAGCGCGAGCGAGTCGCGCGCCGAGCTCTTCGAGGTCGACTACTTCGAGGGCAAGGCGTACCTCGCGCAGTCCCCGCAGTTCTTCAAGCAGATGGCGCAGTCCGCCGGCTTCGGCAAGGTGTTCGAGGTCGGACCCGCATTCCGCGCCGACCCGTCGTTCACCAGCCGACA
This sequence comes from Plantibacter flavus, assembly GCF_002024505.1. Lineage (NCBI taxonomy): Bacteria > Bacillati > Actinomycetota > Actinomycetes > Micrococcales > Microbacteriaceae > Plantibacter > Plantibacter flavus. The sequence goes on from NZ_CP019402.1 coordinate 3,535,484, forward strand.
CGCGACCGAGTTCACGAGCGTCGACGCCGAGATCAGCTGGATCGAGTCCCACGAGGACGTCATGCAGCTGCACGAGGAGCTCCTCGTCGCCGGCTTCACGGCGGTCAAGGACAAGCACGGCGAGCAGATCTCCGAACTCTTCGGCATCGAGCTCGAGGTCCCGTCGCGTCCGTTCCCGCGCATCCCGCTGGCCGAGGCCAAGCGCATCGTCGCCGAGCGCGGCTACGAGATCCCCCGCGCCGACGACGACATGGACCCCGAGGGCGAGCGTCAGATCGCGGCCTACGTCAAGGAGACCTTCGGTCACGACTTCGTCTTCCTGACCGACTACGCGTCGAGCATCCGGCCGTTCTACCACATGCGCAACGCCGAGGACGGCTCGCTCACGAACAGCTACGACCTCATCTACAACGGCGTCGAGATCTCCACGGGCGCACAGCGCGAGCATCGCGTCGACGTCCTCGTCGAGCAGGCCAAGGAGAAGGGCCTGGAGCCCGAGGAGCTCGAGTTCTACCTCGACTTCTTCCGCTACGGCGTCCCGGCGCACGGCGGCTTCGGCATGGGCCTCGCCCGCGTGCTCATGCTCATGCTGCACGAGACCTCCATCCGCGAGGTCACCTACCTGTTCCGCGGCCCGACCCGCCTCGCCCCGTAACCCCGCAAGAAGGACGCCATGCAGATCGTCATCCTGTACGGGACCGAATCCGGCAACGCCGAACGCCTCGCCGGCGACCTCGGCAAGGCCATCGGCTCTCAGCACCAGTGGCGCGTCGTCGACCTCGGCGACGTCGACCCTGCGGAGCTGTCGACCGACGAGATCCACATCTTCATCACGTCGACGTACGGCGACGGCCTCCTCGGTGAGACCGGCCAGATCTTCTACGAGGCGCTCGAGGAGTCCGACGTGGAACTCGACGGGCTCCGGTACGCCATCTTCGGGCTGGGCGACAGCAGCTACGAGGACACGTACAACCAGGGCAGCTCGCTGCTCGACGCCCTGCTCACCGAGCACGGCGCGACCCGGTTCGGTGAGTTCGGTCTGCACGACGACGGCGGGTTCGAGCGCAAGAAGGACGTCGCGCTCGCCTGGCTGCCCGGCGTGCTCGCCGCAGCAGAACAGCTCTGACCACCGCTCTGGTGCGAGCCCGGACGCGACGGTAGCGTGACTCGCACCGACCGTGCGGCGTCCGTCGCAGGTGGGCGAGGGGTGTAGGCCAGATGAACGCGACCGCCGAATCCGTGGTCCTGCGCCTTCGTGCGGCGGGGTGCGTCTTCGCCGAGGACGAGGCGGCTCTCCTCCTCGCCGAATCGGATGATCCGGATCGACTCGAACGGATGGTCGCGGCACGGGTCGCCGGCCGGCCGCTCGAGCATGTCCTCGGCTGGGTCGCGTTCCGGGGCCGCCGGGTTGTCGTCGAGGACGGGGTCTTCGTGCCGAGGCGACGCACCGAGCTCCTGGTCGACGTCGCCCTCCCGCGCCTCCGGAAGGGTTCGGTGGTCGTCGAGCTCTGCTGCGGTGCCGCGGCCGTCGGGAGTGCGCTCCTCACCGAGGCGCCCGGCCCCATCGACGTCTGGGCGTCGGACATCGACCTCGCCGCGGTGGACTGCGCACAGCGCAACCTCGAGCCGCTCGGTGGGCACGCCCTGCGCGGAGACCTGTTCGACGGGCTGCCCGGGGTGCTCGCGGGGCGCGTCGACCTTCTGCTCGCGAACGCCCCCTACGTCCCGACGGCGTCGATGGTGACGATGCCCCCGGAGGCTCGGGAGCACGAGGCCGTGATCGCGCTCGACGGCGGTGCCGACGGGCTCGACGTGCAGCGTCGGATCATCGCGCAGGCCCCGGACTGGCTCGCGCCGACCGGCGCCATCCTGATCGAGACGAGCGAACGTCAGGCTCCCGAGACCGCAACGCTCATGCGGGCGGCGGGCCTCTCGGCGTCGATCGTCCGCGACGACGAGCTCGACGGCACCGTGGCCGTCGGCGTCATGGCCTGAGCCCTGCGGGTGCCGGCTCAGTCGAGCTGGAAGTCGACCGCGGAGCGCTCGACCACGAGCTGGCGGACGATCTGCACCACGCGGACATGCTCCGGGTGGACCTGGTAGCGCTCCAAGGCTTCGAGGCTCGGGTAGTCGCCGACCAGCACGACGTCCCAGTTGCTCTCCGGGTAGGCGATGTTGCGTCCGACCTGGAGGCGCTCGATGTCGTCCGGCATGAACCCGGCGAGTGCCTCGAGTTCGGACTGCATCGTGGCGAACGCCGCGTCGCGCTCGGCCTCGTCCGTTGCTGCCAGCTTCCAGCTGACGATGTGGCGGATGGTCACTGGGCCCCCAAGGGTCGATGTGGATGGATGGTCGTGCGGATCAGTCGGCGAGCAGCGCGGACCGCAGACGGTCGGGGTCGATGCGCCAGTAGTTGTGGACCCTGCCGTCGATGAGGACGACGGGGATCTCCTCCCAGTGGCGGTCGTGGAGCGCCGGATCGTCGAGGATCGAGAGCTCCTCGCGTTCGATCGTGGGGCCGTCGGACGGGAGACCTGCGACCACCTCGTCGATCACGGCTCGCGCGTCGTCGCAGAGGTGACAGCCGGGCTTACCGATGAGCGTGACGTGCAGAGTGGACACCTCCTCAACTGTACGGGGTGCTCGAGGCCGCAGCACGTCCAGGGACCCGACACGTGTGGTGTTTCTCGACGACATCTGGGACGATGCCGGAATGATGATGCCGTTGAACCCAGGATCCAGAACCATAGGTTGCGGATCCACCCGACACAGACGCTCTGGCATGCGCCGGTCGAGGTCCGTTGTCATTGAGTGATGCCTACACATTCGGAAGCCGCGACCATCCTCGGCGAGCGGTTGCGGGCCGCCCGCAACGAGCGACAGCTGACCCTCGAGGACCTGGGCGTGTTGGCGGGGATGCACTGGACGAACATCGGCAAGATCGAGCGAGGGCAGGTGCACCCGAGCGTGGAGACGCTCGTCCGACTGAGTACCGCGCTCGACCTCGACCCGGCCCCGTTCATCACGGGCCTCAACGCGGACATGTACCCGGGCCGGGCGCACAAGCTGACGGCCCGCGACCTGCTGGCCGCTCGCCGCGACCAGGAACGCTGATCCGCGCATCGGAGACCACTCCCCTCCACCGGATGGCGTCCGTCAGAAGGTGACCCGCCAGAGGTACTGGTGACCGCCGGGACGGAACCAGGACACCTGCACACTGGTCGCGCGGGCCAACTCGGTGCCCAACACCTCGAACTCCAGAGCGCTGCCAGGCGTCAGGCGACACGGTTCCAGTGGGGCGAGGAGTCCGGGCCCGTTCAGGCGCAGCACGACCCAGTGCACGGCTTCGTCACCGACGTTCCGGAGTCGATAGCGAGGCGCGTCGTCTCGTTCGACGACGAACGGCACCCGGTACGCGAGCTCGCGTCGGTTGCGGCGGGCGGTTGGAGGAAGATCGCGGGTCATGCGAACACCGTACGAAGGACCGCCGACGATCTCGGGCCGACGGATCGCGTGCCGCGACGCGCTGTGGATCAGTCCCCTCCGGCCTCGCCTGTGGAGGAACCTCGACGCCGCTCGACCCGCGGGGATCCCACGCCACGACCGGCGACGAGACGATCACCTCGACAACGCCAGAAAGCGCCGTACCCCATTGGGCAGGCGCTTCCGGTGGACGAAGAGTCGTCAGGCGCTCCGAACGGAGCAGCCGGCTACTTCTTGTTGCGGCGCTGGTGACGGGTCTTGCGAAGCAGCTTGCGGTGCTTCTTCTTCGCCATACGCTTGCGGCGCTTCTTGATAACAGAACCCACGGATTTACCTCACAGAATTGGGGGGCTTGGCCGCAGGGATCGCGACCGAAGAGAACAAGTCTTGTTGCCAGTCTAGCCGATTGCAGCGCGCGTCGTTCACACGCCGTACGCCTGCAGGCTGCTAGGAGCGGGGAACGCCTCAGCCGGCGTCGGCGACCGGGCGCTGCCGGACGGCGTCGACGGCGGTCTCCGGCACTCGGAACGACTTCCCGAACCGGATGGCCGGGAGCTCCCCCGAATGCACCAGGCGATACACGGTCATCTTGGACACCCGCATCATCTCGGCGACTTCGGCCACGGTGAGGAAGCGGACGTCGGCAGTGTCCTGCGTCATCGAACCCCTCCTACGCCTCTGGAAACCTGCTTGAACGGCGCCCCGAGGACCGGAACGCCGCATGGCAACTCTAGAGGTCCGACGCCCGCCCTGTACATCCCCTGTGTGAACGGTATGCGAGGCCCGGCTAGGGGCGGAGCTTCTTCGTGACCGACTGCACCGCGTGGGTCACGTCCGCCGCGACCTTGCCGACCGATCCGGCGACCGCCTTGGCCTGGTCCGGCAGCGACAACGCCGCGAAATCGACACCGTCGTCCTGGTAGTCGACGCTGAGGAACGGGATGAGCCAGTCCTCCACGTCCTCGAGCGGCGCCGAGTCCAGGCTGTAATAGCGGTGCTGGCCCTCCTCGCGCACCTCCACGAGCTCTGCTTCGCGCAGGACCTTGAGGTGCTTCGACACCGTCGGTTGGCTGAGGCCGAGCTGGGCGACGATCTCGGAGACGCTCGTCCCGGTGCCACCGTGCCGTTCGAGCAGCAGCGCGAGGATGTCCCGCCTGGTGGTGTCAGCGATCACGTCGAAAATGTCGGCCATGGTCCAACGATAGTGATGGAGCGCACGGAGTACCATTGCCTCCGGCGCAGTCCTGAGGTGTTGAGGGGTCAGATGAGCGGCAATGCCATGGGTCGTCGTCCCGAGATCATCGTGCGCCACGGCCTCGCGAGGGTCCGGGAGGCCGTCAGCGACTTCGCGGCGAAGTCGACCTCCCGGTTCGCCATCCTCGTGTTCAGCTTCCTGATCTTCGTCTTCACGATGCTGTTCTCACTCCCCATCGCGAGCGCCGACCGCCAGGTGACCCCGATCGCCGACGCGCTCTTCACCGCCGTCTCCGTCATCTGCGTCACCGGGCTCTCGACCGTCGACATGGCCACGCACTGGTCCCTCTTCGGTCACGTGCTCGTGTTCATCGGCGTCCAGATCGGCGCGCTCGGCGTCCTGACCCTGGCCTCGATCCTCGGGTTCGTGATCGCCCGACGACTCGGGCTCCGCCAGAAGCTCATGGCGGCGAGTGACACGAACCCGCTGCGGTCGCACCACGGCCCCGTCGCCGAGGGTCAGGCGGTCCGCCTCGGGGAGATCGGCAACCTGCTCGTCACCGTCGCCGTCAGCGCGCTCGTGATCGAGGCGGCACTGGCGGTCCTGCTCTTCCCGCGCATGCTGCTCGACGGCATCAATCCCTGGGACGCCGCCTGGAACAGCGTCTACTACGCGGCCATGGCCTTCACCAACACCGGTTTCACGCCGAACGCCGAGGGCCTCGCGGCGTTCGAGAACGACTACTGGTTCCTCAGCATCCTCATGCTCGGGGTCTTCCTCGGCAGCATCGGCTTCCCGGTCATCTACGCGCTGAGCCGCAACTTCCGTCGGCCGAGCCGCTGGTCGCTGCACGTCAAGCTCACGCTCGTCACGACGATCATCCTGTTCTTCGCCGGGGCGCTCGCCTTCATCCTGCTCGAGTTCAACAACCCTGAGACCTGGAACAAATGGAACCTCTGGGACACGATCTTCCAGGGGTTCTTCCTGTCGGCCATGACCCGGTCGGGAGGCTTCTCCACGGTGGACATCGGCGACCTCAACGGTTCGACCCTGCTCGTCGCCGACATGCTCATGTTCATCGGCGGTGGTTCCGCCTCGACCGCCGGCGGGATCAAGGTGACGACGCTGGCCGTCCTGTTCCTGGCGGCGTTCGCCGAGGCCCGCGGCCGCGAGGGCGTGGAGGTCTTCCGCCGGCGGATCCCCCAGGACGTGCTCCGCGTCGCGGTGAGCGTCGTCCTCTGGGGCGCGACGATCGTGGCCCTGTCGACGATCGTCATCCTGCAGATGACCAAGGCTCCGCTCGACCACGTGCTGTTCGACGTCATCTCCGCCTTCGCGACCGTCGGGCTGAGCACCGGCCTCGTCGCGGACCTGCCCGACGCCGGGGTGTACGTCCTCGCCGTCACCATGTTCCTGGGCCGCGTTGGTACAGTGACACTCGCTGCAGCCGTGGCCGCGAGTCAGAGCGGCCAGCTGTTCAAACGTCCCGAAGAGAGGCCCATCGTTGGTTGACCGCATCAAGCACGACGCCCCGGTCCTCGTCATCGGACTCGGTCGGTTCGGTGCGGCCTGCGCCGGCGAACTCGACCGGCTCGACCGCGAGGTGCTCGCGATCGACGACAACTCCGATCTCGTGCAGAAGTGGTCCGACCGGGTCACGCACACCGTGCAGGCCGACGCGAAGAACATCGAGGCGCTCCGGCAGATCGGCGCGCAGGACTTCTCGGTCGCGGTCGTCGCGGTCGGCTCCTCGATCGAGGCGAGCGTGCTCATCACCGCCAACCTCGTCGACCTCAAGATCCCGCAGATCTGGGCCAAGGCCGTCTCGCAGTCGCACGGCAAGATCCTCGCCCGAGTGGGGGCGAGCCACGTCATCTACCCCGAGCGCGAGGCCGGCGAACGCGTCGCCCACCTCGTGTCGGGCCGCATGCTCGACTTCATCCAGTTCGACGACGACTTCGCGCTCGTCAAGATGTACCCGCCGAAGCCCATCCGCGGGCTGAACCTGACGGAGTCGGGTGTCCGGACGAAGTACCGGATCACCGTCGTCGGGGTGAAGTCACCGGGGAAGCCCTTCACCTACGCGACCGCAGACACCGTCGTGTCGAACCACGACCTCATCATCGTCTCCGGCACGTCGGCCGACATCGAGCGCTTCGCCTCGCTCGAGGGCTGAGGCCCCCTCAGCTCAGGCTGCGCGCGTAACAGCCCCGTCAGCTCAGGCTGCGCGCGTAACAGCGTGACTGCGGCTCGTCGACGTACACCCCGAACGCCTCGATCGGGTGGTATCCCTCGCGCTCGTAGAACCGCATCGCGTCCGGCTGTTCCGTGCCGGTCTCGAGGAGGAGCTCACCGAGACCCAGCGACCGCGCTTCGTCCTCCAGTGCCCGCAGGAGCGCAGTGGCGACGCCGGTCCCCCTGGCCTGCTGCACGACGAACATGCGTTTGATCTCCGCCCGGTCCTCACCGAGCATCCGCAGGCCGCCGCAGCCCAGCGGGGTGTCGTCGACGTCACTGGCGAGCAGGAAGAGCGTGATGTCGGCTGCGGTCGGCGGTGTGCCGGGTTCGTGATCGTCGCTCCCGTAGCGGGCGTCGAGTTCGCGGCGCTGGGCGGCCCGCAGCACGGTGCCCGCCTCGTCGTCCCAGGCCACCCGGCTGATCCTGATCGTCATTCGCGTTCTCCAGTCATTCCATAACAAGCATTACGGTAACATCGGTTCCGAGGTGATCACGACATGGCAAGAACCAAGGACCCAGCGGCCCAGGCGCGGATCTCGCGCGCGGTCTGGGAGGTGCTGGGCGAACGCGGGCCGCACGGGTTGACCCTCCGCGCGGTCGCGGAGCGGGCCGGGTGCACGACCGGCCTCGTCCTGCATCGCTTCCCCGACAAGCGCGCGCTCCTGCTGCACGCTCGCGATCTGCTCCACGAGCGGACGGCCGCGCGGACCGAGGCGCTCGAAGCCGCAGCGGAGACCCCGCGTGACGCTCTGCGCGCCGTCCTCCGGCAGGCCCTGTCCCTCACGGACGAGACGCGCCAGGAGGCCCGGGTCTGGCTCGGCTACCTCGCGGCGGCGCTCGACGACGAGGTGCTGGCCGAACGGCACCGTGCGGGTCATGGTGTGTTCGTCGCGCGCACCCGCCGGCTCGTGGCCGAGATCCGCCCCGAGCTCACCGAGGCCGAGGTCACCGCGACGGCCAACGTCGTCGTCGGATTCATCGAGGGTGTCAGCACCCTGAGCACAGCCGACGACGATTACTACGACGCCGCGGCCCAGCTCGCCGCCCTGGACCGGCTGCTGCTCGTCCTCGGGCTCGACGGGACGAGCCACGCATGATCGTCGTGGAACGGTGGGCGGATGCTCCGGCTCATCACCGGGAGCGGTTCGCCGGGCTCCTCGAGGAGTACCACCGCCGGACCGAGCATGAGAAGCTCCTCGGCCGAGAACCGCGTCCGGACGAGCCCGCTCCGACGACCACCCTCCCCGACCGCTACCGGGCCGAGATCACCGACCCGGGCACGGCCTTCGCCTCCGACGAGGTCCTCCTGGCCGTCGAGGACGACCTGGTGCTCGGCTGCGTCGTCCTGACGGACGGCCCGTCGCCGGAGCTCAAGCGACTCTGGGTCGCCCCCGACGCTCGTCGCAGGGGCGTTGCCGCAACCCTGCTCGAGGCCGCGACCACCGTCTCCCGGCAGCGGGGCGACGTCGCCGTCCGTCTCTCCGTGTGGCGCTGGCGCTCCGCCGCGATCGCGCTCTACCGACGGTCCGGCTTCGTCGCGGTCGCGTCCTGGGACGGCAGACCCGGCCTCGACTGCTTCGTGCGGTCCTTCGACTGATCCGGCCGCCGTCGGGTCAGGACGCCGACAGCTCCTCGGCGCGTGCGATGGCGGCTGCCGCAGCACGGTCGAACGTCTCGCTGAAGCCCGCCTCGGCGAGCACGGCGAGCGCCCGTTCCGTCGTCCCCTTGGGGCTCGTGACGTTGATCCGCAGCTGCTCGGCGCTCTCCCCCGTCGTCGCGAGGAGTTCCGTCGCGCCACGGAAGGTGCCGTCGACCATCACGGACGCCTGCTCGGGGGTGAACCCGAGGCCGATCGCCGTGCGGGTCAGTTCCTCGATGAGGTAGTAGACGTACGCCGGACCGGAACCGGAGATGGCGCTGAGGGCGTCGATCTTCGATTCGGGGATGACGACCACCTGGCCGACGGTCTCGAAGAGCGCGGTGACGATGGCGAGGTCGTCCTCGCTCGACCGGGTACCCGGCGCGAGCCCGGTGACGCCGAGCCCCACGTAGGACGGAGTGTTCGGCATGGAACGCAACACCGAGACCGACTCCGGCAGGGCGGCCTCGAAGGCCGCACCGCGGATGCCGGCCGCAAGGCTCACGACGATGGTGCCCGGCTGCAACGTGTCGGCGATCTCGGCGAGGAGGTCGGCGACCAGGTAGGGCTTCACGCCGATCAGGACGATCTTCGCCGCGGCTGCCGCCCGTCGGTTGCCGTCGGCGTCCTGCTCGAGGGCGATCGAGGTGACGCCCGGCAGCTCGGCCAGAGCCTCCGCCTTGGCGATGGTCCGGTTCGTCACCGTGATGCCACCGTCGACCTCGACACCCGGCTGGACGAGACCGCGGAGGACGGCCCCTCCCATCGAACCGGCTCCGAGGATGGCGATGCTGGGCAGGCTGATCGTTTCACTCACCCTGCGAGTCTAGGCACCTGCATGCTCGGCGGCACGTGCGCGGCCGACTCAGTCGGCGAGGCAGGCGCCCGACGGGACCGCGGACTGCAGTGACCCGGCGAGCGCGACGACGGGCAGGACCTCGTCCATCGCGAGCGCGTAGCCGACCGGCGCGGAGTTCGCATCGCGGGCGAAGATCACGCCCGCCACCTCACCGGACTCGGTGAGCAGCGGGCCACCGGAGTTGCCCGGCTGCACCGTCCCGGACAGCGTCACGACCTGACGGCTCGTCGGGTTGTTCCCGCTGATGTCGGCGACGAGGCTCGGCCCCACCACGATGACCTGCGCGCCACCGGCCGTGTACGGGCCGCCGAACGGATACCCGGCGACGACGGCGTTCGATCCGGGCGCCGGATTCGGTGCGAGCGGCAGCGATCGGGCGCCGAGGTCGTCGACGCGGATGACGGCGAGGTCGTCGACCGGGTCGAAGTAGACGATCCGCCCTTCCCGAGGCATGGACCCCGGGACCTCGACGACCGGGTTCGTCACGCCGGCGAGGACGTGCGCGTTCGTCATGACCAGGTCGTCGGCGAAGACGAAGCCGCTTCCGGTGAGGCTCCGCGAGCAGGACTCGGCGGTGCCGCTGATGCGCACCACGGACGCGGAGGCCGTCTGCAGCGCCGTCGTCGAGGTGTCGAGCTGCGGGGCGGCGGGGACGTCCGCGGTTCCGCCGAACGCCTCGATGACGCGTTGGGCCCCACCGTCGACCACCGTGGAGCGGAGCTGCGCGAGCGTGCTCTTCACCTGCACGGGCGTGACGCGGTCGATCGTGCCGATCACCGCGGACGACCCGACCGCCTGGGCGAGCAGCGGGATGCCGAGGGAGCCGACACCGAGTGCCGCGGTCACGAGGACGAGCGCGGTGACGACGAGGTTGAGGGCGGCGCCGAGCAGCCGTTCCAGACCGCGCAGCGGGGTCTTGCGGACGACGGAGCCGATGGCCCCGCCGATGAACGCACCGATCGTGTAGCCGACGGCGAGGACGACCACCGCCGCCGCCACGGCCGCCCAGCCACGCCAGGCCGCGTCCGGCACCCACGAGGCGACGAGCGGGATCGCGAAGAACGCGCCGACCCCACCGGCCGCCAGCCCGACGAGCCCGCCGAGGCTCCCGAGGAGCCCCGCACGCCACCCGCGGATCAGGAAGCCGATCAGGACGACGACGAGGATGATGTCGAGGATCACGCCGGGTTGCATCCTGCGATCCTGCCATCACCCGCCGACAACGGGCTCCGGAAGTGCTGGGAGCAGCCGCATCCGATCAGCGATCCTGTCGACGCATGGAAATCTCCGGGGCCGCCTGCGCCCTCAGGAGGCTCCGACGCCGTCCGCGCCCCGGAAGAAGTCGGTGAGGAGCGTCGAGCAGCGCTCGGCCTCCACGCCCGCGTAGACCTCGACGCGGTGCTGCAGTCGCCGGTCGCGTAGGACGTCGTAGACGGAACCGACCGCGCCGGCCTTCTCGTCCCAGGCCCCGAAGACGACCCGCGGGATCCGGGCGGCGAGGATCGCGCCGGCGCACATCACGCAGGGTTCGAGCGTGACGACGAGCGTCAGCTCCGTGAGGTGCCAGTCGGCCAGCGCGGCCGCGGCGGCGCGGATAGCGACCACCTCGGCGTGGGCGGTCGGGTCGGTGTGCAGCTCGCGCTCGTTGCGCCCGACGGAGACGACCGTGCCGTCCGGGGCGACGAGGACCGCGCCCACCGGGACGTCGTCGCTGGCGAGGGCCGCCTCGGCCTCGGCGACGGCGAGGTCCATCCACACGGCGAACTCGGCCGGTGCGTGCATCCGTCATCTCCCCGAAATCCTGGTCGCCGCGCGAGCGACTAGATTGATCGTATGCGAGTGCACGTAGCCGACCACCCACTCATCACCCACAAGCTCACGGTGCTCCGCGACAAGACGACACCCTCACCGGTGTTCCGTGCCCTCACCGAGGAGCTCGTCACGTTGCTCGCCTACGAGGCGACGCGCGGCGTCACGGTCGAGGAGATCACGATCCAGACGCCCGTCACCGAGACGGTCGGCGTCAAGATCAGCGAGCCGCGTCCGCTCGTGGTCCCGATCCTGCGGGCCGGCCTCGGCATGCTCGAGGGCATGGTGAAGCTGCTCCCCACCGCGGAGGTCGGCTTCCTCGGCATGGTGCGCAACGAGGAGACCCTCGAACCCACCACATACGCGGAGCGCCTCCCCGACGACCTGTCCGACCGCCAGTGCTTCGTGCTCGACCCGATGCTCGCGACCGGTGGCTCGCTCGCGGCGGCGATCGACTTCCTCTTCCAGCGCGGTGCGATGCACGTCACCGCCATCTGCCTGCTCGCCGCCCCCGAGGGCCTCGAGCGCCTCGAGGCCGAGACGGCAGGCAAGGACGTCACCATCGTCCTCGGCGCCCTCGACGAGAAGCTCGACGAGAACGGGTACATCGTCCCCGGCCTCGGCGACGCCGGCGACCGCCTCTACGGCGTCGTCTGACCCCTGCTCCCGCCGACATGAGGCGGATCGCCGTCCATCCCCGCGATGGACGGCGATCCGCCTCATCTCAGTTGTGCCGCCAGCTGGCAATCCCCGAGTAACAGAACGTCATCTTCTGCTCGCACTTGACAGGATCCGGGGGATTCCTGTTGTATTGCGGACTATGACGACCAACGCGCCCACCCCGACCTCCTTCGAGGCCCCTGGGAACGCCGGCATGATGATGCCCGGCCGCGCTGTCATGTGCTGTCGAATGTGTCGCTGATCCGACTCCTCCAGCACCGGTAGCGGTCCACACGGATCCGCTCCACTGCTCCCAGCACCTCCGAGTCCGCCGCTCCCCCACCAGGTGAGCCGACTCCCGGACGCACCCCGTCCGCACCCGGCCGACGCGCCACTTCCCGGATCGCGGGACCGCAACTGCCCACCGGCAAGCGGGATCACCCCGAGCGCACCGCGCACGATCCGTCGCAGCATCATCACTCCCGAGGACCTCGCACCCATGTCTCTTGCAGCCGTTCAGACCACCCGCCCCACCCGCCAGCTCGCCGCCGTCGAGGACGCACCTCGGGCCGCGACCCCGCACGTCCGTGCTGTTCCGGCCGGCCCCGAAGCCCGAGGCTTCGTCCTCTACGTCGGCCTCGACGAGGCGAAGGCGGCGGCGGCCGGCACGAGCCTCGGTGAGATCGTCGAGGCCATCAAGGCCCTGACCGCCCAGTTCGCCCCGGAGGCCGAGACGCACGCAGCCGTCGCACTGGCCCCGCGCGGTGCCGGCGGCCGCGACCTCGACGTCGTCCGGCTCGCCCTGCAGGACCCCTCGGCACTCGCGGCCCACCGTGACGAGGTCGACGAGGAGGAGCAGGACCGCGCCCACGCGGGTGTCGTCGTCGACATCTCCCGAAAGCGCCTGGTACTCGACAACGAGGCCGCGCCGCTCACGTACAAGGAGTTCGAGCTCCTCCAGTACCTCGTCCTCCGCGAGGGACGCACGATCGAGCGCGCGGAGCTCATCTCCTCGCTGTGGCGCGCCGGCGACGACGAAGAGGTTCCGAACGAGCGGACCATCGACGTCCACGTTCGTCGCCTCCGCGCCAAGCTCGGCCGCTACGAGGACATCGTCCGCACCGTGCGCGGTGTCGGCTACCGCTTCGACCGCCACGCGGACGTCTCCATCCGCTACGCCAGCACCCCGTCGCCCGACCTGTTCTGAGCCGGTTCGGCGGCCCCACCGACGAGACGACGGGCCCGGTGCGTGGGTGTTCCACTCACCGGGCCCGTCGAAGGTTCTGCGTCAGATGACGCGGGGCTTCTTCGGCTTGTCGCCGGGAGCCGGGACCGGTCGCATCGCGAGCTTCCAGACGCCGAACACGGCCACCGCTCCGGCGACGACGAACAGCACGAGGGCGTACCAGGGGGCGTTCGAAGCCTCGCCCAGCACCACGATGCCGATGCCGACCGCGACGAGCGGGTCGACGACGGTGAGTCCGGCGACCACGAGGTCCGGCTGCCCGCTCTGGTGCGCCTTCTGGACGAAGAAGCCACCGAGCCCGGCGGCCACGAGCAGGCCGATGATGCCGACGACGGTGAGCCCCTCGAAGTTCTGCGTGATCACCCGGTTGATGACCACCTTCGCGAGCGTGACGACGAAGCCGTACAGCACACCGGCTGCGACCACGTAGAAGACGGTGTGCAGCTTCCGCCGCCACAGGGCGTACGCCGCCGCGAGTGCAGCGGTCACGACCGCGAGCATGATGAGGATGATGATGAGCTGCGGCTGACGGATCGGCTCCTCCACCGCGTACAGCGCCGCGACGATGACGAAGAGACCGATACCGGCGACGCAGAGCACCATCGCGCGGGTCTGCTCCTTCGTGATCTTCACCCGGGTGACCCTGGCGTTCAGGAGCGCCGTGATCACGAGGGCGATCGCCCCCAGGGGCTGCACGACGATGAGCGGAGCGAAGCCGAGCGCGACGAGCTGGAACACGATCGCCAGGCCGAGGAGCAACGTCCCGATGAGCCAGGACGGACGCCCGAGGAGCTGCGGCAGCTGCTTCAGACCGAAGGCCGACGACGCCGCCTCCACCTTGCCGACACCGCGGGACTGCAACTGCGTCCCGACCGCGAGGAAGAACGCTCCGACGAGCGCGATCGGGATGCCGATCGCCTGGTACGGCGTGACACTGATCGTGGGGATGTCGATGTCGACCGCAGTGCGGGCGGACTGCGCGACGACACCGGCTGTACCAGACAGCAGCAGGGCGCCGGCCGCAAGGGCCGGGAACGACGTGGCCGCCATCACTTCGCCGCCGCACTCGTGCCGACGGCCGCCGTCTCGGCGTCACCGAGTTTGTTCTCCGGTACCACTTTGGAGTCCTGGCTCGGGAAGATGACCTTCTGCACGATGATGATGATCGACGCGGCGACCGGGATCGCGACGAGGGCTCCGAGGATGCCACCGAGGGCGCCGCCACCGAACGCCGCGATCACGACAAGGGCTCCGGGGACGGCGACCGCCTTGTTCATGATGCGCGGGCTGAGGAAGTACGCCTCGATCTGCATGTAGATCAGGTAGTAGATGATCGCGATGAGTGCCGTCACCGGCGAGACGAAGAGGCAGAGCGCACTGTTCACGATCGAGGCGCTGAGCGTGCCGACGAGCGGGATCATCGATCCGATGAACGCCAGCAGGGCGAGCAGCGGCGGGAACGGCGCTCCGATGATGCTGAGGAAGATGAAGCTCAGCACGCCGTTGACCAAGGCGAGTCCGACCTGTCCGACCACGTAGCGCCCGACGGCCTGGGTGATCTCCTCGAGCACCTGCGCGAAGCCCTCGCGGCGGTAGGCGGGGAGGAACCGGTACGTGACGGCCTTCATCGACCGCAGGGAGGCGAGGAAGTAGAGGGTCAGGATGAGGACGATGATCGAGCCGGTGATTCCCGACGCGACCCCCGCTCCGACCGCGACGATGCCGCCACCGATGTTCAGCAGGTTGTTGGGGTCCTTGAGGAAGGAGAACGCGTCGTTGAGCGCCGAGTCGATGTCGAGCGTGTTCCCGATCGTGTTCTGCACCCACGCGACGAAGTCACTGTTGAGGAACTGCTGGGAGATCCGGGGGTAGTCGCTCACGAAGTTCGAGATCTGCGTCACGAGCAACGGCACGATGGCGAAGATGATCCCGACGAACGCGCCGATCACGGCGAGGAAGACGACGGCGATGGCGAGGCCGCGCGGCAGCTTCTGCTCGAGCCATGACACGAGCGGGTCGAGGCCGAGCGCGATGAAGAGCGCGACGCCGACGTAGATCAGCGTGGTGCTGAGCTGCGACACGATGCTCCCGATCACGAGCGCGACGAGGACGCCGATGCCACCCACGAGTCCGATCCGGAACGCGTTGATACGGACGCTCGGAGCCGACGGCTGGAGGGCGGCGACCACGGCGGCCGACGGCGGGGAGGATGCGGCGGCCTTCGCCGCACGCTCCTGCTTGGCTTCCTGGTGCTTGGCGCGCCTGGCTTCGCGTTCCTCCGGGGTGGAGGAGAACCCGGGCAACCGGAGTTTGGGGGTCTTCATGGTGCGGTCTCCTCGGTGATGATGCCGTCGTGGTGCTGGGGGCGTTCACATGGACCGCCGCTCTGTGCCTACAGTAGTGAGACGGAGCCCGACCCGCTGATGTCACGGTCCGGTACGACGAAATCGGCGGAAGTCGCCTCGGGCCGGAACAGAGAGGTGGTGCGACGGTGGGAGCTGATCCAATGCGCACATCGGCCGGCCTCCTCGAGCAGGCGACCGACCGCACCCTCGTCGAACGGTGCGTCGACGGCGACACCCGCGCGTTCCAGGTGCTCATCACGCGCTACGGCCGGATGATGAAGGCGTACGCCGTGCGACTCACGCGTTCCTCGGCGGACGGCGACGACGTCGTCCAGGAGGCGCTCATCTCGGCCTGGAAGCGGATCGACACGCTCGAGGACGGCGCGATGGTCAAGAGCTGGCTGATGCGCATCGTCAGCCGTCGAGCGATCGACCTCATGCGGCAGCGCAAGGACACCGAGTCGACCGACGACGCCATCATCGAGGCCCCGGAGCGCGACGGACCCGAACGGAAGGCCGAGGCATCGTCGCAGCTGGGAGCACTGTCAGCAGCACTCGACAGACTGCCGCACGGACAGCACCAGGCTTGGGTGCTCCGAGAGATCGGCGGATACTCGTACGAGGAGATCGCCGAACAACTGGGGCAGAGCGTCGCCAGCGTCCGAGGGAGTCTCGCACGGGCTCGGGCGACACTGGTCAAGGAGATGGAGGGGTGGCGATGAACACCGATATTCCGGGCCCCGGACCGGGTGAGCCGGGCGGCTGCGCGCACGGCATCGACGCCCTCACGGATTACCTCGAACGCGACATGCTGCCGGCCGACCCGTCGATCGACGACTCACCGGAATGCCAGCGGATCCTCCGGTCGCTTCGACGCGTCCGCGCGCTTGCCACGCCCTTGCGGGAGGCGGACGAGGCGGCGGTCACCGCGCTCGACCAGGACTGGATCCGCGGGATCATGGAGAACATCGGCCGCGAGGCGAAGGCCGGGCGCGACATCCCGTTCGCCGCATCCGACGACGACGCGGCGCTCGTCATCACGGAGGGCACGGTCCGCGGGCTGGTCCGCGGTGCCGGCGACCGCACCCCCGGCGTGCTCGTGGGTCGCTGCGTGCTCGAGGGCGACGTCACCGTGGTCGGCGAACCGATCATGCTCCATGTCACCGTGAGCATCGGTTGGGGCAAGTCGGTCGCCGAGACGGTCTCGCTGTTCCGCGAGGAGGTCGCAGCCAGCCTCCAGCAGCACACGGACCTCGTCGTGGCAGGACTCGACATCGTCGTCGACGACCTGCACTTCGAGGCCGACGAGATCGGAGAGGTGGGGGACGATGCATGACCTGACGGAGACGGACGACGATCTCGGAGCGCTCGCGAGCTCACTCGACGACGTGGTGCTGGCGGTACCGGGCGTCGACGGGTTGACCGCCGTCGAGCCCACACTGCTCCGGGCCGCGAAGGAGGGCGTCGGAGCACTGCTCGGCTCGCCCGATCAGCAGACACGGGTGAGCGTCAGGCGCGTCACAGGCGTCCTGACCGTCAACACCAACATCTCCGTGGCAGCTGAGGCGGCCTCCCCTGCCGTCGCGCAGGCAGTCCACCGCGCCATCGCGGACCGGCTCCCCTCGTCCCCCGGCGAGGGCGCTCCGTCCATCACCGTCCGCGTGATCGACGTCGTCCCGAGCGGCTCCCAGGACTGACCCGACGGCAGGGTCCGCGCTGCGACAGGAACGCGGATCGGCTTGCGTCCGGCTTCCAGGGGTTCGTCCTGCGTTCGCGCTCCGCGCTGGTAGCGCACTCGGACAACTCCCAGTAAAAATAACGTTCTGATAACTACCGCTCGTTACCGATCCGTTATATGGTTTTGGAACGTTAGTTGTTTTGCTGTGGCAGCTGACGGAATGTGATTGCAGGACACTCTTGGTGCAAGGGAAAGAGAGCCGGTCGTAGCCTCTGCGACCGGCTCTCGTCATGTCCGGAGACGATACGGATCGCAACCACCTCGTCCCGACGCGCGGCTCGACGTCCGTCCAGGATAGATTCAGGTGGTGGATCGTCGGACGGCAGCGGGAGCAGGTATGGACGAGAGGCGACTCGCGATCGCCGCGTGGGAGTCACTCTTCCGCGCGCAGGTCGACGTGATGCGCCACATCTCGCACGACTTCCCGAGCCACGGCATCTCGCTCAACGAGTACGACGTCCTGCACACGATGTCGCGGGAGCCCGATCGTCGCATCCGTCTGCGCGACCTCAACTCGAGTGTGCTGCTCTCGCAGCCGAGCATCAGCCGTCTGGTCGACCGGCTCGTCGCGCGCGGGCTGGTCGGCAAATGCCCCGACCCGGACGACGGCCGCGGCACCCTCGTCCGCATGACCGACGCGGGATACGAGGTCTACCGTGCGGTCGCCATCGCCCACGGTGCGACGATCGCCGAACGCGTGACCACCTCGCTCAGCCCGCAGGAGATGGCGACCCTCGCGGCGCTCAGCGACAAGCTCCGCGGAGCGTGAGCCGCGCCGACTGACCCGACGCGGACGGCCCCCACTGTCGTGTCCGATTTCCGCTCGTCCGACCCGGTGGCGCATGTCAGACTCGGATCATGGACGACACCCGGAGCATGGACTTCGCCGAACGCTACCGCGCGATCCAAGCCCGCGACCAGCGCTTCGACGGGCAGTTCATCACGGCCGTGAGCTCCACGGGGATCTACTGCCGGCCGTCCTGCCCGGCTCGGACCCCGAAGCCGGAGAACGTCACCTTCTACGCGACGAGCGCTGCAGCGCACGAGGCCGGCTTCCGCGCGTGCAAACGGTGCCTGCCCGAGGCCGTCCCGGGCACGCCCGCCTGGAACCTCGGTAACGACGTCGCCGCGCGCAGCATGCGCCTCATCGCCGACGGCGTCGTCGAACGCGAAGGTGTCCCCGGGCTCGCCTCGCGTCTCGGGTACTCGAGCCGCCATCTGACACGGATCCTCAGCGCCGAGCTGGGCGCGGGTCCACTCGCGCTGGCACGTGCCCACCGTGCGCAGGGTGCTCGACAGCTGCTGACCGGCACCGACCTCCCCTTCGGTGACATCGCCTTCGCCGCCGGGTTCTCGAGCATCCGGCAGTTCAACGACACGATGCGGGAGGTGTTCGAGCTCACCCCAGGTGAGCTGCGCGCGAAACACCGGACGGTCGGCGAACACGCCCCCGGCTCGATCACCCTGACCCTGCCGTTCCGCCGCCCGTTCGACGCAGCGGGCGTCTTCGCGTGGTTCGCCCCACGGGCGGTGGACGGCGTCGAGCTCGCGGGCCCCGACCACTACGCCCGGCTCCTCGCCCTCCCCGGTGGCACGGCGTGGTTCGAAGTCCGGCAGGTCGGCGACGAGCTCCGACTCACCGCCGAGGTGACGGACCTCGCCGACCTGCCGGTGCTCGTCTCGCGGGTCCGTCGGCTCTTCGACCTCGACGCCGACCCCACGTCCGCCGACGCCGTCCTCGCGACGGACCCGCGTCTCGCCGCCTCGGTCGCGGCCACACCGGGCATCCGACTCCCCGGGGCGGTCGACCCGGAGGAGATGCTGGTCCGGGCGATGGTCGGGCAGCAGATCACCGTGGCCGCGGCGCGCACCCAGCTCCGTCGTCTCGCGGACGAGGTGAGCACGACGGTCCCCGAACGACACGGACTGCACCGGCTCTTCCCGACGGCGTCGCAGATCGCGAACGGCGGGGAGGCCGCACTCGTCGGGCCCCGAGCGCGGATCGACAGCCTGCTCGGCGTCGCAGGGGCGCTCGTGTCCGGTGAACTCGCGATCGGCTTCGGTGACGACCGTGACGAGCTCCGAGCCCGCCTGCTCGCCATGAAGGGGATCGGTCCGTGGACGGCCGACTACGTCAGCATGCGGGTGCTCGGCAACCCCGACGCTTTCCTGCCCGGCGACGTCGCCGTCCGCACGGGTGCGGGCCGGCTCGGTCTGCCCTCCGACGCGCGCACGCTCACCGCGGAAGCGGACGCCTTCGCCCCATGGCGCTCCTATCTCTGCCTCCACCTGTGGAAGGCGGCCTCCACACCGGCACCGTCCTCCGCACCATCAGCCCTCGAGAAAGGTCCAGCAGCATGACCACCATCATCTCCAGCACGAGGATCCGCCGCGGTGACGGCCACGTGTCCGGCGCACAGCTCACCGCGACCAGCCAGACCGTCGACACCCCGGACGGCCCCTTCACGATCCTCGCGCGCGAGGACGGGGCGGTGCTCTCCTCAGGGTGGTCCGACGACATCGACGTCATGCTCGAACGGATCCGACCCGCCGACCGCCCCGGCGAGACGGTGGCGGGGACGATCGGGGCGATGGACGCCGTCCGCGCGTACTACGACGGCGACCTGACGGCGATCGACGTGGTGCCGGTCGCCCAGTTCGGCGGCCCGTTCCGCACGCACGCCTGGACGGTGCTGCGGACGATCGCCGCGGGACACCCGGTGACCTACACGGAGTTCGCCGCGGCGAGCGGTCGGCCGTCGGCGGTCCGCGCTGCGGCGAGCGCCTGCGCGACGAACGCTCCGGCTCTGTTCGTCCCGTGCCACCGCGTCCTCCGGACCGACGGGACGCTCGGCGGGTTCGCCTGGGGACTCGACGTCAAGCGGTCGTTGCTCGACCGCGAGGCCGCGCTGAGCTGAGCGGGCACCTCGACCAATACGGTGACACCGGACGGCACGATGACCGGAACGGGCGGGTTCGGTCAACCCTCCGGAGCGAACGGATCGTCCGCGTAGGCTGACGGGATGGCTGCCGCACCGACGATCGTATGGTTCCGTGACGACCTCCGCCTGGCGGACAATCCCGCACTGCACGCGGCGGTCGAGCTCGGTTCCCCGATCCTCTGCCTGTTCGTGCTCGACGACAGCGAGGAGCTGCGACCGCTCGGCGGGGCGTCCCGCTGGTGGCTCCACCACAGCCTCGAAGCCCTCGGAGACGACATCCGTGGTCTCGGCGGCACGCTGCTCCTCCGATCCGGAAGTGCGGCGACCATCGTGCCTGAACTCGCCCACTCGATCGGCGCCGGCGCCGTCCTGTGGAACCGTCGCTACGGCGCGGCCGAGCGGGAGATCGACGCCGGGATCAAGTCGGAGCTGAAGGATGCCGGCCTCGACGCGCGCAGCTTCGCCGCGAACCTCCTCGCCGAGCCGTGGGAGATCGTCACCGGCCAGGGCCAGCCGTACTCCGTCTTCACCCCGTTCTGGAAGGCGTCGCTCCAGCGACACGCGGCGAACCCGCCGAGGCACCCGCTCCCCGCACCCACCACGTTGACGTCGATGTCGGAGCCGCCCGCCGGCGACGAGCTCGAGTCCTGGGACCTGCTTCCGACGAAGCCCGACTGGGCGGGGGGACTGCGCGAGCAGTGGACGCCGGGCGAGGCCGGCGCCGACGCACGGCTCGCCGACTTCCTCGGCGGTGGCGTCTCCGGCTACACCGAGGATCGCGACTACCCGGCCCAGCCGTCGACCTCGGGGCTCTCCCCGCACCTCCGCTTCGGCGAGATCAGCTCGCCGCAGATCTGGTACGCCGCCCGCGACGGACGCCGACACCTCGGCGACGACGGCGCCACCTTCCTCAAGGAGCTCGGCTGGCGCGAGTTCGCCTACCACTGCCTCTACGCCTTCCCCGACCTCGCGACGCGCAACTGGCGTCAGGCCTTCGACCGGTTCCCCTGGCCGGACGTCGACCAGGAGGCGTTCGACGCGTGGAAGACCGGCAAGACCGGGATCCCGCTCGTCGACGCCGGCATGCGGGAGTTGTGGGCGACAGGCACCATGCACAACCGGATCCGGATGGTGACGGCGTCGTTCCTCACCAAGAACCTGCTCATCCACTGGAAGCTCGGCGAGGACTGGTTCTGGGACACGCTCGTCGACGCCGACCCGGCGTCCAACCCCTTCAACTGGCAGTGGGTGGCCGGCAGTGGCTTCGACGCCTCGCCCTACTTCCGGATCTTCAACCCCGAGCGACAGCGCGAACGCTTCGACGCCGACGACGCGTACATCAAGCGGTGGGTGCCCGAGTTCGGGACGGACGACTACCCCGAGCCGATCGTCGACCTCGGCGAGACGAGGCAGGCTGCGCTCGCGGCGTACGAGCAGGTCAAGGGGGCGTAGCTCCGGGCCGTCGTCCTGCGACACTTCGACAAGCTCACTGACCGGGGTGGGGCTCAGGGACCGGGGTGGGGCTCAGGGACCGGGGTGGGGGTCAGCGGGTGCGGAAGAGACCGGCGCGCTGGGCCGCGGCGATCGCCGCCGAGCGGTTCGACACGTCGAGCTTCGTGTAGATGTGCGCGAGATGCGACTTCACCGTCGTCTCCCCGACATGCAGTCGCCCGGCGATCTCGAGGTTGGTGAGCCCCTCGGCCGCCCGCGCGAGCACCTCGATCTCCCGCGCGCTCAGCGCCTGCTGCGGTGCACTCACCCGGGCGACCAGACGGGTCGCCACCGCCGGCCCGAGCACCGAGTTCCCGCCGGCCGCCGAGCGGATGCCGTCGATGAGGTCCTCCGGGGCGGCGTCCTTCAACAGGTACCCCGCGGCTCCGGCTTCGATCGCGCCGAGGATGTCGGCGTCGGAGTCGTAGTTCGTCAGCACGAGGACCGACGGGCCGCCCGGCAGCGACGCGATCTCCCTCGTCGCATCGATCCCCGTCGGACCATCGCCGAAGCTCAGATCCATGAGGACGAGGTCGGCGCCGGGTGCGGCGGCCACAGCCTCGGCTGCGGTCGATGCGGTCCCGACCACCTCGATGTCGGCGATCGGCGCGAGCACCGCGAGGAGTCCGGCTCGGACGATCGGGTGGTCGTCCGCCACCACGACCCGGATGACCGGCGGCTCGCCGACAACGGTCGCATCGTCACGCATGGGCGGCCCCTTCCGTTCCTGGTGCTGCGAACCGCACGGTGATGGTCGTGCCGGCGCCCGGCGCACTGCGCACCTCGACCTCGCCACCCAGTTCGGTGATGCGACGGCGCATGGACGTCATGCCGAACGGGCCGCCCGCAGTGCGCTCGGCGACCCTCGCCGGATCGAACCCCACCCCGTCGTCGTCGATGTCGAGGATGACCTCCTCGTCGAGGTAGGTGAGGGTGACGTCCGCCCGGCTCGCTCCGGCATGCCGGACGACGTTCGCGAGACTGCTCTGCGCAGCCCGGAGGAGCGCGGTCGTCACCGGCGTGCCGAGGACGAACGCATCGCCGGTGACCGTCGTGGAGACCGGTGTGCCGCTCTGGGCGGTCGTCGTCTCGGCGAGCCGACCGAGTGCGTCCGCGATCGTCGCGCCCACCAACGCCGGCGGGCTCAGCTCGTCGATGAGGCTGCGCGTCTCGGCGAGGGCCGTCGCCGCGGCGTCCCGGGCCAGCCCGATGTGCGAACGCAGCTGCTCCGTGCCCGGCTGCTCGGCAGCGGAGCGTTCGGCCGCGTGCAGGAGCAGTTGGATGCTCGACAGGGCCTGGGCGACCGTGTCGTGGAGGTCTGCGGCGAGGCGCTCGCGCTCCGCCAGCTTGCCCGCCTGCCGCCCCCGCTCGGCGAGCTCCTCGCGTGCCGCGACGAGCTCGGCGATGAGTCGCTCCCGCTCGGCCGCCTCCCGGGCCAGCGCCTCGTAACCGAGTCCGATCGCGACGGCCACGGCCGCACCGACGAGCGGGCCGACGACTCCCCCGACGCTGAAGCCGGCGTGCAGGCCGATCGCGACGACCGCGGCGACGGTGGCGATCACCACGGCGGGCACCGCGACGGCCCTGGGCAGGAGGTGAAGATAGAGGAAGAACAACGGGAAGACGAGGTAGGCGGCATCCGGGCTGAGGAGGACGAGGACCACCCACTCGACGCTGAGCAGCACCAGCCAGGCGAGGACGGACACCCGACCTCGACGCACACCGACAGGAGCAGCGTCGCGATCGGTGGTGCCGCTGACGGCCACCGCACGGCGGACCCGACCGCCGAGGACGGCGCCGGCGGCGTAGGTGAGCAGCATGCCCACGGCGAGGACGATCGCCGTGAGGGCCGCCTGGCCACCGACCGAGACGGATCGCGCGATCACGAGCACGATGAGTGCGGTGACGAGGCCGTGGAGGCCGAGCTGCAGGCCGGTGAACACGGGGCTGAGTGCCGAGTGCTTCATCCGCCCAGCGTACGGCGGGGATCGTCGTCGCGAATCATCAGAAAGGTGGAACGTCGCCTCCACCCGACAGCGCCGGAGGACCGTCCCGTCCGACGATGCCCTGGCTCGGCGACGCGACGAGGCTGGAACCACGCCGCACCACGGAGACGCCGTCGGGCGGCTGACAAGGAGTCCCCATGTTCGTCGCCTGGCGCGACATGCGCTTCGCCACCGGTCGCTTCGTGCTGATCGGGGCGGTCGTCGCCCTCATCACCCTGCTCGTCGGATTCCTCAGCGGCCTCACCGCAGGGCTGGCGAACCAGAACATCTCGGCGATCACCGGGCTGGGTGCGTCGAGCATCGTCCTTGCGGCCCCGTCCGACGGCGAGCAGGCGACGTTCGCGGACTCCGCGATCGACGCGGACGCGGCCACGACGTGGGCTGCGGTCCCCGGAGTCGACGGTGTCCAGGAACTCGGCATCGGCCAGACGCGGATGACCACGGACGACGCGCGCACCTCCGTGGCGCTGTTCGGGATCAGTGGCGACGCCGTCGCGGGTCGCACCGTCGACGTGCCCGCCGACGGGACCGCCCGCCTGAGCCGGACCGCCGCGGAGGCCCTCCACGTCTCCCGAGGCGACACCGTCTCGATCGGTGGCAGCGAACTCGAGGTCGGATCGGTCGTCGACGACCAGTGGTACAGCCACACGCCGGTCGTCTGGACGAGCCTGGCCGAGTGGCGGTCGCTGCAGGCTGCGCAAGGGTCCCCCGGCGACGGAGCGACCGCGCTCGCCATCGCCGGGAACCCGAGCGCCGAAGCGGTGACGGAGGCGGAGCAGGCCACCGGCACGGTGTCGAAGGACGTCCTGTCTTCCTTGCTCGCGATCGGCTCGTTCCGCTCCGAGATCGGATCGCTCCTCCTCATGGTCGCCATGCTGTTCGGGATCTCCGCGCTCGTCATCGGAGCCTTCTTCACGGTGTGGACCATGCAGCGCGCGGGCGACGTGGCGATCCTCAAAGCGCTGGGCGCGACGACCCGTCGGCTGTCGCTCGATGCGCTCGGCCAGGCGCTCGTCCTCCTCGTCATCGGTGTCGGGCTCGGCATCGGCATCACCGCCGCACTCGGTTCCGCGGCGGGCACGGCACTGCCCTTCGTGCTCAGCCCACTGACGACGCTCGTGCCCGGGGTGATCATGATCGCCCTCGGTCTGATCGGAGCGGCGTTCGCCCTGCGGTCCATCCTCTCGGCCGACCCGCTGACCGCGCTCGGCGGCAACCGGTGAACGCGCCCGACCTCCCTGTCTCCTTCCTCGCACCCGCCCTCGTCACCATCGGAGTCTCCGCATGATCTCGCTCACCGACGTCACCCTCACCTTCCCCGACGGCGACCACCGCGTCACCGCCGTCGACCACGCGACCCTCACCGTCCCGGCCGGGACCGTCTCCGCGCTCACCGGGCCATCGGGCTCCGGGAAGTCGAGTGTGCTCGCCGTCGCAGCCGGCCTCATCCGGCCCGACAGCGGCCTGGTGGAGGTGGCGGGGGTCGACGTCACCTCCCTCGACCGCCGTGCGGCCACCGACTTCCGCCGCACGAGGCTCGGCATCGTGTTCCAGCAGGCCAACCTGCTGCCGTCGCTCACGGCCCTCGAGCAGTTGTGCGTCCTCGGGACGCTCGGCGGCCGCACGTCGCGGGCCGACCGGACGCGCACCCGCGAGCGGGCCACGATGCTGCTCGCCGCCGTCGGGCTCGGCGACCAGGCCGGCAAGCGGCCGCATCAGCTCTCGGGTGGTCAGCGGCAGCGGGTCAACATCGCGCGCGCCCTCATGAACGAGCCCGACGCCCTCGTCGTGGATGAGCCGACCAGTGCGCTCGACCACGAGCGGGGATCCGCGATCATCGAGCTCATCCTCGAACTCACCGCTACCTCGGGCGCCGCGACGCTGCTCGTCACCCACGATCGGAGCCACCTCGACCGCATGGACCAGGTGCTCGTCATGGAGGACGGTCGGCTCAGCGCCGCCGCCGACGCGCTGGCCCTGCGGTCCTGAGGTCCTCCGTCGCCCGGCGGTAGGGTGAGGTCACGTCGAGAGAGGACCGCCATGCGCCGTGCCACCCGTGGGCTGACCGTGATCGCGATCGTCGGAGCGGTGCTCGGCACGAGCGCCTGCACCGGTGGCGCGGACTCACCCTCCGGTCAGAGCTCCGCGAGCGAGGCCGGCGTGATCGCACCCGTCATCGTGCAGCTCGTCGATCAGGACGGCCGCACCGTCACCGTCGGCCTCGACAACGTGGTGGACCTCGTCGCCGTCGATCCGACCGTGTGGTCCGCGGAGATCGAGGATCCGTCGATCGCGGAGTACGTGCCGGGCGGCTCCCGCGGCGGCGCGTCCTTCAACCCCGGTCTGCAGCCGCTCGAGGTCGGGAGCACGACGGTGACACTGACGAACAGCTCAGACGATTCGACCGTCGTCCTCACGCTCGAGGTCGTCGACCGGTCCTGAGCCGGGACACTCGGACGAACCGAACCGGCCCCTGAGCCGTTCGGAGGGCGCACCCCAACCGGTCCCTGAGCTGCGCCGCACTGAGCCTGTCGAAGTGTCGAAGGGCGTTCAGATGTTGAGGTAACGGCAGAGGTACGCCGTGGTGACCTCGACCTCGACCTGGAAGCTGCTGCTCCCCGGGACGCTGAACTGCGCGTCGGGCCCGAAGTCCTGCCACGCACTCGTGTTCGGCAGCAGCACGCGGAGCTTGCCGGAGATCACGGACATCTCCTCGGCCTTGCCCGTGGTGAAGGTGTACTCCCCCGGCTCCATCACTCCGACACTGGCCGACTCCGCACCGGGCTCGTTCGTGGTGAAGCCGATCGACTTCACGTTGCCGTCGAAGTACTCGTTGCTCGTCAGCATCAGGGGCCTCTCGTCGTGGTCCGGGACCGCGGCGGCGGATCCGGCCTTCATCGTATCGGCTCGGCGAAGAAGGCCTCCTCGTGAGCGGCCGAGGCGAGGAACGCCCGACGCATCGTGTCGCGGCCGGTCTCGTCCGCGCGAGCTGCCGCCCCGGCGACGATCTCGATCGCCCGGGCGTTCGCGGTCGCGAAGGCGGGGTCGGCGTAGGTGTCGAGCCACGCGGCGAACGGGTGCTCCGCGTGCGATGCGTCGACGAGCCGTTCACCGAGATCCTGGTAGATCCAGTAGCAGGGCAACACGGCGGCGACCACCCGCCCGTAGTCGCCGTCGACCGTCGCCGCGTGCAGGTGGTCGAGGTACGCCGTGGTCGTCGCCGATGGTTCCACCTCCATACCGCTCACGGCATACGCGCTGAGCCAGGTGCGATGCAGCTCCATCTCGGCCTCGATCGAGCTCGCCGCGCCGGTCGCCCAGAACACCTGCTCCTCGGCCGTCGGCGCCAAGGCACTCGCTCGTGCGAGGACCCGGGAATACGCCCGCAGGTAGATCGCGTCCTGCTGCAGGTACCAGGCGAACCGGGCCGGATCGAGGGTGCCGTCCGCGAGCGTCGTCACGAACGGCAGGTGATCGATCCGCGTCCGCACCTTGGCGATCTCCTCCCACCAGTCCGCGACGATGTCGGCACCGCCCTGCCGCCGTGAGGTCGTCCCGCCCGCTGCCCACAGCTCGGCGAAGTGGCTGATCGGGCCGTTGCCCGAGCCGACCTCGAGCGCGTCCGCGTGCCGGAGGCTCGTCGTGAGCCACGCCTTCGCCTCGCCGAGCGCCTCGGTCCAGGACCCCGACCGGGCGACGAGGGTGGCCATCGCGCTCGACAGGGAGCACCCGGTCCCATGGGTGTTCACCGTGTCGACCCGCGCACCGTCGAACTCGACGAATGATCCGTCGTCGCCCAGACCACCGGTGGCGTCGACGAGCGCATCCGGGCACGCGGTCGTCCCCGTCAGGTGCCCGCCCTTCACGAGCACGATCACGCCCGCCTGCACCGAGACCCGCTCCGCCTGCGCGAGTGCGTCGGCCCAACTCGTCGCCACCGGCTCGGCCGCGAGGACGGCGAGCTCCGGCAGGTTCGGGGTCACGAGGTCGACGTGCGGCAGGAGCGCGCGCATGGCCGCTTCGGCGTCGCGGTGGAGGAGACGGTCGCCGCTCGTCGCCACCATCACCGGGTCGAGGACGACGGGTCCGGTCTCGGTCTCCTGCAGCCAGCTCGACACGGTGTCGATGATCGCGACATCGCCCAGCATCCCGATCTTGACCGCGTCGATCACCACGTCGTCCGCGACCGCGTCCAACTGCTCGCGGAGGAACCCGACCGGCGGGGTGTGCACGGACCGGACGCCCCGGGTGTTCTGCGCGACGAGCGCGGTGACGACCGCCATGCCGTATCCGCCGTTCGCGGCGATGCTCTTGAGATCGGCCTGGATCCCGGCACCACCGGTCGGGTCGGTCCCGGCGATGCTCAGCACCCGGGGTGTCTCGCGGATCGTGACGGGTCGTCGACCGTGCACCCGGTTCGAGTTCGACGACTCCGGCGTCGTCGACGGTTCCACGGCGCTCATGCCGAGACCTCGGTCCAGGCGCTGCGGAACGCCCGGGCGGCGGCCGCCGGATCGTCGGCGGCGCAGATGGCGGAGACGACGGCGAGACCACCGGCACCGGCGGCGTGGAGCTCGACCGTGTCGTCCAGTGACACCCCACCGATGGCGACGCACGGGAGCGGGGTCGCGGCGGCGATCGCGGCGAACCCCTCCACGCCGAGCGGCGCCGGGTGGTCCGGCTTCGTCGTCGTCGGGCGGATGACGCCGACGCCCAGGTAGTCGACCGTCCCGGGTGACAGCGCTGCGACCGCGTCGAGGTGCGCCGGGGTGTTCGCCGTCAGTCCCACGACGGCGGCCTGCCCCACGATACGACGCACGGCGTCGACCGGGAGATCGCTCTGACCCACGTGGACGCCGTGGACGACGGCACCGGCGGAACGGGCCGCGAGGAAGACGTCCACCCGGTCGTCGACGAGGAGCAGCGCCCGACCGGCGACGACCTCCGCCGCACGCACGGTCAGGTCGAACAGCGCTCGCGCCGACGCGGTCTTCTCCCGCAGCTGGACCGCGGTCACCCCGCCGTCGACGGCTCGGCGCACGACGTCGAGGACACCGCGATCCCCGCTGGCCGAGGCGTCCGTGACGAGGTAGGTGGCGATGCCGCGGCGCACGAGCTCGGCGTGCGAACGGGCCGCGAGGACCCGGTCCGCGGTGGTCGAGGCGCTCACGCGATCACCGCCAGGCTGCGGACGGTGTCGGCGTCGAGGAGGTGGAGGCGGTCGAGGAAGGCGGGAGCGAAGGAGCCGGGGCCGCGGCTCTCCGCAGCCGCAAGCTGCGCGGCGACCGTGTACGCGGTGGTCGCCGCGACCGTCGTCAGCAACCGGTCGTCGTCGAGTGAGGCGAAGGCGGCGAGTACGGCACCAAGGGCACAGCCGCCGCCCGTCACGAGGGTGAGCCAGGCGTGCCCGTTCGAGCAGCGGACGATGCGCTCACCGTCGGTGATGACGTCCGTCGGGCCGGAGATCGCGACGACGGCGCCCGAGGTGCGGGCGATCGCGGTGGCCGCCTCGATCGCGCTGTCGACCGAGTCGGTGCTGTCGACCCCGCGACCGCCGGCGCCCAGTCCGGCGAGGGCGATGATCTCGCTGGCGTTGCCGCGGACGATCGTCGGCCGGAGGTCGAGGAGGTCGGCGGCGAGCGCCGTGCGCACCGGTAGGAAGCCGACGGCCACGGGGTCGAGCACCCACGGTGTGCCGGCGTCGTTCGCGGCGGAGGCGGCCTCGACCATCGCCTCGCGCTGCTCCGCCTGCGGCGTCCCGAGATTGAGGAGCACCCCGGAGGCGATGCGGGCGAACGGCCCGGCTTCGGTGGGGATGTCGGTCATCGCCGGGGCGGCGCCGATGGCGAGCAGGACGTTCGCGGTGAAGTTCGTCACCACGGCGTTCGTGATCGATTGGACGAGCGGCGTGTGCTCTCGCAGGCGCTCGAGGAGGTCCCCGGACGCGCTCGCGAACTCGCCGACGGACGAGTCGTCGGTGGACGGGTGGGCGGACTGCTGCGGTGTGCGAACGCTCATTCGCGACATCCCTTCGCTCGGACTAACGAGATCAGGTTCGACGGGTGTGTTCTCAGCCGATCGTCGTGGGATCGGCACCCCGTGTCACTCGCGACCACCCTAGCGGGTCGGCCCGGCTTCCCGTCCAGCGGGCGGGCGAGGATGATGGAGGGATGGACTTCTTCGAGCTGGTCACCATCGTCTTCGAGGTCGCCGGTGTCGGGGCGATGGTCGTGGGCTTCGTGATCGCCGTCACCCTCTCGGCCCGCCTGTGGTGGAGCACGCGCGACGGCGCTCGGGCCTTCCGGATGCTGCGGGAGACGATCGGCTCGGTCATCCTGCTCGGGCTGGAGATCCTCGTGGCCGCAGACCTCGTGAAGACGGTCACGTCGACGCCGTCGCTGACCGACGCGCTCGTCCTCGCGATCATCGTCGTCATCCGCACCCTGCTGAGCTTCTCCCTGCAGATCGAGATCGAGGGCACCCTCCCCTGGAGGCGCCTGGCGACGACCGGCCCGCAGTTGTTCGACCGCGCGGTCAAGCGCGGCGGCGAACGCACCCGACGTCGCGCCGAGGAGCAGGACGCCTCGGCCCAGGATCTCGAACCGTCCGATGCGACGCCGGCACCGACGGTCGCGGCGCAGCCGATCCCCGACGACGAGGACGGCTTCCCGGAGCTCCGCAGTCGCAGCTAGCGCGGCACGGCTAGCGTGCCGCGGAGGCCGCCCAGGTGTCGCGGATGAGGTCGGGCAGCAGGCGCATGTCGTCGAAGACGTGGGTGCCGTCGCCGATGAGCCGCTCGGCGGGCGTCATGCCGCCGGCGTAGGCGTAGACCGTCATGCCGGCCGCACGGGCAGCCAGGACGCCGACGACGCTGTCCTCGACGACCGCGCACCGCTCGGGGGCCGTGTCGAAGTCGGCGGCGGCGTGCAGGAAGAGGTCGGGTGCGGGCTTGCCGACGGCGACGTCGGTCGCGCTGAAGATGCGCCCGTCGAAGCGGTCGTGGATGCCCACCTGCCCGAGGTTGCGGACGACGTCGTGCAGCATCCCGTTCGAGGCGACGCACAGCGGCACCCCGGTCGCAGCGATACCGTCGAGGGCGTCGACGACCCCGTCGACGGCCTCGAGCTCACGTTCGCAGATGCCGCGGAACATGTCGCTCCAGCGCTGGATCCAGTCGGCCTCGAGCGGCTTCCCGAGGCGCTGCTCGACCAGCGTCGCGTACGTCTCGAGTGAGGCGCCGACGAAGAGCTCCCGCACCTCCGCCTCGGTGTAGTCGCCGCCGACCTCGTTGAGGAGCTGCAGGTTCACCCGGACGGAGATGCGTTCCGTGTCGACGAGGGTGCCGTCGCAGTCGAAGATGACGAGGTCCGGATAGTCGACTGGCATGCTCCGAGCCTAAACGACGCCGCCTGCGCTGTGGCCGTGTGCCATCCGGTGGGGGCCTCCGACGATGGTCGGCGCGGTGCTCAGCGGGCCGCGCGGACGCCCTGTCGCTGCCAGGTGACGACCATGCGTCGCGCATACTGGGTCGCCGCGACGAAGTGGCCGAGGAGTCCGAGCAGGATCGCCACGAAGCCGACCCCGCCGAAGACCCGGTACAGCGCCGACGCCGGATCCCCGCCGCCGAGCGCGAGGCCCGTGAGCAGCGCGAAGAAGCCGACGAAGAGGAACACCGTCCGGATCTTGCCGGCGATGCTCACCGGCACCTCCGGCGTCCCGCGGAACGCGACGACGGCGACGAACGCGAGCAGGAGGTCGGGGACGATCATGACCACGAACACCTGCCATGGGATGATCTGCGCGATGGCGAACGACGCGGCGACCACGACCACGGTCAGGCGGTCGGCGACCCCGTCGAGCCAGGTGCCGAGCGCGGAGACCGTGCCCATGCGGCGCGCGATCTGTCCGTCGGCGACGTCGCTCAGGAACACGACCGCACCGACGACGAGCGCGGCCCAGTAGGAGCCGGTGATCACGAGGGCGGCGAAGACCGGTAGGAGGACGATACGTCCCGCCGTGATCGCGTTCGGCAGGTTCTTCCAGTCGTCGTCGGAGAACAGCTGCGTCCGGAGGCGCGCGAGCGGCGTCTTCTCGTGCAGCGTCACCGGGATCATCGCCTCGTCACCGGGGATCGCGGCACCGCGGCGGAATCGGGCGATCGCGGCGATCGTGACCACCACGACGAGCGCGAACAGCAGCACCCAGCCGGTGGCACCGAGGTACTGGCGGACCGTGTCGAGCGTGGCACGGACGAGGGAGCCGACGCCGACGTAGACGGCGGACCAGAGGAGGGAGCCCAGCAGGGATGCCGCGAGGAACGACCGGTAGGGCACGCCGGCGACCCCCGCGGCGGTCGGTGTCAGGCATCGGAGCACGGGCACGAGCCGGGTGAGGAAGACGGCCTGGGCCCCGCGTCGCTCGAGCGCCTCGACCGCGCGGTCCCAGCCGTCGACACCGAGGCGCCGGATGACGGCCGAGTCACGGAGACGACCACCGGAACGACGACCGACGAGGTAGCCGAGCTGGTCCCCGAGCGACCCGCCGAGGGCGACCGCGAGGAACAGCACGAGGGCGCCGGGGGCGGAGTCGAGCATGGCCGAGAGGAGGAGCACCACCGGTTCACCGGGGACGACGAGGCCGAGCCAGAGGCCGGATTCGGCGGTCGTGAACAGGAGCCCGAGGAGCCAGATCAGCGGATCAGGCAGCGCCGTCGCGGCGTCGTTCACCCACCCGATGATGTCCACGGATCCCCGTTCAGCAGTGCGATCCGCACTCCTGGGTGGGGCGCGGCTCGCCCAAGTCTACGGACGAGCCGCGCCCTCCCATCCCCGAGAGGTCGTTCAAACGGTCATTCGCCGGACAGTTCGTCCCGATTCGCGCGTCGACGACGCAGGACGGCCGCGGTGACGACACCGGCGGCGCCGAGCACGAAGAGCGCTCCGGCAGCGACGATCCACGGCATCGCGTCCGCACCGGTCGAGGGCAGGCGACCCGAGTTGCCCGGAACGGCGGGGTCGCTCGGATTCGCCGACGGCACGGGCACGACGGCGTCGGGAACGAGGACGAAGGCCGGCACCGAGACCTCGGAACCGTCTGCGGCGACGACCGCGGTCGCCGTGGTGGCCCCCTCGGCGGTGTAGCCCGCCGGGACCGCCACGGACACCTCGTAGGAGCCGGGCGCGAGTCCGTCGAGGCCATAGGCGCCGTCGGCGTCAGTCGTGATGTCGACCGGGCCGGCCGGGGTCTCGACGGTCACGGTCACGTCCGCGATCGGAGCACCGGCGTCCGTCTCGACCGTTCCGGCGAGGCCGCCGAGCACGGCGTCGGCGACGAGCACGAAGGTGGGCACCGTCTGGACAGCGCCGTCGGTGCCGACGACGACGGTGGCGGTCGTGGCGCCACCCGCGGGCACGGAGTACCCGACCGGGACGGTCAGCGTGACCTCGTAGCTGCCCGGCGCCAGGTCGGCGAGCCCGTAGGACCCCTCGGCCGTCGTCGTCAGGGCGACCGGGCCGCCCGGCGTCGTCACCGTGACCGTCGCGGCGGGCACCGGGGCCCCGGTGTCCGTCCGGACGTCGCCGATGACGGTGCCGAGCCGAGCGAGCTCGAAGTCGACCGCGTCCAGATCGGCGCCGGCGAGCTCCTCCGCCCGGGTTGCGGTTCCGGAGACGACGTACCCCTCGGGGGCGACGACCGAGACCTCGTAGGACCCGGCGGGCAGGAGCGGGAAGCGGTAGGAACCGTCGGCGGCCGTGACGGCGCGCTCGACACCGTTCGGACCGTCGACGCTCACGGTGACGCCGGCCACACCGACCCCGCCGGAGCTGACCACGCCGCCGAGGCTGGGGTTCGCGACGAGCACGAAGTCCTGCTCGGTGATGGGCGTCCCGCTGCCGACCGGCACGGTGAACGACGCCGGTGCGGTCTGGACCGCGTACCCGGACGGTGGCGTGATGACCACCGAGTGGTCGCCGACCGGCACGGTGTCGAAGAGGTAGTTCCCGTCGGTGTCGGTGGTGACGCTGCCGACACCGACGATGGTGACGGTGGCACCGACGATCGGGACGCCGTCCGTGTCGAGCGCGGTCCCCGACACGGCGACGGGCACGATGTCGCGGACGGTGAAGTCCGCGACGGCGTCCGTGTCCGTGAGGTCAACCGCGGCACGTGCAGGACCGACGGCGATCTTGCCGGTCGGCGGGACGAGCTGCACCGTGTAGCCGTCGGTCGCGAAGTAGCCGGCGAAGGTGTACGTGCCGCCACCCGCGGTCGTGGTCGACGCCACCACCCGGCCGTCGCGGTCGATGAGCCGGACGCCGACGCCGTCCAGCGGGCCCGCGGTCTGGTCGGTCACCGTGCCGGTCACATCACGCGCGATCGACGCGAACCACGCCTGGTAGACGGGCGCGCCCGACCGCTGCCGGAACGAGAAGGTGAGGCTGGAGATCGGGGCGGAGGGTTCGAACCACCCTGCCGCGCCGGCGGTGTCCGCAGCGGCGTCGTTGCCGCGGAGTATCTGCGTCGTCGGGTCCCAGGTGGGGACGTCCGTTGCGGATCCGGTGCAGGACGGCTTGCCGACCAGGCCGGGAGCGCAGTAGTTGAAGCCGCCGTTGAACCCGAGCTCGTCAGGGGTGAGCGCCGCGCCGTCGGGACCGATCGCCGTCACGGTGACCTGGTCGGCGTCGATGTCGCCGAGGACGAAGGTCCAGCCGGACGGCGGCGTCGGCGTCGCGAAGGAGTAGGTCGTGGTCGAGGGCGACGCCGCGTTGTTCGCCTTCGGGCGGAGGTTGAGGTAGGGCTGATCCCGGCTGCTGCCGTACTTGGCACCGACGGGGGTCGAGGCCGCCAGCCAGGTCGAGGCGCCGGAGATGACGCCGACGCCACCGCCACCGACCGAGTCGCTCGTCAACGCCGCGGAAAGGGCGGGCTGACCGGCCAGGGTCATGGTGCCCTGGTACGACCCCGATGCACCGGAGAACGTGGGCCACGTCGCCCAGCTCGACGTGGTCGCGGCGGAGGCCGCCGGGACGGCTGCGGTGAGGGCGAGCGCGGAGGCTCCGAGCAGGGCGAGCACAGCGGCTCCGATGCGGCGGGTCATGGGCGCCAGGATAAACGGACACCCGTCGCCTGCGAAACCCCTCTGTCCCGTTTACGGGGGTCGGCTCAAGCCGTGGTAGTCGCCGTGTGTGGCACCAGCGGCCCACGGACGGGCCGCGCAGGATACCTCCGTAGGAGGACGGGGGATCGGGCGCGCGGGCGATTCGGAACGGAGGCGGTCCGAGCAGGCTGGAACCATCAACCGATCAGCTCCGCACACCGCGGAGACAGCTCCGCACACCGCGGAGGAAGGAACCAGTTCATGTCCGCCTCAGCCACAACCGAGTCCACCACGATCTCGCCCGCCGAGGACGTGACCCTGGCAGACGCCCCGACCGAAGCGTTCGGCCCCGAGCCCCTCACCCAGGCCACGCCCGTGCCCCTCGCACCCGTACCCGCCCCGACGGCCGTCGACCGCGAGAGCTCGACCCAGACACTGTCGATCATCGCGTTCGCCCTGTCGATCGCCGCGGTCGTCGCGCCGTCGTTCGTGCTCCTGCCGATCGCCTCGCTCGTGCTCGGCATCATCGCGCTCGCCCGCAAGCCGAAGTCGAAGGGCTTCGCCCTCACCGCCGTCATCATCTCCGGCACCATGCTGGCGCTCGCCCTGATCGTCGCCGCCGGCGCAGCCCTCCTGCTCGGGGTGTCGGTGATCAGCGGCGGTTACGCCGGCTGACCCGGTCTCCCTCCCGACGCCCGTCCGCTCCTCGAGCGGGTGGGCGTCGTGGCGTATGTACCGGACATCCCATGCAGCCGTTGATTGTTACACAATCTTGCGGCAAGCTGTGCCCATGACCCGTTCGCCGATGGCGACCCCGACGACCGGCGACAGCACCGCCGCGGGGCGCCTGCCCGTCGCCGCCGCGATCCTCGCCGCCGTGTGCTTCGGGACGACGGGGACGGCTCACGCGCTCCTGCCGATCGAGGTGGGTTCGGTCGCCTTCGGCGCCGCACGCATCGTCTTCGGCGGAGCGTTGCTCGTCCTCGTGTGGGCGGCGTTCGCCCATCGCTCCGGGTCCACGAGGCCGCCTCGCCCCGGCGCCGTGGAACTCGGGAGGCCCGTCCTGATCATCGCCGTCATCGTCGGTACGGTCGGCGTCACCGCGTACCAGCCGTTCTTCTTCCTCGGAGTGGAACGCAACGGTGTCGCGATCGGGACCCTCACGGCGCTCGGTTCCGCACCCGCCATCACCGGCCTCCTCGAATGGGCGATCCATCGCCGGCGCCCGAGCGGTCGCTGGTTCCTGGCCACGATCGTCGCCGCGATCGGTGTCGCCGTCCTGTCCGGAGTGACGGGCGGCGGGATCGGGACCGTCTCGGTGGACGGGCTGCTCGCGTCCGTCGGCGCCGGAGCCTCGTACGCCCTGTACACGCTCTGCAGCAAGGCACTCATCGAACACGGGTGGACACCGCTCGGCACCATGGCGGCGCTCTTCGGCGGAGCGGCGCTCGTCTCGGTGCCGATCCTCCTCGCCACCGAGACCGCCTGGATCCTCACGGCACCCGGCGCACTCGCGGTCGTGTGGCTCGCGCTGGTGAACACGGTGGCGGGGTACCTGCTGTTCGGCTACGCGCTCGGCGGGTTGCCCGCGTCACGGGTCGCGACGCTCACGCTCTTCGAGCCGTTGACGGCGACGCTCCTCGGCATCCTGCTCCTCGGAGAGTCCTTCGGGCCCTCGACCGTCGTCGGTGCAGCGCTGCTCGTGACCGGACTCGCGATCCTCGTCGTGCCCACGCGCACCGATCGTCGCGAGGTCGCCCGATGACCGCGGTCGACGCTGTCGCAGATGCACTGCGGGAGGACATCCTCGACGGACGACTCGGCGCGGACGAGCCGTTGCGGGAGACCGCCCTCACCGTCCGGTTCGGCGTCAACCGGCACACCGTCCGGGCGGCACTGCAGGCGCTCGCGGCGGAGCGCCTCGTCACGTTCGAGGCCTACCGCGGCGCACGGGTGCGGTCGTTCAGCGACGCCGACGTGCTCGCCCTCATGGAGTACCGGACGGCGATCGAGGCCGAGGCGGTCCGACTGCTGCGAACACGTGCGGAGCCGTCGTCCCACCCACCGGCCTCGATCATCGCGGCGAACGACAACCTCCGACGCATCTGCATCGACCGGCCCGGCGATCACCGCGCCATCGAGGTCGCGCACGCCGAGCTGCACCACGCGATCGTCGCCGCGGCCCGGAGCCCTCGACTGGGCGAGGCGCACGCTGGCCTGCTCGCCGAGCTCGGCCTGTTCATGGTGCAGCTCCGGAGCGTCCTCCCGCCGGAGGAACTCATCGACCAGCACGACCGACTCGTCGACGCCCTCAGCGGCGACCATGGCGAGGAGGAGCTCCGCGCGCACCTCGCGCACTCGGCGGAACAGCTCATCGCGCTCCGCCGATCGGCCCCCGAGGGCATCCGGTCCGGCCCCTGAGCCGCCTCTCCCGGTCCGGCCCCTGCTCCACCCCTCCCGGTCCGGTCCCTGAGCCTGTCGAAGGGCGCCTCGACAAGCTCGGTGAGCGGATCGCGCTCGGTGACCGGATGGAACTCGACGACCGCGGTCGTGCGATCAGCCTCGCGTCGAGGTGACCGTCTCCGGCAGCGAGCCGGTGGCGTCGGCCGCCGGGCGGACCGCGGGGTGCTCCTCGGACGGACCCGACCACGGCAGCGTCACCGTGAACGTCGTGCCGGCGGAGGACGAGGCGACCTCGATCGAGCCCTCGTGACCCTCGGCGATCGACAGGGCGATCGCCAGCCCGAGGCCCGTGCTGCCGGCCGCACGCGAGCGCGACGAGTCGGCCCGGGCGAACCGGTCGAAGAGTTCGGGGAGGAAGGCCTCGTCGATGCCGGGTCCGTCGTCGGCGATCGTCAGCGAGGCGCGCTGCGGCTCGTCGGGACTCTTCGGTGCGCTGATGCGGGTGACCACGGAGGTGCCGGCCGGGGTGTGCACGGCGGCGTTCGACAGCAGGTTCACGACGAGCTGATGCAGGCGCTCGCGGTCGCCGCGCACGACGATCGCGCGCTCCGGCACGTCGACCGACCAGTGGTGCGCCGGCGCCGAGACCGCCGCGTCGCTCACGGCGGCGGCGACGAGGTCGCTCAGGTCGACGTCGTCGAGGTGCAGGTCCTGGCCCTCGTCGAGACGCGCCAACAGGAGCAACTCGCTGACGAGCGAACTCATCCGGGTCGCCTCCGACTCGATGCGGGCGAGCGCGTGCTCCGTCATGGGCGGGAGACTCTCACTGTCCTGACGGGTGAGCTCGGCGTAGCCCTGGATCGCGGCGAGCGGCGTCCGGAGTTCGTGGCTCGCGTCGGTGACGAACCGACGCATGCGCTTGTCGGTCGCGGCTCGGACGGCGAGTGCGCGGTCGACGTGGTCGATGAGGCCGTTGAGCGCCTCGCCGACCTTGCCGATCTCCGTCCGAGGGTCGGTGTCGGCCTGATCGACCCGCACGTCGATCCCGGTGTCACCGCGCTCGAGTTGCAGCGTGGACACCTCCTCGGCGGCGGCGGCCACGCGGGACAATGGTCGGAGCCCGAGGCGTACCACGATGATCGCCCCGACGATGGTGACCGCGAGCGCGAGCACGGCGAGGATCGCGATGACGATCGCCTCCTGCTGCACGGCCGCTCGCGGGGTGGCGAGCGAGACGCCGGCCACGAGGGTCTCGCCGTCGCCGTGGTCGAGGAACTCGAGCCGGTACCCGCCGAGCGACCCCAACTCGATGTTCTGTCGCTCGGAGCCGTCGGCCGCGACGGCCTCCTCGATGAGCGCCTTCGTCCGCACGTCGAGCGCCGTCGCGTTGGACTGGGTGAAGCGCGCGGAGTCGACGACCGCACCGTCAGCGACGAGCGCGATGAGCGTGCCGGGCCCGTGGCCGACGTAGTCGACGAACGGTTTGACGTAACCGGGCTCGCCGCGCGTGGCATCGGGGTCCACCACGGCTCCCCCACCGGCCTGCTGATCGTGGAACTTCACCACGGAGTGTTCGAAGGCCTCCATCGATCCCGTGAGCTGGGTGTCGACGACGGCGGTGACCGACGCTTCGACCGTGACGATCGTGAGGATGCCCGACACCGCGAGGACCGCGGCGATGACCGCGGCGATGCCCGTCACCAGCCGTCGCTGGAGCGTCCACGGGTGCCGCCGGTCCGCCCGAGGCGTCGGCACGCCCGCAGTCGGAACCGAAGCGGTGCTCATTCGACCGGCCGCAGCACGTATCCGACACCGCGGACGGTGTGGATCATCGGCGCCCGATCGGCGTCGATCTTCTTACGGAGGTAGGAGACGTAGAGGTCGACGATGCTCGCCTTGCCGGCGAAGTCGTAGTTCCACACGCGGTCGAGGATCTGGGCGCGACTCAGCACGCGCTTCGGGTTGCGCATGAAGTATCGGAGCAGTTCGAACTCCGTCGTCGTGAGCGCCACCGGCTCGCCGTCGCGGCTGACCTCGTAGCTGCGTTCGTCGAGGAAGAGCCCGCCGATCGTGATGCGGGAGTCGTCGTCGGACACGACGTGCGCGGTACGGCGGAGGAGACCACGGAGGCGGGCCACGAGCTCCTCGAGTGAGAACGGCTTCGTCATGTAGTCGTCGCCGCCCGCGGTGAGTCCCATGATGCGGTCGTCCACCGAGTCGCGTGCGGTGAGGAACAGGGTCGGGGTGCCCGATTCCGGCTCCCCCTGCGAGAAGCTGCGGAGCTGGCGGAGGACGCTCAGCCCGTCCATGTCGGGCAGCATGATGTCGAGGACGACGACGTCCGGACGTTCCGTGCGGTAGCGCTGGACGGCCTCGCGACCGTTGGTGGCGACGTCCACGACCCACCCCTCATAGCCGAGGGCCAGGCTCACGAGGTCGGTCAGGACCGCTTCGTCGTCGACGAGGAGGACGCGGATGGGTGAACCGTCGGCCCGGTACATCCGCGGTAGCTTGGCGAGGACCGCCCGGCGGCGCCCCGAGTCGACGATCTGCGTTGGCAGGTCGGAGGGCATGGGTCGATTATCCGTCGTCGAGCTGCGAGGCGTGGGAGCGACGGGCGATTCATAGAGGCCTCATATCTTTTCAGGCCGAGCCCATGGGTGCGGTGCCTACCGTGGAGGGCATGACCCGAGCAGAGCCCCTGGGCACGTCGTTCGCCCCCCGCCGTCGCCGGACGGCCGGAGCGACGGCCGAGCCCGCGGACCGGATCCGGAGCGGCCTCGCCGCCGCGGTCCGGGCTCTGCGTCCCCTGTTCCCGGCAGGCGTCTCACGTCCTCGCTTCCTCCGCGGGCCGCGGATCGAGGCTCCGGTCGACGCGCACCCGATCAGCACCGACCGTCTCGTCCTGCGTCGCCACCGGTTGGAGGACGCCGAGGCCTGGTACCGCATCCAGTCCACGCCCGAGGTCGTCGAGCACCTGCCGTGGCCCGTCCGCGACCGGGAGGCGTCCCGCGAGCACCTGCGCCACCGCGTCCGGCACAGCCGCCTCTGGCAGTCGGGCGACTTCCTCGCCCTGGCCGTCGAGCACGACGGACGGCTCGTCGGCGACGTCTCCCTGCACCTCCGCGACGTCCAGCCCGCCGAGCGCTCGGTCGAGATCGGATGGGTCCTCGACCCCGCCGTCGGCGGACGTGGTCTCGCGAGCGAGGCCTCGGCAGCCATGATCGACCTGGCGTTCCGCGAGGTCGGGGCGAAGACCGTGACGGCCGTCATCGAGCCGGAGAACACCAGGTCCATCGCCCTGGCCGAGCGGCTCGGCTTCCTGCGGGCGACCGCTCCGCGCCGCTCATCGAGCATCACCTTCGCGATCACGCCCTCGCTCCTCGCGGCACGCCGTGCGGAGCGCGTCGAATCCGCGCACACGGAGTCGACCGCCACGCGTCCCTGATCGCCGGCGTCCCGATCGCCGAACCTGCCGGGGCCGGGTCTCCCCCACTCGAGCCTCGGCAGGTTCAGCCGTCGGGACGCCGTCGACGTGTGCCCCTCGAGTCACACGTTCACAATTCAGGTACTCTCCGGCGCGTCGTCTCCGGCCGCCGCCCGACGGCACCGACCCGCCTGCGGTCTCCTGAGTTGTGCACAGCCCAGGGTTCCGGTCGGTTCCAATATCCTATAGGATTATCGCGATGTGCCGGCTTGCGCCGGATCGACGGACTCGATGACGAGGAGATGCAGATGACCAGGCTCTGGAACCGACCGGCCGACTTCGCGGATGAGATGGTGGACGGCTTCGTCCGCGCCAACGGACGCTGGGTGCGCAAGGTCTCCGGCGGGGTGTCGCGGTCCACGAAGTCCGCGGAACCGGAGGTCGCCCTCGTGATCGGTGGCGGATCCGGCCACTACCCCGCCTTCGCCGGCCTCGTCGGCCCGGGACTCGCCCACGGCGCGGCCATGGGCAACCTCTTCGCCTCGCCGTCCGCGCACCAGGTGGAGAGCGTCGTCCGCGCGAGCGAGCAGGGACGGGGCGTCCTCCTCAGCTACGGCAACTACGCCGGCGACGTCCTGCACTTCACCGCCGCCCAGGACGCCGTGCGTGCCGACGGCATCGACTGCCGCACCGTCACCGTGACCGACGACATCTTCAGCGCACCGCCCACCGAACTCGAGAAGCGCCGCGGGATCGCGGGCGACCTCACCGTCTTCAAGGTCGCGGGCGGCGCTGCCGCTGGTGGGTACTCCATCGATGATGTCGAGCGTGTGGCGGTCCTGGCCAACGCCCGGACCCGTTCGATGGGTGTCGCGTTCTCCGGGTGCACGCTGCCCGGTGCCGACGAACCGCTGTTCTCCGTGCCGGAGGGACGCATGGCCGTCGGGCTCGGCATCCACGGCGAGCCCGGCATCGACGAGACCGACATCCCCTCCGCGGACGGACTGGCGGAGTTGTTCGTGCACCACCTCCTGGCCGAGGCCGAGATCCCGGAGGGCGTCACCCCGAAGGGAGCGCGTGTCGTCCCGATCCTCAACGGCCTCGGCTCCGTGAAGTCCGAAGAGCTGTTCGTCGTCTACGACCGCATCGCCTCCCTGCTGGAGGACGCCGGGATCACCCTCGTCGACCCGCAGGTCGGGGAGTTCTGCACGAGCTTCGACATGGCCGGCGTCTCGCTCACCCTGCTCTGGGTGGACGAGGAGCTGGAGCGACTGTGGAGTGCCGCTGCGGACACGCCCGCGTTCCGCACGGGTGCCGTCGACACCGGCGCCCTCGAGACCGTGGCCGCCGACGACACCGAGGACGTCGCCTTCCAGGTCCCGGACGCCTCGCCCGAGTCCCAGGAGTCGGCGGCGGTCGTCGCCGACGCGATCACCGCGATCCACGAACTCCTCGCGGAGCACGCGGACGAGCTGGGACGCCTCGACGCCATCGTCGGCGACGGCGACCACGGCATCGGCATGGACCGCGGGGCGACCGCCGCCGCCGAGGAGGCCGGGCGACTGCGCGAGGCCGGTGCCGGCGTGGCGACCCTCCTCGACCGCGCGGGCGACGCCTGGTCCGACCGCGCCGGTGGCACCTCGGGTGCACTGTGGGGCGTCATGCTCCGCACCCTCGGCGAGCGCCTCGGCGACGCCGAGCGCCCGACCGCCACCGCTGTGAGCGAGGGCGTGACCGCCGCCAAGAACGCCGTCATGCGCTACGGCAAGGCCTCCGTCGGCGACAAGACGCTCGTCGACGCGCTGGTCCCGTTCGCCGACACGCTGGCCGAGCGCGTCGCCGCCGAAGACGACCTCTCCGCCGCCTGGACCACGGCGGCGGCAGCGGCCACCACCGCTGCCCACGACACGGCCGGTCTCATGCCCGGCATGGGCCGCGCCCGCTCGCACGGCTCGAAGGCCGTCGGCGTCGAGGACCCCGGAGCCGTCTCGCTCGCCCTCATCGTGGAGCGTGTCGGCACCCTCCTCGCCGAGCGCTGACGCCCGATCCCTGAGCAGTCCACGGTCCCTGAGCCTGTCGACGGGCCCCGCTCCAACAACGAAAGGCACACCATGACCCGCACCTGGCGAATCGTCATCGGCTCCGATGACGCCGGTTACGACTACAAGGAGATCCTCAAGCGCGACCTCGAGGCGAGCGATCTGGTCGCCTCCGTGGTCGACGTCGGGGTCGACGCCGACGGCCACACCAACTACCCGACCGTCGCGGTGACCGCGGCCGAGATCGTCGCCCGCGGCGAGGCCGACCGCGCGCTGCTCATCTGCGGCACGGGCCTCGGTGTCGCGATCGCGGCGAACAAGGTCCAGGGCATCCGAGCCGTCACCGCGCACGACGGATTCTCCGTCGAACGCGGGGTGCTGTCGAACGACGCCCAGGTGCTCTGCATGGGCCAGCGCGTCGTCGGCATCGAACTCGCCCGCCGCAACGTGCGCGAGTGGCTCACCTACGAGTTCGACGCCTCGAGCGCGTCGAACGACAAGGTGCAGGAGATCAGCGCGTACGAAGCGTCCTGATGTCAGGACGTCCCAGACTCGTCGGCGTGAGCCTGAAGATGTACTTCGGGCACGCGCAGACGCTCGACTGGTGCTCGGTCGTCGCGGGGGTGTCGGCCGAGCACCACGCACTCCGATCCGGCGCGGCTGAGCTGTTCGTCATCCCCGGATACCTCTCGGTGACCGGCGCGGTCGAGCGGCTCCACGGCGTCGCGTCCGTGGGGGCTCAGGACCTCGCGACCGAGGACACCGGGGCGTTCACCGGCGAGGTGAGCGGTGCCGAGCTCCGCGAGGTCGGCTGCGAGGTCGTCGAGGTCGGACACGCGGAGCGACGCCGACTGTTCGGCGAGACGCCCGACGTCGTCCGCGCGAAGACGACCGCCGCGCTCCGCAACGGCCTCGCGCCGGTACTGTGCATCGGAGAG
This sequence comes from Plantibacter flavus, assembly GCF_002024505.1. Classification (NCBI taxonomy): domain Bacteria; kingdom Bacillati; phylum Actinomycetota; class Actinomycetes; order Micrococcales; family Microbacteriaceae; genus Plantibacter; species Plantibacter flavus. The sequence continues at coordinate 3,579,040 of NZ_CP019402.1, forward strand.
ACCGAACGCGGAGACGCCGAGACGGCGGCTGAGGAATGCGTCGCACAGCTCGACGACGCCCTGGCGGGGGCGGTCGCCGCCGGGATCGTGGGCCGCGTCATCGTCGCCTACGAACCGCACTGGGCCATCGGTGCCTCCGAGGCCGCGAGTCCAGCCCACATCCGCGCGGTGTGCCTCCGGCTGCGTGGTCACCTCGACGTCCTCGACACGAGGGGTGTGGTCGACACCTCCTCGGCCGTCATCTACGGCGGGAGCGCCGGACCCGGCCTGCTCACCACGATCGGCGACGCGGTCGACGGGGTCTTCCTCGGCCGCTTCGCCCACGATCCGGCAGCCCTCGCGCTGGTGCTCGACGAGGTGGTCGGCCTCGACCGCGCGGGCTCCGACCTGCCGCGATGACAGCCGGAGGCCCCGTAAACTGGTCATCGACGATCATCGCGGCCGCTCGACCGGAGGTCCCCCTCCGTGACGACGCCTCGAGCACACCCTTCGGAGCCTGCCGTGGTTGATGCCGTGTTCCCGCTCGGCGCCTCCTCCTCGCTCGAGCGCCGTGGTCTGCGCGACCGCGTCTACGAGCTGGTGCTCGACATGCTGCTCAGCTCCGGCATCGAACCGGGCGCCCGGCTGTCCATCGACGCCATCGCCCGCGACCTCGACGTCTCACCCACGCCCGTCCGTGAGGCACTCGTCCAGTTGGAACGCACCGGGCTCGTCACCCGCGTCACCCACAAGGGCTACCGAGTGGCACCGCCGCTCGCCGACGACCAGCTCGAGTCACTGTTCGACGCCCGCATCGTGCTCGAGAGCGGCGCCACCGCGCTGGCCGCCGCCCACGCCGACGAGCTCGTCCCGGCCCTCGAGGTCGCCCTCGCGCAGCACGTCGAGATGACCGCCAGGGTGCGCGCCGCGGCATCGGCCGGCGAGATCCCCGTCGCGCTCCTCCGCGAGTACTTCGCGGTGGACTGGAACTTCCACCACCTCATCTTCGAGGGCACCCGCAACCCGTTCCTCCTCGACATGTCCGAGGGCATCTCCACCCGCGTGCACCGCATGCGCCAGACGGTCGAGACGGGTGTCACCGACGCCGACCAGGCGGTCGTCGAGCACCGAGCCATCCTCGACGCGTTCTCCGACGGCCCCGAGGCCGCCGCGGCGGCCATGCGCTCGCACATCGAGCTCGTGCGCACCCGCGCTCGCACCGACGCCGAGCACTGAGCCGCCTCACGTCCGGTGAGCGACAGCGCCAGTCACCTCCGTTTGTCTGGGTCGCTGAGCCTGTCGAAGTGCCCAGCAGCACCTCTCGGCATCCCGGACCGACGCTGTAGAATCGCGCCATGTCCACCTCGGCAGCATCCGCGCGTGAGGCTCGAGTCTTCTACGAAGACATCAAGCCGTACGACGTTCCGGCGAGCCTCGACGAGCTTCACGGGCCCGAGCATGGTCTCCTCGATCTACCAATCACGGTCTACTGGGGCCCCGCGAGCATCGTCGACCTCGATACGCCTGGCGGCATAGCAAAGGCCTATCAAGCGGTCCTGCGGGAGGGTCGCGTCTCCGACCAAATCACGCTGCTCAATCAGCGGCGTCTCGTCCAGGTCTGGCCCGAGCTCCTGCTCCCCACCCGCGTCCGCGAACTCTGGGAGACCCGTTTCCCTCCACTCTCCACGGCCGCGTGAACGACAACGAAGCGCTCCAGCGTGAGTTGACCAGGATCGCCCTCGACGCCGTCGGGAGCGACGGGTTCGCCCTTGCCGGTTCAGGAGCCATCCGCGAGCACGGTCTCGTCGACCGGCTGACTCACGACGTCGACCTCTTCACGAACAATGTCGATCCTGCGGCGTTCGAACTCGCGGTCGATCGACTCGCCGTCGAACTGCGTCGGACAGGCCATGGGGTCGATGAAGTGCGCCGCCACCGGCAGTTCGCCCAGCTCCATGTCTCCACCGAGGACGGTCGGGCCGTCGAGATCGACCTCGCCGTGGATTGGCGCGAGCTCGAACCGGTGAAACTGTCCGTCGGCCCGGTCTTGAGCGTGACTGACGCTGTGGCGAGTAAGGTCGGTGCCTTGTACACCCGTCTCGAGGCACGAGACTTCATCGACGTCGACGCGATCCGTCTCTCTGGGCGATTCACCGATGACCAATTGCTCGCCGCGGTCGCTGAGCGTGATGCCGGCTTCGAACGCACCATGTTCGCCGACCAGCTGCAGCAGATCCGTCGCGTCACGGATGACAGATTCACGGAGTACGGGCACGCGCTCGAGCAGATTGTTGCGTTGAAGCAACGTTTCATGGACTGGGCATCGGAGCTGCGTGGGGAATCCGCCACGAGTTCATCGGGGCTTTCGCCGCTCGTTTGACGACGAGAAGCGCCCTGGCCTCATTTCATTCTGAAATCTTCTATTTCAGTGACTGTGTGTGAAGCTGGGGCGTGTCGTTCATCGTGAAGCGAAAAACCGTGTCCAAACGAATCTCTGTTCCGTCGTCGCTCATCGGGTCCGCCATCTGGACTCTCGTCGCCGTCCAAGCCGGGCTCAGCATCGGATTGGCCTTCAGCGTGCAGTGCGCTGGATGGATCCTCGGCCTCTTCGGCGAACCGTACCCAGACCTCAACGAGGTTGTCACGGCCGTCTACGCGTGTGCTCTTGCGTTCAACTTCGTCCTGGTGGGTTTCATCGGTTGGATGCTCCTGGGCTCGACTGGCGCAACAGAGCGGAGCATTCTGGCGCATCTCAAGCTCGTCTTCGGTTCGCGAACCGCATGGTGGTTCGCTTCATGGTGGGCCTCAGGGAGCATGACGCTCATGGTTGTCGCTGGCTACGAACGGTACGGCGGCTTCAGTGTGGGTGCATTGGTCGCAACCCCGGTGCTGTCACTCATCACCTTCTGGCCAGCACTCACAGGCCTCGTACGAATCTGGCGCCTCAATCGACGGGAACCGTATTTCGCCGGGCTCTCCGCGGAGGAGTGCCTCAGACTGCAGCCTGCGACCTTCTCCCACCGACCGAACGCGCTCGCCAGACTTGATGCCGTTGCAGACCATGACGAGGCGAACCGGTACGCTCGCCTGGCCAGATCCATGGGACGGAACCGCAGCTATGCATCGGCGTTCATCCTGCTCATCGCGACTGCTGGGTTCGGCTTGGGTCTGACACGAGCACTGGAACCGGCCCTCGCGGCGGTGCCGCTCCTGTCGACCACCCTCACGCTGCTGATGATCGGGCACTGGATGCGCGACAGAGCCGACGCATTCGGGAGATCTGCCGATGAATTCGACCGACTGGCCGAGGATCTCCGCGCCTCAACGGAAGCTCCTCAGAACCGAGGGCGGGTGTGGGCGCGATCACTAACAGGCACACTGGCCGACTGGGCATCCGGCTTCGCCCGGTAGAGGCGCGCAGGAGCAATACTCCTCAGTACAAGAACGGGGCCGACCGCCTGAGCGATCAACCCCGTCCGGGAGTTGCGTCGTGACTAGTGCGCCGTGCGGGTCGCCGTCGTCTCGAGCAGCTCGTCCGCCTTCGCCCCACGGAAGAACCGGGTGCAGTAGAGCATCGCGGCCGCGAGGAAGGCGAACACGCCGAGCGAGACCACACCCCACACGCCGCTGTCGGTCGGCACGCTCTCGTTGATCCCGGTGCGCATGATCGGGGCGACGAAGCCGCCGAGGTTACCGAGCGAGTTGATGAGGCCGATGCCCGCCGCCGCAGCCGTTCCGGTGAGGAACGCCGTCGGGTAGGCCCACGTGATCGGCCCGACCGAGAGGAAGCTCGCCACCGCGATGGTGATGAACAGGATGCCGAGGATCGGCTGGTTGTTCGCGCCCGCCCAGGCCGAGGCCAGGATGAACACGCCGGTGGAGATGTAGAACCACGTGCCCCAGGTGCGGCGCCGGACGACCGTGTTCGCGTTCCGTCCCACGTAGTAGCAGGCGAACAGACCCACGAGCCACGGGATGGCCGCCACGAGACCGACCTGCCAACCGACGTCCTGACCGATGAGGTTCGACACCTGCTGCGGGAGGTAGAACGTCGTGCCGTACACCGCGATCTGCAGGCAGAAGTAGATGATGGTGAAGTACCACACCTTCCAACTCGTCATCGCCTTCGCGATACCGGTCGGGCCGTCCGACTGCCGGACGGTGTCCTCGCGTTCCATCGCGGCCGTCAACGAGTCCTTCTCCTGTTGGTCCAGCCACTTCGCCTGTTGCGGCGAGTTGGTGAGGAAGTAGAGCGCGGCGAAACCGGCGAGGACCGCGAGCATGCCCTCGGCGAAGAACATCACCTGCCAGCCGTGCCACGGGGTCAGGGCGTCACCGAAGCTGATGAGGCCACCGCTCAGCGGCGCGCCGAGCATCTGCGAGAAGGGCTGTGCCAGGTAGAAGATCGAGAACATCTGGACGCGGACCTTGTTCGGGAACCACTCCGACAGGAACATGATGACGCCGGGGAAGAGCCCGGCCTCGGTCACGCCGAGCAGGAAGCGCAGGACGATGAACATCGTGTCGTTCGTCGTGAAGGCGAACAGGGCGGCGACGATGCCCCAGGTCACTGCGATGCGGGCGAGCCAGAACCGGGCGCCGAACTTCTTCAGCAGCAGGTTGCTCGGGATCTCGAAGATCGCGTAGCCGATGAAGAAGATGCCGGCACCGAGGGCGAAGGCACCGTTCGAGATGCCGCGGTCGACGCTGAGCGCCTCCTCGGCGAAGCCGACGTTCGTGCGATCCAGGAACGCGACGAAGTACAGGATGACGAGCATCGGCATGAGGTGCTTCGACGCCTTGCGGATCGCCGACTTCAGCGCCGGATCGTTGGTCGATCCGATCGCCGGCGGATTGGGTGTGGACAAGACACTCTCCTTTGAGATGACTGGTGCGGGTGGGTGCTACTGGCGCTACTGCTGCTGCTGGCGGTGGTCAGGAGACCATCGAGGGGATGATCATCCAGAGGCCGATGCCGACGAAGACGACGCCGAGACCGAGGAAGATCAACCGGGATTTGGTCCACTGACCGGTGAGGTGCTGCATGGTGCTGCTCCGTTCGCTCGTGGTGCGTGTGGTGGATCAGTGCATGTAGAGGCCGCCGTCGACGTTCAGCGTCTGACCGGTGACGAAGCCGGCGTCCTCACTGATGAGGTAGGCGATGGCGGCCGCGATGTCGCGCGGGGTGCCGATGCGCGGCAGGACGCCGTCGGCGGCCATGGCCGTCTTGCGCTCCTCGGTGAGGGTGCCGCCCATGATGTCGGTGTCGATGGGTCCGGGCGAGATGGCGTTGACCGTGATGCCGTCGTGGCCGAGCTCGCGGGCGACGCTGCGGGTGAAGCCGATCACGCCGGCCTTCGCCGCCGAGTAGGCCGTCTTGCTGAAGGTGCCGCCGCCGCGCTGGGCGGAGACGGACGACAGGCTGACGACACGACCGACGCCGTTCGACACCATCGACTCGACCGCACGGCGGGTCGTGTAGTGGACGCCGTTGAGGTTGATGTCGATGACGCGCTGCCACTCGTCGGCGCTCACCTCGAGGTAGGGCACCGGTGAGGCGACGCCCGCGAGGTTCACGAGGGCGACGAGCTGCGGGAGGGACGCTTCGAGTGCGTCGAACGCGGCACGAACCTGCGCCTCGTCGGCGACGTTCGCGCCGGCGCCGGCCGCCTGCACCCCGTGCTGCTCCGCGATCTCGGCGGCGACCGCCTGGGCCGCAGCCTCGTCGAGATCGATGATCCCGATGTTCCAGCCGAGTTCGGCGAGGTGATGGGCTGAGGCGCGACCGATGCCGCGCGGGGAGGCTGCGCCGGTGAGGACGACGGTCTTGGATTCGGGGAAGGTGGTGGCGGTCATGGCCGGCCTTTCTGCGTGGGAGTGGTGAAGTCGGTGTCCGATCGAGTCGGACGTTGCGTTCGGTCGGCGCCGCGCTCAGTTGATGGGTGCGGGGCCGAGCTCGTCCATGAGCCGCTTGATCGCGACGTACGCCTTGTTGCGGTAGGCGATCAGCTCGGGGGTGCGGTCGGCCGGGACGTCGAGGTAGCCGGCACCCGACTTGGTGCCGAACTTGCCGGCGTCGACGAGTTCCTTGAGGGAGTCCGGTGTGGCGAACCGCTCGGGCCACCGGGTCTGGAGCGAGGCGTAGCAGAACGAGTACACGTCGAGTCCGGCCATGTCGGCGATCGCGAAGGGACCGAAGACGGGGAGCCGGAAGCCGAAGGTGGTGCGGACGATCGTGTCGATGTCCTCGGGCGTCGCGACGCCCTCCTCGACGAGCTGCGTCGCCTCGTGGAACAGCGCGTACTGCAGGCGGTTCAGCACGAAGCCGGTGGCGTCCTTGACGCGGGCGGTCTCCTTGCCGGTCGCCGCGACGATCTCCTCGACGGTGGCGATCGCCGCATCGGCTGTGGTCTCGTGCGGGATGAGTTCGACGCCGGGGATGAACGGGGCAGGGTTCGAGAAGTGGACGCCGAGGAACCGCTCCGGGTTCGTGACGGCCTCGGCGAGTGAACCGATGAGGATGGTCGAGGTGTTCGAGCCGATGATGGCGTCGGGTGAGGCTGCGGCGCTGATGCGACGGAGGGTCTCGTGCTTGATCTCGATCTTCTCGGGGACGGCCTCCTCGATGAAGTCGGCTCCGGTGACCGCCTCCTCGATGGACGCGGCGGGCGAGACGTTGGCGAGGATCCGCTCCACGGCATCGGCCGGGAAGAGTCCGTCGGCGACGAACTGCTCGGCCTCGGCGATGAGGCGGTCGTAGTTCTTGCGCGCGATCTCCTCGGAGATGTCGGCGATGCGGACGGTGGCGCCGGACAGCGCGAGCACCTGGGCGATGCCGCCGCCCATGTACCCCGATCCGACGACGGCGATGGTGTGTGTGGTCATGATGAGGCTCTCCTGTGGTCGTCTGGATCAGGCCTGCGGCAGCAGGGTCCTGATGTACTTCTGGTTGGTGGAGCACATGCCGAGGCTGTCGCCGCCGTAGTGCTCGGCCAGGATGATGCCGTTGAAGCCGAGCTCGACGGCGTCGCGGAAGACCTGGCGGTAGTTGATGAGCCCGGCCTCCATGGTGGAGGGCACGGACGTCGCCCAGCTGCCGTCGGCCGCCTCGTCGCGGGTGTAGTTCTTCACGTGCATGTAGTTGGCGTAGGGCAGGGTCTTGGCGAACAGCTCGCGCCAGTCCTCCACCGGGCGGTGCAGGCGGATGAGGTTCGCGACGTCGGGGTTCAGGCCGACGTTGTCGAGCCCGACCTCCTCCACGAACCGGACCGCGCTGTCGGCGGTGCCGAGGTAGGTGTCCTCGTAGAGCTCGAGTGCGAGCGGCAGGCCGACTTCGGCCGCGTGCTTGCCGAGCTCACGGATGCGACTGACGGCGGCGTTCCAGACCTCGGGGTCGTCGGGGTCCTTCGGGCCCTGCGCGGTCCAGAACCACAGCGCCTTGCGCTGCGCGTCGTTGAACGGTTGGTGCAGGCCGGTGGAGAAGACCTGCATCCCCCACTCCGCCGCGGCGTCGATCGTGCGGTGCGCGTACTCGAGGTTGCGCTCCTCGTGGCCCGGCATGATCACGCTCTGCCGCTGCAGGTGGACGGACGGGACGCCGACGCCGTGCGACTTCGCGATGGCGAGGAACTCGTCGCGACGGGACGGTTCGAGGTCGGCGGGCCGGACATGGCTGTCGGGCAGTTCGGCGAGGGTGAACCCGACGCCGGCGACCTGCGCGAAGAGGTCGTCCCAGGCTTCGGGTTCCGCGTCGTGCAGGGAGACGCCGTTGCGGTCGACGGGCGGGATGCCGTGCAGACAGGTGGCGATGGGCCAGGTGTCGGCGGTCCATCGGGGGGTCGACGCGGTCGCGGTCGTATCCGTCATGATGCTCCATTGCGCTCAGGGACTGCTCGGGGCTGGTGCTCCCGGTCAAAAAGATCCTATAGGAAATAGTAAAGCGTTTCCACGAATGCGCAAGGGCACTTCGACAGGCTCAGTGACCGGCGGAAGGGAAGCTCAGTGACCGGCGGAAGGGAGGGTCGGTAAATGGTGGAGCGGGAGGCGAGCTTCCGGGGACCGAGTGCACCCGGTCACGAGCACTCCGGTCACCGAGTCTGTCGAGGCGCGGCGTCGGGGCTCAGTCGCCGAGGATGTCCCAGTCCTCGTCGTCCGCGTCGGCGATGCCACCCGCGATGAAGGCCTCGCCGGCCTCGGTGGCGCGATCGCGCACACCGACCAGCAGCTCTTCGAACGAACCGGCCGACAGGAACCGCATCTGGTCGATCTCGCTCACCGGCGCGATGCCCGCCAGCTGCCAGGACGACTCCAGCGGGTCGTCGGCGAGCTCCACGACCGAGGCCCACTGCTGCTCACTGAACTCGCTGGCCACCGCGAGCGAACGCCGCACCGCCGCCTCGGTCTCATCCCGCAGCGGCTCCCAGCGCGCGTCCCACTCCAGGTCGTCGAGCGTTCGGATCTCAGCGCGTGGATACGGGTCGTCCGGCAGCCAGTCGGTCACCTCGAAGCGCTGACCGCCCTCGGCGATCACCGCGACGAAGCCCTCGCCGCCGTCGACCTCGACGATCTCCGCCACGGTCCCGGTGCGGAAGCGGTGCTCACCGCCTCCCGTCTCACGGCCGCGCTCGATGAGCACGACGCCGAACGCCGGGTCCTCGGCCTCGAGCAGGTGCGCCAACATGGTGAGGTAGCGCTCCTCGAAGAGCCGCAGGGCGAGCGGCATGTGTGGGAACAGCACGGAGCCGAGTGGGAACATCGGCAGCTCGAGAACCGGGAGGCCGGATGCCCACGGCTCGGCACTGAAGGAGTCGGTCATGTCAGTCCCCCTCCGCCTCGCGGGCCCGAACGACGATCGCCCGGCCGTTCGTCCACCCGAATCGTGCTGCGATCATAGCCGCCGGACACCGGAGGCCACTCAGGCGGCGAGGACGGCACGCAGCGCCTGATCGAACCGGATCGCGCGATCGACCTCGACCGCCGTCTCGTAGTCGGTTCCGCGCAGGGCGACGTGCAGTGGCCAGTCCACGTCGATGAACCCGACGCGCCGGTCGCCCACGAAGACGCCGAAGCGGTCTGCCGTGAGCTGCTCCACCCATGCACGGCGGAGTTCAGACGTCTCGCTACCGGTGGAGCCCATGGAACGACCTCTCTCGGCGGGTGCGACGACCGGGTCCGGACTACCGTCGAAGTATCTCGACTGTCTAGCTATCTCCGCCGTGCTTCATCATGACAGCACGGCCGTGGGATGGACAACTCCCCTATCCGTCAGACGAAACGAGCACGAGGCGGTGGCATCGTTGCGAGATCGTGCCGTGATGGTCCGCGGATCCTCAGGAACCGTCCGTAGGATGCTGATCGTGGGGTGGAAGTGGCCGTGGGGACGCAAGCGCATCGTCGATGCGCCGGTCGATGCCGGGTCCGACCCCTACCTCCAGTACCTCGAGTGGGTCCGCCTCGGCAAACCGTCGCTCGCGTCACCCGACGATCCACCGCTGCAGTTCGACCCGCGATTCGCGCCACGACTGGCCTCGGACGCCGTCAACTCCTCGCGCGCCGACGGCGTCTGAGTCTGCCGGTCTGAGCCCGCCGGTCCACGCACAGCACAGCGCCCGGCACCGAGGTGACGGGCGCTGCGAAGGTACTTACGCGGTGGCCTGCTCCGCGACCTCGGCGCGGCGCGGGAGCTTCCAGCCCGGACGCACGAAGTGGCAGGTGTAGCCCCACGGGATGCGCTCCAGGTAGTCCTGGTGCTCCGGCTCGGCCTCCCAGAACTCGGAGACCGGCTCGACCTCGGTGACGACCTTGCCGGGCCAGAGCCCTGAGGCGTCGACGTCGGCGATCGTGTCGCGTGCGACGCGCTCCTGCTCGGGCGAGGTGAAGAAGATCGCCGAGCGGTAGCTCAGGCCGACGTCGTTGCCCTGGCGGTTCTTCGTCGACGGGTCGTGGATCTGGAAGAAGAACTCCAACAGCTCGCGGAAGGACAGCTTGCTCGGGTCGAAGACGACCTCGAGGGCCTCCGCGTGGGTGCCATGGTTGCGGTAGGTCGCGTTGGCGACATCGCCACCGCTGTAGCCCACGCGCGTCGACTTCACGCCCGGCATCTTCCGGACGAGGTCTTCCATGCCCCAGAAGCATCCGCCGGCCAGCACCGCGCGCTCGGTCGTCGTGCTCTGCTCGTCTGCTGCACTCATCGTGACTCCTCCTTCGTGCCGAGCACCGTGCGGGGTCCCCGCGTGCTCCGGTCTTCGGCTCCATGGTATGCAACAGCGTCCGCTTCCGGACTGTTCCGGGCGGGGCTTGCACTCAGCGGTCGCACAGGTGCGAGGACGCGACAGCGAAGCTCAGACGGGCCGCTTGCGACGGAGCTGCTTGATCGACTCATGGATCTCGGGGGCCAGCACCACGACGCCGGACCGCTCCGACTGCTCGAGGGTGACCGCCTGCGCCTCGTCCGCCGCGGCGAACCAGGAGGCGATGGTCACGCCGTGGCCGGGCTGACGGACGATCTCGATCGGGTCGCCCGCCTGCACCGTCCCGCTCTTGACCACCTTGAGGTAGGCGCCGGGCCGTGCGGCGTCGGCGAAGCGCTTCACCCACCGTGGCTCACCCAGGCGCCGCTGGAAGGTGCCGCACGGGGTGCGCGGACAGGTCACCTCGACGACGAGGGTGTCGCCGATCCGCCAGCGCTCACCGATCTCGGCACCGTTCACGTCGAGCCCCTGCGTACGGAGGTTCTCCCCGAACAGCCCCGGCGTGATCTCCCGACCGAGCTCGCCCTCCCAGAACCGCGCGTCCTCCTCGGCGTAGGCGTAGAGCGCCTTCGTCAGGCCGCCGTGGTGTTTGCGATCGGCCTGCACGTCGCCGTACAGCCCCATCGGCCGCACGTGCAGCGGCTCGTCGACCGGGCGCTTGTCGATCGCGGTGACACCGATCGAACCGTCGTCCACCCGGAGGGCTTCGACGCGACAGAGGGCGAGGAGTTCAGACATGTGACCAGTCTGCCGTGTCGTCCGCGACCGTCCGGACGACGGGGCCGGTGCGGCTCAGGCGGAGTGGCTCAGTGGATCAGCTCAGGCGGACTCGCGGACGACGAGCGAGACACCCACCGAGCGTCGGACGGACGGCCCCGAGAGCGGGAGCGTGCCGGACATCATGCCGTCGAGCAACTCCAGGCTGTGCCGTGCGATGTCACCCTTGTCGACGGCGACGCTCGTCAGCTCAGGGGTGACGAAGCGACCGAGGTCGAGTCCGTCGATGCCGATGACGGCGACGTCCTCCGGCACGCCGACCCCGGCACGGGCGAGGCCCTTGAGCACGCCGACCGCCATGACGTCGTTGAAGACGAGTACGGCGTCGACGTCGGGCATCGCGGCGCGGCACCGCAGGGCGGCCGAGACCCCGCCCTGGTGGGTGTCCTCCGCCCAGGTCTCCGACGCCTCCGACCACGGCAGGCCGTGTTCCTCGAGGAACGCGCGGTACGCGAGACGCCGTCCGGACGGTTCCGCCGAAGCGTCGATCATGGCGATCGACCGGCGCCCGGTCGCGACGAAGTGGGCGAGCGCCTGTCGGATGCCGTCCTCGAAGTCGATGTCGACGCCCGCCACCTGCAGCGCGGGCTGGGCGTCGGACGGGTCCGCACCGGCCTCAAACTCCTCTGGCCGATGGTCGCCGAGGGAGACGAACGGGATGGTGGCGAAGGCGCCCTGGAGTGCTCCGTGGTCGGCGCCGTTGCGCCCGACGACCGCATCGACCTGCCGCGCGAGTTCGGCGAGCTGCGCACGTTCCGCGTCGGGGAGGTCCGGACCGCGATCCGCTGCGGCGGGTCGGTCGCCCGATGCGTTCGCCGCTCCCCCGACCTCGGCGACCAACACGGTCCATCCGCGCTCTGCGGCCTGCTGCACGAGGGCGGCCGCGAGCTCCGGGTAGTAGGGGTTCCTCAGGTCGTCGACGACCAGTCCGAGCGTCGTCGTCCGGCCGCTCACCAGGTGCTGCGCAGCGCGGTTCGGCCGGTAGTTGAGCGAGGCTGCGACCTCGACGACCCGTTGCCTGGTGGCGTCGCTGACGTCGCGCATCCCGTTGAGCGCTCGGGTCACGGTCTGGCGGGAGACACCGGCGACCCGGGCGACGTCGATGATCGTCGCTCGCGCTGGAGCGTGATCGTCGCGGGGCCTGGTCATGGTCACATCGTACTGATACGCTCACACCGTGAACGTTCACGGTGACGTTCACCACAGACCATCGCACCGCCGATCAACGTTGAGGAGCACTACCATATGGAACACGTCGCCTGGGGCATCATCGGACCCGGAACGATCGCCGAACGGTTCGCGACCGAGCTCCACGCGAGTCGCACCGGTCGACTCGCCGCCGTCGCCAGTCGTGACGCGTCGCGTGCTGAGGAGTTCGGCGAGCGCTTCGGGGACGGCACGGCTCCCGTCCGCGCGTACGGCTCCGTCGCCGAGTTGCTGGCCGACCCCGGCGTCGACGCGGTCTACATCGCGACCCCGCACACGGAACACGTCCGGCTGGTGATCGAAGCGGCGGAAGCGGGCAAGCACATCGTCAGCGAGAAGCCGCTCTCGGTCAACCGCGCCGGTGCGATGCTCGCGATCGAGGCCGCCCGTCGTGCCGGCGTGTACCTCGCCGAGGCGTTCATGTACCGCTTCCACCCGCAGACCGCCAAGCTCGTCGAACTCGTGTCGTCCGGCGCCATCGGCGAGGTCGAGCACATCGAGGCGTCGTTCGCGTTCGCCGCGAACCTCCCGGCCGAGCACCGACTCATGAACCCGGAGCTGGCGGGCGGCGGGATCCTCGACGTCGGTGGCTACCCGGTCTCCATCGCGAGGCTCGTCGCCGGTGCCGCCGTGGGTGCACCGTTCGCCGACCCGACGGAGGTCACCGGGAACGGCACCATCGGCTCGACCGGCGTCGACGAGTGGGCCAGCGCGTCGCTCGTGTTCCCGTCAGGCATCACGGCGCACGTCACGAGCGGCGTGCGCATGCAGGACGACAACCGCGTCGTCGTCACGGGTTCGACGGGCCAGATCATCGTGTCCGACCCGTGGTTGCCGTCGGTCGAGGACGGGTCGACGATCGAGGTCCGCACCATCTCGGGCACGGAGTCGATCCACATCCCCGGGGCGCCGCAGTACGCGATCCAGGCCGACGCGGTCGCTGCGTTCGCCGACGCCGGTCAGGCACCGCAGATGCGCTGGGCGGACTCGCTCGGCAACGCGGCGACCCTCGACCGCTGGCGCGAGGCGGTCGGCCTCGAGTACCCGTTCGAGTCGATCGACACCGACATCCCGACCGGTTCCGGCCGGCCGCTCGCCGTGCGCGCCGAACTCCCGATGCCGACCGGCCGCATCGCGGGCATCGACCACGACATCTCCCGGCTCGTGATGGGTGTCGACAACCAGCAGACCCTGTCGCACGCGTCGGCGATGTTCGACGACTTCTTCGAGCGCGGCGGCAACGCCTTCGACACGGCCTGGCTGTACGGCGACGGCCTGCAGGAGCAGCTGCTCGGACGCTGGCTCGCCAACCGTGGCCTCCGGAACGACGTCGTGGTGATCGGCAAGGGTGCGCACACGCCGTTCTGCGACCCGGAGTCGATCTCGCGTCAGCTGTTCGAGAGCCTCGACCGGCTGGGCACCGACCACCTCGACCTGTACCTGATGCACCGCGACAACGTCGAGGTCCCGGTGGGCGAGTTCGTCGACGTGCTGAACGAGCACGCCGAGGCCGGTCGCATCCGTGCGTTCGGTGGCTCCAACTGGTCGATCGAGCGGTTCGAGGAGGCGAACGCCTATGCGGCGGCGAACGGGAAGCGGGGCTTCGCGGCGCTGAGCAACCACTTCGGTCTCGCCCGCGCACTCGACGTGCCGTGGGCCGGGTGCGTGGAGGTGACGGACCCGACGAGCCGCGCGTGGCTCGAGGAGACGAAGACGCCGCTGCTGCCGTGGTCGTCGCAGGCACGCGGCTTCTTCACCGGGCGTGCCGAACCCGAGGACCTGTCGGACCCGGATCTCGTGCGCTGCTACTACAGCGACGACAACTTCGAGCGGTTGGCCCGCGCCCGTCAGCTCGGCTCCGAGCTGGGTGTCGCGCCGACCGCGATCGCCCTGGCCTACGTGCTGGCGCAGGACTTCCCGACCTTCGCCCTCATCGGGCCGCGGTCCATCGAGGAGACGCGTTCGTCGACCGACGCCCTGTCCCTGAAGCTGACCCCGGAGCAGGTCGCCTGGCTCGACCTCCGAGTCTGATCCGTCCCTTCGGGTGATGCCAGCGCGGTGCGCTGACGTCACCGCGGGGCATGGACGTGAGCGCGGGTCTCCAGAGACCCGCGCTCACGCGTGTGGGGCGCGCCCACGCCGAGTCGTTCCTCCTCGCGTCAGCGCACCGCGCTGGTCCGAGCGCGGGGTGAGGCCCGCTCAGGGGGACCCGATGCCAGCGCGGTGCGCTGGGCCTCGCCGCGGGTCATGTGCGTGAGCGCGGGTCTCCAGAGACCCGCGCTCACGCCTATGGGGCGCGCTCGCGTCAGCGCACCGCGCTGGCGCAACCACACCGCCACAGCGAGGGTCGGGTGGGCGTCACGTGAGGGGTTTGCGGGACCGGTCGCGCGCCAGGAGGACGCCGAGGAGCAGGATCAGGATCAGGACGACACCACGGGCGAGGCCCTGCCAGTAGAAGGACAGCCCGATGAGGTTCATCCCGTTCGTCAGCAGCGCGAAGATGAGCACACCGACGAGCGTCCCGAAGAGGTTCGGCCGCCCGGTCCGACTCAGCGTCGTCCCGATGAACACCGCCCCGATGGAGTCGAGCACGTAGAGCTGGCCGCTGTTGGCGACGAAGCCCTGGCTCCGCGAGGCCAGGATCAGCCCGGCGATGGCCGCGATCCCGGCGGCGAAGATGAACGCCGTCGCCATCGACGTCCCAGCCAACCGCCCGGAGATCCGGGTCGCCGTCGGCTGCTCCCCCGCCGCGGTCAGCACCCGACCCCAGCGACTCCGTTCGAGCGCAGCCCAGACGATGATCAGCACGAGCACGGCGACGACGATCGGTGCGGCGACGCCGAGCACGGTGCCGGCACCCAACCACGCGAACTCGTCCGGCACGCTGCTCCGCGACAGATAGATGGGCGACCCGCCGTCGGTCGCGACCTGCTGCACGCCACCACCGATGAACCAGACGCTCAGCGTCGCGAGGAACGGTCGGATGCGGAGCACCACGATGAGGAACGCGTTCACGGCCCCGACGAGCAGACCGACGACCAGACCGCCGACGATCGCCACCCATGCCACGTAGTCGTCGGCCAGGAGCGCCGACGCGGTGAGCGCCGCGAGGTCGATGGCGACACCGATCGAGAGGTCGATTCCACCGGCGCGGACGACGACCGTCATCGCGACGGCCGCGAGGAGGAGCAGCGCGTTCTGGTTGAGCACCCCGAGCAGGTTGTCGGCGGTCAGGAACGACGGCGACAGCACCGCGAACACGATGAGCAACGCCGCCAGCACGGCGGGGGCGAGCGCCTGCGGGACCGCGGCACCGAGGCCACGGACCGTCAGCCTCGAGAGCGGGCCGCCGGGACGCTGGTCATCACCGCCTCCCGGTCCAGCCGATCCGGCGTTCGGGACGGAGACGCCGGTGGTGGCGGAGGATTGCGTGCGCGTGTCGACACTCATCGCTTGACGCTCCGTTCGCGGATCGCGGCGACCGCGAGGACCAGCAGGATCAGCACACCCTTGGTGATGCCGATCCACTGGCTCGGGACGCCGAGCTGACTGAAGCCGTTGGTGAGGATCGCGACGAACACGGCACTGAACAGGGTCCCCGTGATCGTGACGACGAGCCGACGGGAGAACGCGATGGACAGGAATGTCGCGAGGAGGATGTCGATGAGCGACTGCTCGCCGATCCCCGGCAGGGCAGCGGACAACCGACTGGTCATGAGGACGCCCGCGATCCCGGCGAGGACCGCCGCGAGGACGTAGCTGACGACGATGTGGCGGTTGACGTCGATCCCGGCCACCCGTGCGGCCGTCGGATTCTGCCCGACCGCGGCGTTCTTCACGCCCCAGCTGGTCCGCCCGGTGGCGAAGGCGGCGACCGCGAAGACGACGAGCAGCACGACGACCGCGGCAGGGACACCGACGACATGTCCGCTCCGCAGCCAGACCAGCCCGGCGTCGGAGACGGGCACCTTGACGTTGTTCGTGATGACGATCGTGAGACTCGTGACGATGCTCATCATCGCGAGGGTGACGAGCAGCGGGCGGATCTCGGCGACGACGACGAGACCGTTCACGAGCCCGATGACCGCCGTGGCTCCGAGCCCGATGAGCAGCGCGAGCGGCAGACCGAGCTCGGCCTGCAGGAGCACCGCGACGAGCGCGCCGGAGAAGCCGAGGACGGCGCCGATGGAGAGGTCGATGCCGCCGCGGACGACGTCCTCACCACCCGTGACGACGACGATGGACAGGCCGAAGGCCGCGATCGCGTAGACCGCGGACTGGGTGAGGATCGTCGCGAGGTTGGCCGGGTCGAGGAAGCCGGGCGAGGCGACCGCGAAGACGACGACCTCGATGACGACGATCGCGTAGCCGATGAGTCCCAACCGGGAGACCGGACGACGCTTCGTCGTGGACTCCGCCGCAGCCGAGGGCGCAGCGGGTGGAGCGGAGAGCGCGGTCATGCGGAGGCTCCTCGGGTGGGTGGCGTGGCGCCTCCGGGGCCTGCCGACGGGGCAGACCTCTGGGGATCAGCCTGCGTAGACGACGTGGGCCCTTCGACAAGCTCAGGGACCGGGGCGGTTGATTTGTCAGGATCCGCATCGGTTGACGAGGTGGACCCGTCGACAAGCGGTTCTTGCCCTTCGACAAGCTCAGGGACCGGCGGGACCGAGGGGGCCGACGGCGTGGAGGCGACCTCGGCGGCGCCCGTCGACCAGGCGAGGATCGTGTCGGCGGTCGCCTGCGATCGGGGCAGCTCCGCCCGGATCGTCCCGCGGTACAGCACGAGGACGCGGTCGGCGAGCCCGATGAGTTCCTCGAGGTCGACGCTCACGAGCAGGACGCCGGCGCCCTGCGCGACGAGCGCGTCGATCTCCGCGTAGATCTGCTGACGCGACCCGATGTCGACGCCGGAGGTCGGCTGGTCGAGCACGAACACCGTCGACCCGGCCGCGAGCCACCGACCGAGCACGACCTTCTGCTGGTTGCCGCCGGAGAGGCTCCCGGCCACGGCGGTGTCGTTCGCGGGCCGGACGTCGAGTCTCGTGACGAGGTCTGCGGCGATCTCCCGCTCGCGTCGACCCCGCAGGATCCCGCCGAGCCCGGTGATGCGGTCGAGCGCGGCGAGCGTGAGGTTCTCGCGGACGGACTGGCGGTTCAGGATGCCGTCGCGGTGGCGGTTCGCCGGGACGTACGCCCCGCCCGCCCGGACGAAGGCGCGCGGCGAGCGGATCGTCGCCCGGCCGAGCCGCACGGTTCCGCCGTGCGCACGCAAGCCGGTGACCGCGTCGGCCAGCTCCTCGAGGCCCGAGCCGACGAGGCCCGTGACGCCCACGATCTCGCCCGGACGGACGGCGATCGAGACGCCGTGCAGGCGTTCGGGGATCGTCAGTCCGTCGATCGCGAGCACCGGTTCGGCGCCGGCGTCGGCGACGATCCGTTCGCGGTCGCCGAACTCCTCGACGCTCCGCCCCACCATGAGCTGGACGATGGCGTCGAGGGTCGCCTCGGGATCGGCGAGGTCGAGGGCACCGACGCGCTCACCGTTGCGGAGCACGACGACGCGGGACGCGATGTCGCGCACCTCCTGCAGGTAGTGGGAGATGTAGATGACGGCGACGCCCTGGCCCTGCAGGGTCCGGACGGTGCGGAACAGTCGCTCGACGTCGCCGGCGGCGAGCGGCGCGGTGGGTTCGTCGAGCACGAGGACCCGTGGGCGCGTGATCGTCGCGATCGCGAGCTGCAGGAGTTGCTGCTCGGCGACGCTCAGCTCGTCGACGAGGGTCTTGCCCGGTACGTCGAGCCCGACGAGGTCGAGCAGCTCGCGTTCGGCGCGGCGGTCGAGCTGCCGGCCGGTGAGGAACGCGGTGCGCGAGCCGAGGAACAGCTGCTCCGCGACCGTGAGTCGACCGGCCAGGTGGCGATCCTGGTGGATGACGCGGACACCGAGGCGTTCGGCGTCACCCGGGTTGCGGATGACGACCGGTTCGCCGTCGATCTCGATGGTGCCCTCGCTCGCCGTATAGAGGCCGGTGAGGATCTTGATGAGCGTCGACTTGCCCGCGCCGTTCTCACCGACGAGTGCGACGACCTCGCCGGGGTGCACCTCGAGGTCGACGTCGTCCAGCACCCGGACGCCGCCGAAGTCCTTCGCGATGCCACGCATGCTCACGGCGGGAGCCGAGGCTTCGGTCGTGGCGGCACCGGACCGACCGCCCAGCGAGCGCTGGGCGGCCTGACCGTCGATCGAGGTGTCGTGCGTCATTCCAGGCCGAGTCGCTTGCGCTCGTCGGCGACGTTCGCCTTGTCGATGAACACGGCGTCGAGGTAGGTGCTCAGCGGCACCTCGTCCTGCTTGCCACCGAGGTACAGGGCCACGTTGTTCGCGCTCGTCGTCCCGAACAGGGTCGGCTGCTGCGCGACCGTGAACTGGTACACCGAGTCGGGGTCCTGGATCAGGTCGAGCGCTCCGGGCTCGGCGTCGACGCCGTAGACCTTGATCTCATCGCGGCCCGCCGCGTCGATGGCCTGCGAGGCTCCGATCGCGGGGAGGTCCCAGCACGACCACACGGCCGAGATCTCGCCCTTGGGGTAGCGGGTGAGCGCGTCGTTCGTCTTCTGCTTGGCGTCCTCGATGGTGCCCTCGTAGATGTCCTGCAGCTCGGGCTCGATGATCTCGATGTTCGGGTAGTTCTTCAGCACGAGCTTGAACTCGTCGTAACGGATCTGGCAGGGGGTGACGTCGTAGAAGCCGTTGAAGACGAGCACCTTGCCCTTCCCGCCGATGTCCTCGGCGAGCGTGCGGGCGAGGGTGGAGCCGATCTGCCAGTTGTCGGAACCGATGTTGTTCACCGAGTTCTCGCTGGCGTGGTCGATCGTGAAGACCGGGATGCCGGCGTCCTTCGCCTGCTGCAGCGCCGGGGCGAGGGTGGTCGCGTCGCCGAGGATGACGACGATCGCGTCGACCTTCTGCGAGACGAGGTTCTCGACGTTGGCCAGGTGCTTGTCGTCCTGCGCGTCGGCCTGGGTGGCGACGACCTTGGCGCCGAGCTCCTCCAGGCGGTCCTGCACACCCTGGTAGGTGAGGCGGCCGAAGTCGCGGACGACGTCCTTGGCGGCGACGCCGACGGTCTTGCCCTCGAGCGAGGGGACGTCGACGTCGGAGGCGGCGGAGCTGGCAGCGGCGCCGCTCGTCGACTCGCTGGACGAGGACTGCTTGAGGGAACAGCCGGTGGCGAGGCCGGCCACGACGGCCAGG
This sequence comes from Plantibacter flavus, assembly GCF_002024505.1. NCBI lineage: Bacteria > Bacillati > Actinomycetota > Actinomycetes > Micrococcales > Microbacteriaceae > Plantibacter > Plantibacter flavus. The sequence goes on from NZ_CP019402.1 coordinate 3,598,507, forward strand.
GTGACAAGAGACAGCGCGAGGCGCGATCGACGACGCATGGGGACTCCAGATGACTGTGGGGTGCGGGACGGTGCAGGGGGTGGTGGAGCGTGCCGGCGTCCGCTGTCGGTGCGGTCGGGGCGCACCGGGACGTCGGGTTGCAGCAACAGTAGGGAGTGATCGGACGGGCCGCGAGAGGGCGCTCAACCTGACGTAACACAAGGTGCCAGGTGTCGGCGGTGCGTGGAGGCAGGTCGGGGCGCGGCCCGCGGAAACGTCGGATGTATCATGGCGCGAGGCGGTGTTCCACGTGACCGTCTCGCTCGAGCAGGGGGTCGCATGGCAGTCACGGACGAGGCGATCGCGCGGATCCAGGCGATGATCGTCGCCGGCGACCTCACCCCCGGTCAGCGCCTCCCTCCGGAGAAGGAGCTCAGCGAGACCCTGGGACTCTCCCGCAGCTCCCTCCGCGAGGCGGTGAAGGCGTTGGAGCTCATCCGCGTGCTCGACGTCCGTCGCGGCGACGGCACCTACGTCACGACGCTGGAGCCGAGTCTGTTGCACGAGGCGATGTCGTTCGTCATCGACATGCACGCCGACGCCTCCCTCATCGAGATGTTCGAGGTGCGCCGCATCCTCGAACCCTCCGCGTCGGTGATGGCGATCCAGCACCTCGACGACGAGCGGATCGCCGAGCTGCGCAGCATGGTCGACGAGGTCGACGAGTCCACGACGGTCGAGGACCTCGTCGCGCACGACCTGCAGTTCCACGCCCGCGTGATCGAGCTGAGTGGCAACGCCTACCTCGCGAGTCTGCTCGCCGCCCTCGGCAGCAAGACGGTCCGGGCCCGCATCTGGCGCGGCCTCACCGAGGAGAAGGCCGTCGCCCGCACCCTCCAGGAGCACCACGCGATCGTCGACGCCCTCGAGAAGCGCGACACCGAACTCACCCGTGCGCTGGTCACGGTCCATGTGTCCGGCGTCGAAAGCTGGCTCCGCCGCTCGATGTGATCCCTCCCCTGCCCGCGAATTGTCACGTGCTGCTCATCCGGGCCGCTCGGACGAGCCGTTGGTGACCGTTCGCGGGCAGGTAGCGTGAGGGGATGGACGGCACGATCGACACCCGCGCGCTCATCGACCCCATCGACCGTGACGCCATGGCGAAAGCGCCCTCGTTCCATCGCGCGCCGTCCGCCCGGCTGTTCATCGGCCTGCTCGCGGCGATCGTCGTGGTCACCGTCGCCGGGTTCGTCCTGTTGGGAACGCTGCCCTCGCCCTCTCGAGGCGGCTCCGGCCCGACGCCGCTGCTCGGGATCGGGCTCCTCGCGGCCGCCGCCGTCGCGGTGTTCGCAGTCCTCTCCTGGCGTACGAGGCGCATCAAGCGCTTCCGCCTCTCCCGATTCGCCGCGGCCAACGGGATGACCTACACCGCAGACCTCAGCTACCCTCCGTTCCCCGGCATGATCTTCGGGATCGGATCGTCGCGGCAGTCGACCGACGTGCTGCGGGGTGGTCGTCCCCGCGCCGTGGAGTTCGGCAACTACCGGTACACGGTCCGTCACGGGAAGAGTTCGACGACCCACCACTGGGGATACGTCGCGGTGAAGCTCGACGTCCCCCTGCCGAACATCGTGCTCGATGCGATCGGCAACAACGGGTTCGGCTCGAACCTCCCGGCGGCGTTCCAACGGGCCCAGCGACTCTCCCTGGAAGGCGACTTCGACCGGCACTTCACGCTCTACTGCCCCGAAGGCTACGAACGCGACGCGCTCTATCTGTTCACGCCGGACATCATGGCGAGGTTCATCGACCACGCCGCCGAGCTCGACGTGGAGATCATCGACGACTGGCTGTTCCTGTACACGAAACGGGAGGTGTCGACCCTCGATCCCGACACCTGGGCCTGGCTGTTCGGCATCGTCGACGCGCTGATGACGAAGTTGGACCAGTGGGCTCGGTGGCGGGACGACCGCTTGCAGACGCAGACGTCCGGAGCTCCGGAGCACCCGCTTGCACCCGGCGCTCAGGCCGGCCCACCCGCGATCGGGCTGCTCACCCCGCCGCCGGGTGTCGCTTCATCCGGCCGCAGGTTGCGACGATCCGGGAGGTGGATCCCCGTCGCCTTCGTCCTCGGAACGCTGATCGTCTGGATCGTCACACGCATGAACTGACCCCTCCCCTGCCCGCGAACTGTCACGTGCTGCCAGTCCGGGCCGCCCCGACGAGCCGTTGGTGACAGTTCGCGGGCAGGAGTGGGGTGTTGAAGACGTCTGGCGATCGGGAGACGAGGACGGAACAGGCCGGTTGATGGGATGGCCAGGTGACCGACACCGGTCGCCCGTCAGAAAGGACCACCCATGCGCCGACCCACAGCCATCGGCTTCGCCGTCCCCGTCCTCGCCCTCATGCTCGGGCTCACCGCCTGCTCCGGATCCGCGGAGGCCCCGTCGAGCGGTGCATCGCCCTCGACCGCCGATTCGTACGCCGAGGCGTTCGACGACTACACGATCTCCCTCGCGGGCTGCCTGCGCGACCAGGGGTTCGACGTCCCGGACCCGGAACCCGGTACCGCGATCACCCTCGACGGTGGCGAGGCGATGAACACGGCCTACGACGCCTGCGCCGACGAACTCGGCCCGCCGCCGGTGAACCCCGACCAGCCCAGCAAGGCCGAGATCTCCGACGAGCTCCGGCTCCGCGCCCAGTGCCTGCGTGACCAGGGGTTCGACGTCCCGGACCCCGATGCGAACGGAGCGTGGGACCTGCCGGAGGACCTGTTCGATGAGGCCAGGGCCTGCGCCGTGCAGTGACCGGCACACCAGCCTGAGCGGCCGACCGATCCCGTGATCGGTCGGCCGTTCCATCGTTCCAGGTTCCCTCGTTCCGCGGTCAGGCTCCGGCCTGGTCGGCGTCGTGAGCCGGCAACAGCACCGTCGCCTCGAGCCCGCCCGCCGGCAGCGGTGCGAGCCGCAGCGACCCACCGTGCAGCTCGACGATGCGGGCACCCAGGGTCAGCCCGAGACCGTTCCCCCGATCGCGACCGGCAGCCCGCGCCATCCGCGCGTCCCGCCGGTCGAAGGGCTCCACGAACCGCGCCACCTCGGCCTCGTCGAGCAGCGGCCCCGAGTTGCTGACCACGACGACGGCGCGTCCCGGCGCCTGCGGGTCGGGTCCGACCCACACCGAGACCCAGCCGCCCGGACCGCTGTTGTAGCGCACGGCGTTCGACAGCAGGTTCGTCAACAGCTGTTGGAGGAGCACGCGGTTACCGCGCACGGATGCGCTCCGGACGGTCGACGAGATCGTGACCCCGGCGTCCGCGGCTTCCGGCGAGATGAGCTGCGACGCGTCGCGGGCCACCGCCGCCAGGTCGACGGGCGAGGTGACGAGTGGGCGGCGATCGAGCTGGTTCAGCTGCAGGAGGGCCTCGACGATCGCGATCCCCCGCTCGTTCGTCTCGTGCAGCCGCCGCAACGCGCGGTCGACGTCGCGGCCCTCCGGGTCGGCCTGGGCGACTTCGATGAGCATCTTCATCGTCGCGAGCGGCGTCCGCAGTTCGTGCGAGGCGTTGGCCGCGAACCGCTTCTGCGTCAGGAACGACTGCTCGAGGCGTGCGAGCATGTCGTCGAAGCGGTCGGCGAGCTCGCGGAACTCGTCGCGGCGACCCGTCATCGCGATGCGGTGGTCGAGCGAGCCCTCCGCCGCCGCGCGAACGGCCGCGTTGAGGTCCCGCAGCGGCCGCAGCACCCGTCCGGCCACGATCCAGCCGACGCCGGTGCCGATCACGGCCATCGCGAGGAGCGCGAGCATCGAGTAGTTGATGAGCGAATCGCGGATCTCACCGCGCGTGATGCCGGACAACTGCCTCGGATCGCTCGCCAGTGCGAGCGGGTAGTCGGGGAACCGCCAGATGATCACGTTGATGACGATGAGCGCGATGAGTCCCGTCACGACGGTGAAGGCCGCATAGGTCGCGGTGAGTTTGACGCGAGCGGTCATCCACGTCGGCCGGGCGTCGTCACCGCCGGCCGGAGCGGCGGTCATGCGCCCACCTCGTCGCCGTCGACCTCGTCGTCGGCGTCCGCGCCGCTCGTCTCAGCGGGGCCCTCACCCGGCGGGAGCACCCGGTAGCCGACGGCCGGCACGGTGTGGATGATCCACGGCTCGCCGAGCACCTTCCGGAGCGTGGACATCGTCACCCGCACGGCGTTCGTGAACGGGTCGGCGTGCTCGTCCCAGGCGCGCTCGAGGAGCTCTTCGGCACTCACGACGCCGCCCTTCGCCGCAAGCAGGATCTCCAGCACCGCGAACTGCTTCTTCGCCAGGCGCACGTACCGGCCGTTGCGGTACACCTCGCGGCGGAACGGGTCGAGCCGCACACCGGCGTATTCGAGGACGGGCGGGAGCGACGCCTTGGGTCGACGCGCCAGCGACCGGAGCCGGAGGACGAGCTCACGCAGCTCGAACGGCTTGGTCAGGTAGTCGTCGGCGCCGATCTCGAAGCCGCTCTCCTTGTCGTCGAGGTCGGCGGCCGCGGTGAGCATGAGCACCCGGCAGGGCAGTTCCTGGGCGATGATCCAGCGGCAGACGTCGTCGCCGTGCGTGCCCGGGAGATCGCGGTCGAGGACGACGACGTCGTAGGCGTTGACGGCGAGCCGCTCGAGCGCGGTGTCACCGTCGAACACGAGGTCCGCGGCAAGCCCCTCGTGCTGCAGGCCCTCGAGGATGCTCTCGGCGAGGTACTGCTCGTCCTCGGCGATCAGGACACGCATGGGACCTCCGGCGTTCGGGACGGATGACGCGTCGATGGCGTCACTCCGGCGCCCGCGATGGGCGTCGTGTCGATCGTAGGCGGCACCGTGTTTCGGAACCGTCTGGTGATCGTCCGACGCCCGCGCAACCGCCGTCGAGCTGGACTGGGGGCCCGGTCGTCGCGTGCCGAACACCGACGACCGCCGAGGAGGAACCATGCAGCACGACATCCAGCACCAGCAGCAGCCGCACCGCCGCGCGGGCCGACGGAGCACCGTCGCCCGCAGAGGCTCCGACCGAGCCGTCGTCATCCTCGCCGCCACGGCCGCCGCCCTCACCGCCGCGATCGCCCTGGTCGCGTGCACGGGCGTCGCGCCGACCATCACCCGCGGGATCACCGCGCTGGCCGAGCGGCCGTCCGGAGACGCGCATGCCGGAACCGCGACCACGACGGATGGCGCGTTCGGGGCCGACGACGGTGTGCTGGAGGAGAACCGGTACTCGGCCTACGACACCGACCTCCCGGCCATCGCAAACCTCGATGCGGACCTCCTGGAGGCCGTCCAGCAGGCGACCGACGCGGCGGCGCAGGACGACATCGCGCTGTACGTGAGCTCCGGCTGGCGGAGCACGGCGTACCAGCAGCACCTGCTCGACGAGGCGATCCTCCAGTACGGCAGTGAGGCGGCCGCCCGGCAGTACGTCGCCACGCCCGAGGGCTCCTCGCACACGCGCGGGGCGGCCGTCGACATCGGTGCGACGGACGCGGACTACTGGCTCATCGAGCACGGCGCCGACTACGGCCTCTGCCAGACCTACGCGAACGAGATCTGGCACTTCGAGTTGGCGACCGTGCCCGGCAACGAGTGCCCGGAACTCCTGCCCGACGCCGGGTGAGGTCGGTGCCGCGACCAGCTGCCATCGCAGGGCGTCCCGCTCCTACCCGACGGCCGGCGCCAGCCGACTGACGAACTCGTCGACGCGGAGACGGATGTCCCGGAACGCTTCGTCGAACGCCTCGTCCGTCGCAGGCGCGGCAGGGTCGGGGATCGACCAGTGCAGGTCGTCCCTCCCCTCGAGTTCCTCGTGCGCCCGGTTGCACACGGTGATGACGAAGTCGCCGTGCCGGAGGACCTCCGAGGTCGCGCGTGGGACCCTCGGACGGATCCGGACGCCATGGCGCGCCGCGGCCCGAACCGCGCCCGGGTTGACCTCGCTCGCCGGCCGACTACCCGCCGATGCGACGGGGACGGAGCTGCGGTCCTGCCAGAGCGCCTCCGCCATCTGCGACCGCGCCGAGTTCGCCGTGCAGACGAAGACGACCCGCGCCGGGGCGCTGATCGGTTCGGGCGCGAGGCGGTCGAACGCCCCCGGGACGAGCCGCACGTAGTTGCGGCGTCCATCGGACTCCGATCGCGAGCGCGAGAGGATCCCCGCTCGCTGGAGGACGCTGAGGTGGTGGGAGACGAGGTTCGACCCGATCCCGAGAGCGAGCTGGATCTCGGTCGGTGAGAGGTCACCGAGCGCCAGGAGGTCCACGATGCGCAGCCGCGCCGGCTCCGAGAGCGCGGCGAACTTGGACGCCCTTACCGCCAGCGACTCCACCGACACAACCCCCGTTGACTCAACCGTGATTGACTCAATAATAGGCTGAGACGTCCGTGAACACCCCTTGAGCGATCCGCTCGAACTCACGGTCGTCGAGAAGAGGAGCTACTCATGGGTCTCGGAACCGGAATCGCCCTGATCGTCATCGGCGCCATCCTCGCCTTCGCCGTGAACGTCGACGTCCCCGCTGTGGACCTCACGCTCATCGGGTACATCCTCATGGCCGCCGGCGCAGTGGTGTTCCTCATCTCGCTCGTGCTCGTGCTCCGCCGTCGACAGGTCTCCTCGACCACGCGCTCCGCCGTCGACCCCGGTAGCGGCGAGCGCGTCACCCGCCGCAGCACGACCGACAACGACGGCCCCGTCCTCTGACGACCGGACCGACCGCGCCACCCATGACCGACCCGGCTACCGCGCCGCCTCGCACCGGCGAGCTCCTCGACGGTCGGTACCGACTCGAGCGACCGATCGGTGCCGGCGGGATGGCGACCGTCCATCTGGCGACCGACGAGGTGCTCGGGCGCAAGGTGGCGGTCAAGCTGTTCCGCCCGGGCACGACCGATGCGACCGACGGCGCCAGGACCGCTTCGGAGACGCGCCTGCTGGCGTCGCTGAACCACCCCGCCCTCGTCACCCTGTTCGATGCCAGGGTCGTCGCCGGCGACGGTTCGTACCTCGTCATGGAGCACGTCGACGGTCCGACGCTGTCCCAACGCATCGCCCGGTCGCCGCTTCCGTCGTCCGAGGTCGCCGCGATGGCCGTCGACCTCGCAGAGGCGCTCCACACCGTGCACGCGGCGCGGGTCGTCCACCGCGACATCAAGCCGTCGAACGTGTTGCTGCGACCGACGATCCTGCCCCACCAGGAGTATCGCGCGAAGCTTGCTGACTTCGGCATCGCGTACCTCATCGACAGCACCCGGATGACCGCGCCTGGCTCGTTGATGGGCACGGTCGCCTATCTCAGCCCAGAGCTGGTCCGTGGTGCGGACCCGGCGACGCCAGCCGACGTGTACGCGTTGGGACTCGTGCTCCTCGAAGCGCTGACCGGTCGCCGCGCCTACCCGCAGACCACCACGCACGATTCCCTCATGGCGCGACTGAACGCGCCGCCGACGATCCCCGGCGAGCTCGGGTACCAGTGGAAGTCGCTCCTCACCGCGATGACGGCGTCCGAACCGGCCCAGCGCCCCACCGCCCTCGAGGTGGCGGTGGCCGTCCGTGGCATGGATCCCGCGCTGGACCCGGCGGATGCGACCGTCGCGACCTCGGCACCGCTGGTGACTGCAGACCCGGAACCCACGGCTGCGACCGAACGGCTCGACTCGACGACACCGCCCGCCACCGCACCGGAGGGATCGACGGGGCTCCTGACGGCGACGACACCGCTCGCGCCGACGGCGGACACGCCCGCCGAGACCGGGCCGACCGCGGTGCTCGACGGCGCCCGCCGCTCGGAGCGACGTCTCGACGGCGGTGCACGGCGCCAGGCCGCGATGCGCCAGCCGCGGCGCCTTCGACGCTGGCTGATCCTCGCGGCCGTGCTGCTGGTGATCACCGTCGCGGTCGTCTGGATCCTCGTGTCCCAGGCGCAGCCGCCCGCCCCGACGCTGCCCACCCTGCCCGAGCCGTTGTCGACGCATCTGGATGAACTCATGCGGGAGGTGACGCCATGACGCTCCGACGGAGGTCTGGACTCGGGTTGATCGCCACACCCCTCATCGTCGTCGCGCTGCTGAGCGGTTGCGCCGGGGCGCCAGCCGACCTCGAGCCCGCGACCGGTCAGCAGTTGCAGAGCAGCGTGCTCGGGGTGGCGAACGCGGCCGCCGCCGGCGACACGACAGGTGCGCTGAGCGCACTCGACGCACTCGAAGCGAAGCTGGCTGAGGCGGAGGCGTCCGGGGCTGTCTCGGCGGCCCGCGCGACGACCATCCGAGCCGCCATCTCGGCGGTGCGAGCCGATCTCACACCGGCCACCCCCACCCCGACCCCGACCCCGACCGCCGAGCCCAGCTCGGTCGATCCCGCCACCCCCGTCGAACCGGTGACGCCGACGGATGACGGGAACGGGGACGACTCCGGGAAGAATGGGGACAAGGGTAAGAACGGCGACAACGGCAACGGCAACGGCAACGGCAACGGCAACGGCAACGGCAACGGCAAGAAGGATAAATGAAGCGACGAGGAAGCACCGCAGCCGGGCCCGACGACGGATCGAACGAGCCCCAGACCGACGAGACGACGAAGCGGACCCGGGCGGCGGAGGACGGCGTCTCGACCGTGCAGCACAGCATCGTCGTCGACCTGCCGATCGCGGCCGTCTACAAGCAGTGGGTCGACTTCGAGTCGTACCCGGAGTTCTTGCCGGCTGTGCGCGAGGTGAAGCTGACCGGTGAGGTCTACAGTCGCTGGACCGTCGCGATCGGCAAGCTCTCGCGTCAGTTCCTGGCCGAGATCCTGGAGCAACTCCCGGAGGAGCGCCTGGTCTGGCGCACCATCGAGGGCGACGTCTGGTTCAGCGGCGACGCCGCGTTCGAGGCGATCGACAAGCAGCAGACCCGCGTGGACGTCACGGTGCACTGGAAGCCGGTCAACGCGATGGAACGCACCGCGGCCGCGCTCGGCCTCGCCGGACGGGTCGTGCGTGGGACCCTCCAGGCGTTCAAGACCTACATCGAGTCCACCGGAGGGCCCTCGGGCCACTCCCGCGTCAAGGTCGTCTCTCCGAGCGGGTAGATGACGGCCGCGAGCGTGACCGATCAGCTCATGAACGGCCGCAGGTCCGGATAGCCGGTGGTCTGCCAGGCCCCGTCCACGACGAGGTTGTCGCCCGAGATGTACGAGGCGTCGTCGCTCGCGAGGAACAGTGCGGCAGCGGCGATCTCCTCGGGGGCGGCGGCACGACGGAGCGGGATGCGCTCGTCGTACGCGGCCTGCACACCGGGGATGTCGGTCAGCGACTTCGTCAACGGCGTCGCGACGAGGCCCGGTGACACCGCGTTCACGCGGATCCCGTGCTCGCCGAGTTCGAGTGCCGCCTGCTTCGTGAGCATGACCGCGCCGGCCTTCGCCGCCGTGTATCCGACGCCGAAGTGCATCGGAACGAGCGAGTTGAGGGAGGCGATGTTGACGATCGCGCCGGCCTTGCCCTCGGCGAGGAACTGGCGTGCGGCGAGACGCGTGCCGTTGAAGGCGCTGTAGAGGTTCAGCCGGACCGTGAAGTCCCAGTCCTCGAAGGAGATGTCGGTGATCGTCCCGGCACGTGATCCACCGGCGACGTTGAAGAGCGCGTCGAGCGTGCCGAAACGTTCGACGGTCTCGGCGACCAGCGCGGAGAAGTCCGCCTCGTCGGTGACGTCGGTGCGCCGACCCCACACACGATCGCCGAAGGTCTCGGCGGCGCTCGCGATCAGCTCGGCGTTGATGTCCGCGACGACCACCGAGGCGCCCTCCACGATCAGCCGCTGGGTGATCGTCGCCCCGATGCCGGACACGCCCCCGGTGACGATCGCGACCTTGCCGGCGAACCGGCCCTGGATTGATGCATTCGACATGATGCCACTCCGTTCTGCTCACCGGCTCTGGCGAGCATCTCCAGCATACGCATCTATAAGTCACATGTCAGATAGTTCCAGATGGCCCTCAGCATGACGACGCCGGCCCCGGGACGAAGCGTCCCGGGGCCGGCGTCAGGTGGCGCTGAGGCCTACCGCGGCGACTGCTCGCGATCGGCGTCCGGCCCGACGCCGTCGCCACCCGAAGTCCTGTCGAGCGAGGGCGCCCCGCTGGTCGAGGCAGGCACCTTGCCGCGCGCCGCAGCCTCGAGCGACTCGGCCTCGTCTCCACCGACGGCCTCACCACGGGCGACCAGCCCGGCGACGTCGGACAGCGGGATCTGCTTGAGGAACAACGACAGCAGGAAGGCCGCGCCGATGAACGGCAACAGGTACCAGAACACCGGAGCCAGAGCGTCGGCGTAGGCGGTGACCACACCGTCGCGGATGCCTGGCGGGAGCTGGCTGAGCGTCTGCGGGTCGATCGTCGCCGCCGCGTTGGAGGCGTCCCCAGCGCTGGCTCCCGAACTCGCGAAGACGTCCTTGAGGTTCGCGGTGAGCCGCGTGGTGAAGATCGTGCCGAACACGGCGACACCGAGCGACGCACCGACCTCGCGGAAGTAGTTGTTCGTGCTGGTCGCGGTTCCGACCATCGACGCGTCCACTGAGTTCTGGGCGACGAGCACGACGACCTGCATGATCAGGCCGAGACCGGCGCCGAAGAAGAACAGGAAGACGCAGATCAGCCAGATCGGGGTGTCCGCCGTGAGCGTCGTGAACGCGACCATGGAGGCGGCGGTGATGAGCGTGCCGATGACCGGGAACATCCGGTAGCGACCGGTCCTGGTGATCAGGTTCCCCGAGACGATCGAGGTACCGATGAGGCCGACCATCATCGGGATCATGAGGAGGCCCGATGCGGCTGCCGAGGTGCCGGACGACATCTGGAGGAAGGTCGGCACGAAGCCGATCGCCGAGAACATGCCGAGCCCGAGGGTGAGGCCGATCGCGGTCGCGTTGATGAACGTCGGGTTCTTGAACAGCGACAGCGGGATGATCGGGTCCTTGGCGCGAGCCTCGGTGATGACGAAGAGCAGCGCGGCGAGCAGCATGCCGATGCCGAACATCCAGGTCTCGATGGCACCCCAACCGTGCGCGGCGTCGCCACCGAAGTCGGTGAAGAAGATGAGGCAGGTGGTGAACGCCGAGAGGAAGATCACGCCGAGGAGGTCGATCGGCGCGGTCGCCTTCTTGTTCGGCAGCTTCAGCGTGAAGAACGCGATCGCGAAGGCCGCGATGCCCACCGGGATGTTGATGTAGAACGCCCACTGCCAGGTCAGGTGGTCGACGAAGAAGCCACCGAGAAGCGGTCCACCGACAGCGGAGAGACCGAACACCGCGCCGAGCGGGCCGAGGTACTTGCCGCGCTCGGAGGCGGGCACGATGTCGGCGATGATCGCCTGCGACAGGATCATGAGGCCACCGCCACCGAGGCCCTGGACGGCACGCCAGACGATGAGCTGCGTGAAGTCGCCCGCGAACGCACAGCCGACGGAGGCGATCGTGAACAGGGCGATCGCGACGAGGAAGAGCCGACGACGGCCGAGGACGTCACCGAACTTGCCGTACACGGGCATGACGATGGTGGTCGCCAGGAGGTAGGCGGTGGTGAGCCAGACCTGGTGGTCGACGCCGCCCAGCTGTCCGACGATCGTCGGCATGGCGGTGGAGACGATCGTCTGGTCGAGGCTGGAGAGCAGCATGCCCGCGATGAGGGCGGCGAAGATGATCCAGATGCGGCGCTTGGTGAGCAGCATCGGGCCCTCGGTGGGTGCGGCGGTGGCGGCGGTCACTGGAGGTCCTTTCGGGGAGTGGGGTTCGTGTGGGGGTTCTGGGGCGCGGCGGCGGGAGGTCCAGCGTCGGGGTCGTCGGGCTCGAGGATGGTGCGATAGGTCGCCAGGCAGTCGCGGATGGAGCCGACGATGTCGAACTCGCCGCTCTGGCCGAGCTCGGCGACGCCGCTGCCGAAGACGCGCGCCATCGTGGTCTTGATCGCCATCCCGAAGAGGTCGGCGCAGGCGCGGGCACGCGGGTCGTCTGCCGGGACGCCTTCCCGCGTGGCGATGAGCTCGACGAGCAGTTGCTCCCGCTCACGGTTGAGGCCCATGAAGCGGACCAGCAGCTTGGGTTCGCGCTCGAGGGCGGCGTGGAAGTCGACGTGCTCGGCCAGACCGAACCCGGATCGCTCCGCATGACCGGCCGCGATGAGCATGAAGTCGTCGAGCACGGCGCGCCACCCCCGCGAGCCGAGGGCGAGGAACTCGGTGGCGAACCGCTCGGTCTCCTCGGTCTCGTCGACGCCGAGGACGGCGTCCTCCTTGCTCGGGAAGTAGTTGAAGAAGGTGCGACGCGAGACGCCGACCTCCTCGCAGAGTTCCTCGATCGTGAAGCCGCTGAGCCCCTGGGTGGCCGTGAGCCGACGCGACACGGTCGTCAGCCGCGCAGCGGTGGCGGCCATCCGGTCGGACAGCCGATTCGTCGAAGTTGCACTCTGCATCACGAAGTGCAGTATTGCACTCTCCGAGCCGGGGTGCAACTTGCGGCACGAGCCGCCCAGGCGGGCCTCACTAGAGTGAACGCATGGACCCTCGTCAGGCACGAACCCGCAGTGCCCTCCGCGACGCGATCCACACCCTTGCGGCGGCGAAGCGCATCGATCAGGTGACCGTGGCGGAGGTGTCCCGGGTGGCGGGGATCACCCGCGACACCTTCTACCGTCACGCCGCGACGCCCGTCCACCTGCTCGCCGACGTGCTCGGCGAGGAACTGGATGAGACGCTCCGCGCGCACGCCGATCTTCCGGCGCACAGCGACTCGACGCTGAGCGTCTTCGACGAGTCCGAGCGCGACCTCCTGCGTCACGTCGCCGAGCACGCGACGATCTACCGCAACGCCATGCACCCCCGGCTCATCGGACCCCTGCGCGATGCTCTCACCGAACGGATCGAGCAGGCGCTCGCGCACCACCTCGACCGACACCCGCACATCGCGCCACCCCGCGAGGACGGCATCACGCCCGAGCGACACGTTCGGATGCTGGTGGCCTACGCCGGTGCCGGCACGGTCGCAGCGATCGAGGAGTGGCTGCGATCCGGAGACCTCGACGACATCGACGCGGCGGCCCGCACGGTCATCGCCGCCTCCCCCGCCTGGTGGCTCGGCCGCTCCTGACCGCGGCGCCTCGGCCTGGGCCCCACGCCAGCGCGGTGCGCTGACGCGAGCGCGGGTCACCGACGTGGGCGCGCCCCTCCGGAGACCCGCGCTCACGTCCCCCGGGGTGCGCTCACGTCAGCGCACCGCGCTGACGCGAAGGCCTCATTCGCGACATATGTCGGTTTAGGCATATCTGCTCTGTGGATAGCCCGAGGGGCCTCCTCGACCGGCCGTAGCGTCGAGGAATGTCAACGACCTCCCTGCCTCGAACCACCTCCGCTCTCGCTCTCACGATGGGACTCCTCGCCCTCACCGCGTGCACTGAAGCCGAGCCGGCTCCCCCTCCGAGGAGCACTCCACCGGTCTTCGAGAACGAGGAACAGGCCCTGGCCGCGGTGACGGAGACGTATCAGGAGTTCATGCGGATCTCGAACACGATCCTCATCGAAGGGGGCGTCGAGGTTGAGCGAATCGACGTCATCGTCGGAGACGAGTTGGCTGAGTTCGAGCACGGCAGCCTCATCGAACTCGCTACTGCGGGAAAGACTCTTGTGGGTGCACCGACACTCGTCTCGACCCGCATCTCGGAGTGGTACTCCTCCCCAGACTCCCTCGGTGTCGTTGCGAAGGCGAAGTCTTGCATTGATCTCAGCTCAGTCGATGTCCTTGACGCTGCGGGCAACTCGACGGTGAGACCAGACCGCCCGCGGACCCGCACATGGGCTTACGACGTAGGTGTCGGTGGCGCGGGGCAGGCGGGCTTCGTCCTTCTCGACCACGACGTAGACGCCGAAGGAGAGTCATGCGAAATCTGAGATGCGCGTTGGCGACCGCGACGGCCCTACTCGTCGCGATCACGCTCGCACCCGCAAGCGCCGCGTTCGCCACCTCATGCGGTTCGGAGGGCCAGTTGGAAGGCGCTTGTGTCGGCAATGGGTCTATCGACATCGGTGGCAGCGTCGAACGCCCTGGCACCGGCGGTGGCTCCGGCGGCGGGACGGGCGGAGGGGGCGGCGGCGGTTCGGCCGAGTTGCCACCCGGGGTGACCGACGGGCCCAACGGTGAGCGGACGGTCTGCAGCCTCATGCGGCCGGACGAGTGCTACACCTTCACGCCCGGCGACCTCGGCACCGACCTCGGAGCAGCACCCGCCGCGCAGCCCGTCACGATCCGCGACGTCGCCAGCTTCGCCCCCGCCGCACCGACCGTCGCCACCGAACCCGCCACCTGGGGTGTCCGTGGGCTCCACACGAACGTCATCGCAGGTGCTTCCGGACACACCCGCACCGGCACGCTCCTCGGTCAGGTCGCGGAGGTGCACTTCATCCCCGTCGGTTTCACCTTCGACTACGGCGACGGCGACACGACCACCACCCGGACCGGTGGATCCTCGTGGGCTGCTCTCGGGCTCGCGGAGTTCTCCAAGACCCCCACCAGTCACCGCTACACGACGGTCGGAACCAAGACCATCACCGTCGAGGTCGAGTACGCCGCCGAGTACCGCATCGGCGACAGCGGCTGGCTCCCCGTCATCGGGACCCTGCCGATCCCGACCGAAGAACCCCACACGGTCCAGATCGTCCGCAACTCCACCATCGGCGTCGACAAACCCTGCCGACCCGGCACACCCGCCATCGGCTGCTGACCTCACACCCGCACCGGAGGAGATCGTCAGGAGCTCGTGAAGACCGCAAGCCGCGCAAGCTGCGGCTGGGCTCGCGATGCGGTGATCGTCACACGCAGCTCGGTCGTCTCGACGGTTTCGAACCGGAGGATCCGCTGAGCACCCACCGTCGCTGCCGAAGCGAGCACCCGCGGCACACCGGCGGCGTCCACCACCGAGACCTCGACCCCCTCGATCACTTGACCGTGCGCGATCGCCTCGCGCACGCTCACTCCGGACACCAGCTGGGGTCGATCCCAGCGGAGCCGCAGGGTCGGCAGCGGATCGTCGTCGGCCGGACGCCACGTCACCGGGTCCGACTGTGACCCGGTCCCCGTGATCGACGCGGCCGGCACGGGCGCGCTCGACATCGTGAGCAGGGCTGAGCCGGCGACATCGAGCCGTTCCAGGTCGTCGATGAGTCGGCCGAGACCGGCAAGGCTCTCGAGGTCGGGATCCGCGATCAAGCCCTCCCTGGTGGGCGGCAGGTTGAGCAGGAACGTCGCGTTCCCCCCGACACTGCGCTCGTAGATGTCGAAGAGTTCCTCGGCCGAGCGGACCACCCCGTCCTCGGAGGGGTGATGGAACCACCCCGGACGGATCGAGGTGTTGACCTCCGCCGGGTACCAGACGAGCGGCTCCCTGGTCGCGAGGATCGCAGCGCGGCTACCGAGGTCGTCCTCGTCGGACTGGACGGCCCGGGAGAACAGCCCGTCGTCGACCTGCTGCGAGCGGTCCGCGGTGCGCTCGGCATCTCGCAGCGACGCAGGGACCACACTCCACTCGTCAGCCCGCGTGGACCCGGCCTCGTTCCCGCACCAGCGCACGTCCGGCCCGCACACGCTGATCGCCGCGTTCGGCTGCAGCTCGCGCACGACCGCGTAGTAGCGGTCCCAGTCGTACAGCTGCTTCCTGCCGTTCGGCCCTTCACCGTTCGCGCCGTCGAACCAGACCGAGAACAGCTCGCCGTATCCGGTGAGGAGCTCGGTCAGCTGCGCGACGAAGAAGTCGTCGTACGCGTCACCCGAGCCGTAGCTCGGCTCGGCGCGGTCCCACGGCGACAGATAGACGCCGAACGCCAGCCCCGCCGCGCGACACGCTTCCGCGACCTCTGCGACGAGGTCGCCTCCACCGTCCCGCCACGGACTCGACGCCACCGAGTGGTCGCTGACGGCCGTCGGCCACAGCGCGAAGCCGTCGTGATGCTTGCAGGTGAGGATGAGCCCGCGCATGCCGGCGCTCTTCGCCGCCGCGACCCACTGCGCCGCATCGACGCCAGCCGGGTCGAACACGGCGGGCGACTCGGTGCCGTCGCCCCACTCCCGATCGGTCATGGTGTTGACCCCGAAGTGGATGAAGCCGTAGAACTCCATCCGCTGCCACGCGAGCTGCCGGGGCGACGGCACGACGGCGACCGCTTCCGCCAACCGCGCAGCGACCGTCTCCGCCGAGCCGCCGCTCATCGGAACTTCCGGTTGTAGAGGGCGAGCAGCGTGATCAACCCGGCGAGTCCGAGGAGCATCACCCCGAGGTTCAGCCACCCGACGGACTGGTTGGCGATGATCACCGCTGCGACGCAGATCACGAAGACGACCGCCGCGACGACGGCTCCCACACGTTCCTTGGTCATTCCTTCAGCCCTCCGGCTCCGACGTTCTGCAACAAGCGTTTCTGGATGATGATGTAGAGGATCACGACCGGGATGATGACGATCACCATGCCCGCGTACAACCGCCCGTAGTCGGCTGCCGCACGCTGTGCCTGGAACAGGTTGAGCAGTCCCACCTGCAGCGTCTTGTTCTCGCCCGGGATGAGCGACAGGGAGATGATGTAGTCGTTCCAGTAGCTCAGGAAGTTGAACAGGATCGCCGTGCTGATCGCCGGCATCGCCATGGGCAGCATGACCGTCCGCATCGTGCGGAACCGGGACGCACCGTCGAGCGTGGCGGCCTCCTCATAGGACACCGGGATGGTGCGGAAGTAGGCGAGCAGCAGGTAGATCGTGAACGGCAGCGACGTCGCCGCGTAGACGAGCCCCAGCACGAACAGGTTGTCGATGAAGAAGCCGCTCGGCATGAAGGTCCGCAGGGCCTTGTCCCACCCGAGCAGCATGAGGAAGATCGGGATGACGATGTAGTTCACGTTGATGAACAGACCGGCGAGCAGCAGTGTCTCGAGGATCGACTTGCCGCGGAACTCGAACCGCGCCAGCGCATAGGCGGCCGGCACGGCGATGATCAGCACGAAGCAGAGGCCGACGACCGTGACGAGCAGGGAGTTGAGCAGATACGGGCCCATGTTGGCGGCGACGAACGCGTCGACGAAGTTCTGCCAGTGCAGGCCCTCCGGGAGCGCCCAGGGGTTGCCGTAGAACTCGCCCTTGGTCTTGACCGATGCCATGACGACCCAGAGCACGGGCACCAGGATCATGAGCGAGATGAGGATCAGGACGAGGTTCGAGATCCACGACACCGGCCGACGACGACGGACGCGCTGACGGGAGGTCGGACCAGGCGGGACCGACGAGGACGGCGGCGTGACGATCGGGGGGACTGGGGCTGAGGTGGTCGTGGTCATCAGAATTGGAGGACCTCTCGCTTGGTCGCGCGGCTGATGATGAGCGCCGCGAGGAATGAGAACAGGAAGATCGCTGTCCCGATGGCCATGCCGTAGCCGTAACTCGAGTTCGTGTACGCCTGCTTGTACATGTAGTCGAGGAGGACCTCGGAGGCGCCGTCCGGACCGCCGCCGGTGAGTGCCCGGACGAGCACGAACGCGAGGTTGATCGAGCTGATGATGAAGAAGATGAGGGACGTGCGGAGCGTCTCCCAGACGAGCGGCAGCGTGATGTCGAAGAACTGCCGGAACGGGCCGGCACCGTCGAGCGCGGAGGCCTCGTAGATCTCGGCCGGGATGTTCGACATGCCCGACATGTAGAGCACGAGGTAGTAGCCGAGGGACTGCCAGACCATCGCGAAGGCGATGCTGTACATGATGATCTTCTGGTCGCCGAGCCAGACCTGCGACAACGAACCGAGGCCGAGGAAGTTCAACGAACCGTTGATGAGACCGTTCTGCTGGTCGTACACCGCGGAGAAGATCGCTGCGACGACGACGATGGACAGCACGCTCGGCAGGTAGAGGACGAACCGGTACAGGTTGCTCGCCCGCACCTTGCCCTGGGTCATGACCCCGGCGAGGACGAGCCCGCCGGCCATCGTCACGATGGAGACGACGACGAGCAGGAAGACGGTGTTCTGGAACGCCCGGACGAACTGCATGTCACCGGCGAGGGCGATGAAGTTGTCGAAGCCGGCGAACGTGGGGGTGCCGCCGACGCCGGTCCAGTTGTAGAGCGACATCCGGAAGACGTCGAAGGTCGGGACGACCATGAAGAGCACGTAGAGGATGATCGCGGGCGCGACGCACAGCAGCACGAAGCGGTTCTTCCCACGGGTGTTGAGGGAGACGGGGCGTCTGGCCACAGCGCGTCCTTTCTGCGAGGAGGGTGGTGCGCCCGTCCGACCAGGGGATCGGACGGGCGCACCGGTTCGGATCAGCCCGCGAGCTGGTCGGTGAGCTTGTTGCTCGCCTCGTTGACCTGGTTCTGCCAGTCCTCGAGGGTCATGGTGCCGGAGAGGACGCTGTTGGCCGCGTCGAAGAGCGTGGCCTTCAGGTCGACGCCGGGGACCGGCTTGGTCGCGGCGAAGGCACCGACGACGGCCTCGACGCCGGGCTCACTGTAGACGGCGTAGAAGTCCTTCGCCTCACCGGTCAGGCGCTCAGGGAGCCCCTGGATCGGCTGGATGGCGTTCGCCTTCGCGAAGATGTCTGCGGCCTCGTCCGAGTACAGGTACGCGATGAAGTCCTTCGCCGCGTCCTTGTGCGCCGCCTCCTTCGGGACCCACGCCGACTCGACGAACGTCGTCAGGTAGCGCGTGCCGTCGGCCTCGGGAGCGGGGACCGGGGTGAGCCCCCACTGGAACCCGTCGGTGCGCGGGGCCTCCTTCATCTCGTTCGCGATCCAGGAGCCGTTCGGCATGAAGAGCGTCGTGCCGTCGAGGATGGTCTGCTGGTTCTTCGTGAAGTCCTGCCCGTTCGCGTAGCCGACCGTGGTCGGGGCCGCGTAGCTGAGGAGCTTCGTCGTGAGCTCGAGCGCCTCGGTGGCCTCATCCGTCTTCCACACGTCCTGCTTGTAGGTGAGGACGTCGTTCAGGAACTCCGGTCCGCCCACTGCCGACAGCAGCGAGAAGAAGTAGGAGTCGAGGTAGCCCGCCGTCGGGTAGGTGAACAGCGAGATGCCCTCGGCCTTCGCGGTGTCGCCGAGCTCGAACATCTCGTCCCAGGTGGTGGGGACGGTCCATCCGTTGTCGGCGAACAGTTTCTGGTTGTACACGAGGCCGGTCGGCGACGCGTACATCGGCATCAGGTAGACCTTGTCGTCGCCGTAGGGATTGGTGTTGAGGTTGCCGACGATGCCGGGGGTCAGCTTGTCGCCGACCGTGACGTCCTCGCCGGGGATCTTCTCGTCGAGGACACCGGTGAGGTCTTCCAGGTTGTTGTCGCGGACGAAGGACTCGGTGAAGCCCTCCTTCGCACCGAGGCCGAGGAAGACGAGGTCCGGGTAGTCACCGGCCGCGACCTGCGGGGTGAGTTCGTCGGCGAGGGTCTTGCTCGTGGTGAGCTCGATCTTCACGTCGGGGTTGAGCTTCTCGTAGGCCGCGACCACCTCCTTGTACATCTCGGCGCCGTAGCCGCCTTCGAATGCGGCGATCTTCAGGGTGTCGGCGTCGTCGCCGCCCGTCCCGGAGTTGCCCGCACAGCCGGCGAGCATGCCGACCGTCGCGACGGCGGCGATGACGCCGAGGGTTCTGGTGCGCTTCATGACAAGGGTCCTTCCCAGTGCTGGTGGGTGGTGCAGGGGGTGGTGGGGGTGTGTTGTGGTGCGGGGATGGGCGAGGGTGCTGCGGTCCGTCATCGGTTCATGGCCGATGCGCGACGGGCCCGCAGGGTGAGTGCTGCTGCTCCGGCCAGCAGGAGGAGGATCCCCGCACCTGCCGGCACGAGGCCGTCGACTCCGGTGCTCGCAAGCGAACCGCCGTTGGAACCGGTACCGGTGGCGCCAGATCCACCGGTACCGGGGCTTCCTGCGCTGGGCGTGCCGGGCGTACCCGGTCCACCCGGCGTGACCGGGGTGCCGCCACCGGGCTCGAAGGCCTCGATCGCGGCGTTCAGCGCGACGACCGCAGCTTGCACGTCGGCGTTCGTCACGGCGGTGTTGCCGGTCGCGACGGTGTCGCGGTTGACGAGGGCCAGGACCGCCTCGGCCGAGGCGACCGCCGCGGTCAACGTCTCGGCACCGTCCGCCGCCGGAGCAGCGGCGCGCGCCGACTGAGCCGCGGCCGGCGTCGGGGCGAGGAGGGCCTTCGCCGTGCCGATCGACGCCGCGAGTTCGGTCGTGTCGACGATCTCGACCGTGACCCGCTTGGTCGCGTTCGAGCCGAACTCGAAGACGACCCCGGAGGTACCGAGCTCCTTGTCGGCGGCGAACGCGTTCGTGAGGGTGATCGTCGCGCCCTCCGCGGTGTCGGTGCGGATGTAGTCGGCACTGTCGAGGCTGCCGACGATGGCGCCGGAGGGCTGGACGTACCGGAGACCGGTGAGCGTGTCACCGTCGAGGTCGACCGTGAACGTGGGCAGGTTGTCGGGGTCCTCGGCCATCGCGGCGTTCTTGTCCATGACCGCTGCCGTCGGGGTCACCGTGGGGTCGGTTGCGGCTACCGCACTGTTGAAGACGCTGATGGTGGTCAGGGTCGGCGCGTAGATCTGGCCTGGCAGGAGACTCTCGAGCGACACCCGGAGCTTGGAGCTGGTGACGGATTCGAAGTCCTTCACGACCTTGCTCGCGCCGATCCCGGTCTGGGAGGAGAACGTCACCCAGGCCCCGGCCGCCGCGTCCCATCGCTGCAGGGAGAAGGCGTTGACGCGAGGATCGGTGCCCGAGTCGGTGAACTCCGAGAGGTCGACCTCGTCGAAGGTCGTGTCGGCACCGAAGTCGATGTCGATCGTCAGCGGATAGGTGGCGTCGTCGGCACCGGCCCAGCGCGTCGCCGGGTCGCCGTCGACGAGCTTGCCCGCGTTGAACTCGAAGTCGTTGTGCGGGTGCGTGCTGCTGGCGACGATCGGCTTGCCCTTGGCGAGGTCGACGCGCGTGTCCACGCCCTCGTTCTCGATCGGGTCAGTGTCGACCGGGTTCTCGACCTTCGTCCCGACCGCGGCCTCGTACAGCCCGATGTCGACGCCGTCACCGTAGTAGAGCTCGGTGCCGAAGAAGTCGTCCGAGCCGATGCGCTCGTTGTACCGGCCGGCATCGATCAGCGGCGAGGTCTCCTGCAGCTTGAACAGGGACGCGGAGTCGCGGATGGCGTCGACGCCGGCGTCCTTGGCGTAGTCGGCGGGGTTCCCGACGAACTGCGGGTCGCCGACGACGGCACGCTTGTCCACCGGCTGGTTGGCCGACTGCGCCCCGCTCGCCTCGAAGTAGGCGTTGTTCGAGAACACGCCCTTGTCGAGGCCGCCGGCCTTCCGTGCCCAGTTCGTGGAGGTGGTCGTCGAGGTGTTGTAGAAGATGTTGTTCGCGAAGTAGACGCGGTCCTTCAGCACCTCGTCGTGGAAGCTCTCGAGCTCCGCGCCGTCGTAGACGAAGACGTTGTTGAGGATGTACGTGGGCGAGTAGTTCGACGACAGCATGTTCTTGAAGATCACACCGTTGTCGTTGACGCTGAGGTTGTAGCGGGCTATCGAGTTGGAGCTGTTGCCCATGTAGGACATCCAGCCGCCCTGGTTGTCGTGCGAGTAGTTGTGCTCGTAGGCGACGTTGAAGTTGGTGAACTCGAGGTCCCACGGGGTCGCGTCGTACTCGTTGGCGGGGCCGCCGTAGATCTCGTTGAAGCGCATCACGCTGTCGGCGCCGGCCCACAGGTAGAGGCCTGCGGAGACCTGGTTGTAGCGCTCGAGCCAGCCGTTGGCCTCGTTGTACTCGGCGGTCAGGCGCTGGGTGTTCGCGAACTGGAACGGACCCTGGCCGGTGCTCTCGGCGTAGTTGTGACTGATCGTCACGTCGCGGCTGTAGAGGTCGCGGTCGCGGACCCAGAGCTGTTCCCAACCCTCGTGGTACTTGCCGGAGGCGTCCGTCTGGCCCTGCTGGTCGCCGAACCAGTTGAACGCGAACTGCACCGCGTGCAGCTCGACCTTCTCGAAGGTGTTGTCCTGGATGCTGATGTCCTCGAAGTGGTGGCCACCCGTCGGGTACGCCGTGTACTGCTGCGAACCGAACACCTGGAAGTTGACCCCGGCGTAGTGGATCTTCTGCCAGGAGCTCGGGCCGTCGATGTCGTGGGCGAAGACGTTCGATATCGAGATCCCGCGCATGATCGAGTCGGCGCCGGCCTCGAGCTTGTCGGCGTTGATCGAGACGGAGATGCCGTCGCGGACGTAGCTGCCCGTGGTGATGTCGGTGGCGAAGTCGTCGTCGTTCGACACCTCGAGGTTCGCGATGTGGACGTACTGCTGGTTGCGGAGGATCACCGCGCCGGTCAGTCCGACGGTCTCGGGGTTCTTGACACCGGGACTCGTGAAGGGGCTGGGGACCTGTCCGTTCGTCGCGATGTAGGGACGGCGCGCACCGGCGTCACCGTACGCGTCGATGACGATGGGCGCGGTCTCGGTGCCCGAACCCTTCGGCCACAGGGAGGTGTTCGACCAGGTCTCGCCGGCCTTCAGCAGCACGCGGTCGCCCGGCGCGAAGGTCTTCGCGTTGACCGGGGTGAAGCTCTTCCAGGCGGTGGCCGCCGACGTGCCGGTGGCCGTGTCGTCCCCGGCGGTGGCGTCGACGAAGTAGTCCGTGCCACCCGTCGTGTTCGGGGTGTCACCGGCCCAGCCTGTCGGCGCGGCCGCCGCCTGGACGGCGGTCCCCGCGGTGGTCGGTGCCGCGGACGCCGCCGGAGCGAAGGCCGTGGCGAAGAGGGCGGAGAGCCCGAGGACGGCGAGTCCTCGGAGGGCGGGGTGCTGGGCTGACCGGTTCCGACGTCTGCGTCGGGGTCCCGGGATCGCCGCGGGGGTGGCGGTGTTCATCAGTGCGTGTCCTCCATCGTGAGTTGGTGCAGGGCGTTGCTGTTCATCTGGCGTACTTGGGCCGCGACGCGTTCGGCGATGAGCGCGTCGAGGGCGGTGCTCTCGAGCTGGGCTCGGATCCGGTCGGCATAGGCGGTGAAGGCGGCGTCCTGGTCGACGGTGACGGCGTCCACGCGGTAGACGACGTGCTCACCCAGCTCCACCACGGGCGAGCTGAGCGCACCGGCAGGCAGGGTCGCGACCTCGGCGACGAGGCGCGGGTCGGGTGTGCGGGAGCCGCCGTCGAGGAGACCGGTCGCGCCGTCGAGGGTGGACGCGGAGACGGTGGTGTCCGGGTCGGTGCCTGAGACGGCGTCGACGCCCTCCGCGGCGAGTCGTGCCGCGAACTGCTCGGCGGTGGTCGAGGCGAGCGGCACCGCGATCCGGGTGAGCTGGTAGGTGGAGGCGTTGAGGGTCCAGTCCTCGGCGTGCGCGTCGAAGGCGTCCCGGACCTCCTCGTCGGAGACGTCGATGACCGGATCCGAGCCCGAGCTCAGTGCAGAGACGAGCCTGGTGCGGAGATCGGCGATCGTCCGGCCGTAGAACTCCTGTGCGCGGAAGGAGGTGAGTCCGTAGACGACCTCGCCTTCGTCGAGCTGCGCCGCGCGGGCGGTGTTGGTGTCGGCGAGGGCCTGTTCGAATCCGGCGAAGTCCGAGAACGGGACGAGTCCGCGCTCGTGCCCGAGGTCGAGCACCACGCGGTCGGCCGCGAGCTCGTCGAGGGCCGCCGTCCGGAGTCGATCGATGGCGGTCGCGTCGCCGAGCGGTGCTTCCCAGTCGACGGAAGCGGATCCGGTCTCGACGAGGACCTCGTTCTCGATGGCGGGTCGGACGCGCTCCATGTGGAAGAGCAGCTCGTCGCGGGTGACCGAGGCTCCGTCGATGGTCCCCAGCTCGGCGGGTGCCGCACCCGCGCCGCTGACGGCGACACCGACGACGACGGTTCCCGTGAGCACCAGGGCTCCGGCGGCGAGCAGCAGCCGCGAGCGGTGCCGACCACGTGAGATCGCACCACGGAGGCCGTGGGCGGGAGCGTCGGTGCTGGTCATCGGTGCGGCCTTTCCGTGGGAGTGGAGCGGGGTCGGCGGTGCTTGGCAGTCATGCTGGCAGAAAATGCTACGGATAACAATCGATGACTCGAAAGCGTTACAAATCGGCTGAATTGAGCCAAGTAAAGGCTTGGCATCCATAACATGCATGGCCCATAGTGGAAGTCCGTACGCCGATCCGAGGAGACGACCGCACCATGACGAAGTTCGCCGACACCGTCGGTCCAGCCGTTCCACTCGTGATCGACGACACCGTGCGGCGGGCTCCGGCCGCACTGCACTGGCGGGACGGCCGGCTCCTCCGCGATGGGGCGCCGCACTCCGTGCGGTCCGGATCGCTGCACTACTTCCGCGTCGTGCCGGAGCAGTGGCGCGATCGGATGCTGCGCTTCGTCGACCTCGGGCTCAACTCGATCGACACCTACATCCCGTGGAACTTCCACCAGCCACGCGCGGACGCGGCACCGAGCTTCTCCGGTTGGCGTGACGTCGGCCGGTTCATGGAGACGGCGGCCGATCTGGGGCTCGACGTCCTGCTGCGACCGGGCCCGTACATCTGTGCGGAGTGGTCGAACGGCGGCCTGCCCGCTTGGCTCACCGCCCGCGACATCGCGCTCCGCAGCTCGGACCCCGGATACCAGCGGCCGGTCGAGACGTGGTTCGAGGAGCTCATCCCCCGGCTCACGCCGTACCAGGCGGTCCACGGCGGCCCGGTCGTCGCCGTGCAGGTCGAGAACGAGTACGGCAGCTACGGCGACGACGCAGAGCACCCCGGGTGGCTCGCCGCGCTGCTGCGTCGCCTCGGCGTGCAGGAACTGCTGTACACCGCGGACGGGCCCACCGACGTGATGATCGACGGCGGTTCCATCCCCGGGATCATGATGGCGGCGACCCTCGGCTCGAAGCCGGACGAGGCGCGCGCCCTCCTGCGGAGTCGGCGCCCGGACGAGCCGTTCTTCGTCGCCGAGTTCTGGAACGGGTGGTTCGACCACTGGGGGCAGCCGCACCACGTGCGGGACGCGCGGAACGCCGCAACGGTGGCCCGCGACATCCTGGCCGACGGCGGGAGCATCAGCATCTACATGGCGCACGGCGGCACGAACTTCGGGCTCTGGTCCGGAGCCAACATCGTCGAGGGCGAACTGCGTCCGACCATCACGAGCTACGACTCCGACGCGCCGATCGCCGAGGACGGCCGGTTCACGGACAAGTTCTTCGCCCTGCGGGAGGTCCTCGGCGTCGCAGACGAACCGCTGCGATCCCCCGAGGTGCGGTTCTTGCCGGAGGGCAGCGTGCCCCTCCAGCGCGGCGTCGGGCTCCTGGACGCACTCGCTGAGCTCGGCGACCCCGTGAGCCCGCGGTCGTCCGCGCCGCCGTCGTTCGAGGACCTCGGCGTCGACGGCGGTCTCGTCTTCTACGAGGCGGATGCTCTGCTTCCCGATCGCCCGGTCGACCTCGTGTTCGACGGCGTCGCAGACCGCGCCCTCGTCTTCCTCGACGGGGCGTTCCAGGCCACGATCACCGGCTCGGGCACGGTCACCGTGACCGGTTCCGGCCTGGTGTCGAAGCTGACCGTGGTCGTCGAGAACCTCGGCCGCGTGAACTACGGTCCGCAGCTGGGCGCCGAAAAGGGCCTGCTGGGGCCCGTCCTCGTCGAACGCCGGCTCGTGCACGGCTGGCGGGCGCGACCGGTGGCCCTCGACCAGCTGGACCCGCTCCATCTCCGAGCGGTCGTCGACCGGACCGTCGACCCGACGACCGCCGCGAGCGGTGGGGGCGGCCTGTCGAGCGCGACCTTCGTCGTCGACGAGCCGCTCGACACGCACCTCCGACTGCCCGGCTCCACGAAGGGCTTCGTCTGGGTCAACGGGGCGCTCCTCGGCCGCTACTGGAACATCGGCCCGCAGCAGACGCTCTACGTGCCGGGGCCCCTCCTGCGGTCGGGCACGAACCGTATCGTCGTCCTCGAGCTCCACGAGGCCGGATCGACCGTCGAGTTCGTCGACCGTCCGGAACTCGGACCGACCGAGGAGTACGTCGAGGAGTTCTGAGCTGCGCCGTGCGGGCTACGCGCGTGTCGTCGGTGCCGCGGTGCTCTCGCGCACGATCAGCTCGGGCAGCATGACCACCGTCTCCCGCTCCGCGGCCGGCTCCTCGATGAGCGTGAGCAGATGCTCGACCGCCACACGACCCATCTCGCTGAATGGTTGCCGGATGGTCGTCAGCGGCGGTGAGGCGTATCGCGCCAGCGCGATGTCGTCCATGCCGATCACCGAGACGTCGCCGGGTACACTCCGACCGAGTTCGTCCAGGGCACGCAGGACGCCGAACGCCATCTCGTCACTCGAGACGAAGATCGCCGTCACGTCGGGCATTCGCCCGAGCAGCAGACCGTTGCGATAGCCGGACTCCGGGCTCCAGTCCCCGTAGAGCACAGGCGGTTCGTCGATGCCACGGTCGCGCAACGCCGCCTGCCAGCCGGTCGTCCGGCCTCCCGCGTCCTTCCAGGCCGTCGGCCCGCTCAGGTGCCAGACGGTCTCGTGTCCGAGGTCGAGCAGGTGCTCCGTCGCCATGCGGCCAGCGGCCTCCTGGTCCACCCGCACGATCTCGTCGGCGAAGGACTCGAGGCCGTCGATCACCACGGTCGGCAGGTCGGCCGTGACCCGGAGCAGGGAGACCTCGTCCCAGATCGGGACGGCGATGACGAGGCCGTCGACACCCTGGTTGCGGAGCCGGTCGATGGCGTCGGTGATGGACGCGGCGGACAGCGACGTCGTGCCGGCGGCGCTCACGAAGTAGTCGTGCTGGTGCGTCGCCCGCTGGATGCCGAGCATCATGGAGGAGCGGGCGTAGTAGTCGGTCTCGTGGGTGAGGACCCCGATGGTGCGGCTGCGGCCGGTGACGAGCGCGCGAGCGAGCCCGGTGCGCCGGTAGCCCGTCTGCTGGACGGCCGCCTCGACCTGGAGGCGGGTGACCTCGGTCACGTTGTCGAGGCCGCGGAGCACGCGGGAGACGGTCTGCGGGGAGACGCCGGCTATCGCGGCGACATCGGCCATCGTGGGCATCCGCGTCCGCTTCTCGCGACGCGATCGGCCCCCGCCGTTCGCCGTCGGTGTGGGCGCGTCGAGCGCGGTCGGTCCCCCGGGTGACGTCATTCCCACATGTTAGTCAATGGCACGGATAACACCTGAACCTCCACGCCGGTGCGCGCCGCGGCCGGCGCGGTGCGCTGACGCGAGCGCGCTCGAATCGGCGTGGCCGCGCCCCACAGCCGTGAGCGCGCCCCTCCGGAGACCCGCGCTGGCGTCATAGACCCGCGCTCACGTCAGCGCACCGCGCTGACGCAGCGGAGCCGGTCCATACGACGGCGTCAGATGAGCCCCTCGCGGCCGCCCGACACCCAGTTCGGGTCGGCGGCCCGTGGACCGCTCACCTGGTCGGCGTAGGTGTCGATCTCGGACCGGATCTCGTCCGTCAGCTCCACCCGGAACGCCTCGAGGTTCGCGTGCAGGTGCGCGACACTCCTGGTGCCGGGGATCGAGACGACCCGTGCGCCGAGCTGCTGCCCGCGGTCGTGCACCCAGGCGAGCGCGAGCGCCTCCGCGGTCGTCCCGATGCGGCGGGCGAGGCTCCGGAAGCGTGCCGCGAGTTCGAGGTTCGCCGCGAGGTGCTCGGGCTGGAAGCGCGGGAAGCTCGCTCGCGTCCCACCGAGCGGCACCGTCTCGGCTGTGAAGTCCTCGGTGAAGAGTCCGCGCGACAGCGGCGAGAACGCGACGACCGTCACGCCGAGCTCCGCCGCCGTCGGGACCACGTAGGTCTCGATGTCACGGCTGACGATGCTCCATTCCGACTGGATCGCGGCGATCGGGTGCACGGCGTGCGCGCGGCGGAGTTCGTCGCCCGTCGCTTCGGACAGACCGATGCGGAGGACCTTACCGGCGGTCACGAGCTCGGCGAGCGCCCCCACCGTCTCCTCGATCGGTACGTTCGGGTCGACGCGGTGCTGGTAGTAGAGGTCGAGGTGGTCCGTGCCGAGGCGGGTGAGCGTCCCGTCGATCTGCTCGTGGAGGTGAGCACGGTCGCCGCGGATCCCTCGCTTGCCGATGCCGCCACCGGTGACGATGCCGACCTTGGACGCGAGGAAGACGTCGTCACGGCGCCCGGTCAGGTACTGGCCGAGGAGCTCCTCGCTCCGGCCCTCGCCGTAGACGTTCGCGGTGTCGATGAGGTTCACGCCGCTCGCCAGGGTGGCGTCGAGGATGGTGGTGACCTCGGCGTCGGCGATCGCCCCGTAGGTACCGGCGATGGACATCGCACCGTACCCGATGGCGCCGACCTCCGCGGCGGTGTCGCCCGCGCCGATCGTGGTCGAGGGCAGTGCGGTCGTGGTCGGCTCCGTGGCCGGGGGTGCTTCGCTCATGGATTCACCGTACGGCTTCACGACAGGTTCGACGTCCGGTCCGTCACGCGGTGCAACGTCAGGCGCGCGATCCGGCTCGGGCGACGAGCGTCTGCAGGAGTGCGGCGGGTTCCTCAGGGTCGTCGATCGTGATCGCGAACTGCTTGCCGGAGGTGCTCGTGACGACGAGTCCGGGCCCGGAGCGCAGCACGACGGCCGAGCGACCGGGCATGATCCGGTAGCCCCAGCCGCCCCAGTCCATCGGGCGGATGTCGGTGGCCTCGACGACGTCGACCTGGTCGAGGGGGATGCGCTTCATGGGGATGCCGAAGAGCGAGACGACGCGGAGGCCGCGCCAGTCGACGCTGATCCGGAGGCGGATGAACGAAGCACACAGGAGGGTCGCGACGGCGAGGATCGACAGACCGAACATCGCGACACCCGACTCGCCGCGCAGCAGGATCGGCGTGTAGGCGACGGCGCCGATCGCGACGAGTGCGAGGGTGAGCCAGAGGAACAGCAGGGCCGTGACGCTCCGACTCCAGGCACCGACCTCGGTCTCGCCGAGGTCCATCGGCGCGGGCCGAGCGGCTGCCCCGGCGAGCAGCGGCTGAGCCGGCAGGATCATGGCGGGGATCACGCCCCAGAGCGAGCACGCGGCGAGGGGGACGACCCACCACCCGAGGACGGCACCGTCGACCGAGCCGGCCTGCAACGTGAGCCACGTCGGGATGACCCAGACGGAGGCGGCCGACCCGGCGGCGATACCGATGAAGAGGATGATCATGCGCTTGGTCCGCATGCCGGGCCGCGGGAGGGCGAGCAGGATGACGGCTGCGACAGCGGCGACGGATGCGATGATCAGCGTCACGAGGAAGACGCGCGCGGCGGGCATGGAGTCGTCCGGCGCCCCGACGCCCGACCAGTGCGAGGCGACGTCGGCCGGGATCGCATCGCCCCAGACGAGCTGCGTGAGTGCGATCGCGATCGCCGGGACGGCCATGGCGAGGCCGGCCAGGACGATTCGTCCGCGCGCTGGTGCCGCCGGTGGCGATGTGGTGGTGTCGTGCATGTGCTCCCCCTGAGCTGCTGAGGTGGTCTGATCGTCGGTGTCGCCGATCGACGTGGTCGTGCGGTGACGTCGGGGATCGTCAGGTGCGTTCGATCATCCGGCTGAGGTCGTTCGGGGTGATCCCGAACTTGCGCGCCTCGGTGACGAGTTGGGCGACGAGTTCGTTGACCCGGACGAGGCCCGGTGCTGCATCCTCGTTCACCCACGCGCCGCGGCCCTGTCGCATCCCGATGAGTCCGTCGTCGCGGAGCTCTCCGTAGGCGCGGAGGACCGTGTGCATGTTGATCTGCAGTGCGCGGGCGAGGTCGCGGGCGGGCGGGAGGCGCTCCCCCGGTGCCAGCGCGCCCGTCGCGATGCCGGAGCGCACCTGCACCGCGATCTGCTCGGCGAGCGAGACCGTGGAGGTGGGATCCACGCGGAACAACATGTTTGCAATAGTACTAGAACAATGCTGCCTGCGCCCGCGACATCTGTGGGGTTGAGGTCGGCGCGGTGCGCTGACGCGAGTGTGCGCCACTCGGCGCGGGCGCACCCCGCAACCGTGAGCGCGCCCCTCCGGAGACCCGCGCTCACGCGGCAGACCCGCGCTCACGTCAGCGCACCGCGCTGGCACAAGCCACAGCGGAGGGAGGGACCGGTCAGAGGGCGACGACGTGGACCGCGATGTCCGCGGCCGCGAGGCGCTCGAGCTCGTCTGGGTCGGCGGAGGAGTCGGTCACGAGGTCGTGGATCTGCCCCAACTCGGCCATGCGCGCGAGTGTGACCCGCCCGACCTTCGAGCCGTCGGCGACCACGATGACCCGCTGCGCGTGCCGCACCATCGCCAGGTTCGTCCGAGCCTCACGCTCGTCGTGCGTCGTCGCACCACCCTGCGCACTGATGCCGTCGGTCCCGAGGATCGCGGTACCCACGTTGATCGCACTGAAGGTGTTCTCGGCGAGCGCCCCCACCGCCTCGAACGACGTCGACCGCACCAGCCCGCCGGTCATGATCACCTGCAGGTTCGGCCGGGAGGCGATCTCGGTCGCCGTCGTGAGCGAGTTCGTCACGATCGTCAGCTCCGACCGGTTCGACAGCTCCTTCGCGACCGCCGCGGTCGTCGTGCCACCGCTCAGAGCGATGGCGTACGGCCCCGCGGGGATCATCTCCGCCACCCGCATCGCGATCCGCCGCTTCGCCTCACGGAACTGCGTGTCACGGAACCGGACCGGCACCTCGTCGCGTGCCTCGATCGCGCGAGCGCCACCGTGGGTGCGGAGGACGAGTCCGAGGTCGTCGAGGTCGGCCAGGTCGCGCCGGATCGTCGGCGCCGAGACCTGGAGCCGCTCGGTGAGCTCGTCGATCGAGACCACGACGTCGTCGACGGCGAGCAGTGCGAGGATGTCGCGCATCCGCTGGCTGCGCTTGCCCGACGGCGCGTGTCGAGACAGTTCGGCCGCCGTGGGTGCTCGCATCACTGCCTCCGTCCTCGGGTGCTTCATCGACCGACTCTCCAGAGCTCGACCGCCACACCCGCCGCACCCCGCACCAGATGCTCAGCGAAAGTGAGCATTTGAGTCGATTTCCGATCAAGTTCTTGCTCGGTTCGATCACTGTAGTCGATGATCACTCCATGACACGAGTGACTTTCATCGGGGCGGGCAGCGTCGTCTTCACCCGCCAACTCATCGCCGACCTCCTCCGCTACCGCGACCTCGCCGGCCTCGAGATCGTCCTGCACGACATCGACCCCGACCGCCTCGCCGTGGCCGAGGGCACCGCCCGCCACGTCGACGAACGCCTCGACGGCCGAGCGACGATCACGGCGGAGTCCGACCGTCGTCGCGCCCTCGCCGGCGCGGACTTCGTGATCAACATGGTCCAGGTCGGCGGCATCCGCGCGACCGTCTCCGACCTCGAGATCCCGGCAGCGCGCGGTCTCCTGCAGACCATCGGCGACACCACCGGCGTCGGCGGCGTCTTCCGCGCCCTCCGCACCTTCCCGCTGCTCTCGGCCCTCACCGCCGACATGCGGGAGATCTGCCCCGACGCCCACCTGCTGAACTACACCAACCCGATGGCGATGAACATCTGGTGGGCGTCGGTCGTCGCGCCCGACATCAGCGCGATCGGCCTCTGTCACAGCGTCTTCTGGACGGTCAACGACCTCTGCGAGCTCGTCGGCGTGCCGATCGAGGGCACGAGCTACCGCGCCGCCGGCGTCAACCACCAGTCGTGGCTGCTCGAGTGGACCCACGAGGGACGCGACCTCTACCCGGCCCTGCGCGACCGCATCCGTGAGGACCCGGAGCTCAGCCGCCGCGTGCGCGTCGAGATGTTCCGCCGCATCGGTTACTACCCCACCGAGACGAGCGAGCACTCGTCCGAGTACCTGTCGTGGTTCCTCCGCTCCCCCGAGCAGGTCGAGCGCTTCCGCCTGCGGCCGCTCGAGTACCTCGGCATCAGCGAGGAGAACGTCGCGGAGTTCGAGGCGACGAAGGCCGCTCTCGCGGCCGGGACCCCGTTGACGCTCGAGGACGAGGCGAGCGAGTACGCCCCGCAGCTCATCCACTCGCTCGTGACCGACACCCCGCGACTCATCCACGGCAACGTCGTCAACCGCGGCCTCATCGACAACCTGCCACAGGGCGCCGTCGTCGAGGTCCCCGTCCAGGTCGACGGGAACGGCATCGCCCCGCAGCCCATGGGCGCCCTGCCCGTGCAGTGCGCCGCGCTCAACCGCCCCTACGTCTCGGTCGCCGAACTGACGATCGAGGCCGCTCGCACCGGCGACCCGACCCTCATCCGGCAGGCGGTCCTCATGGACCCGAACGCCTCGTCCACCCTCACGCCCGAGCAGATCTGGGAGCTGTGCAACGACCTCGTCGCCGCGCACGGCGAGCTGCTGCCGGAGCCGCTGCGGGAGATCATCCCCGCCGACCGCATCTGACCGACCCGAAGCCCCGCAGCCCCGCACCGTTCCCGAACGATCGACACAGGAGACGACCACCGATGTTCCCACCCCGTTCCACGATCCACGCTTCCACCTCACCGCACGCCCGCCGCGCACGTCGCCTCATCACCGCGACCGCCGTCCTCGCCGTCGGAGCGCTCGCGCTCTCCGGATGCGCTGGCGGATCGTCCGGTGCCACGACGCTCGACAAGGACGCGAAGGTGAAGCTCACCTTCTGGACCGGGCAGGCCGACGCGGCCCAGCAGATCCTCACCGGTCTCGTCGACGACTTCGAGAAGCTGCACCCCAACGTGACCATCGACGTGTCCTCGGGCGCGCCGTCCACGGAGGACCTCCTGCAAAAGCTCTCCGCGAGCTTCGCGGGCGGCAACTACCCCGACGTCTCGTACGCCTTCGGTTCCTGGGCGAGCCGACTCGAGGCGTCCGGCCGCACCCTCGACATCACCGACCAGGTGGCGGAGCCAGACGTGAAGTGGGACGAGTTCTCCGAGGCGGCCCGGAAGACGGTGCAGCCGACCGGCGAGAAGACGATCGGCTTCCCCGCCGTGGTCGACAACATCTCGCTCCTGTACAACACGACCGTGTTCGACGCGGCCGGCGTCGACTACCCCACGGCCGACTGGACCTGGGACGACTTCCGCGAGGCGTCGAAGCAGCTCACCGACCCGTCGACGAACACCTACGGCTACGCGTACTCGGTGTCGGGCAGCGAGGAGACGACCTGGCAGTTCTGGCCGCACCTGTGGCAGAACGGCGGGTCGATCATCTCCGGCGACGCCAAGACGGCCGAGTTCGCCTCGGACGCGGGCGTCGACGCGCTGACCTTCCTCCGCGACATGGCGGTCGACGACAAGAGCGTCTACCTCGACCAGACCGACACGAAGTTCGGCGACCTGTTCGCCAGCGACCGCATCGGCATGATCACCTCCGGTCCGTGGCAGCTGTCGACCCTGCAGACGAAGGGCACCAAGTACGGCGTCACCGTCCTCCCCGGCACCGACGGCGACCACCAGACCGTCTCCGGGCCGGACGTCTGGGCGCTGTTCGACCACAAGGACAAGAACCGCGAGTACTGGGCGTACGAGTTCACGAAGTGGCTGACCGACTCGGAGCAGGACCTCAAGTGGAACGTCGCCTACGGCAACCTCCCGCTGCGGTCGAGCGAGATCGACACCCCCGAGTTCCAGGCGCAGGTGGCTCAGCTGCCCGGCCTCGACGTGATGGCCGAGAACGGCGTGAACGCGAAGCAGGCCCGCCCGACCGTGCCCGGCTACGTCGGCCTGTCGGAGGCCATCGGCAAGGCGATCTCCTCGGTGCTGCAGGGCCAGGGCGACCCGAAGCAAGCACTCGAGGATGCCGCGAAGGCCGCCGACGACGCCCTGGCGGAGGACTGATGTCCACGGTCACAGGACGCGACACGACCCCCAGGACGGAGCCGGAGCGACCCGAACGTCTCCCGGCTCCGTCTCGGCGCGGCAAGAACCGACTTCGCGACAACCTCACCGGGTGGGGCTTCGTCGCCCCGGCGATGCTCATCGTGCTGGGCCTGTCGATCTTCCCCGCGATCTGGGCGTTCTTCCTGTCACTCCAGAAGTGGGACGGGTTCAGCGAGCCGGAGCAGGTCGGACTGGAGAACTACGCCAGCATGATCGGCAACGACGAGCTGCAGGCGGCCGTCGTCCACACGGTCGTCTACACGCTCCTGTTCGTCCCGGCGTCGCTCGGACTCGGACTCTTCCTCGCCGTGGCCCTCAACCGCCGGATCCGCTTCATCGGCGTCTACCGCACGGCGATCTTCGTCCCCTTCGTCGCCTCCGCGGCCGCGACCGGCATCCTCACGACCTACCTCTTCAACCCGCAGTTCGGGCTCCTCAACACCGTGTTCCGGTTCCTCGGACTCCCGGCGCAGGGCTGGCTCGAGGACCAGGGGCAGGCGATGGTCGTCATCACGATCATGTCGCTCTGGGGGCAGGCGGCGTTCACGACCGTCATCTACCTGGCGGCCCTGCAGGACATCCCCTCCGAGCTGCTCGAGGCGGCGCGGATCGACGGCGCGAACGCCTGGCAGTCGTTCTGGCGCATCACCTTCCCGCAGCTCGGGCCGGTCACCGTGTTCGTCGCCATCTGGCAGTTCATCCAGGCGATCCAGCTGTTCGACCTCGTGTACACCACCACCAGGGGCGGCCCGCTCGGCGCCACCCAGACGATCGTGTTCTACCTCTGGGACGCGGCGTTCAAGCAGTTGCAGTTCGGGTACGGTTCCGCGGTCGCCTACGGGCTCTTCGTGGTGACGCTCATCGCCACGATCGGTGTCGTCCTGTACTCCCGCCGCTCCAACGTGGAGGCATTCTGATGACCGTCCTGACCACCCCACCACGCGGTGACGCCGCCACCGGCAAGCCGTCCGTGACCGCCCCGCCCGCTGAACGACGCACCCGTCGCCGCTTCAGCCCCTGGCACCTCGTGCTCGCGCCGATCGCGATCATCTTCGCGATCCCGTTCGTGCAGATGTTCATCACCTCGGTGACGCCGGAGTCGGAGATCAACACCTATCCGCCCCGCATCCTCCCCTCGCACATCACCTTCGACGGGTTCGCGAAGCTCTTCTCCGAGTCGAACATCCTGCTCTGGCTGGGCAACACGGTCATCGTGTCGACGGTCGCGGTCCTGTCCCACCTCGTGCTCTGCTCGCTCGCCGGCTACGGGTTCGCGCGCCTGAAGTTCCGCGGCAAGACGATGGGCTTCCTCATGATCGTCGCGACGATCATGATCCCGACGCAGCTGCTCATGATCCCGACCTACATCCTGTTCTCCCGGATCGGGCTCATCGACAGCCTTGGGGCGGCGATCGTGCCGTGGCTGGCGTCGGCGTTCGGCATCTTCCTCATGCGGCAGTTCTTCCTGTCGCTGCCGGCGGAGCTCGAGGAGGCCGCGCTCATCGACGGCTGCACCCGCCTGCAGGTGTTCTTCCGGGTGATCCTGCCGCTCGCGAAGCCCGCGCTGGCGACGCTCGCGATCTTCACCCTGCTGGGTTCGTGGAACGACCTCGTCTGGCCGCTCATCGCGATCAACAACGACCAGGCCTTCACGCTGCAGCTCGGCATCACGAACTTCCAGGGCGCGCGCCGCACCGACTGGGCGCTCCTCATGGCCGGCAACGTCGTCGCCACGCTCCCGCTGATCGTGTTCTTCCTCTTCGCCCAGAAGCAGTTCGTGGCGACCATGACCTTCTCAGGCCTCAAGGGGTAGGCACCGATCCCGGCGTGGCAGGATCGCCTCCATCGCCGCGAGAGCGCGTCACACGCTGAACCAACTCCGATACCTCGCAACTTCCCCTCATCACCTCGACCCACCCCAGGAGCAACCGTGTCCATCACCACCATCGTCGGTTCGGAAGCCACCGTCCGCGAGATCACCCAGCAGCCCGACGTCTGGCTCGAGGCGTCGACGGGGATCGCCGCCCGACGCGAGGAGATCGACGCGTTCCTCGCACCGCTCCTCGCCCGACCCGAGCTGCGGATCGTCCTGACCGGTGCGGGGACCTCTGCCTTCATCGGCGAGATCGCGGCACCCGCCCTGACCCGGACGCTCCGTCGCCGGATCGACGCCGTCGCGACCA
This sequence comes from Plantibacter flavus, assembly GCF_002024505.1. Lineage (NCBI taxonomy): Bacteria > Bacillati > Actinomycetota > Actinomycetes > Micrococcales > Microbacteriaceae > Plantibacter > Plantibacter flavus. Next base: position 3,634,540 of record NZ_CP019402.1, read on the forward strand.
CCGACATCGTCTCCAACCCGCAGGAGTCGTTCGCCGAGGACGTCCCGCTGCTCCTCGTGTCGTTCGCCCGCTCCGGCAACAGCCCCGAGAGCGTGGCCGCGACGGAACTCGCCGACCAGTCACTCGCCGAGGTGCACCACCTGGTGATCACGTGCGACGAGACCGGCGAGCTGTACCGACGCCACCACGACCGCGCCTCGTCGCTCACCGTCCTCATGCCCCGGCGCTCCAACGACGAGGGCTTCGCGATGACGTCGAGCTTCAGCTCGATGCTGCTCTCGGTGCTCCTCATCCTCGGCGGCGCGGACGACGCCGCGGTGCAGGCGCTCGCGGCCGGCGCGACGACGATCCTCGACCACCGCGAGGTGGACATCCGCGCGCTCGCCAACGAGGGCTGCGAACGCGTCGTCTACATCGGCAGCGGCCCGCTCACCGGTCTGGCCCGGGAGTCGGCGCTCAAGCTGCTCGAGCTGACCGCCGGACGGATCGTCACCTACTACGACTCGGCGCTCGGGTTCCGTCACGGACCGAAGGCGGTCGTCGACGACAGCACACTCGTCGTCGTCTACCTGTCGTCCGATCCGTACACGCGGCGCTACGACCTCGACATCGTCGCCGAACTGCGCCAGACGCTCTCGCCGGAGCGCGTGATCGCGATCTCCTCCGAGCCCGTCGCCGACGCGACGGTGTACGACTGGGTGCTGCCCGAGCTCGCCGGCCTCGACGACGCGCAGCTCGCGATCGGCTACGTGCTCGTCGCGCAGCTGCTCGGCCTGTCCTACTCGCTGCAGCTCGGTGCGACCCCGGACAACCCGTTCCCGAGCGGCACGGTGAACCGCGTCGTGCAAGGGGTCCGGATCCACGAGTTCGACGGCGTCGACGACGCTCGGAGTGTCGCCGCTCGGCTGCAGGAGCAGTAGTCGTGGCGCGGTACCTCGGCGTCGACGGTGGCGGGTCGAAGACGGCCTTCGTGCTGCTCGACGACGCCGGACGGGTGCTCGCGGAAGCGAGGACGGCCAGCTGCTACTACTTCGACGAGGGGATCGAGCTGGTCGGTCGCATCCTCACCGAGGGTGTCTCGGAGGTGTGCCGGCAGGCGGATGTCACGACCGCCGACATCGATCAGGCCTTCTTCGGCCTTCCCGGGTACGGCGAGGTGAATTCCGACATCGCCCATCTCGATGCGCTGCCGCGCGACGTGCTCGGTCACGACCGGTTCTCCTGCGACAACGACATGGTGTGCGGCTGGGCCGGATCGCTCGGCGCCGTCGACGGCATCAACGTCATCAGCGGCACGGGCTCGATGACGTACGGCGAGCGCCGTGGCCGGGGCACCGGGTCGGCGGCTGGAGCGAGCTGTTCGGTGACGAGGGGTCGGCGTACTGGATCGCCGCCCGCGGCTTGAACGCCTTTACGCGGATGAGCGACGGCCGCCTGCCACGCGGTCCGCTCGCCGAGCTGGTGCGGGCGCGGGTCGGGATCACGAGCGACCTCGACGTGATCGACGTCGTCATGAACCGGTGGAAGGGTCAGCGGGGCCGCATCGCGGACCTCGCGAAGACGGTCGTCGCGGCCGCGGACCAGGGTGACGAGGTCGCCGAGCGCATCCTGGCCGACGCGAGCGGTGAGCTGGCGGAGATCGTCGAGGCGACGCGCGTGGAGCTCGGTTTCAGCGGCGACGAGGTCGTTCCGGTGTCGTACTCGGGCGGGGTGTTCTCGGCCGAGCCGGTGCGGTCGGGTTTCGAGCAGGCCATCGCGGCGCTGCCCTCACGGTACGAACTCCGGACCCCGCTCTTCGGTCCGGCGATCGGCGCCGCGCTGTACGCCGCGAAGCGCGCCGGGTCACCGCTCTCGCCCCAGGCGCTCGAGGTGTTGCGCTCCCGGCAGCCCGCTCCTCCACCCGCCGTCGCCTTAGGCCAGCGCGGTGCGCTGACGCGACCGCGGGCCTGACGCGCGAGCGCGGGTCTCCGGAGGGGCGCGCTCACGCGCGCGGGGCGCGGGCACGCCGGTTGCGCAGCGGCCACGCCGGGCACGCCACACTCGCGTCAGCGCACCGCGCTGGCGCGAGGACGGGCTACTTGGAAGCTTGACCCTCACGCGGCGTGAGGCTTTAGCGTCGTCACCATGACGATCACGATCCTCGACACCGCCACCGGCATGCGTTCCGTTCTCGACGCACCGGAAGCCGATCAACCCGCGCGACTCCGCGCCATGCTCGAGCCCGTCGCCGACATGTACCGGTACTTCCCGGGCGAGGTCGACCTGCTCGCCATGCACACGATGGGCTCGGGATTCCCGATCGATCGGAGCCGGGATCGGGTCGTCGACGCCCTCGACCGGCTCGTCGCGGCGGACGCCTGGGGACGGACCTCACGGGCGCTCGACGCGGCGGTCGCCACCCAGCTCGCGGCGGTGCCGACCCTCGTGGTCCCCGACATCACCGTCCTGCTCGTCCTCGGCGACCCGGACGACACCTACTTCATGGAGTCGATCCGCGGGTTCATCGGTAACGGCAGCGCGACCGGGTTCATCTCCCTCATCCTCTGGCCGACCGAAGAGAACCTCGCCCGCCTCGAGGCGGCCGCCGTCCACGAGCTCAACCACAACCTGCGGTACGCGCCGGGTGGGGTGGTGTGGGATCCGGCGACCGTCGTGGTCGGAGAGCAAGTGGTGTCGGAGGGGCTCGCGGACACGTTCGCCCGGCAGCTGCACGGGCCGTCCGGCTACACGCCGATCGGTGTCGCGCACCTCGACGACGACGCGGTGTTCGACCGGGTCGTCGAGGGTCTGGACGTCGGAGGGATGCAGCACTTCGTCTCGTGGGTGCACGGTGACGAAGCCGCGCTGCGATACGGGGGTGAGCCGGTCGGTCTACCGATGGGTGCCGGGTATGCAGCGGGCAACCGTCTCGTCGACGCCTACCTGTCGGCGACGGGGACGACCGCCGCGGAGGCGCTGCACGTTCCGAGCGCGACTATCATCGAGGTGGCACTCCGCGAGCTGGGCTGAGGCGGATCGCCCTCACTCCCAGACGGCGTTCTCGGGGTCCACGCCGTGGCTGTGTGCGTTCGCATCGATGACCCGTGAGAGCCACGCGGCGAGGCCGGTCTCGATCCGGTCGTAGGTGTCGGCCATGCCAGGCTCGGTGAGCGCGAGACGACCGATGATCACGTGCATGGACGGCGTGCAGTGGAAGTACTCGCCGAGGGCGACGCGATGCCGTTCGGCGAGGGTGTTCGCCGTCTCGCTCCCAGCGACGACACCGGCGCGCTTGGCCTCGGCGAGTTCGTCGACCAGGTCGCGCATGGGTCCGACCAGTGCGCGCCAGTCGTCCGACGTGCGGGTCGCGGACCGCTCGGCGTACTCGGCCCACTGTGCGGAGTCGCCCCAGCGGGCGCGGGCGGTCTCAGTCATCGTGGGGTTCCAGTCGTCGCCGAACACCGCCTGGCGCTCATCCTCGGGGACGAGCACGCCGACCTCGTCGGCTTCGAGCAGGCGGTCGACGGACCGGGCGACGGCTTCGAGTCGGTTGATGGTGTCGCCGAGTTCGCGCCGACGCCGTGTGAGCTCCGCCCGTCGTTCGGCGGCCGGAGCGCTGAGGAGGGTGGGGATGGGAGCGAGCGGGACACCGAGGTCGCGGAGGAGCACGACGCGTCGGAGGCGGGCGATGTCGACGGGCAGGTACGAGCGGTAGCCGCTCCGGTTCCTTCCGGACGGCTGCGCGACGCCGATCTCGTCCCAGTGGTGCAGCGTCCGCACGCTGACGCCGATCTCGGCCGCCGCCCGACCGACGGTCACACCACCCTCGGCCCTCCCGTGCTCGTCCATCCCCCCAGCATCGCACCCGGGTCCGACCTGCGTCCTCTGCCCTCTGCCAGCGCGGTGCGCTGACGCGAATGCACCCGACCCGGCCCGAGCGCGCCCCACACCCGCGAGCGCGCCCCTCCGGAGACCCGCGCTCACGCGCCAGACCCGCGCTCGGCCCCAGCGCACCGCGCTGACACCGGTACCGAACTCGCCAGCGCGGTACGCCGGCGTGAGTGTGCCCCTCGGCGCGAGTGTGCATCTCCCGGCTTGAGCGCACCCCACCCGCGCGAGCGCACCCCTCCGGAGACCCGCGCCCACGCGCCAGACCCGCGCTCGGCCCCAGCGCACCGCGCTGGCACCAGGCCCGACGGGTGACGCGAACGGCCCCGGGAGCTGTGTGCTCCCGGGGCCGGCGGACGTTCAGTTGGTCAGGCCGCCCGGCGACGCGCTCGCATCGCGACGAGGACACCACCGAGGAGGACCAGCAGGACCCCAGCGCCGATCGTGCCGAACGGCAGCTCCGTCCCGGTCGTCGCGAGCGCCCCACCCGACGCCGCACCGTCGACGGTCGTCCCGTCGGCCGCGACGATCCGCACCTCGGTCCAACCGATGAGCGAGCCGTCCGCCGCGTAGACCGCGACCCGGTGGTCGCCCAGCGTCGCGTCGGCCGGGATCGTCGCCAGCAGGTCACCGGCGGCGTTCGTCGTACCGGCGGCGATCCGCGCCGGCGTCGAGTACAGCCACACCTCGACGGCCGTCGCGGCGAAGCGGTCCTCGAGGCCGACCGTCACGGTCTCGCCCCGCCGCACCGTGTCCGCCAGCGTGATCGCACCGCGGTTGGCCTCGGTGAGGCTCGTCCCGGGCAGTGGCGTGACCCCACCGGTCGGGGGCGTCACGGGCGGCGTGGTCGTTCCGGGCAGCGACCCGAGACGCAGGGCCTCGGAAGCGTAACCGTCGGCGAACCAGTACACGGGACGCTCACCGTCGACCGACAGGGAGGCCGGCGCGGTCGCGAAGCCCTCGTTGTTGAGGTTGGGCAGTCCCGCCGGACGCTCGACCTGAGCGATGCCGGGCTGCTCGGTCCCGTTCAGCGTGATCTGCGCACCGGTGCCCGCGCAGCCGTCGTCGCACACGGCCCACAGCACGCCGAGCGTCGTGTCGTAGTCGAGCGCCATGACCGCCGGGAGTCCCGGGTCGATCGTCGAGATCAGCGTGGCCGAGCCGTCGGCGTTCAGTGCGAACGCGTACACGTCGCCGGTGTCCTCGACGCCGACGAAGAACAGCCCGTCGCCGTGGCCCGCGTAGTTCGCCGGGTCGTACGTCGCCTTCGTGTTGTCGTCGAAGAGCTTGCCGGCGAGGTCGCCGTCAGCCACCCACTCGACGGCCTCGACACCGAGGTTCGCACCGACCGTCGGCAGCAGGGCCGTGAGGTCCCACTCCTGGGAGGCGACGACGTCGGGGCCTGGCGAGTTCGGGTCGACCTTGAGCACGGCGTTGAGCGTCGTGCCCTTCACGCTGTTGTCGCGCTCGACACCGACATAGACGGAACCTGCGCCGTCGACGGTGATGCCCTCGGTGTCGGGGCCGGCAGCGGCGGGGTTCGACGCGTCCTTCTGGAAGCGGGCGCGCTTGCCGTTCTCCCAACCGTCGACGAACGAGACCGAACCGTCGGCGGCGATCGCGAGCTTCCAGAACGAGCCGGTGCCGTTGTCGACAGCCCAGAGGAACGCGCCGTCGGCGGTGACCTGGGTGTCGAGTCCTGAGCTGTCCTCGAGGAACATCGGCGTGGTGTCGAGCACCGTCACGTCGGGCGAACCGGGCCACGGACCGACCGGGATCTCACCGGCGCAGACGTTGGCCGTGCCCTTGGTGGCCTCGGCCGTCGCAGCGAAGGCGCCGGTCGCGTCGGGGCAGCGTCCCCAGGTGTTCGCCGGGTGGCCCTCGCCCCAGGTGGTCGAGTCGAGCAGTGCGTCGCCCTCGAACAGGCGGACCGTGTCGCCACCGCCGAGCCCGAAGCCGAGGGCTGCGCGCTCGATGACGAGGTAGCCGCCGGCCGCGATGCTCGTGCCGGTGGGGATGGCGTAGGCGTGGGTGTCGTCGTCGTCCTTCACGACGATGCCGGAGACGTCGAGCGCCGCGGTCGTCGGGTTGACGAGCTCGATCCAGTCGTCGGGCGATCCGCCGTCGGACTCGACCTCGTTGATGCGCACCGGGTTGCCGCAGGCGTTGCGCAGGCCCTTGGTGGAGACGGCGGTGTCGACGAACTCGCCGGTGCCGTCCGGGCAGCGCGCGAAGACGCCGTCCGCGTGAGCCGCGTAGCTGTACTCGGCGACCGTCGCGCCAGCGGCGTTCCGCACGGTGGTGGTGTCGCCGTTGCCGAGCCCGAACGCGAAGTTCACGTTCTGGTCGAAGACGAAGTACGCGCCGGGCTCGAGGATCGTGCCCGCGGGCAGCGGGGTCGTGTCGGCGGCGTGGCCCACCGGGTCGTTGTCCATGAGCGTCCAGCCGGAGATGTCCAGCGCGGTCGCCTCGAGGTTGACGATCTCGACCCAGTCGGTCGTGTCCTCGTTCGACTCGACCTCGTTGATCGCGACGTTCGGGAGGACGCAGTCGTTCGCGGCACCCTTGGTGATGCGCGCGAGCGTGAAGTCGCCTTCACCGTCGGGGCAGCGGGCGAGCGTCGCGGCGATGAAGTCACCGTCGATGGCCGCGTGGCCACTCCACGTTCCCGAGCGGTCGATGAGGGTGCCGGTCGCGTCGAACAGGCGGATCTCGTCGGCGCTGCCGATGCCGATGGGGTCACGGAACGCGCCCTGCGTCTCGGTGCCGCCGACCAGGCCGATCGTCGCCTCGTCGACCACGAGGAACTCGCCGGGGGCGATCGACGTGCCGGGCAGGAACTGCCAGCGGTGATCGTCGGAGTTGTCGCGGATCTCGTAACGCGAGATGTCGAGGGCAGTGGTGCCGGGGTTGAAGAACTCGACCCAGTCGGACGGCTGGGAGTCGATCTCATTGATGCGGATCGCACCGTCGGTCTCCGGGACCTCGGGTGTGGTGAAGACGTTCGCGGCGCCCTTCGTCGCCTCGGTGGTCTCGGCCCAGCCGGCGCGGTCGGCGGTGACGCCGTAGGTGACCGGCGCGTGTGCGGTCCACGAGTATTCGTCAACGATCGCGGCGGTCGGGTCGAACAGCCGGACCGAGTCGTCCTTGCCGAGACCGAAGCCGAACTGCGTGTCGTCGATGACGAGGAACGCACCGGGCTCGACGACCGTGCCGGCCGGGAAGGCGTAGGGCTTGTCGTCCTTGTTGTCCTTCACGACCCAGCCGTCGAGCGTGACCGCGGTCGAGGCGGTGTTGGTGAACTCGATCCAGTCACCGGGGACGCCGTCGGAGGACTCGATTTCGTTGATCTGGAGCCCCGGCTCTGGGGCGGCGATGGCGGCGGCGGGCGTCGCGATGAGGGCGGTCGCACCGATGGCGCACGCGGCGGTCATCGTCAACACGCGGTTGAGGCGGGGCATGGGTCTCCAGGGCACGAAGGGACGGGGATCGTGTCCCATCCCATCGGCGCGGGGTGGCCGGGTGGAGGAGCGGGGGTGACCGGGAGGTGAACGACAGGTGGCTTCCCAGGCTGGACGTGCCACGATCCAGCAGATCTGACGCAGCGACCAGGACTACGCTCACCCCATGACCGACGACGCGACCACCGACACCGCTCCACGCGCAGACCTCACCGGCTGGGTGCGGACCCCGTTCACCGGCGGCGGCGTCACGCACGACCGCTTCGAGAAGGGGTCCGGGCCGGGTGTCGTCCTCATCCCCGAGCTGCCCGGACTCACACCCGAGGTCCTCGGGCTCGCAGAGCATCTCGTCGCGGAGGGCTTCACCGTCGCGATCCCCTCGCCGTTCGGTACCCCCGGCCACGAAGGGACCGTCGGCTACACCCTCGCCAGCGTCAGCAAGGTCTGCGTCTCCGCCGAGTTCAAGGCGTTCGCGACCGGTGCCCACCGACCCGTCGCCGACCACGTCCGGGCACTGGCCGCCGACCTTGCGGCCCGCACGCCTGGTCCTGGCGTCGGCGTCATCGGCATGTGCTTCACCGGCGGATTCGCGCTCGCAGCCGCCGTCGACGAGCACGTCCTCGCTTCGGTCATGAGCCAGCCGTCCACGCCGTTCCCCGTCAGCCGTGCCCGCCGCATCGACCCCGGGATGTCCGCCGCCGAGTTCGACGCCGTCGCAGCCCGTGCGGCTCAGGGCTCGGTCTGCGCACTCGGCCTCCGCTTCAGCGAGGATCGAGCCGTCCCACGGGAGCGCTTCGCCACCATCGCAGCCAAACTCGGCGACGCGTTCGAGGTCATCGAACTCGACTCCTCCCCCGGCAACGCAGCCGGCTTCTCGAAGACCGCGCACTCGGTCCTCACCGGCGAGGTCCGCGAGCACGACGGCCACCCGGCGTTCGAAGCACGCAAGCGCGTGGTCGCCTTTCTCCGCGAACGACTCGCGACACCGACCACGGCGGCCTGACCTTTCCAGCCGGCCGACACGCTGCGATCATCGACTCCATGACCTCGACACGACACGACCGCGCGACACCGAACCTGCCGTCTCGCAACTTCGACGCGACGGAGACGTTCTACTCGGCGTTCGGCTTCGAGCGCGCGTTCCGAGACGACGGCTGGCTGATCCTCGTCCGCGGTGGTCTGCAGCTCGAGTTCTTCCCGGCACCCGACCTCGACCCCGCGTCGAGCAGCTTCATGTGCTGCCTGCGTGTGGCTGACGTCGACGAACTCTACGACGCGGTCCAGCGATCGGGAGTCGTCGAGGCGACCGTCGGCGCGCCGCGACTCCACCCGGTCCGGATGCAGGACTGGGGACTCCGGGCCGGATTCCTGATCGATCCCGACGGCACGCAGCTCAGCCTGATCGAGCAGCGCGACTGATCCGCGACGGCACGATGTCCGCCGGTCGCTGCTCGGGACCGCCCTTAGAAGAAGGTGATCCCGTGCGGCGCGCGCGGCGTCTGGAGCATCGACCGCAGCAGGAGCGGCGCTGCGGGATCGGCCGCCTGCAGCACACCGGCTGCGGCGAGTGACACCGGCGAGACCGCTCCGAGCAGGAGCGAACCGAGGTCGGCCACGTCGAGCGCGAGGTCGGCGCCGGCAGCGTCGGTCTCGTCGCTCAGCTTCGTAGCCGTACCGCGGCCACCGGTCACCTCGAGGCGGAAGGTGCCCGCCGCGTAGCCGAGCGCGTCGGTGACGGCGATCGTCAACGTGCCGTCGACCGCGAACGGACGCGAGGCGAGGACGGCCGGAAGATCGAGGACGCGCAGCCACACGTGGTCCTCTTCGTGCTCGATGTCGTACGCGCGGTTGTCGCCGAGGGCCGAGACGATCGGGTCGTCGAGCCTGGCGCGGTTGTACTTCACGACGTCGTTGAGGTCGATGGAGAGCAGGAACTCCCAGAGCGACAGGTAGGCCGCGTCGGTCGCGTAGACGAGGTCGATGATCTCGATGCCGGTCTGTCCGCCGGGCTGCTCGACCATGCGCCACGTGACGTAGCCGTCTACCTCCTCGCCGTCGGCCGGGCGGTGCACGGCGGCGCGGGTGTCCTTCGCCGGTTCGCCGTCGCGACCCAGCGTGCCGAGGACCAACGGCCAGGATCCGGTGTTGCGGACCATGGACCCGATCGAGCGCTCGTCGAAGCGGTCGAACACTTGACGCGCGACGCCGTCGACCAGGTACTCGGGCGTGACGACGGACACGATGCCGCTCGTCGGCGCGAGGAACGGCAGCGCCTTCGCGCGCTTCACGACGACGTTGCGCTCACGGATCGCGGAGCCGAACCCGAAGCGACGGTAGATCGTGCCCTCGCTGGCGGTGAGGGCCGCGATCGCATAGCCGTCGGCGACGCCGCGCTCCAGAGCCTGCGTCATCATGCGGCGCAGGATGCCGCGCCGACGTTCGGTCGGGCGGACCGTGACGTCGGAGATCGCCTGCGTGTTGATGCTGGTGCCGTCGCCCCAGCTGAGCGTCTTCGGGAACCAGGAGAAGGTGCCGGCGGGCCAGGTCTCGTCGACCGAACCGGGCTGCGGCTTGCGGACGTAGGCGCCGAGCAGCACCGCTTCGTCGGCGATGAGGTCGTTCACCTTGCGCTTGCGCGCCTCCGGCTTCGGGGTGGGCTCGTGGAAGCCGAACCCGATGGCGTCGAGGGCCGCAAGGCTCTCGGGCGTCGGTTCGCCGTCGGCCCCGTTCGCGAACGGGAACTCACGGAGCTCGTAACGGGCGTCGAAATCTTTGCTGTTGGCCACGAGTCCACCCTAACGACCCGGCCTGACACGCCCCCGGGAAGCGCGTTGGGACCGCGACCTCACGGCAGGGTGATCGACACCTCGACCGTGTACTCGTCGGCAGTCTGGCCCAGCACCCGCTGCCGGAGCTCGGTGGTCGGCATCGTGATCCCCCGCTCCGCGATCGCATCGAACAGGGCGACCACCGCGGGGTGCGTCGATCCCTCCGGAAGCTCGACGCCCGGTTCGGGTCGCCAGACCGCAGCGAGTTCGGCCCGCTCGGGCAGCACGTCGACCGTGGTCTCGTCACCACCCCACGTCGGTTCGAGCTGCGACGAGGTCGGCCAGCAGCAGACGATCTCGACAGCCCCCTGCTCACCCGGTCTGAGCGCGGTCCAGAACGGCCCCGTCGGCCCGACGCCGGCCTCCTGCACGGCGACGTAGAGCTGCGAGAACTGCTCGTTCGCGTCGTCATCGGTCACCGAGTCCTCGTCGCCGCGCGGCACGGTGAGCACCCGGCCGACGTAGGGCTGGGGAGGGAGGGAGCGTTCGACGATCTCGACCGGTGCCGCGAGTGACGCGACGACCGCGCGGGCCTGTGCGAAGGCGTGGTCCTCCTGCTCCCGCTGCTCCAGGACGAGGCGGTGGTGCACGTCGATCGCGGTCGACGGATCCGCGCCGGCGACGGTCACGCCTACGGCGGCGAGCGGGACGCCGGCGTCGCGGAGTGCCTTCACGATCACGCCGGAACGCACCTGCTCCTCGCCGTAGCGGCGGTAGCCGGAGTCGGGATCGACCTCGGCTGGAACCAGCACGCCCTTCTCGTCGTAGTGGCGGAGCGCCTTCACGCTCAACCCGGTCATGCCTGCGAACTCTCCGATGTGCAACATGCTTCAAGCATCACGCCTCCCCCTACGGGAGGGTCAACTCCGGTCCGAGCGGCCTTGAAGTTGCGCCTAACAGGTTCCTTAGTGAAGGATAAGCACCTAAACTTCACTAAGAGCCCTCGTAACTGTAACTTGGGCCGGTTCAGGAGGGGATGATGACGACAGCCGTCGCGTATGAGCAGCGGCCCTGGCAGTCGCGCATCGCCCCCGACGCGTTGCCGAAGCGCCAGCGACTACTCCTCGCACAGCCATACGACGCCGCGGTCCCGCCACCGATCGCCGATCTCGACATCCGTCTGTCGGACGATCTCGTGGAGCTGCTGGGCGAAGCGCAGGAACGGATCATCCGTTTCGACAGCGAGGTCGGTCACATCACCGCACCCTTCTCGTCGATCCTGCTGCGGAGCGAATCGGCGTCGAGCTCGCAGATCGAGAACCTGACGAGCAGCGCGAAGGCGATCGCCGAGGCCGAGTTGGATGAGCGCGACACCGGGAACGCGCCGCTCATCGTCGCCAATGTCCGAGCTCTCGAGGCGGCACTCGCGGCATCGGAAGAGCTCTCCAACACGACGATCGTCGCCATGCAGGAGCAGCTTCTCGGCACATCGGCACCGGAGATCACCGGCCGGTATCGCGACGAACAGGTCTGGATCGGGGGCGGCAACTACAGCCCGCACGAGGCCGATTTCGTCCCGCCGCACCACGAGCGTGTACCGGCAGCGATGGACGACTTCATCGCCTACTCCCTCCGACCGGCACCCCTCCCGCTCGCTGCGATCGCCGTCGCTCACGCGCAATTCGAGACCATCCACCCGTTCCCCGACGGCAATGGGCGCACCGGTCGAGCGCTGGTGCAGGCCGCTCTCCGGCGAGTCGGGCTGACCAGCGGGGTCACTGTGCCCATCTCAGCCGGCTTCCTGCAGCAGCGTGACGACTACTTCGCTGCACTCACCAACTATCGGCAGGGCGACGTCGAGCCGATCGTCCGCGTGTTCGCCGATGGTGCGTTCCTCGCGATCGCCAACGGCCGGACGCTGGTGGAGGAGATCGAGACCATCCGGACGGCATGGCAGGAGGCCTTGCGCGACGTCCGCGCCGATTCGGCCGCGCATCGCATCACGGCACTGGCAATGGAACATCCGGTGATGAACAGTCGGCTCGTGCGCGAACATCTCGACGCCTCAGATCGCACGGTCTTCAACACCCTCGACACCCTCGTCGACCGTGGCATCCTCACGGTCGGCTCGTCGCGACAGCGGAACCGTCTCTGGACTGCGCCTCCCGTGCTGGCAGCGCTCGACGGGTTCGCTGCGCGCAGCATGCGACGCGGTTGACGGGAGCCCCCTCAGCGGGTCGATGGCGAAGTCACGCTTGAGGTCGAACGTCGCCCGCCCTCAGCGACGCCGATCACCCCGCCGAGTAGCCGTCGCACCTACCCCCGCGCCGCAACGAACGCGGCGACGCAGTCCTCGATGTCCTGCTCGCTGTGCGCGGCACTGATCTGCACGCGGATGCGGGCCTCGCCGCGGGGCACCACCGGGAAGCTGAACGGGATCACGTAGATGCCCTGCTCCAGCATCCGTGCCGCGACCTGGACCGCCTGCTGCTCGTCGTCGAACATCACCGGGATGATCGGGTGCGAGCCTTCCAGCAGCCGGAAGCCCTCCCCGGTCATGCGGGCACGGAACAGGTCCGCCTTGCGGAACAGTCCCTCGCGCAGCTCGTCACCCTCCGCCGCGAGCTCCACGGCTCGACGTGCCCCGGCGACCAGCGACGGCGCCAGGCTGTTCGAGAACAGGTACGGCCGGCCCGACTGCCGCAGCACGTCGACGATCTCCTGCTTCGCGCTCACATACCCGCCCGACGCACCACCGAGCGCCTTGCCCAAGGTGCCGGTGAGGATGTCGACCCGGTCCTGTACGCCGAACAGTTCAGGCGTTCCGCGACCACCCGGGCCGACGAAGCCGACGGCGTGCGAGTCGTCGACGAGGACCAGCGCGCCGTAGCGGTCGGCGAGGTCGCAGATCTCGTCCAAGGGCGCGTAGAAGCCGTCCATCGAGAACACGCCGTCGGTGACGATGACGGTGCGACGCGCGTCGGCGGCGTTCATGAGCTGCTGCTCGAGGTCGGCCATGTTGCGGTTGCGATAGCGCAAGCGTCGGGCCTTGCTCAGACGGATGCCGTCGATGAGCGACGCGTGGTTGAGCGCATCGGAGATGATCGCGTCGTGTTCACCGAACAGCGCCCCGAAGACCGCTCCGTTCGCGTCGAAGCAGGAGGAGAACAGGATGGTGTCCTCCGTGCCGAGGAAGGCGCTCAACTCCTGCTCGAGGTCGCGGTGGATCTGCTGGGTGCCGCAGATGAAGCGGACGCTCGCGAGCCCGTAGCCCCACTCGTCGAGCGCCAGCTTCGCCGCATCGACGATCGACGGCTCGTTGGCGAGGCCGAGGTAGTTGTTGGCGCAGAAGTTCCGCACCTCGCGGCCGTCGATCGTCACATGGCTGCCCTGGCGGGACGTGATCGCGAACTCCCGCTTCGTGAGGTCGTCGGCCTCGATGGCGTCGAGCTGGGCGCGCAGTTGGTTCTTGATGATGCCGTACATGTCGTCTCCTCGGGGTCGAGTGGGCGGTTGAGCTGCGTGTGGCGGTCGCTCAGGCGGCGGTCGCGGCGTTGGCGGTGACCGGTGCCTGTTCGTCGACGACGCCGGTGATGACGACGTCGCGGGTGTCGGTCCAGTCGATGAGCACCTTGCCGGCCGCTCCCCCGCGCGCGGTGTCGAAGGCGTCCTGCCAGGAGGCGAGCGGGAAGCGGGCGGTGACAAGTGATTCGAGGGCTTTTCGGAGCTCTGGGCTGTGGTCGACCATGGCGCTCGCGTGGTGCCAGGTGTCGAACATCTCGCGGCCGTAGATGCCCTTGATGGTGATCATGCGGGTGATGACCTTGGTCCAATCGATCTCGATGTTGGTCGAGGGGAGACCGAGGAGCGCGACCTTGCCGCCGGTGTTGAGGTTCTCGATGAGCTCGCTCGCGGCGGCGGCCTGTCCGGACATCTCGAGGCCGATGTCGAAGCCCTCGAGCATGCCGAGCTCGGCCTGGGCGTCGGCGACCCGCTCCTTCGAGACGTCGACCACGCGGTCGGCGCCCACGGCGAGCGCCTTCTCGAGGCGGTCGGCGACGACGTCGGTCGCGACGATGTTGCGCGCCCCGGCGACCCGGCAGACGGCGATGGCCATGAGACCGATGGGGCCGCAGCCGGTGATGAGGACGTCCTCACCGAGGATCGGGAAGCTGAGGGCCGTGTGGACGGCGTTGCCGAGGGGGTCGAAGAGGGCACCGAGGTCGGGGGTGACCTGGTCGCCGTGAACCCAGACGTTGGTGGCCGGCAGGACGACGTACTCGGCGAAGGCGCCGTCGAGGTTGACGCCGAGGCCGCGGGTGTGACGGCAGAGGTGGCGGCGGCCGGAGCGGCAGTTGCGGCACGTTCCGCAGACGAGGTGCCCCTCGCCGGAGACCGCTGCGCCGACCGGGATCCCCTCGACGCGGCTGCCGACCTCGACGACTTCGCCGGAGAACTCGTGGCCGGGGACGAGCGGGGCGTCGACAGCGCCGGCCGCCCACGGGTCCCACGACTCGATGTGGAGGTCGGTGCCGCAGATGCCGGTGCGGTGGACGCGGATGAGGACGTCGTCGGAGCCCATGGCCGGCATCGCGCGCTCGACGAGTTCGAAACCGGCGGTGTCGGGTCGTTTCCAGAGGGCGAGCAACGGCGTTCCTTCCTGCGGGAGCGGCGGCGGCCGGTGGTATCGGCTGACGCGGACGGGCGTCTTTGCGCTGTCCTGGTGACCAACGTAGTCAGATCGATCCGTCATGAATATTGAGGGTTTCCACGTGACCAGTTAGCTTGAGCTGATGAATCTCTCTCAGATGCGGATCATGCGCGAACTGGCCGAGCGCGGCACGATCGCGGCCGTCGCACGGCACTTGCATGTGACTGCGCCGGCGATCTCACAGCAGCTGGCCGCGCTGCATCGTGAGCTTGGCGTCGCGCTGACGTATCGGGTGGGGCGCGAGATCCGCCTGACCGAGGCCGGGATGGCGCTGGCCGAGATGGCGGGGACGGTGCACACGCTGATCGACCGCGCGGCCGAGACGGTGCGTGAGTACGGTGACGACGCGGGCGCGCGGGTGCGGGTGGCGGCGTTCCAGAGTGCCGGACAGGCGTTGCTGCCCGGGTTGCTGGAGGACACCGATGGCGGACCGGCACTGGTGTTCGGCGAGCACGATGTCGCGCAACCCGAGTTCGCCGAGCTCGTCGACCAGTACGACCTCGTCGTCGCGCACCGGATGGACCACGACGAGCCGTGGCCGTCGGAGCAACTGTCGGTGACGACGCTGTTGAGCGAGCCGTTCGACGTGGCGATGTCGGTGGATCATCCGCTGGCCGGTCGGCCGTCGGTGTCTGCTGTCGAGCTCGCGGACGAGTCGTGGATCGCCGCCCACGCGGGCTTCGCGCCGGACGTCGCGCTCGGGGTGGTCGAGGCGACGGCGGGCGTGCGGTTCCACCGCGCGCATCGGGTGAACGACTACCACCTGGCGGCGTCGCTCATCGTGGGCGGGCAGCTGCTGGCGCTGTTCCCGAGGTACACGGCGCCGCGGGCCGACCCGCGGCTGGTGCTGGTGCCGCTCAAGGACGTGCGGATCGCCCGCAACATCGACGTGCTCGCGCGACCGCACGCGCTGGCTCGGGTCGCGGTGGCGGGGACGTTGGAGCGATTGCAGGACGGAGCTGATGCGCTGCAGCGGGAGCGTCCATCGGCGCCGGTCGGTCCCGGGCTGCATCACGTCGAGGTGTGGCTCGCGGACGTCGAGGCGGAGCGCGCGAGCTGGGCCTGGCTGCTGTCCCGTGTCGGGTTCGTCGCGGAGAGCGAGTGGCCGGGCGGCGAGTCCTGGGAGGCCGGCGACACCTACGTCACGCTGACGGCGTCGCCGAACCTCAGCGCGGAGTCGCACGATCGGCGCCGTCCGGGCGTGAACCATCTCGCGTTCCGCGGCGGCACGCGGGAGGCCGTCGACGCGATCATGGCGGCGGGCCCCGAACACGGCTGGCGGCCGCTGTATCAGGATCGCTACCCGCACGCCGGTGGCGAGCAGCACTACGCGGGCTGGTTGGAGAACGAGGCCGGGTTCAAGGTGGAGGTGGTTGCGGGCCCTGGTCTCAGCGGGTCGCGGGCTGACGACGTCTGAGCAGCGCCGCCCGTATCTCGACGCTGACGATCGCGATGATGACCAGGCCGATGCAGCCGAGCCCGGCCGCCGTGTTGCCGCTGAGCAGGAAGATTCCTCCGAGCCCGAGGCAGACGAGCAGGAGATCGTTGAAGCTCCCGGCCCGGGCGGTGACGGATAGGTCCCGCTCGAGACTATCCGACCCGTCGACCCGACCCTTCGCTAGGAGGTGCTCCCGCAGCATCTTGGACCCCAGGCCGGCCGAAATGACGATCACCGCATAGACCGTGCTGGCGATCGGCGGCGGGACCTCCTGCCAGAGAACGGTCTGGACCAACCACGTCAGCAGAATGGCGCAAGCCACGGCCGCCGTGAAGATGTACCAGGGCTTACTCACCAGACTCTTCCCCTCACTGCGGATCGGCCGATGCCGAGCATCTCATCGACGCTAGGCGCAGCGCGAAGTGACGTCAATGCACTGGTGACATAAGCCACACGCGTTACCTGTGAGAGGAGCTGCTCTGCCGCTGATCACGCATCTCATGACGGTGCGGCGCAGGGGCAGCTCGCGAGAACCCTCACGCCAGCGGGTCCGCTCGGCGTCGGTGGTCGGTCGCCCCGTCACCGCTTGCCGAGATAGATCTCACTGGCACAGAGCGCAGCGACCTCTGGAAAGGCGAGGCTCGATTCGGAGGAAGCGAGCTCTGAGACGCACAACATGACCTCCATCGGCTCGATACCGAGCTTGTCGGTGACAGCGAGGACCGAACTCCAGGCTCTGGAGAAGTTGTCGGTCGTGACCGGCGTACCGGTCGCGACCAGCGCCGCAGCAGTCGCCTGCTGCACTCGTTCGTAGGAATACGAGCCACCAACCACCTCGCGTGCTTGTTCTATCGGATCATCTGCAGTCTGTAGCGAAGGAGCGTCGGCCGGCGGCGACTGCACCGACGATTGGCTGTCCGATTGCACGGCTGCTGGAGGACGCGATCCGCCGACGACAACGCTGACGACGACGATCGCGCCGATCGCCGCGATGATCGGACACGCGATCAGAAACTGCCCCGCCGCGGTTTGCGTGAACTTCATCGGCGCGGGTGGGTCTCCCCAGGGATCGACTTCGGGTTGCGCTTCGGACATGCGGAGGTCACTCTCCATCGGGTCAAGTCGGTGTGGTCGATGCTGGCCGGGGCTACCGGGCTCGTCGATCCACCTTGCGCTACCCTCCCACAACTCGGGCGCGTGACCCATTCTGGGACTGATGACCCCCGACCCTCCCCCGCCAGACTGTGCTTGGCCCGGTTCGCGGGTCCGTCCCCTGCCGTCGATGATCCGATGCCGCTGCGGGTCGCGTTGACTCGATGCAAGGACCGTTCCCATGAGCTCGACCACCCCGCCCTCTGCCACGCCCGCCGGTTGGTACCCCGACTACGCGGACCGGACGCAGCAGCGCTACTGGGACGGTGCCGCATGGACCACCCACACCGCGCCCGCCGCAGTCATGCCTCCGCAGCAGGCGGCGACCACTCCGCTCGTCAGCCAGCCGCTCCAGCTGCAGAAGACCGCACCGCCCGCGTTCGCCGCCGCCGCACCGGTTCCGTCGCCATACGCGTCACAGCCACGCACCACGTCCGGCGTGAGCGGCAAGGCGAAGGGTTGGATCATCGCTGGCGCTGTCGTCGGTTCGCTCCTGCTCGTCGGTGGCGTCTCGAACGCGATCAACGGCGGACGGACCGAGTCGGTCGCCGTCGCGCAGACTGCAACGCAGACGCCGACAGCAACTCCGACACCGGTTCCGACCGCGACGGTCGAGCCCATTGCCGAGCCCGCTGCACCGGCCGTGGTCGATGTCGCCGCGTTCCAGGCGGGCGCGAGCAAGCACACCGCGGACATCGACAAGGACCTCGACGACATGGTCACCACGCTGGCCGAAGGCGGCACCTGGCGGTTGATCTCCAACACGGCTGAGATCAGCTTCAACCTCGGTCAGCTGGAGTCGCTGGACGTGCCGGTATCGATCGCCGCCGAGTGGGCGCCCGCCCTCGTAGGACTGCAGACCAACCTCGACACGCTGACGACCGCGGTCTCGGGCGGCGACCCGGCCACCATCCAGGGCGCGATGGACGGCGTCCGCGCGTCGGCCGCCGTGCTGCGCGACATCGGTACTCGGGCGGTCTAGGTTGACTGACGAGCCCAACCCACAACCGAAGGATCACCCCATGAGTGACGAGATCGAACTGATCGCAGACGAAGATGGTCTGGCCGTCATCGGCGATCCAGCTGCTGTCGAACGGTTCATCACAGCAGAGGGATTTACATCGAAGCACCTCGGGCTTGAGCGCCTTCGTCCTGCTATGGGGCATGCCGCGACCGCCGCTCAGGTGGGATCTCACATCGCCGCAAGCTCCGGGCGGTGGGTGAAGCTGACGAAGGAATCCGCGAAGGCTCTGCAGAAGTACCCGCTGATGAAGGGTCCGTCTCCGGGCGTCAGTCGCGCCGTATTGATGGACGGCGGGAAGATCAACGGGATCATCCAGTTCGTGAAGGGTCCGGCAACGCTCGTCGCGAACCCTGCGATCCTGGCTGGCGCGGCAGGCATCATGACGCAGATCGCGATGCAGCAGGCCATGGATGAGATCACCGACTACCTGGCGAAGATCGACGCGAAGGTCGACGATCTCCTCCGCGGTCAGCGAGACGCTGTCCTCGCCGACATGATCGGCGTCGACCTCATGATCGAAGAGGCCATGACGATCCGGGAGCATTCCGGACGGGTTTCTGAGACCGGTTGGTCGAAGATTCAGAACTCTTCTGGCATTGTCGCTCGCACTCAGGCGTATTCACTGCTGCAGCTCGACGCCATTGCGGAGAAGTTGGAGCGGGAAGGGAACGTCGACGACCTCGCCGTCCTGGCAAAGGCCGCCGAATCATCCGTGGGCGAATGGCTCGCCGTTCTCGCTCGATGCTTCCAGCTGCAGGACGGCATCGCCATCCTCGAACTCGACCGGGTGCTGGATGGTTCACCTGCAGAGCTCGACGCTCACCGTGTGGGGCTGCAGGCCGCACGAAGGAACCGCTTGGACCGCATCGCGAAGACCACCGAGGCCCTCCTCGTTCGAATCAACGCGGCAGCAACGCTGGCGAATGGGAAGGTGCTGTTGAACCCGTTCTCCGCTCGCAAGGTCGTTCATTCAAGCAACCATGCATCGGCTGCCATCGTGGAATTCGAAAACCGACTGGGTATCGAGAGTGACCATGAGGCACTGCACGTGAAGCGATGGGGCGAGGCGGCTGCCGACGTTCGGGACAGCGCTCTCGAGACCGGCGCAGCCGGTGTCGGTGCAGCGGTCCGCCTCGGTAATGAAGGAGTCGACCGCGCTCGCGTCGCAGCGGGGACGCTGCTGGGCGGCATGTCCGAGCGGATGCTCCGGCGGCGAGGTGATGAGAAAAAGTAGCCCTAAGAACGGTGGCTGCAGATTCGACATTGGCGGCCCGTAGCCCGTAGTCGTGATCGAGGCGCAACCGGGCGAGCTAAGAGCCCGAATCAAGCCAGTCGACCGAGATAAGCTCACCAAGAGACCGACTCCTCGCTATGGATCGGCGCTGCGCAACTGGCGGCAAGCGAAAGGCAATGATGCTCACTCAGGTCACGTCCCCACAGAAAATCTTCTTTGCACCACAGCGTCTGGTTGTTCCACTGTTCCAGCGCCCGTATGTCTGGTCGAAGGACAACCAATGGGAGCCGTTGTGGGATGACGTCCTTCGCCTCGTTGAGATGATGGCCGACGGCGATCAACGAGCGACGCACTTCTTGGGCGCAGTTGTACTCCAGAGTCAAGAAGCCGTAGCGGGCACACTTGCGGTCTACACCGTCATCGATGGGCAGCAGCGTCTGACCACCCTGCAGATCTTCCTCGATGCCCTACACGCGCAACTCGAGGAGGCGGGTCTCTCAGCCCTCGCCGGGCAGGTCCTCGCGCTGGTAGAGAATCCCGAAGCGTTCCGCGCCCAGCCGGAGGACCGATTCAAGGTCTGGCCGACAAACCGGGATCGGCCGGCGTTCTCGGCGGCGATGTCCGCTGAAGCCCCGGTCAACCACGGGAAGCTCATCGCCGGGCGCCTGGTTGATGCCCACGCGTTCTTCTACGACGCGGTCAGGTCGTGGTTCGACGCCGAACCACAGGAGCGGGATGCTCGCGCCGCCCTCCTCGTCCAGGCGGTGACGTCGCGGTTGCAGCTCGTGTCGATCGAGTTGCAGTCCCATGAGGACGCGCAGGAGATCTTCGAGACCCTGAACGCACGCGGTACGCCCCTGACCGCTGCTGACCTCATCAAGAACTTCATCTTCCAACGTTTCGAAGGCGATGCCATCGCGACCGAGCGGGCCTACCAGGAGAACTGGTCGGAGTTCGAGACACCGTTCTGGGAGTCCGAGGTTCGCGCCGGTCGGATTCGGTACGCGCGGAGCTCTCTGTTCCTCACCCAATGGCTCACCGCCCGAACGTTGAGGGAGATACCGGCTAGGGAGGTATTTTTGCAGTTCAAGCGATACGTAGCCGACACGAAAGCTGACGTGTTGCCGCTACTTCGTTCGATTGGCGTTGCCGCCGCGAAGTACCGAGCTTTCACGGAAGGAGCGGCGGTATCAGACGGCCTGCTCAGCAGAATTGACCGATTTGTCTACCGCCTGGACAAGCTCGACTCCGAAATTGCGAAGCCCCTGCTGATCTGGCTCGCGGAACCTGAGCAAGCGGACATCGACGAGCCAACTCGGCACGAACTTCTGGAGGTCCTCGAGAGCTGGTTCGTGCGGCGCGCGCTCGTTCGCGCTCCATCGCAGGGAACCAACCGACTCATGCTTGATCTGCTCGTACAGCTGTCGCGTCGAGAGCCCGGGCAGACGGTTGCAGCGATCGCCGTCGACTTCCTCACCAGCCAGACGTCGCCCGTGGGCTACTGGCCTGACGACGCCGAGGTGCGGCGCGAACTCCAGAGCGTCGAGGCATATAAGCGGTTCCGCCGAGGACGTCTGCTCATGGTCCTGGAAGCGATCGAGGACGACCAGCGAGGGTTCACCAGCGGCAATCCGCGATCTATCTCGCCGATCACCCGCGGAGTAAGCACGATTGAACATGTAATGCCGCAAGAGTGGCGCGCAAACTGGAACGATGGACTGGATCTCGCGCAGGAAGCCAGTCGAGATCGCCTGATACACACAATCGGTAACTTGACCCTTGTGACGGGCAGCCTGAACGCGCAACTCTCCAACGCGGCTTGGTTGGGCGAGAATGGGAAGCGTGATGCGCTACGCCGGAGCGACACTCTACTGCTCGGTCGAGACGTGGTCGACGTGCAGGATGAGACCTGGTCCGATGCACACATCGAGAAGCGATCAGGCAGACTGATCGACGCCATTCTCGCGATCTGGCCGGTCCCCGATGGACATGCGAGCTCAACTGCGCTTTCAGCGGCGCGCGCTCAATACAAGGTAGAGGTGGCCGATCTCATTCGAGCGGGTCTCGTCGCCCCAGGGACCGTTCTCCATGCGAAGCCAGTAGCGCATCGTGGGCGCACTGCCATAGTGAACGCCGACGGCTCTCTCCTCCTGGACGGTGCTAGTTACACCACTGTGAGTGGCGCCGCTCGGAAAATACAAGGCGGCGGAACTGTCGCGGGTTGGAACTTCTGGGCGGTAGACCTCGCTCTGTCCCGGACGCTCGCGGACGTCCGCGCGACCTACGCGGGTTCGACTAACTGAATCACCCGCGACCGCGCTCCAATTAAAGCCTCGAAACGATCGTCTCTCCGCTCCGCGCCAACCTCCCCGAGCCCAACCCGAACTCGAGGGCCTCGTCGAGGCGGGCTCCGATCGCAGCCGTGACTCGCTTGCCACCGAAGATCGCGAGGGTCTCGCGGCGGAGTTCGTCGGGCGAGAGGCCGGCGGACTCCTCCGCTGCGATCGCCATCGCGTTCGCGATCTCCACCAGGGAGATGTGCTCGATCGCACGAGCCGCTTCGGCCGACGACTGACGCGCACCGCGCCACGTGAGCGGGTCGATCGAGGTCGGCCAGGCGAACGGCTCGTCGGAGCGGCCCAGCAATTCGGCCGGGACCTTGTCGAGGATGGACTTCGCCCGCGATCCCACCACCCGATCGAGACCGAACGCACCCGCGACCAGCTTCGCCAGACGCGTCACGTGGATCGGCCCCTCGGCCTCAACCGCAGCACGGATCGCACCCTGCACCGCAACGACCGACTGCCGACCCGGCAAGCGGTCGAGCACTTCGATCCCACCCAGCGTGGGTGCGTCCCAGGGCCGGTACTCGGAGAGCTCCGGGTGCCGCGCTGACGTGTCCGGCTCCGGCTTCGCCTCGACGGGCTGCGCCGCACCGACCTTCCGGTCGCGGAACTCCGACAGGGTCTCCAGTGACGCCAGTCGCTCCGACCACTCCCGCACTCGGGCACTGCGAGCGGGCGCGGGCGCATCCGAATCCTCGGGAGCGACATCGGCCTCATCGGCAGCCGAGGCATCAGCCGGATCCGACTCCGCACCAACCGCGACCTCCGCCGCTGCACTCCCCGCAGCAGCCCGCTCAGCCGCAGCCTCCACCGCCGCGACCAACCGGTCCAGCACCTCCTCGCGGTGGTGCAACCACTCCGGCAACCACACGCGCTCGACGCCCGGCCACCGCATCAGGCCGCTCAGCACCTCCACCGGGAGTCCGTCACGGTCCGCGACCGTCCGACGCTCACGCCACGATGCCCCGTCGAGCAGCACCGCCACCAGCGGACGGTCGGGCTCCGCCTCCGTCGCGATGCTGATGTCGACGCGGAAGTCTGACAAGCCCACATCCGTCCGCACCGCGTGCCCGGCGTATCGCAGCTCGTCGGCGATCTCGTCGCGGTGACGGTCGATGATCGCCTGACGACGCCCGTCCTCGCCGGCAGCCTCACTCCCGCGCTGCGCCAGCTCCAGATACGCCTTCAAGTGCTTGATGCCGATCGACGAGGTCTGCTCCGCCCGCAGCTCCGACGGATCGAAGCTCGTGAACAGCACCACCTGTCGCCGCGCCCGCGTCACGGCGACGTTCAACCGCCGCTCGCCACCCGCCCGCGTGAGCGGCCCGAAGTTCAACGGGATCACGCCTTTCTCGTTCGCACTGAACGCGATCGAGAACAGGATCGCGTCGCGCTCGTCGCCCTGCACGTTCTCCAGGTTCTTGACGAACAGCCCGTCCTGCTCGTCGAGCGCCAGCGCGATCCGCGGGTCGGCACTGTCACGCAGCAGATCCTCGATCAACGTCCGCTGCTGCGCGTTGAAGGTGATGACCCCGAGCGACGGCGTCTCCTCCGGCGAGGCCTCGAAGCGCCGCGAGATCTCCTCGACGATCGCCTGCGCCTCCACCGGGTTCGTCCGCAACGACTTGCCGCGGCCTCCCCGCTCGAACTGCCCGTCGAGCCGGACGAACGCCAGCCCGTGACCCGCGACCCCACCGTCACCCGCGCCCGCGAACGGCGCCGGGAACGACGACAACTGGCTGTCGTAGTAGTGGTGGTTCGAGAACGCGATGAGCGACTCGTCCTGGCTTCGGTAGTGCCACGACAGCCATTTGCTCGGCACCCGCGCCTGCACGCACTCGGAGAGGATCGACTCCTCGTCCTGCAGCACCTCGCTCGTGAAGTCGGCGTCGTCATCGATCGTCGCGCCGGCCTCGGCGAACGTCGTCGGCGGCATCTGCTTGCTGTCGCCCACGACGACGACCGAGCGCGAACGCCCCATCGCCCCGATCGCGTCGGCGACCCGGATCTGCGACGCCTCGTCGAACACGACGATGTCGAACAGTTCGGCAGCCGCTGGGAAGAACCGCGCGACCGACTCCGGGCTCGCGAGCGTGCACGGCATGATCTGCGTGATGAGCTCGCCGAAGTTCTCGAGCAGCGCACGGACGCTCATGCCGCCGCGCTGGCGGTCGATCTGCCGACGCAGCCCACCGACCTGACCGCTCTCCGACTGCGAACTAAACGTCCGCAAGCCGAGCACGGACGCCGGGATCGCCCGCGGCAACTCCTCTCGCACGGCCTTCACGCTCGTGGTGAAGCGGGTGACGCTGCGGTTGTGGGCGGTGGCGTCGAAGGCGTCGAGCGTGGTGGTGCGCTCGCGCTCGTCGATCGACGCCTGCGCGAGGCCCTTCTCGAAGGCGAGCGTCGCGTCCTCGGTCTCGATGCGACCGGCGAGGATGGCGGCACGGACGTCGTCGAGTCCGTGGGTGCGGAGCGGTTCGATGACCCGCACGAGGTCGAGCCAGCGTTCGAGGACGACGGGCTCGGCGGCGTCGAGACGGCGGGCATCGCGCGTCGACCGCCAGGCCTGCAAGAAGCCCTCGCCACCCGACCACGCCGACAGGCGCTCGGTGGTGACGGCCGCGGTGCGCAGGAAGTCGCTCCAGGTGCTCGCGAGCGTCGTCAGCGCCTGCGCCGCCTGCTGCGACGGCTGAGTCGTGGCGTAGTGGTCGCGGACGGCGGTGATGAACGCGTCGTCGGGCGTGCCCGGCAGGCGGAAGCCCTCCGACAGCCAGCGGTACCAGCCGAGGAGTTCGCGCACGGGCTGGGTCGGCTCGACGAGCGGGTTCCAGCGATCGCCGACGAGCGGCAGGGCGGTGGACCGGAGCGTGCCGCGGAGCTGGACGAGGCGGTCCTGGGCCGCCTTCGCCTCGGTGAGCTGCGGCACGAGCTGCTTGACCTTGAATGACGCTGCGTCGACGGCGAGCACATCGCTCAGCTGGGCGAGCGCGGCCCGGAGCCGCTTCTTGCGACCGAAGAAGCTCGACGCCGCGGCCTGCTCGGCGGCGCGGAGCGGGCCGGCGATGTCGCGGTCGAGGATGGCCGCCGTGAAGGTCGAGCGCCACTCGGCCTGGGCGTCGCGGAGCTGTTCGGCGGCGGCGAGGGCGTCGTCGAGCCGGGAGAAGTCCTCGGGCCGCGTTCCCGCCATCAGCGCGCCGATCGGCAGGCGCGGCGCGGCGACCGCGGTCGACCAGAGGCCAAGGAGGTCGGGGCGCGACGCGAGGCGCAGGGTGTCCATCGGGAGGCCGGCGTCCAGCGTCGTCACCAGAGCAGCGTCCAGCGCGCGGGCGGCCTGCTGCACGGTCGCGGCGTCGAGCCCGGGAGCTGACGGGCCGTCGAGGAACGCCCACGGGTGCGTCGTGCTCGGGCGCGCGAGGTCGGAGCGCTCGGGGAGGTCGCGGAACACCTGCCGCAGCTGCTCGAACGCCTCGGGCGTGCCGGCGGCGACGAGCTGCTCGGGGATCACCATCGGGACGAGGTCGTGGTCCATCGCGAGCAGGCGACTCCGCGCGGAGTAGAGGGAGAAGCCGGCGGCGTTGACCTCGTGGAGGCGGTCGGCGTAGCGGGTGAGGGTGCGGAGGCCGGACTCCGACAGCTCGCGGTTGGTGCTCAGCGCGTCGATGTCGGCCTTGGTGCGGAGGTCGAGGCCGGTCTTGATCTGCGCACGGACGACGTTGGGCCTGGCGCCCTTGTCATGGAGGTCGAGCGAGAAGGCGCCGAGTCCGACGTCTTCGAGTCGCTGCTTGACGACGTTGAGCGCTGCACGCTTCTCGGCGACGAACAGGACCCTCTTGCCCTCGGCGAGCGAGCGGGCGAGCAGGTTGGTGATGGTCTGCGACTTGCCGGTGCCGGGAGGGCCTTCGAGCACGAAGGTGCGGCCGGCGACCGCTTCGGCGACGGCGTCGAGCTGCGAGGAGTCGGCGGCCACCGGGCAGTCGAGGCCGAGACGGTCGAGGTCGGTGTCGGTCTGTGCGGGCGTCGGGTCGGCGTAGGCCTCGAGCGGCGAGTTGATGAGGTGGTCGACGAGGCTGTTGGACGCGAGGGTCTCCCAGTTCTCGTCGAGGTCCTTCCACAGCCGGTACTTCGCGAACTGGAGGATCGACAGCGACGCCGTCTCCTCCACGCGGAACGGCAGGCCGGCGTCGAGGATCGCCTGGCGCACGGCGGTGAACGCGGCCGGGAGGTCGATGCCGGAGCCGTCCTCGACGGGGTTCGCGAGTCCGGGGATCTCCAGACCGAAGCTCAGGCGCAGCTTCTCGAGCAGGCAGTAGTTGGGCGTCGACGAGCCCGACTCGTCGAGGGTGAGGCGGTAGGAGGAGCCGCGGCTCGTGGTCGTGAGCGTGACGGGCACGAGCACGAGGGGTGAGCGGAGGTCGCGGTCGCCGAAGCGCCAGCTCAGCATGCCGAACGCGAGGTAGAGGTTGTTGGCGCCGGTCTCTTCGACGATCGTCTTGGCCTTGTAGGCGAGGGCGCGGAGCTTCGTCGGGTAGGCGGCCTCGGTGACGTCGATGAAGGCGCTCTTCTTGTCCTCGAGGAAGGTGATGCGGTCGCTCTCGGCGAGGTCGCGGCCGAAGCGGATGCCGCGCTGCTGGTCGATCGTGGCGACGCTGTCGGAGGCGACGAGGGTGAGTGGGGTGCCGTGGTTGATGCTGTCCTCGAGGCGGCCGAGTGCGGGGCCGGGGACGGCGAGCTCGAAGCCGGAGCGGTCGGTGTAGTTGATGAGCTTGTTGCGGAGGCTGAGGTCGAGGAGGGCGTTCTTCCAGGTGGAGACGCGTTTCGGGACGTCGGGGCTGTGGCCGGCTGCGGTCGACTCGGCGGTGGCCAGGGCGTCCTGCGTGAGGGCGCGGGCTTCGGGTGCCTGGTAGAGGGTGACGACGGGTTCGCCCTCGGCGCCTACGCGGCGGCTCGGCAGCGGGTAGATCTTGCGGAGGCGGGCCTGGACGACGTCGGTGACGCCGATGAAGTCGTCGAGTGAGCCGGCGAGGTGTTCGGTGTGGGGCCGGCGGGAGGCCTCGGCGAAGGTGGCGGAGCTGCCGGTGAGCATGGTGGTCTCGACGACACCGATGCGGCCGAGTTCGAGGGAGTTGACGGCTTCGGAGACGTCGGTGCTGGCGACGACGTCGAGGGTGGTCTGGACGCGCCAGTAGCCGAGGAAGATGTGGTCCTTGAGCAGCCAGAGGAGGGGGTGGATGCCGATGGCTTCGAGGACGGACGCGAGCAGGATGGTGGTGTCGAGGCAGGTGCCGAGGTGGCTGGTGAGGACTTCCTCGGGGGTGCGGACCTTCTGGCCGCTCTGGCCCCAGCTGGCGGGCGGTTCGGCATAGCGGATGTCGCGGGCGCGGGCGGCGGCCCAGACGGCGGCGACGATGGCGTCGATGCGGGCGGGGTCGTCGAGTTGGTAGGTGGCGAGGGAGCTGTTGCCGGTCTGCTTGTCGAGGAGGTCGGAGACCTCGAGCATGAGTTCGCTGACGACGAGGGCGTTGGGCTGCACGTGGGCGGCGAGGAGTTCGAGGCCGAGCTGCACAGGTGCGGCGATCCACTGGTTGGACGCGAGCACGGTGACCGGGCTCTCGACCGTGCCGAGCTCGGTGCCTGCGGCGTCGCGCACGGTGACGCGGATGACGCCGGGGCGCTGTTCTTCGCCGAGGAGCATGCGGCGCGGGTCGAGGAGGACCTCGGGGCTGCGGAGGAGGGTGGTGCGGCCTTCGCCGAGGTCGGCGAGGAGCACCTTGGTGTCGGCGAGGGCGCCGTCGGCGGTGACGACGTCGATCTCGACGGACGCCGCGCGCCGTTCCCCACCGTGGTTCTCGAGAACGATCTCGTCGATCACCGCGATGCTGCAGTGCGCCATCGCGTAGCTGAGCGTCGGCGTCGCGCTGACGCGGATGGAGACGGAGGTGGGGACGGCGTCGGGTGCGGACGAGGAGCCCGCGGCGCCGTCAACGGAAATGGAGGCTGCGGCGCTCTGCCCATCTTCCGCTTCGGGACCGTCGGCCAACCCTGTCGACGCAACCGCTCCGGTCCCTGAGCCTGTCGAAGGGCCCATCTCGTCTTCGTTCGCCGTCTTCGTCAACGCACCCGTCTCGGTCCCTGAGCCTGTCGAAGGGCTCAACACCCGCCCCTTCAACACCCCCACGGCCGCAGCCTGCTCCACCGCCCCAACGCTCTCCAACAACAACTGCATCGAATCCAACGCCCGATACGCAGACTGCTCCGTGAACCCTGCGTTGTGCGCCCAGGCGTTCCGAACCTCCCGAAGCTCGCTCGCGTACCCGCGAGCACTCCGCGACAGCACGCGGTCGAACGGGTACCCCAGCTCCCCGATCCGTTCGGTCATCGCCCGAAGCATGAGCGACACGTCTGTCGCAGAGTACCGCCCGTGCCCGGTCCCGCCCGCGCGATCCTTCTCTTCGATGATCCGAGTCCACTCGACCCCTGGCGCCGCCTCGGCGAACGCGCCCTCGACGACGGGACGAAGCCCCGACCCGAGCTGCTCGAGCCCCTGGCCGACAGCGGTGTTAAGTTCAGGAGGGTTCACGAGAGGGGCCTTTCATCTGGTCCCGCGTGTTGCGAGATCACGTTCGCCTGCAACACGGCGGCGTCTGCCGTTTCGGCATTTAACTTCGAACCGGCCCGCCCCCGAAAGTCCGGACTCAACAAGAGCCTAGGTTGAGGTCTCCCACATCGACCCTAACGAAAGGATGCGACAGCTAGCTGCCGACGTCTGCTCCTGCGCTGATCCTCGGTGAGCACGATGTCGCGCAACCCGAGTTCGCCGAACTCGTCGACCAGTACGACCTCGTCATCGCGCACCGGATGGACCATGACGAGCCGTGGCCGTCGGAGCAGCTGTCGGTGACGACGCTGTTGAGCGAGCCGTTCGACGTGGCGATGTCGGTGGGTCACCCACTCGCTGGGCGATCGTCGGTGTCGGCGGCCGAGCTCGCGGACGAGTCGTGGATCGCAGCGCACGCTGGCTTCGCGCCAGATGTCGCGCTCGGTGTGGTCGAGGCGACGGCTGGGGTGCGGTTCCAGCGGGCGCATCGGGTGAACGACTACCACCTGGCGGCGTCGCTCATCGTGGGCGGGGAGTTGCTGGCGTTGTTCCCGCGGTACACGGCGCCGCGGGCGGACCCGCGGTTGGTGCTGGTGCCGCTGGAGGACGTGCGGATCGCGCGCAACATCGACGTGCTCGCGCGGCCGCATGCGCTCGCGCGGGTCGCGGTGGCGGGGACCTTGGAGCGGCTGCGGGGTGCTGCGGATGTCTTGCAGCGCGCGCGGCCCTCGGCGTCGGCTGCGGTTGGTCCCGGCTTGCACCACGTCGAGGTGTGGCTGGCGGACGTGGCTGCGGAGCGGGCGGGCTGGGCGTGGTTGCTCGGTCGTGTCGGCTTCACGATGGTGAGCGAGTGGTCCGGCGGTGAGTCGTGGGAGGCCGGCGACACGTACCTGACGCTGACTGCGTCGCCGAACCTGAGCGCGGAGTCGCACGACCGGCGTGTACGGGGTCCCATAGGGGGCTCATGATCCCCGAGCGAAAACCCCGGGAAGTCAAGGGTGTGGCGCGCTCCCTCGCGCTCGATTGATGGGGGTCTCATTTGGACACCCCATCAAACGAGCGCAGATGAGCGGTCGGTGCGTGGCATCCGGCGGCTGAGCACCTGAAAACGACCGCCCGCATCAACGAGCTCCTCTGCTTTCCAGCCTGTGCGTGAAGGGATGTCCAAGCTGCACCCCCGATGATCGCGGCGAGGCGCTCGCGCTGTTCGGCGTTCAGCTGCGGAGCTGCTGCAACGACGCGCGCCACGGCAGAGTCGATCTCCGCGGCCGCACGTGGACGACCGACGACCGGCTGGGCCATCGAGTCGAGGTGTGCCGATTCCACGTAGAGTCGACGCCCCACCCGTTCTGCCGGCAGATTGCCGTCAGCAACGCGCTTGCGGAGCGTGGAGTAGCCGATGCGCCGCGCGTGCGCGGCCTCTTGAAGGGTGATGAATCGAGAATTGGTCTGGGGTGTGGCGTGAGTAGGCAAGCCCACTCCTCTCATGAGAGAAAGGAGCACCTGCATGTCTCACGGGCCACCTGCCGGTGCCTTCTCGCCAGGACCCCGCCGTCGCGATCCGTTGTTCATCAGTTCGATGACCGTCGGGTCATCATGCGCTGGTGTCGCATTCACCGGGGCTGTGGCCTCATATATTCGACGGGCGGGGGGCCATTCCCGTGGTTCCCGTCGGGTGCAATCCGTTTTCGGATCCCGAAGAACGCAACACTGTTGAGCGTTTCGTTTCAATTCATTAAGTCTCGTTTACGAGCAGAAAATGAGACTGCTGCGCGGGCCGTCGTCTCTCGCGATCTCGCGCGTCCACCGCGCGCGGTCACTGCTCGGCTTCAGCGGGATCATCGGCCCCGAGCGCTCCCGTAGATTTGAACCCGTGAAGTCATCGCAGGCGACCGAAATCCGAGGAGTCGTTCAATGCCGGTTGAAATGAGAATGTGGCGAATCGATGGCCAGAACCCGAAGCCGCTCACGCCGTCAGCCCTTCCTACGGAGAGCGAGCTGCATCAGTTTCTGCGTCAGGACCCTTCGCTACTGGGCACGGCGCTTCTCGTCATCGGCAGTGAGGTCATTACCCCATACGGCAAGCGTTTGGACTTGTTGGCGATTGATGCCGACGGAAATCTGCACGTGCTCGAGCTGAAGCGCGATCTCACACCACGAGAGGTCGTCGCGCAGGTGCTCGACTACGGTTCGTGGGTGTCCACCCTATCCCGTGACGACGTCATCGACATCGCTGAGAAGTACCTTGACCAGTCGTTCGAGGCGTCCTTCGAGGAGGTGTTTGGCGGCGCACCACCAGACGAGCTCAACGGTGAGCTGCAGCTCACGGTGGTGGCCTCAGGACTTGACGCGAGCTCGGAGAGGATCGTCACGTATCTTCGTGGGTTCGGAGTTCCGATCAACGCCGTGTTCTTCACGTACATCGAGGACGACAACCGACGCTATCTGGCGCGATCGTGGCTCACGGCATCTGATGACCGAGCCCCGAGTAACATCGCGAAATCGACATCGAAGCGTGCTGCGTGGAACGGGCTCGACTGGTACGTGTCGTTCGGTGGGGAGCGGTCCTGGGACGATGCCCGCCACTTCGGGTTCGTGTCTGCCGGCGGAGGGAAGTTCTACTCGCAAACAATCCGTGCTCTACCCGCGGGCGCAAGAATTTGGGTCTACATCCCACAGACCGGCTACGTCGGCGTTGGCACAGTTGTGGCCCCCGCAGTCCGATTCAGTGAGGCGCAAGTGGTGGTAAGCGGTACGCCGGTACTGCTCGCGAACCAGCCGCTCACTGGCTCCTATGCGCACCCTGGCGCTGAGACGGACGATGACGACGAGTGGGTCGTACCAGTTCGGTGGATCCACACCGTTCCGCAGGCCGAGGCATATCAGGAGAAGGGGCTCTTCGCGAATCAGAACAGTGCCTGCAAGCTGCGCCAGGAGTTCACGCTCGAACGGCTCGCTCAACACTTCGACGTTCAAGGCGAAGGGGAATGAGTTCCCGGTCGCGAGACTCCCGCCTCTGTCGACCCGATGTTGGGCAGCCCCATATTCGACGGTGGCCGACCGGACAGCGAGAAGGGGCGCCTCTCGTTGAGCCCAGTAAGCTCCAGGCTTCCCTCATGGCGAAGAATATGCGGCCTAGGTAGCTTCCTCGTCCTCGCGGTGCTAACAGGTGGAATCTGGCTGACTTGGATCTTCGTCCGGGAAATGCGCCGCCGGTAGCGAGCTACCCGCTGCGACGGCCCAGTGACGGCGGGGCACTGCGCAGCACCTATCGGATAGATGCGCCGGTCGAGCCGGTCGGGTGCGTCGGTGCCGCATTGACCCGGTTGCGTGCGGTTGTCCGTGGGCTGGGAGTTCATCTCGCGAATCGCGCAAGCAAGTGCTCGCTGCCCTCACCTCCTCCGTTAGAGAATCGCTCGATGAAGTCTCGCTGACTCATCCGGTCACGAGCGGATCACTCGTACTCCCACAAGGCAACGATGCACGCGGAAAATAGCCACTCGCCGAAAGAACAGATACCGTCAGCATCGAGAACTCCACGACTTCAGGAGACCTGAATCAACCAGCAATGGCGCAATCTCGTGAGCGAAACGCAGCTTGCAACCGAAATGATCCTTGACGGGATCCGGCGCGTTTCCACCGTGCCCATGGGATGGGACAACCAGCGTCTTGTCAACGTTTCCTACGATCAGACATACCCCCTGCAGCTCGGGTTGCACCTGTACACCAGTGGCCTGGAGCGCTTGTGCAAACTAGCTCTCGCATGTCACGGCTTGCTTGAGAGCGGATCCTTCACCAGTGTTCGAAGGTATTTGCACCGCCTCAGTGATCTACTGGACGGGTTGGAACAGCTGGACCCGACACGCTTCGAGGTGGCAAGCAGTCGCTACCTCGACCGCCCTGAGGACGAGTTCGGAGAGGACTTGGTCGCCTGGCTGGAGGGCTTCGCGTCGGGCGGCGGTCGTTACGAGCTCATCGACTCGCTTTCTCGCACCGATGCCGAAGTCCTCACGTGGGATATGTGGGCGGGATTCTGCTCGCGCGGCGTCGTCTCCGATGACGTGAAGCTAACCATGAGCGTCCACGCAGGTGTCGGTAACGCTCTATCGGACGTATGCACGGCTGCGGACCTGGAGAGTACGACCAGTGCATACGTGGAGATGGCTCAGCGCGAATTTTCTCAGCCGGCTGTCGCGGTTGGTCTCGCAATGCACCGTCGTGCGCGTTGGGCCGCCGAAATCTTGAGCGCCATCACTTACTACACGAGCAATCGACTGCCGATCCTGCAGGAAGTCGTGTACGTCCTGACTCACCCGTCCGATGAGTTCTTCATGTGGGAGATCGCCCGCCTTTCAGATCGCGGCGTCATCACGGAGGAGCTCACGACTCACTTTGAAGCCTTCACCCGCGACGAGCCCGACGATGAGAACGGAGCCCTCGAAGACGGGGATTGGTGATCGTACAGAGAGCAGGCGGCCCTACCCGCGAGCGCTGCGTTCGACTGCGATAAGACCTTCGAGCTCGGCCGCCGTTGAGGCGGGCCGGCTCGCAGCCTTATCCTCACCATCAGAGGCACAAGCGGCCCAACGCCGCCTCGCTTGCATCCGCAGGGCATGCGTAGGCTGTGCTAATGAGCGATTCGATTCCTGCGGCGTTCGCTCCCATCGCTGAAGGCTGGGCCATGGTGCACGCTCGTCTAGCTCGAGCGGAGGAACACTACGCGGCTTTCGGGCGAATCTGGGCGGAGCATCTCGATCAGATGCCTCATCGGCTGGAGATGGAGACCGAGGATGAGGACACGATCAAAGTGCGGGTCCGCCGAGGCCGTGACCTTCCCGTCGAGCTGTCCGTCGTGTTCGGCGAGCTTCTGTACGAGCTTCGATCAGCGTTAGACAATTGCCTCTATGCAGTGGCAGTGCTGGTATCTGGCGAGGATCCGCCACCGAATGCCGCTCGACTGGAATGGCCCACCCGGCTCAGCGCAGCCGAATGGATGAACCAGTCGTCACTGGTACCGCCAACTTCCCGACTCGATTACCCAGGCGCTGGAAGCGATTCAGCCATACAAGGCCGAAACACCGAGCTGGAACGCGCTGGGGATCCTGCACGACCTTGCTCGTGTAGATCGTCACCGATCACCGCACGGTCTTGGCATCTATCTCACCGAGGCCCGTCTCGCCCTCAACAACAAAGAAGTCGACCTGCTGGACCTACGCCACAGCGGGATCGTCTGCGACGGCGACACAGTCGCTCGCGTACGACTGCTGCACGGGATCGAGCTTTCGCCGTCCAACTTTGATCTCGACCTCCAATTCACCGTCGATGTCTCAAGCGTGGAAGCATCCATCGGACCGCACGGGAAGATCGGCCGCCCCTGGGGTCCGCTGGACAACCGACTTCGTGCTCTCATCAAAGCTGCCCGTGAGTACACCGACGGACTATTCGGTATCGCCGCGGACCACATCAGTCGGACCGGAGCCTGACCAAGGGCGATCGCCTCACGTCAGCGCCCGAGGTCATCGCACGCCAGATGAGGTGCCTGAACGAAAAAATGAGGCCAGCTAGTCGCGGCCGCTCGCAGCATCCCTGTTGGCCTTCCGCCACAACCAAAGCGTTTCATGGAAGTACAGGTTCACGAGACGCGTCGCGCGTCGATGGCCGCGGTGAGCTCAAGCGCAGAAAGCTACAGATCTCAGCGGCGGTCGCCTGTCTCGAAAACTCGTCTCGCATTGCGGCGTGTCTCATGGAGGGTTGTGCGGGTTTCTGAGACATGCATGAGGCACATCGGTTACACCAGAGTCAGCACCGCTGGCCAGGACGCGCAACTACAGCTCGACGCGCTCGTAGCTGCCGGCGTCCAGAAACGTGACGTGTTCGCCGACGTGACCTCCGGCCGCAAGACCGCGATCGAACGCCCCGGTATGACGAAGCTGCTCGACTACGCCGAGGCCGGAGACACCGTGGTCGTGTGGCGAATCGATCGACTCGGCCGATCCCTTATCGACGTCCTCAACTCCGTCGAGCTCCTTCGGAGCCGCGGGATCCACGTGCGATCCCTCTCCGATGGGATTGACCCCGCGACGTCGACGGGTCGGCTGATGCTCCACATGCTCGCCACCTTGGCCGAGTATGAGCGCGAGCTCATCGTTGAACGCGTCAACGCCGGTGTCGCCGCAGCACGTGAATCGGGCACCCGGTTCGGGCGACCTCCAGTGAACCCAGATATCATCGCGGAGAAGCTCACCATCGTCGCCGACGCCCGCAGTCGCGGACGCACGGCCGCAGAGGCTGCTGCACTCGTCGGCTGGAGCAGAGCGACGCTCTACCGACATCAATCTGAGACCTGAAGAAGGATCCCATCGCCTCAACCATGGGACTGCCGGGGCTTCCACCCCTCGCCAAAGTCGGGATACAGATCTACATTCTGTAGCTGGTGGATAAGCTTGACCCGCGTGAAGATTTCGGCTGAAGGTCGAGACGACATGCGCGAAGATCTGCTGGTTCTTCTCAGGCCTATAGCGTGTACGAGAATAGGAAACACCCATGGCGAGACTGAGTCTCAAAGCCGTCGAAGAGCGCGTTGCTCCGCTTGCCAGTCGTGAGACCTACGACCGGGAGTTCATCTTCGATCTGCTCCTCGCGTTCGGGAAACCGCAGGGCAACGTCACCCGCCTGCGGAACGGTGCACTGAACGTCGCCGCGGATCCGATGTTCGAAGTCGCGCAGAAGAACACGGTCTACTTCAAGGAGACCACCGGAGACCTACTCGCGATCATCGAGGAGCTCAAGTCCTCGCCTGCAGTCGTCCGATTCAGCACACGCTTCGTCATCGTGACCGACTACGTCGATCTCATCGCGACAGATTCGAAGACCGGCCAGATGATCGGGTTCCCGATCCGCGAGATCGACCAGCACTTCACATTTTTCCTGCCGTGGGCAGGTATGGAGAAGGCTCAGTACGTCGCCGAAGCTCACGCTGACGTCAAAGCTGCTGAACGCATGGGCAGGCTCTTCGATGAGCTGCTGCACGCGAACCCCGGACTCTTCGAGGACGACCGCGGCCGGCACGCCCTCAACAAATTCTTCACTCGTCTGCTGTTCTGCTTCTTCGCGGAAGACACAGGAATCTTCAAGGACAATCAGTTCACGAACGCCGTCAGCTCGAACACGCAGCCTGACGGATCAGACACCGCCGAGTTCTTGACGGACATGTTCGCGGCGCTCGACACAGAGAGCCCAAAGGCAAAGCCGAAGCACCTCGCAGATTTTCCCTACGTCAATGGTCGTCTCTTCGCGATGACCGACGAGCATGTGGTGCCGCGGTTCACCAAGACCGCTCGCGAGGAGCTGATCTCGTCGGGAATGCTCATCTGGCGTGAGATCAACCCCGACATCTTCGGCTCGATGTTCCAAGCGATCGTCACACCCGGCAAACGCAGTGACCTAGGTCAGCACTACACATCGGTGCCGA
Organism: Plantibacter flavus; assembly: GCF_002024505.1. NCBI lineage: Bacteria > Bacillati > Actinomycetota > Actinomycetes > Micrococcales > Microbacteriaceae > Plantibacter > Plantibacter flavus. Next base: position 3,670,609 of record NZ_CP019402.1, read on the forward strand.
ACATCCTCAAGACAATCGAGCCACTGTTTCTTGACGCTCTTCGGGCAGAACTCGATGCGGCGTACGACAGCGAGCGTCGTCTTGTCCGGCTGCTGGACCGAATCGCCGGAATCAAGGTATTCGACCCCGCATGTGGGTCGGGTAATTTCCTCATCATCGCGTACAAAGAACTGCGGAAGGTCGAACACGCGATCCTCGAGCGGCTCGCTGAGCTCAGCTCGACGTACCAAGTGCTGTGGGCGGATTCGAGGATCAGCATTGAGAACTTCTACGGCATCGAAATCGATGATTTTGCCACCGAGGTTGCCGTGTTGTCATTGTGGATCGCGAAGCACCAGATGAACAGCGAGTTCCGTGAGAAGTTCGGCGTTTCGATTCCTCTGATTCCACTGAAAGAGACCGGTCAAATCCAGGTCGGGAACGCCACACAAGTGGGATGGCAAGAAATCTGCCCAAACGACGGCGAGTCGGAGATATATCTGATCAGCAACCCTCCGTACGTTGGTTCGAGTATGCAGACGAAAAGCCAAAAGGGTGAGTTCAAAGCGGTGTTTGGCACACGGCGGTTCTCTCCAAACCTCGACTATATTTCGCTATGGTTCGTGAAAGGTTCGGACTATATCCGAAACTCGCGGGCACAACTGGCCTTCGTGACCACAAACTCAGTGTCGCAAGGCGACCACGTAGGCCTAATGTTTCCTGCCGTTTTGTCGGGTGGAATTGAAATCGGTTTTGCCTATACCTCTTTTAAGTGGGAGAATAATGCGAAACGTAATGCTGGCGTGACCGTCGCTGTAATCGGTTTACGAAACCGAAGTTCGAACAGTAAATTTATCTACGTTGATGGTCTTCAAATTTCTGCGACCAATATCAATGGGTATCTCACTGATGGTCCAGACGTCTATATATCGCGTCGGTCCAAGCCTCTGGGGAGTGGTTTACCCAGAATGGTACGCGGATCACAGCCTTCCGATGGCGGTCACCTCATTATGGAGGCAACCGAACGGGACAATTTGCTCGCCGAAGCACCCCAAGCCACGCCTTTGATCAAGCGGTACATGGGGGCATCAGAGTTCATCAACGATGGGCAGCGATACTGCCTGTGGATTCAGTCGCAAAACGCAGATCAAGCGCTGGCCATTCCGACGGTGGCTGATCGCTTGGGTCGAGTGGCAGAGTTTCGCAGCAGCGCCAAGCGGAATGACGGGGCAACGAAAGCCCTGGCAGCGAAGCCGTGGCAGTTCAAGCAACCGGCGTACAAGCCCACCGACTCGATAATCGTGCCTCGCGTGTCGTCAGAGCGACGCCCCTACATGCCCATGGGATTCCTCGGTCCCGAAACTGTCATCTCCGATGCGGCGTTCGCCATCTACGACGCGGAGCCATGGTTGTTCGCGCTCTTGAACTCGGCGATGCACATGGCATGGACGCGAGCTGTCGGTGGCCGAATGAAGACCGACTACCGATATTCAAACACCATCGTCTACAACAACTTCCCTGTACCACCGCTTTCGGAGTCGAATATAGAGAAGCTGACGGTCGCCGCCCTGCGAGTGCTCGATGTCCGCGAGTATCATTGTGAACAGACCTTGGCGGAGCTCTACGACCCGGACAAGATGCCGCAGGATCTTCGCGCGGCTCACGCTGAGGTCGATGCGCTCGTGGACTCGATCTACTCGAAGAAGACCTATGAGACCGAAGAGCAGCGTCTCTCGGACCTGTTCGCGATGTTTGAGCGCATGACCGCTGCGGAGACTGCGAAAGCGCCGACGAAGAATACCGGAGCTCCGAGGAAGGCAGCATCCAAGTGAATGCGATAACCAAGCCCGTCAACGTCGTTGACGTCACATACGCCCAAACGAAGGCCTCGGTGCAGACCGACGAGCTCGGTATGCGCGAAATGCAACAGCTTGTATTCGCAAAGCGTGATGCCCAGCACCTGCTCGTGAAGGCCCCGCCCGCGTCCGGGAAGTCGCGTGCACTCATGTTCGTCGCGCTCGACAAGCTCTACAACCAGGGTCGCAAGAAGGTCATTGTCGCGGTACCGGAGCGTTCGATCGGTGCCTCGTTTGCGTCGACGACGCTAACGGATTTCGGTTTCTGGGCCGACTGGGAGGTCAACGATGCTAACAATCTCTGCGACGCGGGCTCGTCGGCTGGCAAGGTCGACGCGTTCATCAAATTTCTAGAAGGGCCCGATGCGGTGCTCGTGTGTACGCACGCGACGCTGCGCTTCGCCTTCGAGAAGCTCGCCCCCGAGGCGTTCAACGGGACCGTGCTCGCGATCGACGAGTTCCACCATGTCTCTGCGGACACCGAGACCTCGCGGCTCGGTGCGTTGTTGCGCGACGTGATGAACGGTTCGGACGTGCACATCGTCGCGATGACGGGCTCCTACTTCCGGGGCGACTCGGTGCCAGTTCTTGCACCCGAGGATGAAGCCAAATTCACACCCGTCACGTTCAACTATTACGACCAGCTCAACGGGTACGAGTACCTGCGCTCCCTTGGTATTGGCCACCACTTCTATCAGGGCCGTTACACCGAAGCGATCCATGAGGTCCTCGACCTCGACAAGAAGACGCTGGTGCACATCCCGAGCGTCAACGCCGCCGAATCGACGAAAGACAAGATCGAAGAGGTCGGTTTCATCATCGATGCCATCGGGCATGTCGAGGCCACCGACCCCGACACGGGCATCATCAGCGTGCGCCGCACCGACACCGGTGCGATCGTGCGGGTCGCGGACCTCGTCGACGATACCAACCCGCAAAAGCGCGGCGACACCCTCCACTACCTCACACACACCGCATCGAGGCAGCGTGACGCCGTCGACATCATCATCGCTCTAGGCATGGCGAAGGAAGGTTTCGACTGGCCTTTTGCGGAGCACGCGCTGACCGTCGGCTATCGGGCCTCGCTCACCGAGGTCATCCAAATCATCGGCCGAGTGACCCGCGACAGTGAGGGCAAGGAGCATGCCCAGTTCACGAACCTCATCGCTGAGCCCGACGCATCACAGGGCGAGGTCAAGGTGTCAGTGAACAACATGCTCAAAGCGATCACGGCCTCACTGCTCATGGAGCAGGTGCTCGCGCAGAACTTCACGTTCAAGACGAAGAAGTTCGGCGACGACGAACCCGCGAAGAAGGGCGAGTTGAAGATCAAGGGCTTCAAGGAGCCCACGAGCGAGCGCGTGAAGCAGATCGTCGCGACGGACATCAACGACCTCAAGGCAACCATCCTGCAGGACGACACATTCGCGCGCGCTGCGGCTGGCTCGATCGACGCCGAGACGACCAACAAGATACTGATCCCGAAGATCATCCGTGAGAAATACCCGGAACTGGACGAGACGCAGGTTGAGGAAGTCCGCCAGCAGGTCGTCGTTGACTCGGTCATCAAGAACAGCGAAGTCCGCGAGGGCGGCGACAAACGCTTCATCAAGATGGCCGAGAAGTTCGTCAATATCGATGACATCAACATCAACCTCATCGACTCCGTCAACCCGTTTCAGCGTGCCTTCGAGGTGCTGTCAAAGTCGGTCACGCCGTCTGTGCTGCGGATCATTCAGGACACAATCACGGCGACGAAGATCGAGTTCACGGACGAAGAGGCGCTGGCACTGGTCCCCAAGATCAAGACGTGGCGACAGGTGACCGGCAAGAACCCGGACATTCGATCCGAGGACCCGACGGAGAAGCGGCTCGCGACGGCGTTGCTGTATCTGCAGAGGCGCACCGCCGAGCACAAAGCCGAACAGCGCGCAACCGAAATGGTGGAGCCGTCATGACGCCCGCTGACTCCACGAACGACGAGAACGTCGTCCTCACACTCGACGACATCCTCGACGACGACCTGTTCACCGCTCCAGAGAAACCAAAGCAGCTCACGTCGTCGGACCGGCTCGAGCGAGCGTTTCTCGAGATAGCTGAGTTTCGTCGCGTCGAGGGGCGGCCTCCGAGTTCGCAGACGCGCGAGATTGCCGAGCGGAAGCTCGGAGCACGGCTCGATGGGTTCCTCGCCAATGACGAGAAGGCGTCCGCAGTCAGGCACCTCGATGAGTTCGGTCTACTCGTAGCACCGGCTGGGCCGTCGTCGCTCGATGAACTGCTCGAAGGCGCTGACCTCGACAACCTCCTGGGCGATGAAACCGGGATCCTGGATGTGTCCGGTCTGCCGGTGATCAAGCGTCCCGAGTCACCGGAATCGGTCGCACAGCGTGTTAAGTCTGAAGACTTCGCAATGTTCGAGCCGTTATTCAAAGCCAAACACGCTGAGCTCGCCGAGGGCACGTTGGAGCTCCGGACGTTCACGGGCATGGACCTCATCCGTGAAGGTGTGTTCTTCATTCTCAGCGGCGTCATGTGCTTTGTCGCCGAGGTTGGCGACGATGTGGACCTCGTCGTGGGTGGCAAGCAGAAGAAAAAGCAACGGCTGCGCGTCGTGTTTGAGAACGGCACCGAATCGGCGATGTACAGGCAAAGCCTCATGACACGCATGTACGAGGCACAGGGACAGGTCCTGGCCCGCACCGGGATCGACGCGAGCGAAATCCTCGATGCCGATGTCGAGAGCGGCCACATCTACGTCCTACAGTCCATGAGCACTGACCCGCTGATTTCAAACTTGACGGATCTGCACAAAATCGGGTTCTCAACCACAAGTGTCGAACAGCGCGTCAAGGGCGCCGAGACCTCGCCGACCTACCTCATGGCGCCGGTCAAGATCGTCGCGGACTACCGCCTCTACAACGTCAAGGCCTCAGCGCTCGAGCATCTGCTGCACCGCGTGTTCGCAGACGTCCGACTGGACCTGACACAGGTCGACAGAAAGGGTCGAAATTACGATCCGTCCGAGTGGTTCGTCGTGCCGCTCAACGTGATCCACACCGCTGTGGCGATGATCATGTCCGGTGAGATCACCGAGCACATCTATGATCAGGCGCAGCAGCGACTGGTCGAGAGTAGCTAATCACACACGATATCCGCATGGCTATCTCGCGGTGTCGTTCGAGACGCCACCCCGACGATTGATCCACTAGGTTGACGGCATGACCACCAACGGCTACCGCGACCAAGCGAAGAAAAGGGATGCCGCGAAACGTGCCGCGAAACCGAAGGCGTTCTGGGCGAACATGATCGCCACCGGCATCTTCATCCAAACTGCCCTCGGTATCGTGACATTGATTCTCACCTCAGCGCTCGGCAGCACCGCGACCGCGAACCTTCCTGACGGGCGGCTCCAGCAATTCCAACTGCTTGCCGTCGTGCTCGCCTTGATTCTTGCGCTCATCGCCGGCGGGTACAGCGTCTCAGATGCTGACTGGACCACCCCATGGAAGCTCCGCTGGACCACCATCTTCGTATGCACTCTCATCGCTGTGATCATCTACTGGACGTTGTTGGGCGCCGGGCTTCGTGCGCCGTGACCAGGTAATGGCCCTGAGGCGGCCTGTGACGCAACTTCACTCCTGACTTTTCGAGCCCGGGTATGAGAGTAGAGACGCGGTCTGCAGCAACAGCCCATACCGACGTAGATGACCGCTACAACAACTCGCGTCCGCAGTTCGTGCAACCGACATGAACCCACAACGGGCAATCCGTCAGCGGTCGCGTTCCTGCCAGCGCGCCCCGCGTTCTCCCAAGGTCAACGTCTACCCGCTCCAAGGCCTGCTTCAATGCGCTGCCCGCATGCGGTACTGAAATGCGGCGAAACTGCTGCGGCACTCGCGCCGTGCTCGGTACCGACCACGCGACGGAATTGAACTGATTGATCGTTGAACCACGACCAGGAACTTAGTTCAGATCGTTGAAGAGCCGTCGTATCTGTCCTTGACGAATGCAGAGCCGGTTGCCTCATCGAACGCGATTGACCGCACTTGTCGTAGCTCGTCAATGCGGTCGAGCAGACTCTCCGCTGCTACGAGCTGCCGACCGTTCAGAAGTACGTGGAAATACAGGTCCATCGCTGCGACCACCGTCAGTGCCGCACCTCCCTCTCCAGACCGCGCGGGGCTCGGCATCCACCGAAGCTGCGTCTCCGCTTGCAGCTCTGGCGGTGGGATGACGATATATTGCCACGATCCGGGGTGCGCTATGTAGGTCATCCCCCATCTCCCGTGATGCATCGCCAGGACGAGACCCGGTCCAGGTTGGCGTTCTACAGAGACGGTGAGAACCTCAGCAAACCACGAACTCATGAACCTTGCGAGGCTGCGGAGTTGATCCTCGGACACCTGATCAGTCATATTTCCACGATAGTGACTGATCTGGCTTACCAAAGCCGGCAGCCGCGAGAGTTGTTGCTGTACCAAGCCCTCTCCCGCCGAGTGAGGTCGACGACAGCCTACTCAAAGACGTAGGGGGCCTTTTCCGGAGCCGGTCGAGCAGATCCTCGCCCACGGTCGCTTCGACGCGGCCAAACAGCGTCCTCGATCACCTTGATGGGATCGGAGATCTCATCCATCAGCTCATCCGGGACGCCGCTCGTCACGACAATCTCGACCGTCGCCGGCCAAAAGGCGCGGGGACTTCCCGGGCGAGCGCGCAGTCGAACCCCTGCGGATACGTCGCGAAAGCAGCCCTACCGGAGTCGTTGATGACGTAAAGCCCGCGCTCCGGGCGGTCAGCCCAGTTCGTCTTCCCGAGGTGGCTCAGAGCCCAACCCATTCGCTGTTCGTAGCGGATACCGCCAGACTTCAGCGTCTCGGCCCGGGCGTCATCGCTGATATCCGCTCGCTCGGCGACGGCGTCGACCACCTTCCTGCAGCCGGCTCCGACCGTCAGCGAGGACCTGGAGCGTCGAGACCACCAGTACGGGCCAGATTGGGACGCGGAGAGGTCATCGGATATAGAGACGATTATCCCTGCGCGGTGTAGCCCATCGGAGTGCACGCACAGACGACCGCAGAATCAACGAAGCTCTTCCCATCTGGTAGGCGTCCGTTCGCTGGAAACGAGCTTCAGTTCTGACGAGTGAACAGCGGGGCTGTTCAGGTCGCTTCGCGAGCGCATCGACGCCGGAGCTCGGCGATCAGTGTCCGCTCTTTCGCATTGATTTCGCCGTCGACTGCTGCGACGACTTCCGCTGCTGCGACGATGTCTTCGAGGTCGCCCATCTCTCCCGCGATGAGGGACCAGACCTCGGATGGATCAATATCGACGACACGAGCGAGCTTCTCATCCTCGATCTCATGTAGCTCCTTCGCGAGACGCAAGAGATGCCGCAGGAGCAGGGTTTCATCGTCGGTATTTTTGCCGTCGCTGTTGATCACGAGCCACGTGACCCAGAGCAGCAGCTGTGGGTGTTTGCTCTTCGAGAGCAGGCGGTCGGCGATCTCGATCACTCGGCCTTCGTTCCGGAAGATCTTCTGCGCATGCTGTCCTGCGACCATCGTCGTCCAGTAGTTCATGCCGACCGCGAACGGAATGCCGATTACCGGTATGCCGATCTTGATGAGGTTTCGTTGGAGCAAGAACTTGCCAACGAACGGCAGGCCTTTCGTCGCAGCGAGTACTGGGCCGGAGAAGAACTTTTTGATCAGTGGCCTCATGATCGCAGGGACCATGACGATCGCCCCCTCACGAGCGATTTCGCCGCTCTTGATCGTAAAGGCAACTCTGATGAGTTTCCAGAGGTCTTCGGGGTCTTCAAGGTCGAGCGGGACGTTGTAGAGAACCGAAATGTCGTAGGCCGTTCGGATCTGAAGCTGTGAGATGTACGCAAGATCGACCGCCACGGTCCCAACTGCGGCCGGAACAGTGACCGGCGACGCAGCCCCGGCAGTGCCGAGCGTTGCGATGAGTACACCGGTGTAGGCAGTAGCGGTGAGACCGCCCTCAATAGCCGCATAGCGTGCAGCGAGCTTGACGCGCTGACCCACGATCGCGTCTGGCGGTACACCCTTGTACTTCTCTTGGAAATAGGCCCAATCAACCTTCTCCGTGTAGACCCCGAGAGAGACCGTCAGCAGCTTCGCGAACCATCCACCATTCTTGATTTCATCGAACCGAAGGTTCTTCACCAAATCCTGCAGTTGACTCAACTCAGCCTTGACCTCAGCTACTTCTTCAGGGGTAGAGTCCTCCGCACCAACAGAAGGTCCGGCCTTCGTCATCTTCCGAGGCTCGCGGGATTCCTTTTCTGGCATGTGCACATTGTCGCAGGCCGCCGAGCGCTTCTCCGAACCTGCTGCACATCATGTTCAGTCGCAGTCTGTCTTCGTCACCTGAGCGAGCAGCGCCTGCTGAGCGTCTTCAACCCAATGTCTCAGACTCTATTGAAGTTGACCGGCGAGCGTCGGCACATTCGGCATCCATAGCCCTGAGATCAACGGTCCGTCGGGGCAACCTCGCCATCGGCGGGTTCCTGGGGGTCGTCATCGCGAAGAACTGCTCTCGTTGTGCTCGCCGCTTATTCCCCACGATGCGAAGCACCGGTCGCGGATCCGCCACGCCGAGGAGGCCGCGTACCTGCGCCGGCGGTAGCCGGAGCGCCTCCGCGATCGCGGGCACGGTAACTCCGTGTTCGGCGGCGAGCTCCGCTGCACGGTTCAGAAGAGTCGGGATCTCTCCAGCGTAGGAACTCGTGGGGTCCGCTGCGGGATCGTTCGTCCTCCGATTAACATCTCAAAGAACCCTGAAAAGCTCGCCCGACTGCGCCGCGCCAGGTCGGCGATGGCTGACGAGGCGTCCCTTTGGCCGGCGGAGACCTCACAGTAGCGACACCGTGGATCCACGAACCCTCCTCCTACAGCTTCGCCCGTTTCGTACTTGGCCGCGCAGGGAGCAATCCACTCATGCGCTTCGGCATCAACCGATCGACCGCCAAGCTCCATCAAGCCAAGAGACCTCGTCATCTCACAAGACCCGAAGAGTCACCAACGTCACGGCCGAGTACAGCTACGCCATGAGCGCGCACAACAGACATAGCGCAAGCGGGCGGCAGGCTACACAACTCGCCCCCTCCGACCCGGACGAGCCAAAGACGGTCCGCGGGGTCCGGAACATCCACGGGGCGGACGGCGCGGGCCGACGACGACCGCCTACGGTCTCGCCCCTGATGAACTGGCACGAGCGCTACTTAGCTCCAAGAACTCCGCGGCGTGAGATGGCGCAGGTCTTGTCGGGTCGCCGACGATAGACCCCCTGGATTTACCATTTCGGGTCCTGGGGGGGGCTTTGCGCCTCAGCTAGTTCGCGCTGTTCCGGCGCGCGTCCACAGCTGCGGCGCTTGTTTCACGACCAGGCTTCGGCCCGTGCACCGCAGCCTGTACCTTCCAGAAGGGAAGAAAAGTATCGGTGTAGAGCATGTGCATTCGCCGTATCGACAAGAGAAAATAGACGACAACGAGGGAGCTGAGGCCGACCGTGATCGCTGTGGCAATCTCGGAGACAACCATGTCGATCGGGACTGACACCGACACAACTGAGAGCCACATCGCATCGACGCCTGACAGCAGCCCGGCGGCGAGGAGCGTCAGTGCGCTCTCATCCATGAGTCGGGCGCTCTTCCGCTCCAGAACTTTTGTTGGGCGCGCCGCGATGTTCACGCGCAAACCGAAGACTACGGCGAACGCCGACACAAACACACCCGCAATGAGGCCGAGCGCCCCCACCAGACTGCCCACGGACTCCATCCTCCAATGGAAGTGCAGCGAGATGCCGAAGGTGATAGGCCCGACGAGCAAAACTACCGCTCTCGTAAAGTAAGCCGGTCGATTCGAGGACAGGTTGGTTAGAAAACGGAACTGATCCGAGAGAAGCCCAAACACGTTGAGCCTCGACAGCGCTTGAACCCACTTGGGTGAAGACATACCTTAACCTACTTCACTGCGCCGGTTTCTGGGGAGGCGGGCTCACCGGGGACGCCCAGTCGTCAACGACGTTGACCTGATTCGTCGCGGAGATGCTGTTCACCACGTCTGCGACGCTTGCGATGAAAGTATCGTCGTCGGGTCTGACATTGCCGAGATCGTATGTGAATCCCTCTGCCATGTCGAGCGGCTTCAGACGCTTCGTCCGGTTCTTGCCCTGGACGACAACCTCTGCGTTTTCGAAGGAGACGTTCTCGGCGACCTGGGGCCAGAGCCACGACGCAAGCGAGTTGGCCTCAGCAGCTGGGTCGGGCTTGTCCTGCTTCGCTTTGTTGGCCTTCGTTGGGAGCCACGGCAGAAGGCGGCTCAGCAGAGATTCTTCCTCAGCCGATCCCTTGCCGATCTTGAAGGTGAGTGTCGCCGGGACCGTTGTGGAGTGTGCCGTGTCTGCGCCGGTCACGGTCTGGAACAGACTCACCTCGGGGATGCGGGCTCCGTTCATCAGGTCGCGGATTGACGCGTCGTCAGCAACAGCGCCGAATGTCCGCAGCTTGAACGTGTGGTTCTTGGCCCCCTGCCACAAACGACTCGTGAGCCGAGCAGCCGCGTGAGATCGCGAAATTACCTCCACGGCAAGGAACCCATTTACTCCCTTCTCAGGAGCAACGATCAGTGCTCGGTAGTTTCGGGTGGTCGCGAGCTTCGTCAGGTCGGCGTCGTCCAGGACACCATCGGGGTCCACTGCCCGGGAGTGGTCGCCAACGATGCCGTACACGGTGTCAAGAAGGACGGCTCCCTTGTATCGTGTCGCAGATTCGATCCTCACGACAGCGAGTGGTTTACGGATGTCGTCACTTCCTCCATCGTCAGGATCCTCTGCGACCATGTCATCGGAACCGATCGCAACTTCGATGACCTTGCCATCGTCGGTTTCATCGACAAATTCGGCAGGGGGCGGTTCAGGGGTGAAGTCAGCGATCACTCGATCTAGGTAGTGCAGCTTGTCTGTGTCGCCAAAATCCAGAGGAGTTCGCGCTCGACCGCGGAACACCTGAATCTCAAGAAGTTTGAAACCATACGTACCCAAAATGCCCCGATCGCCAGTGATAGTGTCCGTCAGAGACAGATTAGGGCCTTTGCCTCGTTTCGCTTCGTAGGGCCTCCCCTACATACGTTTTTTTGCTTCAACGGTCGCGATGATCGCAATTAGAGACTCAGCGGCCGCCAGATTCGCCGAACGACTCCGCTCGCTCCACATCCAGCAACGCGTCCACCGACCCCACCTCAGCAACGAGCGCATCCCAACCACGCTCCCCCGCGATCGCGGCCTCCCCGTCCGTGAGCAGCCGCAACGTTCGCACGTGCCCGACCACCTGGCCGGCCTCGTTCCGGATCTCGTCGAACGACGCTCCCCAGCGCGACGGCGTCACCAGGAGCGCAGAGATCGCCGTCCCGTTGAGGAAGGGCGTCCCGTTGCGCCACGGCGCGAGCACCGGAGGCACCCGGCGGTTGGTCGCGATCTCGTTGATCACGATGCGCAGCGCGACCATCGCGGCACCCTGCTGACCGTCGACGATCTCCACGGCGAGCTCGATCCGCTCACCGGAGTCGGTCGCGAGCCGTGACACTCCAGAGGTAAGGATCGTCACCGGCCCGTTCTCAGGCCGCTTCTCGATCACCATCACCGACCCGCCGATGCGGTCCTTGAACACCACCGGGTCCAAGCCGAGGACGTCGAAGATGTGGAGCGGGAAGGCGTCTTCGCCCGGAATGAGTGGGACATCGCTGCTCATGGGCCGAGCCTAACGAAGCGTGCGGACGTCCGGCAGACCCTCGTGAAGCAGAGCCCACGCCGTGCGTCGTCCGCACGACACCGCCGTCACCGGCGTTCCGTCCACCCCTGCCCCTGAACGCCTGCCCTCGCTACGGTGGAACCAACGCAGTAGAGAGGCACCACGCGCATGTCGTATTCGAATCAGCCGCCCGCCCAGAACCAGCCCCATCCGCTGCCGGTGCCCGGCCCGGCTCCGGTGAAGACCGGCAAGCGCGGCAACGGACTCGGCATCGCCGCCCTCATCGTCGGTGGGTTCGCGCTCATCGGTGCGTTCATCCCGATCCTGAACTACATCGCCGGGTTCGTCGGACTCGTCGGCCTCGTGCTCGGCATCATCGCGCTGTGCCTGAAGAACCGGAAGAAGGGCTTCGCTGTCGCCGGCACGATCGTCTCGGCCATCGCGATCGTCCTGAGCGTCATCCTCGCGATCACGTACACGGCCGGGTTCGCCGGGCTCATCGGCGACGCCGTGAAGACCGCCGAAGCGAAGTCCTCCGAAGCCGCCAACAAGGAGATCTCCGTCGTGTACGAGGTCAACGGCACCGCGACCGACGCCTCCATCACCTACTCCACGTACTCGGCCGGCAGCAGCAGCACCGAGCAGTCCTCCGGTCAGGCGCTCCCCTTCATCAAAGAGCTGACCGTCAAGGCCGGCCAGCAGTACGACTTCGCCTCCTACTCCCTCCAGGCGCAGAACGGCGCGGAGGACACCGGGTCCGTGAGCTGCAAGATCACCGTCGACGGCGACGTGGTCGCCGAGCAGACGTCGACGGGCGCGTATGCGACGGTGTCGTGCTCCGCGTCGGGTGCCGACGGAGTGTCGGAGAACAAGTAGGGACATCGGGGTCTCGCAGCACGGTCCGGCTGCGATGTTGGCCGCGACCCCTGGAAACTGAGCAACCGAACCAACCGCGCGTCCGTGACTGCAAACGGGTCGCTACGCAGCGGTGACGGTCACGCAATTCGACGCGACGTCAGCCGATGTCGCGATCACCGTGTGGGAGTAGCCGCCAATAGCGAACGGTTCGGCGCATCACTGCACAGAGTCAGAATCCGTGCATCACGAAGCTGATGAAGAGCGCGACCAGCTGTGGCGCAAGATCAATCGTCAGGCGCGCCAGCACGGTACGGCTGACGATGTCGATGACACCTGCACCGATCAACAGGAGGATCTCGCGCTTTCTGAGCCGCAATCGACGCACAGGGGTACTGACGTGAGGCGTCGAATGCTCCGTGACAGCGTGGGGCATGGTTCTCCAATCGGTCATGACGATCGGGCCAGTGTGCCGCGACGAGAGCGTTCTTCCAAACCTTCTCTCACCTAGTCAAAATGACCCTGTCGGCTCAGTGAATCGCTCTGGCCGCGATGAACGCCGAGCGATGTCAAACGACGGCCCGGGAGGGTGCGGCGGAGAGCACCATCAGTACCGCAGCGGCCGGGCGATGGGCCCGGACCGAGCGCATCTCGAGTCCCGGTCAGCCCTTCGACAGGCTCAGGGACCGAAGGGTCAAGGACCGGCAGAGGGTGTGAGCGGGCCGCCCTTGGACAAGCTCAGGGACCGGTACCGGCTTCCGGAGACGCTCGCCGGCCTCGTCTCGGAGCTCGGCGAGCACGCCACCGCCGGCACCGCCCTCGACTCGGCCGAACGCGGCGACATCGCGATCGTGACCATCCCGCTGTACGCGATCGACACCGTCCCCGTCGAGCCACTCGCGAGCAGGGGCGTCATCGACGCGAACAACCACTTCCCCGAACGCGACGGCCACATCGCCGAGCTCGACGAGGAGACCACCACCACGGCCGAGATGCTGCAAGCGCACCTCCCCGCGGAGGAATCGGTCGCGGACGATGGGAAGGCCTTCGTCGGTAGCCCGTAGCCGCACTCGAGACAATGACGAGTATATTCTTCATAAAACGCTATACTGGCGACATTAGTCGTCTTTATTGGAGTCTCTCGTGCCACAGGACCATCCCGCCGCGGTACTGCGCGCCGCTCGCGAGGTCGGGCTGGACTTCGCGGGCTGGCGAAAGATCCTCGGGCTCACTGCCGCGCAGGTCGCAGACCGCGCCGACATCACTCGAGACACACTCCGCAAGCTTGAACACGGAGACCCTGGAGTAAGCTTCCATGTCGTGCTGCGCGTCGCACGCGCCCTCGGCGTGCTCGACACACTGACCCACTCGCTCGACCCCCTCGATACCGATCTCGGCCGCGCTCGCGCGAGCCAGCTCGAGCGGAAGCGCGTTCGATGACGCTCTACGACTCCGTAGAAGTGCATGTCGATATCTCAGGAACGACCCTCCTAGCAGGACGTGCCCAGTTCCATCGAAGCCGCGGCACGCTCACATCGACCACATTCCAGTACGACACGACCTACCTCGAGAACCCGACCGCATACGAGCTCGACCCCGCACTGCGAATGGTGTCAGGAACACAACAAACGCGCGGGTTGCCGGGAGCGTTCGCGGACGCGGCACCCGACCGCTGGGGCCGCAATCTCATCAAGAAACGCGAACGGGCGCGTGCACGCGTGGAGAATCGCAGACCACGCGAGTTCGACGATGCCGACTTCCTCACAGAGGTGAGCGACCAGACTCGGCAGGGCGCTCTGCGGTTCCGGGCGACCACTGGAGACCGCCCTGAGTTCCTCAGCGCCGGACACGAGGTGCCGCGTCTCATCCGCCTGCCTGAGCTGCTTCGTGCCGCCGATGCGGCCGCGAACACGACCGAGGCCGACGATTTCGAAGCCGTGAAAGCGCTGCTCGCGGCAGGAACCGGGTCCCTGGGCGGAGCTCGACCGAAGTCAGCGGTGCTCGACGACACCGGCCGGCAGATGATCGCGAAGTTCCCCCACCAGCATGACGAATGGGACGTCATGGCGTGGGAGGCGACCGCTCTGGACCTCGCAGAGGCAGCCGGAGTGCGTGTTCCACGACGCCGTCTCATCCGCGTGGAGGGCCGCCATGTGCTCCTTCTCGACCGATTCGACCGCGATCCCGCGCGCATCGGCTACATGAGCGCGATGACGGTGCTGGAATTGCATGACGGAGACCAATCGGACTACTCGGACATCGCGGATCGCCTCGCGGAGGTCAGCGCGCAGGCCTCCGCAGACGCGCGCGAGCTGTTCCGCCGCGTCGCAGTCAGCGTCGGACTGAACAACACGGACGATCACCTGCGCAATCACGGCTTCCTGCATGGCCGTGGCGGATGGTCACTCAGCCCCGCATTCGACGTGAACCCGAACCCGAATCCAGAAATGCGGCAGACGGCGATAGCCGGCGCGGACCTCCCCGCCGACCAAGCCGAGGGGCTCAAGGAACTCGCCCGGTTGTGCCGACTCTCTCCGGACGAAGCACGCACCATACTCAACGAGGTGGCTGAGGCGATCGCGGATTGGCGCGACGCGGCGCGGCGGAACGACATCACCACGGCCGAGTTCGGTCGATTCGAGGACTCGTTCTCGACCGGCCTGCAGTCGCTTCGGTCTGTGTGATGTGACTCAGCCTCCCACCTTCGTGACCACGACCTCCACGGGCGTCGGGTTCTGGAACAGGTCGAGGACGGGGCAGTGCGCGTCGACCGCTGCACGGAGCTCCTGGTAGCGATCGTCGGTCTCGGGGCCGGTGAGACGGATGTCGAGCCGGATCGTCGAGAAGCCGGGACGGACCTCGTCGGTGATGCCGAAGAGGTTGCGCACATCGAGGTCACCCTCGGCGTCGATGCTGATGTCGTCGAGCTGGATGCCGAGCGCGTTCGCATACAGGCGGTACACCACGATCTGGCATGAGATGAGCGCACCGAGCGCGAACTCCACCGGGCTGGCAGCGACATCGTCTCCGGCGAGCGCCGCGGGCTCATCCACGATGAAGCGGTGCTTGCCGGCGGCGATCGCGCTCGCGACGGAGCCCTCGCCGGAACCGGACACCCGGTAGGTGAGCGCGGCACTCGACGGCGCGGACGCGATGCGCTCGGACCATGAGGCGCCGGCGGCGTTGAGTCGGTCCGCTCGCTCGGCGACCGAGGCAGCCGGGACGGCGGGGGCTGTGGGGGCTGTGGGGGCGTTGTCGGCGAGGAGAGTCATGCGGACAGCTCAACCCATCGGCGGCGACCACGCCAGCGGTACGCGTCACAAGTCGTCATCGGGCGGCTCGGGGAGGTCTTGCAGCACGGGTCTCAGTGCCAGCTCTGACGACAATCCGTGGACGCCGCTCTAGGCTGAGGCAACTGACCTCGGGGGACGTCATGCACAACCGCACCACGCGCGATCGCAGCGCGCACATCCACAGCTGCAGACGCAACCGCAGCCGTATCGCCGCGGCGCTCGGCGTCGTCGCGCTCGCGATGACCCTCGCCGCCTGCACCGATCCGGCGACGAGCTACTCGGACTTCGGCGGCACGCAGGTGTCGGAGGACGAGCTGCGGGCGGACACGATCGCCTTCGCCGCCGACCAGGACTTCGACATCGACCCGTCGTCGTCGCGTCTCGTCGCCGTGCACGAGGACACGGACGTGTTCCTCGCCCGCGCGACCCAGAACGGCGAGGACCTGATCTGCGTGCTCCTCACCGGCCCGAACGGCGGCGCGTTCAGTTGCTCGGCGCGCAACTTCAGCGTGAGCGACAGCGTCAACGAGTACCGTCCGCTGTCGGACGACGTCGCGGACACCGAGCTCGACGCCGCCGACGGCTGGATCCGTCTCAGCGAGAACGTGTTCACCCGCCCGTTCGACGACGGCCCCGAGGACACGCAGTAGTCAATCCGTCGGACGCACGAGAACCGTCCGTGGTCTGATGCGGTCGGCCGCCGTCAGCGCGGGGTGTCGCGCAAGAAGGCCTCGAGGGAGCGCGGCGGCGTGCCCGCGATCGCCTCGACATCGCGACTGATGGCGGCCATGTCGCCACTCGCGATCGCGGTGTAGGTGCTCACCCAGGCGTCCACCTGCCAGCCAGGCGCGCCATAGTCGGCCCGCGACGCATAGGCCTCGTCGAGGGTCTCGTCCACGAAGGAGACCTGCGTACCGCGGACGGCCGTGATGATCGCCGCGACCTCGGTGAGGCTGAGCGCCTCCGGTCCCGTGAGTTCGTAGGTGCGACCGGCATGCTCGGCCGGTGCGGCGAGGATGGTCGCGGCGGTTCTGGCGACGTCGACTCGCGCCACGACCGCGACACGCCCCTCGCCGGCAGGACCACGGATCGCGCCGTCCTCCCCCACGAGCGCCTCCATGAAGTCGATGTAGAAGCTGTCGCGCAGGAACGTCCACCGCATACCGGAGGCTCTGAGGTGCTCCTCCGTCGCGAAGTGGTCGCGCGCGAGCGTGAACACCGCGTCGGGAGCCGCAGCGACGAACGAGGTGTAGACGACGTGCTCCACACCGGCCTCGGCTGCAGCGTCGATGAAGGTGCGGTGCTGGTCGAGGCGATCCGCACTCTCCGCCGCGGACACCATGAACAGCGTCTCCACCCCCTCGAGGGCGGCACGGGCCGCATCGCGGTCGCCGTACTCGACCGGGTGCACCGTCGACCCGGCGAGCTGCGGCGCCTTGGTCGGCGTGCGGACGAGCAGTCGCTGCAGAATTCCGCGTGCGGCCAGGTCGGCAGCGACGAGGCCGCCGACGACACCGGTCGCTCCCGTGACGGCGAGGGTGGAGGAAGCGGTCATGTCGGCGTCCTTTCGAAGGTCGGCGCTCCGGAGACGACGCCGCTCTCGCAGGCTACCGCCCCGTCGGCTGGCCCGGTGACCCGACTGGGCGGAGTCCGAACGCCTCGACCACTGCGTCCGCGGGCGGGTCGCCGATCGTGGGCCCCGTCGACGCTCTGGCGCGATCCATGATGGTGGTGGTCGTCACCCTGGGCCACCGGAGGGATGTGTGCAGCACATGAACCTTGGCGACTCGTGATCAGCAGTCGACGGCCAGCACTCACATCGAGAGGCGGCGCACGAGCTCCTCGACGGTTGAGAACTTGATCGACTCGACGCCCTCTTCGTCGTCCTCGTCGGGCTCGACCTCGACGGCCTCGAACGCGAGGTCGGCGTCGAGCTGCACGAGCACTGAGCTGTCGGGGAACTGCTTCGGTGCGTCGAACGAGAGCAGCACCGCGTCGATGAAGACGATCACCGAGCGCAGCACGAGGTCGTCACGCAGGTCGGCGGTCTCGATGACCTCGTCCGACTCGACGGCCTCCTCGATCTCCGACGCCACCCGGTCGAGCAGCACCTTCCACTCAGCTGTCGGCGTCGAGAGGACCCGCTGCGCCAGGTCGGCGAGCGCCGCCGGCTCCGGCTCGCCCTCCTGCTCCTCTGGTTCGGGGTCGACGTTGAGCATGACCTCGGCGTCGATCGCGTCGAAGCGGGCGAGCCCGTAGACGAAGGTGTCCTCGATCTCCGGTGAGGCGACGAGGCCCCGACGCGTGAGTTCTTCGGCCAGGGCAGTCAGCGATGCAGTCATGCGCGCCAGGCTATCGCGACCGGGTGAACGGAGGCGGAACGTGCCGTCGCGCTGAGTTGCCCGGTTGTGTCCAGAATCGGGCGGTTTTGGAGCAGTTCCGGGCGACTCAGGACAACCCCGGCTGACTCCAGAGGCGGCAGCACCCGGTCACCCTGAGTTGCCCGAATGTGTTGCGAATCGGGCGAGCTTGGAACAGTTTCGGGCGACTCAGCTCAGCCGGCGACGCCCGCGCACGTTGAGTCGCCTGGAAATGTCCCAGAACGGGCGAAATTGGCACACTTCCGGGCAACTCAACCCAGCCCCGGCACCACACCTGTCAGCGGCACACGCCATGATCGCCGTATGCCCTTCGCAGACGAGCTCCTCGGCACCGCCGTCGCCCGAAACCTCACCCGCTCGCTCCAGGAGGCCGCGCCGGGCAACACGTTCGCCGCCACGGCCGATGCCGCCGAGCACCTCGACGGCCTCGCCCTCCGCGAGCGCGCTGACCTTCTGCGCGACGCCCTGCTCGAGGACGTCCCCGGCGACTACGCGACGCTCGCCGGCATCATCCGTACCGCCCAGGCCGCGAACCCCGCGTTCACCGGCTGGCTGATCTGGCCGGTGACGAGCGCCGTCGCGGCCCGCGCGGTCGAGGAGGGCACCCCGGATGCCTTCGACGACGCGATGCGACTCCTCGCCGAACTCACCGAGCGGCTCAGCGCCGAGTTCGCCATCCGCACCCTCCTGCGCCACGATCTCGACCGCGCGCTCGCCATCGTCCTCGACTGGACCACCTCCGACAACGAGCACATCCGCCGCCTCGCCAGCGAAGGCACCCGCCCGTACCTGCCGTGGGCGGTGCGCGTGCGGGAGATCGTCGCGAACCCGGGCGTCACCGTCCCGATCCTCGACGCTCTCTACCGCGACCCGAGCGAATACGTGCGCCGGTCCGTCGCCAACCACCTCAACGACCTCAGCCGCGACGACCCCGACCTCGTCGTCGCAACTGCCGACCGCTGGCTGGCCGACCCCGACGCCAACACTCCGGCGCTCGTCCGCCACGCGCTCCGCACCCTCGTGAAGCGCGGCAACCCTGGTGCGCTCGCGGCCCTCGGCTTCGGTGCGGCGTCGACGGAGGTCGAAGGCTTCGCGGTCGATAGCGCCCACATCCCGTTCGGTGGGACGGTCCGATTCGTCGCGACCGTCCGCAACACCGGCACCGACACGGCCCGCTTGGCGATCGACTATGTCGTGTACCACCAGAAGGCGAACGGCTCGCAGACGACGAAGACGTTCAAGCTGACGACGACCGAGCTGGCGCCCGGCGAGCACATCCTCCTCACCCGGGAGCACTCGTTCCGCGCGATCACTACCCGCCGCTACCACCCAGGCGCACACGGGATCGCGCTGCAAGTGAACGGGGTCGCGACCGAGCCGCTGGCGTTCGAGCTGCTGCCGCCGGTGGAGTGAGGCGGGCGTCCCCACGGCAGAGCCCCGGTCCTTGAGCTTGTCGAAGGGCGCCACCATGCCGGTCCCTGAGCCCGTCGAAGGGCGCCACCGTCCCGGTCCTTGAGCCTGTCGAAGGGCGCACTTCGACAAGCTCAGTGACCGACGCGGGTGCTCGGTGACCGGGACGGTGCTCGGCCGCACCGGACGGCGCTCGGCCGTACCGGACAGCGCTCGGCCGGAAGGGGGACGGTGCGCGGTCGAACGGGGATGGCGCTCGGCCGAACGCGGACGGTGCCCGACCGAGCGACGGTGTTCTGACCACCGCGGCGAACGGCCGAACCTGAACGGCGGCTCCAGATCCGAGCCGGACAGGAATGCCCGACCCCACACCAACCGTTCCCCTGAACATGACAACCATCGGAATCATCGGTTCAGGAAACATCGGCTCTCAGCTCGCACGCCTCACGGTGGCGCAGGGTCACGACGTCATCGTGTCCAACTCGCGCGGACCGGAGACGCTCACCGACCTCGTCTCGGAGCTCGGCGAGCACGCCACCGCCGGCACCGCCCTCGACGCGGCCGAGCGCGGCGACATCGTCATCGTCACCATCCCGCTGCACGCGATCGACACCGTCCCCGTCGCACCGCTCGCGGGCAAGGTCGTCATCGACACGAACAACTACTACCCCGAGCGGGACGGCCACATCGCCGAGCTCGACGAGGAGACGACCACCACGGCCGAGATGCTCCAGGCGCACCTCCCGGAGTCGAAGGTCGTGAAGGCGTTCAACCACATCTACGCCGCGGACCTCACCACCAAGGGCAAGCCGTCCGGCACCCCGAACCGCCGGGCCCTCGTCATCGCCGGTGACGACGCCGACGCGAAGGCCACCGTCGCCGCACTGATCGACTCCTTCGGGTTCGAGCCGCTCGACATCGGTGCGCTCTCCGAGGGATGGCGCATCCAGCGCGACACCCCCGGCTACGGCCCGGACGTCGACGCCGACAAGCTGCGCGAACTCGTCGCCGAGGCCAAGCGCTACCGCGACATGTAAGTCACGCCGCATCGCGAATCGCCCTGGACCGCACCGAGCCACCGCTCGGCTCGCGGATCAGGGCGATTCGTCGTTCTCGGGGAGTGGGCGAACGACCTTCGGATGAGCGCGTCCCGTCAGATGAGCGCGTCGACCGCCGCCCAGCCGGCGCCGAAGAGCACGGCGATCCAGCCGGACAGGGCGAGAGCGTCGCGTTCCCTGACGCCGAGCTTGCGAGCGTCCTCGGTCGCGTGGACGACCTGGAGCAGAGCCCCGACGAACAGCAGGAGCGGAGCGATTGCAGGGAGGATCGGCCACTGCTCGACGACCGCGAGTGCTCCGACCACGAGGAGTCCGAGGGTCGGCAGGTTCGTCAGGACGAGGACGGCGAACGCCCGGCCCGACCAGGCCGGCTTGCGGAGGTATTTCATCCATCCGGTAAGGACCACCACGACCGCGAGCGCCAGCAGGGTCAACCAGATCAGTTCTTGAGCCACCGTTGGAGGTTAGCGGGATCCGTCCGACTGGGCCCGCCACTCGAGGAGCAGTGGTGCCCGCTCGAACCCGGCACGGAGGTAGACCGACGCGGCCTCCTCGTTCGCGCTGACGGAGACCCGGCCGATGTCGCGAGCGCGGGCGGCATCGAGCAGTCCGTCGATCAGGCGACCGGCGATGCCGCGACCACGGAACTCCGGGCGGACGAACACGCTCTGCACGTCGCCGGTCAGCCGGCGGAGGGCCCCGACGTTTGGGGCGCGGGAGAACACGACCAGCCATGCCATCCCGACGACGCGGTCGTCCGCGACGGCGACCAGGCACACCCGGGAGTCGGGGTCGACCGCGATCCATGAGACGAGGTCGTGGGCGAAGAGCGCTCGTTCCCAGTCGGCGAGCGGAGCGGCCGGCGGCGACATCAGCAGCTTCAGCTCGGCGAGCCCGGCGGCATCGGCCGGCGTCGCGACGCGGATCTCGACCTCGGGTTCCATGGGTCGAGTGTCGCATGGGCCGCTGTCATGGGAGGGAGTAGTGCAGCCCCCATGCTCATTGTCGGTCGCAAGACCTACTCTCCAGGGGAGTCCTCATTTAGGAGGACAACTGAGCTCAAGGAGGAGCTATGAAGACAGACCCGTCCTACTCGATCAACCCGTCGGACCCGGACGTGCACCACGTCCACAGCGACTGTCCGGCCGGAGCACGGATTCCGGCGGAGAACCGGCGATCCGGGACCAACGGATACCGCCTGTGTGAGCGTTGCGCTGACATGTAGCCGAGCGTGGTGGTACTTCGGCAGCCTGTCGAAGTACCACCGCATCCAGCGACAATCGCCCGCGCTCAGGAGAGGTTTTGCGCTCCAAGCGCCGCGAAGCGGTCCAGGGCCGCACGCAGCACGGCGCTCTCCTCGGCGCCGCCGTGGCCCTCGGTCTCGACGATCGTCAGCTCACTCGCCGGCCACAGCTGATGGAGGCGCCAGGCGGTCACGGCCGGTCCGCTGATATCCCGGCGGCCATGGATAAGCGCGCCGGGGATGTGCGCGATGCGGTCCATCCGCGACAGCACCGCCCGGTCGCCGGCGACGAAGCCGTCGTGACTCCAGTAATGGGTGACGAGCGTCGCGAACGCCTCTCGCACGGTCGCGTCGGCGAACAGCTGGCCGACGCGTTCCGGGTGGTCGAGTGACACGTGCGCACTCTCCCAGCGGTCCCAGGCGGCCGTGGCGTGTGTGCGGTCCGTCGCGTCGCCCTCACGGAGGCGGCGCGCGTAGGCCTCGACGACCCGCTCGCCATCCCGCCGGTCGCTTGCACCTTCGAATCGCGCCCACTCCTCGGGGAACACGCGGCCGACGCCCTCGGTGATCCAGTCGACCTCGTCACGACTCGTGGACGTCACCGCGACGAGCGCCAGTGCGATCACCCGATCGGGGTGCTCCTGCGCGTAGGCGAGGGCGAGCGTCGTCCCCCACGAGACACCGGCGACCACCCAGCGCTCCACACCCGAGGCGACGCGCACCGCCTCGATGTCGGCGATCAGACGCTGGGTCGTGTGCTCATCCAGCTGGTCGCGGGCGTCGACGATGTTCGGCAGGCTGCGTCCACTTCCGCGCTGATCGATGCCGATGAGGCGGTACCGCGACAGGTCGAAGTGCGAGCGGTACCAACCGGAGCCGAGCGAGCCGCCGGGGCCGCCGTGCAGCCAGAGGGCGGGGACGCCGACGGGATCGCCGGACTCCTCGACGAAGATCGACGCACCGCCCTCCACGTCGATGAAACCGTTGGTGTGCGGGTCGGCTTGCTCCTCGGTCATCCGTGCCACGCTACACAGCTCGGGTCCTGCGTGCAGGCCCTTCGACAGGCTCAGGGACCGGGAACGGTGCGCGCCCTTCGACAAGCTCAGGGACCGGGGTGGCGCGTTATGCCGATACGGCCGCGGGACTGCGTGGGCCCTTCGACAAGCTCAGGGACCGGCGTGGTGCGTCGGGCGGAGACGGCCGCGGACTGCGTGGGCCTTTCGACAAGCTCAGGGACCGGGCTGGCGCGTTGTGCGGATACGGCCGCGGGATTGCATGGACCCTTCGACAAGCTCAGGGACCGGCGTGGTGCGTTGTGCGGATACGGCCGCGGGACTGCGTGGGCCCTTCGACAGGCTCGGGGAGCTATGAGACGAGTCGCTCGCGCAGGCGTTCGCCGGACGGGGCGGCGGCACGCCGGGTCGGGCTGATCGTGGCCCAGACCTCGTCGAGGGAGAGGCCGAGCACCTCGGCGATCGCGGCGATGGTGGAGAACGCCGGCGTCGCGACCCGGCCCGACTCGATCTTCCGCAGCGTCTCCGGCGAGAGGCCGGCGTCGAGGGCGATGTCGAGCATCGACCGCTCACCACGAGCCTCGCGGAGGAGCGCACCGAGGCGCTGACCGCGTTCGACATCGGTGGGGGTGAGCGGGAGGCGGACCATGCGCCCAGTGTAGTACGGGATAGTTTGACCGGTATAGTTATTGGTCGAGCGCCGTTCGCGGCACGAACACCACCGCACCACGAACGCAGCACGCCGATGGAAGGGCCCCGCATGATCGAGATCTTCACCCCCACCGAGGTCGCGAAGGCACGTCGCACCGGCGAGCTCGTCGCGAACATCCTCCACACGCTCAAGCACCGGGTGACGGTCGGCACCAACCTCCTCGAGATCAACCGCTGGGCCAAAGCGATGATCCTCGAAGCCGGCGCCGTCTCCTGCTACGTCGACTACGCACCCTCCTTCGGTCGCGGTCCCTTCGGCCATTACATCTGCACCGCCGTGAACGACGCCGTCCTGCACGGCCTCCCCCGCGACTACGCGCTGGCCGACGGCGACCTCCTCACCCTCGACCTCGCCGTCCTCCTCGACGGCATCGCCGCCGACTCGGCCATCAGCTTCGTCGTCGGCACGGCGACCCCCGAGGACCTCGCGCTCATCGAGACCACCCAGGAGGCCCTCGCCGCCGGCATCGCCGCCGCCAAGCCGGGTGCGAAGATCGGCGACATCTCCTTCGCGATCGGCACCGTGCTGCGTGGCGCCGGCTATCCGGTCAACATGGAGTTCGGTGGCCACGGCATCGGCACGACCATGCACCAGGACCCGCACGTCTCGAACGACGGTCGCGCCGGCCGCGGCTACAAGCTGCGCCCGGGCCTGCTCCTCGCGATCGAGCCGTGGGTCATGGCCGACACCGACAAGCTCGTCACCGACGCCGACGGCTGGACCCTCCGCAGCGTGACCGGCAGCCGCACCGCCCACAGCGAGCACACCATCGCGATCACCGAGGACGGCGCCGAGATCATGACGCTGCCGACCGTCTCGTTCTGAGCACCTGAAGGCCCGTCGAGCCCGCTCGACCGACGCGACAGACCGTGTCTAGGCTGGTGACATGACCGACGATCGCGGCACGGTCCTCCGGCGCCGGTACCTGAGCCTCGGACTCGGTGAGCTGTTCGCTGCCGTCGTGTTCATCTGGGTCGCGTCCGTGTCGGTGCTGCCGTTGCTCGAACGGCCGAGCGATGCGCTCGCGTTCTGGTCGGCCCTCGTACCGCTGCTGGTGATCCTCGTGCAGGCCGGCGTCTACTGGCTGCTCGCCCGGCGATGGGTCAGGCAGGGCACGATGCCTCGCGGACTCGCCGCCATCTATCGCGGCTTCCGCGTGCTCGACGCGGTACTGCTGCTCGCCGGACTCATCGGCATCATCGTCTGGTTCCCCGCCCACCCCTTCGCGGTCATCGGCATCCCATTCGTCTGGCTGCTGGGCGTCGTCGAGTACGTGAACTACTTCGTCGTCCGGCTCGCCTACCCACCGTCCAAGTGGTTCCAGCGGGTCGGCGAGTGGCGCACGCCTCGACTCATGCAGGACGTCCGGGCGGCTCAGCGGAGCTGACGCTCAGCGAGCGGCGTCGAGCCCGTCGATCCACTGCGCGAACTTCTGCGCACCGCGCTGCGCGTCCGGTCCGGCGAGGGTGGTGCCGTCGCGCATCGCCTTACCGAAGCCGCCGGGCAGCGGGATCTGCACGACCGGGCCGCGGATGCCCGTGGCTGCGGTGTAGGCCTTGACCATCGCGGTCATCCGCAGTTCCTCGGGGCCAGCGAGATCGGCCGGGCGCCCCTGCGGCTCGCCCTCGGCCAGCTCCACCAGGCGCTCGGCGACTTCGCGCGCGGCGACCGGCTGCGAGGTCATCGTCGGCACCATCGTGACCGGCCCGAATCGGAACCGCTCGACCATCTGCTGCGCGAACTCGTGGAACTGCGTCGCGCGCAGGATCGTCCACGGGATACGTCCGGTGCTGACGAGCTCCTCCTGCAGCGCCTTGCCCGCGTAGTAGGCGAAGGGCGCCTTGTCACTTCCGACGATCGACAGCGCGACGTGGTGGGGCACGCCGGCGGCACCCTCTGCATCGAGCAGGTTGCGGGTGACCGCGCCGAAGAACTGGCGCGACCGCTGGGCGGACTGCGTAGCCGTCGACGTCACGTCGATGACGACGTCCGCGGCCTCCAACTGCTGCGCGAGCCCGGCGCCGGTGGCGAGGTCGACGCCGGTGACACGCGACAGCGCGACCACCCGGTGTCCGCGCTCCTGGGCCACCGCGACGACGTGCCGCCCGACCATCCCGCTGCCTCCTGCGACGACGATCTTCATCCGACACTCCCCTTTGCTCGACGGATGTCACTCTATCGGCGGAACGAAGCAGCCGTTCTCGACCGTGATCCGCAGCACGTCGGCATCGGATCGCAGCTCTCGTTCGAAGATGACGGCGTCGTCGCGGAGCTGCGTCGACAGCTCGAGCCCGCCGTGCGACGGCACGATGAGCATCGACCGGAACTCGTCCGAGTCGGCCGCGAGTTCGAGCGGCGGCGCGTACCCGTTGATGAGGTCGACGAGCACGTCCCGACTCGTTCCGACCGGCAGTTCGACCTCGACGGCCATGCGCGCCAGCTTCGTAGCGCGGCCGGACGGCGCCAGACTCCTGCAGGGCGCCTCCGAAGCCTGGGGCGAGAACGCGAACGGCTGTCCGCCCGACGCCGTATCGACCATCCGCCCGAGGAGGTCTGCTGCCACGGCGAACACCTCGTCTCGGGTGGGAAGCTCGTCGTCACGCTGAGGAGCGCTCGGGTCGATCGTCGGCGCCTCTGCCACCGGCGAAGCACGATCACCCCGTGACTCACCGACCTGTGCCGTGCAGGCGACGACCAGTAGCGCGAAGACACTCAGCTGAGCGACCACCGCGACGACGATCGCCACGATCGAACGCCGTCCGAGCGAGCTGGAACGGCCTCCTGGCGGCGCTTCCCCGAGAGAATCGGTGCCCATGTCATCCGGGATCGTGTCCACACCCGCTCCTGTCCTGGCCATGCCGCGACGATGGCCGTCGCGATGCTGCAGCGACGGTATCGATCGGGAGCCACTCGACGGCTCGACAGTTGGTGGGCATGACACGGCGAGCGCGGATCGGGTGCCTGTGGAGCGGTGTCACCGTTGTGCGCCGCCGACGATGCTGCATCGACGAGTTGCAGGCAGGTTCACCAAGGTGTATAACAAATCTGCACTCCGAGATATAGATCTCAACCCGACCGATCAGGCGTTCCCGGAGCGCACCTCCCGACCGAACCCGACCAGGAACCACCCGACCCCGATGACGACCCTGCAGCACCCCGCCACCACCGGCTCCATCCGCACGTCACGCCCGCAGCTCGCGGCACTCCCCCGCACCCTGCGCCGCAGCATCCCGGCCGAACAACGCCAGCTGCTCGGCACCCTCGCCGCCACCATCGGCGGCTTCATCCTCGCGACCGGCCTGGTCGGCGCGTTCATCACCGGCTGGTTCGTCCTGCTCGGACTCCCCGCCGCGGCGATCTTCCTCAGCACGACCGCGCCCTGAGTGATCGCGCCCTGAGCGACCAGAGGGGTCGGCGCGGGGATCCCCCTAGAAGTGCGTCCGCAGGAAGGGCGCCTGCTCCGTGGCGAAGGCGAGGTCGAGCGCTCGCACCGCATCGGACGACCCGGTGATGAGCCCCGCTTCGGCGAGCGCCGACACGCGCGGGCCGCCGAGGAGGACAGCCGACAGCTCGTTGATGGTGAGGCGCACAGCGTCGTCGTCGGTCGGCTCCGGCACGTCGCCAATGCGTTCCGCGACCGCGGCACCGTGCTCGTCGATGCGGAGCGCGAACCGACCACCGGCGAGGCCGAGGGTATCCTCGACGTCGAGCAGGTGCTCGCGAGGTTCGGATGCCCCGGGGACGGTGAACCGGCGCGCTCCGAGGACGGTCGGCACGTCGACGATGCGGAGCCAGAGCGAGTCGGCTCGCGCGGTGGTCTTGACGGCGCGGCGGTCGACGAGTCGCCACTGGATCGCTTCGACCGTCGGAGCCTGGTGGAAGGTGACCTTCGTGGTGAGGCTGATCCCGGTGAGGTGCCGCCAGAGCGCGAAGCGGGCCGCCGGGGTGGTGGCGACGAGGTCGTCGACGACGATCGTGCCCCACTCCTCGCCGACGCGGTAGAGCGCGTAGCCCTGAGGTTCGCCGTCGGCGTCGTCGTAGCGGAGGGCGAGCGTGTCACCCTCACCGTGGCTGAAGTGCCGGATGGTCACCTCACGGAGGGCCTGCTTCCACCAGGCGACACCGCGATCGATGTCGCCGGTGCCGCGGGAGCGCTCGAACAGCGCGGGTGCGATGGTGGCGAGCGAGCGCGGGTCGAGCGTGTGGACGCGGCCGGCGGGCGGCGCACCCCGCCACGCTACGCGCTTGGGGTCGACCTCGTGCGTGAACTCCCAGGTCGCCGGGGCGAAGCCGTATCGACCGTAGATGGTCGCCTCGCTCGCGGTGAGCGCGACGACCGCGGCACCGGTGGCCTGGGCGTGGTGGAGTCGGTTCTCCATCAGCGATCGCGCGATGCCTCGACGCTCATGGGACGTCGAGACGGTCACCTCGGTGATGGCCAGGGCACGGACGGAGCCACCCGGGATCGTCAGGGCGGTCGGGAAGGAACCGAGCGTGCCGACGGGGACGAGCGGTTCGGCCGCGGTGTCGTCGTAGACCCCGAGGATTGAGCTGCCGACGAGGAGCTGACGCCGCTCGGCACGCACCGCCACGTCGGTGTCGGGCTTCGACAGGAAGCCGCGGGACGCTGCACCCCACCAGAGGTCGAGGGCGGCGTGGTCCGTGTGGTCGAGCTCGACGGTGCGCAGGTTCATGCGCCAAGCCTATTGGGGTGCTCGGAACGCAGGAGATCGGCGCGAGAGCAGGACGGACGGGCACGAAGCGTCCTGCTGTCGGGCGGATGTCCTGCTGTCGCGCCGGCGGGTCAGGCGACGTAGACCTTGCGGAGGGTCTCGCGGACCGTCCAGGTGGTGCGGGCGCCGGCGGCGAGCCGGCCGATGGAGCCCGCACGGAGCTCCAGCGACGGAGTGCCGTCGGCGAAGTCGACGGTCGCCTCACCCGAGAGGACCACGAACACCTCGTCGATCTCGGTGTCCTGCACGACGCCGACACCCAACTCCCAGACGCCGACCTCGGTGTCACCGACGGCCGCGAGCGTCACGATCCCGCTCCGCGGCGACCCCGAGACGACGTCCTCGGGCGCGAGCGGGTTGTCCGCGAGCGCCACGTCAGCGCCTGGAGCACCGCGTTGGGGGCGAGCAGGTGGTCGGTCATGAGGTACCTCTCTGAGCAGGACGGAGGCGGGCGGTGTCGGCGCAGGCCGACGGCCTACCCGACGCCCCAGCCGTAGGCGAGCTTGTGGGCTTCGAGCACGAAGAACGTCTCGGTCGACCGCACCCCGGGCGTCGGCTGCAGCGTGTCGAGGAGGAACGTCTTGTAGTGGTCCATGTCACGACACACGGCCTCGACCATCACGTCGAAGCCACCGCTCGTGAGCACCACGTAGCTCGTCTCCGCGTGCTTCGACAGCTCCTGGCACACCCCGCGCGCCATCCCCGGCTCGCAGCGGATGCCGATGAGCGCCAGGTGGTCGAAGCCGATCGACAGCGGGTTCGCGATGCCGACGATCTGCAGGATCCCGGTGTCCTCGAGTCGCTGGATCCGATAGCGGACGGACGACGCCGGCAGCCCGGTCTCGGTGGCGATCTCGGAGAACGCCTTCCGTCCGTCCTGCTGCAGGATCGCGATCAGCCGACGGTCGATGTCGTCAAGGTCGTTCATGTGGCTCCTCCGGCAGCGGGCGGATGGTCATCTGGCAAGCGTAGCGAGGGAAGCCGTGCGGCCCGGGTGCGGTGTCCGCCCCACCCGAGCCACGAGCCCCGACCGACCGACCGACCCGAGCGCGGGCGGTCGACCGAGGCGACGCCGATCGAGCAGACCGAGGGAGGTCGCCGATCGGCGGATCGGTCCGACTAGCGGACGTGGATCGCGCCGGTGCGGAGGTCGGTCATGTCGTGCAGCGTGTACATGCCGCCGATCCGACCCCAGCCGGTGCCCTTGCCGCCCGCACCACCGAACGGCATGTTGATGTCCCACCAGCCGTTGGAGTCGTTGACGATGACCTGGCCGGTCTCCAGCTCCTCCATGAAGCGGTAGGCCTTCGACAGGCTCTCGGTGAACACCGCGGACTGCAGGCCGAGCGCGTCGGCGTTGGCGATGCGGAGGATGTCGTCGTCGTCCTTGGCCGTGAGGATGGGGAGGACCGGACCGAACGACTCCTCACGCGACAGCAGGCTGTCCTCGGAGACGCCGTCGACGATCGTGAAGTCGTAGTAGAGGTCCGTCGGGTGGCCCGCGGCACGACCGCCGCCGAGCAGGATGTCGAAGCCGAGCGAGCGGGCCTCGTCGAGGTGGCGGTCCATCTTCGCGGCGACGCCCTCGTTGTTGAGCGGTCCGAGGTTGATCCCCTCGTCGAAGGGGTTGCCGAGTCGTACGGTCGCCTTCGCATAGGCGAGGGCAGCCTCGACGAAGGTGTCGTGGACGTTGTGGTGGACGATGAGCCGCTCGGTCGCGCAGCAGACCTGCCCGCCGCTGTAGAAGGCGGAGTCGACGGCGGCCTTCGCGGCGCGTTCGATGTTCGCGTCCTCGAGGACGACGATCGGGCCGTTGCCGGAGCACTCCATGAGGGAGCGCTTGAGGCCCGCGGTGCGGACGATCTTCGCGCCGGTCGCGGACGAGCCGATGAAGCCGATGGCGTCGATGCCGTCGTGGGAGACGAGCTCGGAACCGAACGCGCCGTCGCCGGGGAGGACGCTGACGAGCCCGGCCGGGACGCCCGCCTCGACGAGGCAGTCCATCGCCGCGAGGACCGCGAGGGGCGTGTTGCTCGGCGGCTTGACGATGCAGGCGTTGCCGGTCGCGAGGCCCGGGGCGACGAACTCGCTGAACATCAGGAGCGGGAAGTTCCAGGGCGTGATGATGCCCCAGACGCCGACCGGTGCGCGCCAGGTGAACATGCGCTTGTCGATGTCGCTCGACGGCAGCGTCTCGCCGTAGAGACGGAGGGCGTCCTCGGCGTGGAGGTGGAAGAGCTGCGCGGCCTCGGCGATGTCGGCGATCGACTCGGCGAGCGGCTTGCCCTGCTCCAGCGTCTGCAGGCGGGCGAGCTCCTCGACGCGGGCGTTGATCGCGTCGCCGACCCGGTGACAGATCTCCGCGCGCTTGAACACGCCGAGCTTCCGCCACTCCCGCTGCGCCTCGTGCGCGCGTCGCACCGCCTCGTCGAGTTCGGCGGTGCCGGCCACGGGGATCGACGCGATGACGTCACCGGTGACGGGGCTGATCACCTCCGAGCGCTCCGAGCTGGTTCCGTCGGTGAACTCGCCGGCGATGAAGAGCTGGGTGCGAGTGGGTGTCGGCAACGTGGTCATTCCGGACCTCCTGGTGTCGTGGCTGGGCCGACGACGCCGAACAGCGTCGTGCGGATGTCGTCGGGAGAATGTGGGATCAGCCTAGGACCTTGCGATTCCTCGAACAAGCAGTATTGTTTCGTCAAAGTTACGATTACAACAACGAGACCGACACGATCTTGTCGTCACAACAATTCTTCGGCACATTGAGTGCACCAGCAGCGAGACAGCGACGTCCCGTCCCCCACGAATCGAGAAGAGCCCATGTCGACCGAACACGTCACCAGCACCGACGAGACCACGCACCTGCCGAAACGGATGCGCTGGTTCGACGGCTTCGCCATGGCGATGACCATGCCAGCCGCGCTCATCGCCACTCTCGGCGCCTCCATCACCGGCCTCGGCGGCTGGGGGGCCGCCGTCCTGTGGGCGATCTCCATGATCCTCGCGATGGGCGTCAACTGGATCTACACCGAGCTCGCCACCATGTTCCCGAACTCCTCCGGCGGCATCGCGCACTACGCGGCCGAAGCGTGGAAGTCGCGCGCACCCTGGGTCGCACCGATCACGGGCGTCGGTTACTGGCTCCCCTGGGGCACCAACCTCGCCACCTACGGCGCGGTCACCGGTGCACTCATCCAGGCCCAGTGGTTCCCGAACGAGGACTGGGTGATCCAGCTCGGCCCGATCTCCATCACCTTCCCGATCCTCATCGGGCTCGGCGTCATCGGCGTGATGTACCTCATCAACGTCATCGGCGTCCGCGTCACGATGGCGTTCGTCTACATCACCGCGGGCATCCTGCTCATCCCGCTGTTCGTGTTCATCGTCTTCCCGCTGTTCAGCGCCGACTGGGCACCGCTCGACCTCACCTGGAAGCTCGAGGGCATCGAGGGCCTGCACACCGCGATCGTCTGGCTGTACATCATGGCGTGGACCACCTTCGGCATCGAGGTCTGCGCGACCTTCGCCCCGGAGTACCGCGACTCGGTGAAGGACACGACCAAGGCGATCAAGGCCTCCGTCCTCTTCTGCCTCGGCGTCTTCTTCGTCATCCCGCTGACCCTCGGCGGCTACGCGGGTGAAGCGGCGATCGCCGACAACCCGGCGACCTTCTTCGTCGCCAGCTTCGCCTCGCTCGTCGGTGGCGCCGCGGACGTCATGGTGCTCTGCCTCATCGCCTCGCTGCTGCTCATCATGACCACCTCGGTGGCCGACGCCTCACGCGTGCTGTTCAACATGGGCAAGGAGCGCGTCACCGTCCCGTCACTCGGCGTGCTCAACCGCCGCGGTGTGCCGTTCCGCTCGCTCAACGTCATGCTCGTCATGAACGTCGTCATCCTCGTCGTGCTGCAGAACCCGCTCGCGATCATCGTGACCGGCAACCTCGGCTACATCCTCACGCACTTCTTCGCCGTCTCCGGCTTCTTCCTGCTGCGCAAGGACCGCCCCGACGCCGTCCGCCCGATCCGCCTGCCGCGCCTCTTCGTGCCGCTATCGGTCGTGCTCTCGGTGCTCCTCGCGATCATCCTCGTCGTCGGCGCCACCGGGTTCTCCACCACGGGCTACGGCGGGTTCCTCGAGCTCGGCATCGCGCTCGGCCTGCTGGCACTCGGCGTGGTGATCTGGCTGTTCGTGCAACGCAGCACCAAGCGCGACGCGGGCCTCGGGAGCGGCGGGGCATCCGCCGGAACCCCGCGTGCCGAGGCCGAACGCACCGACGCCGCCCGCACCGACTGACCGCGCACCACGCGACCGCACCGAACCACGCACCACAGGGGACCAACCATGAGAACCACCTACGAACTGGCCGAAGAGCTCGCCGACACCGCACGCCTGCGGGAACAGCTGGCCTCGGCCGAACCGGAGCCGTACTGGCTCGACGACCCGGCACGGCCCGCTCCGCTCCCCCGCCTCGAGGCGGACGTCGAGACGGACCTGGCGATCGTCGGTGGTGGGTACTCGGGCCTGTGGACGGCGCTGCTCGCGAAGGAGCGCGACCCGGACCGCCGGGTCGTGCTCCTCGAGGGCCGCCGCATCGCGTGGGCGGCGTCCGGTCGCAACGGCGGGTTCTGCGAGCCGAGCCTCACCCACGGATCCTCGAACGGCAAGAGCCGCCTGCCGCACGAGTTCGACCGCCTGGAGGAGCTGGGACGCGAGAACCTGCGCGAGATCGGCGAGACCATCGCCCGGTACGGCATGGACTGCGACTGGGAGGAGACGGGCCTGTTGCAGGCGGCGACGGCTCCGCACCACGTCGACTGGTTGCGCGAGAGCGCCGAGGAGCACGGTGCCCGGTTCCTCGACCGCGAGGCGATGCAGGCGGAGGTCCACTCGCCGATCTTCCAGGCTGGCCTGTTCGAGCCGACCGGTGCGGCGCTCGTCAACCCGGCGAAGCTGGCGTGGGAGCTGCGACGCGTCTGCCTCGACCTGGGTGTGGAGATCCACGAGTACACGCACGTCCGCTCTATCCGGTCCGACGCGACGTCGGTCACCCTCACGACGACGCACGGCTCGGTCGTCGCGAAGCACGTCGCCCTCGGCACCAACGTCTTCAAGGCCCTCATCCCGAGTGCCCGGAAGTACACGGTGCCGGTCTACGACTACGCGCTCATGACGAACCCGCTCTCCGCCGAGCATCTCGAGAGCCTGGGTTGGAAGGGCCGGCAGGGCATCTCCGACCTCGACAACCGCTTCCACTACTCGCGGCTCACGACCGACGCGAACGGGTCGACCCGCATCCTCTACGGCGGCTACGACGCGGTCTACAACTACGGCGGCCGCGTCGAGCCGCGGTTCGACCAGCGCGAGGAGTCCTTCCTCAAGCTCGCCGCCCACTTCGCCCACACCTACCCGCAGCTCGCCGACCTCGGCTTCTCCCACAAGTGGGGCGGCGCGATCGACACCTGCGGGCGATTCTTCTCCTTCTTCGAGACCGCGCACGGCGGCAAGGTCGCCCACGCGGCCGGGTTCACCGGGCTCGGCGTCGGAGCCACCCGGTACGGCGCGAACGTCATGCTCGACCTCCTCTCCGGCACGCCGACCGAGCGCACGACGATGGACTTCGTCCAGAAGAAGCCGACGCCGTTCCCGCCCGACCCGCTCGCGTTCATCGGCGCGCGCATCTCGCTGTCGGAGATGGCCCGAGCCGACCGCAACGAGGGCAAGCGGGGGCTCTGGCTCCGCACGATGGACGCCGTCGGGCTGGGCTTCGACTCCTGAGCGGGGTTCCGACGCAGGAGCCGCCGTCCAACCCATGACAGGCGGAGCCTGGTTCGATACGGTGCAGGTGGTGGTCCCGCTCACGTCGAACCCGCACAGCTCGCATCGGCCGCAACGGACACCGCACCGCACCAGCAGCACCTCAGACAAAGGAGCACACCAGTGAGCGACTACGCCGTCGTCAACCCCGCGACCGGAGAGACTCTCCGCGACTACCCGACGATCACGGACGAGGAGCTGCAGCAGGCGATCACCGCCGCGTCCGCCGCTCACGAGGAGTGGTCGCGTCGCGCTCCCGTCGCCGACCGCGCCGCGCTCATCGCCCGCGTCGCCGCCCTCCACACGGAGCGTCGCGAGCAGCTGGCGGAGATCGCCGTCCGCGAGATGGGCAAGACGTACGAGCAGGCGCTCGGCGAGGTCGACTTCGCCGCCGCGATCTACCAGTACTACGCCGACAACGGTGAGGCCTTCTCCGCCGACGAGCCGATCGAGCTGTCCGACGGCACCGGTTCGGCGTTCATC
Organism: Plantibacter flavus; assembly: GCF_002024505.1. Taxonomy (NCBI): domain Bacteria; kingdom Bacillati; phylum Actinomycetota; class Actinomycetes; order Micrococcales; family Microbacteriaceae; genus Plantibacter; species Plantibacter flavus. The sequence goes on from NZ_CP019402.1 coordinate 3,705,217, forward strand.
CGTCGTGCGTCGCTCGGGGTGCTGCTCGGCATCATGCCGTGGAACTTCCCGTACTACCAGGTGGCGCGGTTCGTCGGCCCGAACGTGGTCAACGGCAACACCATCCTCCTCAAGCACGCCCCGCAGTGCCCCGAGTCGGCGCTGGCGATCGCGCAGATCTTCGACGACGCCGAAGCCGAGCTGGGCGCCCACGAATCCGTGTACGTGAACATCTTCGCGACGAACGACCAGATCGCGACGGTCATCGCCGACCCGCGCGTGCAGGGCGTCTCGGTCACCGGTTCGGAGCGCGCCGGTTCCGCGGTCGCCGAGCTGGCCGGCAAGCACCTCAAGAAGGTCGTCCTCGAGCTCGGCGGGTCCGACCCGTTCATCCTGCTGTCGACCGACGACCTCGACGCCGCCGTCCAGGACGCCGTCAACGCCCGCATCGACAACAACGGGCAGTCCTGCAACGCCGCCAAGCGGTTCATCGTCATCGACGAGCTGTTCGACGACTTCGCCGCGAAGTTCACCGAGGTCTTCACGGCGAACGCACCGGCCGACCCGATGGCGGAGAGCACCCAGCTCGGCCCGCTGTCGTCGGCCGCCGCGACGGAGCGACTCGGCGAACAGCTGGGACGTGCGAAGGCACAGGGCGCGACGATCCTCGCATCGGGTGAACCGGATGGGAACTTCTTCCCGCCGGCCGTGCTCACCGACGTCACGCCCGAGATGGACGCGTTCCACGAGGAGTTCTTCGGCCCCGTCGCCGCGCTCTACCGGGTCGCGTCCGAGGAGGAGGCGGTGCGCCTTGCGAACGACACCCCGTTCGGCCTCGGCTCCTACGTGTACACGACCGACCAGGAACAGGCGCTGCGGGTCGCGGACGGGATCGACGCCGGCATGGTGTGGATCAACCTCGTGCTCGGCGACGCGGCGGAGCTGCCCTTCGGCGGCGTGAAGCGCTCCGGCACCGGCCGCGAGATGGGCAAGCCCGCGATGGACGAGTTCGTCAACAAGAAGCTCATCCGCATCGCGTAGGTGCTTCGGCCCCGGCCACCGACGCCCCCGTCCGGTCACTGAGCCTGTCGAAGTGCGGTCCCGCCCCATGTCGACCGCCCTTCGACACGCTCAGGGACCGGGATGGGGTGCGCGCGAGGACCGGGACACGGTGCACCCGCTCACCGCGCTCCTCACCCGCGGGGCGCTTTCCGGCCACTGAGCTTGTCGAAGTGCCTCGTACGCACCTCGACAAACTCGGTGGCCGAGCTGCGCTCGGTGGCCGAACGTCCCCCACAGGGCGTGCATCACTCCCGTTGTCCACAGGGCGCGCGCACCCGACCAGGTGCGATGACGTCGCGAGCTAGCCTTTCGAGGAGGGCGAGGCTCGTCAGTCTGGGGCACGGTCGAGTTGCGTCAGCGGCTTCAAATATCTAGCCCCCTCTTCATCTTGAAATCAATGGGGGGCTTGAGTAGAATTATGCCGAGGCCACAGAAGTACCGCGATGTGGTGAGGTTCCTCAGCTCGAAAGGCTGGGTGCTGCTCCGGCAGCAGAAGGGTTCCCACGAGAAATGGGGCAATCCGGAGAACGGGCGCGAGTATCTGACGATTCCACATCACGAGGTGTCGGCCGGAATCGTGAAGCAGCTCATCGAGATGTTCCCGGATGCGCCGAGCGGGTGGAAGTAGCGCACCGCACCGCTCGCCCGCGCCGACAGACAATCAGGAGGCCCGCGAATGACCGCAGCAACCGTGACCCAGACGCTCGACGTCGTGACCTACCTCGACGGCAAGTGGTGGACGTTCGAGATCCCCTCGCTCACCACCGACTCCCCCCGAGGCGCGGGACACCGGATCGTCGCCATGGGCTCAGCGAAGAGGTTCAAGGACATCGCTGCAGCTGCCCGCGACGTCGCGGCCCTGTGGCTCGATCTCGATGACTACGACGGGGACGTCGTTATGACGGTCCGGGATGAGGCGGTCGGCCTCTGGGGCGAATCCAACACCCTTGAAGAGCAGGCACGCCAGCAGGTGCGCGAGGCAGCGCGCAAGCGCCGCGAGGCCGTCCTGAGCCTCATCGCCAAGGGAGCCAGCCAGAGCGACGCCGCGGCCGTCTTCGGGGTCTCGGTGCAACGTGTGAGCCAGCTCGTGCACTGACGCTCGTCGATCGGCAGTCCCCACCGAGAACCTCCCCGGTCGCTGAGCCCCATCCGGTCACTGAGCCTGTCGAAGTGCAGTCCCGCCCCGATGACCACCGCCCTTCGACAAGCTCATGGACCGAAGGGGTGAATCTGGGAACGAGGGTGCACGACGCGCGAATCCGTCAGCCGTCGGCGAGCTGGAGGGCGCTCCACAGCTCGGCTCGGTCGCCGAAGCGGGAGAGGTCGAGGTCGAGCAGCGACTCCAGCGTGCCGATGCGCGCTCGGAGGGTCTGCCGGTGGATCCCGAGGCGGCCAGCCGCCTGATCGGTGACGCAGTTGGCCTCCAACCACACCCGAGCCGTGGTCATGTGGACCGCACGAGCCTCGGCTCCGAGCCCGCCCAGCGGCTCCAGCAGCCGGTTCGCCAGCACCTCTCCACCCGACGCACTCAGCAACCCGAGCAACCCCTGCTCGGCGAGCGCCTCGTATCGCACGAGTCGCGGCGTCTCCCCGGCCGATGCGCGAGCCCGCTCGGCCTCGGACAGCCCGTCCCGCAAGCCTTCCCAGCTCGTCCTCGCCGACACCCCGCCGGACAGCCCGTGGCGGCCGACGACGGCGTCCCAGAGTCCGGTGTCCGCGTCGCTCGACACGATGACGATGCGCTCGTCCTGCTCGGCGAAGAACAGCTTGCCGCCATGCGCCGCGGCCTGCACGTCGAGCTCGGAGAGGAAGCCCAGCTCATCCTCGGGGATGTCGACCACGGCGACGCGGATCGGGTCGGGCGGCAGCGGCCCCCAGAGCCGCTGGGCGGTGCGCTCGGCGACCGCGCGGTCCCCGGAGAGCAGCAGCTCGAGGAGCCCGGAGCGCAGCTGCCGGCGTGCGAGGTCGAGGGCGCTGTGCTGTTCGAGGGCGATGCTCGCGAGGCCGATGACGCTGGAGACGAGGTCGTGCTCGGCGTGGTCGAGCGGCACGCCGGACCCGACCGCGAGGATGCCCCGCAGCTCGCCTCGGCGGCCGAGCGTCAGCAGCGTCGCGCCCTCCGCTCCGTCCGCGAGGTGCAGTCCGGCCCGCGACCCGCGCCGCAGCACCTCGGCGACGGCGGCCTCCACACCCTCCGGCACCGGCTCGCGCGTCCTCGTGGTGACCCGGTTGCCGAGCGCGTCGTACAGCGCGACCCAGCAACCGAGCTGCTGCCCCAGCTCCGCGAGGATCGCGGTCAGGCCGTCGGGTCGGAGCGCCGCCCTCGCTACCGCACGCTGGGCGGCGAGCGACCACTCGAGCGATGCCACGCGGGCGGCTGCGACCGCGTCGGCGACGAACCGGATGATGCCGATGAACGGGGTTCGCTCCCCCACCTCGAGCAGGGTGAACCCGTGTCGCTCGCATGCCTCGACGAGCCGCTGCGGGATGCCGGCGTGGATGATCCCGGTGGCGAACCCGAGCGCGAGCACACCCCGGGCGGAGAGGCGGCGGACGTACTCGTCGGCGCGGCGGTCGGCGAGCTCGTCGCTCATCTCGCCGGTGAACTGCATGCCGTCGGTGAGGAGCAGCTGGCCGGGCTCCAGCCAGGGCGTCGGGTCGCCGAGGTCGGAGCTGTGCACCCAGGCGATGGCGCGGTCGAGGACGTCGGCGTCACCCTCGACGACGAGGCCGAGCTTGAACACCGGCTCGGCCATGAGCGTGCGCAGGGACACGTTCGACGACGCACGGCCGACGTCGCCAGCGATCACTGAAGTGGTGGACATGTGCCGAAGGTACCACTGATCACGCCATGTACATCGGCCGCGTCGATTGCCAGGCTGCAGGGGTGATCAATGACTTCCTCTCCGGCCTCGACAACGCCGGCGTCCGCGACGCCGACACCCAGCGCGTCCTGCACTCCTGGTCCGCCCAGAGCACGCTCAAGCCGCTCCCCATCGCGGGCGGCCTCGGCAGCACCGTGTGGGACCACGACGGACGCCACTACCTCGACTTCTCCAGCCAGCTCGTCAACGTGAACCTCGGGTACCAGCACCCGAAGGTCGTCGCGGCGATCCAGGAGCAGGCGGCGCAGCTCACCACGATCGCGCCGGCCGCGGCGAACGCGACCCGCGCCGAGGCAGCGCGGCTCATCCTCGAGCGTGCGCCCGAGGGCTTCGAGAAGGTCTTCTTCACCAACGGCGGTGCCGACGCGAACGAGAACGCGATCCGCATGGCGCGCATCGCCACCGGCCGCGACAAGGTCATCTCGACCTACCGCTCGTACCACGGCAACACGGGTGCGGCCATCGTCGCGACGGGCGACTGGCGCCGCATCCCCAACGAATACGCGCGCGGTCACGTGCACGTGTTCGGCCCCTACCTCTACCGCACCGAGTTCTGGGCCACGACGCCGGAGGAGGAGTCGGAGCGCGCCCTCCGCCACCTCGAGCGCACCGTCCAGGCCGAGGGTCCCGGCTCGATCGCCGCGATCCTCCTCGAGACCGTCCCCGGCACCGCCGGCATCCTGACGCCGCCACCCGGCTACCTCGCGGGGGTCCGCGCGATCGCCGACCGCTACGGCATCATGCTCATCCTCGACGAGGTCATGGCCGGCTTCGCCCGCACCGGTGAGTGGTTCGCGTTCGACGCGTTCGACGTGCGACCCGACCTCATCACCTTCGCGAAGGGCGTCAACTCCGGCTACGTGCCGCTCGGTGGCGTCATCGTCTCCGAGCACATCGCCCGCGTCTTCGACGAGCAGGTGTTCCCTGGCGGACTCACATACTCCGGCCACCCGCTCGCCGCCGCGAGTGTCGTCGCGACGCTCACCGCCATGGCCGAGGAAGGCGTCGTCGAACATGCCAAGGCGATCGGCGCCGACCACATCGGGCCCGCGCTCCGCTCCCTCGCCGAGCGCCACGAGCTCATCGGCGAGGTCCGCGGCAGCGGCGTGTTCTGGGCGGTCGAGCTCGTCGAGGACCGCGACACCCGCGCACCACTCGATGCGGCGGCGATGGGTCGGTTCAAGACGTCCCTGCTCGAGGCCGGCCTCCTGCCGTTCATCAGCGAGAACCGCATCCACGTCGTCCCGCCCGCCGTCGTGACCGCCGACGAGGTCGCCTCGGGTGTCGCCATCATCGACGCCGCCCTCGGGGAGCTGCGCGCATGAGCGGCGAGCCGGACCCGTTCTGGGACTCGGTGTCGGGACTCCCGACCCCGGCCCCGTCCGCCGCGGCACGACCAGCACCCAGCACCCCTGCACCCCACGACGCCCAGGAGCCATCCGCATGACCACCACCGCCACGAGCACCACCCCCACCACCGACGCCGGCACGCTGCCGGTCGTCCCGCACTGGATCGACGGAGCCGAGGCCCCGTCCACCTCCGGCCGCACCGCCCCGGTCTACGACCCGGCGCTGGGCGTCGCGACGAAGCACGTCGCGCTCGCCGATCAGGATGAGATCGCAGCAGCTGTCGCATCGGCTGCCAAGGCGTTCCCGGCTTGGCGCGACCTGCCGCTGGCCAAGCGTCAGCAGATCGTGTTCAAGTTCCGTGAGCTGCTCGACGCGAAGAAGGGTGAGCTTGCGGAGATCATCACCGCGGAGCACGGCAAGGTCGTCTCCGACGCGCTGGGTGAGATCACGCGTGGGCAGGAGGTCGTGGAGTTCGCGACCGGTCTCGCGCACCACCTGAAGGGTGAGTTCTCCGAGCAGGTCTCGACCGGTGTCGACGTGTACTCCACGAAGCAGCCGCTCGGGGTCGTGGGCATCATCTCGCCGTTCAACTTCCCCGCGATGGTGCCGATGTGGTTCTTCCCGATCGCGATCGCGGCCGGGAACACGGTCGTGTTGAAGCCGAGCGAGAAAGACCCGTCCGCGGCGATCTGGCTCGCGAAGCTCTGGAAGGAAGCCGGGCTCCCCGACGGCGTGTTCACGGTGCTGAACGGTGACAAGGAGGCCGTCGACGGGCTCCTCACCCACCCCGACGTCCGCGCGATCTCCTTCGTGGGTTCCACCCCGATCGCGAAGTACGTGTACGAGACCGGCACCGCACACGGCAAGCGGGTCCAGGCCCTCGGCGGGGCGAAGAACCACATGCTGGTCCTGCCCGACGCCGACCTCGACCTCGTCGCGGACTCCGCGATCAACGCCGGCTTCGGATCCGCGGGCGAGCGCTGCATGGCGATCTCGGTGGTCGTGGCCGTCGAGCCCGTCGCGGACGAACTCATCGCCAAGATCGCCGAGCGTGCAGCCACCTTGCGGATCGGTGACGGCCGTCGGAACTGCGACATGGGACCGCTCGTGACGAAGGTGCACCGCGACAAGGTCGCCTCCTACCTCGACATCGCCGAACAGGATGGTGCGACGATCGTCGTCGACGGCCGCAACACCCCCATCGACGGCGACCCGAACGGGTTCTGGCTCGGCCCGACCCTCATCGACAACGTCCCGACGACGTCGAAGGTGTACACGGAGGAGATCTTCGGACCCGTCCTCGCGGTCGTGCGCGTGCAGTCCTACGAAGAGGGCGTCGCGCTGATCAACGGCGGGGCGTTCGGCAACGGGACCGCGATCTTCACCAACGACGGCGGTGCCGCCCGGCGGTTCCAGAACGAGATCCAGGTCGGGATGATCGGCATCAACGTGCCCATCCCCGTGCCGGTCGCGACGTTCTCCTTCGGCGGGTGGAAGGACTCGCTGTTCGGCGACACCAAGGCCCACGGCGCCGAGGGCGTCCGGTTCTTCACCCAGCAGAAGGCCATCACCTCCCGCTGGCTCGACCCCTCCCACGGCGGCATCAACCTCGGCTTCCCCCAGAACTGAGGTTCCCGGCCCCTCGGCAGTGCTCCTCGCGAGCCTGCCGAGGGGCCGAGTGCTTCCGGGGGCCCTCGACAAGCGGGCCCTAAGCCTGTCGAAGGGCGGGAGCGGGGTAGGAAACGCGGTCCCTGAGCCTGTCGAAGGGCGGGACCAGGGACGGTCCCGCCCTTGCCACGGGTCGGACTCAGCCGCGACAATGGCCACGCCGACCACGACCGACGAGGGGCGCCACCGATGGCCATCGAACCGACCGAGCTCGACCACCGCTTCACCACGCCGATCGGCGTCGATGTGAAGGGCGACGTCTGGTCCTGCGTCGAGATGCCCGGCTCGGCCGAGTTCTTCGGCACCGGCAAATCCGTCCGCGTCGACGCGATCGTCGACGGTGTCGAGCTGCCGAACGTCGGCCTCATGCCGACCGGCTCCGGTGGTCACATGTTGTCCATCAGTGCGAAGCTCCGGAAGCGCCTCGGCAAGGACATCGGCGACACCGTCGACGTCCACCTCACCCGCCGCCTGAGCTGAGCACAGGAGATCCGCGCGACAGCAGGAGATCCTGAGGGAGAACCTCCTGCTGCCGCGCGGATCTCCGGTGCTCAGCCGCCCGTGACCTGGCGGATGAGGTCCTGGATGAACGGCACCACGTCGGACGCCTGGTCGACGCCCGCGAAGGCGACCGCCAGCAGCGGCCACAGCGACACGAGGAGCGCCGAGATCACCGCGGCGACGGCGAGCACCCAGGAGAGTGCGCCGTTGCGACTGCGGACGCACCCGAGCAGGAACAGCAGCGCGAGGACGTACCCGATGAGGAGCGCGACCACGATGCCGCCGACCGGGACGTCGAGCGCACCGACCGTCGCGCCGTCGGCGGCGCCGATGAGCCCGAGGATCGGGATGAGCACGCCGACGACGATGAGCACGAGCAGGACGACACCCGTGATCGCAGCGGCCCACACGGCACGCGGACGCGGACGCGCACCGTACGACGTGCTCCGGCTGAAGAGCGGCATGTCACTGCTCCTTCGCCGGCGCCGCAGCTTGGGTGGCCGTGACCTCGGCGGGAGCGTCCGCCACCTCGTCGACGTCGGCGACCTTCGGGGCAGACTGCTCGGGCGCGTCCTCGCCGTCCAGCTCGGGGGCCGAAACCGGGTCGGCATCCGGGCCCGTCGCGACGGGCTCTTCCGCCGGAGCGTCCTGGATCGCGTCAGCCGCCCCGGCGGGCTCAGCATCGGCGAGGTTCGGGTCGGCGCCGTGCGTCACCTCCTCGGCGACGGTCGCGAGCGAGTCGGCCGCGGTGGCAAGCTGACGGGCGGCCTCGGCGAGTTCCTCCGACACCACCGCATCGGTCGGTTCGCCGCCGACGTCGCCGTCAGTCACGAGCTCGCCGTCGGCACCGGCGGCCGGGCCCGGCTGCCCGTCTCCCAGCGACCGGCCGTCGTCGCCCTCGGACCGACCGGTCCGCTGCTCCACCGCGTCACCAGCGGCGTCGGCCAGGTCGGCCGCTCGGGCTCGCGCCGAGTCCTCCGCGTCCGATGCAGCAGCCTTCGCCGTGCCGAGGGCATCCCCGGCGGCCTCTGCCGCATCGCCGATCGCGGCACCCGTCGCGGACGTCGCATTGCCGACGGCGGCCTTCGCGTCGTCGATCGCCTCGCCCGGATCGGGCTCGATCGGGTCGAAGGGGCCGTGGATGTCGGTGACCGTGATGTCGATGTCGACCGGTCCCGGGTGGCGGGCCTCCAGCGCGGCCGCGACGTCGGCCCGGACCGTGTCCGCGACCTCGTCGATGCTGGCCGGGTACTCGGCCACCAGTGAGACGTCGACGTTCAGCACGTCCTCGTCGGCCAGGACGTTGACGCCGGGGACGGCGGTGCGACCGAGCAGGCGGGTGCGGGCGCTGTCGATGGCGCGGGCCGTCGGGGAACCGAGGGCGTGCACGCCGGGGACCGTCTCGGCCGTCGTGGCGATGACCTGGGCGAGTTCGTCGGCCTCCTGCTCACGTCGCCGGCCGGAGTCGAGCTCGACCACCGGTGCGTCCGCCGCTTCCGGCGGAGCCACCGACTCCGACACCGACACCGTCGGCGTCTCGACGGAGACCGAGTCGGCCACAGCCGGTTCAGCGGTCTCCGGACCAGCGACAGCCCCGTTCGCCGGCGCGACCACAGGAGCGGGCGCGGTCCCACCCGCGTGCTCGCCGTCGTGCGACTCGATGCGACGGACCTCGTCATCGGGATGCGCGGGCACGAGCACCGTCGGGTGCTCCGCCCGGACCTCGGCCGGGGTGGGGATGTGCTGCTGGTCCGGGTGCTTCGTGTCGTCGCTCATGCGATCCTCCTCGCACCGCGTCGGCGGTGCATCGGTCCTACTGCTGTCGGTTCGGGTGCCGCGGCGGCACCGCGGGGTGTCGGGTCAGACGACCCGGTTCGTGCTGGCGAGCCGTGTGCGCAGCCCGCTGACGATCTGGATGACCACCGGGGTGGAGGTCCCGAGGACGCCGTCCCACTCGTGGACGGCCGCCTCGATGTCGCGCCGCAGCTGGACGGGCGAGGCGCCGCGACGAGCGTGTGCGGTGAGGCGCAGCGTGGACTGCTTGCGGATCCGGAAGCCGGTGACGTCGACGGAGACCACGTCGGGGTTGCGCCCGATCGCCTCTTCGAGGACCTGCTCGGCGACCTTCACGTCGAGCACGACGCGACCACCGGTCGGGTGTCCTTCGTCCGCTGCTCGTCGACCTGCAGCAGCGTTCCGGTGTGCCCGCGGCCCTGCCGGAACACGAACCAGAGGATGACGAGGATGAGCAGCAGGGCGACGACCGCCGCGACCCACAGGATCCACGGCTGGGCGTCGATGGTGTCGTTCGTCGGTCCGACGGCCCGCTCGGCGTTCTCGCTGATCGTCCGCTGCACGTCAGGCAGAAGCGCCCCCACGGACAGGGCCGCGCCGGCCGCGAGGACGACGAGTCCGACCACGAAGATGAAGAACCGGTTGAGGAAGCGATTCGTGGAGTTCATCAGGCCACCGTTCCCTTGCTACTCACGCGGACCTTGGCGCGGAGCGCCGGCCGGTAGTCGTAGGACGCGACCTCCGCGTCCACGGCCTGCTGGATCTCGCGCTGGTCGACGCGTCGACCGCTCGTCGGCGTGACGTCGACGCGGGCGCTCCTGGCGCCGACGCTGACACTCACCTGCGAGGGGTCGATGTCACCGGCGTACGAGGCGACGCGGGCGAGCGACTGCGCGATCACCCGGTCGTCCACGACCGCCGCCGTGCGCTCGGCGATCGACCCGCGACGCCCTTGGCGGGCGGGAGCCAGCGACAGGACGATCAGCACGAGGCCGACGATCGCCGCGACCGCGCCGATGGCGACGAGGAGTGGGGCCGGGGCGGTCGCCGCGGTCAGCACCGCGGTGACGATGTCCTTCGGTGCGACGAGGAGCGCCGGCTGCCCGATCGCGGCCAGGACCGACTCGGTGCCGAGCCAGGCGAGCACGAGCGCGAGGATGATCGCGATCGTGATCGCGAGCGTCGACCGCGGCGAGTGGGTCTCGCGACGCACCGCGCGGCGGTACAGGGCTGGGGTGCTCACAACACCCTCCTTCGTACTTCGAGCTTCGCGCCCGTGATGTGGAGGTCGACGCGTCCGATCGTCGACCCGGTCAGGTCCAGGCACCGCTCACGGATGCTGGTCTGTGCGCGTGCCAGGCGTTCGAGGACGGTTCCCGAGGTCCGGGATCCGGCGCCGAGCGGCGACACGTGGATGGGCGTGCTCGCGGTGACCGTGAGGGCCCCCTGGGCGTCGGAGAGCTCGACCGAGACCTCCGACGCCCGCACACCGAGTTCCTCCGCGGTGACGGCAGACACGACGCGACGCACGGCGCGGGAGCTGATCGTGTTGCGACCATGCACGGCCTGTTCGGCCGTCACCGCCGCGGTCACGACGACCGCCGCCCGCGGAGCGCGTCGGCGACACCGCGCAGGTCGAGCTTGCCCTCGAGCACGCGTCCGATGCCGAATCCGATCAGCATGAACAGTGCGACGAGGATCATGCTCCAGAACCCGAATGCCACGGCCGCCAGCGCCAGGACGGCACCGACGAGGATGCCGCGATCGGTCGTGGTCACTGGACGCGGCTCTCGTCAGCGTCGTTGTCGTCGTCCGACGGGATGTGGACGTCGGCGACGGTCACGTTGACCTCGGTGACGTCCATGCCGACGACGTTCGAGATCGCGTCGGTGACGCTGCGACGGACGTCGTCCGCGACGCGCTGGAGGTCGACGGGGTACTCGGCGACGATCACGATGTCAGCGGCGACCTGCTTCTCGCCGACCTCGACCGAGACGCCCTGACCGCGGTCCTGAGCGTTGATGGCGTTGCGGATGGCGCCGATGGCGCGAGCCGCTCCGCCACCGAGGTCGTGCACGCCGGGGACCTCGCGGGCTGCGATGCCGGCGACCTTCTGGACGACGCCATCGGCGATGACGTTCTTGCCCGTGGAGGTCGTTGCGGCGTGGTTCGCGGTGTCGGTGGTGTTCGACATGGTGTTGCTCCTTCGGTGTCTGGTGGTGCTGGTTCACGCTCCGGGTGTCCGGCGGCGGTGCCCGTGTTGCGGGCGACATCTATGAGACTGCGCGTCACGCCCGAATCTCACGGTCCGTCTCGAACTTTTCCGGAAGCACTCATTTTTTGGATATCCGGCGACGGGCGTCAGCCGCGCAGGGTCTGGCTCGGGCCCTCGCCGAAGCGGTTCCGGTAGGCGGAGGCGAAGCGTCCGAGGTGGACGAAGCCCCACCGCTTCGCGACCTCACCGACCGTCGTCTCCTGCGGCGAGCTCTCGGCGAGCTCGCGACGGGTGCGGTCGAGGCGGATGTCGCGCAGGTAGGCGGTGGGCGACATGCCGAGTTCGCGACGGCAGTGGAGCTGCAGCGTCCTCGTGTGCAGCCCGGCCGCCTTCGCCGCGTCGGCGGGCGTGATGGGCTCCGCCGCGTGATGGTGCAGGTACTCGACCGCGAGGCGCGTGCGCGCCATCGAAGGCTCGCGGAGCGGCTCCGGCAGGTCGACCACCGCCCACGGTGCGAGCTGGAGCAGCGCGAGGGCGAGCGGTCGTTGGGCGTTCATACGGAGCAGCGGAGGCGCCGTCTCGTCGGTGAGCACCGGCGTGGAGGCGTTCAGCGCCACGCGCCAGCGCTCGATCGCCTCGGGTGTCGGCGTCGCCTCGAGATCGAAGGACACCTGCTGACTCGGGCCGGCGTGGATCTCGGTCGCGATGTCTTCGAGGTACGGGGCGGAGAAGAGCACGGAGTTCTGCCGGTGCGGGGTGAGGTGCACCGTGTACGGCCGGTGGAACGGGAGGACGAACGGGTGTCGCGGGATCTCCATCCGTTGGCCGTCGCGGCGCACGATCCAGCCGCCGCCGGTCGTGACCCACGAGACCACGTAATCCGTGAGGCCCGGGGTCTCGCCGGTGACGTGTCCGGTCATCGTCGCGGTGCGGAGCGAGACACGGTCGTCGCCGATCGACACCCACTGGAACGAGAACGGCTCGGTGCCGCGGGTGACGGTGAAGCGGCTGCCGTCGTAGGCGCGCTCGTAGTTCTGCCGGGCGGTGGCCGGGTCGTCGCCGCTGACCGTGACCTTGCGGATCGGAACCGTCGACGCCGTACTGCTCGCACTGCCGAGCAGTGGGCTGGTGTCCGAGTCGCTCTCCGGATCTGATTCGGATGCGAGGAAGGAGTGTTGCATGGTCGTCCTTGTGCGAGTGGGGGTCTCTTCGTCGCGGGACGGGCCCCAAGGCCCCGTCGGTTTCCCGCGTCATTGGAGAGACGGACCGAGAGGAGGGAATCTCACGGTTCACTCAGCAGTTCGTCAGACAACGCCGTTCCGGATGCCCTGCGGCAGGCGTTCGGGTGAAAAATCAGTAGTCGGGACCCCCGGTCCCCGCGCCACTCCTCCCGGTCCCTGCGCCACTCCTCCCGGTCCCTGCACCACTCCACCCCGGTCCCTGAGCTTGTCGAAGGGCAGCCGAAAGCGCCCGTTCCGTCGTCCTGAAGCGCTCCAGACGACGCAACGGGCGCTCTCGGTGATGTCCCCGTGCCTCCTACGCGGCGTCCAGATACCCGTTCGGGTTGAGGACGAACTTCTGCGCAGCCCCCGCGTCGAACTCCGCGTACCCGCGCGGGGCGTCGTCGAGGGTGATCGCGGTCGCGTTGACGTTCTTCGCGATGTGGACCTTGTCGTGCAGGATCGCCATCATGAGGCCGTGGTTGTACTTCATCACCGGGCACTGACCGGTGGTGAACGACAGCGACTTCGCCCAGCCGGTACCGAGACTCAGCGAGAGCGCACCCTTCTTCGCGGCCTCGTCGATGCCACCCGGGTCGCCCGTCACGTAGAGTCCGGGGATGCCGAGCGCACCGCCGGCCGCCGTGATGTCCATGAGCGAGTTGAGCACCGTCGCCGGGGCTTCGTGACCCGCGTCGCCACCGTGACCACGAGCCTCGAACCCGACGGCGTCGACCGCGCAGTCGACCTCCGGGACGCCGAGGATCTGTTCGATCTGCTCCCCCGGCTCACCCTTGGTGAGGTCGACGGTCTCGCAACCGAAGCTCCGCGCCTGCGCCAGCCGGTCGGCGTTCATGTCGCCGACGATGACTGCAGCGGCGCCGAGGAGCATGGCCCCGGTCGCTGCGGCGAGTCCGACGGGACCCGCGCCCGCCACATAGACGGTCGATCCGACGCCGACGCCCGCCGTCACCGCACCGTGGAAGCCGGTCGGGAAGATGTCGGAGAGCATCGTGAGGTCCATGATCTTCTCGAGCGCCTGGTCGCGGTCCGGGAACTTCAGGAGGTTCCAGTCCGCGTAGGGCACGAGCACGTACTCGGCCTGGCCGCCGACCCAACCACCCATGTCGACGTAGCCGTAGGCACTGCCCGGGCGGTCGGGGTTCACGTTGAGGCAGATGCCGGTCTTGCGCTCCTTGCAGTTGCGACAGCGACCGCAGGCGATGTTGAAGGGCACCGAGACGATGTCGCCGACCTTGATGAACTCGACATCCGGTCCGACCTCGACCACCTCGCCGGTGATCTCGTGTCCGAGGACGAGGTTCGGCGGTGCCGTGGTGCGGCCGCGGACCATGTGTTGGTCGGAGCCGCAGATGTTGGTCGCGACGGTCTTGAGGATGGCGCCGTGCGGGACTTTCCGGCCGACGTTGGCCGGGTTCACCCCCGGTCCGTCCTTGAGTTCGAAGGTGGGGTAGTCGATGTCGATGACCTCGACGACACCCGCTGCTTTGTAGGCGACAGCTCTGTTACCTGACACGTGATCCTCCTTGATCGCGGGCGCCCGTTGTGGGGCACCCTGTGTCTGCTCGACCCTATCCCGCCAGCGTCCGCAGCGGCAGGGGCGGACGTCCTTCGGTGGCCGCATCAGTCCGGTCCCTGAGCCTGTCGAAGGGCTGCCACCCCGTCCGCTCCCCGATCACTTCCGCCGGTCCCTGAGCTTGTCGAAGGGCACCCCTGTGGAGAGCGCGCTCGGTCGTCGGTACACCTTTGTCTAGGCTCCTCTGAAGCCGTCGAACCACACCTCGGCCACCCCCTCATGTACAGACGGAGGCCCAAAACGTACACTTGCGACATGTCCCGGATCAACGTCACCGAAGCTCGCGCGAAGTTCTCCGAACTCATTGCGCGATCCCACACCGAAGCCGTCTTCGTGGAGCGACGCGGGCGCGCAGAGGCCGTCATCATCAGTCCCGAACAGTACGACCGGATGATGGAGGCGCTCGAAGACGCCGAGGACGCCCGTGCCTTCGATGCGGCGATGGCCGAGGAGGGCGACAGCATCCCGTGGGCGCAGGCGAAGGCCGACCTCGGCTGGGAATGAGTCGATACGACATCGAGCTGCGGCCGGCCGCGATCAAGGCGCTCCGCAGGATCGACCATCAGGACCAGCGACGCATCCGGGCCGCGATCGCTCTGCTTGGGGAGAACCCGCGCCCGCCGAGTGCCACGGCGTTGCAAGGACGCCCCGGCTTCCGTGTCAGGGTGGGTGACTATCGGATCGTGTACACGATCGATGACGGTGTGCTCCTCGTGGTCGTCATCACGCTCGGCCATCGGAGCGACGTCTACCGGGGCTGACGTCCGGCGACCTCGTGTCGGCGCCCGCCTCTACGCTGGTGGAGCAGACCCCGAGGAGAGCACCCAGCATGAAGAAGACTCCCTTGGCGTTGCTCGTCGCGCTCCTTGCAGCCGTCGTGGTGCTCGTCGCGACGCAGGTCGACGGCGGGATCGTGTTCGGCGAGCCGGGGTCACCAGCGCCGACGTCGCTCGCACCCACGCCCGCGGCGGTCAGCCCGAGCGCACGGGCATCGCTCGAGGCCGCCGGTTTCGCCGCCGTGGACGCGTCCGGGCAGTTCGTCGTCTCGGCCGCCGCAGTCGAAGACGCGCTGGCCGACGTCGACACCGCCACCCAGGTGGCCACCGGCTACGACCGGGACCGGTTCGGTCAGCGCTGGGCCGACATCGACCGCAACGGCTGCGACACCCGCAACGACGTGCTGGCGCGCGACCTCGTCGACGTCACCTTCAAGCCGGGGACCCGCGACTGCGTCGTCCTCACCGGCGTTCTGCACGACCTCTACACGGGGTCGACGATCGACTTCCAGCGCGGTGAGCGGTCGAGTCAGCTCGTGCAGATCGACCACGTCGTGCCGCTCGCGTGGGGTTGGCGTCACGGCGGGAACACGTGGACGGAGCAGCAGCGGGAGCAGTTCGCGAACGACCCGATCAACCTGCAGGCCGTCGACGGCGCGACGAACTCGTCGAAGTCGGACTCCGGCCCCGGCGATTGGATGCCGCCCGCGGCCGCCTCGCACTGCGAGTACGCGGCGCGGTTCGTCCTCGTGCTGATGGCGTACGACCTCACGGTCGACGACGCCGACCGCCAGGCACTCACGGGCACGCTGGGCAGCTGCCGGGCGTAGCGACGTGTGGGAGCCGCACGAGAAGAGGACGAACGCCCGAGAACCGGACGTTTTATGCGATTCCATCCGCTTCTCGCGCCGATATCCTGCTGGCAGGCGGCATGAAAAAAGCGGCCCACCGAAGTGGACCGCTTTTCACAATGTGCGCCCGAAGGGATTCGAACCCCCAACCTTCTGGTTGGGAGTCGATGCGACCCGCGAACGAGGCACGTCTAGCGTAATGGAGCTGTCAAACGGAGCCGCCAGCCTAGGGCTTCTCCTCATCCTGGCGCTGCGGTCGGTGAGCGCGTGAGCAGGTCAAACAGCGAGACCCACGAAGAGCCCTACGAGAGCAACTACTGCTCCGCTCACGGTGAGAGCGAGCGTTCCGCGCCCAGCCGTCGGGATCGTGTACAGGCCGGAGCCGGGCGTCTTCTCACGCATTCGCCCCGTGTAGGTGATCACCCCTCCTACGACGGTCAGGGCGAATCCGATGATGCCAAGGGCGATTGCGAGAGTGATCATGCGCACAGCGTAGCCCTGCCCTCATTGACCGATATCGAGTCGTGATGAACGCCCCCGCCGATGCCCCCTTTTCAGCGGGGAGGCTGTCGTGATGATTACCGCACCATGGATCCAAGCCATTGACCAGTTCTGCATCGCCCAACGTTCGGCGGGCCTGCGCGAGACGAGCATCCGGGCTCGCCGCGAGCATCTCCAGCATCTCGCACGCCGGGTCGATGTCGGCCCGTGGGAGGTCACCAAGCACATCCTCGTGCAGTACACCGGCTCGCAGTCGTGGATGCCCGAGACCCGGCGAGGACGCCGATCGACGTTCGCCGAGTTCTGGAAGTGGGGCAAGCGCTTCGGCTACGTGGACCGCTCGCCGGTCAAGGCCCTCCCGAAGGTGAAGGCCACGAAGGGCAAGGCCAGGCCGATCCCGGAGCCGCTCTACCGGCAGTCGCTCGCGCGCGCCGATGACCGGACGGGCCTCATGCTGCGCCTGGCGCACGATGCCGGGATGCGGCGCGGCGAGATCGCCGTCGTCCACTCCCGGGACCTCGCCGAGGATCTCCTCGGCTGGTCGCTCCTCGTGCACGGCAAGGGCGGCAAGCTCCGCGTCGTCCCCCTCACTCGTCGGCTCGCGCTCGATCTCCGTGCCCTCGGCGAGGGCTACGCCTTCCCGGGCGCGATCGACGGGCACCTGTCGGCGCGCCGGGTCGGCGAGCTGGCGATCGACGTGCTCCCGGACGGCTGGACGATCCACAAGCTCCGCCACAGCTTCGGCACGAGGGCACTCAAGGAGAGCGGCGGCAACGTCCTCATCGTGCAGGAACTCATGGGGCACGCCTCAGCCGACACGACGCGGATCTACACCGAGATCGACCCCGACGACGTGCGCGCCGTGGTCGATTCGGCCTACGACAAAAGTGTCAACGCTGGGTTGACACCGAAATTAAGACTCCTGGAGGGCGTGGCATGAGTGTTGAGACGGACGAATTCCTCGCCATGGTGAGGCGAATGATCCGACGGGCCGGAGAGCGCGTCGGGGACGCCGACGAGCCCGAACTCGCCCAACTCGTGGCCTTGCGCGACGACCTGGAGCGAGCGATCGCCACTGCGGCCACCGGCCAGCGCTCGATTGGACGGTCGTGGGCGGAGGTCGCCCGAGGCCTCGGGACCTCGCGGCAGGCCGCACACGCCCGGTACGCGGCACGTCAGTAGCGGCACGAGCAACGCCCCTCGCCGGGTTGGCGAGGGGCGTTGTGCTGTCCTCAGGCGGCGTGTGCGCCACGCTTCGGGGTGTTGGCGAGGGCCAGGCCTCCAGTGACGCCGAGGACGGCACCGGCTGCGACGACCCACAGGCCCGCCTCAGCGGCGTCGAGGACCCCTCGGATGACGAGGATCGGCGCTGCGGCTACGGCGATGCCGTAGGCCCACTGTCGGACGCCCACGGGGACGTTGGGGAGCTTCATGGTTTCTTCCTTCCTTCGAGGCGGAGGAGCCGCCTGTCCTGTTTGAACTGGGTCTTGCGGATGAGGCGCACGTCCGATTTCATGCCGCCCACATCCCGGGCGAGGGTCTTGAGGAGATCCGCGTTCTCCTCGTGCTTGTCGTCCAGGTCGTCGCGGAGGTTCACCTTGTGATGGTTCGCGACCTGTGTGCGGATGCCGTTCACCTTCCGGTTGATGAGCAAGCCGAACACGCCCGCCGCTGCGGCGGCGAGAGTCGTCGCGCCGCCCTGGATGAGCGAGATGATGACCTGCTCACTCATGGCCGCTACCCGGCCGCGCGGACGGCCAGGAACCCGGCGTAGTTCACCGAGTACTGACGCTCGACCGGCGAGAGTGCCGCGACCGCTGCGGCGCTGTACGGGGCGATGCGCTGCGCCCCGTCGAACTTGAAAATGCCGCGCTTCCGCATGGCCTCCTGGAAGTCCGACGGCGACATCTCGACCACGGGGACGCCCCGCTTGTTCCCGGCCGCGAACTCGCCGCCGTTGACCGGCCACATCGGCCGGGCCGGGTCGTCGAGGTCGAGGCCGAACACGCGCGAGTCGGTGCGGTCGGCGGGGTAGGTGTGAACGATGTTTGCCATGCTGTCCTCCTGATATGGGGTTGGGGCGGGTTGACCGGCCATGGGACCGCCCGCCATGTAGAGAAGTGGATCGACGGCGATGCCGCCGACGTGGTACTCCTGGTGGCCGTGAACGAACCACCCGGCGATTGATCCCCACGGGCCACCCGTGCGGCCCATCACGCCGATGTCGTCGCCCTGCTCGACCTCGTAGCCGACGCCGACCGCGAGGCGATCCATGTGGGCGATGAGGCTCTCGGAGCCGTCGGGGTGCGCGATGATGACGCGGAGGCCGTAGGTGCCGGACCATCCTGCGGCGGTGACCTTGCCCGCTGCGGGGGCGACCATGCGGAGATCCTCGGCGGTCGAATTGCCGTGTCCGATGTCGATTCCGACATGCGGCCGGCTGCGGCCTGCGTCCTCCCCGTGACGGGTGGTGATGCCCCCTCGGGCGGTCTTGATGAGCTGCATTAGTTCAGTCCTTTCAGGATGTCGGCGTTGAGTTCGGCGAACGAGGCGGAGCCGATGATCGCGTTCCACTGGGCGAAGGTGCGCGTACCGAGGGCGGTGTTGAGCTGCTCGAACGGGATGCCCGTGGAGATCTCCGTCAGGGCGACATCGACGATCCACCGCGTCGGGGTGATCGTGTGCTTGAGGCCGATGATGCGGGCGGTGACGACGAGCTTGCCGCGCTTGACCCGTACCCGGTCGTAGATCTCCAGCGCGAGCGCCTTGCCGGGGTTCTCCTGCGCGTTCCACTGGAACCCGGTGATCGTGCGGGCGGTGCGGGCGCGCTCGGCGAACACGTCGTTGGCGCGCTCGGCGAGGGCCGACTCGAACCCGGGACCGGTGTGGATGGTCGTGTCGAGCTGGTCGCCTCGAACGCCCCACCGGTCGATGCCGGTGGCGTCGTCGAACGTTGTGGCGCTGTCGTCGGCGTCCCACCCCTTGTCGCCGGGCTTGGCTCCGTGCTGCTGGAGCGTGAGCGCGGTGACGAGGCCCTTGGTGTCGAACGATGTGTCGATGTCGGTGTAGGCGAACGTCAGCGGGTCGCCGAGCTCGGCGGGGTTGTCGGTCCACGAGCCGACGATCTCGTCCGGGGCGGAGTAGGCGCGGAACTGGGCGATGCCGTGGCTGTCCACCCACCAGTACGCCCCGGTGCTGTTGCACGCGAGGTCGAAGTGGGACGCGAGCGATCCCTCGTAGACGGTGCTCTGGAGGCGGAAGGGATCGACGCGGCCGGTCTCGACGATCGTCACCGGCTGGATCTGCATCGAGAGGAACTGGTTGGGCTGGAAGGCGACCGCTGCGCCGTTGGTGATCTGGACCGTGTGCGTCGTGCCGGTGGCCGTGAACTGGTAGGTCACGAGAGCGACGCCGTTCGGCGTGAGCGGCAGGGCGGTCGCCGGGCCGACGCCGACCCCGGCGACGCCGATGCGGAGCGAGGGCGCTGCTGCCGTGGTGTTCTCCCAGATGGTCGCGTTGACGCTCACCCGGTAGGTTGCGCCGGGCGTGAGGCCACGGAGGACCCGCTGGACGCCGAGGGTGCCGATCGCCGCGGTGAGTGCGGCCGTGCGGCGGTACAGGACGTACAGGGCGGATCGGCGGGGCCACACGGTCGGCGGGACATCGACGGCGGAGTCCTTGAACTGTTCGGGCACGATGGAGCCGCTGAGCGCCGTCCACCCATCGACGCCGCTGCGGGTGTAGACCACCCGGGAGGTCGTACCTCGAGGCAGGTCCGTCGGCACGGGCGAGGAGGCGGCGAGGCGGCGGATGCGGTCCTCCCAGTTCTCGAACCCGCCTTCGGCGATCGCGCCGTAGCGCTTGGTGTTGGCGAGGGGCTGCACGTTGTCGGTCGCGAGAAGGGTCGTGAAGATCTGCGACCGGCCGGTGTTCTTGTCCAGCTCCTCGCGCTGCTGGAGATCGACGATCGTGCCGGTGAATACGGCGTCGGGCTCGGTCGGGAGCATCTCGACGCGGAACCCGGTGACGCTGTACGCGCCGACGTTGCGGGCCGGTCCGGCCGGGAAGGTGATCCGCTTGGTGCCGAGGACGACCACCGTGTAGATGCCGGTGGTCTCGGCTGCGAGGAACTCGACGGACGGGAGGTCGGTGTACCGGGTGGCATCGACGCGGCGGGGCTCGCCGACGTCGATCACCTGATAGTCGGTGAACGTGGACACGGGGCTCCAGAGCACCTGAAACTGCATCGGGACGGCCTCCTCAGCCGACCAGTCGTTCATCCGCATACTCACCCGGTAGCGGCGCCCTGTCTGGAGCGAGGCGGCGGGGATCTCCTTCATCTGCCGTGCGCCGCCGCTGTACCCGCTGGAGAAACCGGTGTTGATGGTCGTCGGCCCTGCGGTGCCGATCGACCGCCCCACCCAGCTCCAGCGGTTCCCGGCAGGCACCCCGTCGAGCGCGGGGCGGTTCTGCAGCCGGGTCGCCACGCTTCCGGCTCCGGCCGACGCCGTCTTGAAAAAGGCGTCGGTCGGTGGCACTGGTTCGGCGAGGGCGATCGCGCCGGGCCGGGCGTTCCGACCGGCGATCCGGATAGGGGTGTTGGGGCGGAGCTGCGCGGCAATCTCCAGGTCCATCGCCCCGTAGAGATCGACGGACATGGTGCCGACGGCGATCTGATTGGCGACGCCGGTCCGCTTGCCGCCGCGCTGGGCGGTCGCTCGGGTGGCCTTGGATGCGAGGTTCTGCCAGACGCCCGCTGAGTCCTGATAGGCGACATCGAACGACTCGACGACGGGCCGTTCCCGGATCATCGGTCGGTCCCGTTCTGGCGCTCGAACTCGTCGATCGCCTCGACGACGGCGCGGCCGACCTCGGCGTTCGGCGCGATCGCCTCGACCTTGATGTTGTACGTCCGGCCTCCGTCGCCGACGCCGTAGTCGCCGGGGATCTCGCCGGGGCCGGTGCCCGCGAACGAGTAGGAGAGATCCGGGGTGAAGGCGTCGGACACGGCGGAGGACACGGCTCTCATGGCGTCCATGACGGGCTGCATCCGGCGCAGACCGCGCGCGAGGCCCTTCATCGACCAGTCGCCCATCTTGTCGAATACCTTCGACGGGGAGGCGATCCCGAGGAGCTTCTTCGCGAAGGAGATCGCGTCCCCGATGACCCGCTTGATGACGTTGATGACGGCGTTCGCCATGCCGGAGATACCGCCGACGAGGCCGCTGATGATGTTCTGGCCGAAGGAGGCCATGGACCCGAGGAGCCCTGAGATCGCCCCCATGATCGCGCCCGGCATCCCGGCGAAGAATGATACGACGTTCGAGATCGCGGTCTGGACGCCGGTCTTGAATCGGACCATCGTCATCGTGATGTTGGACGCCATTTCGGTGAAGAACGAGACCATCCCGGCCGCGTGCGTCTTGACGGTGTTGACCACATCGCCGAAGAACGAGGACACGAGATCCCACGTCTTGGTCCAGCCGTCAGAGACGGTCTGGAGCGCCCCTTGGAAGTCACCCGAGAGCACCTGTCCGAAGGCCTTCACTGCGCCGGTGAGGGCCACGGCGAGGAGGTCGGCGACGAGCTTGATGATGTCGATGAAGATCAGGAAGACGGGCATCATCAGGCCGAGCCCGTTGGTGATGAGGTCAGTGATGGGCGGGAGGAGCGCCGTGAGGATGCCGATGAGCGGCTCCAGGACGGGGATGAGGAGGCCGACGACGGTGGTGGCGAGTTCGACGAGCGGGGCCAGGAGCGGCAGGAGCGCCACGAATACCTGTGCGAGGGACTCGGCGAGGAGCGAGGCGAGCGGGATGAGCTGCGGGAGGATCGTCCCGAGACTCTCGGACAGTGCCGCCCCGAGTTCGCCGAAGGCGCTCATGAGCTGCGGGAGGATCGGCTGGAGGGCCTCGAAGATGATCGCGAGCGGCGAGACGGTGGTCACGAGTTCGACGACCTTGGACACGAAATCGGCGATCGGCGATCCGCCTGACGTGAGGCCGGTGACGAACCCGTTCACACCGTCGATGATCTTCTGGAACGCCGGACTGTCGCCGATGGTCTGGAGGAACTCGTTGACCTTCCCGAGGACGAGGGTCGCGGCCGGGAGGAGGCCGACGACGAGTCGCTCGCCGAGGTCGCCGAAGCTGTTCTTCACCTTCTCCCAGGTGCCGAGGAAGGTGTTGCCGAAGGCCTCAGCCGAGCCGCCGAACTGGGTGTTGAGTTCGCCGAGGATGACGGACTGAGCGCCTGCGACATCGCCGGTCTCGACGAGGGCCTTGATGAGGTTCTTCTGGTCGTCGGTGAGCTGGACACCGACCTTGGACAGCGCGCCGATACCGGCGATCGGGTCGTTGAGCGCCTTGCCGACAAGGGTGGCCGACCCGGCCATGTCCTTCCCGAGCGCGACCGACATGTCGAGGGCGCTCTTGGTGGCGGCGTCGAACGTGGTGCCCTTGATGTTGGTGAAGGTGAGGAGGACGTTCTGCCCCGCCTGCGTGGTCTCAGCCTCGACGCCGGTCAGCTTTTCGAGGGAGTCGGCGAGGCCGTTGATCTGCTCCAGGGACCGCTGCGCTGCGCCCCCGGTGGACTGGAGGGCGGCGGAGGTCTGAGCGTTCAGGCGCTCGACCTCGGCGACGGCGGCAAAGCTGTCCTTGAGCACCTTGCCGACGGCCAGGCCGATCCCGGCGAGGGCTGCGCCTGCGGCGATGCCGACCCCGGCGAGGCCCTTGGTCAGGCCGCCCATCTTGTCGCCGATTCCAGCCATGTCCTTGCCGAGCTTCTGCGTGTCGGCGAGGACGGAGATGACGATCGTTTGACCGGCCATGGTGTCTCTTTCTGTGGGCGTCCCGCCCCTCGGGTGACCGCGAGGGGCGGGACGGGTTTCATCGGCGGCGGCGCTGCGCCGCGTTCATTGCGCGAACCAGGCGGTCGCGTTGCTCCCATGTCAGGGCGAAGTACTCGGCGGGCGTGTAGTGGAAGTGCACGCCGAACCACGCCATGTCATCGAGGCGACGGCGGGCTATGACTTCGCGCGCGAGACTTTTGGGTCCGTGGGCTCCGTCGGCTGGTCACCGGCCTCGGCGTCGGGCTTGCCGGTGTCGAGGATCTCGTTGACGTCCTCGTAGGTGAGCGCCTGCGCGTCGTTCCAGGTGAACTCGGGGTCGGTGCGCTTCTTGGCGACGTAGGCCATGGCCGCGAGGGCCAGGCCGCGCGGGACCTTCTTCTCGCCGATCTCGTCGATTGCGAGGCCCGAGAGCTTCTCAACGGTGTCGATCTCGCCCATCGTGAGCTTGCTGATGTCCATGTGCTGGTTTCCGTTTCTACGTGAGGTTGTTCTTGCGGGAGATCTCTTCGAGACCCAGCTCCAGGGCGGCGAGGATGTCTGCTCGCTCGCCCTGGAGGGCTTCGGTGACGAAGGGTTGTGCGGTGATGTTGTGCGCGGGCCACCCGTAGTGGATGACGCCCGCGTAGGGTGCTCGCGCCCCGCCGACCCGGACGACGGCCTTGGTCTTTCCCCGGCCCGCGCGCATGGTGCCCGCGAGGGTGCCGGAGAGGACTGGAGGGCCTGCGGCCTGAACGACGATGCTGCCGATCTCGTGCATGAGATCGCGCATGTCCTGCGCGTCGGCTCCGACCCGCTCAAGCTGCCGGACGGTTCGGCGGAGTCCTTCGACCCGGAACCGTGCCGGGCCTGAGCCGACCTCGAAGCTGTCGGACATGGTTAGGCGATCACCTTGACGGGGACGCCGATGACCTTGAAAACGGTGTCGAACGTGTACGCCTCAGCGCCCGCCTCGCCGCCGATGTCGGGCTTCGGGCCGACGGTGCAGGTGCCGATGAAATGGGGCTGTGTGGCCGACGGGGCCGCGTTGCCGTGCGGGGCGACGGTGAACGCGACATCGGTGCCGGACTTGTCCCACACGAGCGACCAGAACGACGCGGTGTCGGTGGACTGGATGCCCGAGACGTTGAGGAGGTACTGGCGCGAGCCGCCCGCCGCTGCGTCGGCGAACGTGGTGACGGCGGAGTCGGCTTCCTCGTTCGTCAGGAGCCACTGGGTGACGTCCTGCCAGTGATCGACGACGGGCGTGCCGAGCTTGAGGGCGAGCTTCTTGCCCGCAATGCGAGTGGACGAGGGCATTGGGTGGCCTGCTTTCTAGAGGGTGACGAGGGTTGAGAGGTTGATCGAGGTTGAGAGGTAGGCCCCGCCGCCCGAGGCGAGCATCCCCGGCTTGGCGACAGAGCCGAAGGTCCAGCCGTCCGCGATGACGGCGGCTGTCGCCTTCACGATGAGGGCGTCGAGGTCCTTCGTCTGGGTGGAGTTCTCGCCGGTCGCGACCACGAGGAGGACCTCGATCCGGAGCCGGGTCTGTCCGAACTGATCGGCCGGCTCCAGGTACGGGGCACCCGGGAGGATGAGCGCGGCAGGCGGGACGAGACGGCCCGGCAGGTGGTCGAGAGCGTTCAGCTTCGCGGCCTTGAGGGTCGCGAGGAGCTGCGCGCGCTCGCTCTGGATCGCGTTCATCAGCCGATCCCGAGGGGCAGGAACGGCGCGAGGATCGCGTTGGCGGCAACCATCGGGTCGCGGGCGATGCGGACCGGGGCACCGTCGAACGCGGCGAACTGAGCCACGCCGTTCGGTGCCTGTCGGCGGTGGAAGAACTCGGAACCGACCTCCAGGTAGGCCCGCTCGCGGATCGTCACAGGGACGGTGCTGGTGCCAATGCGGTGATCCACAAGGGCAACGGCGTCCTCCCAACAGACCTTGACGAACGCCTCATCTTCGGTCGGCGATTTGACGTACTCGGCGAGATCGCTCTCGTCTTTCGGCTCGCCGTCCGGGGCCTGGAGGTCGGTTCCGGGCATGGGTTACGCCCCGAACTTGACGGGGACGATCGCGGCCGGGATCTCCAGCGCGAGGGCGCTGTAGAAGTAGACCGAGAAGTCCTTGGATAGGTTGATGACGTTCTCGTCCTGGAGGTTCACGAGCGGGCCGTTGTAGGCCCGGATCGCGCTGCGGTTGATGAACGCGGCACCCGGTGCGGCCTGCTTCGGGTTGAGCTTGATCGGGACGGACGCGAGTTCGCCGGAGATCCCCTTGACGTTCAGGGAGCCGATGACGTTCGTGCCGGTGCCCGAGACGGTCATCAGCGGGCGACCGTCGGTCGCGGTGAGCGACGCGAGGCTGAGGAACTTCGTCTTGTCGACGACGAGCGCCTCCAGGGCGAGGCCGAGGTCGGTGTACTTCTCGGCGGCGTTGACGATCGCCGTCACCCACGAGATGTACTTGGTCTCGTCGAGCACCTGGACGGTGTTCGCGGCCGTGACCTGTCCGGCGACGGCCGTGGCGAAGAACGCCCGGAGGGAGGCGTTGCGGCGCTTGCCTGCCGCGATCGCCATGGCCCGAAGGTTCATGTCGAGGATGTTGACGCTGGAGCGCTCGATCTCCTTGCGGCCGAGCTGCGTGTACCCACCGAACGTCTTGACCGGGGCGCTCTTGGTCTCCAGGACGACCTTGCCGTAGGCGAGATCGTCGCCCTCGTTGACCTGCTCCTCGACCTTCGTGGTGTCGGTCTTGAGCTGGCCGTACTCCAGCGTGAGGCCCTCGGGCGGCAGGGTGCCGGTCTCGAACAGGGAGGCGAGGACTGCGGCCTCCTCGACGAGCCGGGTCAGGTCGCCGACCCACTGCGGGCGGACGATCGTGTCGGCCGCCGTGCCGCCCGTGTAGGCGCGCTGGAGGAGGTCGTTGTAGGAGGCGAGAGTGGCCTCGTCGCCTCGGACGAGTGCCTTGAGGATCTCGCCGGAGGACCGGGTGTCGAGGACGGGCTCCTCCGCGCGCTCGGTCGGCAGGGCGTTGACGGTGCGCTGGATGTCCTCGACGGTCTCGCGGAGTTCGCGGATTTCGAGGGCCTCGGTGGCGGCGGGTGCTTCGTTACCCATGGGGCGGTTCTCCTTTAGTGTGGGTGATGCGTGGCGGACTTCGGTGACCTGTGCGCCTTCGTAGGCGGGGAATGGGACGAGCGAGACCTCGCGGACGCGGACCTTCGTTCGGGTGATGATCGGGACCTCGCCCTCGCGCTCCTCGACGGTGTACTCGCTACCGGGCTCGAAGCCGACGGACAGGTGAGCGACCACGCCGTCGCGGGCGAGGACGAGGGCGTCATTGCCGAGGGTCGTCTCGGAGATCCGGGCTCGGATCTCCCAGCCACCCTCGGCGTTCTCGTCGTGGGTCAGGAGGCCGATCGGGTCGCGGTGACGCCAGAACAGGCGAGCGTCAGAGGACTCCTGGACAGCCCCGTCGGCGAACCGCTCGATGAACCATCCGCCGATGTTGGCGTCTTGCCCGTAGGGGACAGCGGTCCCGACGATCTCGCGCCGTTCGGCGTCGATCGACTTGGCGCGGAAGATGAACTCTCGGGTTTCGAGTTCCAGGTTGTCGGTCATGCGGCAGGCTCCTCGGGGGTCTTGGTCGGCTTCGGAACGACGCGATCGCCGTCCGGGAGTGCTGCGAGACCCTCGATCGCGCGGACCTCGTTGATGGTCGTCCACCCGGCCCCGAGGGCTGAGGCGTGCGCGGAGTAGCGGGTCGTGGTGTCGGTGCGGAGGAAGGCCTCGACGTTGAACTTGGCGCGGCGCTGGAGCGGCAGGAGGTCGGAGAGGGCGTCCTCGATCTCGACGAGGTACGACATGAGCGTGAACCGGACGTAGGCCAACCAGTCCTGTTCGACGTTCGAGTAGGACTGGCTGTTGCCCTCGACGGTGGCGAGCATGAGCGAGGACGGGACGCCGAACAGTCGGGCGACCTGCGTCACGTTGAACTGCTGCGACTCGATGAACTGCACGTCGGCGGGCTTGAGGAAGATCGGCCGGTAGTCGAGGCCTGCACCGAGGACAGCGACGCCCCGGCGTCCGCCCTGCGTCTCCTCCCACTGCTTGCGGGCGGCAGCGGCGGAGTCCTTGTTGAGCTGCTGGTCGGACTTGAGGATGCCGTCCGGGGTGCCGGAGTCGCGGAACCAGTTCGACGAGTAGTCGCGGGTGTCGAGCGCGCCACGGAGTTCCTGCTGCGCGGCCTGGATGGGTCCGAGGCCGTAGGCGGTGCCTGGCACGCGGAGGAGCGGCAGGTGCTTGACCTTGGCCGGGACGACCTCCTTGCCTCGGTGGTGGTACATGACGATGCGACCGGCCGGGTTGGTCTCGATCTGCACGTCGTTCGGGTTCCAGACATCGACGTTGCCGATGACGTTCTTGCTGTCGAAGTCGAGGCCCCAGTAGGCGTTGCCGTGGGCGGCGAGGGAGACGACGTTCTGCTCGACGAACGCGCCCCGGCTGAGGTCGCGGGACGGGCGGCGCATGAACGCGGAGGGCTTTTCGACCGGCTGGCCGTAGAGCTGCTCGTCGATGCTCATCTGCTTCGCCGACACGGCGTGGATCTGGATCGCTCTGTAGACCATCGACAAACCGAAGGCCTCGGCGGTTCCGACCGACCGGGGCGCTGCGGCGCGCGAGGGCGGGCGAACGTCGGTCGGGTCGGACGGGCCCGGAGCCTCGGCAGTCGGCTCCTCGGCGCGCTGCTCGTGCGTCGGCGTCCGGTCCGTTCCGAGGAACCAATCCTTGAATGTGCTCACGTCGAGGACTGTAGCATTCCTACAAGACATTCCGAGATCGTTTGTAGGTTCCACGGCGTGTCGGGCGTGGCGTCAGAAGATCTGGAGTTCCTGCTCGGTCTGGGTTTCGGCCACGAGGACGCCGAGGGCGGTCGCGAGCACGGCGTCGATCTGGACCGACGAGGCGGAGCGGGAGATCCGGAACTGCTCGTTGACGTTCTTGCGGACGGTCATGGGGATCTGGAGCCGGAGGAGGTCGTCGTCGGCGTGCATGAGCTTGCGTTGCTTGACCTTCGCGTAGAACATCGCGGCGGCGGCGAGCATCTCGCCCTGCGTGCCGATGTAGACCGGCAGGCCTCGGCGCTTGAGTTCCTTGCCGAGTTCCTTGAGCGCGAACCCGTCCATCGCGAACATGATCGGCGCGTGGGCGTGCAGCATGACGCACGCCTCGACGAGCTGCGAGAGGTTCGGGCTGTTGAACGAGGCGACGACTTCGGTGTGAATGATGCCGTCGGGTGCCTTGGTGCAGGCGACGATGGACGCGTATTCCCAGCCGGGCGTCCGGTCGATCGAGAACACGGGTCGGCCGGTCACGGTCACGTCCTCGGGGCGTATGGTGCGCTGCCAGAGATCCGCCGAGAGGAACGCGGATTCCGCGGCCGTGAAGCGGTTGAACCGGTAGCGGATGACGTCCGATGGGTGCGCGTCGGCGATGTCAGACAGCACGGCGTCGATGTCGATCCGCCCCTCGGCGATCGAGGGGTTCGCTGCGTTGAGGTAGGCGATCTTCTCATCCCGGGTGTCGGGCATTCGGGCTTCCGGGGCCTCCCAGACAAAGAATCCGAAGCGCTCCAGCTCGGCGTCTCCGGCGATCGCCTTCTCGCCGGTCGCGTAGAGCTGGATGAGGAGTTCTGAGTTGTCATCGCCTGCGGTGGTGATGCCGACGACGAGCCCGTTGGGGCGTCCGCCGAGGCCGTTCACGAGGTCGTTCCAGAGGGCGGCGGCGAGGATGTGCAGCTCGTCCACGATGCCGAGGGAGATCGCGAGGCCCTGGAGGGAGGCGCTCTTGGCGGCTTTGATCTCGTACTTCGCGCCGTCGTTGGCTTGGATGCCTCGGGTGTCGGTGAGCTTGGCGAACATCTTCGCGAGGGACCGGTTGCGGCGGATGAGTCCCATCGTCCGGTCGTAGATGATCCGGGCCTGTTCGCTCGAGGAAGCGATCCCGATCACGTAGGCCGACACGATGTCGAACATGAGCCCGTAGAGGCCGAGGATTGCGCCGATGACGCTCTTGCCGTTCTGGCGCGCGAGGCTGATGACGACGCGCCGGAACCGCAGTTGCCCGGCGCGACGGTGGCCGGGCGGGTAGGTCTCCAGGACGCGGCGGAGGAGTTCGATCTGCCACTGGTCGAGGGTCGCGCCGGGGTTGGCGACGCTCCAGGCGGGGATGACGATCGGCAAGAACCAGTCGGCTTCGGTGGTGAAGTTGTCGGACAGCGGGGGCGTACAGCGCACCGGAGCCGCGACGCCCCAGCCGGTCATCCTCGGGCCGCTACGACGGCGGCGGCGGCGGCTGCGCGCATGGCGGTCGCGGCCTTCATGGCCTCGGCTACCTCATCGGCGGGGTCGGTGCCGCCGCCGTCCTCGCGCTTGCGGAGATCTCGGTAGACGAGCCCGAATTGTGCGACGAGGGCGGCGGTGAACTTGCGGTCGAGTTCGTCGGCGATGTTGTAGAGCATCGTGAGGGCGGGCTGGTCGCCGTCGGTGAGCCAGGTCGCGACCTTCTCGAACTCCTCGACCGTTTCGGCGAATGTTTTTCGGCCGGCCTTGGTGGTTTTGGGCGGGATTGAGGCCTCGACGAGGGCCTCGATCGAGCCGGGTTCGGGGGTCGTGGTCATGGTCTGGGCTTCCTCAAAATGTTTCGTTACAGGGGGTAAAAATCCGGACTGGGGGCGGGGTTCCTTGGGTGTCGAACGGAAAAACGCGAGTCGGTCAGCTCGGCAATCGGTCGAGCCAACGCGGGTTGAACCAGGGCAGTCGCGCCCCGACCTTGTTGCTCTTCTTGCCGTTGCACGAGAGGCAGGCGGCGAGGAGGTTGCTCAGCTCGTCCTTGCCGCCTGCGTCCTTCGGGATGATGTGATCCGCTGTCGTCGCCTCGTTGCCGCAGTACCCGCAGATGTACCCATCGCGCTTGAGCACGACAAGTCGGAGGGCGTCCCATGCAGCGCCTCGGCTGGACAGCTTGGACATCAGGCGAGCCGGGTGATGCGCACTCGGGTGAGGGTGGCCCCGCCTACCTCGGAGCCGGTGACGGTGCGGTAGGCCTGGAACCAGATGGGCTGATTCGGGGCCGTGACGCGCACGTTCGGTGCAGCCATGGACCCACGGTCCTCGCCGACGTTGATGCTCACACGCTGGATGTCCGCGACGCCCGTGCTGTAGGCCATGTCGAGGAACGTCCGGCCGACCGCTGCCGTCGGGACGTTGGGGTTCGTGCCTGCCCTGAGCTGGGTAACGGTGCTGATCGCGTACAGGCCCGGGTCGGTGATGTTGATGACTCCATCGGCTCCGGCTGTCGCGATCGTCTTGCTCGTGGACTGCGCATCGTCGAGGGCGAACGCGCCGAGGGTGTAGAGCGTGCTGTTGGACACGGCCCCCTTGGTCGCGTTGAACTCGATGTGAGGGGTCGCGAGCCTCCACTCCCCGCCGTCGAACCGGTAGGGCGTCTTGGTGTCGAGCTGGTAGCCGTCGTCACCTTGCTTCATCCCGGCCTGCGCCTCGCGGGCGGGCTGATCGACCCACACGTAGGTCCCCTGCTGGCGCATGGCGAGGGCCGCTTGGGTCGCGAGGGCGAGGTCCTTGAGCTTGGCGTCGAGGTCGGCGGCGGGCTCCAGCGGCCCCCACCATGGGAGCTTGTCCGGCGTGGTCAGGGTTGGCATCAGGCCCCGGCGCCCTTCGCAGCCTTCGCTGCGGCCTTCTTGGCCGCTGCGGCGTCGGCCTCCTCCTGCTCCTTGGTGAGCTGCTCCTCGATCGCGGCGAGGGACTCATCGACCTGCACGAGTTCGCGGGCGAGATCCTCCTTGCGCTCACGTCGAATCGCGAGCTGCTCGACGTGCTGCTCGATCTGCGCGTCGTTCTGCTCGATCTCCTCACGGATCGCGGTGGCGCTCGTGGTGAGGGCTCGGATCGCTCCGTGGATGCTGTTGGCGGTCATGGTGTCTCCTTCGGTTGGGTGGTGCAGGGGCATTCGGTGAGGCCGTCCAGGATGTCGAGGACGGACAGATGAGCGCACGGCGGGCGCTTGAGGCGCTGGATGCGGCGATCGCTCACGACGGCGCGCCTCCAGACGATCCACAGGACGAGTGAGAGCACGACACCGGCCCAGAGCGGGAACTCGTCCGGGGTCATGACCAGACCACCGCGTAGCGTCGGCTGAGGTGCATCTCGTCGTGTCGGGCGGCTCGGTCACAGCGGATCGACTCGGCGTGTCCGCTCATCGTCGCGGTGCACCGGGTGTGCGGGGCCTGGCGGTTCGCGCGGTCCTCGTGGACGCGCTCCTGCTGCTCCTCGATCTCGCGGGCGAGGAGATCCACGTTGCACCGGATGAACGTCTCCAGCGTCTCGCAGAACTCAGTCCGGTCGTCGTCGGCAACGTCGATCTCGGTCAGGAGGGCGATCGTGTGGCACGCCCCGGCGATGGTCACGAGATGACCGCGAGCCGAGTTGCTGCTCGCCGTCCGGCCGAGTCTGTCGGCCTCCTCAGCCTGCTTGGCGACCACTTCGAGAAGGTGAGCGACGCGGGTCATGCGTTCCACCCCCAGAGGGTGAGCCACACGCCGATGGACCAGGCTGCGAGCATCATGCAGACGACGAACAGGACTTTGCGGATCATGCGGTGACCTCCTGCGTCGATGCGAGGGCGTGGTCGTAGGCGTCCTGCCACGACTCGAACGCCTGTACGTCGTGCTGAGTGAAGCTCCACCACGGGCGGATGCCGAGGCCCATATCGAGCCTCTTGACGAATGGCTTCATGCGATCTCTCCTGTCGATCGGTTCTGTGCGCGCTGCGGGTCCTTGCAACCGCAGAAGGTGCAATAGCCGCTGTCCTCGAACGAGTGGGGCCGGTCGCGCCTCATTGGGCACTTACGGGCGATCTCGTCGGCGTAGCGCTGCTGCGAGTTGATCCGCGCGGGCGCGTTAACTCGGGTTTCTCTTAAGAGATCTATGGTTTGGTTCATGGATGGTTCGGGTGTCGTGGGCGACACCCCTCCCCCGTCGCTCACGACACCCGGTGTCGCCTGCGACACCCCTGTGGATAACCCGGCGAACAGGTCGGGCATGACGGCATCATTCCGGCGGCGGTGGTGCTTGGAACGGTCGCAGTCGGCTGGGCAAGACAGCAGGAACTTGTAGAGGTTCGGCCGCAGGTGATCGGCAGTGTCGCGCGTGCCACCGGCCGACACGAGGCGACGGATCTCGCCGAGGCTCTCCAGCTCGGCAACGGACTTCTGAGCGTTGCGCTCGGTCACGTGCCCGTACTTCGCGAGGGTGGCGATCGAGGGCCACGCTCCGCCGTCGCCGTCGTGGTTCGCGATGCCGATCAGGATCAGCTTGGCGGCACCCTTGGCGCGCGAGTGGTGCAAGGCGATCGCCATGGACTCAACGCTCACGCGGAGCCTCGGGGAGGTCAGAGATGTCGAACACATAGGCCGCGCCGTCGAGTCGAGTCAGGGGCACGATGAGGCCCGCCTGGATACGACGGGTCAGCGTTGACCGGTCGATTCCGTAGCGGGCGCACGCCACCTTGGCTCCGACGAGCTGTCCGGGCCAGATGAGGCGAGGCTCCCAGGCCTCGGCGTCCTCTTGCTGAATGTCTTTCACATCGGACAGAATGTCCCATTGGTGAACGAACTACAAGCGTGTCATTCGGCGTGGCGCAATGACTTGTGTATCGGTGGCTGATTACGCAATGATGAATGCATGACCATTACGAATCCGTCACGCCAGGTCGTGGCAAACCCCGGGGCCTACGAGTTCGGCACGGCCGACCGTCTCCGCAAGACACTGACCGTGAACGGCGTGAGCGTCGAGGACGCCGCAGGCATGTTCGGCGTTACCCGCCACACGATCGGCAACTGGATCAACGGGCGCGTGAACCCGGACAAGCGAACGCTCATGCTCTGGGCGATCTCGTTCGGCGTTCCGCTGGAGTGGCTGGAGACGGGAGAATGGCCGCAGGCACAAAAAAAGGCCCCGTCCGAGGACGGGGCCGATGTGCGCCCGAAGGGATTCGAACCCCCAACCTTCTGATCCGTAGTCAGATGCTCTATCCGTTGAGCTACGGGCGCATTGCTTGCTGAGAGAAGAGAACTTCGGCTCGGCAGGCCGAAGTAGAGCCTACAACACGGAAGCCGAAGACGCGAATCGCCCTTCGACAAGCTCAGGGACCGGGGAAGGCGCCGCCCTTCGACAGGCTCAGGGACCGGAAGAGGTGACTCAGGGACCGGCAGAGGTGACTCAGGGACCGGCAGAGGTGGCTCAGGGACGGGAGGAGGTGGCTCAGGGGCGAGTGCGGCTCGGAGACCACGAAGGGGCTCCCCATCGACACGACGGGCGCCGACGTGGAACAGTCGATGCGACCACCTGCCGAGAGGACGACGTGAGCGCAGCACCAGGACCGACGAACGACGGCTTCACGATGATCGGCCGACCGCCCGTGCAGGCGAACCTCGTCCTCATCGTGATCCTGTCGGGCATCCTCGGCGGCGTCCTCGGCTGGATCACCGGCAGCGTCATCGACGGCATCTTCGACATCGCGCGCACAGCACTCATCGTCATCCCGGTCTTCTTCGTCATCACCGCCGGCATCTGCCTGTCCTACCTTCGGACCGCCTTCCGCCCGGTCGGCGTCGACGTCGGCCGCGGCACCGCGCTCTTCCGGGGCGAGACGATCCCGTTGCGCTCGATCGTGAGCGGCGAACTCCTCACCCGCAATCCCGCCGCCACCACGCCCGCCCTCAGCCTGCGACTCACGACCGACACCGGAGCCCGAGCCCGCATCATCGTGAACGGCGGGTGGCTCCGCAGCCTCCCCACCTCCGATCTCGTGCCGCTCATCGCACTCATCGCCGGCAGCGGCATCCCCGACGACACCGGCCAGGATCCACTCGACGTCGGCCGGGAACGCATCTCGCGCTCACTCGCTGGGAAGGGCTCTGACGTCATGATCGGTCGACGCGGGTTCATCGCCGACTGCATCACTGCGGCGGAGTCCACCGGCGACGTGAAACTGCTCGAAGCGGTGGTCCAGGCCGCAGGGCCGCTCGGCCGGAGCATCCGAGACGAAGCGATGCGGGCCGCACAGGGCGCAGTGGAGGACGTCGTGCGCGCGCATCAGGACATCGCTCCGGCGGCGCCTGATGCCCCGAACCCGACTCCCCTGGTGCCGCCTGCGCCGCAGTACGGGTCGATCATCGCTGACGAGGACACGGGGACGGCGGTCGACGACGACACGGACGACGACCGGTTCCGTCGACCGGACGACCCGGCCCGGCTGGCCGCGGAGCAGATCGCCGACCGGGTGCACCTCGACAAGCTCGGTGACCGGAATGGGGCGCTCGGCAATCGGGATGCTGAGCGCGTCGGCCCGGACGACGGACGCGAGTTGCCGTCGTGGATTCCGCCACAGGATCGGGCGCGGGTCCGCTCCTGGCTCGCGGACGACGACGAGGTCGTCCACCTGCAACCGATCCCGGAGACGGTCGGCCCACGCACCCTCCGGAAGGTCTGCGACTGGATCCTCATCGGGCTCACCGGCGTCGGCTTGCTCGCGATCTTCGGCGCAGCCATCGCGGAAGGGCTCATCGACCGCCTCCTGCCGTCCGATGCGAACGCGCTCGTCGCCGTCGCCGTGGTCGGCTCGGCACTGCTCGCGTTCGTCGCGTGGATCGTCGGCGGCATCGCGCGAGCGAGGGAGATCCACCTCGCCCAGCGGTTCTCCCTCGACTGGCTCGAGCGGCGCGGGCCGGAGCAACGCCGCCGCGGACTCCCACCCGTGCTCCTGCAGCACTTCCTCGGCCCGATCCCCGCGTCGCGCCTGTTCGCGGCCGGAGCGTACTTCGGCACCTGCGTCGGTGGCGTCGGGGTCCTCGCGGGTGCCTTCCTGTCGGTCGACCCGGAGGAGCTGGGCGCGACCGGACCGGTCATGCTCGGCGTCAGCCTCGTCCTCACGGCCGTCGGGACGGTGCTCTTCATCGTGCGATGGCGACGGGTGAAGCGGCAGCGGGCGCTGGCGATCGATCTCGGCGGCGAGCGCCTGGCCTATCTCGGGAACCTGTAGGCGAGAGGGCGGCTGGCGGGCCCTTCGACAAGCTCAGGGACCGGAAGAAGACACCCAGCCCTTCGACAGGCTCAGGGACCGGACGAGGTCCGACCGCCCGTGGCGAGCTCAGGTGTCGTCACTGAGCGACGACCTTGGCGAGCACCCAGCGCGCCTTGTCGAGGGTGTTCGCGGGTGCCGGCAGGTACTGGAACGCCCGAGCACCACGTTGCACCGGGACACCCTGCGCCTTCGCGGCCTCCTCCAGCTGCGTGGCGAAGCGCTGCCAGCCGTCGAGGCCCTGCGGGAAGCCGAGGTACTCGGTGAGCGACGTCACCACCACCTCGGAACCTGCGCCTGTCGACTGGACCTCGATCGTGACGTCGTCTTTGGCGACGTAGTCGATGCCCCACACGCCGGGCCGCAACGACTTGGCCTTGCGCTTCGGCAGCCCCTCGATGAGCGCGGTCGCACCGGCGGGGTCCGTGCCGAGGACGACCGAGCGCCCGAACTCCTGCAGCATCTCCGGCACCTTTGTGGCGCGACGGTTCGTCGCCGTCTCGCGCAGCTTCCGGCGACCGAGCCCCTTCAACACCCCCAGCCCGACGATGGCGAGCAGGACGAGAATGGCGATGATCGCGAGCACGTTGCTGTCCACAGGAGCCCCCCAAGGCTGTCGATTGCGGGCGGTTCGCCCAGGACGAGGATGCCTCAGTCCCGCCCCACGCTCAATGGGTACCGCTCCCCACCCTCGCGCGCAGGAGCGATCCGCGTGGGTCAGTGCGCCTGCGAACCGAGCTCGATGACGAGCACACCGACCGCGATCAGGCCGATGCCGACGATCATCTTCGGCGTCAGCTTCTCCTTGAAGAGCACGCGCGCACCGATGGCCGTGAGGGCGACCCCGCAGGCGGCCCAGATTCCGTAGGCGATCCCGACGGGCATCCCGTTCGCGAGCGCGATGGTCAGCAACCCGAAGGCGGTCACGTAGAACACGGCGACGGGAGCGATCCACCGCTTCTTCCGCAGGCCTTCCGAGGCGCGCAGGGAGAGCGTCGCCGCGACCTCGGTGACGATGGCACCGGCCAGGAGCAACCAGGTCATGCGCCGACCTCCTCGTTCGTCGCGCCCGGCTTCGGTGACTCCGGGGCGTGGCCCGTCTCCACGAGCACGACGCCGGCGATCACGATCGCGATGCCGAGCCCGATCATCAAGGTGAACTGCTCGCCGAACACGAGCGACGCGAGCACCGCGGTGAGCGCGACGCCGGCCGCAGCCCAGATGCCGTAGACCACCCCGATCGGCACCCCCATCCGGAGCAGGAGCGACAGGGCGACGAACGCGCCCGCGTATCCGGCCACCGCGAGGATCGACCACCAGGGGTTCTCGATGGCGCCACGGAGGGAGAGGGTCGCCGTGACCTCCAGCAGGATGGCGGCGGAGAGGATCAGCCACTTCTTCATCGGGATTCACCTCCAGCGAGGGCCAGGAGTCGCGAGACGAGGTCGGCGCGCTGGTCGCGGCCGACGTCGAGGATGCCGGTCGCCTCGGCGATCCAGAGACCGTTCGCCGCCAACCAGACGAGCAGGAGGGAGGTCGAATCGGTGTCCTCACCGAACCCGAACCAGGTGCGAAGGTACTCGAGCCAGGGAGCGGCGAGTTCGGGACGCCTGACCGCCTCGGCGAAGACGACGAACTCGCCCTGGCTCGCCCCGCCCTCCCCCGCGAAGGCGACGAAGGCCCGCACCCGCTCCTCGAGCGTCGACGTCTCGAGCGGCGCCCCCAGCTCCTCCACGAGCTCGCGCTGCCAGCGGGCGACGACGTGCTCGATCACCGCGATCATCATCGCGTCCCGTGAGGGGAAGTGGTAGCGCAGCCCGGCCTTCGTCAGACCGACCTCCTGCGCCACCGCCTCGTAGGTGATGTCGGCCTCTCCGGAGGCGTCGACGACGCGGACGGCCGCATCGAGGATCTCGTTCCGTGCACTGGGTCTCATGCGAGTTACTTTAGCTTACGTGAGGTAAAGTAACTCTATGAACGAACCGTGAGGAACGGAGGCTCGGCGGCCCATGTGACGCTCTGTTTCGGGCCCCTCGCGAGCACCCGAGCCCCCGAGTACCGTCGTGCTGGACGGCGCCGTGATCGCCGTCGGACCCAGCCTCGACGAGACGACCCGGTGGTATCCCTGTGAGCAAGCGCATCATCCTCAACGCGTTCGACATGAGCTGCGTGACCCATCAGGCACCCGGCCTGTGGAAGCATCCTGACAATCAGGCGCACCGCTACAACGACATCGACTACTGGATCGACCTCGCCAAGCTCCTCGAGCGCGGCACCTTCGACGCCCTGTTCATCGCGGACGTCGTCGGCATCTACGACGTCTACCGTCATTCCTCCGCGCCCGCGCTCATCGACTCGGCGCAGCTGCCCGTCGGCGATCCGATCATCCAGGTGTCGGCCATGGCGAAGGCGACCGAGCACCTCGGCTTCGGTGTCACCGTCGCCTCCACCTACGAGCTGCCGTACGCCCTCGCCCGCCGCTTCTCGACGCTCGACCACTTCACGAAGGGTCGCGTCGGCTGGAACGTCGTCACCTCCTACCTCGACTCCGCCGCCCGCAACCTCGGCCTCACCACCCAGATCAAGCATGACGACCGGTACGGCATCGGCGAGGAGTTCCTCGACGTCACCTACAAGCTGTGGGAGGGCTCCTGGGAGGACGACGCGGTCGTCATCGACCGGGAGAACGGCGTCTACACCGACCCCACCAAGGTGCACCCCATCAACCACCGGGGCGAGCACTTCCAGGTGCCCGGCATCCACCTCTCGGAGCCGTCGCCGCAGCGCACGCCCGTCATCTTCCAGGCCGGCGCCTCGGCCCGCGGTCGCCAGTTCGCGGCCACGCACGGTGAGGCGGTGTTCATCAACGGGCTCGTCCCGGAGCTGACGCGCAAGACGACCGACGACATCCGCGACCGCGCCGAGGCCCTCGGACGCCCGCGCGACAGCGTGAAGATCCTCACCCTCGCCACGGCGATCGTCGCCGAGACCGACGAGGAGGCGCAGGCCAAGTACGAGGAGTACCAGCAGTACATCTCGCTCGACGGCGCCCTCACCCTCTACGGCGGCTGGTCGGGCCTCGACCTCTCGTCCTTCGACCCCGACAAGCCGCTCAAGTACGTCGACACCGACGCAGCCCGCTCGGCACTCGCGATCTTCACGCTCGCCGACCCGGAACGCGAGTGGACACCGCGCGACATCGCCCACTACATCGGCATCGGCGGCATCGGTCCCGTGTTCGTCGGCAGTGCCGCAACGGTCGCGGACGAGATCGAGCGCTGGATCGACGTCGCCGGCACCGACGGCTTCAACCTCGCCTACGTCATCACGCCCGGCACCTTCGAGGCCGTCGTCGACCTGCTCGTGCCCGAGCTGCGTCGCCGTGGTCGGGTCTGGGACGAGTACCCGGAGGGGACCCTCCGCGGCCGCCTGAACGGCACCGGCTCCCCCGTCGTGCCCGAGTGGCACCCGGCCCACCGGTACCGCGGTGCGTACGTCGGGCAGCCGTCCGCCGCCGACGACACCGCACCGTCCCTCTTCGACACCGACAACGCCGACGCCGACGCGGCAGACGACAACGTCTACGCCACCGAAGGAGCCTCCGCATGAGCACCGACACGATCAGCACTTCGACCGGCTCAGTGACCGGGCAGCCGGTCCTTGAGAGGCGCACCCACTGGTCCGGCACCGCCGACGACGCCGAGCTCGCACACTGGGACGCCGTCGCCACCGAGGTCGCCACCAAGCTCGCCGTCGACGTCCTCGACCGCGACCGCGCGAACCTCGACCCCACCACCGAGCTCGACCTCCTCCGCGAGTCGGGCCTCGTCAACCTGCTCGACCCCGCCGAGTTCGGCGGCGGTGGCGGCCACTGGGAGAGCGCCTTCCGGGTCGTCCGCATCCTGTCGCGCGTCGACGCGTCCATCGGCCAGCTGCTCGCCTACCACTACATCAACGCGGGCAACATCGGCTTCACCGCCGACCCGTCCACGCAGGCCGAGTGGCACCGCAAGACCGTGGAGGGCCGGTGGATCTGGGGCGACTCCGTGAACCCGACGGACCCCGACCTCTCGCTCACGCAAGACGGCGACGCGTTCCGCCTCAAGGGGCTCAAGCGGTTCTCGACGGGCGCCTCCGCCGGCGACGTCATCCTCGTCAACGCGGTCGTCCGCGGCGGCGACCACGACGGCACGATCTTCCAGTTCGTCCTCGACCACGACCGAGCGGGAATCACCTACCTCGGCGACTGGGACGCGCTCGGCCAGCGGCTCTCCGCCTCGGGGTCCGTGCGGTTCGAGGACGTGCTCGTCGAGCAGGCGGACATTCTCGGCACCGTCGGCGACGAACCGTTCTCCTCACTCGTGACGCCCGGCATCCAGCTCGCCTTCGGGAACCTCTACCTCGGCATCGCGGAGGGTGCGCTCGCGCAGGGCACGGAACTCGTCCGGGCACGGAAGAACGCCTGGTTCCTCAGCCACGCCGAGACGTACCGCGACGACCCGTTCGTGCAGCGCGTCATCGGCGAGTTCGTGTCGTCGATCGCCGCCGTCGAGGCGCTCGCCGACCGCACGAACACCCGCTTCGACCGCATCATCGAGCGGGGAGCGGCGGTGACCGCGGAAGACCGTGGTGCCATCGCCATCGAGATCGCCAAGCTCAAGGTCGTCTCCACCGAGCTCGGCATCGAGGTCGCGAACCGCATCTTCGAGGTCACCGGGTCCAGCTCGGCGAAGGCCTCCGTGGGACTCGACCTGTTCTGGCGGAACGTGCGCACGCACTCCCTCCACGACCCGATCGACTACAAGAAGCTCGAGGTCGGTGCGAACCACCTGAACGGCGAGCTGCAGCCGATCTCGCTCTACACCTAGGGGCTCGTCTGGTCCCTGAGCACCTCCACCGGTCCCTGAGCTTGTCGAAGGGCCCCACACGACCAGCCCACCGCCGCCTCCGGAACGGAACCACATGACCTCCGCCACCACCTCCTCCACCACCGCCCGCCCGGTCGGCTTCGCGGCCGCCCGGGAGCTGCTCCTGCCACTGTTCGCCGAGATCCAGGCAGGCGCCGTGAAGCGCGAACTCGAGCAACGGCTCCCGCGGGACGAGGTGCGGAAGCTCGCCGCCGCCGGATTCGGCGCACTCCGGGTCCCCGCCGAGTTCGGCGGTTCGGGACTCACCTTCCCGGAGTTCACCGAGCTCCTGATCGAGCTCGCGGCGGCGGACTCGAACCTCCCGCAGATCTTCCGCGGCCACATCGCCCTCGTCGAGGACCAGCTGGTCGCGGCCCCGAGCGACCGACGCACCGCCTGGCTCGAGCGCTTCGTCGCCGGTGAGATCGTCGGCAACGCCTGGAGCGAGGTCGGCTCCGGCGCACTCGGCGTCTCCGGAACGGTCGTCACCGAGCGCGACGGCCGCTACGTCGTGAACGGCCGCAAGTTCTACACGACGGGCAGCATCTACGCCGACTGGACGGACGCCACCGCGCGCCTGGTCGTCGACGGGCAGCCCGACACCGAGGTCACCGTGCTCGTCCGCACGAACCAGCTGGGTGTGACGATCGCCGACGACTGGGACGGCTTCGGCCAGCAGCTCACGGGCACGGGGACGATCGTGTTCGAGGACGCCGTCGTCGACGCCGACCAGCTGCACCCCTTCACCGACCGGTTCCGCTACCAGACGGCGCTCTATCAGCACGTGCTCATCGCCGTGCATGCGGGGATCGCGGCGGCGGTCGAGCGCGACGCCGGGGAGCACATCCGTGCGCGCACCCGCGTCTACACGCACGGGCTCGCGCCGCTCGTGAAAGACGACGGGCAGATCCAGGCGGTCGTCGGCGAGATCTCGTCGATCGCCTTCGTCGCGAAGCAGACCGTCCTCGGAGTCGCCGCGGCGATCGAGCGTGCGTCGGAGACGGCCGCCGACCGGGATTCCGCGGACGACCTGCAGGCGAACATCGAGGCCGAGATCCGCTCCGCCCAGGCGCAGGTGGTGCTCTCGGAGCTTGTGCCACGCGCCGCGACGCTGCTCTTCAACACGCTCGGGGCCTCGGCCGTCAGCCGCGCGAGCGCCCTCGACCGCCACTGGCGCAACGCCCGCACGGTCGCGTCGCACAACCCCGTGATCTACAAGACGCGCATCGTCGGCGACTGGTCCATCAACGGCACCCCGCCGCCCTTCGTCTGGGCCGTCGGCACGGCCAAGCCGGAGTAGGCCGCCGCGGCACGAGAACAGGACATCCGCCCGAGAGCAGGACATTCCACGTCGAAACGTCCGGTTCTCGGGCGGATGTCCTGCTGCCGAGCGGGCGGGGGTCAGCGGCCGGCGAAGGCGCCGCGGTAGGCGCGCAGCGGGTGCGTCTCCGGGAGGGTGGGCTCCGCACCGAAGAGCTTCTCGCGGAGCGTGCCAGGCGCGTACTCGCGCTGGGCGAGACCGCGCTCCTGCAGCACCGGCACGACCTCGTCGACGAAGACCTCGTAGGAGTGCGGAATCATCCAGTTGGCGACGTTGATCCCGTCGATCCCGGCCGCCCGCCACTCGGCCAGGTGGTCGGCGATCTGCTCCGGCGTGCCGACCACACGGCCTCGCAGCTTCGCGGTGAGCTTCGCGAGGTCGCGCACGGTCGGCTCGCGATCCGGCGAGAGGGCCTTCAGTGCCTCGAGCATGCTGTGCCCGCCCTGGGTCTCGACGTCCTTCAGCGGGGTGTCCGGGTCGATCGGCTTCCCGGTCGCCTGGTCGGTGCCGAGGTTCGAGTGCGCGAGGAACGCGTCGGCCGACAGGAGTTCGTCGTACTCCGCCTCGATGCGCTTCGCCTCCTCCTCGGTGCTGCCGACGATGAACGACATCGCCTGCCAGAACTTGACGTCGCGCGGGTCGCGGCCGGTCTCGGCGACGAGCGCCCGTGTCGACTCCGCGGACGCGCGCGCCGCCTCGATGCTGGGCGCCATCATGAACTGCACCTCGGCGTAGTTCGCGGCGAACGCCTTCCCCGCACCGGACGAGCCGGCCTGGAACAGGAGCGGCGAGCGCTGCGGCGACGGCGACGACAGGTGCGGGCCTTCCACACGGTACCGTTCGCCGACGTGGTCGATCCGGTGCACCTTGGTGGGGTCGGCGAAGACACCGCTGGCCTTGTCGGCGAGGAGTGCGCCGTCGTCCCACGACCCCTCCCAGAGCTTGCCGACGACCGCCACGTACTCCTCGGCCCAGGCGTACCGCTCGTCGTGCTCGACGAGACGGTCGAGCCCGTAGTTGCGCGCGGCGTTCTCGAGGAAGCTCGTGACGATGTTCCAGCCGACCCGCCCACCGGACGCGTGGTCGATCGTCGAGATCTTCCGCGCGAAGGTGAACGGGTGCTCCTGCAGGATCGACGAGGTGAACGCGAGGCCCAGGTGCTCGGTGCTGATCGCCAACGCCGACAGCAGCATGGACGGATCGTTGCTCGGCAGCTGCATGCCCTCACGTGCGTTCACGTCGAAGGACGCCCCGGCGCCGCCGTAGACCCCGACGACGTCGGCGAAGAAGATCGTGTCGAACCGACCCCGCTCGAGCGTCTTCGCGAGGTCGACCCAGAGGTTCACGTCGTCGAAGGTGTGCTGCTTCGCGTCCGGGTGGCGCCAGAGGCCGTGCTGCATGTGGGAGCCCGTGTTCATCACGAAGGCACCGAACTGGAGGCGGGAGGACTGATCGGCGGTCATCCCCTCACGCTACCGGCAGCGGCTCAGCCGAAGGTGCCCTCGACGTCCTGGTCGGTACCGGAGGTGTTGATCGAGTAGTCGACCGGATATCCGGAGGGACTCGTCCCGGCAAGCGCCGGGTCCTGCAGGATGGCGACGATCGCGGCGCCCTGCTCAGGCGTCACGTCGGTGATCCAGAGCTTCGGTTGCGTCGTCACCTCGATCTCGACGCCGGGGGTGGCCTCGACCACGGCGAGGATGGCGTCGACCATCGGCACGCTCAGCTCGCTCGGGTCGTCCGCCATGGAGAAGCGTTCCGGTACGCGGTAGTGCGCGCCGTCC
Source organism: Plantibacter flavus (assembly GCF_002024505.1). Taxonomy (NCBI): domain Bacteria; kingdom Bacillati; phylum Actinomycetota; class Actinomycetes; order Micrococcales; family Microbacteriaceae; genus Plantibacter; species Plantibacter flavus. Next base: position 3,748,615 of record NZ_CP019402.1, read on the forward strand.
GGGTAGATCGCCCGGAGTTCCCTGACCGCAGCGGGAAGGGTGTCCATGGAGAAGACGGTGATGAGCGGTGCCCCCTCCGTGACGGCGATCGACACCTGCAGCCGCTCCGTCAGCATCAGCCGCTGCAGTTCGTCGGCGAGCTCGTCGATGCTCTGATCGCTCGGCACGAGCTGTACTCGCCACGGACCGCGCGGCGGATCCTGTTGCTGGGCCAGCGAGGTCGGGTCGGCCTCCCGCTGGATCACGACGATCGCGATCCCCTCAAGCTCCTCGCCGGCCCGCTTCGCCGCGTCTGCCGCGCCGAGCACCTGCCCGACGCCGGCGTCGAGCGACATCGTCACCGTCGCACCGTGACCGACGACCTCGATGTCGGCGATCCCGTCGATGTCGGCGAGCGCCCGCGTGAAGCCGTCCACGGCTTCGGAGCGCTGCGCCGCGGCCACCTCCTGCGCGGGCGGCGGGCGGAACGCGCCGGTCGACGCCACGATCACGGCGACGACGACGAGTCCGGCGAGCCCAGCGGTCACGACCCGCACCCGCCGGCGGCCGATGGCGAACGTGAGGAGCATGATGACCGCGGCGACCATCAGCACGGGGATGCCGTAGGCGATGAGCCCGAAGAGGAGGAAGGCGAGCGCCGATCCCAGGTTGGCACCCAGCCACGTCCACGGCGAGATCCCGAAGATCACGAGGACGCCGAAGCCGATCCCGGCGCCCACGACCGCCGTCAGGCCACCCAGGTAGGCGAGCCCGCGAGAGGGCGTCACACGACGGATGACCTCCATCACGGGTTGGACGATCACGAGCATGACGCCGACGGCGACGAGGATCCACCCGCCGAGCGAGCCGAGCATCTGGTACCAGAGCTCCGCTTCCGACGGTCCGCCGAGCACGATCGGTGCGTCCGGGCCGTACGACCCGGTGGGCGCTTCGGGACGCAGACCCTGGCCGATGAGGTTGAACAGGGTAGTGATGACGCCCCCGACGCCGACGATCAGGACGGCCGAGACGGCGAGGTCGAGGGAGCGGGTGAGGTACGCGATCAGGAATGCGACGCGCGGCGATCGGCCGGCGGGGTACTGCGGGTCCGTTAACGCGTCGTCGGGCTCGGACGAGGTCGCCACGGTCGAGGTCGCGACGACGGGTCCGACGTCGCTCACCTCGGCGTCATCGCGCTCCGACGATGCCCCGGCTGCGCCCCCGTCGCTCATGGCTCCCCACTTCCGATGCGTCTCGATGACGCTCCCCCGGTCGCCAGTCTCGCACGGCCCTTCCGAGATGCTGCCGCGGCCGGGCCGGCCCCCGGTCAGCGCGCGCCGAGTGCGCGGAGCTGGCGCTGCAGGGCGACCTGCCGGTACGAGGTGTCGATCAACTCGGCGATGAGCGCCCAGTCGACGTCGTCGAGCGTGCGTGCGCTCTCGCCGTCGAGACCGGCGTCGAACGCGAGCTTGCCCGACGGGCCGTCGTACTTCGGCGACCAGAACCGCTCGTCCTCGAGCCAGGCGCCGCGCTCCTCCTCGGCCGGCGTGAACGTGATGCTGTGCGGGATGCGCATCTCCGACCCGACGGTCACGAACACACGCTTGCCCGCCTTGAACCGTGGGCGTCCGTGGCCGAACGTCTCGACGGACTCCGGGTAGGCGAGGCAGATCCGCCTGACGCGTTCGACGAACGGATCGTCGGGTTCGTGCACGATCGGATGCTCCATGCGCCGACGCTACTCCGCACGGGCGTCACGCGACAGTGCTCACCGGATGCGGTGCCCCGGGTGGGCGGCGTCGTACGCCGAACGCGACGCCGCGATCGCCGGCCGTTGCTCGAGCGACCAGTCGGCGAGCGTCTTGATCAGGTGGGAGAGCCCCGCACCGGACGGGGTGAGGGCATAGGACACCTGCGCGGGCACCGTCGGGTACACGGTCCGGTCGACGAGGCCGTCGCGTTCGAGGCGGCGGAGGGTCAGCGTCAGCATGCGCTGGGAGATCCCGTCGATCGCCCGCTGGAGCTCGCGGAACCGGCGGTCACCCGACACGAGCTCGACGACGACGAGGACCGACCAGGTGTCTCCGATGCGGTCGAGGACGTCCCGGATGCCGCAGTCCGGGTGGTCCTCCGTGCCGCAGGGTTCGAGGTCGGCGGTTACCGCGGTGTGCGTGAGTGACATGGAAGTGCCTTCTTGTGGGGCCGGAACAGGGGACGCAGACTCGTCCGAGTCATCAATCCGAACACCGAAAGGCCCTGAAATGATCCTCGTCACCGGAACCACCGGCCAACTCGGCGGCGCGATCGTCGATGCGCTCACCACCCGTGGGGCTGCACCGCTCGCGAGCAACCGCAGCGGACAGGGCGGCGCACGACGGATCGACTTCGACGACCCCGACACCGTCTCCTTCGTCGGGGTCGACACGCTCGTCCTCGTATCGGCGGGCGAAGCCGAGGACGACGTCGTGATCGCCCGACACGAGACGGCGATCACCGCGGCCGAGCGGGACGGGGTGCAGCACGTCGTGTACACGAGCCTCACCTCGGCCGGAGACCACCTCGCGTTCGCGCTCGCGCACCGGTGGACCGAGCGTCGGCTGCAGCGCAGCAGCCTGTCCTGGACGATCCTGCGGAACGGCCTGTACGCCGAACTGTTCGGGTCACTCCTGTCCTGGTCGGGCGACTCGCTCGGCTCGGCGTTCGGCGACGGGGCGCTCGCCGCCGTCGCACGAGCCGACCTCGCTGAAGCCGCGGCCGTCGTCGCGATGTCCCCGTCGGACCACGTCGGTCGCGGCTACGACCTCGTGGGCGAACCGATCACGGCCGCGCAGGTGGCCGACCGACTGGCCGTCCCACACCGCACCGTCTCCCTCGCCGAGCAGCGGACGGAGCTGGCTGAGGCCGCACTCAAGCCGTTCCAGCCCGCCATGCTGATGTCGATCTTCACCGGCGTCCGGCACGGATTCCTCGACGGCGCGGGCGACGACCTCCGAACCCTGCTCGGACGCGAACCGGCGGACACGGTCGCGGTCGCCGCCGCCTCCCTTCCGCCCCGCTGAGTCGCCCGGAACTGCACGAATCCGAGCCGAAACCGCGCAGTTCCGGGCGACTCAGCGCTCAGGCGGCTGGCAGCGCAGCACCCCGCAGCGGGACGGCGCGACGCCAGGTGGCCATCCGCCAGACCCACTCGACCGGCCCGTAGCGGTAGTGCCGCAGCCAGAGGCGACTGAGCACCGACTGCACCGCGATGAGCACGAGTGCTCCGACGCTCACCGCGGCCAGGTCGTCGATCTGCCGGAAGGGGACGAGCAGCCCGACGACGACGAACACGGCGCTCGCGGCGAGGTAGTTGGTGAGCGCCATGCGGCCGAGGGGTTCGAAGACGGCTGCGAGGACTCGACGCACCGGTGTCTGCCAGAGCAACGCGAATCCGGTGACGTACACGACGGCCAGGATCCCGCCCGCGATCCCACCGGCGTTCGTGAACCGTGGGTCGCCGGGCTCGGTGGTCTGCCACACGATGGCCGGGACGGCGAGGGCCGTCGCCACGAGGAAGGTGATCCACACGGGCCGTCCGCCGGTGTCGAGCACCTTCGGCAAGCCGTACGCCGCCGCCCCCGCACCGGCGAGGAACAGTCCGGGCAGGGTGGTGAGGCCACCACCGGTGACCGCATACGCGGCGACGGTGAGCACGACGCCGGACCAGAGCAACGCCCAGCGCGGCAACCACAGCATGAGGGGGAGCATGAGGATCCCGCAGATCGCGTACTCGCGGAGGATCTCCCCCGGGTAGAGGAACCCGTGCGCGATCCCGATGAGGAGGAGTGTTCCGAGACGCAGCAGCATCGGGACGAGCGCGCCGGTGCCGCGGCGGCGGGCGGACTGGATCACCAGCATTGCACTCAGCCCGAAGAGGAAGGCGAAGATGGGGACGAACCGCGTCTGCACCGCGAACTCGAGCACGGTGTCCATGAGCGTCGACTGTCGTCGGTCGAACGGGATGTCGCTGCCGAGCCGTGTGATGTCGGGGACGTTGACGAAGAGGATCCCGACGAGCGCGAACCCACGGAGGGCGTCGATGAGGTGCCACCGACGCGATGAGGCGTCGTCGGTGGACGGGATCGGCGGCGCGGAGGAAATGTTGACCTGAGACATATATCACCAGTTCAGCAGCTGTGGTGGGGCACCGCATGCACCCACGGGATGACGTCCTGCCACCCGGGATGGAGATCGCCTCAGGCGGCCGGGGCCTTCGGGCAGTGCAGCTGCGTGCGCGGGCCGGTCGTGCGGTCGACGATGTGCTCGGACATGGCGTGGCCGCAGATCGGGCACCCCGACTGCGCGGCCGGCGGCAACGGCTCCTCGTTGTAGGGACCGAGGGGCGGCGGTCCGAGCACCTTCCACATGCGGCCGTTCACCCAGCCGTACAGACCACCGGCCTCGCGCACGGACTCCCGGAAGGATCGTTTCTCGCTCATATTGATGAGTGTACTAATCATTTGGGTACGATGGGACCGTGACCGCCAACAAATCCACCACCGTCGCCACGGCCGACGATCTGCTCCAGCTCGAGAACCAGGTCTGCTTCGCGCTCGCCGTCGCGTCGCGCAGCGTCATCTCGCTCTACCGACCGATCCTCGAACCACTCGGTCTCACCCATCCGCAGTACCTCGTGATGCTCGCGCTCTGGCAGCACAGCCCGCGCTCGGTCAAGGACCTCGGCGGGGCACTGCAGCTCGAGCCGGCGACGTTGTCCCCGCTCCTCAAGCGCCTCGAGACCGCAGGGCTCGTCCGACGCGACCGCAGCCGACTCGACGAGCGCGTCCTCGACGTCTCGCTCACCAGCGCCGGCCGTGAGCTCCGCACCCAGGCGGAGGCCATCCCACACCGGGTCATGAACGAGCTCCGCATGGACGCCGAGCACCTCACCCAGCTCCGCGAGATGCTCCACGCGGTGATCGGGGCGGCCACCACCGCGCCCGCCGTCACGGGTGCCGACCCGCTCTGATCGAGATCCCGGCGCCCGGCGAGGTCGTCAGGCCTGCGACGAGGTCGTCGTCTCCGGTGCGGTCGCGGTCCGCGGGTTCCGGATGCCGACGAACGACACCACGCCACCGACGAACATGAACACGGCGGTCGCCAGGACCACCCGCGGGAACCCGTCGACGCCGAGCGCGCCACCGGCGATGATGCCGACCAGGGCGATCGACACGAGGCCCGCCACGCGCGACACCGCGTTGTTGACCGCCGATCCGATGCCCGCATGGGCCGGGTCGATCGATCCGAGGATGCCCGCGGTGAGCGGCGCGACCGTGATCGCGAGGCCGAGACCGACGAGCAGGATGCCTGGGAACAGCTGCACCCAGTAGTTCAGATCCTGCTGCGCACCCATCATCAGGAGGAAGCCGACGCCGGCGATGATCGGTCCGACCGTCATGAACAGCCGCGGTCCGTGCTTGCCGGCCAGCTTGCCGAACCACGACGACAACGCGAGCATGACGAGCGTCGGCGGCAGCGTCGCGATGCCCGCCAGCGTGGCGCTGAAGCCCGCCGTCTGCTGGATGAAGACCGCGATGGCGAAGAAGCCGAGCGAGAGGGCACCGTAGATGAAGACGGTCGCGATGTTGCCGTAGCCGAAGTTCCGCACGCGGAAGAGCGACAGCGGCAGCATCGGGTCGGGGTGGCGGCGCTCCCACCAGAGGAATGCGACGAACGACACGACCCCGCCGATGAGCGGCACGAGCAGCATCGGGCTCGACCAGCTGTAGCGCTCCTGCTCGATGAGCGCGAAGACAGGGCCGCCGAGCCCGACGGCGCCGAGCACCGCGCCGACCACGTCGATGCGGGGACGGTGCTCCGGCTCGGGTACGCGATCGGTGCGCATCATGAGCCACAGGGTCACGAGGATCGGAACGATGTTGATGGCGAAGATGAGGCGCCAGGACAGCGTGTCGACGAGCACGCCGCCGAGCAGCGGGCCGGTGATGCCCGCGGCTCCCGTCCACGCCGTCCAGGTGCCGATCGCCTTGCCCTGCGCGACGCCGCTGAAGGTCGAGATGATGATGGCGAGCGAGCTCGGGACGAGCAACGCGGCGGCACCACCCTGCAGCAGCCGCGCGATGATGAGCACCTCGGCGGTCGGTGCGACCGCGCACAGGATCGAGGTGACGCCGAAGCCGATGAGCCCGATGCGGAGGATGCGGATGCGCCCGAACGCGTCGGAGAGCGAGCCCGCGAGCAGGATGAGCGACCCGAGGGTGATCAGGTAGGCGTCGACCACCCACTGCTGCACGATGAGCCCACCGCCGAGTTCCTCGGTCATCGCAGGGAGCGCGACGTTCACGACCGAGCCGTCGAGGAACGCCACGAACGAGGAGAGGATCGCGATCGTGAGCACGAGGCGCTGCTGGCGGGTCATGGGTTCAGGGTAGCCCGCGGACCGACGTGTCGAGCGCGATCCCGAGGAGGCTCGACAGGCGTCGGAACACCGTCGACGACCGACGCCCGACGCCACGTCCTTCCCAGCCGACGCCCGTTCCGCGTTCATAGACTGGAGCCCATGGACGACCTGTGGTGGCTCCCCTCGCTCATCGTGTTCGGCGGCGTCGGCATCATCGTCTGGTTGCTCGTCACCCTGCTGCGTCGGCGCCATCCGAAGACCCCCGTCGCCTCCATCGACGACCTCCACCGCCGCGCGGGCATCGCCCTCGTCCGCACCGACGACGCCGTCCGCGAGGCCGAGGACGAGGTCGGATTCGCCGAAGCGGAGTTCGGACGTGAAGCTGCCCGCGGGTATGCCGCCGACGTCGCCTCGGCGCGCTCGGCCCTCGGGGAGGCGTTCCGGCTCCGCCAGTCGCTCGAGGACGAGATCGCCGACACGGAGGCGCAGCGTCGCGCCTGGAACGAGCGGATCATCAGCGTCTGCGAGGACGTCGAACGCACCCTGAGCGCCCGACTGCGCGGCTTCGACGAGCGCCGTGGAGCGGAGCGTTCGGCCCCCGACCTCCTCGACCAGCTCGAGCGACGCATCGACCGCGCGCGCGAACGACTCACCACCACCGGCCTCGCGATCGCCTCCGCGGCCGAGCGCTATGCGGCGAGCGCCGTCGAGGACGCCCGGGTACTTCGCCGGACCGCGCAGGACACGGTCGACCAGGCGACCGACGATGCGACGACGACGAAGGATCGGATCGACACCGGCCGACCGGCCGCCGCGGCACTGCACGCCCTGGGGCGCGAGCTGCAGCAGGCGGAGGACCGGTTGGACGCCGTCGAGCGTTCGCTCGCGGGCATCGCCGCAGCGGAGACCGAACTCGCCGCAGCGGGGCGTGAGCTCCGCACGGTGATCGCCGAAGCGGAGGCGTTGGGTGCGACGGTGGAACGCGCGGAGACGGCCGCCGTCATCGCGACCGCCGTCGAGCGGGCGAACCGCGCACTTCTGGAGGCGGAGTCGACCACATCCCCGGACGGCGACCGCGTCCTGCCCGATCCGATGCGACGTCTCGAGGTGGTTCGCGCAGCCGACATCGACCTCGACGCAGCTCTCGCGACCGCCCGCAGCACGCAGCAACGTCTCGACAACGCACGCGAGGCGATGCGCGGGGCGTTGTTCACCGCGGACAGCAACATCCGCGTCGCCGTCGACGTGATCTCCGCGCACCGAGGCAGGGTCGGTGCCGACGCGAGGACCCGCCTCGCCGAGGCACAGCGGCAGCTCGCACTCGCGGAGGCGGCAGCGGTCGACGATCCGGTCGAGGCGCTCGACGCCGCCCGTCGGGCCTCTCGGATCGCCCAGGACGCGGACGCGCTGGCGCGATACGACGTCGGGTGACCCTCGCGACGTGCCGAGCCTGGCCGTTCACGCCTCATTCATGTTCTAGAATATGAGTATCGCTGTCGTGAGGCGGGCCCACCGGATCGCGCAGTCTCCAATCGACCCCTGAGAGGATCCCGTGCCCAGCTCGTCCGCGCGCCAGCCGCTCTCCCCGTCCCCGATCTTCACGACGCTCACCCACGGGTTCGACGCGCGGGTGACGTCCTCTCCTCCCGAGCAGACCCGCCTGGCCGGAGCGACGACCGAGCACGGGTCGCCGCTCCCCTCACCCGACTGCCCGATCTTCGACCAGCTCGCCGGGCGACGCCTCGCCCGCCGCCGCAGCAACTTCATCCACCCCGCCTGACCCCACCCTTCGACAAGCTCAGGGACCGCAAGAGGCGCGTCCAGGGACCGGAGGTGCGGAGCGCCGCAGTCTAGGGATGATCGCCCGTCCGTGCTGCGCGTTTACGTTTCATCTCGAACGGTGACGGTCCGCGGTAACGCAACGGGCGTCCCTCCGCGTGCCTGTGGAGACTGGCTCCGTGCACGCACCAGTGCACCCACAGACAGAGCCGAGGACCATCATGAGTGAGCACACGGGACCAGAACCGAGCGAATTGCGGGCGTCGATCGCCTCCGGCAAACGGAAGCGCCGGAACCTGCTGATCGGCGGTGTCGCGGTCGTCGCCGTCGCCGCGATCGCCGTCGTCGTCTCGGTCGTCGTCGGTGGCCAGAACGGGACCGCCGACGCGGCGACCGGTTCCGGCGCACCCGCCGAGCGTCTCAGCGTGAAGATCGCGGTGTCCGAGGACACGCAGTTCCAGGACGCCGTCAAGGAGGTCGCCGCCGAGAAGGGCCTCGACGTCGAGTGGGTGAACGTGAAGGACTGGGTCCTGCCCAACACCGAACTCGTCGCCGGCACCGTCGACGCGAACGCCTTCCAGCACATCCTCTACCTCTCGGCCTTCAACGCAGAGAACGACGCCGACCTGACGCCGGTGTTCTCGACCGTCATCACGCAGTGGGGGATCTTCTCGAAGACGCTCACCGACGTCGAGGACCTCGCCGACGGCGCGCGCATCGCGATCCCGGACGACCCGTCCAACGGCGGTCGTGCCCTGAACATCCTGGCTGCGGCCGGACTCATCGAGATCGCAGCGGACGCGGGGAACTTCCCGACGGTCGAGGACGTCACCGCGAACGACAAGAACCTCCAGTTCGTGCCGCTGCCGGCGACGAGCATCCCGCAGCAGTTCGACGACCCGTCGCTCGCAGCCGTCGTCGTCGGGACCTCCTACTTCGACCCGAGCCAGGGCATCACGAAGGACGACGCGCTCTTCCTCGACGACTCGCTCTCCGAGAAGAACCTGCCCTACGTCAACGTCATCGCCACCCGCGACGAGGACAAGGACAACCCGGCCTGGAAGATCCTCGAGGACACCTACGCCGACCCGCGCGTCGCCGAGGCGCTCGACGACGAGTTCGCCGGGAACTCGATCCTCGTGAAGGTTCCGGTGAAGGACCTCCGCGACAAGCTCGCCGAGCTCCAAGCCGAAGCCGAGTAGGACGACGGCGGCCGGTCATCGCCTCCCGCGATGACCGGCCGCCACCACGCAGTGGCCGTCCGGGGTCTCCCGGACGGCCCTCCCGCGAGAGGAGCAGGTGATGAACACAGCAATCGTCTTCGAGGACGTCAGCAAGACGTTCGAGGTGAAGGGCCGCGCCTTCGAGGCGCTGCGGAACGTCGACCTGACGGTCGAGCGGGGCGAGATCTTCGGCATCGTCGGGTACTCCGGCGCCGGGAAGTCGACGCTCCTGCGCACCGTCAACGCCCTCGAGCGGCCGACGAGCGGGCGGGTGGTCGTCGAGGGCCTCGAGATCTCCGCGCTCGCCGGGCAGGCGCTGTACGCCGCGCGTCAACGGATCGGCATGATCTTCCAGCAGTTCAACCTCCTGGAGTCTCGGACCGTCTACAAGAACATCGCCTACCCGCTCAAACTCGCGAAGGTGCCGGACGCCGAGATCCTCGACCGCGTCGAAGAACTGCTCGCGTTCGTCGGGCTGAGCGACAAGGCGCTCGCCTACCCGTCGCAGCTCTCCGGTGGGCAGAAGCAGCGGGTCGGCATCGCCCGCGCCCTCGCCACCCGCCCGGAGATCCTCATCTCCGACGAGGCCACCAGCGCCCTCGACCCGCAGACGACCGGCGAGGTCCTCGAACTCCTTCGGCGGGTGAACGAGGAGTACGGCGTCACGATCCTGCTCGTCACCCACGAGATCGACGTCATCCGCGAACTCGCCGATCGGGTCGCCGTCATGGAGGACGGCGAGGTGGTGGAGCAGGGCAGCGTGTACGAGGTGTTCTCGGCGCCACGCACCGCGACAGCGCGACGCTTCGTCTCGTCGGTGCTCCACCACATCCCCTCCGAGGAGGTGCTCGCGAAGATCCGAGCCGTGCACCACGGGCGCCTCGTCCAGCTGCACGTCGAGGACCGCGACACCAACCACCCGTTCCTCTCGCGGGTCGCCCGCGACAACGACATCGACTTCAACGTCGTGTTCGGCGGCGTCGACGAACTGCAGGGGCGACTGTTCGGCAGTCTCACGGTCGAGCTGCTCGGACCGGACGACCGCGTGGACGCCGCCATCGCGGGGCTCCGCGCCACGGCGACCGTCACCGCGATCGACCCTGCCCCGACCGCGCCGGTCCCTGAGCCTGCACCGGTCTCTGAGTCCACGCCGGTCCCTGAGCTTGCTTCGGTCCCTGAGCCTGTCGAAGGGTATGAACCGCTCGCCGAGGACCCCGACACCCTGAAGGAGCACACCCATGCGTGACTTCGATCCCGACGCGTTCTTCCCGCGTCTCCTCAAGGCCATCGGGGAGACCGGCCTCATGGTCTCCGTGTCCTTCGCCGTCGCGACGGTCATCGGGATCCTGCTGGGCCTCCTGCTCTACGCGAGCCGGCCCGGCAACCTCCTGCAGAACCGCGTCGTGTTCGGCGTCCTGAACGTCATCATCAACGTCATCCGACCGGTACCGTTCCTCATCGTCGCGATCGCGCTCATCCCGCTCACGCGGCTCGTGTTCGGCACCGGCCTCGGACCGCTTCCGGCGACGATCCCGCTCATCCTCGTCGCGAGCGTCGCCATCGGGCGCGTCTCCGAGTCGAACCTCGTCGCCGTCTCACCGGGCGCCATCGAGGCCGGCGCAGCCATGGGTGCGAGCCCCGTGCGGGTGCTGTTCACGATCGTCGTGCCCGAAGCGCTCGGCCCGCTCATCCTCGGGCTGACGTACATCCTCGTCGCCCTCGTCGATGCGACGGCCGTGGCCGGGGTGCTCGGCGGCGGCGGCCTCGGTGACCTCGCCATGACCTACGGCTACCAACGGTTCGACTGGATCGTCGTCGGACTCGTGGTGGTCACGCTCGTCCTGCTCGTGCAGCTCGCCCAGTTGCTCGGCAACGTGCTGGCGAAGCGGGTGCTGCACCGATGAGCGCCGACGACTTCGACTCCTTCCTCTCCGCCATCCGCGGCGGCGCCATAGCGCGCGAGACCGACCGGCGCCTCCTGTTCGACGAGGTCGCCGAACTGAAGCACCTGGGCTTCGCAGCAGCCAGGGTCCCCACCACATCCGGGGGTGGCGGACTCACCCTCGAGCAGCTCTTCGAGCGGCTCATCGACCTCTCGGCGGCCGACTCGAGCCTCGGGCACGTCTGGCGAGGGCACATCCTGTTCGTCGAGGCGCTGCTCGCCTCCCCCGACCACACCTATCGGGAGCACTGGTTCGCCCGGCTGAACGCCGGCGACCTGGTCGGGAACGCGCAGTCGGAGCGGCACGCGACCGCCCACCTCGAGACCGTCCTCGACCGCGACGGCGAGTCGCTCACGGTGACCGGCACGAAGTACTACACGACCGGCAGCATCTACGCCGATTGGATCCACCTGTCCGCGCTCGACGGAACCGACCGCGTCGCGGTGACCGTGTCCGCGCACGATCCGGGAACCCGCTCGGTGGACGACTGGGACGGCTTCGGACAGCCGTTGACCGGGAGCGGGACGACCACCTTCGACCGCGTACCGGTGGACCAGCGCGACCTCGTCGTCCACAGCGGCGACGCGGCGGCGTGGCACCGGACGGGCGCACTCCAACAGCTCATCCTGCTCGGTGTCGTCGCCGGCATCGCGCAACGCGCCCTCGAGGACACCGTCGACTACGTGCGCGCCAGGCGACGGACCGTCGGCCACGCGGGCGAGCACTTGCCACGCGAGGATCCGCTCGTGCAGTCGATCGTGGGCCAGCTCAGCAGCGTCGTGCACACGGCCCGCGCGCTCGTCCTCACGTCCGCTCGAACCTTGGACGGGCCGGCCACCGATCCCGACGCCGCCCGGTCCGCGCTGCTGGAGGTCTTCCGCGTCCAGCAGGTCGTCCTTCCGCTCGTCCTCGACGCGCTCAGCCGCCTGTTCGAGGTCGGGGGTGCCTCCGCTGTCGGCCGGTCGACCGCGCTGGACCGGCACTGGCGGAACGTCCGGACGATCGCCTCCCACAATCCCGCCGTCCAGCGTTCGGCGGCGCTCGGGCAGTTCGAACTCAACGGCACCCTGCCCGAGTGGCAGGCTCCGGGGGCGCGGCCCGAGACCGAGCCCGTTCCGACGGATGGAGAGCGGGCATGAGCGAGACGGCGACGGTCGACCGCGACCTGACGCAGCGCTTCGCGCCGCTCTTCGACGAGCTCGGGCGGGACGCCGTCGCACGGGAGCGAGAGCGCCGGCTGCCGCATGCCGAGGTGGAGGCGCTCCGAGCGGCGGGCTTCACCCGCGTGACGCTGCCGCGACGGTACGGCGGCGAGGACGCCACGCACGGGGAGCTGTTCGAGCTCCTCGCCGAGCTGGCCAGGCGCGACCCGAACCTCGCGCAGCTGTTCCGCTCCCACTTCTCCTACATCGACCGCACCCTGCACACGCCGTCGTCGGCGGACCGTGAGGCGCGTCTGGCCCGACTGGCCGACGGAGCCATCGTCGGCAACGCGAGCCACGAGCGGTCGGCCGCGAAGGTGGGCTCGCTCGCCACCCGGCTCACCGAGACGCCGGGCGGTCTCCGACTGAACGGGACCAAGTTCTACAGCACGGGGACGCTGTTCGCCGACCTCGTCGGGGTCGCCGCTGAGCAGGACGGCGAGTTCGTCTCGGTGCTCGTGGAGACGGACGCCGCGGGTGTCGATCGGATCGACGACTGGACCGGGTTCGGCCAGCGGCTGACGGGCAGCGGCACCACCGTCTTCACCGAGGTCCCCGTCGAACCGTCGACGGTGACCCGGCGCGAGCCGGAGCGCCCCTCGCATGGCGGCGCGTTCGTACAGCTGGTCCTGCTCGCGGCGGTGACGGGCATCGGCCGCGCGATCGTCGACGACGCCGGCGCGTTCGTCCGGACTCGGACCAGGACCTACAGTCACGGCGCGGCCGCGACCGCCCAAGCCGACCCGATCGTGCAGGAGGTCGTCGGCGAGCTGTCGGCGAAGTCGTTCGCCGCCGATGCCGCACTGGCCGCCGCGACGACTGCACTCGGTCGTTCGAGCGCGGCGATCCTCGGAGCCGACCCGGATCTCGTCCAGGAACGGATCGCCGACGTCGAACTCGCGACGGCGCGCGCGCAGCTGGTGATCCTGCCCGCCGTGCTCGACGCTGCGACCGCCCTGTTCGACGTCGGCGGTGCGAGTGCCGTCGAGACGCACCGGGCGCTCGACCGGCACTGGCGGAACGCCCGTACGATCGCCTCGCACAACCCGTCCCGCTTCAAGGCGAGGGCGATCGGCGACCACGTCGTGAACGGGACACCGATCGCCTCCTGGTGGAGCACCGGCGAGGCCTGACGCCCCACCGGTCACGCCCTTCGACAGGCTCAGGAACCACCCTTCGACAAGCTCAGGGACCGGGGCGAAGTGCTACTTCAGCCCGGAGAACGCCAGCCCGTCGATCACCCGGCGCTGGAGGACGATGAACAGGATGAGCACGGGCGCCATCGCGAGGATCGACGCCGCCATCATCACCGGGTAGTCCGTCGTCTTGTCGCTCGAGAGCGTCGCGAGACCGGCGGCGAGCGGCATGGAGTTGGCGTACGTGGACACCACGAGCGGCCAGAGCAGTTCGTTCCACGACCACAGCACGGTCGTGATGGCGAGGACGCTGATGCTGGGCTTGGCGAGCGGCAGCATGATCTTCCAGAAGATCTGGAAGGGTCCGGCGCCGTCGATCCGCGCCGCCTCCTCGAGCTCCGTCGGCAGGTTCAGGAACGCCGTCCGCATGAGGAAGGTTCCGAACGCGCTGAACAGGCCGGGTGCGACGATGCCGAGCGTGGTGTTCAGCCATCCGAAGCCCTGCACGATCTGGTACTGCGAGATGAGGTACGCCTGCGACGGCACCATGAGGATCGACAGCGTCACGGCGAGCAGCACCGCGCGTCCGCGGAACCGCATCCGCGCGAACGCGTACCCCGCCATCGTGCAGAGGACGATCTGCGCGAGCGTCCTGATCACCGTGATGACGATCGACGTGCGCAGCTGGTCGAGGAACGGAAGGCGCTCGAACACCGCGGCGTAGTTCTGCCACTGCAGTTCGGCCGGCCAGAACGTGGGGACCACGCTCTGCACCTCCGCGTTCGTCGACAGCGACATGATGATCTGCCAGATGAACGGGAACGCCATGATGAGGCCACCGACGCCGAGCACGATATGGGCGACGACGTGCGACCCGCGCCGCTGGCCGGGCCGACCGACCTCGCGGCGTCGCGCGGACGCGGCGGACGGACGACCCGATCCCGGAACGGTGACGGCACGGGTGGTGAGCGGTGCTGTGGCGGTGAGTTGCTCAGTCATTGTTCACCCATCGTTTCTGGAGCCGGAACTGCAGGAGCGTGACGAGTCCGATGATCAGGAAGATCACGATCGCGATCGCCGCCGCGTAGCCCTTGTCGTTCTGGACGAAGCCCTGGTCGTAGAAGAAGTAGACGAGCGACATGCTCTTCGGGAGCACCGGGTTGGTGCTGCCGAGGATCGCGTACAGCAGGTCGAAGAGCTGGAAGCTCGAGATCACCGTGATGATCGTGACGAAGAAGATGCTCGGGGTGAGCAGCGGCACCGTGATCGAACGGAACTGCCGCCACCGGGTGGCGCCGTCGAGCTCGGCCGCCTCGTAGAGCTCCGGCGCGATGTTCTTGAGTCCGGACGCCAGGATGATCATCGAGAAGCCGAGCGACGACCAGAGACCGACGATCGCCACGGCGAACATCGCGGTGCCCGGCGTGCTGATCCAGTAGGGGCCGTCGACACCGACGAGCGACAGCGTGTAGTTGAGAATGCCGAAATCACCGTTGAAGATGATGCGCCAGACGATGGCCACGGCGGTCGGCATCGCGACGTACGGCAGGAAGAAGAGCACCCGGTAGAAGCTCGCGAACCGCAGGCCGGGGAGGTTCAACAGGCTCGCGAGGTAGACGGCGATCGGGATGCCGAGGAGCACCACCGCCGTGTAGATCAGCGTGTTGCCGAGGGAGGCGTAGAGCCGCGGGTCGGCGAACAACCGGACGTAGTTCTCGACGCCCGTGAACGTCGTTCCGCCGAAGACGCCCCACTCGGTGAACGAGTAGTAAGCGGTCTGGATCATCGGCCAGATGAAGAAGACGCCGATGCCGGTGAGGAGCGGGAGGACGAAGACCCACGGCCAGGCGCCGTCGCCGCGGGCGGCACCCCGCCGGGCAACGCTCCGCGAGGAGCGTGGCGCCGACGGGGTGCGCAGCACGGTCTGACCGGTCACTTCTTGGCCAGCGCGGCGTTCATCTGCTCGGCGAGATCCTTCGCCACGTCGGCGACCGGCTTGTCACCGCTGAACGCGTCGGGCAGGAGCTCGACCTCGAGGGCGTTCCAGGCGGCCGTGTTCTCCGACACCGGCAGCGGCTTGGCGTAGTCGAGCGCGTCGAGGAAGACCTGCAGGTTCATCGTCGGGTAGGAGTCGACGAACGACTGCTGCGTGCCGGTGTAGGCGGGGATGACGGCGCCGAGGTCGCCCTGCTGCTGCTGGGCCTCCTCACTCGCCAGGAAGACCTGCAGGGCCTGTGCAGCCTGCTTGTTCTTGCTCGCCGACGCGACGACGTTGGAGACGCCGTGGATGACCGTCGCCTGCTCCTTGCCGGTCGGCAGCGGGAAGGCCTGGGCGGTGGCTGCGACGTCGGACTCACCGACGAGTGGGCGCAGCCAGCTTCCGCCCCAGTACATGGCGAGCTTGCCGGAGGTGAACCACTGGTCGGCCGGCGTGTCCGTCAGCTGCTGGATGCTGGGCGAAGAGCCGTCCGCGATGAGGTCCGTCCAGAACTGGAGCCCTTCCTGGGCCTCGGGGCTGTCGTACTCGGACTCGGTCTGGTCGGCGTTGATGACCTCGCCACCGGCCTGCAGGATCGTGTTGTAGTAGGTGGTCTGGCCGTCCATGCCGCCGGCG
Source organism: Plantibacter flavus (assembly GCF_002024505.1). Taxonomy (NCBI): domain Bacteria; kingdom Bacillati; phylum Actinomycetota; class Actinomycetes; order Micrococcales; family Microbacteriaceae; genus Plantibacter; species Plantibacter flavus. The sequence continues at coordinate 3,764,891 of NZ_CP019402.1, forward strand.
GCACCATAGACGCCCTGGTCCTTCAACTTCGTCGAGATCTCATGCGCGGCGGTGTCGAAGTCGTCCCAGGTCCAGCCGTCGGCGGGCAGCGCGACGCCGGCCTGCTCGAAGAGCGCCGTGTTGACCCAGACACCGATCGTGTCGAAGTCCTTCGGCACGCCGTACTGGGTGTCGTCCAGCGAGTACAGCTCGTTCAGGGCCTCCGGGTAGTTCTTCGGGTCGATGTCGCCGGCCTTCACGGCCCCGGTGATGGGCTCGATCTTGCCGTTCGCCGCGTAGACCTGGAAGTTCGGCCCGTTCAACCAGAAGAGGTCGGGCAGGGTGTCGCTCGAGGCCTGCGTCTGGAGCTTCGACCAGTACGAGGCCCAGGGCGTGACGTTGACGTTGACCGTGATGTCGGGGTAGACCTTGTTGAAGGCCTCGATGTTGGCGTCGATCGCCTCGACCTGGGCCTGGTCCCAGACGCCGTAGGTGATCTCGGCCTTGAGGTCCTTCGGGGCGGCGGCGTACTCGCCACCGGTGGCGCCCCCGCCACCGGTGCTGCAGCCGGCGGTGAGCGCGGCGGCGGCGAGGAGGCCGATGCCGCTGAGGACGGCGCGGCGGCGGGCGCGACCGCCGGATGCGGTGTTGCGGTTCATGAACGGCGAAGGCATGACTGGAGTCCTTTCGAGGTGCGCTACCGGGTGGCGGCGTCGAGGGAGTGCGGTGCGGTGCGGGCGGTGAGGGAGGAGAAGTACTCGACGAGTGCGGGGTCGAGCGGCGGGACGTCGAGCGGGATCGAACCGTTGCGGAGGGAGTGAGCGGCGAGGGCTCCGGCGGCGACGGCCTGTCGCGCGGCGACCGGCGACAGCGTGGTGGGGGTGCCCTCGGCGACGAAGGCGAGGAACTCGTTCATCGTGTCGAGATCGGCGTCGGCATGGCCCTCCTCGACGCCCGCGATCGGGTACTCGACGTCGCCCTCGGTGCTCCAGGTACGACGACGGTTCCAGACCTTGACGGTGCCACCGGCGGTGTCGCCGATGTTCTCGAGCCTGCCGTGCGTCCCGATGACGGTGTAGTTCCGCCAGTAGTCGGGGGTGAAGTGGCACTGCTCGTAGCTGGCGGTGATCCCGTGCTCGAGGGTCATGAGCATCATCGAGACGTCCTCGACGTCGACCACGGGGTTCAGACCGCGCTGCGCCTCGGGCGGCCAGTTGTCGTAGGAGAACCAGTCGGCCATGGTCTGGCCGCTGCGGTCCTCGCGGTCGTCGATGTCGCCGTAGACCGCGAGGTCGCCCATCGCGACGACGCGCTGCGTGTACGCGCCGGCGAGGAAGTGGACGACGTCGATGTCGTGGCTCGCCTTCTGCAGGAGCAGGGAGTTCACGCGCGAGCGGTCGGCGTGCCAGTCCTTGAAGTAGTAGTCGCCGCCGTTGCCGACGAAGTGGCGGACCCAGACGGACTTGACCGCGCCGATCTCGCCGCGCTCGATGACCTCGTGCATGAGCCGGACGACGGCGGCATGCCGGAAGTTGTGCCCGACGTAGAGCGGCGTCCGCGACTCGTAGGCGGCCTGGAGGACCGCGTCTGCGTCGTCGAGCGTGATCGCGAGCGGCTTCTCCAGATAGACCGCGATGCCGGCGCGCAGCAGGTCGACCGCGATCTCCTTGTGGGTCCAGTCGGGCGTCGTCACGATCGCCGCGTCGACACCGCCCCGCGCGATGAGCGCCTCGTGGGAGTCGAGGACCTCGATGTCGTCGCCGAACAGCTGCCGTGCCCGACCGCGACCGATCTCGGTCGTGTCGACCGCCGCGACGACCGAGGCGGACGTGGGGCTCGTGGGGACGTGTTCGGCGATGTAGGCCCGCTGGCCGGTGCCGATGACGGCGACCCGGAGACCTTCGGGGGTGGTGGCTGGTGCAGTGCTCACTCGATCACATCCGCTTCCTTGCGTGAAGTTGATTCATATGATGCCAAAACGATCATGAAATGACAATAGGCGATCACGGCGCTGACGCAAGCGCGGGGTGGCTGATGTGGAGAGGTTTTACCGCGCCGAAACATGGGGAGCGCACTTCGACAGGCTCAGTGACCGGGAGGGGGCGGCTCAGTGGTCAGGAGCAGGGTGGCTCAGTGGTGGGGAGGGGCAGCTCAGCGAGCGGGAGGGTGCGGCACTTCGACAGGCATAGTGGCCAGGAGGGGGCGATGCAGTGACCGGGAGCGGAGGACTCAGTCGGCGATGATGAGCTCGACGCCGGCCGCGGCCAGGGCGTCGGCGAACGCCGGATCCACCGGCTGGTCGGTGACGAGCACGTCGATGCGGTCGAGTGGGCAGATGCGGGCGAAGGTCGCCTTCGTCATCTTGGTGCTGTCGGCGACCACGATGACCCGCTTCGCGACCTTGACGAACTCCTGGCTCACCGAGGCCTCACCCTCGTGGAGGGTGGTGGCGCCGAACTGCGCGCTCAAGCCGTCGACGCCCAGGATCGCGACGTCGAGGGCGATCTCGGCGAGCGCCCCCGCGACGAGCGAGCCCACGAGTTCGTAGGACTGGCGTCGTGCGACGCCTCCCGTCACGACGATCTTCACGTGCGAGCGCACGGACAGTTCGAAGGCGATGTTGAGCGCGTTCGTCACGATCGTGACCGAGGCGTCGCCGTCCGAACGGACGAGGTGCTCGCTCCGCCCGATCACCCGCGCGACCTCGCTCGTGGTGGTGCCGCCGTTGAGTCCGACGGCGTCGCCGACGTTGATCAGGGCGGCCGTGGCCTTCGCGATGGCCATCTTGGCGTCCGCCTGGCGGGCGATCTTGTACTGCAGCGGCAGCTCGTAGCCGGTGCCGAGGGCGGCGGCACCGCCGTGGGTCCGCGTGACGAGTCGCTGCTCGGCGAGCGCCGTCAGGTCGCGACGGGCGGTGGCCGCGGAGATGCCGAGCGCTTCGCCGATCTCCGCGATCGTCACGTTGCCGCGTTCGCTCACGAGCTCGAGCAGGGCGTTGAGTCGCTGTTGCTGCGTCATCTGTCCTGCTTTTCCGGTCGGGTCGGGCGTACTGTGACCATCATATGGGCGCTCAGCCAGCGCCTGTCTGATTGATTCTGACGATTTGCACTGGTATCGATCAGATTCGATCCGGTATGGTTGCGGCAACGCATCGCCACGCTGCGATCGCGTCCCCTCACGTGAAAGGCACGTCATGCCCGAGACCTTCGTCGCCGCCGAACTGGCGTCGCAGCCCGAATCCTGGCGCACCGCCGCCGCCCTCGTGCCGGAGGCCGTCGCCGTGCTGCCGCAGCCGGGAGAGCGGGTCGCGGTGGTCGGATGCGGCACCAGCTGGTTCATCGCGATGAGCTACGCCGTGTTGCGCGAACAGGCGGGGCTCGGCGTCACGGACGCGTTCGCCGGCTCGGAGTTCCCCGGCGTCCGCGACTACGACCGCATCGTCGCCATCTCACGCTCCGGCACGACCACGGAGATCGTGCACCTGCTGGAAGCGGTGGGCGACTCGGTCACCACCGTCCTCATCACCGCGGTCGACGACTCCCCCGCGACCGTTCCGGCGGCACACGTGATCGCCCTCCCCTTCGCCGACGAGCGTTCGGTGGTCCAGACCCGCTTCGCCACGACGACGCTCGCGCTCCTCCGCGGCTCGCTCGGACACGACGTCGAGGCACTCGCCGCGGAAGCCGAGCGGGCGCTGCAGATCCCGATCGACGAGTACCTCGGCGCCGACCAGGTGTCCTTCATCGGACTCGGGCACGCTGTGGGCCTCACCTTCGAGGCCGCGCTCAAGACCCGGGAGGCGGCACAGTTCTGGGCGGAGTCCTACCCCGCCATGGACTACCGCCACGGCCCCATCGCGATCGCGCAGCCCGGCCGACTCGTGTGGTCCCTCGGACCGACGCCCGCCGGCCTGCCGGAGGACGTCGCGGCCACCGGAGCGACCTTCGTGCAGCACGACCTCGACCCCATCGCCGGGCTCGTCGTCGCGCAGCGCTTCGCGGTCGCGTTGGCCGAGGCCCGCGGCCTCGACGCCGACCACCCCCGTTCGCTCACGCGCTCCGTCATCCTGACGCCGTGACCGAGCGGGCGGTCCTCGGCATCGACGTCGGCGGGACCGGGATCAAAGCCGCACTGACGGATGCCGACGGCACGGTCCTCGGGCGCTGGCGCGAAGCGACGCCCTCGGGCGACACCTCAGGCGTCCTGACTCGCGACATCGTCCTCGGACTCGTCACCGCCGCGAGCCGCGTCACGGCCCCAGCGGCCGTCGGGGTGGTCGTGCCCGGCGTCGTCGACGAGGAGCACGGCGTCTGCATCCACGCAGTCAACCTCGGTTGGCGCGACCTGGCCTTCCCCGAGCTCCTCCGTCCCGCACTCGAGGTGCCGCTCGCCTTCGGGCAGGACGTCCGCGCCGGGGCGCTGGCGGAGGCGCTCTCGGGCGCTGCAGCCGACGTCACGGGCACGATCGCGTTCGTACCGGTCGGGACCGGCCTGGCCTCGGCGCTCGTGATCGACGGGGTCCCCTTCGCCGGCGGCGGCTGGGCCGGCGAGATCGGCCAGCGCGTGATCCAGGACGGCCCGCACCGCGGACTCCGGGTCGAGGAACTCGCCTCAGCGGGCGGCATCGCACGTCGAGCGGGCGCCCGCGACGCGAAGACCGTCGCCGACGCGGTCGCCAGCGGTGACGCCGCCGCCAGCGCCATCTGGAACGACGCCGTCGATGCACTCGCCGAGGCCCTCGCCGGCATCACCGTCGTCGCAGCACCCACCGCCATCGTGATCGGCGGCGGGCTCGCCCTCGCCGGAGCCGCCCTCTTCGAGCCACTCGAGCACGGACTCCGCGAGCGGCTCGACGTCGTCCGCGTCCCGCAGCTCCTGCCCGCTCGTCACGGCGACGAGGCGGCAACGGTCGGTGCGGGGATCCTCGCCCGCCGACTGGTGACGGCGCGATGACGACCACCCCCGCACCGCGTCGCGTCGTGGTCGTGACGCCGAACCCGGCCGCCGACATCACCTACACGGTCGCCGAGCAGCAGCTCGGGGTCACACAACGCGTCCAGTCCGTCGTGCGGCGTGCCGGTGGGAAGGGCGTGAACGTCGCTCGCGTCCTGGAGTCACTCGACGTCCCGACCCTGCAGGTGCTGCCGCTCGGCGGTGCCTCCGGCACCTGGCTCAGGGACGCCCTCGCGGCCGACGACCTCCCCGCACAGGTCGTGGAGCTCCGCGCCGAGACACGCTCGACGGTCGCGGTCGTCGACGGCATCCAGCATCCGACCCTCTACGCCGAGGCCGGGCCGGTGGTGACGCCCGACGAGTGGGCCGCCCTGACGACCGAGCTCAGGCGCTCACTGCACGAAGCGAGCGCACTCGTCATCTCGGGCTCGCTCCCGCCGGCCACGCCCGACAGCGTCGTCGAAGCCCTCGTCCGAACCGGGCACGACGCCGGCGTCCCCGTGATCGTCGACGTCAGCGGCACGGCGCTCCTCGCCGCGGCACGCGCCGGTGCGACGATCCTCAAACCCAACCTCGACGAGGCCCTCGAGGCGACGGGCGCGGCCGACCTCGCATCGGCTCGCGCGTCACTCCTCGCACTCGGCGCCCGCGCGGTCGTCATCTCCCGCGGTGCCGACGGCCTCACCGCCGGCGACGCCGATGGCGCCCACGAGGTCCCGGCGGTCCCCGGCGTCAGAGGCAACCCGACCGGCGCCGGCGATGCCGCAACGGCCGGCCTGGTCGCAGCACTCCGCGCGGGAGCCACACTTCCCGAGGCACTCCGCACAGCGGCGGCTGCAGGTGCGGCGGCCGTGCTCGAACCGATCGCCGGCGCGATCGACCTCGCCGCCTTCCACCGATTCACCGACGCACCCGCCGCATCAGACCCCATTGGAGCAACCGAATGACCACCGCCCTCGACTTCACCGCGCTCCTCGCCAACGCCTCGGACTCGAACGCCGGCATCGCGGCGTGCAACGTCGTCCTCCTCGAGCACGCGGAGGCGATCGTCGCCGGCGCCGAGGAGGCCGGGCTGCCGGTCATCCTGCAGATCAGCGAGAACTGCGTGCGGTACCACGGGTCGCTCGCGCCCATCACGCTCGCCTCGCTGGCCATAGCCCGTGCAGCGACGGTCCCGGTCCTCGTCCACCTCGACCACGTGGAGTCGGCCGAGCTCGTGCACGAGGGCGTCGATCTCGGCGTCGACAGCGTGATGTTCGACGCCTCGACCCTGCCGTACGACGAGAACGTCCGCGCGACGAAGGAGATCGTGGACTTCTGCCACGCTCGCGGCGTGGCCGTCGAAGCGGAGCTCGGCGAGGTCGGCGGGAAGGACGGCGTCCACGCTCCGGGCGCGCGCACGGTGCCTGCAGAGGCCGTCGCGTTCGTCGCAGCGACCGGCGTCGACGCCCTGGCCGTCGCCGTCGGCACCTCGCACGCGATGACGAGCCGCGAGGCCGCCGTCGACCACGCGCTGATCGCGCAGCTCCACCGCGAGGTGCCCCTTCCGCTCGTGCTGCACGGCTCCTCCGGACTCCCCGACGACGAACTCCGCGCGGCGGTGCGTTCCGGGATGACGAAGATCAACCTCTCGACGCACCTCAACGGATTGTTCACCCGAGCGGTGCGCGACGTCCTCGACGAGCAACCGAAGCTCGTCGACCCCCGCACTTATGTCCGGGCCGGTCGCAGCGCGGTCGCGACCGAGACGGCGCGGATCCTGCGCCTCCTCGCCACCGACTGAGCACTCCCAGGAATCCCACAGCAACACGCAACGCTGAGCTGTTAATATATATTGCGTTGGAGTTCTTCCAGCGCCTCCACCGGTAACCGATCGTCCCCCGCGATCACCCTCCGGCCTCCCGAGCCCGATATCCCTTCGGGTGCGCGGGAGATACGGCCACCCCTCCCCTAGGTGCGGTGGCCCGAAGCTCTGCGACACCGCCGGTCGATGCCCGGGTCTGACCTCGGGCATCGACCCGCGCAAGCAGTGAAGCCCGCTCCTCCCAGGTCTTTCTCAGCTTAGTCGCGTACGTTCGTCCCTCGAGTGCCGATGTCACAACCGGCTTCCGTGTGCAGAGTCCACACCTCCACGGATACGCCGATGCTCCCGACACGTCACCACCAGCCGCCCTCCAGAACGGCGAAGAACGATCCACCGGACGGCCCCAGCCGACCAGCGCAGCCGAATCTCGGCGCAGCTGCATTCCGGACGGTCTCGTCGCTCCATCCATGCGACCCGCACCGATCGTCATCGCATTCCCCTTCTGGAACCGGCCCATCCATCATCCGCAACACCAGAATCGAGAACCACCATGTCCATCACCCAGACTCGGACCCCAGCGTCCTCCAACCGTTCCGCGGGCACCGCCGTCCACGGCCGCGGTCACTCCACCGAGAAGCTCACCTACCGCTTCGGTCTCCGCACCCGCGAGACCGGCGCGGAGCAGCGCGGCTCCAGCAGCGCGGCCAACCGCCGCGGCTGAGCCGCCTCACCGTTCCAACCGACGCCCCCGCACGGCTTGACCGTGCGGGGGCGTCGTGCGTTCGGAACCGGCGCCGCTCACGGCGGGTCCGGAGTTCGGACGATCGTACGGACGACCACGGCCTCCCAGGTGGGAGAATCCCCACATGGATCCCGTCGCGCTCATCTCGTGGATCGTCGTGTTCGTCGTCGTCACCGTCATCGTGTCGGGCCTGTCCGGCCGAGCGGGCGTCTCCGCCCCGGTGGCCCTGGTGCTCGTCGGCGGCGTCGCGTCGTTCATCCCCGCCGTCCCGACCGTCGAGATCGAACCCGACCTGATCCTCTACGGCCTGCTGCCGCCGCTGTTGTTCGCGTCGGCGATCCGGATCTCCCTCATCGACATCCGTGCCCGTAACGACGGCATCATCCTGCTCTCGGTGGGTGCGGTCGCGTTCACCGTCGTGTCGGTCGGGTTCGCCAGCTGGCTCCTCATCCCGTCGATCACCCTCGCAGCGGCCTTCGCGTTCGCAGCGGTCATCGCGCCGACCGACGCCGTCGCCGTGAGCGCGATCGCCGGACGACTCGGGCTCCCCCGCCGTGTGCTGACGATCCTCGAGGGTGAGAGTCTGCTCAACGACGCCACCGCTCTCGTGGCACTCAACGCCTCGATCCTCGCCATCACGAGCGTCGTCAACCCGGTCATGATCGCCGGCGAGTTCGTCATCGAGGTCGTCGCCGGCGTCGGTGTCGGTCTCGCGGTCGGTTGGGTGCTGTCCGAGGTCCGCCGACGCCTGCGCGCCCCGGTCCTCGACACCTGTCTCTCCCTCATCACCCCGTTCCTCGCGTTCCTCCTGGCGCAGGCGATCCACGGTTCGGGTGTGCTCGCGGTCGTCACCGCCGGACTGCTGCTCGGCTACCGGGCGCCCATCGTGCAGTCGGCCGAGGCGCGCATCGCCGAGTCCCTCAACTGGCGCACCATCCAGTTCCTGCTCGAGAACGCCGTCTTCCTGTTCATCGGGCTCAACCTGGCCGGCATCCTCGAGGGGGCGATCCAGACCGGTCCGGGGCTCTGGCCGACCGTGTTCATCAGCATCGGGGTCCTCGCGGCGCTCATCGTCTCGCGATTCGTGTGGGAGATGACGGTCACGGCGATCTACCGGCTCGGACCCAGACGGCTCCGTGAGCGGAGCTGGTCCTGGGGCAACGGGATCGCCGTCTCCGCAGCCGGCGTCCGTGGCGTGGTGACCCTGGCGGCGGTGTTCCTGCTGCCCGAGGACACCCCGTCGCGCGAGTTCCTGCAGTTCCTGGCGTTCGTCGTCGTGGTCGGCACACTCCTCTCGGGGCTCGCGCTCCCCCGGATCATCCGCGCGCTGCACCTCCCGCCGCCGAACCACAGCCAGGAGCGCGTCGAGCAACTGATGCTCATGGCGGAGGTCCAGACGGCCGGCCTGGACCGCCTCGACGAGCTGACGACCGAGGCGGACGAGGAACAGGTGCTCAACCGTCTGCGGACCAATGCGAGCTTCGTGGCCAACGCCCTCGAGCAGTACACCGGTGACGGCTCGGAGCTCCGGACGGTCGCGTTCGCCCGACTCCGCCGCCAGATGATCGCGGCGGAACGCGAGGCACTCCTCTCGGCGCGCGCCGAGGGTCGCTACCAGGAACCGGCGGTCGCGGCTGTTCTGGCCGCGATCGACGCCGAGGAGGCGACGCTCAAGGCGATGACGCCGAAGCCGCCGCGGTCATAGCACCCCGACCGGTCCGCTCGCACGCCCCGTCCGCCAGGCCCGCGCACGACGATCGGTCGGGCAGGATGAGCGCATGATCATGTTGTTCCCGGCCGCCGTCTTCGCGGTCCTCTACGTCGTGAGTCGACGCAGCGACGCCCGCCGCCTGCGCAACGGGGTCTTCCTGGTCTCCGCGATCGCCTGTGGGCTGGTGGCGCTCCTCTCGGAGGCGTCCCGCACGACGCCGTTCACCGTGCTCCTCGCCGCGTTCGGCACAGTCCTGCTGGTGGGTGTGCTCGGGGTCCTCCTCATCGGCAACGGCATCACGATGCTCCGGCTCGAAGGACGCAGCCTGGGCAACCTGCTCTCGCTGTTCGCCGGGGTCGCGATCCTCGTCCTGCCCGTGCTGGCCGTGCTGCTGGTCCTCGGAGCGCACCCGCAGTCCCTGCCCTCGTGGCTGACGATCGTCCTCGTCGCCCTGGGTCTCCTGCTCGGGTTCGCGTGCTTCTACGCGGCGGCGACGTTCGCGGCCTTCGGCGTGTACTCACTCGTCTACAGCCGCTATCGGCACACGCGGACGCCCGACGCCCTCGTCGTCCTCGGGTCCGGCCTCATCCACGGTGAGGTCCCGCCGTTGCTGCGCAGTCGCCTCGACCTGGCGCTCCGCATCTACCGGGCCACGTCACCGGGGGCGACGCGGCCGCTCCTGATCCCGTCCGGCGGACAGGGCGACGACGAACCCCGCCCGGAGGGCACCGCCATGGCCGAGTACCTCGTCGCGAACGGCGCGGACCCGTCCGACGTGCTGCCGGAGACCGCGTCCACGAACACGCGCGAGAACCTGTTGCTCTCCCGCGACCTGCAGCAGTCGGTCGGACGGGACGGCGAGACGATCGTGGTGACGAACAACTACCACGTCCTCCGCGCGGCCCTCCTTGCACGTTCGATCGGGAGCGAGGCCCAGGTGATCGGCTCCCCGACTGCCGCGTACTACGTGCCGAGCGCGTTCCTCCGCGAGTACGTCGCCATCATGGTCGAGCACCGCCTGCTCAATGCGCTGGCGATCGCCGGCGTCGCGGCCCTGATCGCCCTCGCGGTGGTCTGGTCGCTCCTACCGATCTGAGCCGCCCTCCCAGCCCGAGGCCGACGACGCCCGCAACGCGCGACGGGCCGTCGTCCGAAGGGATCGGATGACGGCCCGTCGGTCGTGTGGTGTCCGACTCAGTCGGGTGCGGTGTCGTAGACCTCGCGGGCGTCGTCGGTGGCCTCCGAGGCCGGCCCGGAGTCGGGCTGGTGGTCGGCCGAACCGTCGGCGTCGCCACCCTCGCCCTCGGCCAGCGGTGCGTCGAGTTCGGTCGAGGGCTCCGGGGTCTCGACGGCCTCCTCGGTCGCCTGCTCCTCGTCGGGAGCCGCGTCCTCCGAGCCGGTGCCGTCGACGGTCTGACTCGACCCGTCCGAGCCCGGTCCGGCGGTCGTCTGGTCGGAGCTCACGAGCTCTGCGGTGTCGATGTCGGCACCCTCCCAGGCTTCCTGGTCCGCTCCGGCCGCACCGGTCGCGAGGTCGTCGCCTGAACGCTGGTCCTGCTGATCCGTCATGATGCACTCCTCTCCGCGGAACGCGTCGCGCTCCGTGTCCCCGGACTCTACGACGTGATCCTCCACGGTCTCCCGGGGTTGACAGCCGCCGACGGGCGTCCGGGCCGGTCGCGATAGCGTGGGGACATGAGCCTCCCCGTCACGGACACGCGCGTCACCTATCCCACCGGAGCCCTCGTCTCGACGGGCACGGTGCTGCACGTCGAAGCCGTCGGCGACCACCTCGCCGTCGTGCTCGACGAGACGGCCTGCCACCCCGTCGACGCCGCGTGGCCCGACCAGCCCGCCGACTCGGCGACCATCACCTTCGGTGAGGGCCCCAGCGCCGTGGAGGTCGCCGTGACCGACTGCGTCGTCACCGCGAGCGACGGCACCCGGCTGTACCTCGGCGCCGACATCCCCGTGAAGAAGGGCACCGAGGGGTGGGCCTTCCTCGTCGCCCACCTGGTCTCCATCGAAACGGCACGGAGCGCCGTCGAGGGCGCGACGGCCCGCATCGAGGTGGACGCGTCCACCCGACACGCGCTCTCCGCCGGGCACTCCGGGTGCCACCTCGCATCACTCGCCTTGAACGCCGCGCTCGCCGACGCCTGGCGCAAGGAGGTCGTCCCCGATGCCCTCGGAGCCCCGGATTTCGACGCGCTCGCCTGCGAGTCGTCGCGGATCGCCCCCAACGCGTCGACCGACCGTTACCGCATCGGGAAGTCGCTCCGTCGGAAGGGGTTCGACCCGGCCGCCCTCGACGACCTCGACGCACTCGGGTCACGCATCCGGAACACCCTCGACGGCTGGCTGGACAGCGGCGCCGCCGTCCGGATCGATCGCGAGGGCGAGCTGCTCACCGATCGGCGCAGCTGGCACTGCGAGCTGCCGGGCGGCCCTGCGGTCATCGCCTGCGGCGGCACCCACGTGGCGTCGTTGGGCGAATTCTCGAGCATCGCGGTGTGGCTGGAACGCGAAGAGGTCGACGGCGCCGTGGTGCTGTCGATGATCAGCACGGTCGTCCCGGCCGGCTGACCGGCGGCCCAGCGACTGACCGGCGGTCAGGCGGCGATGCCCGTGGAGGCCGCACCGCCGACGCCGGCGAGCAGGCCGCCGATGACGAACACCCAGAGCAGCACGAGTGCCGCCCAGACGAGCAGGAACAGCCCGTTGAGCACGACGCCCGTGATGGCCATCGCCCGACCGGCGGGCTCACGGCGGAGCCCCATGAGGCCGAGGACGAATCCGACGACCGGGAGCACGAAGGTGAACCCGAAGAACAGCGACACCAGGCCGATGACCATGCTGGAGATGCTGAGGCCCTTCGGCGGCGACGCCGGGTACGGGTAGGGCGCGGGGTACACGGGCGCGTACGGCTGCATGCCGTACTGCGGCGGGTAGGGCGCCTGCTGGGCGTACGGCTGCACCCCGTACTGCTGCGGCTGGAGCTGCTGTTGCGGGTACGGCTGCGGCGGAACCGACTGCTGCGAGTGTGCCTGCTGCGGCGCAAGGGGCTGCGGCTTCGATCCGTCCGGTGTGCTCATGCCCGTCAGCCTATCGACGAGCACGCACTCGGTGCCCGAATCCGCGCCCCGACGGCAGCCTCCAGCTCTCTGGGAGCTCACGCTCAAGGGCGGTGAGGGGCCCGGAAAGCGACTACCGTATTCGTGCGGTCCTCGCAGGGAACCCGGAACACGGACCGCGCCACACCCAGAAGGAGCACCGTGCAGAACGACGCGATCGCCGAGGAACAGGACCATCTCGATCGGCTGCACGACGTCATCCGGTCGCAGTCGGACCTCGAGGAACGGCGCTCCGAACTCGCCCTCCGCGCCTTCGACGGCGACGACGACTCGAGCTTCTCGGAACGCGACGCCCTGGTCGCCCACCACCGCCAGCGGATGGTCGAGCTGCGTTCGTCCAGCTACGGACTCCTCTTCGGCCTCCTCGAACGCGAGACCGACGAACGGCACCACATCGGCCGCATCGGGCTCCGCGACCCGGAGAGCGGCGACCAGCTCCTGTTGGACTGGCGCGCACCGGCCTCGCGCCCGTTCTACACGGCGACGCCACTCCGCCCCGAAGGCCTCCGCCTGCGCCGCCGCATCGGCACGGCCGGTCGCCGCGTCACCGAGGTGCACGACGAGGTGCTCGACACGACCATGCTCAGCGACGACGAGCCGAGCGGCATCGGCGAGTCCGGTGCGCTGCTGGCGGCCCTCGGTCGCGCTCGTACCAAGCACATGGCCGACATCGTCGACACCATCCAGGCCGAACAGGATGCGATCATCCGGGCGCCCCTCCCCGGCACGCTCCTCGTCCAGGGCGGTCCGGGCACCGGCAAGACCGCCGTCGCCCTCCACCGTGCCGCCTATCTGCTCTACGAGCACCGCGAGCGACTCATGCGCAGCGTCGTGCTCATCGTCGGGCCGAACTCGACGTTCCTCGACTACATCAGCCGTGTGCTGCCGTCACTCGGCGAGACCGCCGTCGTCCTCGTGACACCGGCGACCCTCGTGCCAGGCCTCGACGCGCACGCCGAGGACTCGCTCGAGGCCGCCGAGCTCAAGGGCCGGCTGCGCATGGCCGACGTCGTCGCCCGGGCCGTCCGCGAGCGTCAGGTGCCGCTCGACCAGCCGGTCACCATCCGCATCGCCGGCGACGGCCCGCTCCGCGTCACGCCGGGCGTCCTCCGCCGGATCAAGGCCGGGATCGAGCGATCGGGCACCCCGCACAACGAGGCCAAGCTGCGGTTCGACCGCGCCGTGCTGACGCACCTCATCGGGCTCGAAGCGAAGCGCGACGGCTTCGAACCCCGCACAGGTGAGGACGCCGACGAGCGGCGCCAGGAGCTGAGCGAGGAGCCCGAGGTCGAAGAACTGCTCGACACGATGTGGCCGATCCTCGAGCCGGCCGAGATCATCGACCGCCTCTTCACCGATCCCGAGCTGCTGGCTCGCGTCGCTCCCGACCACACCGAGGAGGAGCGTCGCCTGCTGCTCCGTCAACCCGCCGCCGGAACGGACGGCGCGGGTGAGGTCGACTGGGCCGCGCGGCTCACGCCCGGCGACATCGCCCTCGTCGACGAGGCCGCCGAGCTCATCGGCGAGGATCAGCGCCCCGAGCTGGAACGGCAACGCCGCGCCGCCTACGAGCGCCGCCACGACGTCGAGTACGCGCGCAGTGTGCTCGAGATGATCGGTGACATCAGCATTGACGACGAGGCCCAGGACGACGACTACCTCCGTTCCGCCCAGGACCTCGCCGACCGCCAGACCGTGGAGGACGACCGCAGCCCCGCCGAACGCGCCGCGAGCGACCGCACCTGGGTCTACGGGCACGTCATCATCGACGAGGCGCAGGAACTCACCCCCATGCTGCTGCGCGCCGTCCTGCGACGCGGTCCCAACCGCTCCATGACGCTCGTCGGCGACATCAACCAGCAGAGCACCTCCGCCACCCGCTCCAGCTGGCAGCAGCTGCTCGGCCCGCAACTCCCGCGCTGGACCGAGGAGCTGCTCACCGTCAACTACCGGACGCCCGAGCAGATCATGGCGCTCGCCGATCCCGTCCGGCTCGAACTCGACCCCGACTCCCCGGCGCCCGTGTCGATCCGACGCGGCGAGGAGGAGCCCGTGCAGCTCACGGTCGAACCCGCCGCGCTGGCCCCGACGGCGGTCCGCGCCTCCGTCGACGCGATCACCGCACACGCCGGCATCGCGGGCGTCATCGCTCCCCGCTCGCTCCTGGCGGAGATCGACGCCCTCCTCGCCGAGGCCGGAGCCGATCGAGCCCGGGTGTGGACCGGCACCGCGCGCGAGAGCAAGGGCCTCGAGTTCGACAGCGTCGTCCTCGTGCAGCCCGACGCGCTGGGCGGGACGGGCCACGCGGCCCTGTCACTCCGGTACGTCGCGCTCACCCGCGCCACCCAACGGCTCACGGTCATCGACTCGTCGAGCTGACCGTCGGCAACCGGCGACGCACCGTCGTCCGGACCCCTCCAGAGCACCGGGCGACGGGAAGGACCGTAGGCTTGGGCTCTGCCAACAGAATGTGAGGCTGGGATGAAGGTCATCAGTTACAACCTCCGCAAGAACAAGGCCAGCGGCGAGCTCGTCGCACTCACCGAAGAGTTCGGCCCGGACGTCCTCGCGTTGCAGGAGGCCGACACCCTGCAGCTGCCAGCCGAACTCGGCGGCCTGCACCTCGCCGACAGCACCCACCGCAACCGGCTCGGCCTGGCGATCTACTACCGCCGCGACCGGTTCACCGCCGAGTCGACGCAGACGTTCGCGCTGAAGAAGTCGCTGCACGACATGGTGCTCGCGCCGGCGCACGAGCGGCTCATCGGCACCCGCCTCACCGACGTCGAGGCTGGGCGCGAACTCATCGTCGCCTCGTTCCACGCGGCCCCGCTCACCGCGCTCAACTCACTGCGTCGGCACCAGATCAAGGCCGCGCACGAGCAGCTGCACGCGATGGGCGACGTCCCGACGCTCATGGTCGGTGACTACAACTACCCGCTCTTCCAGAAGGGCCTCGGCACCAAGATGCAGGAGAGCGGCTACGATCTGAGCCTCAGCGACCGCAGCACCTACACGCGCTACAAGATGTTCCGTGGACACTTCGATTTCGCGACGTCCGTGGGCCTGAAGATCGACCGGGTGCAGACGCTCCGCCGCGGTATCTCGGACCACCTGCCGATCCTCGTGGACGCCACCTACGGTGCGGCCGTGCCGGTCGACGACGACGCTCCGGAGTCCGCCGCCCGCTGACCCGGTCGCCTGCCCCTGCGCGCGCGCCGTCCGGTTCGCAATTCAGGATGCGCTCGGCGCGGTGCCCTCCGCCGCGGCGTGCCGCGCGGGACACGCCGCGCTCGTCCTGAGTTGTGAACTCGGAAGCGACGTCAGATGAGGCCGCGGAGGAACTCCTGGACACTCGTCCCGGCCTCGCGGGCACGACGGACCAGGCGTTCGTGCTCGTCGGTCGTGAGGTCGAGGGTGAGCTGGTGCCACGTCGGCTCGACGTCGAGTGAGAACAGCGCGCCGTCGTCCTCCGCGTCGAACACGGGGGCGGTGCGTTCCTCCTGGACCTCGAGCTCGGCGAACAGCTCCGGCTCGGTCGTCTCTGCGGCGGCGTCTGCGACGGCGTCGGCCTCCGGGGTCGCCGCAGCTCCGGCGCCGGTCCAGCCTGGTCCCTCCGGCACTGACGTCTTGCGCTGGAACGCCTCGGCGGCCGTGCGGGCACGGATGTCGGCGGCCTCGTTGAGTCGGTGACCGACGTGCCCCTTCACCCACTCGAACCGGTAGCGCCGCCCGGCGATGGCGGCGTCGATCTCCTGCATGAGTTCGAGGTTCATGACGGGCTTGCCGTCGCCCTTCTTCCAGCCCTTCTTCTTCCAGCCCGGCATCCACTTCGTGATGGAGTCGATGACGTACTTGCTGTCGCAGAGGATGTGGAGGTCCTCGTCGAGGTGCTCGGTGGCGCGGAACAGTTCGAGGACGGCGCGAAGCTCGCCCATGTTGTTCGTGCCGTGCGGCCATCCCCCGGCTGCCCAGCAATCGTCGTCGACATACCAGGCCCAGCCGGCGGGTCCGGGGTTGCCGAGGGCGGAGCCGTCTGCGGCAGCGGTGATCGTCATGAGCGCCTTTCGATGAGTGCCCTCCATCGTATCGACGCACCACCGACGCCCCGACGCCGGCCTCGCGGTGCCGGCGTCGCGCTGGCCGGCGTCAGGCGGGCGCGAAGACGCTGAGCGTGACGGCGACCGTGACCGTCGTGTAGCCGGGTAGGTCGGCGATCGCCTGCTCGAACACGTCGTCGTCGAGGTGGTGGGCGCTCGGCCCCATGCGGACCTCGTCGCGCACCTCCTCCGGCATGAGTTCGACGGCGTAGTCGAGCGTGTCGCGGGAGCGGAGCGTGAAGCCGTCGAGCTGCGCGTCGAGGCGGGCGTCCTTGCGCTCGGCGATCCCGATCATGCCGAGTCGGTCGCGCAGCTCGGCCAGGTGACCGGGTTGGGGTGTCACGACGGTGAGCAGGCCGTCCGGGCGCAACACCCGACGCATCTCGGGACCGTTCCGCGGGCCGAAGATGCTCAACAGATGATCGACCGACGCCGCCTGCAGCGGGAACGGCGCCCAGGCGTCAGCGGTCGCCGCTGCAGCCCGGCCGTGTGCGCGCGCGGCGCGACGTGCTGCGAGCGGCGACAGGTCGAACCCGAACCCGCGCCAGGCCGGTCGGGCGTCGAGGATCCGGCCGAGGTAGTAGCCGGTCCCGCCGGCGATGTCCACGACGAGTGGGGCGCTGTCGTCGTCGACCGAGCCGTCCGGGAGGAAGCGCGCGAGCGGCAGGGTCGTGGCGACGTGGTCCGCGATCGGCTCGTAGTGCTCGGCCTCGAGGAACGCTGCGCGGGCCGCGACCATTTCCTGCGTGTCGCCGGTCTTCGGCGTCCGACCGCCGACGACGAGCGAGGCGTACCCCTGCCGGGCGATGTCGAAGCTGTGACCGGCGGGGCAGCGCAACACGCGGTCGCCGAGCTCGAGGGTCGCGGTGCAGATCGTGCACGCGAGATCGGGGGCGACGAGGCTCAGCCGATCGTGCTGCGGGACGTCAGCGAGGATCGGCATGCCTTCGAAACGCTCCGCTTCCAGCTGCTGTGTCCGTCGCTGCCGCGATGCTTCCGGTTGTCGCACTTCACCCACACGGTGAGTCTAGGCGCGTGCCGCATGGTGCGTGCGCCGGAACATTCGAGCGGCGATCGGTCGCGGCGGGGCTTCGGCACCGCGGTGACTCGATCAGCTCGGTGACTCAGTCCTCGAGCGCGCTCCGCAGACGCTCGACGTCCTCGTGTGCTGCGTCGCTCGCACGCTGCGCCCGGTCAGCCTCTCGTTGGCGTCGGGCCCACTCGCGCTCGGCGTCGGCGATGTCCGCGTCGAGCTCCTCGAGCCGCCTCGCGAGGTCCTCGCGGTCACGCAGGAGTCCCGACCGCCGGACCGCCGACTCGTCCAGGAAGGCGGTCGCCTCCTCACTCGCGCTGGACGCTGCCTCCTCGTCGCGCTCGGCCGCCTCCAGCCGGGCCCGAAGGCGTCGGCGTCGGTCGTCCTCTTCGCCGGAATGGTCGCCGTCTCCGTCGCCCGGCGTCCCGACGGAGCCGTCGGCGGTGGAGCGCCTGCCGGGGGTGCCGGCCCGCCGACCACACCGCCCCACCCCGCTCCGCTCGACGTCGGGGCGTCGGTCAGTCGACCGGACGACACCTGCGCGGCGAGGTCGGCGTCGGCACTCGCCGCTTGCAGACTCTGGCGGACGGTCTCGATCACCGCTCCGGAGAGGGACGCTCCCTCCGCTGCGGCGGCTTCGACGGTGGCGGTGACGAGCGTCGCGATCAGCGAGCGACGTTCGGTGCCGAGCGTGCGGAGCGCTGTGGCGTCGCCGGAGCGTTGGGCGTCGCCGAGCGCGGAGCCGAGTTGTTCCAGTTCGCTGAGCAGGTCCGGGCGGTGCGCCGTCAACACGTTGAGCGCCCAGGCGGCGACCGTCGGTTTGCGGAGCGCGAGGATCGCCGTCGCCAGGTCGTCGTCCCCGTCGTCGCGCGCTGCGACGGCCAGGCGTCTGCGCTCCGCCACGAAGCCGCTGAGCGGGACGCGCAGTAGCTCGACGGCGGCAGACGCCAGGTCCGTCGGGGCCGGCGTCCCGGTGTCGCGGTCGTCGGGCACGGTGCCGCTCCCTCGCATCATTTCACGTCAGGCTAGCGCCCTCTTGCGCCAGAACGGAGTCCGACTGTCGCCTTTTCGGGGGACGCTACCGACAATGTGGACATGGATGCCAGACCTTACCCCGACACGGTGGAGCCGCCTGAAACAGCGGCCTGCGCCGATTTGAAGTCACTCCTCAGGACCGTGGACTTCCCGATCTCACGCCGCGAACTGCAGTCGATCGCCGTCCGTTCCGGACTCGACCGCGGGACCCTCGCCGCGCTCAACACGCTCACCGAAGAGCACTACGCCGGCTCGTTCGGCATCCTCCGCGAACTCCGCCACCACGGCGAGCTCCGTCGCTCCGCCTGACCGCCCCGTCCGACACCTGGTGGATTCCCCAGCGCGGTGCGCTGACGTGAGCGCGGGTCACAGACGCGGGCGCGGGTCTCCGGAGGGGCGCGCTCACGCCTACGGGGCGCGGTGACGTCAGCGCACCGCGCTGGCGATTCCAACAAGCGTCGTGCAACGCAGAAACCCCCGCCGAGGCGAGGGTTTCGAGCTGAGATCCAGTGCGGAGACGGCGGGATTTGAACCCGCGGTCCCCGTGAGGGGACTCCACCTTAGCAGGGTCACGCCCGCCCCTTCCGGGTCGCACCATACACACTGTGCCGACAATCACACTCTCGGAATCGCCTGGAGATCGGCATCCTCCCGCCCTACGGGACACTCTCGGGACACATCAAAGGTCCAACACGGATCTGCGGGAGTCGCCCGAGTTCCTACTAGACAAAACCCTGGTCATTAGTAGTTTACAGGCACGGGGAGTTGTCCTACTGTGGCGCCATGACGCAGTCCAGCAGCCCGCTCCACCCAGCCCGCCAAGATGCCATCGCTCGCATGGCGTACTCCATGCGAGCCGACCCAGTCGAGTCACCGGATCTCATCCTTCAGCTCGTCGCTCAGTACGCCGAGCTAACAGGCCGCACCGAGGGTCAGAGCATCGAGGTGTTGATGCGCCACTTGATCATTGCCACTCAGCAGGCGATGCGGCGCGCAGAGCAGTTTGATCGCGACGGGATGCCCGTCTTCTTTGCATCCCACAGCCGACAGTTCAAGGTCGCGTATCTCGCGTACATCAGAGAAGAGGCGAATCAGCGTCAGACTTTGAAGGAGGATGCTAGGCCTGCGACCTTGGGCGCGGCAGGTACGGCGGGAGCGCCCCGCGGTGGCAAAAAGTGAGCGCAATCCTCGCTCGTGCGCCAAGGGCGGAAGCGCAAGATAAATCCGGTCAGCAACTAGAGGCGGGCGAGAAAATCGACGCTACACTCGCGTCGCGATCGAAGACATTGCACTAGAACAAGGAGGGACCATGGGGGAAGTGAAGAAGCCACTCGGAGGGGTACACCCCAGAGTGCTGGAGGGCAATCGGACACCGAAGAACGGCTTTCTTATGCGCGACACGGTGGCCTGGGGAGTCATACACGACCTTCCCTTCCAGTTGCCGAAAAGCTGGAGCAAGCAGTTACCCATGCAGGAGAGCCTTCGTGACATCAGGCACCGGCTAGGACAGGAGGAAGAGGAACGCATCGTAAGCAGGAAGGTCGAGGGAATCTGGAGAGTCGGCGCGCTCGACCTTGACAGGGATGAGGTACACGATCTTCTCGAGGAGCACGGTTACACGCACCAGAACGAGCTCCTCATGAACGAGGGCCATGAGCGCTACCTGGTCGAGTTTTACCAGCGGTCAAGCAAGTAGTGCTCACCACCTGACCGAATCACAAGTCACCGCGGCATACGAGTGGCAGGATGGAAGCATGGTCAAGCGCAGCGTCACTATGCTCGTCGATGACATCGACGGGACAGCACTGGACAGAACCTCCGGGGAGACCGTCCTCTTCGCCATCGACGGCCGCGCCTATGAGATTGACCTGACGAATGAGAACGCCTCCATCCTGCGCGAGGCCCTCCGGCCGTTCATGGACGCCGGTCGCAAGGCGAGAGGGAAGACCCCCAAAAAGAAGCGCCGCCGAACGGTAGCGGCGTAGAGCACGCGATGGGTAGCAATCATCGCCAGCTACCTCAAAGGATTGGCCATCATCAGCTACTCTGCCGAACCGTGACGGTTCGGCAACTACTGGCGTCAGCAACCCTCTAACTTGACGGCCGGTAGCCGGTCAAATTCGCGCATGCTCGTCTAAACTGCGGGAGACCCTCGGAGGATAGATGGAACAGCGATTGAAGTCGGCGTTAGAACGTAAGAACCTGGTTTTCATTGTTGGGACGGGATTCAGCGCCGCCACGACTGATGGACAGGCAGCCTCCACGTGGCGGGGCTTGATCGAAGATGGTGTCAGAGAAGCCACCGCTCTCGGAACGAAACCAGGGTGGGAAGTCCAGGTTCGCGCCTCTCTGGACTATGGTTTCGAGCAGGACGACATGGACGCGGTGTTGTCGGCGGCATCAGGAGTGTTCAAAGAACTGAATCGACATGGCGACTACGTTGTCCCCAAGTGGCTGAAGGAGACCGTCGGCCAACTGACCCCAATAAAGGACGAGCTGGCAAAGCGCCTCAGAGCTTTACCGTACCCGTTACTCACCACAAACTACGACACCCTTCTAGAGAACAACGACCGTCGAGGGACAGACTGGACGCGACCAGTCGAGATGCAACACGTCTTGGCCGGAGTTGAAAGTAGAGACGTCGGCCACCTCCATGGGCGATGGAACAATCCAGACTCAGTGATCTTCACCGAGCGTCAATACGACTTGCTCCTCGAAAGCGATGCTGCGCAGGCGTTGCAGAAGGCCGCGTCCACCCTCAAGTCTCTCGTATACGTCGGCTTCGGCGCAGGGCTCGGTGATCCCAACTTTGGCCAATTGATTGCCTGGCACAGGTCAAACTTCATTCCGTCAGCCGTCGACCACTTCAGATTGTGCAGGGAGAGCGAACTTGAGGAACTCCGAGTCCTTCATAGTAACGACCAGATCGTCCCAGTCTCCTACGGCGAGAACTACGACGATCTTCCCGCCTTTCTCGCGCAGTTCGCTGCACCTGAGAGCGTAGAACTTACGAGCGCTGGCATCGTCAGAGACGTCGTCAGCGAAGCCCAGAATGACTTTGCGGACGACATGCGACAGGACTCGATACTCGCCGACACCCTTGACAGTGTGATTGACAGACCAGTCTCCGACGTTATCCTTCCACCAGTGCTACTGCCCGTTCCTCACGCTGAGTACATCAAAGCGAGATCGTCTAAGCGCGAGGGTAAGATTGATCGCCTCGACCCGCGGGAAGAAGTAACTCACGGCGACATACTCATCGTCGCCGCGGAGGAAAACACCGGCCTCACAACCGCCATCAAGTGGATGACACTCGAAGCAGCTAACTATCTGAGCGGAGCCAGTCCGCTCTACATACAATTTGGGTCTTGCCGCAAGAGGTCAAATCCACTAACTGATGCCGTTCAACTTGAAGCGCTACGCCACCAACTCATCCAACAACGCGGTGATGAACTTCCGCCTTATGTCCTTGGTCTGGACAACTTCAGCCCGTTCGTTGATCGACTATCGGACGCCACCTTGGAGGAGATATCGTCCTCCGACGCGCTTCTCACAATAATCGGATGCGTTCAAGGAACCGAAGAGGAAGTCGTCGATCGCCTAGCACGGCTTGGCTCCAAACCTAGGGTGCGGTACGTTGGAAAGCTGTCGGCGGCAGATGTTCGCGAGTATGCGCGCATTGCGTCACCTACCGACTATCTTAAGCTCGCCGAGCAGGTGCTGTTGATGCTGCAAGCCGAGAATCTACCAAAGACTCCGTTCACCGTTTCACTCATGATCTCGGTACTAGTTCAGGGCGGAAAGTTTGCCGCCAACGCCTCTCAAACATCAATCTTGGATGACTACATCGGCCTCCTCTTGGGCCGTGGAGACCCTCATGAAGATGCCCGATTCGGCTTGGACCAAACCGCTCGTGAGGCCCTACTCGGGGGACTAGCGCAGAACTTCGTCGAAAAAGGCGTCGGCGGGGAAAGCGAGGTGGCAGTCCAAGCGTCCTTTGAGAGCACCTTTGACAAATTTGGGTGGGACGAGTCAACGTCAGAAGTACTGAAGAGTTTTCTCGACAGGAAGATCTTGAGGCGCCGGGGAAACCACATCGAGTTTGCCCGTAGTAGTTTCCTCCACATTTTTGCTGCTAAGCGCGCCACCACCGACCCCGACTTTCGTCTTCGCCTTCTCGAGCGGCCCTTATACTACTCGGACGCAATTACCGACTACGCTGCCCTCTATCGGCATGACGCCGATTTGCTCAGTCGCTTGAGCGTGCTCCTGCAACCCGATGGGGAGCCACATCAGCGCTCGGGCGTTTTCGAGCCCTTGGAGCTCGCTCAGCCTCGACTTGATTCGCCTGAACCGCTACCCGAGCCGGAACACCAGGAGTCGCCTGAACCAGCCGCTACCGAGATCGAGCGAAGTGCCGACACCGGCTGGAAGGACGTATTGTTCGATTCCGAAGACGACGAAGATCTGCCTCCATTTCCGACAGTACATGAGGACGAGGTTCCCGAGTCCATTCAGCTCCTGCGCACGTTGGAACTTGTATCGACGGTTCTGCGTGACTCCGACCAGGTTGAGGCGCTCGGGCTGAAGCAGCAGCTCTTGCACGATGTGCTCGACCGCTGGGCCGACACCATGGATGTGATTCATGACGATAACCAGTTCCTAGACTTCGTGGTCAAGCTGATCACAGATCTTGGTATTGGCAAGTCGGATGGGAGCGACCGCGATGAGGTGATTGACGAATACGGTCGAGCCATTCCCGCGGCGATTGTGATGAGCGCGGTTGGCACAACACTTGCATCTCGCAAGCTCACGAAGATACTCGACCGAGTTCTCAGAGATGAGGGGAATCCGATATCCGAAGAAGCTGTTGTAATTGCGTGCTTCTTCCAATACTCGTTGGCCGAGCGTGGCTGGCCTGGTCGAGTCAGTGACCTTCTCCGTCAACGTGGGAATATCTGGATAATTCGCAATTTCCTTTTGCGTCTATTGATGTTCGCCTACGAGACGGATGAAGTGCACGCCTCTGATGCAGACGAGCTACTCGATCTCTGCCTGATGATCATCGAACAGGCCAGCAAGTATAAGGACGAACCTGAACGCAGATCTCATCTAACGAAGATCAAGCGCGACATCGAGCAGCGGCGGCTGAAGTCACGGGTTCGCCAGAGCTACACATCCAGTGCCCTACAGGAGGGTTCTTAGCTCTTCTTACGTTGGTCTTGCAGCGCTCTTCCAATCATTACGGCACTGTCAACAATTGCGCAGTGAGGCTAGGATGCGTCGAGAAGTTGCACGCGCGCGGATGCTCAAGCGGGAACGTCATCGCCGCGGACGACCGAAGCACGGGACGCTAGCGCTCCGGTATCTTCCCGCTGTTGAGCGGCCGGTCGGTCACGACGGCAGGCGGTGGGGTCGAGATTTCACTAAGAAGGTTCGCTTGAAACGTGCTCCGCATCGAGCGCCCAAGCGGTCATGCGTGCCTACCGGAGCCGCTGGTCAGGTGCGACGGCTGCGACGGCTCGATCGCCGCGCACGTAGAGACGAGCATCTGGGGGCAGGGATAATATCACCTACGCATTAGGGCTTTCTGCCCACTCTCGGGTGCGCACCAAGTTGCGTATATGCGCAGGGGATTCCCGGAGGACCATTTCGACGCAACTGAGACCGTCGCTCGCCAGTCTCTTAGTCGGATGCCGTGTCCACCGGGAGAACGCCTACCGCTTCGGCGAATTTTTGGCCGAATGCCGTTTTACGAAGTAGCCCCTTCTCCCAGGTCACTCTCTCTGCGTCACCCCCAGCATCAGTGAGCGCTGTGTTGTAGGACTGGGACTTCTCGACCCAGTCGTATGATTTCTCCTCGGCACTCCAAATGGTGTAGTCGACCTCAATCAGTCCTAGCCGTATCCAGTTGTCCACCCACGGCTCGACCTCGAGAACATGCTTCGGATACCACATTCCGATCATTACATGACGCGCAAAGACCGTGTACGAATTGGGCTGACTGCCGGCAGACAGGCGAATCTCTACAATCACTCGTAACCCAGGTGATCGAAGAATGGCGCTCAACGATTCCACCTCGGCGGCCGACAGTTGCCTAATGATCTCCACGAAGGCAGGGTGAGCGGCGTCGGGGGCTCGCCCGTCCATGGCAGTTGCCAAGAGACTCAGGTAAAGTTCACGCAGCTCATCCTCATCGTGGCTAAAAGCCAATCCCTGCAAGGCGGGCCCTGCGATCGACGCCTTGGGCTCCACCACATCCGACTCTGGTATGACGATGAGCTTCTGGGACATGTCCGCGGCGAACTTTCCTTTGAAGTATGCCTCAGCTTTGGCAAGCCCGAAGTTGATGGCGGCAATTGGTAGCAGTACGTTCTTGACTGACCTAGCGATGATACTCAGAGCTTCCGCGGCGTCGTTCCCGGCCGCACGAGCCGCGGGATTCTCCTTTGCGATGTCGAGTACTGCCTTCGTAACCCCAATTACTTCCTTCGCCTGACCAAGCGGCCCTGATTCCTCGCCCATGCCGGAAGTATAGAGCGTTGACCGCTCACCCTCCTATCGTGAGAATAGGGGTCGGCCCGTGGATGTCTCGTAACCCATGAGTTATGAGACGTCTCACGGGACGGGTCGAAACCGTGCCCCAGGGCGTGCGAACGCGTCTCGCAACCGTGTCTCACAAGTGGTCGATAGAATCGACGTAATCGAAATGGGTTACGAGACACCAAGGACGCCATGAAGCTCATCGGGTACGCACGAGTCTCAACTCGTCACCAGGCCACCGAGCGACAGGAGGTCGATCTGCTCGCGGCCGGCGTTCGACGGGATGATCTATACGTCGACCACGGCGCGAGCGGGTCCAGAGCCAGCCGGCCACAACTTGACCGTGCTCTTGCAGCGCTGCACGAGGGCGATACCTTCGTCATCACTACCCTGGACCGCCTTGGGCGATCGACGCTGAACATGCTCGGACTCGCGGAAGACCTCCGAGCGAAGGACGTTGGACTGCGAGTGCTCAACCTTGGCGGCTCCGACGTCGACACCCGGACACCAATGGGAGGCATGGTCTTCACCGTCATGGCCGCGATCGCGCAAATGGAGTTGGAGATTAAGCGCGAAAGGGGTATCGACTCCGTGTCAAAGCGCCGCGCGGCAGGCAAGGACCTCGGCGGACGCCGGGCGTCATTCACCGATAGTCAGGTCCGGAACGCGCAGCTACTCATCGAGAGCGGTCAGGAAGCCACCCAGGTCGCGAAGGACCTTGGGATGTCTCGCGGCACACTCTATCGTCGCATCAAACAACTTGGCGATCCCCGGTAGCAGCTAACGTCGTCGACTCTAGCCTCGAGCGATGAGAGCCTGCTTCGCGGCAGCGAACTCATCCGCAGAGAGCGCGCCTGAGGCGTGGAGTTCCGCCAGGCGATGGATCTCATCGACCAGCGAACCACGAGAGGGCGCAGCTGTCAGCTGCCTCGGTGACTTCGCTACCTGGATCCGCCGACGAAGTTCGTTGAGTTGCGGCAACGCCTCCCGATACTCAACCTTCGTCAATGGCAACGTGTTCGACAGAGTGAAGGGGTCATTTGAGTTTGAGTTACGTCCACTCGAGGTGCCTCGCCAGTAGTCCTTATTCGCTGTGCCTTGGTAGCTCGGCGTCAGGATCTCCAGCACGCCCGTGATCAGTTGGCCGTTGAACTCAATGCCCGTAATGTCCGTGAACGGGAACGTAGTAATTCTGCCGCCGCCCAGCGTGCCCGCCATGAAGGAGGTGAGTAACCCGGTCTTGATGATCATCACGCGATCTTCGAATGCAGCGAGCACACCTGCAGCATTCGATGTTCCAAGTACGAGCCACGGCTGCTCACCGGGCAGGCAATGGTCGTTGATGGCCGAGACCTCAGCACCGCTCACCCGTCCCCCGACGACTACGTCAACCCATTTGGGTAGCGCCGCCTGTCGTTGCGCGGCGCGAGCAGCCTCACGTACCTGTTTCCGTTGGGTTTCGGCAGCCCGGAGCTCCTGCGCCGATGGTCCGTTATCCGTGTAGGCAGAAAGGTCCATCTTCCCTGCCGCGGTCGATCGAGCTTCCGCGGCCGCGATCCGGTCCGCTCGCGCGACGTCTTTCGATCGACGTTTGGCTTCGCGCGCTTGCAGTCGAGCTGAAGGCTGCGCCGGAATCGCGGGCGCCGCCGATGGCATGACTGGTCGAGGTGCGGCATCGACATGCTCAGTCCAGACCGCTCCCGACCACCAGCGTTGCTGCCCGTGAACGAGTGGGTCTGGGTACCACCCTGGACTGGCAGTGCTCATACTCTCCCTCTCGCCTGCTTGTGCTTCGCTAAGCATCTCATCTCGTCAACCCTCGGTGGGTGGAGGCCGAAGATGGTCCGGGATCGGCGTTCCAAGAGGAGCAGTCCAAACGTTCGCCCTGCTTCGGAACGTAGTTTCACGGACGACCACCTCAGCCTCGAAGAGGGCGTCCGGAAGCTCGATCAGGCCGAGCGTCCTCAACTTCCTCGTCGCATTCAGCGTTGAAATGGTCAGGAGCATCAACCTGGCGACGATCGGGGCTGCAGCCTTGAAGCGACCCTCGACACCATGCATCTCCGTTGCAGCGAGGCGCTCTGAGTCGTTGTGGACGACATCCCCATAGATCCACGCAAAGGCAAGTTGGGTGTCGCTGAGGAAGTCGGATCTGGTGCCGTCAGGATGTTCCATCTGGACGCTGGACCCGAGGACGTTCGTTCCTCGCGGCTGAATGCGTGTCCACTCACGTCGCAGGGCGGCGATCTTCTCTATGAGCTCTGCCCCCGCATCCCTAGCGAAGAAGCCCAGCGCGTTCATGACCTTCCGGTGGTAGACCTCTTCGGTCTCCAACAGAATCGGCCGCACCCGCGCCGCTGCCGACTCCACTTGTTCCTCGGGTGGGAATGTCTGGCGGATGAATGTGGCCTCTCGCGTCACCTCGATGACCATTTCGACCGCAGAAACCTTCCACAGCGCCTCGACATCGGAAGCCAGGGAGTGCGCCTCGACTCGTCGGGCACGAAGAACGAATGCGCCAAGCACCTGAATGTGCCGCTCCGCGGCGCTTTGGCCCTGCGCTGGCAACTTTGCATCTCCTTCGGCGTCGGCACTCATGCTCGCGACTCTACTGTCGCTGCACGACGCGGGCGCGACGAACGACATTTCGATGAGGTCGTTCGTGAGCCTCGTACGCTCGAAGTACGAGAGAAATACTTCATGTATCCGGGCCGACTCTCGATGGGTGAGGCCCGCCTGGATAGGACGGTCCTAAAGTGATTCGCAAGTTCATTGTCAGGTTGGTGCTCAGGTCCGCCGCGTTCAAGATGCTCTGCGTCGGACTCGTCGCCACGGCCGTGATCGCAACTCTAATTCTCTACTTCTTCAACCCCGACCTATTCGCTTGGGTCCTTAAGGCACTTGGGGTGATCGTTGCTGTCTTCGGCGCTGGCGGACTATGGCAGCTCATCCGTCGAAATCGCTTCCACTACTGGAAAGTTCGCGTCCTCACCTGGGTGTTGTTTCTTGCATACATCGCCATGGTCGCGATCCTCCTACTTGGATGGGCTGCGAACTGGGTCGCGGCGACCGTGTCCACGCTGATGATCCTCATCGGCGTATGGCACTACGTGATCGTGCGCCGAGTTCATCAAGATGCTGATCCGGAGATTCGACGCGTCAAGAAGCAGGTGGACAACTTTGAGGAAATCAACTCGGCGTTCTTCAACGCCAAGCTTCACGCGGCAGATGTCGGCAGGCTCGCCAGCAAGCGTATCGGGGCCACTGCATCCCAGGTCGAAAACGCAAAGAATACAAGCGGCCCAGGGACGATCACGCGCAACGGTCAGAGGTATCTGGTCCCCCGAGTGGTCGAGATCGAAGACTGCCCCACCGGACCAAGAGCGATCGTTACGATCTACCGTGGGTCGACTGTGGACGACTACCGAAAGGCCGCTGAGACGTTGGCTACGGAGCTGCGCGTTCCGGGCATCAGCATCACTCAGCGTCCACAGGATCGCGCCCGGGGACAGCTCCGCATGGACTTCCTACTCGTTGACCCCCTCGAGGCGATCGTGCCATACAACGATGACCCGTCAGAGCCAGTCGCACCCGACACCCCCTGGTCCATCGGGATCGATGAATCGGGGGGTGACGTTCAGATGAACCTAGCTGAATCGGCGCACATTATGATCGCGGGTGCCACACGATCCGGCAAGTCGGTCCTCACTTACTCGCTTCTCGCTCACGTGATCCGAATGGGAACGTCCGCTCGGCTTCTCGTCGCAGACCCAAACGATACGACCATCGCGCCCTTCGAGCATCTTGTCTCTTGGTCGACCAACAGCCAACACCCTGCCGAGCCGATCGCGATGCTGCGCTGGGTCCGGGAGGAGATGGTTCGACGACAGTCGATTCTTCGATCGATGGAGCGTGACAAGTTCAGCTCCTTCTCGCCCGAGCTTCCCCTCCTCGTCGTGGTGATCGACGAAGCTGCCAACTACATGCGGAGCTCCGACGGGAAAGCCGCCGCTGAATTCAATGCCGAACTCATGCAGGTCGTCGCTCAGGGTGCGAAGTCGGGTGTGAGACTCGTGCTCATCACGCAACGACCAGACAGCACCATTCTTCCCACCAGCGTGAGAGCCCAGCTCTCGGCGAGGTTCTCTTTCCGCCTTGAGGATCGCGAAACGGCGAAGATGATCTTCCCCGACCTCGAAGACCAGGATCAACTGCTGCGATTCGATGTCGGCGTCGGCATCATGCGTGAAGTGGCTAGCGAACCGCGCCGCTTCCGAGGCGTCTATATCCCCGATCACTGGGCCATTGCGAAGCAGATCCCTCAGGGTATGCCACTCATCGATGTCCACAGTGAGGACGTCTCTACTCCAGTGCCGCCGTCGAAGTTGCCGGCCACGCCCGCGTCTCGCACGTCAGATGTCGAGGTGGGAACGCCCGCGACGAGTGCCCACACCTCAATGGACGAGCTCCTGTCCAACCCACCTGCCTACCTACAGAAGAGTCACGATGCCTAGACCGTCGTGACCCCTCTTGGGTCCATTCGGCACCGGGCACTGGCCCCTATGCTGTGCCGAAGGCAGTTCGCGCCAATCTGCGGCGCGCGGGCGCTCTCTGAAAGGAATATGTTGTGGACCTGGCGAGTGTAAGTGCACGGGAGATCGGCGAAGCTCTCGATCGCATCGGCGTGACCTGGAGCTACGACAACGATGGAGACATTCGCGTTCGCTTCCGATCGGGCGACCACCCGTGGACTGATGTGGTCTACTACGAGCTACAGCAGGACTACTCGATCCGTGGCGAGTTCCTGAACGGTCGAGCTGTGCCGCAGGGCAACGGGATGACGCAATGGGAAGTACCGCTCGATGTTGAGCACCAACCGACCGCTATTGCACAGAAGGTGGTGACCGTGTACCTCACGCCGCGCCACGGCGGTGTGACCGTCCAGATTCATGCCGCAGTCTCGCCTCTGAACCAGCCTCGACCTATACACATCAAGGTCATCCCCGGGAGCAAGCAGGTTAGCTCGATTCAAGATGCCTTTCCAGGGTACGTCGGGAAGGAAGAGCGCAGGGGCGACAGTAGTCAATTCTGGCTGTCAGTCGGCCTCAATGGAACTCGTGTCGATGACGCAGACCTGCTCTTCCTGGTCAAGAGAACGTTCTCAATCGGCTTGCGCATGTTCGACGGACCATTCTCCGGCTGGCTGTACTCGACCGAGGTCTAATCCGCATCACCGGCGCTCGTCAGAGGCCCACGGAGCGCCCATCTTGGTCACGTCTTATTGCGCGACGATCTCGACTCCACTGGGGCTTGGATCGTCCCAGTTGCGACCTTCGTTAGAGCAATTTCCGCAAATGTAGGGCAAATATACACAGGTGCTGAAGAAGTTAGCGTACAACTTCGCTATCGCGCGTCGAACGAACCGGATTCGCCGCAATGACGAGGAGCAGACCATGACTGACGCAGCACACACGAACACCGCAACGCCCTTCCATGTCGGCTTCGATTCGGAGGGCCGGCCCGTCCAGCTGGGCGAAGGCCACACCCTCGTCATGTCGCGCTCCGAGAGCGACCGAACCCTGTTCATGTGGCAGCTCATCGCCGCAGCTCTCCGACGCGGTGATGAGGTCGGCGTGATCGACCTGGCTGATGGCGCAACAGAATATCCGGGACTCGCCCGAGACCTGAGCTTCCTGGCGACCGATGCCGCCGCCGCCCGTGATCGCCTCGTCGAAGTCATCGACAGGGCGAAGGGACCAGGGCGCTCTCCCCGCGGCACCGGAGGACGAAATCTCACGATCGTCGTCAACGACCTGGAAGACATCAGGTTCGACATCGCGGACGTCGGGGCGGCGCTCGGCAACGACGAGTCGGCGACGATCCGACGCGCCCGCGCAAACGCTGCCTACTCACTCAAACGCCTAGTGCGATGTGATCGCCGCCGAGTCAGGGTCATCGTCGGCACAAGCAACTTCGGACGGTACCAGATCGAAGGGGCGCTTCAGCGGAACCTCACACAGCGCCTCTTCGTCGTCCCCAAAGGAGTCGAGTTCGTGCCCGATGATGCAATAGAAAGGCTCAACCTCAGCCCGTGTACAGCACGTCGGGCGCTATTCCGCATGCAGACCCCACGTCGAGGAGTCGCCCTGCTCTCACGGATCGACTCCGAGCACGTCGAGGCGCTCATCCTGAGCCAAGACCAAGGACACGAAACCGCGCTCGATCCGGGATAGAGAGAGACGACGTTCAGACAACTGCCCCAGTCCGGCGTAACCAAGAGGTCGAGGGTCGATCTTCCTCTTGGCCCTCAAGTCGGACTGGGGCAGTCAGTGCTTCGCCCGCTAGCCGGTCGAGGCCAGCGGCTGAACGCGAGAGCGTTCTGAGTCTAGATCCGGATCTCAGCGCTCCGTCGAGTTTTGGGGAGAAAGCCCTCTGAGCGTCTCGCGAACGCGCTTTTCGCCAGCCGCGTCGAGACGCCTCGTACAGTGATTAGAGAGCGAAAATAGCATCTGATCAGGATTAAATCTGGACCAATGCTCTTCACCCCACTCAACGAGAGGTACGCACATGACGCATGTTTCATCAGTAGCAAAAGTTCTTCTAGTTGCCGCTGTCCTGATTCTCGGGCCAGTCGCTCAGGCGAACGCCGTCGAGTCCTCCACGGCACCGAGCGAGAATCAGACTGGCACCCCGATAGCTCCAGAGGTCGATACAGGCCCTGCGCCAACCGCGCAGGAGATCAAGGTTCCGGAGCCGGTCGAAGCCAGTGCACCGGCCGAGCCGATCGTTGAAGACCCTCTGCCGGACCAGGCACCAGTAGACCCGGTTGACACGGTTGACGGGCCTCTGGCCGACGACGAGTCACCGGTGACACCTGAGATCGCCGGTGACTCCATCCCGGTCGACAACGGAGCAACTGCGGTCGTGAGGTCCTGCGAATGGGACACTTTCGAGAGCCGACGCCCGACTTGCTACGTGAGCGTCACTCCCCCTGACTTGGACCCACGCTCATACACGGTGAGTTTGCGCGACATCGAGGCGACTCCCGCGTTCATCGCGCTCGGGGTCGACCGGTCCCAGTGGTTCTGGCTCTGGGAGAAGACAGAGGGCAACCTGCTTACCTTCACCACTGACGGATCTCAGGCAAGCTACGGCGCGAAGCTCGATATGGGACGGGTGCCGCCGGTCATCGAGCCAGAGGAACCTCAGGGCCCCTGGAGTTGCTTCTCCGACGTTCCAGCCCCACCCGGTGTCGAGTACGTCCTTCCCCCAGCCCCGGCATCCTTCACCGGTTCAGCCATCGTCGGACAGCCGCTGACGATCACACTCGGCGATCTCGTCAAGGACTCCGAGTGGCAGACCGCCCTCATGTCACCTGACACCCCGCTCGTGCTCGATGGGCCCGCCGCGGACGGCTCGTTCACTTGGACGCCCGACGCTCCCGGCGAGTACACCTTCGACTACCACCTGGGCACACCCAACTGCGTGCTCGGTGCGCTCACAGGCTCCATTCACGTTGCGGCGCCGGCCATCACCATCGACGTTCCGACGCGAGCTCCGACTGATCCTCTCGTTGCACCTTCTCAGCCCGCAGCCCTTGCCGAGACCGGCGTGAGCCAGTCGCGCTGGCATCTGCTCATCGGAGGGCCGCTCGCTCTGTTCTTCCTCGGTGCGCTCGCCCTGGTCGTTCATCGACGCAACACACGGGACATCGATCCTGAACGCCTCCGATGAAGCGGGTCGTTCTGGCCGCGATCACAGCGACAGCCGCGTTCTCGCTTGTCCCCCTGTCTAGCGCGAACGCGGCCGAGGGAGACGCCGATCGCGGATTCCCCGAGCTCGGCTTCGAGTGGTACGTCACCGCACCACCTGCACAGTACGCAGCTGGTGTGAGCCCGTCGGCTGGGATAGATGAGACCCTCGCAGAAGATGGGATCAGAGCCTCATACTTCGCCCCGAACGGCTCTGCCCCGAGCCGTGGCCAAGGAGACGTTGCCCTGTCTGTCTCGCTGCCCTACGACGAACCCTCGACGTCGGATCGGATCGACGTCGACCTCTCCCAGCTCGTCGATTTGCAGCTCGACACGAGAGCCAGGTTCATTGACGGCTTCGCGCTGCCCCAGGAAGCCGAATACGAGGTAACCGGAGCGGTCATTTCAACCCCCGAGGTTGAGTGGTCGGAATCCACCCTCACGATCATCCGACCGCCCATGCCCGTCGTCTGCTCGGCAACGGATATCAACCAGTTCGAGTTCCAAGTAGCCGCCCTCGGGGACAACGGCTACAAGTACCTGTTCGATGTCGACGTGAGCTTCGGCAGACGCTCTGTCGCCGCCTCGAACGAGCAGAAGAGACGCTGCGGTTCGGGCCGGGTGGAGACCCCCAAGCCGAGCACCACGAACGAGCCGAGGCCACAGAGCTCCGAGAACCCTGCGACCCCCGTCGAGCAGCAGACCACCAACGATGCTTCGACGTCATCGAACGCAGTGTCTCAGGAGGCGCCGGAGCCACCCGAGTGGTTGCCCATTCCATTCGCCCTCATCGTTCTGGCTATCGGTATCTGGTTCATCACTCGATACAAGAAGCGCAAGACCAACCAGCCCGCGCACGCCAACGACGGCACAAGGCTCTCCCCCGCGACCAAGAAACGGAGCACCGAGAATGACGACGACTAGATTCACACGACCCGTCTACGCTTTGGCCGCAGCCTGCACGATCGCCCTCCTCACCGGTTGCACTCCCGCAGACGAGCCACCCGTTACCTCCGCGACCACGACAGCTTCTGCACAGCCTGCGGCTAGCGACTGGTGGGACTCCCCCGAGCACGAGGAGCGCGCCGAGGAGGACAACCTGGCCCGGGCCTTCGTGATGGTTGACCCCAACGACGAGGAGCAGACCACCGACTACAAGCAGATCGAAGGCAACCAGGCTGACGACCCATTGGAACCTGCTCCGATAGCCCCGAGCGGAAACATTCGGATCGGCGTGCTGTTCGAGAGCAAGCCTCTGTATCGACAGATCACCGAGAGCTACATTTCCACCGACCCCGAGGGCAAAGAGGCCGGTCCACCGATGGTCTGCAACAACTTCTCGCTCGAGGGCAGCCAGGGGTTCCGGTGCAAGGGCGAGTTCCAGGACAAAAATTACACCGACGGCATCTACTACGCGGTCTTCGTCACGATGCCCCTGAGTGAAGAGGATTCGCGCTTCGGTCAACGATCCCTCATCGTGCCCGTCTACACTCGCCTCCCGGGCGAGAACGACGGCTGATTCGCCTCAGGAAGCGGCTTGACATGGCGGGCCAGCCAGGAGGATGTCGAGCGCGATCGGTGTCGCCGTAGAAGTTGCCGAAGTGGTCGTTGTCACGCAAGAGCGCCCCGGCCATGACGACCGGGGCGATCCGCTACCTCTCTACTGCCCGAACGAAGGAGACGCCACGAACACGTTGCCGCGGTCGATCAGCCTCCCGATGTCGAGAGAGATGGAGATGATCGTGCGGATGTTGGCAAGCGTGAAAACTCCCGCACAAGCCTGCACAAGCTTGTGGAAGCCCGTGGCCACGGTTGTCAATGTCGCGCAAACGCGTCCCCTTGACGTACCATTGTCAAAGACGCAACGTGCATTGAGCGGTTCTGGGGACTCCATAGGAGACCTCCGTCCTGGCGCCGAGTTCCAGCTCGGTGATGCCGATTGTGTTACATGAGTGGCGAACCCTCGACCTAGGTCGGGGGTTTCGTCGTCCGGGCGGCGCCCTTCGTACTTCTAAGGGTACATATAGTTGGCGACACGCGGGCGAACCCCAACGGATAGTAGTTACAGCCCTGTAGTTTTCCACCGGGTTATCCACCGTTTCTGGCAACTTATCCACGGGTTCTCCACTGGCGCTTTGGGGTAGATCCCGCGCGGCAACTGGGATGGAAGGGCCGGAATCCCGCTGAATCCGTGGCGGAAGATGCCCCAACTGTGGGAAATCTGTCCACAAGCAGAATTTGACTTCCGATCCACCGACACTAAGTGGTGCCTTGGGCGTGTCGCGGGCGTGTCGAATGCCCCTTCGAGTACCTTTCCGCCCGAAATCCCCCGCTCGAATCATCGAGCAGGGGATCGTAGGCGGCACTCACTCAGTCGTGAACGTCACTTTTCCGTGCCGCCGCTCGTCGATCACGACGGACTCCAGCCTCATCGGCGCGTCGCCGGCCCGCGTGTAGAGCGCCGCGACCTGAGCGCGGCGGACGATCCGAGCGGCGTTCTGAGGCTCCGCTGTCCACTCGTCGGCGTTGCACGGCGAGATGCTGAACGCCCAGCTCGCCATGTTCAGTCCTCCTCGCCGAAGGTCGAGCGCCCGAGGATCTGAGCCGCCTGGATCCCGCCGACTCGTCACAATCGTTCACCTGGGATTCGATCAACGACACATCCAAGACCGCCAGCGCACTTATGGCATCCGGTGACGAGACGAAGGCGTTCGCCTATGAAAATGGAGGACTCTCGTACGAGGTGACTGCCCTCGGCCAGACCGTGACGGTTCGACTCGCTCACGAATAGCCCCGCACGCGTGCTCGATGACGAGACGACTAGAGAGTTCGTCTACTAGCGTAAAGGCGCCCAGAATCGCACTGAGAGCGTGCGTTAGGCGTTTCCAAACTCACGCTCGCGAAACGCGAAACGCCACCCAGACATCGACCCTGTCTGGGTGGCGCTTCTTCTTGCCGGAGCCGAAAGGATGAAACTTACTCCAGCGACGAGGGGAGCCACCCCTCGAGCTATTGGTCAGCGAGGTGCGATGGGCACCCACTGCGGGACGGCGTTGATCAGCTCGACACGATCGGTCACCTGAGCCACACACTCGACCGCGAACGTCTCGCACCACACTGCGTTGCTGTTCTCGTCCGAGGAGAGGACGACGCCTCCACCATTCGGCAAGAGCGTGCCGATCACGTAGCCGGTGCGGTCACCGGTGGGAGCGTAGAACACTTCGGCGCCATCGCTTCGCAGATCGACATTGAGACTCAGACCCTCGACGCCATACACATCGCTGTCACGCAGCGCGTCGAGTGAAGGCGCGTAGAGACCGTCGATCGCGATTGAGATCTGCTGTGCAGCAGCAAGGTTCGCGAGATCAGTGATCGCGACGGATAGTTGCGCACGCTCTGTTTCTGCCGTGATGATCGCGGGGGCGGCGACAATGCTCGCAGCGGCGAGGAAGGCTGCGGTTGCGGTGGCGACTGCGCTCATGATGAGGACCCTTTCGATGGGAGCGATTCTTACGTGGTGACTATAGTAGTTTATAGTCACCACATGGAGATGTACAGCCCCGCGTCGAGTTTTGTTTCAGTCCGCTTTCTTCGGCGTCCGCCCGCTAGACGCGACCAGCTTGTCGAGGTCCAGGATGCGCGTGCGACCAGCACGCTTGTCACTGGACTCGACCTCGATCAGCCAGCTCTCCCCCGAGTGCCGTTCCAGGAGCGTCCGGATGGTCTTCGGGTGAAGTCCGGTGATTGCAGCTGCCTCAGTGCGGGAGTATCCCGGTAGAGCGTCGCCCCTCTTGGCGGCAGGCTTCGGAGCCTTCGGCGTGTAGGCCATGAGAGCGTATTGTCCCGACGAGTGCCCGCTCCGGTCTGCGATGTCGCTCCAGGGCACATCTCGCTTACGGAGCTCGTCGACCGTCTCCTGCTCGGAGGCTCTGATGCCATTCCGGATCGCCACCTTGACCTCGAGTTCTGCGAGCAACCGGTCTACATCATCGCCAGCCGGGGAGACCTGGAGCCTCAACGCTTCAAGAGTGATTGCGTCGCTGATCCCATCGGGCAGCTTCTGGATTTCGCTCATGATGCTCATTCTCCTACCTCGCTTCGACGCGAGCTTTCGGTTGGCGCGAATGAAGCATTGAATCGCTTCTCGAACTCGGGGTCCATCTCGCGAGAAGCCTGACGAGGCCGATCCGCCGGTAGTTCTCCAGGTCTACGAGCGGACGCCTCGAGGACTGCCGGCCGCGCATCGTCGCGCGTCACAACTTCGACCCGCGAGTCGCTCGTGGAGATCGGCGGCTCGACGAGCATGCCGATCATTGAGTGCGTCACGATGTAGATCGTCAGAGGCATGACAGCGGCAATGACAGCCCCCACGATCATCTGCAACAGCCCCCACCGCTCCTCGATCGACGGGAACTCGGTGATCACATGCAGTGCGTTGACCACCACACTGACGACGGAGTAGAAGGCGACCGCCATCCAGGAGAGCCGGGTCGATCTGCCGTTCGCGCGCTGATGAGTCGCAACGACCGAGAGGACGACGATGGAACCATCGATGACGACAGGCAGAAGCCAAGTGACCGGCGCCTGGAGCATCATCCACTCAGCGATCTCGATCTGCGCGGCGACCGACATGATCATCGCCGCGATGCCGACGACAATGGTTCCCCAGAGCGCCATACGTGCGAGCGCGACCGACCGGTGGATCTCGACGTCAGGGACCGCGCCGAATGCCCGACCACCGAGCACGGGTCCTGCTGTGATGTTCGCCAAGGCTTCTCCTTCAAGAATCGTTCGTCTATAGAGAGACTATTTCCAAAAATAGTCACCTCATCGAGAAAGAGCATCCGGAGAGTTCCTCAGTCCCATTCAAGTTGGCCAACTTGAATGGGACTGAGGAACTGAATAAGGGACACCACCTCAGGTGTCCCGTCCTTCAATCAGCTTCGACCCGAACCCCGACCGACAGCTCCCCCACCAGTTACCCGGGGCCATCGTCATGCCAGCTCATACCGACCGGCAAGGACGGCCTTGGTTACTGCGGAGCAGTAACACAACGGCCCTCCGTCGCCTCCGCCCGTGTCCATGCCGCTGCCCCAGCGAGGACTCCAACATTGGCAGGCACCGCGCTCTGCTACTGCATCGTTGCCAGCCAGTTGCGACCTGAGCCAACCCGGATACCCGTTGCTCCGCTGCGCCGAATTGTCATCACCGTCAGCAATCCACGGCACCTCGATCACATCGCACACATGCTGAACCGACCGGATGCAGGACAGGATGCTGAGCTACAACTCCATGCCGAACCGTTGGGGCCGAAGTGCCCTAACCGATTCGAGCAATGAAAGATCAGCGCACCGCGAGGAATTCACCTTCTTAGCGTCTACGCGCGATCTAAAGGGAAAACGCGATGGCACATCGCGATTTCCCTTTAGAGAGTAGACTATTAAAAAGGAGAAATCCCAGGTGAGACCTACATTTTTTGAATCGACTGTTACGGCCCACACGTCGAATGAAGCTGACCTAAATCTGGTCCTACCCCCGCTGGTTAGCCGATTCGCGAACGACGGTGCTCGTGGATTGCTGACGGTGATGACCTACTGCGTCAGGGAGCGGGCATCCGGGTCGGCAGTTCGCAACTGGCTGATGACGCATAGACCAGGCACGGTGCCTACCCATGTTGGGGTCGAGCGGACGCAGCATGGATCCGATGAGCCGACCGACTCCCTTGGTGTCAGTGCAACAGACACCAAGGGAGTCCCCTCCATCTATGCGCTGGCGGCCGGACCCGAGCTCTGGGCTGAGCTGTGGTCGAGGGCCGAACTGCTTGTAGCCCGCTCTCCCTCGTTTTCGGGCGACGCGAACGACGAAGCCGTGATGCGGCGAGGCATTGTCCGACAGCTGTACGGGCTGCTCTTGTGTCCTCTTCCCGAAACGGACACCAGCGGCAAGAAGCTGGGCTACGCCAGGGACTCGAAGCTGAGGGTGACCACGACTCTCATCGCGCTCAAGATGCTGTCCGACACGCCATTGCGTGACACCGCGATCATCACGCTACGACACCTGTGCGTGGAGGCAGGATGGGCCGAGGCGACGGCATTCAAGAACCTCGCGACACTCCGAGAGCTAGGGCTGATCACGAAGTCACTGCCGGGAACGAACAAGGCCGGCGCACGGTGGACACCGCGTGACTCGAGGTACGCCATACGGAAGCTGACGATCGATCGTCGGGATGAAACGAGACAGTACGCCGAGAGCATCGAGTCCCTAGTGTCAGGCTCCCCCGACACTCTCGCGAAGGTCATCTTGAGCGCCGCCCATCCAGCATGGGGACACTCGTCAACGCTCAACTACGGGCACTGGCTCCTACTCCTGGCAGACGTCACCGGCATGAACCCTGCCGCGTTCAAGCTGTCCTGGAAGAGCGTCCACAACCGCCGCCCCACACTGCAGCAGGAGCACCTGATCCCAGAGACGGTCGATCAATACCTAACGGGGATCCTCGATCGCATCGCAGCCAACCCCGCGCACGGCAAGCAGAGCCGAGACGGCACTCAACTGACGGCCGATTATCGCAAGGCAGTGGTCACTGAGCAGTGGGTCGACAGATCCACAGAGCGAGCGCAGGACCTCAAGAACGGCAGGGATGGCTGGGACTACGCCGGGCGCATCCTGGAGACGGTGATCGCACAAATGGCGACCACTCCGAACGAGAGCAGACCCATCCCCACTGCACCATGGGAGATCACCAACGACGCTCAGCTGGCGGCGACCCACAAAGAGATTGGCTTGTGGGGGGATGAATTCAGGAAAGCGTTCAAGGAGCTGCACCGGATAGATGGGCAATTGCTCGACCTACTCAAGAAGAGACTCACACATATGCTCACCGCTGCGGGCTACGACAGTAAACGTGCTGCAGATTGGTCTGAGATTTTTCTTGAAGCCAGCTATTAGCACTAGTACGTAATCTCTCGCCTTGCGTGCGTGACTATAGTAGAATATAGATAACGAGAGAGCGAGAGAGAGGGATCGTGTCCGCGAAAGGATCGGAAGGCGATGAGCGCCTGGCCAATATGTTCGGCCAGAACGGTCACACCGGAGCACAGGGCGAGAAGTTCTTCCTCGATGGGCTCAAGCGTTCTGGCATCGCCGACTTCGCTGACGTTCGCCACGGCGTCCGGATCCCTAGCTCGCCCGCGGATGGCCAACCCATCCAGACCGATGTCGATTTCACCATCTCGAATGGCGACCGTCTGGTCCTGGTTGATGTCAAGCGTTGGTCCACCGGAGCTGCCTACTGGTCAATCCCCTGGCTCAATCTGCCGATGAAGAACCGCCGACCTCTGCTCAAGGAGCACTCCCGATCGGTTCGGTCGATTGGTGAGCTGGTCACCGCTTATCGCTCCCGTCAGTGGGCACTCAGCCGAAACATGGAGTGGGCGCTCACTCGCTACCGCGATGCGCTTCCGAGCGTGCACGTGAGCGCGATGGTCGTGTTCGTACCAACCTCGAAGGGCGGGATGCCTGAGAGCGTGAGCTGGCTGCTCTGGCCTGGGTTGATCCGCTCGTATAGGGCCGATCAGAGCTACGGCGAAATCCAGCATCGCCTCGGCCATAGCTCGAAGCCGTTGGCCCGAACTACCGCACTTTTGGACCGGCTTCAGATATCCGAATAGCTCACGACGCTTCTAACGAAAGGCACCCGCAAATGAACGCGCACCCTTTGGCCAATGAGGGCGAAGGCTCTCTCATGACGACGGGCCTCTTCCAGGATATTGTTGCCAACCTCGTCCCTGTTATGCCCGAAAGACTAGAACGATTCGATACCCCGCTTACATACACGGAGATTCGAGCGCAAGCTCGGCAAGTGCTTCTGGTGTGGTTGCGCGCTCGCCTCACCAAACAACCGTTGAGTTCGCACTTCACCGAGAGCCTCGCATGCTCGACGGAGTCCTCCCGCGACTGGTACTTCCCGGAGTGGCCCTCCGCGAACGACTACGAGGAGGGAGCAGAAGCGGAGGACTTCAAACATGCGTACGCACTGGCCGAGATCGCACAAGCAAGCGCGAAAGCCACCTGTGCGGACTGCCCGCTGCGAGTTCAATGCCTGGCTCTGTCGATCGGGGCAGATCCTTCGGAATCTGCACCCCCTGCCACAGAGGGTGTCTGGGGAGGCTTGGGAGAGCTTGCCAGGGAAGCGGTCGCCAACCGATTCAACATGAGCCGCCGCGCGTACCTGAATCGCCTATCCGTCATGGCCGACGCACCTCACAAGGGTGGGCCCCTGATGGACCCGTCCGAGGTAGAAGCCCTCGAGGAAGCAGCACTGCGCGGCCAGTCTTCCGTCCGGCAGCAGACCGGGAGTTCGCTCGATTTCGTTTCTCGATGAGGTCTCGAAAGTGTCTCGTACGCTCGAAGTAACGACTAAACGAAAGGAACGACTATGGCTAAGAGCAAGTCCGAAGGTGCACCAGGCGCACCGAAGGGTGGCAAGAAGTAACCTCGCCACCTAGCATCATCCCCGGCAGAACGCCGTCAGCCCCCCCCCCCCCCCACGCTGACGGCGTTCTGCGTTCGGCCAACGCGTGAGAAAGCGGAGCACCCGTGAGTAGCAACAACTCGCACGCTGCAGATCGGCAGCCAGCAGGCGGAGGACAAGGTCGTCCATCCAAGCCCTCAATCAGTGATGTCGCATCATCGCTCCTGATCGCGACAATCATCGCGGGCACTGTGGTGCTCGTCGCGCTTACTGCCGAGGCCCTCGCCGTTCTCAAGTGGGCCATCACTTTCTTCGTCGTCATGATGGCGAGTGTGGCCGATCCGCTCATCAGCCGTCGCCTCAATTCACGTGAGGGAAGAGCCGTGGATTGGATCGAACGAACGTTCCTAAACGGCCTCGAGACAGCCCGAGAAACCTCGATTGGTAGGGGGGCCACGAGCTTTGTGGCGTTCCGGATCTATGCCGCCATCGCATTCGGGTTCGCCGTTGCCACTGCTGATTGGCTCATCAACTGGTACATCTACCTCCCAGCCGGGCTAGCGCCCGAGGTTGCGTCGGTGCTCGCACTGAGCACCGTGCTCCTACCCTGCTACTGGGTTGGTGGGTACGAACGCACGCGGAGAGATCAAGGATCCTCGCTCCTCCAGCGCCTCGGCGCTGACCTACTGACCGACCTACATCTCCCCCAAGTGCATGCCGGTCCCATCGTGACCTCTCTGCTGAGCGCGACAGGTCGAGTAGCCGTAAGCGTCATCTGCCGGTCGGTCGGCACGTTCTTCTTCTCATGGATGCTCAGCGTGGAGTTTGGGCGATGGGCACTCCTGGCGGTGATCATCATGACAATCACCATAGGAACATACGTCGTGAGGATGATTCGCTGGTACGGGAGGAACAGAGTCATCCCGGGCTTCACCCCCACAAGCCGGCCCTTGTCCGTCGACGAGCGGAAACCGGACTAGAGCGCAGCGTCGCCGTTGTCGAACATCCTCGATCGCTCAGCGACGATTTGAGCGCACGAACGAATCGATCGATCGACGAACTCGCGCGCGATCTTCTTGGCGTCAGAGAGGGCCCTGCAGGGCTCGCGGATACGCAAACACGAGCGAGGCAGCTATGCAGGACCCGAGAAGCCAAGCGCGGGGGCTACGATCGAGTCGAAGTCACGAACCATCTATCGGAATCGAGTCGATATGAAATGGGACGAGCGCTCGATCTCACAGATCCCAATGTTTGAGCGTAGGACGCTGGTCCAGCAGCATGTCGAAGACATATGTGAGCTGCTGCACTCAGATCCGGTCAAGAGCAGTCTCGTTGAGGCGCTCATTTCGGGCGTGCTCGCCGATGGCGTCGCCGTGCCGGTCGAGCGGTACGTCAAGATCAGGGATAGCGCGCACGAGCTGGCGTTGAAAGCCGCCTTCGAGGATGCGAAGCGAGCGGACGGTTCGTTCGACTGGGAACGCGCTGGTCAAAGAATGGACGAATCCGCCATCTGGGTGTTCGAAGAGTGCGAAGCTCGCGGCTGGACCCCGCGCTAGAACCAGCAACCGCCGAAGCGAATCACCCAATGACTATCAGCTCGAAATCTCGTGCAGAAGCCCAAGCTTGCGCCTGCGAGATGACCGAGGCCTGGTCCAGCTCACCCTGGATCGGAGACTTGGCGCTGGAAGCTGCAGTGCACCAGTACCCCAGGAAGCTGAACACCATGACGACGCCACGCCCGATCTCCGTCTGCTTCTGGTCGACCAGCTGGTACATCTGCCCGAGGATTTCCTCATCGTGCAGACCGTCACCGTTGAACTGAGCGGCGAGGGAGTTGAACTGATCCGTGATCGACTGAACCACCGGGGCTGGCAGGGGCTGACTCGGATCGACGGCCACGACGCTACCGTCCGGAAGCGTGACCTCGCGAGGCCTCTTAGACTCGAGGATCTCCTTCTCGCGCTCCGATAGCTGACCGTTGCCGTCGAGGTCACCCTCGACCGGAGCAACTGCGGTCTCCGTGGGCACCGCCGTCACGGTCGGACCGTTGCCGACGCATGCTGAGAGACTCAATCCCACAATACAGACGGCGGCCGCCACGACGATCCCCAGACGAACCTGTCTACGCATTCCGTTCCCCCTCCCCCAAGGGCGCGAGCGTCAGAACGCTCGCGACTTCCGGACGGTCCTCCGATGTGACGGCCGCCGTAGACTTCGGAGCCTATCGCGAGCAAACGGCGGTCAGATCTCTCCGCCGTCATTCCAGCCGCACTTCTTGCATCGAACGCCCGCGTATTCATCGTCTCGTTCGTAGTCCGTTTCGTGGAAACCTTCGAGATCAACCGCACCGGCGCCACATTCCTTGCAGGCAACTGCCACGCCGTAACCCTCGAAGTACCTGAATCCGAGGTCAAGGGACTCGATGTACTCCTGCATGGCAACGAGCCGAGCCGAACCGGAGTAGCCCATGACCTGATCGACGATATGCCCTGCCCCCGGATTGCCTCGTCCGTCGATCCACTTGTGGTGACGGATGAGAGCTGGCACCGGTTCATCATCGAGCCGCACTACCACGAGGCGTCGACTCGACTTGGCCTCGTCGAGGAAGGTACTCACCGCTGAGCGGTACTCCGCTTTGGTCCAGGCGGATGCAGCCGCTTCCTTCGACCAGAACAGGACGAAGGTCTCATATTCACGGAGGGCGATGTCAATCGCTCCGGGGATTGATGCGCCGACATCGATCGACCATTCGTCGAAGAAGACCTCTTCACCGATCAACGTCAGCTGCGCACCGACATCTCTGACGAGAGGTTTATCGGATTTCGTGTGGGACAGGAATATCATTTACCGCTCCGGTAGTTCGAATGGACTTTGTGTAGATGACCGTACTATCCTGGCCGCCCCCTTGGCGGTCTGTTCGCCGTCGGCGTGCCAGTCCGCTTCTCGTGGCCAGTGGAATGGTCCACGGATGCACCCCCGGCTAGTCCACAAGCAAACCACTCGTCGGCACATACAACCAGCCGGCAAA
Organism: Plantibacter flavus; assembly: GCF_002024505.1. Lineage (NCBI taxonomy): Bacteria > Bacillati > Actinomycetota > Actinomycetes > Micrococcales > Microbacteriaceae > Plantibacter > Plantibacter flavus. The sequence continues at coordinate 3,809,177 of NZ_CP019402.1, forward strand.
CGTACCTTGATAGGACCTCAATGCACTTCCCTCAGCGACGATCTGAGCGCCCACAATTCTTCGGTCGAGCGATTACTCGTTCGATCGATATACGGCGCCGTAGTGAGCCTTCAGCGTCTTCTGAGGCACAGCCGCGCTTCGCCACGCGCTTCATCGAACGTCTCGGGGCTCATCAAATTACTTCCAAGTACGACTACCTCTAGCGAGCCATAGCCCCGAAACTTTCGACTTGCGCGGAGCGATGATTCTGGTAACACAGCACCGCCAGTCTCGGCGGCGTTATTGACGACTCTCAAGAGACGCTCCGGCTTCTTGCATAGCTTCTTGATTGCTCTTCTATTGAGCTGCATGGAGAGGAAGAAGCGGAAAGAAATATATAGCTACAGTAAATGACGCACCATTGCGTGCGTGCAAGTCAATCCAGTTTTCGAGCACGGGTAATACTGGACCTTGATAACCCTGTGCGCTCCATGATATCTGCGACTGAGAGACCCTCACTCAGAAGCTTCCTCACTTCTTCCTTCCTGTCATTGCTCCGAGCCGCCCGTACCTGCCGACTAGCCTCTGCACCCCTCACCCGCCCGCCTTCCGCAATCCGGTCCCATAGCCCGCTGTCTCTCGTCTGAGCTGCACGCGTTTTACCCCCCGCCGAGCGCTGCGCTGCAGAATATTTCGGGCCACGCGCAATCAACGATCCGTCGTTCGCGTACCTCACGACCGAATCTGCGGCTCCAATAACACACCCCATTTCCCTTGGACCGCGAGGGTCAGCACGGCCCAGTTCTTGATTGATCCAACTGAGGTAGTCGACCATGTGGCGCATGGTGACCGGTCCCCCCGCCGAGAGGAGCCGGCGAGCTTCGGCCAGCCCTGCTCGAAAAATGGTTTCATTGCGCATCACCTGCCCCATCGCGTCAACACTGACGGCGAGGGCTCCCATGCTTATCGTGCGATACGCGGTGACTCCGCCGTGGCTTGATGAGTTCGTCCCCCTCTTTCGCGGCGAAGAAGCCGAGACGGGAGGCGTCGACACTCGCGCCTCCACGGCAAGCGAACCGCCTGCCGCTGCCTCCAGTTCGTCGAGACTGTGCGCCTCGTGATGCACAAGGTGCCAGCTGTACTCGCCGTTGGCCGATAGCGGATTCCGGGCGAGATTGCGGGCAAAGTGGCGATCACCACCATCGAGCACGCTGGAGAGGGATCGCTGAACGCGATTATAGCGACCTCTCTCATTTGAGAACCTCTCCTGCCCCATCACCGGACGATCGAGATAAGAGATCAGCTGGTAATGACCGCTCTTTGCGTTGACGCCGATCCAGTTTGGTATGACTCTGAGTTGCGCAATTGCCGAGAGCGCGAACTGTGCGTCTACATCGATCGTCATGACCGGAGCGTAAGTCTTCTTCGTGAAGGCAACATACTCATAGTTTGGTAGCTCGTCGTAACGCGATGGTCCAAGATGATGTTGACGCTTGAAGTCTCGATCCTTCGACACCAAAAGGCTAAATGGCCGCACCACCTCGTTGAGTAGATACTGGCGATCGCTGTCAGTTGAACCATTCAGTCGAATGTCTGAAGTCTTAATGATGCACCTCCATGAGAGGCACCAAGGTCGCTCATTTTTGGCGCGACAAAGCGACCGGCGTGCGAGCGCAGCTCGCGAGCGTACCGAGGAGCCTTCCTCTATTCCGATTCGTAGTTCGCTCGGCACGTTTCTATTGAGAAGCTGGAATCTTCACAATCGCGCGATCGAGCGAGTAAGAGTATGGTGACAGGCGCTAAGTCGCGTCCGTCGATTTATGAGATATCTAAAGACCGTCGGGGTCGGCTGATGCGAACCGGAGTCCCTTGCACTGTCAGCGGGGCCGTGTAGAATCGAGACGTAGGAGATCTAAGGGGCCTGGAATGCCTCGCTCTTCCGATTCGTTGGCCCCGGTCCCCTGGACCGGGGCCTTTTCGCATCCTCGAGTACCCTGGAGTGGTCTGAACCAGAGGAGTCGAGTTGTCTGACGGGGCATCACAGAAAGCCAGGTCGATGGACAAGGCCTCGGAGAAAACGCCAAACTTGTCCGCGCGCATTTCCGACGACACGCGTCGCGTGCTCAACGAGATCCGAAACACCTACGCACTCTGGCTCGACCATCCGATCTCCCTTGGACATGTCCTCCACATCCTGATCCGAATCCGCATGACCCCTGAGCCTGCCGATCTTCCTTCAGACAACTCCGACCGCACCGTTTTGACCGCGAGACTTCCAGAAGAGAGCCGAGAGCTGCTGGCTGAGATGCAGCTCTCTCTGGAGAGAGACGTTGGTCGGAAGGTCCCCTTGGGACACGTGATCGAATGCCTCATCACGCAGAGCCCGCCAGAGACGACCGACCTAGAGCTCCGCCACACGGAGCGAACGATGATGTCACGCCCAGGAGATCCCAGGCCTCCTGGCCCCGGTGGTCGACGCGAACAGCTGAAGTGAGATCATGCAGCCCATCGGAGGCGGTATCGGTCGATCCTGAGCCGGTGCATGACGATGGTGTGCGTCAGCCGATACTCATGATCGAGGTCCGCTTCCATGCGGGCAAGCGGAACACCGGATCGTCCGGCTAGCCACTCTCCGTTGACCCAAATGGAGAACACGGCTTCGTGTTCCCGGCACCCGAAAACTCGGCGTACGGTAGCTAGCTCCCAGCTCAGGCTGAGAAGCTCGAACGTCGTGGGTCCCTCGAAGTCGAGGCCCAGCTGACGCTTGAGCCAGTCGGGGGCTTCGGCGGGTTGGTGCTCGAAGCAGTACTCCAGGACGCTCGCGGGAACGCCGCCAATCGGAATGCCGCCGAGCTTCCGGAATGCGATCTCGCAGCTAGTGCACGAGTAGCTCGCGCAGACGTGAAGCTGTGCCCCTTCGAGCGAACGTGACGTCATTGGGGTGGTTGAGAAAGAGCTGGCATGCATGGGATCTCCTGTCGCTGTTATGTCCGAACGGTCGTTGCGGCAGGAAGAGATTGGCATCCAAATTCGCGCTCGTCCTATCACGGTGATAGCACCAATGACGAGATGCCTGCTCAACTTGAGACATGACGAAATCACCTCCACCACGGCACGACACAGCTTCGAATACGCACGGATCGGCAACTACCGTCCGGCGAAGTGGGGACCCGCGCGCAGCTGGCACCCCGCCGCTTTTCTATAACGAAAGCGAGACTGCCTCCATCTTGGGCATCCACCGCACGACGTTGCGGGCTCTCGCTCTTGCAGGGGACTGCCCCGTTCCGCCGGTCCAGGTCACGCCCCACAAGCGGCTCTACCGCGTCGTCGATGTTCACCGGCTTGCAGGTCTGCAGTGAGCATCGAGCGCAGGAGGACGAAGGCCGGCCAGGCGCGATTCGTGGCTCGGATCAAGCACAAGGGCGTCCTCGTCGACAGCAAGACATTCCCTCGGAAGGCCGACGCCGAGGCGTGGGAGCGGGAGCAGAAGAGAGCGCTCAACTTTGGGCAGTTCATCCCGTCTGCGCACGCTTCCGTCGTCTTCTCCAGCGTTGCCGACCAGTTCCTCAGCAGTCGTCAGAGCCAGGTGAGCCCGCACTCGTGGCGCACGGATCGCGACAACCTGGCCAGCGTCCCACGCTCCTGGCTGGACCGACCAATCGGCGCAATCAAGGAGCGCGACATCCTCCGGCATCTCACGGACGAGCTCAGCACCAAGGCACGTTCGACGGTCATGCGAGCAAGGACAACCCTGAGTGCGCTCTTCGCCTTTGCGGTACGGGAACGGAAGTTGAACACCAACCCTGTTCTCTCCGTCTCGGTTCCCAAAGGGGAGACGCAGCGATCCGAACGAACCCGAACTTTCAGCGATGCTGAGTTCGCCCAAACGATCCGTCTACAGGCGGCTCTTCGCCCGCAGCTTGCCGAGATCACGGAGTTCATCGGCCTGACTGGTCTTCGCTGGTCGGAGGTACGCGCGCTGCGCGTATCAGACCTGCAAGAGCTGCCGTTGAGGTCGGTCCGGGTCTGGCGAGCTCAATCCGAGGGCTACGCCGAAAAGGGCACCAAGACAATGAGGGAGCGGCGAGTTCCGCTGACCGCACGCCCCTGGGCAATAGCTCTTCCCAGAACCGTGGGCCGGTCACCGTCCGACTACCTCTTCACTACGAAGACCGGGCTTCAACTCCGGGCCAACACCTTCCGGCGCTTCCTTGATTGGGGCACGACAGCACATGGCCACACGATCCATGACCTCCGGCACTATGCAGCTTCCCGATGGTTGAGAGCAGGCATACCCGTGCACCAAGTTGCCGCGTGGCTCGGACACTCGAATCCCAACACGACACTTCGCGTCTATGCGCACGTCCTCGGTGAGTCTCAGGACCTGTCCGCAGTCGCCCGGCTCGATGCCCTAGAGATCGCACCGGGACACTCCCGGGACACTCCGCCCGTCCATGGACCCTCCGACGCTGTTCTTCTGCCTGTCGACGAGGGCCTGAAAATGGCGAAACCCCCTGCAGAACAGGGGGTTTCGTGAAGGATTCCAGTGCGGAGACGGCGGGATTTGAACCCGCGGTCCCCTTACGGGGACTCCACCTTAGCAGGGTGGTGCACTAGGCCGAACTATGCGACGTCTCCATGTGCGCTCGCAAGCGGACGCACGACGACCAGCATAACCGGAGATGGGCGTGGTGACGAATCCCCGGGTCCGCGACGCCCTTCGACACGCTCAGGGAACGAGGTCGGGACGCCTATTGGTCGTCGAGGGTGCGGCCTCGGGAGCAAGTGCGCTGGTCGGCGGTCTGGCCTGTCACCGTCGACGGAAGGACCACCGCACCGCCGGCGGACGTGTCGGTCGCATCGGCGGGCGGAGCCGTCGCGGCAGGATCGCCACCTGCATCCGCACCTTCGGCGGGATCGACCGCGGTCGGGTCGGTCGGGTTCGTCACCGCACCGGCGCCGGTCGCGCCCGAGAGCTGGATGGGCTGGTCGTTACCGAGGGCCTCGAAGAGCGCGGCGGCCGCGTCGTCGATCGGTTCGACCCCGCCCTCGACGGCCGCGTTCGGGTACTGCACGAACGCGATGTTCGACAGGTCGACGTCGCGCAGCGTCATGGCGATCGCGATCATCGTGTCGAGGCTCGTCAGGCTGTCGGACAGCTGCATGTTCTGCGCCGCCGCCTTGGCCAGGGAATAGAGGGTCCCAGGGTTGGTCAGCGTCTCGGCACTCTTGACCTGCTGCATCATCGCCGACAGGAACACCTGCTGGTTGCTGATGCGACTGAGGTCGCTGCCGTCCCCGACACCGTGCCTGGTGCGGAGGAACTGCAGCGCCTCGTAGCCCTCGAGCGTGTGTTCGCCGGCCGACAGGAAGGTGTTCGTGTACTCGTCCTCGATCGGGTCGGCGACGCACACCGTCACCCCGCCGAGTGCGGTCGACATCGCCATGACGCCGCTGAACTGCACCTCTGCGGCGAACGGGATCTCGAGACCGGTGAGCTGCGACACCGTCAGCGCCGTGCACGCGAGCCCGCCGTAGCTCAAGGACGTGTTGATCTTCTGCCGGCTCATCGAGTCGAACGAGCCGCCGGCCGGGTCGGGGCAGGACGGGATGGGGACGAACATGTCGCGCGGGAAGCTGACGACCGTCGCGTTGCTGTGGTCCTCCGAGATGTGCACGAGCATCGTGACGTCGTTGAGGTTGCCGGTCTCCTCCTCGGCGTCGCCGAAGACGGGGTCCTGGCCGGCGCGGGAGTCGCTGCCGACGATGAGGAGGTTGACGCCGCCCGGATACGCTCCGATCGCCGGCAGGTCGGTGACCGCCTCACCCTGCGAGTCGACGAGCGCGACACCGGGCTTCACCGAGGCGGCGACGTCCCAGAGGGCGATCCCCGCGACGATGCCACCGCTGACCAGCGCGACGGCCAGGGTCGAAGCGATGATCTTCAGGCCGGTCCGCACGGCGCTCGGTCGCTGCAACCGCCCGTGACGGGCGATGGTGCTGAGCTTGCGGGAACGTCCCTCACGACCGGTCGCGCCACGGCCCGTGCGGTTCCGCGCGGGCTCGACGGCGTCAGACGTGATCGGGGGCATCGGAACAGTAAAGCAGGTCCGGCTGTGAACGAGGGTGCGCGACCGGGTTTCCGCGACGCATCAGTCCCAGCGCACCACCGGGGTTCCCGAGGTGAAGTCCACCTGCGGGGAGCCGAGCGAGGGACCGAACAGGATGTCGCAACCGCCGGTCGCTCCGTTCTGCGTGCAGCTCGTCGAGGACGCCTTGACGCTCCCGATGTAGTCGCCATAGACCTGGAGCGGGTTGACGAACGTCTCGCGGGGTTCGAGGTTGGCGAGGTTGGCCTGCGCGTCCGCACTCAGCGTGCGCGTGATGGTGCCGTCCGCGACCGCCGTGCCGTCCGACAGTGTGGCCGGGATGTCGAGACCGCACCCTGCGGTGAGGCTGGTCGAGGCGATGCAGGCGTTCACCGCTTCCGTCACGGCGTCGCGGAACTGCTTGACGCCTGCCTCGTTGAGCTCGACCTTCACGTCCGAGAGGAGGTCGTAGGAGTCACCAGCGGCGACGAGGTCGTCTGCTCCGGAGATCGAGAACGATTCCTCGAGCGCCTTGGGGAGCGCGAGCTGGTAGGCGCCGGGGAACACCGTCCAGGAGTCGCCCTTCGCCTCCTGTCCGTTGACCGTAACGGCGACGCCGTCGAGCATCGACGGGTACAGGCTGACCGTTCCTCCCGAGAGGATGGAGTAGCCACCTTTGTACGCCTTGTAGACGGTGAACTCCTGGGTCACGGGGGTGGAACCGACCGAGAACGTCGCCGTGACCGTGGTGGTGGAACTGGATTCCTTCGCGGAGGTCAGCTTGACCTTGCTGATCTTGCCGAGCTTCGCGGACGCTTTCAGGACGTCGTCGGTGAGCAGCGTCTTGTCGCTGATCGACTCGTCGAGGTAGCTCAGTGCCTGCTTGGCGTCGCCGTCCTGCAGGGCGGTGAAGTAGTCGGTGACGATGCTCTTCGGGTCACCCTGCGCCCCGCGGATCGCGGAGCTGATGCCGATACCGGCAGCCGTGACCACGATGATGACGAGGACGACCGCACCCGCGATGATGCCGATGAGTCCGCCGCGGGACAACTTGCGCCGCTTGGCGGGACCGGCGACTCCGGGGGCGTAGGGGGACGGTGCACCGGCGTAGGGGTTCTGGGACGCACCGTACGGATTCTGCGGAGCGCCCGCCGGGCTCTGGGACGCGCCGTACGGGCCCTGCGGGACACTGACGGGATACTGGGACGCACCGTACGGATACTGCTGAGTCCCCGCACCGTTCTGCGGTGCATCGGCACGCGGCGTGGATCCGTCGGTCGACGGGTGCTGTGGGACGGGGCCCTGAGGCGGCGGCACCTGCCCGCTCGTCTCCTGGGGTCTCTCAGGCTGGTCGGAGGGCTCGGTCATCGCTGGTTCTGCTTTCGAATCGTCTGCCGACACGAGTCGACGAGTACGCACTCGAGCCGCTCCATGTCTGCATATCAGTCGATGAATATCATACCGATGAACGGTGCAGCGCAGGCCCACCCAGCCATTCCGAATACGTGCGGAGGGCGTGGGATTCGAACCCCGCGACGCGCCAGCGTTGCGCCGCCAGGCCCGCCCAGCGATCTCGAATACGTGCGGAGGGCGTGGGATTCGAACCCACGAGACATTTCTGCCCACCAGTTTTCAAGACTGGCTCCATCGGCCGCTCGGACAGCCCTCCTGATGGTCGATCGCCCGCCATGACGCAGCTGACGACCAGGATCGAGTGTACCGGATGGGGCCAGCGGCGAAGCGGCCCCATCCGATCACGCGGTGACTACTGGTCTTCCTCCGGACGACCGGCCGTGCAGGTGTTCTGCGCGGCGTTCTGGCCGGTGATCGTGTCGGGCAGGGCGACGGGGCCGGCGGCGGACGGGTCCGCGGGCGCAGCCGGGTCCGCCGTGGCAGCGGGATCCGCCGCCGCATCGGTCGTCGCCGGGTCTGGCGTGACCGGTGCGTTCGGGTCGGTCACGACGTACTTGCCGGTGGCGGACAGCGCGACGGCCTGATCACTCTGCAGCGCCGTCCACAGGACGTCGGCATCGGACGTCGCCGCGACCCCGCCCTCGACCGTGGCCGTCGGCGTCTGGACGAACGCGACGCGGTCGAGGGGGATGTCCTTGAGCGCTGCGGCGATCGACACCATCGTGTCGATGTTGTTCAGGCTGCTCGACAGGGTCACGTTCTTCAGCGCCGCACGGGCGATCGAGTAGAGCTTGATCGGGTCGGAGAGCGTGTCGCTGCTCTTCAGCGTGCGGACGAGCGAGGAGAGGAACACCTGCTGGTTCGAGATGCGCGAGAGGTCACTGCCGTCGCCGACGCCGTGACGCGAGCGGAGGAAGGCGAGCGCGGACGCACCCGAGAGGTCGTGGGTACCGACGTCGAGGTTGATGCCGCTCCAGGCGTCGTTCAGCGGCTCGGTGATGCAAACGGGAACGCCGCCGACCGCGTTGGACATCGAGATGACACCGTCGAAGCCGATCTGCGCGGCGAACGGGATGGAGAGCCCGGTGATGCCTTCGACCGTGGAGACCGCGCAGGCGAGCCCGCCGTCGGCCCCGCCGTACATGAGGGCGGTGTTCATCTTGTCGCGACCGTTGCCGCCGTCGGCGCAGTCGCCGATCTGCACGTACATGTCGCGTGGGAAGCTGACCACGGTCGCGCTCGAGTGGTCTGCCGAGATGTGCATGAGGATCGTGACGTCGTTGAGGTTCTCCTCGCGATCGCCGTACGCCGCATTGCCGTCGCCCGAGTCGCTACCGACGAGGAGCAGGTTGACGCCGCCCTCGATCGCGCCGATGTTGGGCGGCGGTGCACCCGGCGTCTCGTTGTCGAGGTGGGCGACGGGCTTCACGCTGTTGGCGAGGTCGAGTGCGGCCACACCGGCGACCGCGATACCACTCACGCCGACAACGGCGGCCGTCGCGGCGACGATCTTCGCGACGGTGACGAACGGGTTCGACTTGCGGAGTCTGCCGTGACGGACGGCGGCGCGCGGTTTGGACGCGTCGGCGTTGCGGGTCATGGATCTCGCTCTCGTCTCAGGAACAGGGGTTGCCGGAACCCTGGAGACCGGGCTGCGGCGAGTCGTCCGGCGGACACCTGCAGCAGGCTCGCACCGACGCCCCGTGCCCACCGGAAACGGCGTGACGACACGGAGCTTTGGACGATGCTAACCCGAAATGCTCCTCAGGAGCTGAGAGAGACCGTCGTCGGTGACCGTCCCGGTGACCTCCGACGCGACCGCGAGGACCTCCTCGGGTGCCTGGCCCATGGCTACACCACGTCCTCCCGCTGCCGCCCAGCCGAGCATGTCGACGTCGTTGCGGCCGTCGCCGACGGCGACCATCTGCGAGCGCTCGAGCCCCAGCCACTCCCGGACACGCTCCAGCGCGGTCGCCTTGTTGACGCCCTTCGGCGCGATGTCGAGCCACGCCGTCCACCCGATCGCGTAGCTCACCTGGCTGAGCCCGATCTCGTCGACGATGCGGAGGAACTCCTCCTCGTCGTGGCTCGGGGACACGACGACGACGCGCGTCACCGGGCTCGTCACGAGTTCCTCGAACGGCACCTCGATCGCGTTCTCGAGGTTCCAGTCCTCCATACCGACCGTGTACTTGCGGAAGCCGTCGGGGTACTCGACCATGTAGCTGCCTTCGGAGAGGTGCGGCTGGATGAGCCCGAGGACCTCGGTCGGGTCGAAGGTCTCCGTGAAGAAGCGCTCGTAGGAGTCGGGCTTCGACTCGTCGCGCTTCATGATGAGCGCACCGTTCGCGCAGACGACGTACTGCGGCGTCAGCTCGAGCTCCTCGAGCACCGGACGCGTGCTCTCCCAGCTGCGACCGGTGGCGAGCGTCACGATGTGGCCGAGGGAGACCACGCGACGCACCTCGTCGGCGACCGACAGGCTGAGCGAACCGTCCTCGTGCAGCACGGTGCCGTCGATGTCGAGGGCGATGAGCAGCGGGGTGGCGGTGGTGGTCACCTCGTCCGTCATCGGATCGGCCTCGCGACCTCGATGCCGCCCAGGTACGGACGCAGCACCTCGGGGATGACGACGCTGCCGTCCTCCTGCTGGTGCGTCTCGAGGATCGCGACGATCCAGCGAGTGGTCGCGAGCGTTCCGTTGAGCGTCGCGACCGGCGTGGTCTTGCCCGACTCCGTGCGGTACCGGGTGTCGAGGCGACGCGCCTGGTAGGTGGTGCAGTTCGAGGTGCTGGTGAGTTCGCGGTACGCGTCCTGCGTCGGCACCCACGCCTCGACGTCGAACTTGCGTGCCGCGCTCGACCCGAGGTCGCCGGCGGCCGTGTCGATGACCCGGTAGCTGAGGCCGAGCGACTGCAGCATCGCCTCCTGGTACGACAGCAGGCGCTCGTGCTCGGCGGCGGCGTCCTCCGGCTTGGTGTAGACGAACATCTCGAGCTTGTTGAACTGGTGCACCCGGATGATGCCGCGGGTGTCGCGCCCGTAGGACCCGGCCTCCTTGCGGTAGCAGGTCGACCAGCCGGCGTAGCGGAGTGCGCCCTGCTCGAGGTCGAGGATCTCGTCGGAGTGGTACCCGGCGAGCGCCACCTCGCTCGTGCCGGTGAGGAAGAGGTCTTCGCCGGCGATCTGGTAGACCTCGTCGGCGTGTTCTCCGAGGAAGCCGGTGCCCTTCATGATCTCGGGGCGCACGAGCGTCGGGGTGATGAGCGGGACGAAGCCGGCCTCGATCGCGCGGTCGAGCGCGAGGTTCATGAGGGCGATCTCGAGGCGGGCGCCGATGCCGCGGAGGAAGTAGAAGCGCGAGCCGCTGACCTTGGTGCCGCGCTGCATGTCGATGGCGCCGAGGAGTTCGCCGAGCTCGAGGTGGTCGCGGGGGGCGAAATCGAAGGAGGGGCGTTCGCCGACCTCGCGGAGCGTGATGAAGTCGGCCTCGCCGCCGGCGGGTACGCCCTCGAGGACAGGGTTCTGGATGCGGCCGGCGACGTCGGCGAAGTAGACCTCGGCCTCCGTCGCGACCTGCTGGGCCTCCTTGACGCGGGCGGCGAGCTGCTGCGCCTGGGCGACGAGGGCGGCCTTCTCCTCCTTGGGGGCCTTGGCGACCTGCTTGCCGAACGCGTTCTGCTCGGCACGGAGTTCCTCGAACCCGGTGATCGCGGCGCGGCGTGCGGTGTCGGCGTCGATCGCCTGGTCGACGAGGTCGACGGAGGACCCTCGCTTCTGCTGCGACGCTCGGAGGACTTCTGGCTGTTCGCGGAGGAGTAGGGGATCGATCACCCGGCAAGTCTAGCGATCGAGGTCGATGACGAGGCCCCGGGACAGTACCGTTGGGCCATGCCGACTCCCGCGCACGCCGCGCTCGTGTACAACCCGGTGAAGGTCGACGCCACCAGGCTGCGGAGCGCGTTGGAGGCGCGGTCGCAGGAGGCGGGATGGGCGGCTCCGCACCTGTATGAGACGAGTGTCGACGACCCCGGTGTCGGTCAGGCGCGGCGCGCGGTCCTCGACGGCGCCCGGGTGGTGCTCGTGGCCGGCGGCGACGGGACCGTGCGGGCCGTCGCCGAGGGGCTGCGCGGGAGCGGTGTGCCGCTGACCCTCATCCCCTCGGGGACCGGCAACCTGCTCGCGAGGAACCTGAAGCTGCCGCTCGGCGACCAGGTTGCCGCGATCGGGACGGCGTTCACCGGCGACACGCGCGCGATCGACATCGGCGTCGCCATGATCACCCGCGCCGACGGGTCGGAGGAGGAGCACGCGTTCGTGGTGATGGCCGGCATGGGCATCGACGCGATGATGATCGCCACCGCGAACCCCGACCTCAAGAAGTCGCTCGGCTGGCTCGCCTATGTCGAGTCCGGTCTCCGCTCGATCGCCACGGCCGCGCCGTTCCGCATCCACTACCAGTTGCGCGGACACCGTCAACATGCGGCGACCGTGAGTTCGGTGCTCGTCGGGAATTGCGGCACGTTGCAGGGCGGCGTGCAGCTCATGCCGGACGCCGAGCTCGACGACGGCTTCCTCGACGTCGCGGTGCTGCAACCGAAGGGCGCCTTCGGCTGGCTGCTCGTGTGGCGGAAGGTGACGTGGGAGAACCGGGTCCTGCGGCGGACGGCCGTCGGGCGGCGGATGATCCGGTTCACCGAGGGCCGTGGTGGGAACACCGTGACGAACCTGCGTGCTGAGGCGTTGACCGTGCGGGTCGACGAGGCGCAGGACCTCGAGCTCGACGGCGACGCGTTCGGTATGGCGACGATGGTCGCGTTCGACGCGCACCGCGGCGGGCTGCTCGTCAAGCTCCCGTAGTCGGCGACACCGCTGAGCCCGGCTACCCTCCTTCGACGAGGTCCGCGATCTCGGTGAGGAGCGCCGTCGCCCGCTCGAGGTCGGGGCGGAGGTCGCGGTCGGCGTCGTCCGAGCCGAGCGACGCCGATGCCCGGGCGAACACCTCGGCGAGCGCCCCGGTCAGTCGATCGGCCACACCGCGACGCCGCACGACCCGCACCGCTCCGAGGAGTTCGCAGGCGATGAGCGTCCTCGTGGCGACGACCGCGTCCTCCAACTGGGCGACGGCCTGCGCGGCGAACGGCGCGTCCTCCTCGGCTCCGCGCGACAGGACGACCGTGCCGAGCGCCGCCGGTTGCGCCGCGTGTCGGATGTCGGCGACCGCGCCCGCCGCGACGTACTCGACCATCAACAGTCCTGAGGCACCCGGTTCCCCGTCGCCGAGGAACGGCGGCAGCCCCGTGAACGCGGGCTCGTTCAACAGTCGCAGGCGGGAGAACGTGACCGTCGACGTCTGCGCGAGCGCGATCGCGGTCGCGTCGAGCTCGGCGGCGAGCTGCGCCTGGAAGAAGGCGCCATGGTGGAGGACCGCGCGTGATCCGTCATCGGCACCGAGGACGTACAGCGGGTTCTCCTGCGCGGCACCGATGAGCGCTTCCACCTGGTCCGCGAGCCGGTCCGCCGCCGTCACGACCACGCCCTGCGTGATCGCCGCGATGCGGAGTGCGAACGGGTCCTGGATCCGGGCCGGTTGCGGCACGGGTCCGATGAGCGCGCGCACCGCCGCAGCAGCGGCTTCGACACCGGGTGCGGCGGACGCACCCGCGGCCGCCTCGGCGTACGCCTGCGCGTTGCCGTCCAGCGCGTGGAAGCTGAGCGCACAGACCGCCGACCAGACCTGGTGGAGCTTCCGCAGCTCCGTGACCGCGAGCGCCGCGCGCGCGATGGTCAGGGCGCTGCTGCTGATGAACGACAGGGCGCTCTCCGAGCCCCAGGCGCCCAGCGGCTCCAGTGGCGTCGACGCCGGCCGTTCGCCGAGGAGGGTCAGCGCCGTACCGGCGAGCGCGGTGAGGTCGCCGGTCCCGATCGACCCGAGGGTCCGGACGGTCGGCAGTGCGTCGCGGCGCAGCATCTCGGCGAGCGCCGCGACGACCGCGGGCTCGACACCCGATCCGCCGACGGCGAGCTGGTTGAGCCGGACCGCGAGCATCGCCCGCACGACCCGGTCGGGGACGACCTCCCCCGCGTCGACCGCGTGGCTGCGGAGCAGGCGGCGTGCGTGGGCATCGCCGTCGTCGGCCACCGCGGTGTCCTTGTTCGCCCCCACGCCCGTGCTCCTGCCGTAGACGGCCGCGTGCTCGGCGAGGTCCCGCGCGTCGTCATGAGCGGTGGCCAGCCGGTCGAGCACCGCGCGAGGCACCGAGGCCTCCTCCTCGAGGTCCGCGATCCGCCGCAGCTCGTCGATGCCCAGTGCTCCCGCGATCTCGATCATCCCGACACCCTCTCTTGCGCTCCGCCGTCGTGTGCACCATCCTTGCTCACACGGCGAACGTCCCACCAGATGAAATTCGAGTTTTACCTGACGGAAACATTCGAGGCGGTTCGCTGAAACGGCGGAGCCATAACGTGGTGGCTCGACAGAGAGGGATCTGATGGCTGAATCATCGACTCGAACCGTGGAGCGTGCACTCTCGCTCCTCGCCGTGGTGTGCGACCGCGGCCGCACGACCCTCGCCGAAAGCGCGCGACTCGTCGACCTCTCGCCGAGCACCGCTCTCCGGCTCCTCCGCACCCTGGAGTCCACGGGCTTCGTCCGGAAGGACACCGACGGCAGCTACCGACCCGGCAGCCGCGTCGTCCAGCTCGGCACGCAGGCACTCAGCAACGAGTCGCTCGTCGGCTTCTGCCACACGGAGATGCTCGACCTCGTCGAACGCACCGGCGAGTCCGCCTACCTGAGCGTCGAGGGCCACGCGTCCACCGCGCTCTACCTCGCGATCACCGAGGGCACCCACTCCGTCCGTCACGCGAGCTGGGTCGGTCGCACGATCCCCCTCGACGGGTCGGCCGCGGGTGCCGCACTCACCGGTCGGACCCCCACCGCCGGCTACGTCACGGTCGAGCGGGGCGTCGAGTCGGACGTCACCGCGATCGCCGCACCCGTCCGCTCGGGAGCTCGGGTCGTCGCGGCGCTGAGCCTCGTCGTCCCGAGCTACCGGATGACCGACGACCTCATCGCCTCCTACGGCGAGCTCCTCGTCGCCGCCACGGACCGGCTGTCCAGCGGGCTCGCCTCGTACACCGGCCCCATCGACAACACCGCCGCGACCGTCCCCGACGACGCCGCTGACCTTCTGGAGGGACGCGCATGATCCGCTTCACGAACGTCAAGAAGGCCTACCCGGACGGCACGGTCGCCGTCCACGACCTCTCCTTCGAGGTGCCGACCGGATCCCTCACGGTGCTCGTCGGCCCGTCCGGCTGCGGCAAGACCACCTCGCTCCGGATGATCAACCGCCTCATCGATCCGACCTCCGGGTCGATCCTGCTCGACGACGTCGAGACCCAGTCGCTCGACCGCGTCACCCTCCGTCGTCGGATCGGCTACGTCATCCAGAACGCCGGTCTCTTCCCGCACCGCACCGTCGTCGACAACGTCGCAGCCCTCCCGCGCCTCCTCGGCGGCTCGCGTCGGGAGACACGCACGGCGGCCCTCGAACTACTGGAGCGCGTCGGTCTCGACGAGAAGTTCGCGAAGAAGTACCCGTGGCAGCTGTCGGGCGGTCAGCAGCAGCGCGTCGGCGTCGCCCGCGCCCTCGCGACGAACCCGCCGTTCCTCCTCATGGACGAACCCTTCAGCGCGGTCGACCCGATCGTCCGGACGCAGCTCCAGGACGAGTTCCTGCGTCTGCAGGCCGACATCTCGAAGACGATCGTCATGGTCACCCACGACATCGACGAGGCACTCAAGCTCGGCGACCAGGTCGCGGTCCTGCGCGAGGGCGGCCTCCTCGCGCAGATCGCGCCGCCGGTCGACCTCCTGACCCGCCCCCACGACGCGTTCGTCGCCGACTTCGTGGGCGAGGCCCGCGGCTACCGTGCACTCGGCTTCCTCGGACTCGACCACGACGACGCCCTCCACCGCGAGCCCGTCGCCCGGCTCGGCGACTCCGCCGTGACCGGCGTGCACGCGAGCGGCTGGGTGGTGGTCACGGACGATGAACGCCGTCCCCTCGGCTGGTTCGACACGGCAGCCGGTCACGGCTCCGTCTCGACCGACACGATCAGCGGTCACGGCCTGTTCGTCCCGCGCACGGCGTCGCTCCGCATCGCGCTCAACGCAGCGCTCGCGCACCCGAGTCGACGCGTCGGCCTCCTCGACGACGACGGCCGACTCACCGGCACCATCGCCGCCAGCGAACTACTCGAGCGTCCCGCCCCCGAGCGGAGCCTCCGATGACGATCGACTGGATCTGGGAGAACCTCCCGCTCATCGGCGACCTCACGCTCAACCACCTCTGGTTGACACTCACCCCGACGGTGCTCGGCCTCCTGGTCGCCCTCCCGTTCGGCTGGTGGGCGCACCGCTCGCGTCGCGGCCGTCCGTTCATCGTCGGTACCGCCGGGCTGCTGTACACGATCCCGTCGCTCGCGCTGTTCATCATCCTGCCGACGATCCTCGGCACGAAGATCCTCGACCCGATCAACATCGTCATCGCCCTGACCGTCTACACGGTGTCGCTCCTCGTCCGCGTCGTCTCCGACGGACTCTCCTCGGTGCCGGTGGACGCGGTGCAGGCGGCCGAGGCCATGGGCTACCGGTCCTGGCAGCGACTCGTGCTCGTGGAACTACCCGTCGCCGTCCCGGTGATCGCCGCCGGCCTGCGCGTCGCGGTCGTCTCCAACGTCAGCATCGTGACGATGGCCGCCCTGCTCGGCATCCCGCAACTCGGGACACTGTTCACGCAGGGCTTCCAGCTCCGCCTGTTCGTGCCGCTCGTCACCGGCATCCTGCTCTGCGTCGTCCTCGCCGTGATCCTCGACCTCGTCATCGTCCGGCTCGGCTCGCTCGCGACGCCCTGGCGTGATCGGACGGTGGTGGCATGAGCGTCATCGACTGGCTGACCGACCCCGCCAACTGGACCGGCCCCGACGGCATCCCCTCGCAGATGGGCTACCACCTGCTGTACACGGGCATCGCGCTCGTGATCGCCGCTGCGATCGCCGTGCCGCTCGGTGTCCTCGTCGGCTACACCGGCAAGGGCGAGCGCCTCGTCGCCGGATCGGCCAACGCCCTCCGCGCCCTGCCGACCCTGGGCCTCCTCATCCTGCTGTTCCTCCTCATCTCGCCGGTGGTCCCCGGGCAGCTCGTCTACGTCATCCCCACGATCGTCGTCCTCGTGCTCCTCGCCGTCCCGCCCATCCTGACCGGGACGTACACGGGCATCCAGAGCGCCGATCCCGACGCGGTGGGCGCCGCCCGCGGCATGGGGTACACGAGACTGCAGATCCTCTGGCACGTCCAGCTCCCCTGCGCCCTCCCCCTGCTGCTGTCCGGCATCCGCTCGTCCACCCTCCAGGTCGTCTCGACCGCGACGGTCGCCGCCTACCTCGGCCTCCAGGGGCTCGGCCGGTACATCATCGACGGCCGCGCCCAGGCCGACTTCTTCCAGATGGCCGGCGGTGCGATCCTCGTCGCCGCCCTCGCCTTCGCTCTGGAGATCGCCTTCACCCTCCTCGGCACCCTCATCGTCTCCCCCGGTCTGCGGCGCACCAGCCGCAGGCGGCGGACGGCGGCCCCGACCACCGTCACCGGGGCGATCCCCCGGCCGGCCTGAGCCGCACCCGCACCGCCCGACCACCCCCGCACGACCGTACCACCGATCCGTCCATCTCACCGAATCGAGGTCCTCATGCCCTTCCCCACCTTCCCCCGTCGACTCGCGGCCATCGCCGCG
Source organism: Plantibacter flavus (assembly GCF_002024505.1). NCBI lineage: Bacteria > Bacillati > Actinomycetota > Actinomycetes > Micrococcales > Microbacteriaceae > Plantibacter > Plantibacter flavus. The sequence continues at coordinate 3,826,455 of NZ_CP019402.1, forward strand.
ACCACCGCAGCCGCCGCTCTCGTCCTCACCGGCTGCGGCGGCCAGGACGCCCTCAGCAGCGACGGCGCGTCCGGCTCCTCCGGCGACGCCGTCATCATCGGCTCAGCCGACTTCACCGAGAGCCAGCTCATCGCCACCATCTACTCCCAGGCGTTGCAGGCCGAGGGCGTCACAGTGAAGGAGCAGTTCAACATCGGCAGCCGCGAGGTCTACATGGCCGCGCTGCAGGACGGCTCCATCGACCTCCTCCCCGAGTACTCGGGCGCACTGCTCAAGTACCTCGATTCCGAGTCGAAGGCCAGCACGAGCGAGGACGTCGTCGCGGAACTCGGCGACAAGCTCCCGAAGGGTGTCAGCATGCTCGACATCTCGCCCGCGGAGGACAAGGACGTGCTCGCCGTCACCCAGGAGACGGCCGACAAGTACGACCTCAAGACGATCTCCGACCTCGTGCCGTACATGTCCGAGCTCAGCCTCGGCGGCCCGCCGGAGTGGAAGACGCGCGTCAACGGCGTCGTCGGCCTCGAGCAGGTCTACGGTCTCACCTTCAAGGAGTTCGTCAGCCTCGACGCCGGTGGGCCGCTCACGATGACCGCGCTCACGAGCGGCCAGGTGCAGGTCGGCGACATCTTCAGCACCGACCCCGGGCTCACCGCGAACAAGCTCGTCGCCCTCGAAGACGACAAGTCGCTCTTCGCGGCCGAGAACATCGTCCCCGTCATCAGCACGAGCAAGCTCGACGACACGATCTCGAAGACGCTCGACAAGGTCTCCGCAGCCCTCACCACCGAGGACCTCATCGAGATGAACGGCAAGGCGTCCGACGGCACGAGCCTGAAGAGCATCGCCGAGGAGTGGCTGAAGGACGCCGACCTGGGCTAGCAGCACCCCTCGACGGGCTCAGGGGCCGAGAAGCAGCTCAGGGCAGAGAACCGGTTCAGGGCCGGCGACCCGCCCCTGAGCCCGTCGGAACCGCACCACCACCACCGCACCGCAGACGTAAAGGACCAGCGCATGCCGACCACCACCCGGACCATCCGTGCCGCCCGCGGCACCACCCTCACCGCCAAGAGCTGGCAGACCGAGGGCCCGCTCCGGATGCTCATGAACAACCTCGACCCCGAGGTCGCCGAGCACCCCAAGGACCTCGTCGTCTACGGCGGCACCGGGAAGGCCGCGCGGAACTGGGAGGCGTACGACGCGATCGTCCGCACGCTCGAAGGGCTGGAGGCCGACGAGACCCTGCTCGTGCAGTCCGGCAAGCCCGTCGGCGTCTTCCGCACGCACGAGTGGGCGCCCCGCGTGCTCATCGCGAACTCCAACCTCGTCGGCGACTGGGCGACGTGGCCCGAGTTCCGCAAGCTCGAGGCCGAAGGTCTCACCATGTACGGGCAGATGACCGCCGGCTCGTGGATCTACATCGGCACGCAGGGCATCCTCCAGGGCACCTACGAGACCTTCGCCGCCATCGCCGACAAGCGGTTCGGCGGCACCCTCGCCGGGACGCTGACCCTCACCGGCGGCGCGGGCGGCATGGGCGGCGCACAGCCGCTCGCCGTGACGCTCAACGAAGGCGTCGTGCTCATCGTCGACGTCGACCCGAGCCGCCTGGAGCGACGCGTCGAACACCGCTACCTCGACGAGATGACGGACGACCTCGACGACGCCGTCGAACGCGTGCTCGCCGCCAAGGCGGAACGGCGCCCCCTGTCGGTCGGTCTCGTCGGCAACGCCGCGACCGTCTTCCCCGAACTGCTGCGGCGCGGTGTCGCCATCGACATCGTCACCGACCAGACGAGCGCTCACGACCCACTCGCCTACCTGCCCGAGGACACGGCGCTCGCCGACTGGCAGACCGAGGCGGCGGCCGACCCGGTCGACTTCACGCGCCGCTCGCGACTCGCCATGGCGAAGCAGGTGCAGGCGATGGTCGACTTCCAGGACGCCGGCGCCGAGGTCTTCGACTACGGCAACTCCATCCGCGCCGAGGCGAAACTCGGCGGTTGCGAGCGCGCCTTCGACTTCCCCGGCTTCGTGCCCGCCTACATCCGACCGCTCTTCGCCGAGGGCAAGGGCCCGTTCCGCTGGGCGGCCCTCTCCGGCGACCCGGCGGACATCGCCGCGACCGACCGCGCCATCCTCGAACTGTTCCCCGAGGACGAGAAGCTGCGCCGTTGGATCACCTCGGCCGGCGAGAAGATCGCCTTCGAGGGGCTGCCAGCCCGCATCTGCTGGCTCGGCTACCAGGAGCGCCACCTGGCCGGCCTGAAGTTCAACGAGATGGTCGCCTCGGGTGAGCTGAGCGCACCCGTGGTCATCGGCCGCGACCACCTCGACTCCGGTTCCGTCGCCTCGCCGTACCGCGAGACGGAGGCCATGGCCGACGGCTCCGACGCGATCGCCGACTGGCCGCTGCTCAACGCCCTGCTCAACACGGCGTCCGGCGCGACCTGGGTGTCGATCCACCACGGCGGCGGGGTCGGCATCGGCCGGTCCATCCACGCCGGTCAGGTGATCGTCGCCGACGGGACGCCGCTCGCCGCCGAGAAGATCGCGCGCGTGCTCGTCAACGACCCGGGCACCGGCGTCATGCGTCACGTCGACGCCGGCTACGAGCGGGCGGCCGAGGTCGCCCGCGAACGCGGCCTGCGGGTGCCGATGTGGGAGGGCGAGTGACCGACGGCCTGATCGCCCACGGTCGACTCGCCGGGCTCGACGAGATCACCGGCGTCGGGGTCGATCCGGCACGCGGCGGGTACTCCCGGCACGTCTGGACGCCGGCCGAGTTCGAGCTGCGCGAGTGGTTCACCGCTCGCGCCGCCCGACTCGGTCTCGACGTCGAGACGGACCGGAACGGCAACCTGTGGGCGTGGTGGGGCGCGCCTGGGCCCGACGCGGTCGTCACCGGCAGCCACCTCGACTCCGTCCCGGGCGGCGGCGCGTTCGACGGGCCGCTCGGCGTGGTCTCAGCGCTGGACGCCGTCGCGCGTCTGCAGGCCACCGGGTTCCAGCCGTCGCGTCCCGTCGCCGTCGTGGTGTTCGCCGAGGAGGAGGGGTCCCGGTTCGGCGTCGCCTGCCTCGGATCCCGGCTCCTGTCCGGGGCGATCACCGCGGACGCCGCCCGAGCGCTGACGGACGCCGACGGAGTCACCGTGGCGGAGGCCGCAGCCGCTGCCGGGCTCGCTCCCGAGCACCTCGGCCGCGACGACGAGGCGCTCGGCCGCATCGGACTCTTCATCGAGTTGCACGTGGAACAGGGTCGCGGCCTCATCGACCTCGGCTCGCCCACCGCCGTCGCCTCGTCGATCCTCGCCCACGGCCGCTGGCGCCTCCGGGTGAGCGGTCAGGGGAACCACGCCGGCGCGACCGGCATGCGCGAGCGCCGTGATCCCGTGGTCGCCGCAGCACGCGCCGTCCTCGCGATCGAGCAGGCCGCCCTCGCGACCGACGACGCCCGCGCCACCGTCGGTCGCCTGCGCATCGTGCCGGGCGGCACCAACGTCATCGCCTCCGAGGTCGACGCCTGGGTGGACGCCCGCGCGGCCACCGACGCCGGCACGCGCGCCCTCGTCGCGGACATCGAGGGCCGGGTGCAGGAGGCCGTCGTCGACTCCGGCTGCGTGGTGGAGCTGATCGAGGAGTCCTGGTCGGGCGTCGTCGAGTTCGACCCCGAGCTCGCCGCGCGACTCGCCGGCACGCTCGGCGGGGTCCCACTGCTGCCGACGGGCGCAGGCCACGACGCCGGAGTCCTGAGCGGCGCGGTGCCGACGGCGATGGTCTTCGTCCGGAACCCGACCGGTGTCTCGCACTCGCCTGAGGAGTTCGCCGAGACGGCCGACTGCGTCGCCGGCGTCGAAGCGCTCGAGGCCCTGCTGCGGAGCGTGCTGTGACGGTCGCGAGCGTCGACCTCGGCGCAGCGGACATGCGGGCCCCCATCTGGGCCGCGACGGCGATCGTCGACGGTCGCCCGACCGGCCGCGTGCGCTTCACGTCCGACGACTCCGGACGTATCGCGACCGTCGAGCGGGGCGTCGAGCCGGAGGCGGGCGACCGACGTCTCGGAACGGTCGTCCCGGGCATGGGGAACGCCCACTCCCACGCGTTCCACCGTCTGCTGCGCGGACGCACCCACGCCGACGGCGGTGACTTCTGGCAGTGGCGCGAGGCGATGTACGCGGCGGCCGCGAGCCTCGACCCGGACCACTACGGCCGGGTCGCACGTGCCGTGTTCGGCGAGATGCTCGTCTGCGGCTGGACGGCCGTCGGCGAGTTCCACTACGTGCACCACCAGGCCGACGGCACCCCGTACCCGACCGCCCACGCGATGGAACTGGCGGTCGCCGAAGCCGCCGCCGACGTCGGCATCCGGCTCACCCTCCTCGACACGGCCTACCTCGCAAGCGGCCTCGGGCCCGCCGGGGGTCCTGCCGCACCGCTGCTCACCGAACAGCTCGCGTTCGGCGACGGCGACGCGGCCGACTGGCTCGCCCGCTGGCATCGACTGCGCGACGCACTGTCCGGCTCCGTCGGTACCGCCGGACTCGTCACGCTCGGTGCCGCGCTGCACTCGGTGCGTGCCGTGCCCGTCGACGCCATGCGTACGATCCTCGCCGGCCTGCCCGACGACGTCCCGCTGCACGTCCACCTGTCGGAGCAACCGCAGGAGAACGTCGACACGCTCGCCAAGACCGGCAGGACGCCGACGGGCGTGCTCGCCGCGCTCGGAGCGCTCGCCCCGCGCATCAGCCTCGTCCACGCGACACACCTGACCGACGCGGACATCACGGCGATCGGACGGTCCGGCGCGACCGTCGTCATGTGCCCGACGACCGAAGCCGACCTCGGCGACGGCATCGGACCGGCCCGCCGCCTCACGGACGCGGGGGCCCGGATCGCCGTCGGCTCCGACCAGAACGCGGTGGTCGACCCGCTGCTCGAACTGCGTGGTCTCGAAGCCGGGGAACGGCTCGCCTCCGGCAGACGCGGCCGGTTCTCGCCCGCCGAGCTCCTCCAGGCGGGCACCGACCACGGCTACCGTTCGCTCGGACTCGGGAGGCACGCGCTGGATGTTGGCGACCCGCTCGACCTCGTCGAGGTGTCGACGTCGAGCCTCCGCACCACCGGCATGGACCCGGCGCAACTCGCCCTCGTCGCGACCGCGTCCGACGTCGAGCGTGTCGTCGTCGGCGGGCGGCTCGTGGCGGAGCGAGGTCGGCTGCTTGCGACATCACGGGAGTCGACGCCGGAACAGCTCCTCGCGGTGGCGCTGGCTGAGCTGGCAGCATCGACGGAGACGCCCCGGGCAGCCGCCTCGCACCCGACACCCGATCACCCCTCGCAGGAGAGGCAGCCATGACCAGCGAACTCATCACCGGCATCGCCGAGCTCACGACCAACGCGGGCTCCGGGCCGGGCGACGTCGACGGCAACCGGATCACCGATGCGGCGGTCGTCATCGAAGACGGCCGGATCGCTTGGCTCGGCGCAGCGGCCGACGCACCCGACGCCGACACGCGGACCGACGTGGGCGGGCGCGCCGTGCTCCCGGGTTGGGTCGACACGCACACGCATCTCGTGTTCGCGGGCGACCGCTCGGCGGAGTTCGAGGCGCGCATGGCCGGCGGCCGGTACGCGGCGGGCGGGATCGCGACGACCGTGGCCGCCACTCGGGCCGCATCGGAGGAGCAGCTCGTCGCGGGTGCGCAGCGGTTGCGAGCGGAGGCGCTCGCGCAGGGGACGACCTTCCTCGAGGCGAAGACGGGCTACGCGCTCGACGTGGAGGGCGAGGCGCGATCCGCTCGGGCGGCGGCCGAGGTCGCCGACGTCGTCACCTTCCTCGGGGCCCATCTCGTGCCGGCCGGCGTCGACCGCCGCGACTACCTCGACCTCGTGACCGGACCGATGCTCGCGGCGGTGGCCCCGTTCGCGTCGTACATCGACGCGTTCTGCGAGGTCGGGGCCTTCGACGTCGAGGAGTCGCGTGAGGTGCTGCTCGCCGGTCGCGCTGCGGGCCTGGGCGTCCGGGTGCACGGGAACCAGCTCGGCGAGAGCGGCGGGGTGCGCCTCGCGGTCGAGCTGGAGGCTGCGAGCGTCGACCACTGCAACCACCTGTCGGACGTCGACGTCGACCTCCTGGCCGGTTCGTCGACGGTCGCGACCCTGCTCCCGGCCTGCGACCTGTCGACGCGCGAGCCGTTCCCGCCGGCGCGCGCGCTCATCGACGCCGGTGCTTCGATCGCGCTCGCGACCAACTGCAACCCGGGCACCTCGTACACGACGTCGATGGCGTACTGCGTGGCGACCGCCGTGCTGCAGATGCGGCTGACGATCGCCGAGGCGGTGTGGGCGGCGACGCGGGGGGCCGCGGTGGCGGTCGGTCTCGAGCACGGTGCCGAGGCCGTCGGATCGCTTCGCGTGGGTGGTCTCGCGGACCTGCAGGTGCTCGACGCGCCCTCGGTGTCGCACCTCGCCTACCGACCCGGTGTGCCGTTGACGGTCGGCGTCCGGCACCGCGGCGAGCGTGTCACGGCAGGGACGACGCAGCGGTGAGCGGCGCGACGGAGGGCCACGCACTCGTGTTGCTGCCGGCCGACCGGCATCGGAGCTACCGCTGGCGGAACGGGCTGGGGACCGCGACGGAGATCGCCGTCGAGGCCGTCGGGCTCCGGACCGATGGTGGGCTCGGCGACGGTGACGGTGACGCGCCGGCCGCTCCGGGGTGGACGCTGAGCATCGCGACGGTCGAGTCGGACGTCGCCTTCTCGTCGTTCCCGGGCGTCGACCGTCAGCTGATGGCGTTGTCGGCGGGTGGACTCGGACTCGTGATCGACGGTGAGCCGGTCGAGTTGGACCGGTGGCAGGTCGCCGCCTTCGACGGGGCCTCAGCGGTCTCGTCGCGGGGCGTGGTCGGGCCGACGCTCGATCTCAACCTGATGGTGTCGCGGGACCGGTTCCGTGGATCGCTCGAGGTCGGCGTCGTCGACGGCTCGAGGCTCGTCACCACGCCCCCGGGTGCCACCACGTTCGTCGTGTTCCTCGATGGGCTGCTGTCGGCGGAGGGGCCAGGTCTGGACCCTCGTGCGCTCCAGCGGCACGACACCCTCCGACTCGAGGCCGGCACCCTGTCCCTGACCGGCGATGCCACGATCGCGCTCGCCCGGATCCTCCCCCGTCGGTGATGGGTGCCAGCGCGGTGCGCTGACGCGAGCGCGCCCCACAGCCGCGAGCGCGGGTCTCCGGAGGGGTGCGCCCACGTCGCTGACCCGCACTCACGCCGACTCGACAGCTCTCGCGCCAGCGCACCGCGCTGACCTGAGACCTCCCCACCGGGTGCCGGCGCGGTGCGCCCGCGTGAGTGGCGCACACCCGGCGTGGGCGCTCCCCACGCGCGTGAGCGCGGGTCTCCGGAGGGGCGCGCTCACGTCACAGATCCGCGCCCACGTCAGCGCACCGCGCTGGCGCAACCAGACCGGGCTACTTCGTTCGGTCGAGGACCGCGAAGCGGAAGGTGTAGGTGGCGTCGAGCGTCTCCTCGAGGCCCGTCACGTTCTTCTGGGCGAGGACCGTCTCGGTGCCCTGGAGGAGCGGGATGATCGGAGCCGCGGTCGCGGTCAGCGCCTGGATCTGCTCGATCGCCGCGATGCGCGCCGCCGGGTCGGTCGCCGTCGCCTCGGTGTCGATGAGCGCGTCGACGGCCGGGTCCGAGTACCCGTTGGCGACGGACGCCCCGGTCGTCGAGTACGCCGAGCGCAGGAAGTTGTCGGGGTCCGGGTAGTCCGGGAAGAACCCCAGCTGGTACGCCGGGTAGCCCGACTCCGGGTTCAGCTCCTTCACGTAGCTCGTCCACTCGGTCGACTGCAGGTCGACGGTGAACAGTCCGGACTCCTCCAGCTGCGACTTGATGAGCGCGTACTCCTGGTCGGAGTCGGGGCCGTAGTGGTCGCTCGTGTACTGGATCGGCAGGGCGACCGGGGTGCTGACGCCCGCGGCCGCAAGGATCGCCGCGGCCTTCGCCGGGTCCGGCGCGTCACCGTACGCGGTCTGGAACGCGGGCGTCGCCCCCGTCTGCCCGTCGAGCACCACCGAGTAGGCCGGCGCGTAGGTGCCCTTGTAGACCTGGTCGGCGATCTCCTCACGATCGATGAGCGACGCGACCGCCTGCCGGATGGCGAGCTTCTGCGCGTCGTTCGCACCCGGTTGGGTGTTCAGGTTGAACGTGAGGAACCGCACCGAACCGCCCGGCCCCTCGACGACCTGCAGGTCGGAGTCGCTCCGGAGGTCGGCGACGTCCGTCGCGGTCAGCGAGCGGTAGGCGATGTCGACGTCGCCCTTCTCCAGGTCGAGCCGCAGGTTCGACGCCGTCGTGTACGGCTTGAGCACGACGTGCTGCGTCTTCGCGCGGGTCCCGGAGTAGCGCGAGTTCGCCTCGAGCGAGAGCAGCCCGCCCGCCTGGTAGCTGTCGACGGCGTAGGGGCCGGAGCCGATCACGTCGTCGTCGCTCAGCAGCTCGTCAGCCGGGAAGACCTCTTCGTCGACGATCGGCCCGGCCATGCTCGTGAGCACGTAGGGCCAGGTCTGGTCGTTCGGCACCGTGAGGTGGAAGACGACCTGGTTGTCGTCACCCTCCTCGACGCTGTCGAGGTTCGCGAGCAGCGGCGACGGTCCGTTGTCGGCGGCGATCTCACGGACGCGGGTGAAGGAGTAGACGACGTCCTCGGCCGTGAGCGCGTGACCGTTGGAGAAGGTCAGCCCCTCCTTGACCGTGCAGACGTAGGTGGTCTCGTCGGTGAAGTCGCACGATTCCGCCGCGTCGGGCGCGGGGACGACGTCGCCTTCGTCGTAGCTGAGGAGGTGCTGGTAGATCTGGTTCTGCGGCGTGAAGGATCCGCGATCCCAGGCACCGGCCGGGTCGAGCGAGACGATCTGATCGGTCGTGCCGATGACGAGCGCGGTGGTCGTGGTGGTGCCGCCCTGGGCTGTGCAACCGGTGAGGGCGGCGACGACACCGAGGCCGACGGCGACCGTGGTGAATCTGGCGGATCGGTTCATGGAGCGGTTCCTTCGGGTGACTGCGGGAGTGCTGATGCTGATGGCGCGACGGGTACCGCGTGGGCGGCGAGCGCGAACCTCGGGTGCGGTTCGGCTCCGTCGACGAGATCGGCGATGAGGCGTCCCAGCACCGGGCCGAACTTGAACCCGTGACCGGAGAATCCCGTCGTGACGATGATGCTGTCGATCCGGTCGATCACGAAATCCTCGCTGGGGCTCAGATCGTAGAGGCAGCTGATGGTATGGGGTGCGGACGCGTCGACGCCGGGCACCCATTCGGCGACGTAGGCGGTGAGCCGCGCGAGTTCCTCGGGTTCGGCGAGGCCGTCGCGTTCGTCGGGGTGGACGTGGACGGCACCGCCGTGCAGCCCGACCTTGACCCCCTCGCCCGGAGTCAGCAGGCCGTACACGCTCGACCCCTCGGCGGGGTAGTGGACGAAACTCGGCCAGGCGTCGGCGCGCAGTCCGCTCGGGAAGTGCGCGGGCTGGACCTGCGTCACGACGATCTCGGGCAGCGGACGACCGACGCTGCGAGCGAGTGCGCCGACGAGGTCGGGCGTCCAGGAGCCTGCCGCGACGACCACGTGGTCCGCGACGACGTCGCCCAGCTCGGTGCGGACGACGGCACCGCCGACACCGGCGGTCGGATCGTTCGACCCAGTCGGTTCGACACCCGACACCCGCACGCCGAAGCGCAGGGTCGCTCCGGCCACCTCGGCGAGGTCGAGCAGGGCCTCGATCGCTTCGGCGGAGTACAGTCGCCCGCCGGTCGCGTGGTGGAGGACCTCGCGGTCGAACCGCAGTCCGGGCCAGCGGTCGCTCGCCTGATCCGGGGTGAGGCGCTCCGACGCGACCCCACCTCGGGTCATCGCCGTCTCGATGGCCGCGAGCATCTCGGGGCGGCCGTGGTCGAGCGCGCCGGTGAGGTCGAGCAGCGTCCGCCCGCTCGCCGATTCGAGCGCCCGCCAGGCCGCGAGCGCCTCCGACGTCAGGGCGACGTAGTCGTCGGCGTCGTAGCCCTGACGGAAGATGCGGGTCGCTCCGTGGGAGGAGCCGTGCTCGTGACCGCGCGGGTACCGCTCGAGAAGCAGGACGTCGCGGCCCTGCTCGGCCAGCGAGCGTGCAGCCGCCGCACCGACGATCCCGGCGCCGATGACCACGACCTCGGCGCGCGCCGGCAGCGCGGTCGGCGTCGCGTCCGCTGCCGGACCCGACGCGGTCATCGGCCCGACTCCGCAGGCAGGCCCGACTCCGTCGTCACGCGCGTCGTTGCGGCAGCGCGCGCGTCGACCGCCCGACGAGCCGGCATCGCGGCGGCCACGGCGGCCTCGTCGGCGAACGGACGGGACGGGAACCGACCGGGGGCGTACCGCGACGCGTCGACGAAGGGGCTCTCACCCGTGACGATCAGTTCGGCGAGCATCCGGCCGAGTCCAGGGCCGTGCGTGACCCCGGACTCGTTGTCGCCGGCCACGACAAACAACCCGTCGAGCTCCGGGACGGACCCCGCGATGAAGCGGCGGTCTGCGGTGTACGACACGATCCCCTGCACGGCTTCGGCGTCGTCGACGACGGGCGCGGCGGCCGGGATGAGCTCGGAGACGATCGGCGACAGGTGCTCGCGCATCGTCTCGACGAGGTCGGGGCGGTCCGGACGACGATCCGCGGGGCTGTCGCGCACCGCGAGCGCCTCGTAGCCGACGCCGTTGCCGTACGTGAGACCACCGAGGTGTTCCCTGATCCACAGTCCGTCCAGCTCCGGGATCATGAGGGTCGGCACCTCGCCGAGGCCGAACGGGGCGGTGGTCAGGCGGCTCGCGATCACCCGCGCGAACGGCAGCACGCGGTCCGTCGCGGCGAGGAGCTCGTTCGTCCAGGACCCTGCGGCGAGGACGACCTCGTCGCCGAGGACGCGCTCGCCGGTGGCGGTCAGCACGCCGACGGCTCGGCCACCTTCGGCGAGGAGATCGACGACGGGTGTCTGCTCGATGATCTCGACACCCTCGGCCCGGGCGAGCGCCGCGAGCGCGATTCCGGCGTCGGGCGCGCTGATCTGGATGCCGTCGGGATGGATGAACGCCCCGACGATCGCTTCGGGGTCGAGACCCGGAACGAGTTCAGCGGTCTCGACGGCGGTGAGCAGGCGGGCGTCCTCGGGGCGGAGCGGGTGCTCGGCGAACGGCAGCAGGTGGTCGAGCACGGCCTGCTCGGTGAGGGCGAGCCACACGTTGCCCGTGTTCCGCAGCCCGATGTCGTATCCGGCAGCGTCGAGCCCGCGGTAGAAGTCGAGGCCGGCCTGCTCGAGGGCGAGTTCCGACTCGTCCCAGTACCAGGCGTAGCCCGCCGCCCAGAGGCCGACGAAGCCCGCTCCCGCTGCGGTCGTGGCGCCGACGGCGGTGCCCGACTCGAGGACCGTCACGCGGCGCCCGGCTCGGGCGAGGTGGACGGCGGTCGCCAGGCCGAAGAGGCCGGCGCCGACGATGACGGTGGTTGCGGGGCGGGGGTCGGTCACCCTTCGAGGCTAGTCACTCGCCGTCCAGGGGCCGACCACCCCGTCGCAATCGGACACGTGCGCGTTCGCAACTCAGGAACGCCGCCGGCGTGTCCGCACCCCGATGGACGAGATGGGGGCGACGCCCCGGCGGCGTCCTGAATTGCGAACGGGAAGAGCCGACTAGATGACCCCCTGGGCGAGCATCGCGTCCGCGACCTTCACGAACGCGGCGGTGTTCGCCCCGACGACGTAGTCGCCCGGCCGGCCGTAGCGCTCGGCGGCCTCATAAGCGGCGCGGTGCACGCCGTGCATGATGCCGCGCAGTTTCACCTCGCTGTCGTCGAAGGACCACCGCTGCCGGGCCGCGTTCTGGCTCATCTCGAGCGCCGAGGTCGCCACGCCACCGGCGTTCGCCGCCTTCCCCGGGCCGAAGAGGACGCCGGCCTGCTGGAACACCCGCACGGCCTCGGGCGTCGACGGCATGTTCGCGCCCTCCGCGACCGCGATGACGCCGTGCTTCACGAGGGCGATCGCGTCGCGTTCGTGCAGCTCGTTCTGCGTCGCGCTCGGCAGTGCGATCTCCCCCGGGACGTCCCAGACACTGCCGCCGGCGACGAAGTGGGCGCCCTGACGGCGGGCGGCGTACTCGGAGATCCGGCCGCGCTCGACCTCCTTGATCTGCTTGAGGAGCTCGAGGTCGATGCCGGCGTCGTCGACCACGTACCCGGAGGAGTCCGACGCGGTGACGGCGGTACCACCGAGCTGGTGGACCTTCTCGATCGCGTACGTCGCGACGTTCCCGGAGCCCGACACGATGACGCGCTTGCCCTCGACCCCGCGGCCGTCGACGGCGAGCATCTCGTCCACGAAGAACACCGTCCCGTACCCGGTCGCCTCGGTGCGCACCTCGGCGCCACCCCAGCCGACGCCCTTGCCGGTGAACATGCCCGACTCGTGACGGTTGGTGATCTTCCGGTACTGGCCGAAGAGGAAGCCGATCTCGCGCGCGCCGACGCCGATGTCGCCGGCCGGGACGTCGGTGTGCTCGCCGAGGTGGCGGTAGAGCTCGTTCATGAAGCTCTGGCAGAAGCGCATGATCTCGGCGTCCGATCGCCCGTGCGGGTCGAAGTCGCTGCCGCCCTTGGCGCCGCCGATGCCCTGCGCGGTGAGAGCGTTCTTGAAGATCTGCTCGAACCCGAGGAACTTCACGATCGACAGGTTCACACTCGGGTGGAAGCGCAACCCGCCCTTGTACGGGCCGAGCGCGGAGTTGAACTGGACGCGGAAGCCGCGGTTCACCTGCACCCGGTTGCGGTCGTCGGTCCACGGCACGCGGAACACGACCTGCCGCTCGGGTTCGACGAGGCGTTCGAGGATGCCCGCCTCGAGGTACTCCGGGTGTTCCTCGAGCGCCGGGCGGATGGACTCGAGGACTTCGAGGAGCGCCTGGTGGAACTCGGGTTCGCCCGCATTGCGCCGCAGGGCGGCCTCCGCGACGGCGTGGACGGGGTCGGTGGACGTGGTGGTGCCGGTCACTGTGGTGCTTTCTGATCGGCCGACCAGGCGTCTCCGGCTGTCGCTCGACGGTGGTCGAAGGCAGTGGAGCGCGACTCGCCGGCGGGGAGGTACACGGGCCGTCGTGGGGCCTCGGCAAGCCTGGCAGCCGCGATAGATATCCGTCAAACGTCGACTAGACGAGCCGACCGGACCGGTGGGACGACGGCCTAGAGGTGGTCGTGCTCCGCGGCCTCGCTCGGGATGATCGGGATCGCGAGGGCCGGGAGCACCGCGACCGCGAGGAAGGCGAGCGGATACCCGACCAGGCCGATGAGCGCACCGACCGCCGGCCCGACGACCGACGCGGCGATGAACTGGCCGGTGTTCTGCGCTCCCAGCGCCCGCCCCGCCCAGGTGGGGCCTGCCATCTCCGCGACCGAGGTGAAGGCGAGCCCGTTGTCGGCGACCGTCACCGCACTGGCGACGACGAGCGCGACGGCGACCGCCACCGGCCACTGCAGCAGCCCGACGCTGGCGAGGAGCAGCATGACGACGACCGCCGACACCGCCACCCAGCGCAGCGGCCGCACCCGGCTGCCGAGGCGGTCGCTCAACACCCCGACGCCGATCCGACCGATCGCTCCGACGAACTGCGCGACACCGACGAGCACGCCCGCCGCGAGCGCGTTCCAGCCCTGATCGGCGACGAGCCAGACGAGCGCGAAGGTCGTGAGGGTGAACTGCGGCACCACGAGCAGGATCGACACGGCGTGGATGCGCCAGAGGAAGCCGTCGTCTCGGTAGGGGTTGCGGGGTCGCGCGGCCACGGGGTTCGGCGTCGTCTCCGTCGGGACCGGCTTCGGCACGGCGGTCCGTGGCGGATTCCGGAGTCCGATCGTGCAGGCCACGGCGAGGACACCCGTCGCGACGAGCGAGATCACGAGGGCGGCGGAGATGCCCGACGCCGCCGCCACGGACGGCACCGTCACCGCGGCCGCCGTGACGCCGAGGGGCTGCGACATCTGGCGGATCCCCATCGCGAGACCGCGTCGGTCCTTCGGGAACCAGCCGACGACGATCCGGCCGCTCGCCGAGTTCGTGCTCGCGGAGGCGGCGCCACCGAGCAGGAGCAGGATTCCGAGCGGACCGTAGCCGAGCGACGGGATGAGGCCGTCCGCGGCGACCGCCCCGGCCGCGGCGACGGCGGTGAGGGCGAGGCCGCCGGCGATGACGATGCGCTCGCCGACACGGTCGGCCAGCCAACCCCAGGCGATGAGCGTCAGCACCATGCCGAGGGTGGGGGCGGCGGCCAGGACGCCGGCCTCGGCGAGCGACATGCCCCGATCGGCGTGCAGGAGCGGGATGAGGAACGCCGGGGTGCTGACGAAGAGCGTGCCGGCGGTCTGCGCGGCGACACCGAGCCCGAGGACGGTCCAGGCCCGACCGGCGTTCGGCATCGGTGGACGCGCCCCGCGAGCGGTCGCCGGGGCCTCGGGGGCTGGTGTCGATCCGGTCATCGTGCCGCTTCCTGCGGTGGGTGTCTCCCGCTGCTAGCATGACGGTACACCATTTTGGTATACCAATTGTCACCGGCCGGATCGGGAACACGGATGAGCACTCCGACGCAGACCACGCAGCTCTACGAGCGCCTCCGCGGGGCGATCCTGACCCTGGACCTCGCGCCCGGGCAGCCGCTCACCGAGCGCGGGCTCGAGCAACGGTTCGCGGCGTCACGGACGCCCGTGCGCGCCGCCCTCACCCGGCTCGAGGCCGAGGGTCTGGCGCGTCGGGACGGCCGCGGCTGGATCGTGGCACCCATCGACCTCGAGGAGATCGGGCTCATCGCCGAGGTCCGTGAGGCGCTCGAGACCGCCGGCGTCCGGCTCGCCGCCGAACGCGCGACCGAAGCGCAGCTCGCCGCGATCCGCACCCTCCTCGACGAGCCCCGCCCCGACGACGAGCACACGGTCCTCCGCGTCGGCGGCGACTTCCACGAGGAGCTCGCGGCGCTGTCCGCGAACCACCTGCTCGCCGAAGGGGTGCGCGGCGCGATGGTCCGGCTCGCCCGCACCCGTTGGCTCGAGGTGCGGACGCCCGAGGCCCGAGAGCAGGCCGCCACGGAGCACCGCGCCATCCTCGATGCGGTCGCGGCGCGCGACCCCGAGCGCGCGGCGGACCTCGTCGCGCGCCACATCCGCGGGACGAACGAGCGGCTCATCGCATCGCTCACCGCCGACCAGCGGCGCCTCCGCGGTCACGGTGTCGACATCGTCAGCTGAACCCCGGCGACACCTCGTCGGCGCTCACAACTCCTGCACCCCGCTGCGGATAGCGCCGACACGCCGTCCCCGACGTCGACCCCGTCCTCGAATACGGACCGACAGCAGGAGCTGCGCGCGAGCGTGACGGCTCAGTCCTCGAGTGGCTCCGCCGACAGCAGCCCGCGCAACCAGTCACGGGCCTCGATGAACACCTCGTCGTTGTAGCGCGAGTGGTAGTCGACGGCGGTGCGGTCGGCGCTCGGGTACGAGCCCAGGAAGATCACGTTCGGGCTGAACCGCCGGAGCCCGAGCAGGGCGTCGGCCATCCGCTCGTCCTCGATGTGGCCGAGGGCGTCGATCACGAAGCGGTAGCGGCCGAGCGCGTCGCCGATGGGCCGGGACTCGATGAGACTCAGGTTCACGCCTCGCGTGGAGAACTGCTCGAGCATGCCGAGCAGCGAGCCGGACTCGTCGTTCGGCAACTCGACGATGAGGCTCGTCTTGTCGGCGCCCGTCCTGGCCGGGATCTCCCGTGAACGGCTGACGACGACGAAGCGGGTCACGGCGTTCGGGTTGTCGCCGATGTTCTCCGCGAGGACATCGAGGTCGTAGTGGTTCACGATGCCGGGCGGGGCGACCGCGGCGTCGGCGGTCGAGGTGCCGTCGAGCAGGGAGGCTGCGGCGGCGACGTTGCTCGACGCCGGGATGTGTCCGTGCGAGGGCAGCTTGGCGTCGAGCCAGAGGTGGCACTGCCCGTAGGCGACGGGGTGCGCGTTCACGACCGCGACGTCCTCGAGGCGGGTTCCGGGGCGGGCGACGAGTACGAAGTTCACCGGCACGAGCACTTCGCCGACGATGCGGAGACCGAGCATCGTGGCGAGTGCATCCTGCGCCACCGACACGCCCCCGTCGACCGAGTTCTCGATGGCGATGACCGCGGCCGTGCTGCGGCCCTCGAGGACGTCGCCGAGCGCCTCGCCGACGTTCGACACGGGCTTCCAGATCTGACCCTTGGCCTCCTCGACCTGGCCGAGCGCCACCTCGGTGAAGGTCCCGCTCGGACCGAGGAAACTGTAGCTCCGGAGGGCGTCGTCGGCGGGTGCGGCTGGCATGCCTCCGAGCGTACCGTGTGCTTCGCGACACGCTCTGGAACGGCCGTTGACTCCCATCCAGGTCACATTCGGGTGATTTCCAGGAAGATCGGGCCATTTCGGCCCCGATACCCCCCGTTTTGAGCTATTCAAATCACGCCAATACCCGCCACAATGGATACAAGGGTGTATTGAGCGCTGCCGCTCGTCTCGGGAAGCGAGTTCACGGCCGTTCGTCTCCCCGATCTCGATGCGTGACCCATGTCGCGTGAGGCTCCACCCGACGGGCTGAGACAGGAACAGGAGTGACGTGACGAGTGTCTTCACCGACGCCGCCCCGCGGTCCACTCCACGGCTGAACCTGGCGAGCGGCGGCGAGGCCGTGTTCAGCCTCGGCTCCTCCTGGAACCTCCCGTCGTTGTCGCTGCCGGCCTGGGTGCACCGGCCGATCTCGGCGGCCCGCGCGACTCTCGTCAAGTCGCTCGTCATGACCATCGCGATCGCCGCGATCCTGGCCGGCGTCGTCACGGTGACGCAGACCTCGACCGCCGGCGCGACCGCGATCTCCGCCACCGACTTCGCACCGGTGGCCTCCTCCGTCCCGACGATGACGGCCGCCGCCTTCACCACCGCCTACGCCGGCGACCTCGCTGCGGCGGCGACGGCCCTCACGACGATGTCCTCATCGCAGGTCGCGCAGCTGTGGACCGAGCTCGCTCCCGGCTACCGCGCACTGCTCATCACCGGTTACCCGGCGGTCATCGGCAACCTCGAGGGCGTCGCCTACACGGATCGGGCGACGGCCAACGTCTCCCGCCTCGCCGGCCTCCTCGCCGACACCGAGGCGAGCTACCGCTCGCTGACGGTGAGCAGCGACCAGGTCGACGGGCAGGCGGACTCGGCGGCCCTCGCCACGACCCTGTCGCGCCTGGACGCGATCAAGCTGCTCGTCGACCGGTACTCGCCGGACGCGATCGCCGCCCGCCTCCAGCCGGAGTACCTCATCACCTTGCAGGCGGGCGGCTCCGGACCCCCGCGGGTCGCGGTCGCCGTGGGAGACGTGGACACCGCCGCCTACGTCACGGTGTTCGTCCCCGGGATGAACAGCAGCGCCCTCGAACTCGACGACTACCTGCGCGGGGCGAAGCGCATCCAGAGCGCCGCAGCCGACAGCGCGGTCATCCTCTGGATCGGCGGACACAGCCCGAGCGCGCTCGAGGTGCCGTCGAACGACCGGGCAGTCGAAGGGGCACCCCTGCTCGCCGGAGTGCTCGCCGGATACGACGCCGTCCGTTCCGCGCGCGGCATCGTCTCCCAGTTGAGCGTCGTGGCGCACTCCTACGGCACGGCGACGGCCTCGCTGGCGTTGGCGTCCGGCGACTACCACGTCGACGACTTCGTCATGCTCGGCTCGGCCGGCATCCCGACGGAGATCGGGATCGAGGATCTGCACGTCCCGGCCGGCCGCGTGTACGCCTCCCAGGCGAGCGCCGACACCCTCGCCGGTCTCGGCCAGTTCCTGTCCGGTCGGGCCGATCCTGCGATGAGCTCCTGGGGCGCGACCACCTTCGGCTCCGACGGCCTGACGCTCGGCGACGGCGACCACCTCGGCGCCGTCGACGGGCACAACGCGGTCGGGTCGAGCAACGCCGACGACCGGGGGAAGTACCTCGGGCCGGCGACCGAGAGCCTCTACGCGATCCAGCGCATCGTCACGGGTCAGGCGTCCGCGGTCGCCGATCTGACGACGCCCGGGTCGTCCCACCAGCGCGGCTCCATGCCGGATGCCGCGGGCGTCGGGGCGGGCGCATCCACGACGAGCTCCTCCACGACCACCTCCGCTTCCGCCTCGGCCGCGGCGCTCCTCGCCACGCACTAGTCGACGGCCCTCCACAGGTACCTGGAGCAGCGCCCACTCCACAGATCCGTGTCGGCTCACCCCTGCGCCGATGGGAGAAGGTAGCGTCGTTGACATACCGACATACGCCTTCGTAGGCTCGGGTCATGCGAACGACCATCCGACTCGCCGACGAGTTCTACGAGGCCGTCCGCGAGCACGCCTCGCAGGAGGGGAAGACCGTGACCGCCTACATCGAGGAGGCCCTGCGCGCGAAGCTGGCCGCGGCGGCCGCACCGCCCGAGCGGGAGCCGTACAAGGTCGTGCCGTACGGCCGGGGAGGACCCCACCCAGGAATCGACCTCACGAACAACGCGCAACTCGAGGACATCATGGACGGTTTCGAGTGAAGGTGGTCGACACCAACGTCCTCATCGGCGCGTTCCGACCCGACTCACAACACCACCGCGCGCTCGCAACCTGGTTGGAAGATGCCGTCCGATCGAGAGAGCCCCTGGGCGTCAGCGAAGCCGTGCTCGCGGGGTACATCCGGATCGTGACCCAGCGTCGGATCTTCGTCGATCCCACTCCGATCCCCGTCGCGCTGGACCAGATGCAGCGACTCCGCGACGAGCCCGGGGTACAGGTGGTCCGCCCTGGCCCGTCGTTCTGGACGGTCTTCACCTCGCTCTGCGCAGCGGTCGAGGCCCGAGGCAACCTCGTCTCGGACGCGGCCAATGCCGCACTCGCGATCGAACACCGGGCGACCTTCGTGACGCTCGATCGCGACTTCGCGCGCTTCCCGGACCTCCGGTGGGAATCGCCACTCGCCACGGGTCAAGCGCCTTCCTGACATCGGTCGTTCCTGCCAGACTGGTGCGATGAACGATCGCGCAGGTACCCCCGCCACCGAAGCAGATCTGATCGACGTCCCGTCGCTCATCGACGCCTACTACACACTGAAGCCGGACGTCTCGATCCCCGAGCAGCGGGTGGTGTTCGGCACCTCCGGCCACCGCGGCTCCTCGCTGAACACCGCGTTCAACCAGGACCACATCGCCGCGACCACGCAGGCGATCGTCGAGTACCGCACGAGCCAGGGGATCACCGGGCCGCTCTTCATCGGATCCGACACCCACGCGCTCAGTGGGCCGGCGCAGACGACGGCGCTCGAGGTCCTGGTCGCCAACGGTGTGCGCGTCCTGGTGGACGAGTTCGACGACTTCGTGCCGACCCCCGCGCTCAGCCATGCGATCCTCAAGTACAACGCCGAGGGCAACGGCGACCAGGCGGACGGCATCGTCGTCACGCCCAGCCACAACCCGCCGGCTGACGGCGGCTTCAAGTACAACCCCCCGCACGGCGGACCTGCCGACTCCGACGCGACCTCCTGGATCGCGAACCGCGCCAACGAGCTCATCGCCGGTGGGCTGCACGACGTCAAGATGGCGGAACCGTCCGCCGTCGAGACGTACGACTTCCGCGGCAACTACGTCGACGATCTGAAGCACATCATCAACCTCGACGCCATCAAGCGCAGCGGGATCCGCATCGGTGCCGACCCCCTCGGCGGTGCGAGCGTCCACTACTGGCAGGCGATCGCCGACCGTTACGAGATCGACCTCACCGTCGTGAACCCGCACGTCGACCCGGCCTGGGCGTTCATGACGCTCGACTGGGACGGCAAGATCCGCATGGACCCGTCGTCGCCCTCCGCCATGGCGGCGCTCGTCGCACGACGCGACGAGTTCGACCTCCTCACCGGCAACGACGCCGACGCCGACCGCCACGGCATCGTCACGCCCGACGCCGGGCTCATGAACCCCAACCACTACCTCGCCGTCGCGATCGACTACCTCTACGCGAACCGGCCGGGCTGGCGCGACGACGCCGCCGTGGGCAAGACCCTCGTGTCGTCGTCGGTCGTCGACCGCGTGGCCGAGTCCCTCGGACGCCGCCTCTGGGAGGTCCCGGTCGGCTTCAAATGGTTCGTCCCCGGTCTCGTCGACGGTTCGGTCGGCTTCGGTGGCGAGGAGAGCGCCGGCGCGAGCTTCCTCCGCTTCGACGGCTCGGTGTGGACCACCGACAAGGACGGCATCCTCCTCTGCCTGCTCGCCGCGGAGATCCTCGCCGTGACGGGCAAGACCCCGTCGGTGCTCTACCGCGAACTGACCGAGCGCTTCGGCGACCCCGTGTACGAGCGTGTCGACGCCGCAGCCTCGAAGGAACAGAAGGCGCGGCTCGGCAAGCTCGACGGCGACGCCATCACGGCGACCGAGCTCGCCGGCGACCCGATCGTCGCGAAGCTCAGCCACGCGCCGGGCAACGACGCGGCCATCGGCGGCGTCAAGGTCGTGACCGAGCACGCGTGGTTCGCCGCGCGTCCGTCCGGCACCGAGGACGTCTACAAGATCTACGCCGAGTCGTTCAAGGGCGCGGAGCACCTCAAGCTCGTCCAGGCGGAGGCGAAGCAGATCGTCGACGCCGCCCTCGGCGCCTAGCTCATCTCCTGGTTCCTGAGCCTGTCTAAGGGCGCACTTCGACAGGCTCAGTGACCGGTCTTCCCTGACGCCGCGCCGATCCCTGAGCCGACGCCCGGTCCCTGAGCCTGTCGGAGGGCTAGTTCAGGTACCCGGGAGCCGGCGGGAGCCCGAAGAACTCTTCGAGCGTCGTCACGCCCGTGTTGTGCATCTCGGTCGCGAGCGGCACGCCGATGTAGCGGTAGTGCCACGGCTCGAACGAGAAGCCGGTGACGTCGACCTTGTCGGCCGGGTACCGCAGGAGGAACCCGAAGCGGTAGGCGTTCGCGGCGAGCCACTGCCCCTCCGCCGTGTCGCCGAAACAGGTGTTGAGCGAGCAGTTGCCGCTCTCGGCACCGATGTCCATCGTCCAGCCGGTCTGGTGCTCGCTGTAGCCGGGGCGTGCGGTCGTCGAGTCGTCGGGTTCGCTGTCGTACACCGACACCTGGCTCGAGTAGCTGCGGTACGCGCTGTTCGAAGCGAGCGACAGGCCGGCCTCGGCTGAAGCGGTGTCGAACAGCTGCACGATCGCGGCGGCGGCCTCGGCACGCAGCAGCGGGTCCCAGGTGTGGGCGACGGGGACGGACACGAGGTCCGGTGGCGTGTAGTCGACCGGGTTCAGCGGCCGGGTCTTGTTGACGACCACCCACGGGCTCAGCGGGTCGTCGATCGAGTAGGCGGCCTTGTCGAACGCCGGCGGGGCGGGGGGCGCGACCGGAACCGTCTCCGTCGGCGTCGGCGTGGGCGTGGGGGTCGGCGTCGGGGTGACGGACGGGGTCGCACTCGGTGTCTTCGTGGCAGCGGCCGGGGTGGGCGTGGCGCCGCCGGCGATGTTCACGACGAGCACCACGAGCAGGATCGCGAGCGCGGCGGCCAGGACGCTCAACGCGATCACGCGGTTGCGTCGGACGCGCCGCGAGACCGGGCGTCGGTGGGAGGGCTGGTGGGCTGCGGTCACACGTCGAGCCTAACCGCGACACGGCGCATGCGCCTCTGCCACACTGTCGACAGGCTTGCACACCGGACGAGGGGCCCGACCATGACCGCAGGGACGCCAGCACACCACGCGCCGACGCACCGGAAGCGCCCGCGGTTCCGTCGGCTCCTGACCGCGGCCGCCGTCGTGATCGGTCTCGGCCTCGTCGTCGCGGTCGTCGCTGCCATCACCCCGTGGCCGTCCGCGCTCCTCATCCGCTCGGTGTTCGAACGCGGCGGTGCTGCGACGGTCGCCGAGATGGAACCGTACGTCCCCGACACGAAGCTCACGGAGTTCCGCGACATCGCCTACGCGGCACCGAGCGGCGGCCGACCACAGGTGGACACCACCCTCGACGTCTTCACCCCGGCGGACGGCACCGAACCGCTGACCACGATCGTCTGGATCCACGGCGGCGCCTGGATCTCCGGCGAGAAGGGGAACGTCGAGCCCTACCTCCGCATCCTCGCGGCCGAGGGGTACACGACGATCGCGGTCAACTACACGATCGCTCCCGAGGCCGTCTATCCGACGGCCGTGAACCAGCTCAACGACGCCCTCGCGTACATCTCGGAGCACGCCGCCGAGTGGAACGGGAACCCGGACCGCCTGGTGCTCGCGGGCGACTCAGCGGGATCGCAGCTCGCCAGCCAGCTCGCCGTCCTCACGACCAACCCCGACTACGCGACGCTGTCGGGCATGACCCCTGGCATCGCTGCGGACCAGCTCGTCGGGACGATCCTCAACTGCGGGGTCTACGACCTGCCGGCGATGGCCGAGCTCGACGGCATCGGCGCCTGGGGCCTCCAGACCGCCCTCTGGGCCTACGCCGGTACGAAGGACTGGTCGGAGACGTCGACCGGCGCGCTCATGTCGACGATCGACTTCGTCACCGCCGACTTCCCGCCGACCTTCATCACGGGCGGGAACGGTGACGCCCTCACCTGGCTGCAGTCGGTCCCGATGAGCAGTGCCCTCGAGGACGCCGGCGTCGACGTCACGAAGCTCTTCTGGGCCGCGGACCACGAGCCGGCGCTCCCCCACGAGTACCAGTTCCACCTCGACCTCGACGACGCCCACGTGGCACTCACGGCCACCCTGGACTACCTCGCGGCGCTCGACGCGGACCTCGCCGCAGCGCAGACCGCCACACCCTGACCGAAGCGGTTGCCGCGGAACTTGCGCCGGGTGTAAGTTTGCACACTACGCAAAATCCCCAACGTCGGTGCGCCTTCAGACCGGCGCGCCCAGAGTCG
The DNA here is from genome assembly GCF_002024505.1 of Plantibacter flavus. Lineage (NCBI taxonomy): Bacteria > Bacillati > Actinomycetota > Actinomycetes > Micrococcales > Microbacteriaceae > Plantibacter > Plantibacter flavus. The sequence continues at coordinate 3,849,434 of NZ_CP019402.1, forward strand.
AACGAGACCGCATGTCATCCAGTTCCCCCGCCTCGACCGAGCCGTCGGGATCCGCCCCCGTCCTCAGCCACCGGCAGATCCTCTTCATCATCTTCGGCCTCATGGCCGGGATGTTCCTCTCCGCACTCGACCAGACCATCGTCGGCACCTCGATGCGCACGATCGCCGACGACCTCGACGGCATGGCCCTCCAGGCGTGGGTCACCACCGCGTACCTGATCACCTCGACCGTCTCGACGCCGATCTACGGCAAGCTGTCCGACATCTTCGGCCGCCGCCCGCTGTTCATCATCGCGATCTCGATCTTCCTCATCGGCTCGCTGCTCGCCGGTATGTCCGGTTCGATGTACGAGCTGGCGATCTTCCGTGCCATCCAGGGCCTCGGCGCCGGTGGCCTCATGGCCCTGCCGCTGACGATCATGGGCGACATGCTCGCCCCGCGCGAGCGCGCCAAGTACCAGGGGTACTTCCTCGCGGTCTTCGGTGTCTCGAGTGTCATCGGCCCGCTGATCGGCGGCCTGTTCGCCGGGGCCCCCGAGCTGCTGTTCATCACCGGTTGGCGCTGGGTGTTCCTCATCAACCTGCCGATCGGTGTCATCGCGCTCGCGATCGTCCTCCGCTTCCTGCACATCCCGCACACCCGCCACAGCGTCCGCATCGACTGGTGGGGTGCCGCAACGGTCGTCCTCGCCGTCGTGCCCCTGCTGCTCGTCGCCGAGCAGGGCCGCATCTGGGGCTGGGCCTCGGCAGGGTCCATCGCCTGCTACGCCATCGGGGTCGCCGGCATCGTCGGGTTCATCCTCGTCGAACGGGCGATGGGCGACGACGCTCTCATCCCGTTGAAGCTCTTCAAGAACTCCACCTTCCGGGTCGCCACCATCCTCGGCGTGCTCGTCGGGTTCGGGATGTTCGGCGCGATGATGACGGTGCCGCTGTTCCTGCAGCTCGTCGAAGGCGCGACACCGACCGAGTCCGGTCTGCTGATGCTGCCGATGATCCTCGGCCTCATGATCTCGTCGATCGCGAGCGGCCAGATCATCGCCCGGACCGGCAAGTACAAGGCGTTCCCGATCGTCGGTACCTTCCTGCTCCTGAGCGGCTTCTTCTACTTCAGCTTCGCGACGGCCGACAAGCCCGTCTGGTGGATGATGGGCGGCATGCTGCTCGTCGGCCTCGGACTCGGCCAGCTGATGCAGACGCTGACGATCGCGAGCCAGAACGCCGTCGAGGCACGCGACATCGGGGTGGCGACGAGCTCGTCGACCTTCTTCCGTCAGATCGGTGGAACGCTGGGCACGGCCGTGATCTTCTCCGTGCTCTACACGCGGATCCCGACGACCATCGCGGCGGCGTTCGCGGATCCGACGCTCAGCGAACGGGTCCGGGCCGCGGCGCAGGACCCGGCCGTGCTGTCGGACCCGGCGAACGAGGGCATCCTCAAGGTGCTGCAGCGGGCGCAGGAGAACAGCGGCTCGGCCGGTTCCGCGCTCGACGGCGACACCTCGTTCCTCGTCGGTGCGAACCACGACCTGGCCGCGCCGTTCCTCACGGGGTTCGCGGATGCGACCGTGACCGTGTTCTGGGTGAGCTTCGCGGTGGTCGCCGTCGCATTCGTGCTGAGCTGGTTCCTCAAGGCGCCGCCGCTGCGGGCGAAGTCGGCGCTGCAGGAGCGAACCGACGCCCAGGCTGCGGAGGACGCCGAGGGCGAGTTGTCGCTCGCCGCCCAGCGTGCCGCCGAGCTGGCGGGGTCGCAGCTGTCACCCGACACCGCGAGCAACCGCGTCGTCGATCCCTCCACCCGTCGCTGACCGTCGTTCGTCGGTTTGCCAGCGCACCGCGCTGACGTGACCGCGGGCTGACCGCCGCCAGCGCACCGCGCTGACGTGGTCATCCGGGTGCCAGCGCACCGCGCTGACGTGAGCGCTGTCGAATCGGCGTCACCGCGGCCCCAGCACGTGAGCGCGCCCCTCTGGAGGGGCGCGCTCACTCCGTAGACCCGCGCTCGCGTCAGCGCACCGCGCTGGCGCCACACCCCACCCACGCGAGACCGACATGAGAGCGCTCTCAGCAGGCGATAGCATGGGCGTGCACCCAGCCACGAGGAGCTTCGATGACGCACGCCCCCCAGCCCACCACCCGCCCGGCCCTGATCCTGCCGCCGTTCCTCTGGGGTTCCGCCACCGCGGCCGCCCAGGTCGAGGGGGCGGCACACGAGGACGGCAAGGAGGACTCCATCTGGGACGCCTTCGCCCGGGTGCCCGGAGCGATCGCCAACGGTGACGACCTCGAGGTCGCCGTCGACCACTACCACCGCACCGCCGGCGACATCGCGATCATGTCCGAGCTGGGCCTCGACGCCTACCGCTTCTCCACGAGCTGGGCGCGCATCAAGCCGGGCGACCGCGACGTCAACCCAGCCGGCCTCGACTTCTACAGTCGCCTGGTCGACCAGCTCCTCGACGCCGGCATCCTCCCCTGGCTCACCCTGTACCACTGGGACCTTCCGCAGGCGCTCGAGGAGCAGGGCGGCTGGACGAACCGCGACACCGCCCTGCACTTCGTCGACTACGCCGAGGCGACCTACGACGCGCTCGGCGACCGCGTCCGGCACTGGACGACCTTCAACGAACCGTTCTGCTCCTCACTCCTCGGCTATGCGGTCGGCGTGCACGCACCGGGTCGCCGCGACGAGGCCGCCGCGCTCGCCGCCATCCACCACCAGCACCTCGCCCACGGGCTGGCGACCACCCGCCTCCGCGAGCTCGGTGCCGAGCAGATCGGCATCACCCTCAACCTCACCAACGCGATCCCGGCGGACCCCACCGACCCGGCCGACGTCGACGCCGCCCGCCGCGTCGACGGCATCATGAACCGCATCTTCCTCGAACCGATCGTCCTCGGCGAGTACCCGGCCGACGTCGCCCAAGACCTCGAGGGCCTCGGCCTCGACACACTCATCCACGACGGTGACCTCGAGACCATCTCCGCCCCGATCGACTTCCTCGGCGTCAACCACTACCACGACGACCTCGTGTCGGGTCACCCCGACGACTCCGGCGCCGACGGCGGCCACTCCGGCGCGACCGAGCGCGAGGCAGGTTCGCCGTGGCTCGCCTCCCCCGACATCTCCTTCCCGAGCCGCGGACTCCCGCGCACCGCGATGGACTGGGAGGTGCACCCCGCCGGCCTCCGCACCCTGCTCGTCCGACTCGGCCACGAGTATCCGACGCTGCCGCCGCTGTACGTGACCGAGAACGGTGCGGCCTACGACGACGTCGTCGCGGAGGACGGCCGCATCCACGACGTCGACCGCGACGCCTTCATCCAGGACCACATCGACCAGGTGGAACTCGCGATCGCCGACGGCGCCGACGTGCGCGGCTACTTCGTCTGGTCACTGCTCGACAACTTCGAGTGGGCCTACGGCTACGACAAGCGGTTCGGCATCGTGCGGGTCGACTACGACACGCAGGAGCGCACGATCAAGGACAGCGGACTGGCGTACGCACGCCGCATCGCCGCCTCGCGTGTGGTGCCCACCGTGGCGGAGCTTCCCTGACGCAGGAACACTCCGGCGTGTCGCGATCGAGGGGCCGCGACACGCCGGTCACCTCCAGAGGAGCGACACCGGCCACGGACGTCCAGACGCCCGGCGATACACTGCACTCGGCACGCTCACCCGCTCGGAAGGGGACGATGATGCAGTCCGGTCAAGGGGCCCCGACACTCGAGATGGTGGCGGCACGCGCAGGCGTCTCCCGCGCGACCGTGTCGCGCGTCGTCAACGGCTCGCCGAAGGTCACGGCCGAGGTCGTCGCGGTCGTGAACGAGGCGATCGCCGCGCTCGACTACGTCCCGAACCGCGCCGCCCGGTCCCTGGCCTCCCGCCGGACCCAGGTCATCGCGCTCGTCGTCCCGGAGTCGACCGCCCGGGTGTTCTCGGACCCCTTCTTCGCGGCGGTCGTGCAGGGAGTGGCCCTCGAGCTGGCGGAGACCGACTACACACTCAACCTCCTCATCGCGAGTGAGGCGAACTCCGAGAAGACCCGCCGATACCTGCTCGGCGGCAACGTCGACGGCGCGCTCGTCGTGTCACACCACAGTGGCGACCACTCGTACACGCGGCTCGGCCAGGAGCTCCCGATCGTGTTCGGCGGTCGCCCGATGGGTGCCGACGTCGTCGACAGCACCTACGTCGACGTCGACAACGTCGAGGGCGCGAGGACCGCGGCCCGTCACCTCATCGAGGCCGGCCGGACCCGGATCGCGACGATCGCGGGCCGTCAGGACATGCCGGGTGGAGTCGACCGACTCGCCGGGTGGCGCGCGGAGCTCGAGCTCGCGGGTCTTCCGCACGACCTCGTCGAGGTGGGCGACTTCTCCCCGGCCGACGGCGCTGCCGCGATGCGGCGTCTCCTCGCGCGCGGCGTGCCCATCGACGGACTCTTCGCCGCGAACGACCAGATGGCCGCCGGCGCCTACTCCGTCATCCGCGAAGCCGGCCTGACGATCCCCGGCGACATCGCCGTCGTGGGCTACGACGACGACCGCTACGGCGAGACCGCCGCACCGCCGCTCACGACGATCGCGCAGTCACCCATCGACCTCGGTGCCGAGATGGCGAGGCTGCTGGTCCGTCGCCTCGCCGGCGAACCGGTCGAGCGCGTCACGATGATGCCGACCCGCCTCGTCCCGCGCGCCTCCGTCTGACCCTCCCCGCCAGCCCGCGAACGGTCACCAGACGATAGTCCCGGGCGCAGCGACTGTGCTGAACTGACCGTTCGCGGGCTAGGAGAGGCGGGAGCGGATGATCTCGATCGCCTGCGGGTTCTCGTCGACGAGGACGTAACGACGACCGAGCGCCTTCGCGACCGCCCCCGTCGTGCCGCTGCCGGCGAAGAAGTCGAGCACCCAGTCGCCCTCGCGGGAGGACGCCTGCACGATGCGACGCAGGATCCCTTCCGGCTTCTGCGTCGGGTACCCGGTCTTCTCGCGGCCGGTCGGCGACACGATCGTGTGCCACCAGACGTCGGTGGGGAGCTTGCCGCGCGCCGCCTTCTCCGCGGTGACGAGCCCGGGCGCCATGTAGGGCTCGCGGTCGACGGTCGCGTTGTCGAAGTGGTACCCCTTCGGGTCCTTCACGTAGACGAGGATCGTGTCGTGCTTCGTCGGCCAGCGGCTCTGCGCCTTCGCGCCGTAGTCGTAGGCCCAGATGATCTCGTTGAGGAAGCACTCCCGACCGAAGAGGGCGTCGAGGAGAACCTTCGCGTAGTGCGCCTCGCGGTAGTCGAGGTGGAGGTAGAGGGTGCCGTCGGCGGCCAGGACGCGCCAGGCCTCGACGAGTCGCGGCTCGAGGAAGCCCCAGTAGTCGTCGAAAGCGTCGTCGAAGCGTCTGAGGTCGCCGCGGATGCGCTCGTACGCCTGCCCTTTGAAGCCGGCGAAACGGTTCACCCCCGTCTCAGCGGTGCGCACCGAGGTCGAGGAGTGGCGACGCTGCACGCGGCCGGTGTTGAAGGGCGGGTCGAGATAGATGAGCGTGAACGCCTCGTCGGGCAATTGGGCCACGACGTCGAGGTTGTCGCCCTCGAGGACGAGGTCGGGGCCGTCCGGGGTCCATCGCAGCGGCACTTCATCGGCTGCTGCGGCGAGGGACATGTGCCTATTCTGGCAGCCCGCGGCCTGCACACCCGGGAAGGAACGACCGACCCCGCGCGTTGTACCGCGTATGACCACGGAGTTCGCCAACGAGACCGATGCCCAGCGCTACACCATGCACGTCGACGGCCAGCTGGTGAGCGTCGTCGACTACCGCATCTCGGGCGACTCGATCTCCTTCCCCCGCACCTTCACCACGCCGCCGTTCCGCGGCAAGGGGTACGCGGGCGAACTCGTCGCCTACGCGGTCGACGACGTCGAGCAGCACAGCGACCGTCGGATCGTCCCGATGTGCTGGTACGTGGGCGAGTGGTTCGACGCGCACCCCGAGCGTCAGGACCTCCTCACCCGCTCCGCCGGCTAGCCACGAGCGCGTCACCCACCGGCCACCTGGCGGTCACGCACGGGGACTAGCGTCCCGACCATGCAGCAGCTCGTCTCGCACTACGCACCACCGCCCGCACTCGACCAGGTCGACGGTTACCAGGTGGTCGATGTCGACGACGACGACCCCATCCTGCTCGACGCCGCGGGTAGCCACGTCGACACGTGGCGCGAGGGCTACCCGTATGCGGAGCGCATGTCGCGTGAGCAGTACGAGAGCGACAAACGGCTGCTCCAGATCGAGCTGCTGAAGCTGCAGAACTGGATCAAGGCGAACGACCGTCGGCTGGTCGTCGTGTTCGAGGGACGCGACGCCGCGGGCAAGGGCGGCACGATCAAGCGCTTCACCGAGCACCTCAACCCGCGCGGCGCCCGTGTCGTGGCGCTCGAGAAGCCGACCGCCCGCGAGTCCACGCAGTGGTACTTCCAGCGCTACGTCCAGCACCTGCCGGCCGCCGGCGAGATCGTGCTGTTCGACCGGTCCTGGTACAACCGCGCGGGCGTCGAACGCGTGATGGGGTTCTGCACCCCGGCGCAGTACGACGAGTTCATGCGCCAGGCACCGCTGTTCGAGCAGATGCTCGTCGGCGACGGCGTCGACCTCGTGAAGTTCTGGTTCTCCGTCTCCGCCGACGAGCAGCGGACGCGCTTCGCGATCCGGCAGGTCGACCCGGTGCGGCAGTGGAAGCTCTCCCCGATGGACCTCGCGTCACTCGACAAGTGGGGCGATTACACCCGCGCGAAGGAGGCGATGCTCGAAGCGACGGACACCGCCGACGCCCCGTGGACGATCGTCAAGAGCAACGACAAGAAGCGCGCCAGGGTCGAGGCGATGCGGCACGTGCTGCACCGCTTCGACTACGACAACAAGGACCACGAGGTCGTCGGCACGCCCGACACCAACATCGTCGGGCCCGCCGCCTCGGTCTACGAGCGCGGCGAGCGCAACGTCGGCGACTGAACCGGGGACGCAGGGCCGCAGTGCCCGCTATCCTCTGGATCATGCAGCCGAAACCGTCACCGTTGCGACGCCTCACCTCGTCGAGCGCGATCTACGGCACCGTCGTCTACGCCGGCCTCGTCGGCGCGTCGAGCGTGTACGAGGACGACGACGTCGAACAGGTGCTCATCACGAGTGCGCTGACCCTCATCGTGTTCTGGCTCGCGCACGTCTACTCGGCCGCCCTCGCACACCACGGCGACGATCGGCACGAGGCGTTGGTGACACTCGGAGCGTCGATCAGGCACGGGTTCCAGGAGTCGTCCGGGATGCTCCTGTCCGCCGTGCTCCCGACGATCCCGCTCGTGTTCGGCATCGCCGGTGTGCTCAGCCATGAGCACGCCGTGATCCTGGCGTTGCAGGTGTCCACGCTGATGCTCTTCGTGCTCGGCTGCGCGGCCTTCGTGGTGCGCGGGTCACGCTGGTGGTGGTGTCTCCTCGGCGGTGTCGCGACGGCCCTGTTCGGGATCGTCATCATCCTGCTCGAGGCCGGCACCCACTAGTCCGGCCCGCGACGGGTCCCGAATGGCTGGTGCCGAGCGTCCGGGACCGACCGCTCGGGCCCCTTCGCGAGCTCAGCGGCGGGCGGCGAGCGCTTTCGCCGACTGCTGCGCGGCGCGACGGACCTCGCGGTCGGGGTCACGGAGGAGCGCTTCGAGGAGCGGCTTGGCGTCCTCACCACCGACGACGGCGAGCGCCCGGGCTCCGGCTGCGCGCACGCGGGCGTGGTCGTCGCTCAGCAGTGGGGCGATCGCGGCGACGTCGCCGATCCGACGCTCGGCGCAGACGCGTGCGGCCATCTCGCGGACGCGCCAGGCCTGGTTGCCGAGTGCTCCGACGACGGGCGCGGTGGCCGAGTCGTCCCACACGTGCAGCAGGGCGCGGGTGCCCCAGAGCTCGGGCCAGTACAGCGCGGGCGCTCCGCCGAGGATGCCCTCGGCGTGGTGTCCGCCGACGACGCGGAGGAAGTCCTCACCCTCGTAGCGACCGGCGAGCAGGGAGACGCAGCGTTCGACGACCCGGGTCTCGCTCTCGGCGGCCACCGCGTTGGCGAGCCGTTGCTCGAGGGACGCCTGCGTGGCGGGGGTCGACGGGTCGGGTGTCTCGTTCTGCGCTGTCATCGTCCCCCCACCCTAGCCCGCGAGCTGTCACCAACGGTGGGTGATGCAGGCCTACACCCGCCACTGGTGACAGTTCGCGGGCTGCGGCAGGTTATGGGACGCGGGTGAGCCAGGCGTCGGTGGCGAACTTGTCGGTGACGAGCTGCTCGGCGGCGGCGCGCTCGGCATCGGTGACGTGGCCGGGGGTCGCGCCGGCGATCTCGACGAAGGTGTCCTTCATGCGGTCGATGATCTCGGCCCGCGAGAGCCCGGTCTGGCTGCGGAGCGGGTCGACGCGCTTCGCCGCAGAAGTCGTGCCCTTGTCGCTGAGCTTCTCACGCCCGATGCGGAGCACCCGGGTCATGAGCTCCCCGTCCATGTCGTAGCTCATCGTGACGTGGTGCAGGACGGCGCCGTTCCCGAGTCGCTTCTGCGCGGCACCGCCGATCTTGCCCGACGGGCTCGTGATGTCGTTGAGCGGCTGGTACGTCGCCTCGATGCCGAGCGAGCGGAGGGCGACGAGCACCCAGTCGTCGAGGTAGGCGTAGGAGTCGGCGAAGGTCATGCCGTTCACGAGCTCGGCCGGGACGTAGAGCGAGTAGGTGATGATGCCACCGCGCTGCATCATCATCGCGCCACCGCCGGAGACGCGGCGGACGACCTCGAAGCCGTTCGCCTTCGCGTTGTCGAGGTCGACCTCGTTCTTGAGCGACTGGAAGCTGCCGATGACGACCGCCGACTGGTCCCACTCCCAGATGCGGAGCGTCGGACCGCGGCGGCCCTCGCCGACCTCGTTGGTCAGGACCTCGTCGAGCGCGAGGTGGAGCTGCGGTGACACCGAGCCCTCGTGGATGAGCTTCCAGTCGTAGTCGCCCCAGCCCGTCGCCTTCGCGAGCGAGCGGCGGATCGCCGTCGCGACGGCCTCGGGCGTGAAACCGAGGAGCACGGCGTCCTCGGGCAGGGCGCCGCGGATGGCTGCGGCGAGGCCTGCGGCGTCGGTGGTGGCGGGGAGCCCCGTGACGGCGCGGTCGATCAGCGCGAGTGCGTCGTCGGGTTCGAGGAAGAAGTCACCCGCGAGGCGGAAGTCCGCGATGCGGTCGTCGACCACCTCGAGATCGACGACGACGAGCTTGCCACCCGGGACCTTGTACTCACCATGCATGCCCCCAGCCTATTCCTGGACGGCGTCCGGATTCCCCGGAAGGGGCGTCGAACCGGGTCAGGAGTCGAAGCCGATACCGAAGCGGTCCATGACCTTCAGGAGCAGGCCGTCGCGGCCCTCGTTCGCGTCGGAACGGGCGACCGCACGGCGGACGGTCTGGATCGCGGGGTTCGCGATGGGCTCCGGAGGGATGGGGATCGGCTTGGACCGGACCATCTTCAGGCGGGTCAGCTCGGTCGACTCGCCACTCAGCAGATCGAGCATGACCTTCGCACCGAAGCGCGTGGCGCCGACCCCGAGTCCGGTGAACCCGGCGCTGTAGGCGACGCGTCCGCCGAGTGCCGTGCCCTGGAACGCCGAGAGCCGCGAACACATGTCGATCATGCCGCCCCACGCGTGGGTGAACCGGACGTCGAGTTGCGGGTAGGTCGTGAAGAAGTGGTCGGCGAGGGTCTCGAACGTCTCGCGGCGCTGATCATGCTCCGGCCGGATCCTGCCACCCCGGTGGTAGACCGCGTCGAAGCCGCCGTAGAGGATGCGGTCGTCGGCGGACCTGCGGGAGTAGTGGAACTCGCGACTCGAGTCGGCGATGCCGAAACGATCGGTCCACCCGATGCTCTCGAGCTGCTCCGGGGAGAGCGGCTCGGTCATGAGCACGTAGTCGTACACGGGGATCGTCAGGAGCTCCGTGCGCTTGAGGAGCGACGGGAAGCCGTTGGTGGCGAGCGCGACGTGCCGAGCCTGCACCCCGCCCTGCTTCGTGGTCACCGCGACGCCGTCGCCCGAGCGTCGCAGCCGGGTCGCCGGGGTGTGCTCGAAGACCCGCACTCCGAGCTCGATGCAGGCGCGCTTCAAACCCCAGGCGAGCTTCGCCGGGTGCACGAGCGCAGTGCTCTTCCACTCCCGCTGACCAGCCAGGTAGACGGGTGAGTGCACGAGCGCCTGGACGGCCTCGCGATCGAGGAAGACACCGTCGCCCGACACCTCGCGCAGCGCGTCGACCTGATGCGGCTCGGTCGCGACCGTGAGCACACCGGTGTGCTCGAACTCGGCGTCGATCCCGAGGCGGTCGAGCGTGGCGACGAACTCGTCGAAGTTCTCGTCCGCCAGGCGATCGAGCTCCGGCAGTTCGTCGGCGAAGTGGCGCTCGCCGTTGTCGACACCGTGGGTGAGGCTCTCCTCGAAGAAGCCGCCGTTCCGGCCACTCGCCGCCCATCCGACCTCCTTGCCCTCGATGAGCACGACGTCACGCGAGGGGTCGGCCTCCTTGGCGATGAGGGCCGTCCAGAGTCCGGAGTAGCCGCCGCCGACGACCAGCAGATCCGCCGTGACCTGGCCGACGAGTCGGGGCTCCGGCGTCGGCCGGTCGGGGCTGTCGAGCCAGTACGGGACCGTACTCGCTCCCGCGAGCGACCGCGCGATGCGCTCGGCCGAGTTCCGTCTGCGGTGGCTGTAGGTGGGTCCGTCCGAGGTCACCGGGTCTCCTCTGCGTCGAGTATGGGTGTCGCGACTGTACCCCGCGGCCCCTGAGCTTGTCACCGGTCCGGATACCCGGCGACCCGCCCGCTCAGGTGCGCTGGTCGAGCCACTCCACGACGTCGCGCTCGACGTCCTCGCGGTTCAGCTCGTTGAAGATCTCGTGCCGCGCCTCGGGGTAGATGACGAGCGTCACGTCCGTCAGCTTCGAGCGCTTCACGTACGCGTCGCGAAGCAGGGTCAGGCCGCGGACGCCGCCGAGGGCATCGTCGGAGCCGCCGAGGATCAGCACGGGCAGCTTGCGCGGCAGGCGCTTCGGCGGGCGACCGAGGAAGGCGAACGCCTGGATCGGGTTCCACACCGGGGTGACGCCGATGTCGAAGTTGCGCTCGTCGGCGGCGAACGCGGCCCAGGCTGCAGGGTCGCGGTTGAGCCACTCGAGACCGGTCTTCCCGGTCTTCCGCCAGCGCTTGTTGAGGTCGCCGGCGTTGATGACGCCGGGCATCGCGAGCGAGGTGCCGGAGAGGATGAGGAGTTCGTACAGATCGTGTTCGGCGACGACCTTCTGCGCCATGAGCGAGCCCCAGCTGTGACCGAGCAACGCGAGCCGCGACTCGGGGAAGCGGGTCCGCAGGTACCGGCCGACGGCGGCGACGGAGTCGATCGCGCCCCGGGTGGTCCGCGGGCCGAGCTTGCCGAGGCCGAGGTGCTCGAGGCCCGTGCGACCGTGGCCGCGGTGGTCGTCGGCCACGACCGTGTATCCCGCGTCGTTGAGCCGTGCGGCGAGACGCCCGTACCGGAGGGCGTGCTCGCCCGCGCCGTGGGCGATGTGCACGACGGCCCGCGGGTTCGGCACCTCCCACAGGTAGACGTAGACCGTGACGCCGTCGTCGTCGACGATCGTCTCGGTCGCATACGGTCGTGGCTCGACGGGGCGGTTCGCGTCGTCGACGGGTGGCGGGGTCTGCTCGCTCATCCCGCCAGCGTATGCCCTCGGACCGTCCGCGTCGCGAGTCCGTTTGCGGTTCCCGGAGGGCAGGCGTACGGTGAACGAGGCCCGAACGGCGGGCCGGCAGGTTTCGACGGAAGCGAGGTGAGCGGCCATGGCTGGTGACAGTACCCGCGCCACCGCATCGACGAGCCGCCCCGCCTCCCTCACCCGGTAGGCGCTGCCACCGCCGGTGCCGAGGCGCCCTCACTCACACCTCCCCGGGTGCGATCCACCGAGATCGCCTGCACCCGCGCGGCCGCCGCACGTTCCCGTCGATCGATGGACGGAGACCTCATGGCACTCATCGACAACGGCATCTACGTGACCGGACGGCGCTCGGCGAGCCCGCGATCGCTCGACGCCACGTACGAGCTCCTCAACGAACAGCGCGGCATGGCCTGGATCGGTCTGTACCGCCCCGAACCGTCGGAAATCCGCTCCGTCGCTCAGGAGTTCGACCTGCATCCGCTCGCCGTCGAGGACGCCTTGAAGGGCCATCAGCGGGCGAAGCTCGAGCGGTACGGCGACACGCTGTTCGTCGTGCTGCGTCCCGCCCGCTACCTGGACGAGGAGGAGCGGGTCGAGTTCGGCGAGGTGCACCTGTTCGTCGGACCCGGGTTCGTCGTCACGGTCCGCCACGCGGAGAAGCCCGACCTCGGCCAGGTCCGGCGGCGACTCGAAGCCCGGCCCGACATCCTCGCACTCGGTCCCGACGCCGTCCTGCACGCGGTGCTCGACCAGGTCGTCGACGGCTACGGTCCGGTCGTCGCGGGGCTCGAGAACGACATCGACGAGATCGAGGACGAGCTCTTCGGCGACGCCGCGGACGTCTCGCGTCGCATCTACGAGCTGCTGCGCCAGGTCATCGCGTTCCAGCGCGCGACCACGCCCCTGCGGGCCATGCTCCACGGCCTGCTGCAGGGTGCCGACAAGTACGGTCTCGACGAGGAGCTGCGCAACGGCTTCCGCGACGTGCTCGACCACACCCTCCGGATCGCGGAGCGCGTCGACTCCTTCCGCCACCTGCTCCGGAACGCGCTGACGGTGCACGCGACGCTCATGACGCAGCAGCAGAACGAGGAGATGCGACGCCTCTCGGAAGCGAGCCTCGCGCAGAACGAGGAGTCGCGTCGGATGAGCGAGACGGCGCTGGCGCAGAACGAGGAGATCAAGCGGATCTCCTCCTGGGCGGCGATCCTCTTCGCCCCGACACTCATCGGCACCGTCTACGGCATGAACTTCGACGACATGCCGGAGCTGCACTGGCAGTTCGGCTACCCGGTCGCCATCGGAGCGATGCTCGTCCTCTCCGGGACCCTGTACGCCATCTTCCGAGCCCGCCGCTGGCTCTGACCCCCCCCTGCTCGCGAACTGTCACCATCTGCCAGTCCTGCTCCCCGTGCACTGTCGGTTTGTGACAGTTCGCGGGTATACTTAGGGTGGCTAATGAGCTAGGCTAATGGATCGTGGCAAGCGGAGCAGCGACGAAGACCAGGGCACTGACGATCGCCGAGCAGGCGTCCGAACTCCGGATGGGCACCTTCCGGCTCGCGAGACGACTGCGCGGGGAGAAGTCGGTCGACGACCTCAGCGACCCGCAGTTCTCCGTCCTCGGAGGGCTCTACAAAGAGGGCTCCGCAACCCTGCGGGCACTGGCCGAACGCGACCGCGTGTCCGCGCCATCCATGAATCGCACCGTCAACTGCCTCGAAGAGGCCGGGTACGTCACCCGAGAAACCGACGCGGCCGACCGCCGGAAGGTCACCATCGCCCTCACCGAAGCGGGCCACACCACCGTCACCGAGACCGTCCGGAAACGCGACGCGTGGATCACCCAGCAGCTGCGCGCGCTCACCCCGGACGAACGCGACACCCTCGCCCGCGCAGCCGAGATCATGAGGAGACTCGCCACCCAGTGAGTGCAATGTTCCGTTCCCTGTCCAGCGTCAACTACCGCATCTGGTTCATCGGCGCACTCGTGTCGAACGTCGGCGCCTGGATGCAGGCCACCACCCAGAACTGGGTCGTGCTGACCGACCTCACCGACAACGACGCCGTGGCCGTCGGCGCCACCATGGCCCTGCAGTTCGGGCCGCAGCTCGTCCTCGTGCCGATCACCGGTCTCATCGCCGACCGCTTCGATAAGCGGAAGATCCTCATCCTCACCCAGTCGAGCCTCATGCTCCTGGCCGCAGCCCTCGGCGCCCTGCTCATCTTCGGTCACGCCGAGCTGTGGCACATGTACCTCTTCGCGCTGGCCCTCGGCATCATCAACGCCGTCGACGGCCCGGCCCGCCAGACCTTCGTCTCCGAGCTCGTCGACGAGCACAACATGTCGAACGCCGTCGCGCTCAACTCGGCGTCCTTCAACGCGGCGCGCATGGTCGGCCCCGCCATCGCCGGTCTCCTCATCGTCGCGATCGGCTCAGGGTGGGTGTTCGTCGTGAACGCCTTCACCTTCCTCGGCGTCATCGGCGCCCTGTTGGCCCTGCGCACCGGCAAGCTCCGTCGGGCGCCGCGCGCACCGCGGGCTCGAGGACAGTTCGTCGAGGGCTTCCGCTACGTCCGCGGACGGCCGGACCTCATGGTGATCTTCGTGATCGTGTTCATCATGGGCGCGTTCGGCATGAACTTCCCGATCTTCGCCTCGACCATGGCCGTCGAGTTCGGCAAGGGCGCGGGCGAGTACGGCATCCTCTCCTCGGTGCTCGCGATCGGTTCCCTGACCGGCGCGCTCCTCGCGGCGCGGCGTGCGCAGGCCCAGATGCGGATGATCGTCGGCGCGGCCGGGCTCTTCGGCGTCGCTGCGCTCACGGCCGCGTTCATGCCGAGCTACTGGTCGTTCGCCGCCGTGCTGATCCTCGTCGGCTTCTCGACGGTGACGCTCCTGACGACGGCGAACGGACTCGTGCAGACGAGCACCGAGGCCGCCGTCCGTGGCCGGGTGATGGCGCTGTACATGGCGATCCTCATGGGTGGCACCCCGATCGGCGCGCCCATCGTCGGATGGGTGGCGAACACCTTCGGGCCGCGCTGGGCGCTCGGCCTGGGCGCTCTCGCCGGGTTCGCGGCCTGCGCCACCGGTTTGGCCTACGGGGTGTTCCGTCATCACCTCCGTCTGCGCGTCGCACCGGACTCCCGCTGGCGCCTGCAGTTCACCCACGACGGGGTCGTCTCACCGGTCACGCCGGAGGACTTCTCGGAGCAGATCGCGCTCACCTCGCCGATCCCGCTGCCGAAGCCGAAGTCGCGCGCGAAGGCGCCCGAGCCGCGTCCGGAGTCGCGTCCCGAGTCGTCGCCGGTCGACGAGTCGACGACCCTCACCGGCTCCCGCCGCTAGACGGTCCTCCGCTCCGACCCGCTCGGCGTCCACAACTCCTGCATCCTGCGACCGCCGGGGCTCCCTGCCGGTCGGGGCGGCGGGTGACGCGGCCGGTCGTCACGCGCAGCAGGAGTCACGAACGACCCGACACCGGGCGGGCACTCGGGACCCAGCACCGCAGCTCATCGCGGTAGCGGCGGTAGGGCTCGCCGAAGCGCGCTTCGAGGTCGGCCTCCTCGACGGGCCGGACCAGGACGTTCCAGACGACGGCTCCGAAGACCGCGTAGACGACCACGATCCAGGACGACAGCAGGAGTCCGACGCCGATGCCCTGGACGATGCTGCCGACGGCCATCGGATTGCGGACGAAGCGATACGGGCCGGCGATGACGAGTCGGTTCGGCATCGCGGCGGGTAGCGGCGTCCCACCACCGGTCGTCGCCATCGCGGCTGCGGACCAGAGCCCGACGACGCTCCCGAGCACCAGGACGACGATGCCGACGGCCACGGCGAACTGCTCGGCACCCGGCGGCAGGGCGACCGCGACCTGCCACCGCGACTCGAAGAAGCGCAGGACGGCGGGGATCACCGCGAGGAAGACACCCCAGAACGCGACGATCTCGACGGCGGTCCTCACGAGTTGCGAACCGGTCGACGCCGACGCATCCGCCGGGCGGAAGGCGAACGGCCCGACGGCGATCCACGCTCTCGGGATCCCGCCCGTGAGGACGAGCGCGAGTGCCGTGACCGAGCCGAACGCGGCACCGATCATCAGCAGGGCACCGACGCCCGCCTCCTGGGTCACGGCCGCGAAGATCCCCAGTGACACGGTGACCAGCAGCGTCCATCCGGTCGCGAGGATCGCCGCCCATTGGATGGCGCATGCGGCGAGCGCCGAGGCGACGACGAAGAACGGGACGTCGAGCACGGCTGTGACGACGGGGTCGAGGCTGCCGAGCGTCGCCGCACGGACGGGCGGGACGAGGAACACCGACACCCACCACGCTGCACCGGCGAGGGCCTGCACCGCGAAGTACCAGCGTCCCCAGCGCTCGGCGCTCATGTGCTCGTCGGTGTCGGGGTCGGGGTCGGGGTCGTCATCGGCGTCGGCGCGCGATGAGCCACGCGACGAAGCGCCACCCCAGGAGGAGAGCGGCGAGGACGAGGACGGTCACGATGACGAAGCTGAGTTGGACGCCCTGGCCGGAGACCGCGCGCAGCACCATTCCGACGACGACGGTCGACACCCAGACGACGACGCCCGCCCAGCGGACGGAGCGGGTCTCGCGCTGACCGAGGACGAGCGCGAGCACGTGTCCGACGAGGAGCCCGACGGCGAACGGCCACAGCGTCACGAGGAGTCCGAGGACGCCTTCGCCGTGGCTGGCGCGGCCGATGAGGACGAACACGATGACGGCGAGGAGGTCGATGCCGACGGTCGCGGCGAATCCGGCGGGGGTCCTGCTGGGGCGGTCCATCCCCTCACCCTATTGGCGTCGTCGCCGCCCACCCTGGAGGGAGGCCGCATGGCGCGCTGCGAGGCCTATCGCTCGGTGCCGGCGCTGGCTACGATGGCGCTGACACCCGATCGACGAAGGAGCCGTCATGTCGTTCCAGGCCTATCTCGATGCCGCCGAGGCGAAGACCGGCAAGACCCCGCGCGCGCTCGTCGACGAGGCGCACGCCCGCGGCTTCGACGCGTCGACGAAGGCCGGTGAGATCCTCGAGTGGCTGAAGGCGGACTACGAGCTCGGCCGAGGTCACGGGATGGCGCTCGTGCACGTCATCAAGAACGGTCCGACGATCAGCGAGAAGCACGTCGGCACCGACGGGGTGCACCGTGACGAGTCGACCGAGCTCTGGCTCGACGGAGCGGCGACGAAGCCCGCCGCCCCCTGATTCCCCGTCCGGCTTGCTGCCAGCGCGGTGCGCTGACGCGAGCGCGGGGCTGTGGCGTGAGCGCGCCCCTCTGGAGACCCGCGGTCACCCGCCAGACCCGCGCTGGAACCTGAACACCGCCGCTCGCGTCAGCGCACCGCGCTGGGCCCGGAACAGCGACCTTCGCGTCAGAGCGGTGCGCTGGCGGACGAAGTCTTCGCTCAGTACCAGAAGATCGGGATCCAGTCGCGATGGTGGGCGTGCACGATCGCGAGGAAGACGATCGCGTCGAACAGCAGGTGGACCGCGAGGATGTACCCGAGCGACCGCGTCTTCGAGAACAGGTACCCCTGGAGGAGTGCGAACGGGAACGTCAGCAGCGGACCCCACGAGCGGTAACCGAGTTCCCACAGGAACGAGACGAAGATGACGGCCTGCAGGAGGTTGGCCTGCCAGACCGGGAAGTGCCGGCGCAGCAGGGCGAAGCAGGTGCAGATGAAGAACAGCTCGTCCCACGCGCCGACCGCGTTGACGCCGACGAAGAACCGGCCGAGTTCCCCGGCGTCGCTGATTACCGGCCAGTTCTCGTAGGCGCCCGAACGGATGAAGTAGAACGGGAGGATCGCCCAGCCGAGCAGCGGGACGGCGACGAGGTAGGCGATCTCGCCCTTCGTCTTCTTCTCGCGGCTGCGCCAGGGGAAGGTGATCGCCTTCCGCCGGTAGACGAATCGGTCGATGAGGAACGGGACACCGACCGCCAGCAGGAGGACGGTGCCGATGCGGAAGAAGCTCGGCCAGGAGACGTCCGCCTCCACGGATGTGGTCGAGACGATCCCGATGCCGATCGCGATGAGGAACAGGTCTTTCGCGAGTTCTCGGTCGATGAGGATCGCGGTCGCGAGCGCGGCGACGAGGAGCGGGTAGCCGGCGAGCGGCTGCATGAGGCCGAAGAGGCAGAACGCGGACGCGGCGAGCAGCACCGCAGGGATCAGCTTCATCGGGCGGCGGGCCGGGACGATCATCTCGGTCTGCATGCCGTCGATCCTACGGGTGCCGGCGCGGGGCGCTGACGTGACCGCGGGGTTGCGGGCGTCGGCGCGATGCGCTGACACGAGAGCGCCCGAACGGGCACGACCGCGGGGCTGGCGCGTGAGCGCGACGCTCCGGAGACCCGCGCTCACGCGCATGACCCGCGCTCACGTCAGCGCGCCGCGCTGACGCACCCACCGAGGAGGGTGTGCCCCGCGTCGGCCGGCGGGTCAGGCCTCTCGGGTGATCTCGACCTTCACGAAGAGCTTCGAGCGGTAAGGGCCCGCGTAGACACCGCGGAGTGGGGAGACGTCGCCGTAGTCACGCCCCCGCCCGATGAGGACGTGACGCTCACCCACGTCGACCATGTTCGTCGGGTCGAACCCACGCCAGTCACCGCAGAACCACTCGACCCACGCGTGCGACTCACCCGTCACCGTCTCGCCGATCGCCGCGTGCGGCTTCGGGTGCAGATACCCCGACACGTAGCGGGCCGGGATCCCGACCGAACGCAGCGCCCCGAGGACGATGTGCGTGATGTCCTGACAGACGCCCTTGCGGTTCGCCCACGCCTCGGCAGCGGTCGAGTACACACTCGTGACGCCCTGCACGTAGTCCATCTGCTCGCCGATCTCCCGACTGATGGCCATCGCGGCCTCGCACGGGCTTTCGTGGCGGTCGGCGATGGTCCGGGCGAGCTCGACGAGGTCGTCCGGCGGCGTCGTGCGGCGCGTCTGTTCCAGGTGCTCCACCCGGGTCACGGCGGCCTGGGTCGCGATGTCGAGCTGCTCCCAGCCCGTCGGGTGCGGTTCGTGCTGGCGCGGCCGGACCTCGACGAGGCTCGTCGCCGTGAGCGAGAGCTCGTCGTGTGGGGTCAGCACCTCGAACGCCGAGACCTTCATGCCCCAGTAGTCGGTGTACGTCGACTGCGACGCCCCCGGCTGGATGTCGATGTGCGAGTACAGGACGTACTGGTCCTCGGTCGTCACCGGCAGCATGCGCGCCTCGTTGTACGACGCGTTGACCTTGCCGCCGTAGGAGAAGCCGGTGCTGTGCTTGATGTGGAGCCGGGTCATGAGTTCTCTCCGATCCACGCGGGCACCGCGTGAGTGGGGAAGTAGCGTTCGCGGATCGCCTCGGACACCTGGCTGGTGACGTTCTGCACGGCGTCCATCCGACCGGGGAGGTCGACGAGCGTGTCCTGGATGGGCCGGTATTCGAGGTCGCTCCGGATCTGTCCGAGCAGGCGCTGGGCGGAATCGACCGTCCCGACGCGGCCTCGGCGCGGTTCGAGGTCGCGCATGCACTCCTCGGCCCGACTGATGGAGAACATGACCGACCTGGGGAAGAGCTGGTCGAGCAGCAGGAACTCGGCCGCGTTCTTCGCGCTCGGCATGCCGCGGTACGTGCGCAGGTAGGCCTCGTAGGCGCCGCAGGAGCGGAGGATCGTCGTCCAGGACGGGCCACTCGCCTCGGTGAGCGACCGCGTCGCCAGGAGCCGCGCGGTCATGTCGGCGCGTTCGAGGCTGCGACCGAGGGTGAAGAAGCGCCAGGCGTCGTCACGACTCGTGGCGGAGTCGACGATGCCGACGGCGAGGGCCGAGCGCTCGCGCACCCACCCGAAGAACTCGTGCACCTTGTCGCTCGCGACCCGGCGCGGCATCCGGGCACGCGTCGTGTTGAGACACTCCCAGAGCTCGGTCGACACGATCTCACGGGCACGACGCGCGTTCTCGCGGGCTGCGCCGAGCGAGTAGGCGATCGACGCCGGGTGGGTGCGGTCGACGGCGAGCTGCGCGAGGACGTCCTGGCGGGTGAGCTCCTGGTCGGCGGGCGCGTCGCTGCCCATGACGGACAGCAGTGACCGGCAGGCGGTGTCCTCGTCGATCCACGGGTCCTCGAGCAGCAGCTGCAGGTGGACGTCGAGGATGCGCGCGGTACCGTCGCTGCGCTCGATGTAGCGGCCGATCCAGAAGAGGCTCTCGGCGATGCGGCTCAGCATGATGCGTCCTCCTGCCCGGTGACAGCGGGCGTGGAGAGCGTCTGCTGCTGTTGCTCCTGCTGGTCCTGGTTGCCGACCGGACGGTCCTGGGGCGAGTGCTCCGGGATCGTTCCGTGGTCGTAGATGATCGGGATCGACGTCGTCTCGGTCGTGGCCTGTTCGGCGACGAGACCCTGGATGTCGTGCGACGAGGCCTCGGGCGCGGCGTTCGGGTCGAAGGCCCGGCCGACCACCCAGGTGTCCTTCGAGCCACCACCCTGGCTGGAGTTCACGACCAGCTGCCCCTCCGGCAGGGCGACGCGCGTGAGTCCGCCTGGCAGCACCCAGACGTCGTTGCCGTCGTTGACCGCGAACGGTCGCAGGTCGGCGTGGCGGGGACGCATGCCGTCCTCGACGAGCGTCGGGATCGTGGAGAGCATGACGACCGGCTGCGCGATCCAGCCGCGCGGGTCCTCCTGCAGCTTCGTCTTGAGGGTCGCGAGCTCCTCCTTCGAGGCGTCCGGACCCACGACGAGGCCCTTGCCGCCGGAACCGTCGACGGGCTTGATGACGAGCTCGTCGAGGCGGTCGAGGACCTCTTCGAGGGCGAGCGGGTCCTCGAGACGCCAGGTGTCGACGTTCGGGAGGATCGCGTCCTCGGCGAGGTAGTACTTGATGAGGTCGGGCAGATACGTGTAGACGAGCTTGTCGTCGGCGACACCGTTCCCGACGGCGTTCGCGATGGTCACGTTGCCGAGACGTGCGGCGAGCATGAGCCCGGGCGAACCGAGCATGGAGTCGGCACGGAACGACAGCGGGTCGAGGAACTCGTCGTCGACGCGGCGGTAGATGACGTCGACGCGAGTGGGTCCGGCGGTCGTGCGCATGAAGACCTTGCCGCCGGAGCAGAAGAGGTCACGGCCCTCGACGAGTTCGACGCCCATGAGCCGCGCGAGCAGCGTGTGCTCGAAGTACGCGGAGTTGTACACGCCGGGGGTGAGGACGACGACGTTCGGGTCCTCGACGCCGGGCGGGGCCGACGCACGCAGCGCCTGCAGGAGCTTGTTCGGGTAGTCACCGACGGGCCGGACGCGCATCGAGACGAACAGCTCGGGGAGCGTCTGCGCCATCACGCGACGGTTGGAGATGACGTAGCTGACGCCGGACGGGACCCGGACGTTGTCCTCGAGGACGCGCATCTGACCGTGCTCGTCGCGGATGAGGTCGATACCGGAGACCTGGATGCGGACGCCGTTCGCAGCCTGGATCCCGTAGGCCTGCCGGTGGAAATGCGACGACGAGGAGATGAGCTTCGCGGGGATGACGCCGTCGCGCACGGCGAGCTGCGGGCCGTAGACGTCGGCGAGGAAGGCCTCGAGCGCCTTGACGCGCTGTTTGATGCCGGCCTCGACCTGTGTCCACTCCTGCTGCTCGATCACCCGCGGGACCGCGTCGAGCGGGAACGGACGCTCCTCACCGGCGAAGTCGAAGGTGACGCCCTGCGCGAGGTAGGAGCTGGCGAGGGCGTCGGTGCGACCTCGGAGCTCCTCCTGGGTCATCCGAGCGAGGGAGCTGTAGATCTCCTGATACGCCCGCCTGGCGGTCGCACCACCCGCGTGTTCCGCCGCCTCGCCGAACATCTCGTCGAAGGCGGGGACGCCGCCCGGAGTCTTGCGCGGGGCGAGCGTGCCGCCATAGCCGTTGAACAGGTCACCCATGGGCCGACTCTACCGGGACACGTGTTGCCGGGGTGTTTCGGAGCGCGGGGAGGTGCCCTCGCCGGTGCCGCCCCTACGCGACCGAGGCGGCGGTGAGGGCGGCCAGCTCGTCGGCGGAGAGTTCGAGCGTGGCGGAGGCGAGGAGGTCGGGCAGCTGCTCGACCGTGCGGGCGCTCGCGATCGGCGCGGCGACGGTCGGCTGCGAGCGGAGCCACGCGAGCGACACCGTCGCGACGGAGACGCCGCGGGCCGCGGCGACCTCGTCGAGGACGGGCAGGAGCGCGGCGTGGTCGGCGAGGTAGGCCTGAGCGCCCTCGGCACGGACGCTGTCGACGCTCGACCCCTCGCGGTACTTGCCCGTCAGGAAGCCCTTCGCGAGCGAGAAGTACGGCAGCACCGCGAGCTGCTCGCGCTCGGCGATCGTGCGCAGCTCGCCCTCGAACTCGCGCTCGACGAGGTTGTAGTGCGGCTGGAGGGCGATCGGGCGGTGGAGCCCCTTGGCCTCGACGATCTCGAACCACTCGGCGATGCGCGCTGCGGAGTAGTTGGAGATGCCGAGGTGGCGGACCTTGCCGGCGTCGACGAGGGACGACAGTGCCGTCACCGTCTCCTCGAGCGGCACCGACTCGTCGTCGAAGTGCGCGTAGTAGAGGTCGATGTGGTCGGTGCGGAGGCGCTCGAGCGAGGCGTCGGCCGCCTTGAGGATGTTGTCGGCCGCGAGGCCTGTGAAGTCGGGGTGCTGGCTGACCTTGGTCGCGATGACGAGCTCGTCGCGGTTGCCTCGGAGTTCCTGCCACTCGCCGATGAGTCGCTCGGAGTCACCACCGGTGTTGCCGGGCACCCACGCCGAGTAGCCGTCGGCGGTGTCGATGAAGTTGCCGCCGCCCGCGACGAAGGCGTCGAGGATGTCGAACGAGGTCTGCCGATCGGCGGTCCAGCCGAACACGTTGCCGCCGAGGTTCAGCGGGAAGACGGACAGGTCGGACGTTCCGAGGGTGGTGCGGGCGTGAGTCATCTGATGATCCTCCAGGGTTCGGTGCATCGCTGGTACTTCTCTTCACGCTAAGCCCGCGGACGGCTCGACTATTCCGTCGTGTCGTTCGATGACGAGCGGGCCACCGAGGCCGGACTGGCTCTCCACGGTCCGGCGCCGGCCGTCCTACGGTGGCTCGATGGGCTATCGCATCGACGACTCGAAGGACCGCATCGACCGGGACGCCGTGTGGGCCCTGCTCCGCGAGGTCTACTGGGCGAAGTGGCGCAGCCGAGCCGACGTCGAGGCGCAGATCGACGACGCCTGGCGCGTGATCGGCGTGTACGAGGAGGAGACGGGCGCACAGGTCGGTTTCGCACGAGCGGTGTCCGACGGACTCGGCTTCGGCTACCTCGCCGACGTCATCGTGGACGAAGCGCACCGGGGCCACGGGCTCGGCAAGCGGATCGTGCAGGCCATGATCGACGACGGTCCCGGCGCGCACTTCCGGTGGACGCTCTTCACGAGCGACGCGCACGGCCTCTACGAGCAGTTCGGGTTCACCGACCCCGGCCCGACCGCGCTCGTCCGTCCAGCCGCGCAGCTGCCTGTCCACCCGACGCAGGTACCCACCGCCTGAGTCGCGGCACGTCGTCGCTGAACCGCGGCCCGGGCGACCGATCGCCTCACTTCACCTCATCACTCTCGCCCGGCCTCCAGCCGCGACGGGCTAGCGTTGACGTATGTGGATCTCCGACGACGGCCGATACAACATCGTCGATGTGCCCGCGGAAGCGTATCCGGGGCGCGCCTATCTCCTCGAACTCGTCGCCGGACTCGATCCCGACGAGCTGCAGACGCTCGTGACCCGCATGCAGACGTTCGATGACGCGATGATCGACCGACTCGAGGTCCTCGTCGACGACGAGGCGCCCGAGGTCGCACCGGATCCGGAGCGTGAAGCGCCGTACGTCGATGAGATGATTCCGCGACGCGTCCTCGATTCGATCGACTGGGACGCGATCCTCACCCCACCGTTCCGGATCGAGGCGATCGACGTCGCCGGTGACCGCTGGCGCATGGATGCGTGGGCCTTCCTGGAGTCGATCGTCGAACCGCCCGTCACCCGACCGAGCGCTCGCAACCTCGGCTCCTCCCCCATCGATCCGGCGTAGACCCGCACCTGCCGAATAGGCTGGGTGTCATGACCGACGACGACGTCACCATGACGAACGAACCCTCGCCGCTGCTCGCCGAGGGAGCCGAACTCGAGCACCTGTACACGGGCGCGATCTGGAGCGAGGGGCCCGCATGGATCGCGGAGACCGGCCGCGTGCGCTGGAGCGACATCCCGAACGACCGCATCCTCGAGTTCGACACCGCGACCGGTGAGACGGCCGTGTTCCGTGACGGCGCCGAGTACACGAACGGCCGCACGATCGACCGCGAGGGCCGGGTCGTGCAGTGCAGTCACGGGCGGCGCGCGGTCGAGATCGAGGGGCCCGACGGCCCGATCACGCTCGTCGACCGCTGGGCCGGCGGCCGCTTCAACTCCCCGAACGACGTCGTCGTGCACGCCGACGGCTCGATCTGGTTCACCGACCCGCCGTACGGCATCGATCCGAGCGGGGAGGAGGGCCACCCGGGCGAGCAGGAGTACGGCGGGTGCTACGTCTTCCGGTTCGAGCCGGACACCGGAGCGGTCGAGCCGGTCATCACGGCGATGCTGCACCCGAACGGACTGGCGTTCTCACCGGACGGGTCGATCCTGTACGTGTCGGACACGGGTGACGGCGCACTCCGCATCGCCGCGTACGACGTCGCCGAGGACGGCGTCTCGGTCGTCTTCGGCGACACCCCGGGACGCACCTTCGCGAGCACCGCGGTCCCCGCATCCGACGGCTTCCGGATCGATGTCGACGGCAACGTCTGGTCGTCGGCCGGCGACGGCGTCGAGGTCTTCGACCCCACCGGCGCGACCATCCTGCGCATCCCGGTCCCCGAACGCACGGCGAACGTCTGCTTCGGCGGCGAGGACGGCATGACGCTCTACATCACCGCGTCGAGTTCCCTGTACCGCATCCGCACGGCCACCCGGCAGTCGCCGCGGCCCTGACGGTCGCGCCGCTCAGACGGAGGAGGCCCGGACGACGAGCTCGGGCTGGAAGACGAGGTGGCGCGCGGACAGCGGCGGGATCGGCGCACCCTCCGCGACGGCGAACTCGCCGAGGAGCAGCTCCACCGCGGCGACACCGAAGCCCTCGTGCGGCGCCCGCACCGAGGTGAGCGGGATGATCGACGACTCCGCGAACTCGATGTCGTCGTAGCCGACGATCAGCGATGTCCTCAGGCACCGGGACGACCGTCAAGGACGCGCTCGAGCCATCGATCCGATCGTCCACCTGGTATCTCGATATTTCGCCGCTCAGAAGCATACACATGTTTGATATAAAAGTTTTCTGCGTATACATATTGCGCGCAAAAATGAGAAGTATTAGCTTCATGGGAAGTCGGTCGGAGGGATCAATCTCATGCCATCTCATCTGCAACCGCGGTCGCGCAGGCCTCACAAAGCTTGGGGAGTCGGTCTCATCGCGGTCTCGGCGCCGATCATGTCCATGAGCCTGATTCTCCCGTCACCCGCAGCAGCGATCGGGTTCCTCTCGGTGCCATTGCTCTGCGTCGCTGGCGCGCTGCTCCTTGCGGCGTCCGCCTCAGAACGATGAAGAGTGCCACACAACGAAACGGAGAATGCAGTGGAGCTTATGGGAGTATCACGATTTGTCGCGGCGCTGACGGCCGCTACCCTGTGCGCGGTCGTGATGACCGTTGCACCCGCACAAGCGCGCGCTGAGGACTCGACTACACCCACATCATCCGACGTCCTTCGAGTGGTCACAGACGCGAGCGAGCTTTCGACGACCGACATCACCGGCTCGGAACGAGACCGCTTCCTCCGAGCAGCTTCACAACATCTCGAGGTTCAAGGGGGTGCGCACGTCGACGTTGCTCGGGCTTCCGTCCTCAAAGTTGAAGAGTCGACTGTGGCCGCCAGATTCGATCTGGTTGGCGAAAACGTGGTGGCACCGTCTTCGCTGACAGTGTTCTTGAACGACGGTGCTGAAGTCGTATCCACGGTGGAGATGCTGTTCCAGCCCGATGGTCGAGGTGGCGGAAGCATGAGCGTTTGGCAGGACTCCATCTTCACGTCGACACAGTCCGTGACCGCGTCTCAAGCCGCCGACGCTCTCTCGGGGACCGTATCGGTCAGCGGAAGTGGCGACTGGTGGGGCGAGTTGAGCTCTTGCTTGAGCCAGAGCGGCGTCCCCGTCTGGGCGGCCAGCCTCCTGGCTACCGCTTGCGCCGTGGCTTGCGCAGTCACGGTCGGCATCGGATGCGGCGTGTGCCTGGCCGCGCTGATCGGCACCTCTACAGGCATCACCGCAGCCTGCATCGACTACGCGAACAGCCACGCTTAGCTCAGCGCCACGATAGTCGATGAACGAATCGGGCATCGCCTCCACGGCGATGCCCGATTCTCGCGCTTGTACGACAAGCGAACTACTCGCGCGTTGAGGCCCGGACGACGAGCTCGGGCTGGAAGACGAGGTGGCGCGCGGACAGCGGCGGGATCGGCGCACCCTCCGCGACGGCGAACTCGCCGAGGAGCAGCTCCACCGCGGCGACACCGAACCCCTCGTGCGGTGCGCGCACGGAGGTGAGCGGGATGATCGACGACTCCGCGAACTCGATGTCGTCGTAGCCGACGATCGCGAGGTCGTCCGGGACGCGGACCCCGTGCTCGACGACGAGCGTCTGCATGATGCCGAGGGCGAGCAGGTCGTTCACCGCGAACACGGCGTCTGGACGCGCCTCGGGCGGGCGGCTGGCGATGGCCCGGCCGAGCTCGCGGCCCTCGGCGATCGTTCGCTCGGTGCCCGCGATCACCTCGAGGGTCGCCCCGGGCACGGCGGCCACGGCGGCGCTCGCCCCCTCGAACCGGTCGGCGACCTGACGGATGCCGAGTGGACCACCGACGAAGGCGAGTCGCCGACGACCGGTCGCCAGCAGGTGCTCGGCCGCGAGGAACCCACCGCGCACGTCGTCGACGGACACCGAGGGCTGGTCCGGCGAGGAGGCCAGCTGCCCGACGAGGACCGAAGGGATGCCCCGCTGCCGGATGCTCGTCAGCCGCTCCTCCACCGACTCGTGCGACGCGACGAGCATGCCCTGCACCCGCTGCGCCTCGAACATGCCGAGGTAGGCGTCCTCGCGCTCACGGCTGCGGTTGGAGTTCGCGATGAAGACGGAGAGCCCGTCCTCGGCGGCGCGCTGTTCGACCCCCTCTGCGATCGTCGCGAAGAACGGGTTGCTGACGTCGGGCGCGATGTAGGCGATGGTGCCGCTCCGGCCGAGACGCAGCTGCCAGGCGGCGTTGTTGCGGACGAACCCGAGCTGGTCGATGGCCCGCTGGATGCGCTCCTGCTTCTCGGGCGAGACGCGGTCGGGGTGGTTGATGTAGTGGGAGACCGTGCCCATGGAGACGTCGGCGAGCGTCGCGACCTCGCGGATACCGACTCGTCCCATGCTTCACCCCTGCCCTCGTGCTGCGTGCCCCGGGAGCGTTCCCGCGGCCCGGCTCAGTCTAGATCGCCCCGTCTCGGTCAGTCCTGACCGCGGTGCGGCTCCGGTCCGAGGGGCTCGGGGATCTCCACGCCGACCTCGATGAGGGCGTCCGTGACGACCCGGATCGCGTTGAGCGCACGTGGGAACCCCGCGTACTGCACGGTGTGGATGACCGTCTCGAGGATCTCCGTCGCGGTGCAGCCGACGTTGATCGCACCGCGGGTGTGGCCGCGCAGCTGTGGTTCCAGCCCACCGAGCGCGACGAGAGCCGCGAGGGTGATGAGCTCCCGCTGCGCCAGCGTGAGCCCCGGCCGGGAGTAGATGTCGCCGAAGTTGAACTCGATGCCGAAGCGCGCAAGGTCCTGCGCGAGCCCGGTCTGCATCGCGACGAGCCCCTCCGACTTCCCCTCGCCGTACACCTCGTCGAACTTCGCCTTGCCGCGCTCGAGTCTCGTCATGTCCTCTGGTCCTGTCGTCATCGTCCGTCGCCTCAGATCGAGTGTCCGCCGTCGAGCGGCAGGATGAGGCCGGTGAGGTTCACGGCGGCGGGTGAGGCGAGGAAGACGACCGTCTCCGCGAGGTGCTCCGGCTCGCCGAGCAGCCGGGTGGGGATCTGCGCGAGGAGCGCCTCGCGACGCTCCGGGGTGTCGTTGTCGCGGCCGGGGGTCGCCTGGGCTCCGGGGGCGAGCGCGTTGACGGTGACCCCCTGCTCGGCGACCTCGATCGCGAGCGCCTTCGTGAGTCCGACGACGCCGGCCTTGGCCGCGGCGTAGGCCGTCGCCCCGCGCACGAGGCGTCCGCCACTGACGGCGGCGATGGATGCGATGCTGATGATGCGACCGGAGCGCTGTTCGAGCATCGAGGGCAGGACCGCGCGCGTGACGTTGAACACCGAGTTGAGGTTGCGGTCCATCTGGGTCATCCAGGTCTCGTACGTCATCTCGTGGAAGAAGCTAACCGCGCCGCCGCCCGCACCGTTCAGCAAGATGTCGACCCCGCCCCACTCGTCGACGATGCCGCCGACGGCAGCTTGGACGGCGTCGAAGTCGGTCAGGTCGGCCGTCGCCGATGCGGCCCGCACCCCGTGTGCACGGACGAGCTCCGCCGTCTCCTCGAGCCCGGCGGCGTTGAGGTCGAGGCCGGCGACGTCGGCCCCCTCCGCGGCGAGCTTCTGGGCGATCACCCGGCCGAGCGCTCCTGCTGCCCCGGTGATGACGGCTCGTTTGCCCTGCAACCTCATGTGCGGTTCCGTTCCTCGTCCGGCGGGTTGAATCGCCGTGCATCGTCGTTGACTGTGGTCGTGCCGACATGATCGAGATCACGGGACGACGATCACCCATTCTCGTCGCCGTCTTGAAACGTGTCAATATGCATTCCGTCCAGCCCTCGTCATGCTCGAAGTGCCTCGCCGAGCGGAACTGATCCAACGCTTGACATGCGACCCGTGCGCGGTTAGCCTCGGCCATTGAAACGCTTCAACTTTGCTCGCGACCATCACCGCTCGCGTCTCAACATCACTGCCACATCTTCAAGGAGGAAATGTGTCCACAGCGCACCGGGCCCCGAAACGTCGGTCGGCCACCGCCATCGCCGCTCTCGGCGTCACCGCTCTCGCCCTGACCGCCTGCGCAGGGAACGGCGGTGCCTCGAGCGCCACGTCGTTCGACTACCTCGCGGCCGTCGAGAACTCGATCGTCCGCGATGAACTCACCGCTCTCGGCGACGGCGCGTGCGCCGCGAACGAGAAGGCGCTGCCGCTCAAGGTCGAGACCCTGCCCCAGGCCGACGTGCTCCAGCGCGTCACGCTGCTCGCCAGCCAGAACGCCCTGCCCACCACCTTCACCGCACCGACCGCACCGCTGCGGCCCGGCGGCACCCTCGGCGACGACGACACCGTCCTCGACCTCGAAGACACCCTCACCGAGCTGGGCGTCATGGACGACATCCTCCCCTCGGCCGTCGCCACCGTGAAGAACATCTACGGCGACCGGTTCGTCTCGATGCCCTACCAGTACAACGTTGAGGGCTTCTTCTACAACAAGACGATGTTCACGGACCTCGGCATCGCGGTCCCGCAGACGTGGGACGAACTGCTCGACGCCGCCGACACCGTCCAGGCCTCCGGCAAGTCCGCCTTCACGGTCTCCGGTGCCCAGGGCTGGACGATCACCCGCTACATCAGCACCTACCTCTTCCGGCTGCTCGGCCCGGACGCGATGAACGACATCGCCTCGGGCGACGCCAAGCTGACCGACCCCGAGTACGTCGAGGCGATCACCGCCGTCGCGGACCTCGGCAAGTACTTCGGTGCCGGCATCACGACGATGGACATGCAGACCGCGACGAGCGAGTTCTTCACCGGCAACGCGGCCATGATGTACAACGGCACCTGGATGCTCGCCGACGTCTACAACACCGAACTCAACCAGATCGGTGAGGACGCCGTGGGCTTCATGCCGTTCCCGACCGTCGAGGGCGGCAAGGGTTCGATCGACCAGTACCCGGCCAACACCGGTGCGGCGACCTCGTTCTCCACGAAGGGCTACGACGAGGAGAAGGTCGGCGGCTGGCTGAGCTGCATCGCGGAGAACTACGGCTCCAGCGTGCTGAAGAACCAGGGCGTCATCTCCGGGTTCAAGCTCAACGAAGAGGTGACCGACGTCCCCGCGCTCACCGCCGAGGTGCAGGGCATCATGGCCGACACCGATGAGACGGTCACCTGGTTCGAGACCTTCCTCCCCGAGAAGGCCGGCGTCGACGCCCAGACCAACGCCGCCCCGCTGCTCACCGGCGGCATCTCCCCCGAGGACTTCGCGGCGCTCGTCCAGGCCGGCGTGGACGCGGGTCTCAAGAAGTAACCGGCGATCCGGTCGCCCGGCAGTCGCCCGGCGACCGGATCCGTCCGTCCGCGGACATCCACCTCTGCAGCGGGTCTCGCACCTCGCCGCCCAGCCTCACGGTCCCCCGACCGACTCAGGAGCACAGCATGAAAGACGTCCTCGGCGACAGGAAGGCCATCGCCATCCTGCTGGGCCCGGCCCTGCTCATCTTCACCCTGGTGAAGCTCGTCCCGGTGATGTGGTCGTTCGGCCTCACCTTCTTCCAGGGCGACCTGCGCGGCTTCGAGTTCGTCGGCCTCGACAACTTCGCCCAGCTGTTCGCCGACCCGACGGCACCGGAAGCGATCTTCTTCAGCATCAAGTACTCGCTCATCGCGACGGTCGCGCAGATCGCCCTCGGGTACGCTCTCTCCCTCTTTTACGTCTTCGTCCTCAAGAAGGCGTCGACGCTCGTCCGCACGCTCGTGTTCTTCCCCGTGGTGCTGCCGACCGTCGCCGTCGGTCTGCTGTTCAAGCGCCTGTTCGAGGTCGCGCCGCAGACCGGACCGGTCAACGCCATCCTGAACGGCTTCGGCATCGACTCGGTGGACTGGTTCAGCTCGCCCGACAGCGCGTTCGTCGTGATCATCATCATGGACCTCTGGCGGTCGATGGGCTTCTACGCCGTCCTGCTCTATGCGGGGCTCCTCGACATCCCCGAGGAGGTGATCGAGTCGGCCCGCATCGACGGCGCCCGCGGCCTGAAGCTCGTCCGGTACATCATCGTGCCGCTGTCACTCCCCGTCCTGCTGTCCGCGGTGATCTTCAGTTTCAACGCGACGCTCAAGGTGTTCGACTCGGTGCTCGCCTTGACGGGCGGCGGGCCAGGGACGGCCACGACCCCGCTGACGCTCTACATGTACAACACGACGTTCACGTACCAGAACTACGGCTACGGCTCGACGCTCGCGTTCGTGCTCACGATCATGTGCTTCCTCGTGACGCTCCTGATCTTCAAGACCTCCCGCAAAGACCTGACGAAGGACTGACGCCATGACGACCGCCATCACCCCGGCGCCCGGCGCCACCACACCGGCCTCGAGCGGCAGCGGCGACGGATCCGGCACCGCCGTCCGCCGGCCGAAGATGCGTCGCGCTCCTCGCTCGCGCGCCTACTACCTGCGGAAACTGCCCTCGGTCATCCTCATCGGACTCCTGCTCGTGATCGAGATCTACCCGATCGTCTGGCTGTTCCTGTCCTCGTTCAAGAACCAGCGCGAGTTCCTGCAGGAGTCCACCTTCTCCCTCCCGGAGTCGTGGAGCTTCGACAACTACGTCACCGCCTGGACGACCGGCAACATCTCGCAGAACCTGCTCAACAGTGTCATCGTGACCCTGCCGTCACTCGTCTTCATCCTCATCTTCGGCGTCGCCGCCGCCTTCGCCCTCGAGGTGATGGTGTGGAAACGCCGCAACCTGACGCTGCTGCTGTTCATCTCCGGCATCATGATCCCGGGCCAGATGATCCTCGTGCCACTCTTCGTCGCCTACTTCAACCTCGGCCTCACGAACACGTACTGGCCGATGATCATCACCTACACGGCGCTCGGGATGCCGCTGACGGTCTTCATGATGACCGCCTACTTCCGGGCCGTGCCGCGCGAGGTGTTCGAGGCGTCGACGATCGACGGAGCCGGCATCATCCGTTCCTTCTGGTCCATCGGACTGCCGATGGTGCGGAACGCGCTCTTCACGATCGGGCTCGTCCAGTTCCTCTCCATCTGGAACGACCTGCTCATCTCGCTGACCTTCACGACGAACGCCGACCTCCGCACCATCCAGGCGGGTCTGCTGAACTTCAGCGGGGAGTTCGGCCAGGTCGACTACGGGCCGCTGTTCGCGGGCATCTGCATCAACGTGTTCTCACTGCTCGTCGTGTTCGTGTTCCTCAACCAGCGGATCATGAAGGGGCTGGCATCCGGCGCGCTCAAGGGGTGACGCCGAAGTGCCCGAGGACCGCAGGATGGACGACATGATCGACGACGACACGACCCACACCTCCTCCACCGACCGGACGACCGCGGCAGTGGCGACACCAGACGACCTCCGACCGCTCGGCTCGACCGGGCTCGTCGTGAGCCCGGTCACGGTCGGCACCTCAGGACTCGGCACGCCGGCGAGCGCCGACGGCTCCACCGGCCCGGGCTCCACGGCGTTCGCATCGGCCGCCCTCCGTGGTCCGAATCTGCTTGTGGACACGTCGAACAACTACTCGGACGGACGCAGCGAGACGGCGATCGGCGACGCCATCCGTCAGAGCGGTCTGCCCGAGGGACGCGGAGTGGTGACGAAGGCCGACCAGGATCCGTCGACGGCGGTGTTCGACCGCGACCGGGTGCTGCGGTCCTTCGAGGAGAGCCTCGAGCGGCTCGGCGTCGAGCGCATCCCGGTGTTCCACCTGCACGACCCGTACTCGGTGTCGTTCGAGGAGGCGTCGGCACCGGGTGGTGCGATCGAGGGCATGCTGGCACTCAGGGAGCAGGGGCTGG
This sequence comes from Plantibacter flavus, assembly GCF_002024505.1. Classification (NCBI taxonomy): domain Bacteria; kingdom Bacillati; phylum Actinomycetota; class Actinomycetes; order Micrococcales; family Microbacteriaceae; genus Plantibacter; species Plantibacter flavus. The sequence goes on from NZ_CP019402.1 coordinate 3,882,097, forward strand.
TCGACACGATCGGGATCGCCGCGGGTGCCATCAGCGTGATGCTGCCCTACGTTCGCACCGGCGTCTTCGACGTGCTCCTCACCCACAACCGGTTCACCCTCGTCGACCGATCGGCGACCGGCTTGCTGGAGGAGGCGCGCTCGCTCGGGATGGGCGTCTTCAACGCGGCTCCGTTCGGGGGCGGACTCCTCGCCGGACGGCGCGGGCGCGACGGCAAGCCGGCCACGTACGCGTACCAGGCCGGTTCGCCCGAGTTGCTGGCCTGGGTCGACCGTGCCGACGAGCTGGCCACCCGCCATGGCGTCCCGCTCGCGGCTGCCGCACTCGCGTTCTCGACGAGATCGGAACTCGTCGACTCCACCGTCGTCGGGATGAACCGGCCCGAGCGATTGGAACAGGTCGAGACGCTGCGAACGACCCACATCCCCGAGGACTTCTGGTCGGACCTCGACGCACTCGGCACCCCGCCGAGCACCATCACCGACTGAGCCCGTTCTCCATCCATCCATCCACCCACCCGCTCCCCTTTCCCTTCCACTGTCCCTTTCTCAGGAGTCCGCCGGCGTGGCGTCCGCTGGCCGGGCCGGCGCGCCGATGACCTCCTGAGAAAGGGACGCCCGACGATGAAGGCCGCATCACGATGAAGGTTGCACGACGATGAACGACTCAGCAGGGCTCGCGGCGTCGTGGGTCGAAGACCCGATCCCGGGGACCGGCCGGCGGCGACCCCGTGCCGACGAACTGAGCGACGCACGTCGGCTGTCCCTCAACGGCGACTGGGCGTTCACGCTCTCGCCCACGGCCGACGGGACGGGCGACACCTTCGGTGATCCGTCGCTCGACGACTCCTCCTGGGACCGCATCCGGGTGCCCGCGCACTGGGTCCTCGAGGGCCACGGGCAGCCGCTGTACACGAACACCGCGTTCCCGATCCCGATCGACCCGCCTCGCGTGCCCGAGGAGAACCCGACGGGCGACTACCGCCGTACCTTCACCCTGCCGGAGGACTGGCGTCGCGCTGACACGGTGCTGCGCTTCCAGGGTGTCGACTCCTGCGGGACCGTGTGGTTGAACGGTGTGCTCCTCGGCCACAGCAAGGGCAGCCGTCTCCCGGTGGAGTACGACGTCGGCGAGCACCTTGTCCCCGGTGAGAACGTCCTCGCCGTGCGGGTGCACCGGTGGTCGAGCGGCACGTACCTGGAGGACCAGGACATGTGGTGGTTGCCGGGGATCTTCCGCGACGTCGACCTCCTGGAACGCCCGGCCGGCGCGATCGACGACGTCCAGGTCCGCGCGAGCTACGACCATCGCGACGGCATCGGCGTCCTGCGCGTCGACACCGACGTCCCCGGCCTCGTCGACGTCCCCGAGCTCGGCATCCTCGACCTCCCCACCGGCACCGCGACCGCTCTGCCGGTCGAGCCCTGGAGCGCCGAGGTACCGCGCCTCTACACGGCGCACCTCAGGCCGAGGCCGACCGATGAGACGCCCGTGGCCGACGAGACCGTCGAGCTGCGCATCGGGTTCCGCACCGTCTCCATCGAGGACGGCCGCTTCCTCGTGAACGGCGTCCCGGTGCTGTTCCGCGGGGTCAACCGGCACGAGCACGACCAGGACCGCGGCCGTTCACTCGACACGGAGACCATGCGGCAGGACATCCTGCTCATGAAGCAGCACAACCTCAACGCCGTGCGCACGAGCCACTACCCGCCCCACCCGGACTTCCTCCGCCTCTGCGACGAGCTGGGGCTGTGGGTGGTCGAGGAGTGCGACCTCGAGACCCACGGCTTCATCTACACCGACTGGGCCGGCAACCCGCCGACGGAGCCGGTCTGGGGCGACGCGATGCTCGACCGTGTCCAGCGGATGGTCGAGCGAGACAAGAACCACCCGTCGATCGTCGTGTGGTCGATGGCGAACGAGAGCTGGGTCGGCGAGAACTTCGACGTGCTGGAGCAGTGGATCCGCGAGCGCGATCCGTCTCGGCCGATCATGTACGAGCGCGATCCGTCGTATCGGAACTCGGACTTCTCCAGCCTCATGTACCCCGACCAGGAGCTGCTCGAGGCCATCGGCCGTCGCGAGGAACCGAGCCCCGTGGGCGTCGTGGCGGGGTCGCCGGACGACGTGCGTCGGCGGCGACTCCCGTTCCTGCTCTGCGAGTACGCGCACGCGATGGGCAACGGCCCGGGGTCGCTCGTCGACTACCAGCGGATCCTCGAGTCCTCCGACCGGTTCTGCGGCGGCTTCGTCTGGGAGTGGATCGACCACGGCTTCCGCAGCACCGACGCCGCCGGGAACGAGTTCGTCATGCACGGTGGCGATGTCGCCTTCCGACCGAACGGCGGACGCTACTGCCTCGACGGACTCGTCTTCGCCGACCGCACGCCCTCCCCCGGCCTCGCGGAGCTGCACGCCGCGATCAGTCCGGTCGAGCTCCTGGCGGACGCCACCACCGGCACGCTGACGGTCAGGAACAAACACGACATGCGGTCACTCGATCACCTGGCGCTCCGGTGGCAGCTGGAGGACGACGGCCTCGCCGTCGCGTCGGGTGCGTTGACGACACCGCCCGTCGACCCCCGGAGCGCGGCGACCGTCGACCTGCCGGCCGAGGCGACCGTGCCGACCGCCGGTGTCGATCCCGTCTCCGGCGCACCCGTCGAGCGTTGGCTCACCGTGCGCGCGGTCCTGGCGACCGACGAGCCGTGGGCGGCAGCGGGACACGAGGTCGCGTTCGGGCAGGCGCGGATCGCCGCCGACCGACCGGCGGATCCGACCGGCGTCACCGTTCCCGTGGCGGCCGCGGCACGCAGACCCCTCGCTCACGCCGACCGCACGCCGGGCCACCGCATCACCCTCGGCGCAGGCTCCTTCGACGCCCGCACCGGCCGACTCCGCGCGCTCGGCGATCTCGAGTTCGACGGGCCCGTCCTCGACATCATGCGCGCACCCACCGAGAACGACCGGGGCCAGGGGCCGCGGAACACGGCCGCAGCCAGTTGGAAGCTCACGGGACTCGACCGCTTCCTCCACCGGACCGACGCCGTCGAGCGGATCGACGACGGGCAGGGCGGCGGCCTGCGGGTCGCCGGCCGCAGCGCCCCGGCCGCGCACGGGCTCGGCCTGCACTGGACGTTCGACTGGACCGACGTGGGCGGCGCCCTGGACCTGTCGGTCACCGTCGTCCCCGAGGGGATCTGGGAGCACACCCCCATCGGCGATCACGTGCTGACGCTGCCGCGCCTGGGCCTCCGACTCGGACTACCGGGCAGCTACACGGATGCGACCTGGTTCGGTCGGGGCCCCGGCGAGTCGTACGTCGACAGCCTCGCCGCGGCGCGCGTCGGTCGCTTCACGAGCAGTGTCGACGGGCTCCAGACCGACTACCCGGTGCCCGAGGAGAACGGCAACCACGTCGGGACGCGGTGGGTGGAACTCTCCGGCGACGGCCTGCCGACCCTGCGAGCCGAGCAGCTGCAGGACACCGGCTTCGACTTCACCGCCAGACGATGGACGAGCGAAGCGCTCGAGGAGGCCCGCCACCCGCAGGACCTCCGAGACTCCGGCCGTGTGTGGCTCAACCTCGACCACGCGCAGCACGGGCTCGGCAGCTCGTCGTGCGGGCCGGCCCTGCCCGAGCGCTATCGGGTGCCGGTGGCGGAGACGACCTTCGGTGTGCGGCTGCGGACGCTCACGCCCGACCCTGCAGGATGAGGTTCCAGTACACCCAGGGCAGGACGTAGCGGTCGGCGATGAACGTGAACCGACGCTCCTTCGCGAGTCCGTTCCAGAACGGGATCGAGGGCTTCGGGCGGTAGCGGTCGTCGAACTCGGCGAACACCACCGTCCCGCGGGAGACCGTGAACGGGCACACCGAGTAGCCGTTGTAGACCGTGCTCGGCTCCCGGCCGGACCGCACGGCGACGAGGTTCTTCGCGAGGGTCTTCGTCTGTTGCCGGAGGGCTCCGCCGGACTTCGAGCTCATCACCGCGGCGGCGTCGCCGAGCGCCCAGACGTCCGGGAAGCGCGGATGCCGCAGGGTCAGCGAGTCGACCTCGACGAAGCCACCCGGGTTGCCGGGCTCGGCGAGCGCCGTTGCCGCGAGCCAGTCCGGAGCGGACTGCGGCGGCACCGCGTGGAGGACGTCGTAGGGGATCTCCTCCCGGAGTCCCCCCGTCACGCCGTCCTGCCCGCGATCCGGGCCGTCCTGCGGGTCGGTCTGCGCGATGGTCACCACGCGCTGCTCCGGGTCGACCGCGACGAGCTCGCGCGAGAACCGCACCTCGATGCCGTACTCGGCGACCTTGCGGTCGAGTTCGGCGTCGATCATCGGCATGCCGAACATCGTGGGTGTGGGCACGACGAGCACCACACGGATGTCGTCGAGGACGCCCGTCTGCCGCCAGTGGTCGCACGCGAGGTACATCGGCTTCTGCGCGGCGCCCGAGCAGCTCGCGGGGCCTGCGGGCTGCGTGAACACGACGGTGCCGGAGCGGACCGACCGGAGCACGCGCGAGGCCTTCTGGGCGTACTCGAACGTGTAGTTGGAGATCCCCACCGGCGAGGCCATCGCCTCCGTCAGACCGGGCACGGCGTCCCAGTCCTGCTGGATGCCCGGAGCGACGATGAGCTGGTCGTACTCGACGGCGGTGCCGGATTCGAGTGTCAGCGTCTTCGCGACCGGGTCGACGGACCGGACCCGGTCCTGGAACCAGGTCACGCCCTTCGGCGTCACCGCGCGCTGGGGCCTCGTGGCCACCGACGCGGACGCGGTCCCGCCCGCGACGTGCGAGAACATCGGCTGGTACCGGTGGTGTTCGCGCGGTTCGATGACCGCGACGTCATCGACCCCGTATCGCCGGAGCCTGCCGGCGACGGACAGACCGGCGTTGCCGCCACCGATGACGACCACCTCGTGATGGAGCGGAGCCCTGCTGGAGTCGGTCACGGTGGCGGCGGCGCTCAGGATCCGGACTGACCGCGGCCGGTGGCGTTCTGCAGCCGGTCGATGTGCTCGGAGGCCTGCGCCTTCGTCAGGTCGGCGGGGAGCTCCTCGCCTGCCTCGCGCGCCAGGGTGTCGAGGTAGCTGCGCTGCGGGCCGGTCATCGGCTCGTCGCCGGTGACCCAGTCTTCGGGGTCCTTGCTCGCGCTCGTCGAGCTGTCATCGCCGCGGGCCCCGAGGGTCTCCTCGGTGGCGCCGATCGTCTCGGGCGAGCCGGAGGTCGTTGCGTCGGGGGTCGTTGCGTCGGTCTGTTCTGCGTCAGTCATGCGGCAACGGTACGTCGAGCGGGCGATCGCGGAGGAGGGGTTGCGCGTCCACGTCGGACCGGTCTCGGAATAGCGATGGACGACCCCCGGTTGACCCAGGCGACCGCGTGCGGCCGCACCGTCCACGAAGGAGACCCATGTCCGACACCGCTTCCGGAACCGTCCGATCCGTCGACGAGCCGACTCCGTCGCAGAGCGTCACCATCGGCATCCTCGGTGCCGGCAAGGTCGGCACGGTCCTGGCACGACTCGCGGTCGCCGCCGGCTACCGGGTGCTCATCAGCGGTTCGCGCGACGCCGCCCGGATCGCCCTGACGATCGACGTCCTCGCTCCGGGTGCCGTCGCCACGACCGCCGCCGAGGCAGCGACCCAGGCCGACATCGTCATCCTCGCGCTGCCCCTCGGCAAACATCGCTCGGTGCCCGTCGACGAGCTGCGCGGCAAACTCGTCATCGACGCCATGAACTACTGGTGGGAGGTCGACGGCCACCGCGAGGACCTCAGTGCGCCGGAGACCTCGACGAGCGAGCTGGTCGCCGCCTTCCTGCCGGAGTCCCGGGTCGTGAAGGCGTTCAACCACATGGGGTACCACGACCTCGACGGGGAGCCACGTCCCACCGGCGCACCGGGCCGCAAGGGCATCGCGATCGCCGGCGACGCCCCCGCGGACCGGGCGGCCGTCTCGGCCGTGGTGGACGCCCTCGGGTTCGACCCGGTCGAGATCGGGCCGCTGCGCGCTGGCGTCGTGCTCGAACCGGGGCACGAGCTCTTCGGGGCGAACATCGGTGCCGACGAGATCCGCGAGGTCGCCGAGGTGCGGGCGTTGGCCGAAGCCGAGGCCGGCGTCCGCTAGGCGACGCGGCGGGTTCCCGGACCGGTCTCGACCGTTCGTACCACTCTCGGGTGCAGCGCCGACTTTGGGCGTGCCGACCCGGGTCGCCTCGTCGAGCGCGTCGTCAGTGCCGTACTCAGCGAGGAGGAACACCCGGCCGGCCTCGGATGCCCCGTCGCCGGTCAACGGCATCGCGCTCGCGCGAACCGGGGTGCACTCATCCGTCGATCGTCCGATCAGCGCCTCGTTCGTTTCCGTGCCGATCAGCCCCGCACTGCCTGCTCGCGCTCGAACTCGTCCCGCCAGGAGTACTCGGGCTCGAAACCGAGTCGTGTGCGGGCCTTGTCGATGGACATGAACGTCTCGAACTCGCCGAGCCCCGCCCGCAGCGGGACGCCGGGGAAGTGCCTCGCCGCGAGCTCCGCCGACGGCACGGTCGTCCCGTTGTCGGAGGCGCACACGTCGTAGACCTCGAAACCGGGCTCCGCTCGCGTCAGCGCCAGCGCGACCGCCTGCGCACCGTCGCGTGCGTCGACGTAGCTGAACAGGAGGTCGCGCCGGTACCCGGGCTCCGACGCCCGCGCGAACGTCCCGTACTCCCCGGGCGCCATGACGTTCGTGAACCGCAACGCGGTGATCGACGTCCCGTCGGCCCACCGCACCAGCTGTGCGGCCATCGCCTCCTCGGCGACCTTCCCGAGCGCATAGGTGTTGTTCGCGCGACTGACGGTCTCGTCGATCGGCAGGAACTCGGGCGCCTCCTCGAACGGGAATCCCATGGCCGTGATGCTCGACGCCGTCACGATCGTCCGGATGCCCGCCCGCAGCGCCGCGTGCAGCACGTTGAACGACACGGTCAGGTTGTTGTGGAACGTCGCCGCATCCGGCACGAGCCCGTTCACCGGGATCGCGGCCAGGTGCACCACGGCGTCGAGACCTGCGAACCTCGCCGTCACCCCGAGCAGGCTGTCGATCGTCTGCCCGTAGTCGGTCAGGTCCACACGGGTGAACCCCGGCCCGGCCGTGCCCGCGACGTCGAGTCCGTGCACGTCGTGGCCGTCCCGCAGCAGTCGTTCGACGGTGGCGGAGCCGAGCTTGCCCGAACTCCCGGTGACGGCGATGCGCATACCGACGATCCTAGGCTCGGGCCGGGAAGTCGGCGGGCAGCGGGAGTGCGGTCACCACGTGCCCGGCTGCGTCCTCCTCGTTCGCGTGCAGATGGCCGACGCGCCCACCGGCCGGGAGTCCCGTCTCCGTGAAGAAGCCACGGATCGTCTCGTACACCTCGACGATGTCGTGGGTGTCGCCCGCCTGCGTCAGCACGATGTCGCCCGACTGCACGTAGCGCTCGCCACCGTCGACGAGCACCTTCCCCTTGCCCTCGGTGATGAACCAGATCTCGTGGTCGTCGTGGTGGTGGCGGTCGAACCGTCCTCCGTCGACCGACACCGCGAAGCGCCCGATCGTGCCGATGTCGCTCCAGTCCGGCTTCGAACCCGGATGCACCCAGGAGCCCGGTTCGATCACCGGCATCAGCGGTCCTGCTTCCAGCTCGGCGCCGTTCCGGCGTCGACGATGCGCGCGTCGGGCAGGCCGTCGAGCCCCGTCTCCGCGCCACCAGGGGTGTACACGACCGACAGTCGCAGCGGGCGCCACGTCGTGTTGTAGGTGGAGTGCACGGTGTCCTTCGGGATGTACACGGCGTCGCCCTCGCGGATCGGGAACGCGGGACCGTCGCCGACGGTCTGCACGCCCTCGCCGGAGATCACCGTGATGACCTCCTCCTCGCCCGGGTGCTGGTGGGGTGCGTGGCCCTGTCCGGGGTAGACGATGACCTCGCCGACCGTGAGTCCGGCGCCCTCGTCGAGGTGCGGGGTGACGAGCCACTTGATGGTGCCCCAGTCGAAGACCCGGGTGGGGACCTCGTCGGGGCGACGGCCGGCGGTGGCGGGGGTGATGGCTGGTTCGGTCATGGGATGCTCCTCGTCGAGTGGTCGGGTGGTCGGTCGTGCCGTCGGTCAGCGGGTCTGGATGGCCTTGAAGTCTTCGATCTGGCGTTTGATCGCCCGCTCGGTCGGGAGGCGTTCGGCCGAGGACGCGCCGAAGAACCCGGCGACGCCCGTCGTGTTGGCGAGGATGAAGGCGGCGTCCTCCGGTTCGGCGATCGGACCGCCGTGGCACAGCACGATGACGTCCGGGTTGATCGCGACGGCCGCGTCGCGCATCTCCTGCACCCGGTGCGCCGACTCCTCCAGCGAGAGTGCCGTGGTCGCGCCGATCGTGCCGGCCGTCGTGAGGCCCATGTGCGGGACGAGGACGTCAGCACCCGCCTCGGTCATCGCGACCGTCGACTCGACGTCGAAGACGTACGGGGCCGTGAGGAGGTCACGCTCGGCGGCGAGGCGGATCATGTCGACCTCGAGGTCGTAGCCCATGCCCGTCTCCTCGAGGTTCTGGCGGAAGACGCCGTCGAAGAGCCCGACGGTCGGGAAGTTCTGCACGCCGGTGAACCCCATCGTCTTGAGCTCGTCGAGGAAGCGCTCCATGATCCGGAACGGGTCCGTCCCGTTCACGCCGGCGAGCACCGGGGTGTCGCGGACGATCGGCAGCACCTCCCGACTCATCTCCACGACGACCTGGTTGGCGTCCCCGTAGGCGAGCAGGCCCGACAGCGAGCCGCGACCGGCCATCCGATACCTGCCGGAGTTGTAGATGATGATGAGGTCGACGCCGCCCGCCTCCGCGGACTTCGCCGAGATGCCGGTGCCTGCCCCGGCGCCGATGACGGCCTGTCCGCGCGCGACGGTGGCGCGAAGTCGTTCGAGTGCGATGGTCCTGTCCATGGTCAGTCCTGTTCCGTGGTGTCGGTGCGGTTCCTGTTGCCGTCTCGCTCGATCACAGCGTGGAGGGCGTCGGCGGCGAGCCTCGCGAACACCGGATCATTGAGATGTTCGGGACGGTCGACGACCGTGACCGCGCTGCCCTGCACACCCGCGAGCACGGCTTCCATGAGTGCAGCATCCGCCTCCGCGTCGCGGAAGGGCAAGCCCTCGGCGTCGAGCGCCGAGACACCGCCGCGCGGGATCAGCAGCACGGTGGGGGCCTCGGCGCCGCTGAGCTTCGCCCCGATCCGCTCGCCCAGCTCGCGGTTCTCGTCGACCGTGGTGCGCATGAGCGTCACCGTCGCGTTGTGGACGAAGAAGTCGCGATCGGCGAACCGCTCCGGCACGGTGTCACGAGGGCCGAAGTTGACCATGTCGAGCGCACCGAGGCTGACGAGCTGTGGGACGCCTGCCGCGCCGGCCGCGGTGAGTCGGTCCGGGCCCGCCGTCAGCACGCCGCCGACGAGATCGTCCGCGAGTTCGGTGGTGGTGAGATCGAGGACCCCTGCGAGCATGCCGCTCCGAGCGAGCGATTCCAGGGCCCGCCCGCCCGAACCGGTGGCGTGGAAGACGAGGACCTCGTAGCCGAGTTCGTCGAGCCGCTCGCGGGCCACGTCGACCGCCGGCGTCGTGACCCCGAACATCGACGCCCCGACGAGCGGGCGGTCCGTCCGCTCGGCGGACGAGGCCGGACCGCGCGCCTGCGCAGCCGCCGCCATGCCGGCGATGGCCGCCACCGCGTTCCCGAGGACGGCACGGGAGATCTGGTTGATCCCGGCGATGTCGACGACGCTGTACATGAGCGTCACGTCGTTCGCGCCGACGTACGGCGCGACGTCCCCGGACGCCATCGTCGACACGAGGAGCTTCGGGGCCCCGATCGGCAGTTCGCGGAAGACCCGGGCGGCGATGGCCGAGCCGCCGCTGCCACCGAGGGCGAGGACGGCGTCGACCCGCCCGGTGGCGTGCAGCCGGCCGATCACCGTCGCGGCACCTTCCGCCATCGCACTCACGGCGGCTCCACGGTCATCCGCGGCGAGCAGCGTGTCGAGATCGGTCCCGCCAGCGGCGGCCACCTCGTGGTTCGGGTGGTCCACGGCAGCGTCGTACCCGTGGGGCTCACGCGTTCCGGCGTCGACGACCACGACGTCCGCGCCCAGTTCGCCGAGACGACCGGCGACCCATCGGTACTCGGCGCCCTTCGTATCGAGGGTGCCGACGAGGGCGACGGTCGGTCTGGCTGGTGCTTCGGGTGCGGTCATCGTCGCTCTCCATCGTCGTCGTCGTGAGCGCAGGACGGCCGTGTGTCGGCGCGCCCCACCTGACGGATCCGCTTCGACCCCGCCAGCGCCTCCATCCTGGTCCAGGTTTTGAAACGTGTCAAGAAGAGTTGCATCTTCCTCGCTTTCTCGCATACCAACGCTGTAGCATCGGGTTTTGAAACGTGTCAGAGTTGATCGCCGAGCGAGCTGCGACGCGCCCAGCCTGACGAAAGGACCAGCAGCCACGATGGTGACCACGAGCGCCCCCAGATTCGAGCACCTCCGCGAGGCCCGAGGGATCGGCGACGCCACCCCGAGGCTGAGCTGGACGAATCTGGCGCCCGCCGGCTGGGAGCAGCACGCCGCCGAGATCGAGATCACCCGCGACGGACGGGTCACGACCACGGGCCGGGTCGCCACCGGTGAATCCGTCCTCGTCGCCTGGCCCGCCGCTCCGCTCCGCTCGCGTGAGGTGGCATCGGTGCGCGTACGGGTGTGGGGCACCGACAGCGGCCCTGGCCAGGCGGTCGAGGTGGCCGACTGGAGCCCGGTGGCGACGGTCGAGGCCGGCCTGCTCGCACCGGGCGACTGGGTCGCGGTGCCGGTCGCAGCCGACTGGGATGAGGAGCCGGAGAGCGACACGCGTCGGCCACCGCTGCTGCGGCGGGACTTCACCGTCGGTGCCGACCTCGTGTCGGCGCGGTTGTACCTCACAGCGCACGGTGTCTACGAGGCGGAGATCAACGGTCGTCGCGTCGGGGACGAGGCGCTCGCGCCGGGTTGGACCAGCTACGCGAGCCGGCTGCGCACGGCGACGCACGATGTCACCGAGCTCCTGCACCCCGGCGACAACGCGATCGGCTCCTGGATGGGCGACGGCTGGTACCGGGGTCGACTGGGGTGGCGCGGTGGCTTCCGCAACCTGTTCGGCTCGGACCTCTCGCTCATCGCCCAGCTCGAACTCCGCTATGAGGACGGTCGCGTCGAGACCATCGCGACCGACGAGCACTGGCGCGCCTCGTTCGGCCCCATCGTCAGCTCCGGCAACTACGACGGTGAGCACTACGACGCCCGCGAGGAGCTCCCCGGATGGTCGGAGCCCGGCTTCGACGACCGCGGGTGGGCCGGCGTACGGATCGGCACACGCGACCCGGCCACCTTCGTCGCACCGCAGGGACCCCCGGTGCGCGCGACGCAGGAGGTCGCGCCGATCGCGGTCCTCACGAGCCCGAGCGGCAAGCGCATCCTCGACCTCGGCCAGAACCTCGTCGGTCGACTGCGGATCCGGGTCACCGGTCCGGCGGGCGAGACGGTCGTGATCCGGACCGCGGAGGTCATGCAGGAGGGCGAGATCTACACCCGTCCACTCCGCGAGGCGAAGGCGACCGACAGCTACACCCTCGCCGGCCGCCCGGCTCCGGCGGACGGCGGTCCCGCGGAGGAGTGGGAGCCGCGGTTCACGATCCACGGTTTCCGGTACGCGGAGATCACCGGATGGCCGGGCGATCTCGACGAAGCGGTCGCGAACGGCGACGTCGTCGCGCGGGTCTACCACTCCGACCTCGAGCGGACGGGCTGGTTCGAGAGCTCCGACGAGCGGGTGGACCGCCTGCACGAGAACGTGCTCTGGAGCATGCGTGGGAACTTCGTCGACCTCCCCACCGACTGCCCGCAGCGGGACGAGCGCGTGGGCTGGACCGGCGACCTGCAGGTCTTCGCACGCACCGCCTCGTTCCTCTACGACGTGTCGGGCATGCTCGGCTCCTGGTTGCAGGACGTCGCGGTCGAGCAGCACGAGGACGGCACCGTGCCCTGGTACGTCCCGTTCATCCCCGACGACGGCCAGTGGACGCCGAACCGACCAGGCGCGGTGTGGGGCGACGTCGCCGTCCTCACCCCATGGGTGCTCTACGAGCGCTTCGGCGACATCGGCGTCCTCGCGGCCCAGTACGACAGCGCGAAGCGGTGGGTCGACCTCGTCCACCGGCTCTCCGGCCCTAACCACCTGTGGAACGAGGGGTTCCAGCTCGGCGACTGGCTCGACCCGGCCGCACCACCGGATCGGCCGGCGGAGTCGCTCACCGACCGCCACCTCGTCGCCACCGCCTACTCGGCCTGGTCCACGGCGCACCTCGCGAAGACCGCCGCCGTGCTCGGTCGCATCGACGACGCCGAGCACTACGCCGAGCTCGCTGAGGCGACCCGCCGGGCGTTCCTCGCGGAGTACGTCGGCGAAGACGGGCTGATGACCAGTGATGCGCAGACCGCGTACTCGCTCGCGATCGCGTTCGAGCTCCTGCCGGACCCGGCGGCAGTGGACCGCGCCGGCGAGCGGTTGAGCGCCCTCGTCGCCGCCGCCGGTAACCGCATCGCGACGGGCTTCGTCGGGACGCCGATCGTCAGCGACGCGCTCACGACGTCGGGCCATCTCGACCGCGCCTACGACCTGCTGCTCGAGGACGAGTGCCCGTCCTGGCTGTACGCGGTGGGCCAGGGCGCGACCACGATCTGGGAGCGCTGGGACAGCATGTTGCCCGACGGGACCGTGAACCCGGGTCAGATGACCTCGTTCAACCACTACGCGCTCGGAGCGGTGGCCGACTGGCTGCACCGGGTCGTCGCCGGCATCGCTCCGTCCGCACCCGGCTACCGCTCGATCCTGTTCCGGCCCCGACCCGGCGGTGGGCTCACCCACGCCTCGGCCGTGCACCTGACGCCCTACGGTCGGGCGTCGATCGTTTGGCGGATCGAGGCTGACACGCTGCACGTCGAGGTCGAGGTGCCCACGGGGACGACGGCCGTCGTCGACCTGCCGGGCGCCGAGCCGGTGTCGGTGACGAGCGGTACGCACCGCTTCGAGGTGACGGTCGGGACAGTAGGCGATCCATTCAGAGGAATAGAACCGCTCCGCGCGACGCTGTAGTCAGCGTGAAGAAGATCGGGTTCCTGTCCTTCGGACACTGGCAAGACGTTCCGGGCTCCAGCGTGCGCACCGGACGTGACGCACTGCTGCAGAGCATCGACCTCGCGGTCGCAGCAGAGGAGGTCGGCGTCGACGGCGCCTACGTGCGCGTGCACCACTTCGCCCGGCAGCTCGCGTCACCGTTCCCACTGCTGGCGGCGATGGCGGCGAAGACCTCGACGATCGAACTCGGCACCGGTGTCATCGACATGCGGTACGAGAACCCGCTCTACATGGCCGAGGAGGCGGCGGCCACCGACCTCATCAGCGACGGCCGACTGCAGCTCGGCGTGAGCCGGGGATCACCCGAGACGGCGCTCCGCGGGTCGGAGTCGTTCGGCTACGTACCGAGCGACGACGAGACCGACGCGGACATCGCCCGCTCGCACACCGAGGTGTTCCGGGCGGCCATCGCCGGAGCCGGTGTGGCCCGCGCGAACCCGCAGATGACGGGGACGAACGGACTGCTCGCGATCCAGCCGCAGTCGCCGGAGCTCGGCGAGCGCATCTGGTGGGGTGCCGGCTCGCGGTCCACCGCGGTGTGGACGGCGGAGCAGGGCATGAACCTCATGTCGTCGACGCTCCTCACCGAGGACACCGGGGTGCCGTTCGACGAACTGCAGGCGGAGCAGATCCAGATGTTCCGTGACGCCTGGACCGAAGCCGGTCACGAGTGGCAGCCGCGGGTCTCCGTGAGCCGCAGCATCCTGCCGCTCATCGACGACGAGACGCGCCGCTACTTCGGTCTGCGCGCCCAGGCCGACTCGAAGGACCAGGTCGGACACCTCGACGGCGGACTCGCGCGCTTCGGCCGCAGCTTCATCGGCGAGCCCGACGTCATCGCCGCCGAGCTCGCGGCCGATGCCGCCGTGCAGGCCGCCGACACCGTCCTCGTCACTGTCCCGAACCAGCTCGGCGTCGCTTTCAACGCGCGCATCCTCGAGGCGATCGTCAAGGACATCAAGCCGTCCCTGGGGTAGCCCCCGAGGTTCACAACTCCTGCTGATCGCCCGTCGGCAGGCTGACATGCGCACCAGGCGCTGTCTCCACGGTCGACGGCAGACCATCCGCAGGAGTTGTGGTCACCTCGCTCAGGCCAACAGCTCGTCGAGCATTGTCGGCACCTGCCAGGCGCCGGCTCCGTCGCGCTCGAGCGGGAGCTCGGCGGTGATCGCCGGGCCGGCGGTCGGCAGCGGCGCGAGGATGCGCGGTTCCGGCTCCAGAACCACCTCGATGCCGGTCGCCTGCAGCTCCTCCACGTCGAGCACGATGAGCACGAGCGGCAGCTGGAGTGACCCGTAGACGCGCTCGAGCACTTCGGGCAGCCGGTCGGCGGTCGTCGCGTGGACGAAGCCGGCGTCGACGAACGGCACGGCTCGCGTCGACACCTCGTACTCGCCGAACGGCCGACTGGCCTCCCAGTCGTCGACGATCGCGACATGCAGGATCTTCGTCATCTCCACCCTCTCCATTTAATGAGACGTTACCGTATCATTAGAGCATGGAATCGAGACGTGGTCGCCCGACGGCAGCCGAACGCGACCGCCGCCGCGACGCGATCCTCGACGCCGCCATCCGCCGGTTCACCGAGTACGGGTACGGCGGGACGACGATCGAGGCGATCGCCGCCGACGCGGGCGTGACGAAGCGGACGATCTACACCTGGTTCGGTGATCTCGCCGGCGTGCTGACCGCGGCGGTCGAACGCCAGCACGGGTACCTCCTCGCGGCCGACGAGCCAGGCTCCGAGGCGGAGCCTCTCGAGGACGCGGCTGCCCGACTGGTCATCGCGCTGCACTCGGACGTCTCGGTCGCGCTGCACCGACTCGTGATCGCGGAGTCTCCGCGCTTCCCCGAGGTCGCCGCCGGTTTCTACGCGGCCGGCCCGGCCCGCTCGATCGCGTTCCTCTCCGGCCATGTCGGCGAGCGGGCGGAGCAGCTCTACACCCTGCTCCTCGGCGAACCGCATCGACGCAGGCTGCTCGGCCTGGCCGCTGCGCCGACGCCGGATGCAGCACGGGCGCACGCCCGCGCGTGCCTGGCACTGGTCTCCAGCAGGAGCCACCCACCGCGCGCTCAGCGGTCGTAGACCTCGCGACGGTGCGCGATCCGGAACACGGTCACCAGCACGACACCGTCCAGGATTTCGTAGAGGACGCGATAATCGCCGACCCGAATCCGCCATGCGTTCTCGAACCCAACCAGCTTGCGCGCACCAGTCTGTCGGGGGTCGGCCTCCAGCTCACCGATGGCGAGGAGCAGCCGTCGCCGCAACGGGGGATCGAGCTTCCTGACCTCACGAGCGGCAGCGGAGCTGAACTCGACCACGTACCTCGTCAAGCGTCGAGCTCGGCGCGCAGCTCGTCGAGTGAAACGCGGGTTCCATCGTCTTCAGCCTGAGCCGCCCGGAACTCCGCCTCGTCTCGTGCCGCCTCGAAGGACTCCAGCAGTTCGAGGTCCTCGACACTGATGACCACCGCGGCGAGCTTCCCGTGCCTCGTCACACCGATCCGCTCGTGCGCATAGCCGACCCGCCCGAAGACGTCTGCGAGGCCTTCACGAAGATCTCGCGTCGAGAGGGAGTGGGTGATCGTGTTCATCGCCCCATGGTATCAAACTGTGTACACAATTACATCTGTTCACAGATGGTGTATTCGGGGCATCAGCGTCCGGAAGTACGCTCAGCGGTCAAGCGTCACCACGTCGCTCAGGCCTGCGGTCGCGTCAGCGGCCAGGACGCCGTCCCGCGCGAAGTCGGCCCACATCTGACGCAGGAAACGGCCGCGTCGGTCGACCTCCTCCCAGGTCGCCGAGCCGATGAGCGCCGTACGACTCCACGACCGTTCGGTGCCGAGCAGGAGCGGCAGGTCGGTCACGTGCGACGCGCCGTACGGGCTGCCGGGCGGCGCCCAGCTGAGCTCGTACCGCGTGGCCCGACCACCCGACGCCCGATGCCGTTCGACGAACTTCCGGGCGTCGCGGGTGTAGGTCACGTGCGTGGTCGCGCCGACGAGCGCCCGCCGGATGGGGTCACCGACGAGCGGCGCCGAGGTCATGCGGGCGAAGGCCGGAATGAGCGGCACGTACAACCGGGTCTCCTCCGTCGTCGAGCCGATGAGCACGTCGATGCGCGACGCCGCCTCACGCCAGGCGGCGTCGCGGTCGGCCTCCGCCGGAAGCGGCGCGTGACCGTACTGGGTGCCGAACGCCATGCCTCCGCGCAGTCCGAACCGACGAGCGGCTCGCTCCACCCGCTCCTCGAGCGCCAGCAACTCGAACACCGGCGTGTCCCGTGTCGGGCTGCCCGCCGCTCGCATCATCGCGCTCGCCATCTTGGCGCGCCCACTGCTGATGCCGAGGGGCGCGCTCTGGATGATGGCCCGCTGGAAGAGTCCCGCGGTGCCGTCGCTGATCATGAGGTGCGCGATCGCATCGCCGCCCGCCGACTGCCCGAACAGCGTGACCGACGCCGGATCGCCACCGAACGCGCCGATGTGCTCGTGGATCCACCGGAGCGCGAGGACGAGGTCCAGCAGGCCGAGGTTCGCCGGCAGCGTCTCGCCGTCACCGAGGAAGCCGAGGATCCCGAGCCGGTACGTGACCGACACCACGATGACCCGCTGCTCGACGACCAGGCTGATCGGATCGTAGACGTCGAGGTCGCCGGCACCCGTGACGTAGGCACCACCGTGGATCCACACCATCACCGGCAGCGACTCGTCCGGCCGGGCGTCCGCAGGGATCGTGATCGAGAGCGCCTGGCAGTCCTCGGAGTCGACCATGCCCTCACCGGCGCCCTCGAGGACGGCCTCGAGCACCCGCGAGGAGCGCTGCGGTGAAGCAGGCGCCCGCTCGAAGGCCCGGAACGGCACTGGATCGCCGTCGGAGCCGACGGGAAGACCGATCTGCTCCGGCACCTCGAAGCGCCCCGCGCGGGCGTACGGGATGCCGCGAGCTCGCACCACCGCGCCGTCGACCCGCCCCAGGATCGTGCCGAGGGAGGTCTCGAAGCCGCGCACGTCCGCCTGCGGCATCGGAGGCGCGGAGGCCTCATTGCCAGGCGCTTCGGACGTCGGGCTCGCGTGTGACTCGGTCATCTGTCCACGCTATCCCCGAGCGGCCTGCGCACGACTCCTGCTCGACGGGCTCACACCGAAGACACGGCAGCCCGAACCGGGCCGAGCTGCTCGCCGATGGCCGGTCGAGCAGGAGTTGCAGACGACGGTCCTGTCTACGGAATGCGGATGTAGACCGGATCTCCCCAGATCGTCAGACGGTGCTGGACGTAGCGACCCCAGTCGGGAGAGTCGTACATGCCGCCCGCGCCGTCATAGATCGCGATGTGACCTTCCGGCCAGTAGAGCAGGTCACCGGCGACGGCCTCCGACGCCGAGATCTGCACGCCCGATGCGGCCTGCGCACCGGCACCGCGAGGCAGGGACACACCGAACGCCGCGAAGACGTACTGCACGTAGCCGTCGCAGGCGAAGCTGTCGGACGGGTCGTTGCCGTTGCCGTAGGGGACGACACCGACGAACTGCGCCGCGTAGGCGAGGATCGCCTCGCCGGATCGGGCGACGGCTGGGGCCGCGTAGGTGCGCCCCGCCGAAGCCGACGCGGACGACGAGGAGGCGGCGGATGCACTCGCGGCCGCCTCGGCTGCGGCAGCTGCGGCGGCGGCCGAGGCGGCGTCGACCTCCTCCTGGCTGGTCGCGCCGTAGCCGTCGCGCACGAAGGGCACATCGGTTGCGGTCGACGGCACGGAGTACGACACCGACTGCATCGTCGCCGCAGACGGGATCGCGCCACCGGTGGCCGCATCGACGTCGACGCCGGCAGCGGCCGCCGGCAGTGACACCGACACGAAGAGCCCGGTTGCGAGCGTCATGACGCCGAACGTGGCGAACGGCTTGGCGCGCTTCGCGAAGCAGCTCTTGGCGCGTGGGGCCGAGGGCCGCTTGGTGGGCACGAGGTCGACGTGACGTCGCTCCTCCTCGGCGGAGGCGGTCCAGCTGGCGTCCTCGAGGCGAGCCGCGCGACGGGCGGCCCGCGGGCTGAGGGCCACGTGGCGGCCGCCGGTCCGGGCGAGGGTCGCGGCCGGAGTGTTCGGGTCGCGGCGCTCGAGGGCGCGCGCAGGGGTGGTGCTGGTCATGTGCGGGGTACCGTCCTGGGTCTCGGTCGCGTCGGGGGCGCGCTCGGTTCATGCTCGGTGGGTGCAGCATCGCCTCGGCAGAGCCGTCCCTCGATGACCGCGGTCGACCGGTTGCCCGATCCGAGGAAGGCGAAACGGCCACCCTACGTGGGCCTCCCTGAAAGGAACCTCCGCTCGGCGTGGCCTGTGGAGGACCGATGAAGCCGGACCCACTGTCCTGCTAGCATCGTGCTAGCACTCCATTTCCGCGAGAGGTGACGACATGCCCACAGTGACCGTCCGCAATCTCGACGACGACACGAAGCGCGGTCTGCAACAGCTCGGCGCCTTGCACGGACGATCCATGGAAGCGGAGATCCGGGCGATCCTCGCCGCGGCTGTCAGGACGACGACGCCTGAAGACCTCCGCGCCGCCTCGGCCGCAGACATCGACCGACCCGGGCTGGCGGAGCGTATTCATCAGCGCTTCGTCGACCTCCACCTCGACGGTGAACTCGTCATCGAACTGCCCGAGCGCACCACGACCGTCCGACCGAATCCGTTCGAGGACGCTGCGAGCGCCGACGCGGATGACCAGACCCCGAGGTGATCATCCTCGACACGAACGTCGTCTCGGAACTGTTCAGACCACGGCCCCACCCGACGGTGGTCCGGTGGCTCGATCGGCAGGACGAGGCCGCCCTCCACCTCACGGCGATGACCGCTGCCGAGCTCCTCGAAGGAGCCCTGCGCCTCCCTGCAGGCGCTCGCCGATCGGCGCTCGTCGGGGCCGTGGCGACCGTGCTCGATGCCGACTTCGCAGGGCGCGTCCTCCCCTTTTCTGCGGAAGCCGCGCTCGACTACGCGGAGCTCATGACGACGCGACGCCGCTCCGGCAACCCGATCGGACCTCAGGATGCGATCATCGCGGCCATCGCGAGATCCTCCGACGCCGCGCTCGCGACGCGGAACACGCGCGACTTCGCGGGTGTCGGTCTCCGCCTCATCGACCCGTGGGTCCCCGACCACCCGGCGTGACGCAGGGTGGCACCAGACTCAGGCCGGGTCGACGCCGACCGTCGATTGCCGGACGACGAGCTCCGGTTGGAAGATGATCTGCTCGGGCACGCGTCGAGCGCCCGCGTCCGCCTCACGGAGCAGGAGCTCGACGGCGGTGTGGCCGATGAGCGCGCTCGGCTGACGGATCGACGACAGTGGGACGACCGCCGCCGACGCGAAGTCGATGTCGTCGTACCCGATCAGCGCGATGTCGTCCGGCACGCGCACCGAACCGAGCATGCTGAACGCCTGCAGGACCCCCATCGCGAGGAGGTCGTTGGCCGCGAACACCGCGTCGGGCCACTCGTCGCGAGGACGGTTCCGGACGGTCTCGCCCGCGGAACGGCCCTGCAGCACCGTCAACGCGGTGGTCTCCACGACCTCGAGGGAGACCTCGGCACCACCTGCCGCGGCTGCATCGACCGCCTGGCGCGCACCGGCGAGCCGATCGACGACCTGACGGAGCGAAGACGGACCGCCCACGACCGCGATGCGACGCCGACCGAGTCCGATGAGGTGCTCGACCGCGAGCCGCCCGCCCGCGACGTCGTCGACGGCGACCGATGAGAAGCTCGTGTCATCGGTCTGCCGGTCGACGAGGACCGTCGGCGTCCCGCGGTCGCGCAGCCGGCTGAGCCGGGTGAGATCGTCGCCGAGCGGGGTGATCAGGACGCCGGCGACCCGCTGCTCCTCGAAGAGGTCGAGGTAGGCGCGCTCGCGGTCGATGCTCTCGTCGCTGTTGCCGAGGAGGACCGACCATCCCTCGGCATCGGCTCGATCCTCGGCGCCGCGGGCGACGTCGGTGAAGAACGGGTTGCCGACGTCGAGCACGACGAGGCCGACACTGCGGCTGCGACCAGCCCGGAGCTGGCGGGCCGCGTCGTTCCGGACGAAGCCGAGCTCGTCGATCGCCGCGTGGACGCGGTCGACCGTGACGGGCGAGACCTTCTCGGGGCGGTTCAGCACGTTGGAGACGGTCCCGACCGAGACGCCGGCTCTCGCCGCGACGTCCTTCACGCTCGCGCTCACGGCTCCCCTTCGCCTGTCGGGCCCGCCGGGTGACGCCGGACGGGCTGGCTCATTGTTGCACGCAGGGCCTCCTCGCGCCCGCGCAGTCGGCTGTCCCCGGTCGTCTCCGTCCCCGACTCAGGAGTTCCCCGGCGCGGCGCCCGCACCCGCCCCCGACACACCGGGCGACTCCTGAGAACAGGCCACCCACCCACATCCGTCCCCGACTCAGGAGTTCTCCGGCGCGGAGCCCCCGCCCGCCCCCGACACACCGGGCGACTCCTGCGAACGGGCGACGATCAGGCGGGATCGCCCGGCCTGGCCGACGCGGCGGGCAAGGTGACGACGACCTCGAGACCGTGGCCAGGACGGTTGTGGAGCACGATCTCGCCACCCGCATTGCGCGCGATGGCGGCGACGATCGCGAGCCCGAGACCGGAACCGTGCCCGGAGGAACGCGTCGCGTCCGAACGGCTGAACCGCTCGAGCGCCCGCGGTTCGAAGGCCGGGTCGAGCCCTCCGGCGTTGTCCGAAACCCGCAGCGTGAGCTGACCACCGTCGTCGTCGAGCATGACCGACACATGGCGCACAGCACCCCCGCGCTCGGTGAACGCCTGCAGCGCGTTCCCCGCGAGGTTGTCGACGACCCGGCCGACCTCGTCGGCGCGCACGGCGTACACCGCCGCGCCATCCCCCGGCCCGCTCTCGGCGATCGCACTCACGTACTCGACCTCGATCCCGGCCAGCGCGTCGTCCGCGGCGACCCGGAACCGTGCGCGCTCGACCGCTTCGAGCACGTCGGCCTCCAGCCTGGCCGCGCTCGTCCGGTCCTCCGGCGTCGCCGCCTCGATGCGGGACAACTCGAGCAGCGAGGTGACGAGCGCCGACAGCCGCGTCGCACTGCGCTCGGCCCCCTCGATGTCAGCGAGCAATTGCTCGCGCGACGAGTCCTCGAGGCGCGCGAGTTCAAGCTGGGTTCGGAGGATCGCGAGCGGCGTCCGGAGCTCGTGACTCGCGTCGGACACGAGCTGCCGTTCGCGGTCGGCCGAGGCCCGCAGCCGCTCGATGAGGTCGTTGAGGGTGATCGCGAGCTGCGCGATCTCGTCGTCGGCACGGCCGACCGGCAGCACCTCGTCCGTCGACCGCTCGCTGAGGCTCTGCGCACTCACCCGGAGCCGGGTGACGGGTCGGAGCGACACCGTCGTCAGGATCCATCCGCCGGCCGCCACACCGAGGACGAGGAGCGCGAAGGACCCGACGAGGAGGAGCCGCATCTGGACGAGGACGGTCGTCTCCTCAGCCTCGTCGCGACCGGCGATGACGTACCAGGTGTCGCCACCGACGGTCACGGGCTGCGACAACAGGATGTAGGTGGCGGGACCGGCGTCGACCGTGGTGACCTCCCGCGTCGCGGCGAGCGCCGGAAGTTGCGCGGCGAGCGTCGTCGGCAGGCTGAAGACCGGGATGGAACCGTCGGGGGCGATGACGGCGATGCGGGTCCCGAGGCCGGGTCCCTGGAGCGGGTCGTCGGGTCTCGCCTGCAGCGCGAACACGTATTGCGCGCCGTCACTGCGGAGCGCCTGGACGGTGCCGTCGCGGACGATGCGCTCCAGCTGGGCGTTGATCGCGAGCCCGGCGAAGAGCGACACGACGACGGCGATGAGCAGACTGCCCCCGGCGATCCGCGTGCGGATGCCGTGGTGCCGCGTCGACCGGCGACGCTCCGCCGACACGCCCTCAGCTCCCTGCGGCGACGAGCGAGAAGCCCACGCCGCGGCTCGTCACGATGCGGACACCCGCCTCCGCCAGGTCGAGTTTGCGACGGAGACGACTGATGTACTGATCGACGACGTTCGGGTCGATGTTGTCGAAGGTCTCCCAGACCTCCCGCAGCATGGCCGCCCGGGAGACGACGACGCCCGGCTCGGTAGCGAGCACCCGGAGGACGTCGAACTCGGTCCCGCTCAGCGGCACGTCGTGGTCACCGACACGCGCGCGGTGCCGGTGCAGGTCGAGCGTCAGCCCACCGACCTCCAACCGCGGCTGCACGGTGAGCGCGTCCCGCCGCCGGACCGCGCGGATCCGGGCGGCGAGCTCGGCGAAGGCGAACGGCTTGATCATGTAGTCGTCGGCCCCCGCATCGAGCCCACGGACCCGGTCGTCCACGGCGTCGCGCGCCGTGAGCAGGATCACCGCGAGCGTCGGGTCGAGGCCTTTGAGCTCGCGGCAGACGGCGAATCCGGAGAGCCCCGGGAGCATGACGTCGACGACCGCGACCTGGAAGCCCGCGTCGCCACCGGACGCCGGCGCGATCGCCTGCCGCGCGAGGTCCAGTGCGGCCGGGCCGTCGAACGCCGTCGTCACGTCGTGGCCGTCCGACCCGAGACCGCGGGAGAGGAGGCCCGCCATCTCGCGTTCGTCATCGACGACGAGGATCCGCACGGTCGTCCTCCTTCGCCATCGAGCATCCACAGCCTAGGCGAGACGACCTGGGCACCGTTTCTGAAGGTCCTGTCAGGAACGACCGCTTCGCCTTGCCGCCCGCGATCCGGCGGCCATACAGTGCAGGTGCTCCCGACCCTGAATCGATTCACATCTCGCCGGGAGCAAGCCCCTCACCGTGGAGGAACGGACCCTCAATGACGATCGACCATCCAGCGCAGCCGGCGCGCACCGAGCCCGCCGGGCGCAGCGCCCAGCCGGCACTCTCCCTCATCGGAGCCGCCAAGACCTTCGGCCCCGTCGTCGCCCTGGCCGACGGTACCATCCGGATCGAGGCCGGCGAGATCCACGCGCTCGTCGGTGAGAACGGCGCCGGGAAGTCCACGCTCGTGAAGATCCTCGCCGGGCTCTACACCCCCGATGCCGGCGACTTCACCCTCGCGGGGAAGCCCGTCGCCTTCCGCGGGGTCGCCGACAGCAAGGCCGCGGGCATCTCCGTGATCTACCAGGAGCCGACCCTGTTCCCCGACCTCACCGTCGCCGAGAACATCTTCATCGGCCGCCAGCCGAAGAACGGCCTCGGCCTCATCAGCACGGGCGCCATGCGGAAGGCCGCCCGCGCCCTGTTCGACCGCCTCGGCGTCCAGATCGACCCCGACCGCGTCGCCGAGGGCCTGTCGATCGCCGACCAGCAGATCATCGAGATCGCGAAGGCCATCTCGCTCGACGCCAAGGTCCTCATCATGGACGAACCGACCGCCGCGCTCTCCGGCGTCGAGGTCGACCGCCTCTTCCAGGTCGCCCGCTCCCTGCGCGACGCGGGCGCCGGCATCATGTTCATCTCCCACCGCTTCGAGGAGGTCTTCGCGCTGTGCGACCGCATCACGGTCATGCGCGACGGCCGCTACATCGCCACGCACGTCACGAGCGAGACGACGGTCGACGCGATCGTCCGGCAGATGGTCGGTCGCGACATCGCCGCCCTCTTCCCCAAGCAGGACGCGGAGATCGGCGACGCGGTCCTCACCGTCGACGGGCTGTCGCGCGCCGGCGTGTTCTCCGACATCTCGTTCACGGTGCGCTCGGGCGAGATCGTCGCCCTCGCGGGACTCGTCGGCGCCGGGCGCACCGAGGTCGCCCGCGCCGTCTTCGGCATCGACCCCTACGACACCGGACGCGTCACGCTCGACGGCAAGCCGGTCAAGGCCGGCGACCCGCAGGCGGCGATCGACGCCGGCATGGGCTTCGTCCCGGAGGACCGCCGCAAGCAGGGTCTCGTGATGGACCTGTCGGTCGCCCGCAACGCGACCCTCACCCTCCGCCACCGGCTCGCGCGGTTCGGGATCATCTCCGGCCGCCGCGAACGCCAGGCGGCCGAGGAATGGTCGGCCCGCCTCCAGGTGAAGACCGGCTCCCAGGAGTACGCGGTCTCCACCCTCTCCGGCGGCAACCAGCAGAAGGTCGTCCTCGCGAAGTGGCTCGCGACCGAGCCGATCCTCCTCATCGTCGACGAGCCCACCCGCGGCATCGACGTCGGCACGAAGAGCGAGGTCCACCGCCTCATCTCCGAACTCGCCGGCCGCGGCATCGCGATCCTCATGATCTCCTCCGAACTGCCCGAGGTCCTCGGCATGGCCGACCGCGTCCTCGTCATGCACGAGGGCCGGATCACCGCCGAGCTCACCCGCGAAGAAGCGACCCCGGAGACCGTGATGCACGCGGCCACCGGTTCCCTGGAAGGCGCACGATGACCGACACCACCACCAAGCCGGGAGGCGGCGGCCCCGTCACCGTCGCGACCGAGCGCACGACGAACCCGATCGCGTCGATCGTGCGACTCCGGGAACTCCCGGTCACCGTCGCCCTCGTCGTCCTCGTGCTCGTGACCTACCTCGCGAACCCGCTGTTCCTGTCGGCGCAGGGGGTGAAGGACCTCCTCCTCAACGCGACGATCATGATCATCCTCGCCGTCGGTCAGGCGCTCGTCATCATCACCCGCAACGTCGACCTGTCCGTCGGCTCGATCCTGGGGCTCGTCGCCTTCGCGACCGGCACGATGTTCGCGACGATGCCGCAGCTGCCGATCATCGCGGTGTTCGCCATCGCGATGCTGCTCGGCGCGGTGCTCGGTGCGATCAACGGTGCGCTCGTCACGATCGCGAAGGTCCCCGCCCTCGTCATCACCCTGGGCACGCTCTACATCTACCGAGGATTGAACAACGCGTGGGCCGGTGGCACGCAGTACTTCGCGGACGACCGACCCGACGCGTTCGGGAACCTGTCCGTCGACACCGTCCTCGGCTTCCCTGTCATCACCCTCATCGCGATCCTCGTCGTGGTCGTCGTCGCCGTCTACATGGCCGGCGCACGGTCCGGCCGCGACCTCTACGCGATCGGGTCGGACCCGGACGCCGCGAAGCTGTTCGGCATCCCGGTCGGCCGCCGCGTCTTCCTCGCCTTCCTGGCGAACGGCCTGCTCGCCGGACTCGCCGGCGTGCTCTACGCCTCCCGCTTCAACTCGGTCGGCGCGACCACCGGGTCGGGCATGGAGCTCGACGTCGTCGCAGCGGCCGTCGTCGGTGGTGTCGCGATCTTCGGTGGCAGCGGCTCCGTCGCCGGGGCCGCGATCGGCGCGATCCTCCTCACCACCATCACGAGCGCCCTCACCGCCCTGCGCGTCGACAAGTTCTGGCAGCAGGCGATCGTGGGCATCCTCATCCTGGCCGCGATCGTCATCGACCGCGTCGCCAGCCTCCGTACGGCCAAGAAACTGCGAATGAGCGAGGCACGCGATGTCTGATCTGAAGACCCCGACCACCTCGGGCACCACCCCGAAGGCTCCGTTCACCAAGGGCTCCGGCCCGCTCGGCACCGACACCACCGGCGTGCTCGTGGCCGAACCGAAGGGCCGCACCGGCGCTTCGCGCATCCTGCTCGGCCGCGACGCCATCATGATCTACGCGCTGCTCGTCGTCGTCATCGGCGCCTGCCTGCTCATCCCGCGGTTCGCCTCCCCCGTCACCGTCGGCTTCCTCCTCCTCGACGTGATCCCGATCCTCCTCATCGCGATGCCGATGACGCTCGTGATCATCACCGGCGAGATCGACCTGTCCGTCGCGAGCACCGCGGGCCTCACGAGCGCCGTCATCGGTGTGCTGTGGGCCGGCGGCGGGATGGACATCGGGGTCGTCCTCCTCATCGGGCTGCTCGTCGGAGTCGTCGCCGGCGCGTTCAACGGCTTCCTCATCGCGGTGGTCGGACTCCCGTCGCTCGCGGTGACGATCGGCACGCTCGCGCTGTTCCGCGGCCTCGCGCTCGTCGTGATCGGCGACAACGCGGTCGCGAACTTCCCACCCGAGCTCACCGCGTTCTTCACGTCGAAGATCGGCTCGACCGGCATCCCCGTGGTCATGGTCGGGGTCCTCGTCGTCGTGCTCGCCTTCGGGGTCGTCCTGCACCTGACCCCCTTCGGCCGCGGGCTCTACGCGCTCGGGTACAGCACGGAGGCCGCGAGCTTCGTCGGCATCAAGGTCGCCCGCTCGAAGTTCTGGCTCTACGTCGCGACCGGCGGCGTCTCCGCCCTCGCGGGGGTGTTCTGGACGCTCCGCTACTCGAGCGCCCGCAGCGACAACGCCTCCGGGCTCGAACTCGCCGTCATCGCGGCAGTGCTCCTCGGCGGCGTCTCGATCTTCGGCGGCAAGGGTTCCATCCCGGGCGTCGTCGCGGGTGTGCTGCTCATCGGCACCATCAACTACGCGCTCCGGCTCGGCCGCGTCTCCGACGTCGTCCTCATCATCGTGACCGGGACCCTGCTGATCGCCTCGGTGGTCGGCCCCAGTATCTTCGAATCTGTCAAGCAGTGGAACCACCACCGACGGATCCGACGCAGCCTGCCCCAGCACTGATCTCCCGATCGGCGCAGCCCTCGGGGCACCCCACGCCACAGCACCAGGCGTATCCAGAAAGGAACAGACAATGCAGTCGATTCGAAACCGCGCAGCAGGCCGTCCGGCCCGTCGCGCAGCGGCCCTCATCGCCGCAGCAGCCTCCCTCGCACTCATCGCGACGGGGTGCGCCACCGGCGACTCCGCGGGATCAGGTGGTGGCGCCGGTGCCGCGGAGAGCATCACCTTCATCCCCAAGCAGCTCAACAACCCGTACACGGACGTCGTGCTCGGCGGCGGCAAGGACGGCGCGAAGGCGGCCGGCTTCAGCGCCACCGAGGTCGTCGGCCCGCTCGAGGCGAGCGCGTCCAGCCAGGTGTCGTTCATCAACGCCGAGACCCAGGCCGGCACGAACGTCATCGTCATCGCGGCGAACGACCCCGACGCCGTCTGCCCCGCCCTCAAGGAGGCCCGCGACGGCGGCGCGAAGATCGTCGCGTTCGACTCCGACACCAGCAAGGACTGCCGCGACGTCTTCATCTCCCAGGTCGTCGCCAAGGACGTCGCCCTGATCCAGACGAAGCTCATCTCGGAGCAGATCGGCGGCTCGGGCGAGATCGCGATCCTCTCGGCCACGGCCAACGCGACGAACCAGAATGAGTGGATCAAGTACATGGAGGAGGAGCTCGCCTCCAACCCGGACTACAAGGACATCAAGCTCGTCGCGAAGGTCTACGGCGACGACGACGACACGAAGTCGTTCCAGGAGGCCCAGGGTCTGCTCCAGGCGCACCCGAACCTCAAGGGCATCATCTCGCCCACGACGGTCGGCATCGCCGCGACCGCCCGCTACCTCTCCACCTCGGAGTACAAGGGCAAGGTCGCGCTGACCGGCCTCGGACTCCCGAACGAGATGCGTCCGTTCGTGAAGGACGGCACCGTCACCGCGTTCGCGCTGTGGGACCCGGCTCAGCTCGGCTACGTCGCCGCGTTCGCCGGCAAGGCACTCGCCGAGGGCACGATCACGGGCAAGGAGGGCGACACCTTCGAGGCCGGCGACCTCGGTGAGCGCGAGGTCGGCGCCGACGGCACCGTCATCGTCGGCCCGCCGACCACCTTCGACGCGTCGAACATCGACAAGTACGACTTCTGACCCGTTCGCAATTCAGGACGATCTCGGCGCGTCGCCCCCGGACCCTCGGATCCGGGGGCGACGCGCCGTTCGCGTCCTGAATTGTGAACCGCACGTGCATCCGATGGCGGCGATATCGTGAACGCTGTGCCTCCGACCGCCGAGCCCGACACGACCGAGCTGACGCGGCACCTCCCGTGGAAGGAGGTCGTCGCCGACCAGCCCTGGGTCTTCCGCGACGCCGCCGTCGGCGCGGGCGTGGTCGTCGCGAGCGGGCTGTACCTCTGGTGGGCGGCCACCAGCCTGCCGCTGCGTCTCCCGGACGGATGGGAGGGCCTCGGCAGCGGGATCGAGATCGTCGCCGGCATCGTCGCCGTGGTCGCCGTGCTGGCGGTCGTCCTCGGCGGTTTCCTCCTGACGCAACCGCTCACCGAGCGTCGCCTCCTCCGCGTTCGTCGCTTCGCCGCCGACAACGGTCTGGAGTACCGGGCCAACGGTGCGCCGCCCCACCGGTCGGCGTCGTCTTCGGTACGGGCCTGCACATCGCGGTCACGAACCAGCTGCGCAGTCCGGAGGGGCGACGGATCCGCGGACGGACCGGGCCGGCGACGGTCGGCGTGACGATCGGCGACGCGACCCTCTCGGAGCGTTCGGCCTCGGGCGGTGCCGGCAAGACCCGCGGTTCGGTCGGTTTCGTGCACGTCTCCCTGCCCACGCGGTCACCGCACCTGCTGCTCGACGGTGTCGCCAACAACGGCGGCGCGCGTCGCGGGATCGCACGCACCGTCGAACACGAACAGCTCGTCTCCCTCGAAGGCGACTACGACCGGCACTTCGCCCTCTACGTCCCCCGCGACTTCCAGGTCGAGGCGCTGCAGGTGTTCACCCCGGACGTCGTGGCGCTCCTCATCGACCACGGCCGGCGCTGGGACATCGAGATCGTCGACGACAACCTCTTCGTCACCACGAGCGGGAGCTTCCGGCTCTGGGACGCGTCGGAGACGCTGCGGCTGTTCCGGTTCATCGACCTGGTCGTCCCGAAGCTCGGTGGACGCATCGCCCGCATGAGTCCGGTCACCCCGCGTCCGTCGCGTTTCGACGCGGGGACCACCCGTGGGGCGCGCCTGCGTCCGAGCCGGAACTGGGTGCTCGTCCCCGTCCTCGTGGTCGCCGGACTCGTCGTCGGTGCCGAGCTCCTCGTCGCCGTCCTCGACTGACCGTCGTGCAGACCGCGTCGTGCGCAGCAGCGGTCAGCGGGGCTCGTCGCGACGGTCGTCGTCCCGCGCGAGCTCGGCTTCCAGCTTGCGGATGCGCTCGGCGTCCTCCGCGGCCTGGATCTCGCGCTCCAGAGCTGCGAGCTGCTCCTCGGTGCTGCTGACCGCGCGGTCGGGCTGGGACGGCGAGCGAGACGAGGATGCCGCGGGACCCCAGGAGCCGCTCGAACGGGACGCACTGCGCGGCCGACGCTCGGGGAACCTGATGCGGCTGTTCGACCAGTCCTTGCCGAGCAGGAACCACAGTCCGACGCCGATGAGCGGGATGAAGACGATGAGCAGCACCCACACGATCTTGGGCAGGTTGCGCACGACCGGTTCAGGCTGACCCACCACGTCGATGAGCGCGATGATCGTGAGGACGATGAGCAGCAACGACAACACGAACATGTCGTCAATCCTAGGCAGACCAACGGTGGGTTCGGCCAGGATGGTCGGATGAAGACCATCCCCCTGCCCCAGACCGACCTGACCGCGTCCAGCATCGTCCTCGGCCTCATGCGCATCGAGCCCCTCGACGACGAGGCGATCCGCACCCTCTTCCACACCGCACGAGACGCCGGCGTCACCGTGTTCGACCACGCCGACATCTACGGCTCGGAGCGTCACGGCTGCGAGCGCCGCTTCGGCGACGCCGTCACCCTCACCGCCGCCGAGCGCGAGCAGGTGCTCATCCAGTCGAAGGTCGGCATCCGCCCGGGCTTCTTCGACTTCTCGGAGGAGCACATCCTCCGCACCGTCGACGAGTCGCTCGCCGCCCTCAAGACGGACTACCTCGACCTCCTGCTCCTGCACCGCCCCGACAGCCTCGTCGAGCCGGAGGAGGTCGCTTCGGCGTTCGACGCCCTGCAGGCCTCGGGCAAGGTCCGGAACTTCGGTGTCTCCAACCACACGCCGGCACAGGTCGAGCTGCTGAAGGGCTCCGTCGAGCAGCCGCTCATCGTCAACCAGGTGCAGCTGAGCATCACCCACGCCCCGATCATCGCGTCGGGCGTCGCCGCGAACATGGCCGGCCTCGACCAGTCGATCGACCGCGACAACGGGATGCTCGACTACAGCCGCCTGACCGGCATGACCCTGCAGGCGTGGTCGCCGTTCCAGGCCGGCTTCTTCACGGGCGTGTTCATCGGCGACCGCGAGCACTACGCGGAGCTGAACGACGTGCTCGACGAGCTCGCAGCCGCACACGGCGTGACGCCGTCCGGCATCGCGACCGCGTGGATCACCCGGCACCCCGCGAACATCCAGGTCGTGCTCGGCACCACCAAGCCGTCGCGCGTCGAGGAAGCGGCCGCAGGTTCCGACGCGACCCTGTCGCGAGAGGAGTGGTACCGCCTCTTCACCGCCGCGGGCCACACCCTCCCGTAGCGGTCGCCTCCGGACCGTTCTCAGGACTTCCGCGGCGTGTCGGGTGGAGATCGCCCCACCACACCGGAGGAGTCCTGAGAACGGGACGAGGGTCGCGCCGGGTACGCTCGGAGTGGAATCGGAGGGCAGCATGGCGAAGCACGACATCGGGTTCGCCGCCGTCGCCAGACTCGCCGGCGTCTCGAACGCGACCGTCTCCAACACGCTCAACCGCCCCGAGATCGTCGCCCCCGCAACGCGCGAGCGCGTCCTCGCGGCGATCGAGGAGCTCGACTTCGTCCCCAATCGCGCCGCGGCCACCCTGCGGCAGGGCACGAACCGGCTCATCGGCCTCGTCATCCCCGACATCGCGAACCCGTTCTACTCGGCGATCACCCGCGGGGTCACCGAGGCCGCGGCCGAGCACGGCTACACGGTCGCGCTCTGCGTGAGCCATGACGACCCGGACCTCGAACTCCGGCACTTCGAGATGCTCGCCGAGCACCGGGCTGCCGGCGCACTCGTCGCTCCGTTGACGGCCGACGCCTCCCGGCTGGCCCAGCTGCGACGGGTCGGCAGCCGCCTCGTGCTCATGGACCGCACCGCTCCCGAGGGCACCGGCTGCTCCGTCGCGATCGACGACGTGCACGGCGGGGAGCTCGCGGTCGCGCACCTGCTCGCCGATCCCGCCCGAGTGTCCGCCGGACGCGATGCTTCCGCCCTCGCCGACGGGTCGATCGTGCTCGTGAACGGCGACCTGGCGATCCCGCAGTGCGCCGATCGACGCGAGGGTGCCCGGAACGCGTTCGTCGCGGCCGGTCTCGACCCCGACGACCTCCGCGAGGTCACCGTGGACGAGATGACCGTCGACTCGGGGCGCATCGCGGGCCGTCGGATCGCGGCAGAGACACCGCGTCCGACCGGCGTGTTCTGCACGAACGACCAGCTCGCGCTCGGCGTCATCAGGGGGTTGAACGACGGTGGTCTCGCGGTGCCCGACGAGGTGTCGGTGGTCGGCTACGGCGATCTCGCGCTCGCGGCCGACGGGCGGGTGCCGCTCACCACGGTCGAGCAGCCGAAGGACGAGCTCGGGCGCATGGCCGTCGAGATCCTCCTGGCCGAGCTGGGCGCCGACCGCGCGGCACACGAGCATGTCACGCGGACGCTCGAGCCCCATCTCGTCGTCCGCGAGTCCGCTCCGATCCCTGCCTGAGCAGCGGCGAGGCTGGACGCGGCGGTGACGCCCGGGTACAGTCGTCACCAGTATTTAATCGATTAAATACTCCCGTACCCGCACCCATCCAAGGATCGACGATGACCCACACCGCAGCAGCCGTCCACCCGCTCCTCACCCCGAAGGCACGGCGGAAGCCCCGCATCGGCCTCGTCGCCGGCGGCCTCGGTACCTACTGGCCGCAGTTCCCGGAGCTGCTCCCCCAGCTCCAGGAATCGGCCCGGTACGTCTCGGAACGCTTCCAGCAGATGGACGCCGAGGTCATCGACGTCGGCTTCATCTCGGACGCGCAGGAGGGCGACGCCGCGGCGGAACAGCTCCGACAGGGGGACTGCGACCTCATCGTCCTGTTCCTCACCACCTACCTCACCTCCTCGATGGTCCTGCCGATCGCCCAGCGCGCGAACACCCCGGTCCTCGTCATCGACCTGCAGCCGACCGAGCGGATGGACCACGCGAGCTTCGACACCGGCGCCTGGCTCGCCTACTGCGGGCAGTGCCCCGTGCCCGAGGTCGGCAACGTCTTCCGTCGGGCGGGCATCCCGTTCCGCTCGGTGTCGGGGTGGCTGCGTCAGGAGTCGGCGTGGGACCGCATCTCGCAGTGGATCCAGGCGGCGCACGTCCGCGCAGCCCTCCGTCACGCCCGCCACGGCCTCATGGGACACGTCTACCCCGGCATGCTCGACGTCTCCACCGACCTCACCCTGCTGCCGACCACCTTCGGCTCGCACGTCGAGGTCGTGGAGTTCGACGACCTCCGGGTCCTCGTCGACGAGGTGACCGATGCCGAGGTCGCCGACCGCATGGCGCTCGCCAGGGAGGTCTTCACCCTCGACGACACGGTGGTCGAGGACGACTTCGCGTGGGGAGCGAAGGTGTCGGTCGGGCTCGACCGGCTCGTCGACGAGTTCGCGCTCGACAGCCTCGCCTACTACCACCGGGGCCGCGACGGCGAGCAGCACGAGCGACTCGGTGCCGGCATGATACTCGGCGCGTCCCTCCTCACCGCTCGCGGTGTCCCCACGACCGGCGAGTACGAGCTGCGGACGACGGTCGCCCAGCTCGCGACGCAGGTCGTCGGCGCCGGTGGGTCGTTCTGCGAGATCCAGGCGCTGGACTTCGAGGACGGAGTCGTCGAGATGGGACACGACGGACCGGCGCACCTCGCCGTCAGCTCCCGCGACCCGCTGCTGCGCGGCCTCGGGGTCTACCACGGCAAGCGCGGCTGGGGTGTGAGCGTCGAGTTCGACGTGCGGCACGGGCCCGTCACACTGCTGGGGCTGGGGCAGGACCGCGACAGCTCGCTCGCCTTCGTCGCTTCGGAGGGTGAGGTCATCCCGGGCCCGCTGCTCGCGATCGGCAACACGACGAGCCGCGTCGACTTCGGGCGCGACCCGGGGGTCTGGGTCGACGAGTGGAGCGCGACCGGTATCGGGCACCACTGGTCGCTGTCACTCGGGCACCGGGCGGCGGACTACCGGGCTGCGGCGAGCCTCCTGGGGATCGACTTCCGCCAGGTGTGAGGCGCCGTCGGTCTCCGAGTCGAATGCGGACCTCGCGACAGGACGGATCAGAGCACGGCGCGAAGACGCTCCATCGCGGGCTCCACCACGGCGATCGGCGCCGGCCGCTGCAAGCCGTCCAGGGCGACGGCCAGCCGACGGGTGGCGCGATCGATATCGCCGCCACCGGCACCGAGCTCGCGGATCGGGGCGAGCAGCGCCGCGCGTCGCAACCAGGGCTCGTCCTGCATCCAGCGGTCGAGGACGCTCTCGGCCTTGGCCCGGGGCGTCCCGTCGAGGCGCTCCAGGAGCGGTCCGATGACGTCGGTGGCCAGCGGGTCGGCGAGCTCGGGCACCCGACCGGCGCGGACGAAACCTTCGATCCGCGTCAGGTCGGTGTGCTTGAGCACCGGGACGCTCGACTGCAGCAGGACGATCGCGGCGAGCCGGCGCTCGAAGACCGGCACGGCCCACAGCTCCGAGGCGAGGGCTGTCAGCTCGTCGTGCTCCAGCCCGCGGAACTTCCGGAGGGCGTCCCGCACGGTGCCGCGCACGGCCCCGACCGAGGAGCCGTAGGACCGGAGCCCGTCGCCGAGCCGCTCGGCCACGTCCGCCGCGCGATAGCCGTCGCCCTCGTACTGGAGCGCCGCGTCGATGAACTCCCCCGCAGCACTCATCCCACCATTCTCACCCCTGGCGCCGGGTACGGTGGAGCGATGACCGTCGTGATCGTGGGACTCGGACAGCTCGGCTCGGACGTCGCCGGGAGGCTCCTCGCCCGTGGTGACGACGTCGTCGGCGTGAAGCGCTCGGCTCCCGAGTCGAACCCGGCCCCCGAGCCGAACCCAGCGCCCGGTTCGGTCGAGGGGCGCTTCACGCTCCAGCTCCGCGACCTCACGACCTCCGTCCCCGACCTTCCTGCGGACACGACGGCGATCGTCGTGGCCCTTGCGCCCCGGGCACGCTCGGTCGAGGCCTATGACGCCCTCTACCGCGACGGTGTCGGGCACCTCCTCGCAGCCGTAGCCGCACTGCCCGGCACCCCGCCTCGCATCCTGTTCGTCTCGTCGACCGCGGTGTGGGGCGAGGACGGCGGGGAGACGATCGACGACACCACGCCGGCCGTCCCGACCGCCGGTACCGCGCGCGCCCTGCTCGCAGCCGAGGAGACCGTCCTCGCCGCCGTGCCCGAGGCGAGCGCCATCCGCTTCGGCGGCCTCTACGGTCCGACGGCCACGATGTTCGTCGACCAGGTCCGCGACGGCCGCGTCACCCGGCCGTCCGGCTGGACCAATCGCATCCACCGTGACGACGCCGCTGCCGTGATCGTGCACCTGCTCGACCTGCCGGCGGCATCGCTCCCGCCGGTCGTGGCGGGCATCGACGAGGAGCCGGTCCTGCTGTCGACGGTCGCCGACTTCCTCGCCGATCGACTCGGCGTCGCTCCCCCGACGCTCGACGACGCCGGTCGCACCCCGGAAGAACCGCACCGCGGCAAGCGCATCACGGCGGCCGCCCTCCGCGACACCGGATTCGCCTACCGCTATCCCACCTACCGCGAGGGCTACTCGGCGCAGCTCCCCTGACCGGACGACCGGAGCCGGATCACGGCTGCTTCGTCACCTCGGCCATCGCCCGTCGCCCGGACGGCACGAGCACGGCGACGGCGAGCACCACGAAGGTGAGCACGCCGGCGACGACGAGGAGCACTTCGACGGACACTGTGTCGGCGAGCGGCCCGAACACGATCATCCCGAGCGGCATCGACACCGCCATGACGATGCCGACGAACCCGAACACGCGACCCTGCCGCTCCGGTTGCACGCGCTCCTGCAGGAGGGTCATCGACGTCGTCGAGAAGAACGGTACCGCGAGCCCGAGCAGGAACATGAAGCCGAAGAAGACCCAGAGGTTCGTCGAGAGTCCGAGGCCGATGGACAGCGCCCCGAACACCACCGAGGAGCCGACGATGAGGAGCACGCGGTTCTTGGTGCCGCCCCAGATCGCGATGATCGCGCCGCCGCCGACCATGCCGACGCTGAAGGCGAGTTCGTTCATGGTCAGCATCCACACCTCGTCGCCGAAGGTGCGGGCGATCATGAGCGGCGTGAGGTAGGACGGCGCGACGATCAGCAGGAACACGATCGCGAAGAGGATGAGCAACCAGCGCACGAAGCCGTGGTGCCAGACGTAGCGCACACCCTCGGTGAGGTCGGCGAAGTAGCCGGGACGCTCGCCCGAGCGCACGAGTGTGCGCACCGGCACGAGCAGCAGCAACCCGATCCCGATGGCGGCCGTGACGACGTCGACGAAGAAGATCGCGACGAGCGACGCGCTCGCGTACAGCGCACCGGCTGCAGCCGGCGCGACGAGCATCATGGCCGACTGGATGGAGCCGTTGATTCCGTTGACCCGCATGAGCTTGTCGGTCGGCGTGATCTGCGGGATGAGCGCCGACACCGCCGGCATCTGGATACCCGCGCCGACCGAGCGGATCGCGAGCGTGAGGAAGATGAGCCAGAGCTCGGCGGCGCCGTTGATGAGGAAGATCGCGAGCGCGAGGGTCGTGATGGCGATTGAGCCGTCGGCCGCGATGATGAGCAGCTTGCGGTTCATGCGGTCGGCCCACACCCCGCCGAAGATCGACACGATCGCCTGCGGCAGGAATCCCGCGACGGCGGCGAACGCGAGCACCACACCGGACTTCGTCTCGAGTGTGAGGTGCCACATGATCGCGTACTGCACGAGCATCGAGCCGAACAGCGAGACCGTCTGGCCGGACAGGAACACCGCGACGTCGCGACGCCAGTGCGGGCTCTCCGAGGCGACGGTCGTCTCCTCCGAACCGTCGGAACCGTCGATCGTGGGTGCATCGGGTGGCGCATCATCGGCAGCCATGCGTTCCACGCTAGGGACTTGGCTCCGAGGTGTCCAGGGGTGATCGTCGCGGACGACGGGCGCGCCCTGACCGCCGAACGGTCGAGGCACCCTGTCCAGATCTTCAGACGTCCGGTCAGCCGGTGCGTTGACCCGCGGCCGATCGCCCGGATACGCTGCTTGCGATCCTCTGAATCGATTCAGAGTGTCCGTGAACCGAACCGAAAGGTGCGCCTCGATGACGAGTGCCCGACCCCTGCACCGCGTGTGCTTCCAGCTCCAGGTCAAACCCGAGCGCCTCGCGGAGTACCGCGAACGCCATGCCGCCGTCTGGCCGGACATGCTGCGGGCCCTCGCCGACACCGGCTGGCACAACTACTCGCTCTTCATCCGCGACGACGGCCTCCTCATCGGGTACTTCGAGACGGCCTCCCTTGAAGCGGCCCAGGCCGGCATGGCCGAGACCGAGGTCAACGCGCGCTGGCAGGCCGAGATGGGTGAGTTCTTCGTCGACCTCGACCTCCCGCCCGACCAGGGCTTCCTCCGGCTCACCGAGGTGTTCCACCTCGAGGACCAGCTCGCCGCCCTGTACGAGTAGCATCATTGAAACGATTCACGTATGCTGCAGTCAGCGCCGTGAACGCACCCAAGACCACCGGAACACGCACAGAGAAGTGACCATGACCAGTTTCGACACCATCACCCCCCTGCTCGAGAAGCAGGCCATCGAACTCCCCTCCTGGGCGTTCGGCAACTCCGGCACCCGCTTCAAGGTGTTCACGACGCCCGGCACCCCGCGGACGCCCGAGGAGAAGATCGCCGACGCCGCCAAGGTGCACGAGTTCACCGCCCTCGCGCCGAAGGTCGCACTCCACATCCCGTGGGACCTCGTGGACGACTTCAGCGCGCTCCGTCGCTACGCCGAGGACCACGGCGTCGCGCTCGGCACGATCAACTCGAACACCTTCCAGGACGAGGACTACAAGTTCGGCAGCCTGACCCACAGCAACCCGGTGATCCGTCAGAAGGCGATCGACCACCACTTCGCCTGCATCGACGTCATGCACGCGACCGGCTCGCAGGACCTCAAGATCTGGCTCGCCGACGGCAGCAACTACCCGGGCCAGCAGGACATCCGCGGCCGGCAGGACCGCCTGGCCGACTCGCTCCAGCAGATCTACGCCCGCCTCGGCGAGGAGCAGCGACTCGTGCTCGAGTACAAGTTCTTCGAGCCGGCGTTCTATCACACCGACGTCCCCGACTGGGGAACGTCCTACGCCCAGGTGGCCCAGCTCGGCGACCAGGCCCTCGTCTGCCTCGACACCGGCCACCATGCGCCTGGCACGAACATCGAGTTCATCGTCGCCCAGCTCCTGCGTCTCGGGAAGCTCGGATCGTTCGACTTCAACTCGCGCTTCTACGCCGACGACGACCTCATCGTCGGTGCAGCCGACCCGTTCCAGCTGTTCCGGATCCTTTACGAGGTCGTCCGCGGCGGCGGCCTCGACGACGACTCGCCGGTCGCGTTCATGCTCGACCAGTGCCACAACGTGGAGGACAAGATCCCCGGTCAGATCCGCTCGGTGCTGAACGTGCAGGAGATGACCGCGCGCGCACTGCTCGTCGACCGCGACGCACTGACGGCGGCACAGGAGGCCGGCGACGTGCTCGGCGCGAACGGCATCCTCATGGACGCGTTCTACACCGACGTCCGCGGGCCGCTCGCCGCCTGGCGCGAGAGCCGCGGCCTGCCCGCCGACCCGTTCGGCGCCTACCTGGCCTCGGGCTACCAGCAGCACATCGCCGAGGAGCGCGTCGGCGGGACGCAGGCGAGCTGGGGCGCTTAGGCACACCCGAGCACGAGGAAGCCCCGCGACCGACCCGGTCGCGGGGCTTCATCCACATCCGGACGTTCACAACTCAGGACGCGCGCGGCGTGTCACCACGGGCGCGCCGGCCGAGTTCGCCGACGCGCCGGAACGGACCTGAATTGCGAACCGACCGAGCTGACTACTTCGCGAGGA
Organism: Plantibacter flavus; assembly: GCF_002024505.1. NCBI lineage: Bacteria > Bacillati > Actinomycetota > Actinomycetes > Micrococcales > Microbacteriaceae > Plantibacter > Plantibacter flavus. The sequence goes on from NZ_CP019402.1 coordinate 3,920,221, forward strand.
AGGCGAGCAGCTGCTCGTTGACCTCGCGGTAGTGGGTCCAGAGCATGCCGTGCGGCGCGCCCTCGATCTCGACGTACTCGGCGGAGGGCAGCGCCTTCGCGAACACGCGACCGGTGGAGTCGATCGGCAGGACGCGGTCGCCGGTGCCGTGCACGATGAGCGACGGGACGTCGATCTTCGCGACGTCGGCCCGGAAGTCGGTCAGCCAGGTCGGCTGCGCCGCGACCGACGCGTACGGCGACGCGTTGTAGGCGAGCTGCGTGTTGGCCCGCAGCGCCTCCTCGCTCAGGCGCGAGCCGAGGTTCTCGTCCGTGTTGAAGAAGTTCTCGAAGAAGCTCGTGAAGAACGCGTAGCGGTCGTCGGTGACGGCGGCGAGGAGCCCGTCGAACACGTCCTGCGGGACGCCCGTCGGGTTGTCATCGGTCTGCAGCAGGTACGGCTCGAGCGATCCGAGGAAGACGGCCTTCGCGACGCGCTCCGAGCCGTAGGTGCCGAGGTAGCGGCCGACCTCGCCGGTGCCCATCGAGAAGCCGACCAGGACCGCGTTGTGGAGGTCGAGCCCGTCGACGACGGCCTTGAGGTCGGCGGCGAAGGTGTCGTAGTCGTAGCCCTCGGTGGGCTTGGAGGACTTGCCGAAACCGCGGCGGTCGTAGGTGATGACGCGGTAGCCGGCGTCGAGGAGCGCCGCGGTCTGCTTCTCCCACGACGAGCCGTCGAGGGGGTAGCCGTGGATGAGGACGACGGGCTGGCCGCTGCCGTGATCCTCGACGTAGAGCTCCACGGAGGTGCTGTTCTCGGTTCCGACGGTGATGAACGACATGGTTCGATTCCTTTCGTCTTCGGCGTCCGGGCTCGTCGCCCGGTTCCACGCCCCGAATTGAGAACGAGCGTTCTCTTCGGTGTCCATCAGCATAGGGAACGATCGTTCTCAGTGCAAGTACACTGATGGAATGACCAGCGAACAGACGATGACCATCGCGTCGCCGAGCCCGGCGGTCGCACCCGCGGCACCGGCCTCCGTGCGCGACATCATCGTCGACGCCGCCGACCGCCTGTACTACGCGAAGGGCATCCAGTCCGTCGGCATGGACGAGCTGCGCTCGGCGGCAGGCGTGTCGCTGAAGCGCCTGTACTCGGAGTTCCCGAGCAAGGAGGACATCGTCCTCGCGGTCATGGAGCGCCGGCATGAGCTCTGGACCACCGGCGTCAGCGCGCTCGTCGACCACGCCGAGACACCCCGAGACCGCCTCCTCGCGATCTACGACTACCTGGCCGGCTGGTTCAGTGACGACTCGTTCCGCGGCTGCGGCTTCATCAACACCTTCGGGGAGCTCGGGGGCGTCTCACCGGCGGTCGCCACCATCACCCGCGAACACAAGGCGTCCTTCCAGGACTACGTCGCCGACCTCGTCGCCGACGCCGGCGCGCCGGCATCACTCGCTCCCCAGCTCGCGATCCTCGCCGAGGGCGCCCAGACCACCGCCGCCATCACGGGCTCCCCCGAGGCTGCGCTGCACGCTCGTCGCGCCGCCGAGACGCTCATCGACGCCGCCTCCTGAGATACCTCGGCGTCCGTGACGCACGCTGGTCCGCAACTCAGGACGCTTGCGGCGCGGCGCGGCGCCACGCCGCGTCACGCGACCAACGCGCCGAAGGCCTCCTGAGTTCTGAACCAGACCGAGACCTCCCCCGCTGTGACATCCTGTTCACACGGACACGAACGGACACGTCCGACACCGAAGGACAGGGGGCGGCATGGCCACGACCGGCACGCTCGGCGCCGAGGAACGACGGACCCGACTGACGGCGATCCTCGAACGCGACGGCAGCATCCGCCTCGACGACGCGGCTGCGGAGCTCGACGTGTCCTCGATGACCGTGCGACGCGACCTCGCCGACCTCGAGCAGCTCGGCCTGGTACGGCGCGTCCGGGGCGGGCGATCCCGACCCTGCGCCCGAGGACCTTCACCGAGCGGTCCGCGACGGGCGTCCGCGAGAAGGGTGCCATCGTCGAGAAGCTCCGGTCACTCATCCCGACGGACGGCGCGATCGCGATCGACGCCTCCAGCACGGCCGGCGGCATCAGTCGACTGCTCGGCGAGTCGACGCTCACGGTGGCGACCAACTCCTACCCGAACTTCCTCCTCGCCGGCGCGAACCGCGAGGTCACGGCCATCCTCGTCGGCGGCCAGGCCGAGCCGCGCACCGACAGCTTCATCGGCCCCATCGCCTGCCAGGCGGCGTCGTCGGTGCTCTACCGGCGCTTCTTCCTGTCGGCCGCCGCGATCGACTCGACCGTCGGCAGTTCGGAGGTCACCCTCGAGGAGGCGCAGGTCAAGCAGGCGTTCGCCCGTGCCTCGGACGAGACGATCCTCGTCGCCGCGTCCTCGAAGCTTGGGCAGCGCGCGATGGCGGTCGGCTTCGCCCTGGCGGACGTCGACCTCCTCGTCACGGAACTCGACCCCACCGACCCCGCGCTCGACGCCTACCGCGACGCCGTCGAACTCCTCTGAGGACCCGGCCCCGCACGTCCCGTTCTCAGGAGTCACCCCGCGCGTCGCTCCGCGACGACCGCAGCGCGCCGAGGCTCTCCTGAGATCGGGACATCCGTCATTGCGAGATCTGTCACTTCGTGTGACACTTAACACGATTGAACACTGGGCACGGACGTGCCCCGACGAAGGAGTGCGAATGTCCGTGAACCCCACCGCTGCAGAGCTCATCGCCCGCAGCAACCGCCTCGGGAGCGACCCGAAGAACACCAACTACGCCGGCGGCAACACCTCGGCCAAGGGCACCGAGATCGACCCCGTCACGGGCGAGCCGGTCGAGCTCCTCTGGGTCAAGGGCTCCGGCGGCGACCTCGGCACGCTCAAGCCCGAGGGTCTCGCGGTCCTTCGCCTCGACCGCATGCGCGCCCTGCAGGACGTCTACCCCGGCCTCGACCGCGAAGACGAGATGGTCGCCGCCTTCGACTACACCCTGCACGGCAAGGGTGGCGCGGCCCCGTCGATCGACACCGCCATGCACGGCCTCGTCGACGCGGCCCACGTCGACCACCTGCACCCCGACTCCGGCATCGCCATCGCGACCGCCGCCGACGGCCCGGCGCTCACGACGACGATCTTCGGTGACAAGGTCGTCTGGGTCCCGTGGCGTCGACCCGGTTTCCAGCTCGGCCTCGACATCGCCGCCATCAAGGCCGACAACCCGCAGGCGATCGGCACCATCCTCGGCGGGCACGGCATCACCGCCTGGGGCGACACCTCCGAGGAGGCCGAGGCGAACTCATTGTGGATCATCGACACCGCGGCCGCCTACATCGAGGCGAACTCCCGCCCCGAGCCCTTCGGCCCGGCGCTCGACGGCTACGCGGCCCTCCCCGAGGCCGAGCGTCGTGCGAAGGCGGCGGCCCTCGCGCCCACCATCCGCGGGCTCGCCTCCGCCGACCGTCCCGTCGTCGGCCACTTCACCGACAGCCCCGAGGTCCTCGACTTCCTGGCCTCGGCGGAGCACCCGCGCCTCACCGCACTGGGCACGAGCTGCCCCGACCACTTCCTCCGCACCAAGGTGAAGCCGCTCACGGTCGACCTGCCCGCCACGGCGAGCGTCGAGGAGGTCATCGAGCGTCTCGGCACGCTGCACGAGGCGTACCGCGAGGACTACCAGGCCTACTACGACCGCCACGCCACGGCCGACAGCCCGGTGATCCGCGGTGCCGACCCGCTCATCGTCCTCGTCCCGGGCGTCGGCATGTTCAGCTTCGGCAAGGACAAGCAGACCGCCCGCGTCGCCGGCGAGTTCTACGTCAACGCCATCAACGTCATGCGCGGCGCCGAGGGACTCTCGACCTACGCGCCGATCGACGAGGCCGAGAAGTTCGCGATCGAGTACTGGGCGCTCGAGGAGGCGAAGCTGCAGCGGATGCCGAAACCGAAGCCGCTCGCGACCCGCATCGCGCTCGTCACCGGTGCCGCATCCGGCATCGGCAAGGCCATCGCGACGCGTCTCGTCGCGGAGGGTGCGGTCGTCGCGATCGCCGACCTCTCACTGGAGAAGGCGCAGGCCGCGGCAGCCGAGCTCGGCACCACGGACGTCGCGATCGGCATCGCCGCCGACGTCTCGAACGAGGCAGCCGTCCAGGCCGCGATCGACGAGACGGTCCTGGCCTTCGGCGGGCTCGACCTCGTCGTCAACAACGCCGGTCTCTCGCTGTCGAAGTCGCTCCTCGAAACCACCGAGGCGGACTGGGACCTCCAGCACAACGTCATGGCGAAGGGCTCGTTCCTCGTCTCGAAGGCCGCCGCACGCGTGCTCATCGACCAGAAGCTCGGCGGCGACATCGTCTACATCTCGTCGAAGAACTCCGTGTTCGCCGGCCCGAACAACATCGCCTACTCCGCGACGAAGGCCGACCAGGCCCACCAGGTCCGTCTCCTCGCCGCAGAGCTCGGCGAGTACGGTGTGAAGGTGAACGGCATCAACCCCGACGGCGTCGTCCGCGGCTCCGGCATCTTCGCCTCGGGCTGGGGTGCGAACCGCGCGAAGACGTACGGCATCGACGAGCAGGACCTCGGCAAGTTCTACGCGCAGCGCACCATCCTCAAGCGCGAGGTCGTCCCCGAGAACGTCGCGAACGCGGTCTTCGCGATCTGCACGAGCGACTTCAGCCACACGACCGGACTGCACATCCCCGTCGACGCGGGCGTGGCCGCGGCCTTCCTGCGATGAGCGCGGCAGGCCGGAGCGGCACCGTCGCGGCGGTCGACCTCGGGGCCACGAGCGGGCGGGTCATGCTCGGCCACGTCGGCCCCGGCGAGCTGCGCCTCGTACCGGTCGCGCGGTTCCCGAACACGCCCGTCCGCACGCCGGACGGCCTGCACTGGAACATCCTCGAGCTGTACCGCTCGATCATCGCGGGGCTGTCGGGCGCAGCGAAGCAGGAGCCGCACCTGGCGAGCATCGGCATCGACTCATGGGCGGTCGACTACGGCCTCCTCCGGCAGGGGCGCCTCCTCGGCGCACCGTTCCACTACCGCGACGAACGGACGGCTGCAGGTGTCGAGGCGGTCCACGGAACGGTCCCGTTCGCCGACCTCTACCGCGTGAACGGCCTGCAGTTCCTGCCGTTCAACACCGTCTACCAACTCGCGACCGAGCGCGACGCCGGCATGCTCGACGTCGCCGACACCGCGCTCCTGGTGCCCGACCTCATCGCGCACTGGCTGACGGGTGCCCGTGTCGCCGAGGCCACCAATGCGTCGACCACGGGCCTCGTCCGCGCCGGCGAACCGACCGCCTGGGACACCGAGCTCCTCGGCCGACTCCACATCCCGGCGACGATCCTCCCGCCCATCGTCCAGCCGGGCGATCGCATCGGGACGCTCCTCGAGGCGGTCGCCACCGAGGTCGGCCTGGCCTCCTCCACCCCGGTCACCGCCATCGGCTCGCACGACACGGCGTCAGCGGTCGTCGCCGTCCCGATGACGACCCCGGATGCCGCCTACATCTCGTGCGGCACCTGGGGACTCGTCGGGGTCGAGCTCGAACGCCCGGTCCTCACCGAGGCGAGTCGAGCGGCGAATTTCACGAACGAGGGCGGCGTCGACGGACGCACCCGCTTCCTGCACAACGTGATGGGACTCTGGCTCCTGAGCGAGTCGGTGCGCACCTGGGAGCGCGGGGGCGAGACGATCGACCTCCCCGGGCTCATCGCCCAGGCCGCCGCGGTCGACGCACCCGTCTCGGTGTTCGATGCGAACGACCCCCGGTTCCTCGCCCCCGGTGACCTGCCGGCGCGCATCGCCGGGTTCCTCACCGAGCACGGGCGGGCGGTCCCGCAGTCCCGTGCCGAGTTCGTCCGGTGCATCATCGAGAGCCTGGCGCAGGCGTTCGCGGACGCCGTCCACACGGCCTCCGAGCTGTCCGGGGTCCAGGTGCGTGCGATCCACGTCGTCGGCGGCGGATCCCAGAACACGCTCCTCTGCCAGCTGACGGCCGACCGTGCGGGAATCCCCGTCATCGCCGGCCCGGTCGAGGCGACGGCACTGGGGAACGTCCTCGTCCAGGCGAGGGCGGTGGGGATCATCGACGGCGACCTCGAGTCCCTGCGCGCCCTCGTCGCCCGTTCCTTCGAGCCGACCCGCTACGAGCCGCGCAAGCCTGCCGGCTCCACGACCGTCAGCCGGTAGCGTCGCAGCATGACCGCTTCTCCACTCATCGTCAGCCTGCCCGCCGACCTGCGCGAGGAGGTGCTGTCGCAGGGACCCCTCCCCGAGGGCGTCGAGTTCGTCGAATGGGATCTGCGCACCGAACCGCCGGTCGAGCACATCGACCTCGTCGTGCCCGTGTACCTCGGCTCGAACAAACCGCTCGCGAACGTCGGTGCGGTGACGCCGAAGCTCGTCCAGGTGCAGTCGATCGGTTACGACGGCCTCGCGGACCTCCTCCCGGAGGGCATCACCCTCGCCAACGCGGCGACCGTCCACGAGGCCTCGACGGCGGAGCTCACGGTCGGGCTCATCCTCGCCTCGCAGCGCGGCATCCCCGACTTCGTGCGGGCCGAGCGGACGGGCGAATGGCTGCAGAGCCAGCGCCCGAGCCTCGCCGACCGCCGCGTGCTCCTCATCGGGTACGGCGGGGTCGGTGCGGCCATCGAGGAGCGCCTGCTCCCGTTCGAGGTGGAGGTCACCCGGGTGGCGTCGAGCGCGCGGGAGGACGAGCGGGGGCCGATCCACGGCATCGACGAACTGCCCGAACTCCTGCCGCACGCGGAGATCGTCATCGTCGTCGTCCCGCTGACCGACAGCACCCGCGGCTTGATCGGAGACGACTTCCTGGCGGCACTGCCCGACGACGCCCTGGTCGTGAACGTCGCCCGCGGCCCCGTCGCCGACACCGACGCCCTGGTGGAGCACGCGACGAGCGGTCGCATCCGACTGGCGCTCGACGTGACCGACCCCGAACCACTGCCCGCCGACCACCCGCTGTGGTCCCTGCCGAACGTGCTCGTCTCCCCGCACATCGGGGGTGCGACGAGCGCCATGCTGCCGCGGATGGCGCGTCTCCTGCGTCGGCAGATCGAACATCTGTTGGCCGACGAGGAGCCGGAGAACATCGTCCTCCGCACCTGAGACGGGCGTCGATATCCGTCGGAACCCCCTCGCAGAAAAATCTGAGACGAGGGCTCGCGTTGAATCGGTTCAAGAGGTAGGGTTTGTGGTCTGACCACACCGAAGTGTCGAAGGAGGATCGATGAACGCACCAGCGACGGCCGCGCCGGCCGCGGCCCAGGCGACGCAGCCCGCCACCGCAGCGGCGGAGCCCCGGGCCTGGGAGGTCGTGCTCGCCCGCATCGAGTCGGACCTCCTCAGCGGTGTCCTCACCCCCGGTGACCGCCTGCCCGGCGAACGACAGCTCGCGATCGACCTCGGCGTCGGTCGGTCCAGCGTCCGCGAGGCGATCCGCGTCCTCGAGGTCCTGGGACTCATCCGCACCCACACGGGATCCGGCCCCACCGCCGGCGCGATCATCGTCGCCACGCCGTCCGGCGGCATGGCCACCCTCATGCGGCTCCAGGTGGCCGCGCAAGGCTTCGCCGTCCAGGACGTGGTCGACACCCGGCTCGTGATCGAGACCGCGGTCGTCCACAGTCTCGCGTCGCGCGCCGGAACGACCGTCCCCGATCTCACACACCCCGAGTCCCTGCTCGACGCGATGGACCAGTCGACGCTCACGGAGGCCGAGTTCCTCGCCCTCGACGCGCAGTTCCACCTGTCGCTCGCCGAGGCGGAGGGCAACCAGGTCCTCGTCGCCACGATGTCCGGCCTCCGCGACTCCATCGAGCGCTACGTCCTCGCCGGTGTCCCGCAACTGGCGTCGTGGTCAGCCACCGCCGACCGCCTGCGCGCCGAGCACCGGGGCATCGTGGAGGCGATCCGCCACGCCGACGCCGAGCTGGCCCGCCAGTCCGTCCGCTCCCACATCACCAACTACTACCAGGCTCGCGAACGGTCAGAAGACGACAGTCCGCACCCCTCGACACCCACCTCAAGCGACAGTTCGCGGAAAGAAGAGACAGACCATGGTTGAACGCCGCATCCCCAAGCCCCATGACCTCCTGCCGCTCATGCAGTTCAAGAAGCCGGAGTTCAACGCTCGCCGGCGACGCCTGGCGGCCGCCACCACCATCAGCGACCTCCGGGCGATCGCGAAGAAGGTCACACCGACGGCGCCCTTCGATTACACCGACGGCGCCGCCGAGGGCGAGATCTCACTGGCTCGGGCACGGCAGGCGTTCCAGGACATCGAGTTCCACCCGGCCGTCCTGAAGAACGTCGCGAACGTCGACACCGGCTGGGACGTCCTCGGCGAGCGTGTCGCGTTCCCCTTCGGCATCGCGCCGACCGGCTTCACCCGCATGATGCAGACTGAGGGCGAACGGGCGGGGGCCTCCGCCGCCGCGGCCGCGGGCATCCCCTTCACCCTGTCGACCATGGGCACGACCTCGATCGAGGACGTCAAGGCGGCGGCACCCGGTGGGCGCAACTGGTTCCAGCTGTACATGTGGAGCGAGCGCGAACGGTCGATGGCGCTCGTCGATCGCGCGGCCGCGGCCGGCTACGACACCCTCGTCGTGACGGTCGACACCCCGGTCGGCGGCGCCCGCCTGCGCGACGTCCGCAACGGCATGACGATTCCGCCGTCGCTCACCCCGAAGACCATCGTCGACGCGCTCCCCCGCCCGGCATGGTGGATCAACTTCCTCACCACGGAGCCACTGGCTTTCGCGAGCCTCGACCGCTGGTCGGGAACCGTCGCGGCGCTCATCGACACGATGTTCGACCCGACCGTCGGCCCGGACGAGGTCAAATACATCCGCGAGCAGTGGAAGGGCAAGCTCATCGTCAAGGGCGTCCAGTCGGTCGCCGATGCGAAGCTCGCCGTCGACCTCGGTGCGGACGCCGTCCAGCTCTCCAACCACGGCGGCCGCCAGCTCGACCGCGCGCCGATCCCGTTCCACCTCCTGCCGAGCGTCGTGCGCGAGGTGGGCAAGGACGCAGAGGTGCACCTCGACACCGGCATCATGAACGGCGCCGACATCGTGGCCTCCGTCGCGCTCGGTGCGCGCTTCACCTTCATCGGCCGCGCCTACCTGTACGGGCTCATGGCCGGTGGACGCGAGGGCGTCGATCGTGCGATCCAGATCCTCTCGGGTGAGATCGTGCGCACGATGAAGCTGTTGGGTGTCGCGTCGCTCGACGAGCTGCAGCCTCACCACGTGACGCAGCTGTCGCGGTTCACGACCCTGCAGCCGCTGCCCGAGCAGTCGACACTGAGTGCCGGACGCTCCACAACAGCGAAGCCCGCGACGTCGCCCGCCCGCAAGGCTCCGGCGCGGAAGCCCGCAGCCGCGAAGGCGTAACCGCCTCCTCACTCGACCGGCCCCGGTCACCGCGCGCGTCGAAGGATCCTTGTCGACACGCTTGGTGACCGGGGCCTTGGACGTCCTCGCAGGCGCACAGTTCCGTCCCGCGCTCTCGCCAGACGGCACGCCGCACGACGCGAGCGCGGGGCCGCCTCACGCTTCCGCATGAGACGACCCCGCCGCCGGCCTGGGCCGATCAGTCCTGCCCGAACCCCGGGCAGGACCGTGTCGTCATTCCGTCAGATCCGAACCGACCTCCTCACGCTGACGGCGGCGCACGATGAGGCCGAAGCCCAGGGCGATCCCGAGCAGCGCGAGTGCCGCTGCGCCTCCGAGGAAGGCACCCTCGGCTCCGGTCTTCGCGAGCGGACCGTCCGTCGATCCGGACGAGACGACGGGTGCCGGCGTGTTCGGTTCGGGCGTCTCCGGTACGACGATTCCGACGTACCAGGACTCGGTGGAGGCGGATACCAGCGAGCGAGGCTGCACGCCGTCGTCGAACGATCCAGACCCGTCTTCCGCGGCCGCCGTGACGATCCGGTGGTGTGCGCCGAGCTCGGCGCGCTCCTCGAGATCGACGCTGACCGACGCACCTGGTGCCAGCGCACCGTCGACGGACAAGGCCGACCGGGGCTCCATGCCGTCGTCGAGGACGACGTCCGTGAGTGTCCGCGGACCGGTGTTCGTCACGATGTACGTCCACGTGATGCCGTCGGCAGCCAGGATCTCCGGCCCGGGAGCCTCCTCGACGATTTCGCCGTTCAGCAGCACCTCGACGCTGATCTCACCGGCGGTCGGCAGCTGCACTTCGGCCAGGTCGTCGTCGGAGACCCGCGATCCATCGGCAGCATGTGCTCCCGACGCCGACACCTCGCGCGAGACGAAGCCCGCGTCGATGTCCGACTGCGTGATCGTGGTCTCGAACGTGGTCACTTCGATCGAGCCGGGGGCCAGGGACTCCCAGGTCCCGATCGTCTGCTCGTCGTCGTGGACCTCGACGTTCCGCAGCGTCGGCAGCCCGGCGTTCTCGACCGTCACGGTCCAGTCCACCGTGGCACCGACCGCGACCTCGTCGCGGACGCTGCCCACGATCGACACCGTCACCGCAGCACCCGTGGCCAGATCGATGGTGACCGAGTCACCGGCCTCGACCGTGTCGCCGGCGAGGTCGACGCCGGACGCGACCGCATCCGTGGTCAAGGACCCTCGATCGATGTCAGCCTGCGTCAACGTGTACTCCACCGTCGCGACCGCGGACTCCCCGAGCTGCAACGTCCCGGGCTCGCCCGGCCACACCACCTCCGGCTCACCCATGCCCGCGAACCGGTCGCGGACCTGGACCTCCGTCAATGCGGTGCCGGCGCTCGTGTTCGTCGCGGTGAGCTCGAACTCGATCACCGAGCCGACGACCAGGTCGCCGTCAGGCAGGATCGCCCGCTCGTTCAACGTAATCACGGAGTCGATCACACCCTGATACCAGCTGACGTCCTCAGCACGCACCGGACCCACCGGCCGATCGCCCGCCTCAACACCGGAGACCACGGCACGAACGAGCTGCTCAGCGAACACCGCGTCGGCTGACACCGTGATGTCCGTGCTCTCGCCAGGGGCCAGCGTCTCGATGACCGCCAGCTCCGACCCGAACGAATCCGAGACGGACAGGTCGGCAAGGGTGCGGATACCGGTGTTCGTGACCACGTACGTCCACTCGATCGACTCACCGACCGTCACCTCAGGACCAGGAGCCGAAACGACATCCTCTCCGTTCAACAGCACCTCGATCGACACCGCACCAGCCACGTCGAGCGGTACCTCCGCAGTGTCCTCATCGGTCACCGGAGCGCCATCGGCGGCATGCTGACCAGAAGCCGACACCACCTGGGAGACGACACCTGCGTCGATGTCGTTCTGGGTCAGCGTGGTCTCGAACGTGCTCATCTCGATCGAGCCGGGGGCCAGGGACTCCCAGGTCCCGATCGTCTGCTCGTCGTTGTAGACCTCGACGTTCCGCAGCGTCGGCAGCCCGGCGTTCTCGACCGTCACGGTCCAGTCCACCGTGGCACCGACCGCGACCTCGTCACGGACACTGCCCACGATCGACACCGTCACCGCAGCACCCGTGGCCAGATCGATGGTGACCGAGTCGGAATCCTCGACGGTCTCGCCGGCGAGGTCGACGCCGGACGCGACCGCATCCGTGGTCAAGGACCCTCGATCGATGTCAGCCTGCGTCAACGTGTACTCCACCGTCGCGACCGCGGACTCCCCGAGCTGCAAGGTCCCAGGCTCGCCCGGCCACACCACCTCCGGCTCACCCATGCCCGCGAACCGGTCGCGGACCTGGACCTCCGTCAGCGCCGTGCCGGCGCTCGTGTTCGTCGCGGTGAGCTCGAACTCGATCACCGAGCCGACGACCAGGTCGCCGTCAGGCAGGATCGCCCGCTCGTCGACCGTGATCGAGGAGTCGATCACACCCTCGTACCAGCTGACGTCCTCAGCACGCACCGGACCCATCGGCCGATCGCCCGCCTCGACACCAGCGACCTCCGCGGTGACCGTCTGCTCAGCGAACACCGCGTCGGAATCGACCGTGATCTCGCGGCTCTCGCCCGGGGCGAGCGTCTCGATGACCGCCAGCTCGGACCCGAACGAATCCGAGACGGACAGATCAGCAAGGGTGCGGATACCGGTGTTGGTGACCACGTACGTCCACTCGATCGACTCGCCGACCGTCACCTCAGGACCAGGAGCCGAAACGACATCCTCTCCGTTCAGCAACACCTCGATCGACACCGCACCGGCCACGTCCAGCGGCACCTCCGCAGTGTCCTCATCGGTCACCGACGAACCGTCCGCAGCGTGGAACCCTTCCACCTCCACCGATCGGGATACCAGGCCGGCATCGATGTCGGACTGGGTCAGGGAAGTCTCGAACGTGGTGATCTCGATCGCCGCGGGCGCGAGGGTGTCCCAGCTGCCGATCGACTGTTCGCCATCGCGAACCTCGACATCACGCAGCGTCGGCAAGCCGGCGTTCTCGACGGTGACGGTCCAGTCCACCGCGGCACCGGCCGCGACCTCGTCGCGCACGCTGCCCACGATCGACACCTTCACCGCAGCCCCCGTGACGAGATCGACGGTGATGCTGTCGTCATCGCTGACAGCGCTTCCGAGCGCGTCGGTCCCGGCGACGGTCGCATCGTTGGTCAGGCGACCACGGTCGATGTCGGACTGCGTCACGGTGTAGCTCGCCGTCGCCTGCACGGTCGCCCCGGCAGCCAGCACACCGGATTCGGCGGGCCAGTCGAAGGCGAGTTCGCTCAGGCCCCGGAGGTCGTCGTCCAACTGGACGTCACTGAGGGTTCCTTGCCCGCTGTTCGTGGCGACGAAGGTGTAGTCGATGACCGAGCCGACCTCGAGATCCCCCTCGGGCAACGTCGCACGCTTGTCGAGCACGATGCTCGAGTCGACGGTCTGGTACCCGAACACGAGGTCGTCGCGACCACTTCCCATCGGGACCGTGAACGGACCGGCGACGTCGTCTCGGCGATCCTGCCAACCGGCGGTCTGCAGGTGTGACGCCGGGAGCGTCGTGCCGTCGACGACCACCTCGTACTCCTGGCTGGAGACGAGCCCGTCGATCGAGAACGTCCCGTCCGATGCGGTCGAGCTCTGCTCGATCGCATCGCCGCCGGCCGGACGGAGGTCGAGCCTCACGTCGGCCAGGCCGGGCTCGTCGGCCTGCTGCACGCCGTCGCCGTTCCGGTCGTCGAAGACGACACCGCCGACCGTGGAGCCGACGACCTCGGACGTCTGGTTCGGCGTCCGGAGACGGACCGAGTTCGATCCGAAGTAGGCGTCGGCGCTGTTCTGGTAGACGTCTCCCGCCTCCTGCCCCTCCACCGAGAGGTCGAGACGGAGGCCACCCGCGGCCGTGGAGTTGAACCCGACGTAGACGACACGCACAGCGGTGACGGACGAGAGATCGGCGTCCTCGGCGAGATCGACCCACTCGACCTCGTCGCCGGGCGCATCGCCGATGAGGCGAGGATCGGCGGTCGTGACCTGCACCGTCGCCGGCTCGACGCCCAACAGGCGAAGGCTCTGGAGCGTGGCGGTCCCCGAGAAGCTGGAGCCGCGGGCGTCGCCGTTGTACGGCAGGACGTCGAGGAACACGACGTTGCCCTCGTAGTTGCTCCGGGTGAAGTTGTACCAATAGGTCGTGAAGTCGATCGACGTGTCGTCGGACTCGATCTGCGGCTTCCCAGCGGCGCCGCTCAGCGAGAGGGTGTCCACCTGCACGACGTTGACACGCGAGGACGCCTGGAGCGCCGTGTCGCCGATGCCGGAGAGGGTGCTCAAGGTGGACAGCGTGCCGTTGGTCCCGCCGGTCCAAGCATTCGGCTTGACCGGCCGCTGGACCGACACCGTCGTGCCGATGCGAACGGGCTTGAGCGACGTGGACGATGCATCGAGCACGACCGGGGCCGTGCTTTCGAGCGTGACGTACGCGGGGGCGCGGTCGTCGCGGGTGCCGGGGAGGCCATCGGGGCCGAGGTCGGCCTCGCGCACGCCGACGACTCGCCACGCCGGGTCGAGACGCGACACGTCGAAAGCCGTCACCGCGGAGTCGAGTCGCACCTCGGTGCGGACCGCGTCGAAGGTGATGGGCGCAGCGTCGAGGCGTGCGCCGGCCGGTCGAACCAGGCTGGTCTGCGCGATCTGGTCGACGGAGTTGCCACCGACGACCGACGCCGAACCCGCTGCCAGCGAATGGTTCGTGGTGAACAGCTCGACGCAGGTGCTCGTCCGCTGTCCGCGGGCACCGGTCTCGTCCGCCGTCCAGGTGTGATTGATCGTGATGCAGGATCCGACCGGCGCACGCGCCTCCAACGGGACACGGACGGACAGCTTGAAGTCGGCAACGCGCCCGATCACGTCCTTCTGCCAACTCTCTCCGAGGTACTGCACGCGCACTCCGGTGATCGCCGTGGGGCCCCCGGCCTCCTGCGGCGTGTCGAACCAGGCGTTGCTCTCGGGGTCCTGCTGATCGGTTCCGTTCGTGTACTGGACGAGGAACCGGTCGGCCGGCTGCTGCTGGAGGGTGCTGTCGCGGACGACACCGAAAGCCACGGCCGGGGTGTCGAGGACGAACTGAGCCTCCTCGGGATTCCAGAACTGGTGGGTGACCAGGTTCGTCAGCCCCTGGCTGCGGGTCTGGCCGGACTCCGCGCGGGTCGGCGGGGTGACCGTCCCCTCGGAGAAGAGCTCGGCGTCCGGCGACACCAGACTGTTGCTCACGCTCGTCCAGCGGGACGCGTTGAGCGGCGGATAGCTCGGCGTTCCGGAGATGTAGCGTGCTGCGGAGATGCCCGCCGTCGGCGGAGCGAGGACCCAGCCGCCCTCTTCGTCGTCCTTCAGGTTCTGCGTCAGACGCGCTGAGGACTGACCACCGATCGCACCGACGATGGTCGAGCCACCGTTGGTGGTCCAATCGGGACCCGTCAGGGTGTAGGGGATCACGATGGCATCGGCCGCCTTCTCAGGGACGTCGTCCTTCGGGTACCAGAGGGTCGGCCGGATGGCCAGGCGGGTGGGAGCCACGTCGCTGATCGGGAGGGAGGTGATCCGTAGGGTGATCTCCTTGCCGTCGACGGAGACGATTTCCGCAAGGTCGCTCTCGAGTTCGACGCCACCGGCGGTGGGACCGTCGTACGTCAGGGTGACGTCGATCGGGAGGTCGATCTCCATGGGCCGGCGCTGTCCGGCTTCGAGCAACGAGGTCAGCTGTACGCCGATGGACAGTGGAATCGCGTCCTCCAGACCGTTCCCGAAGTCGTACTGGCCGAGCGCGTTGGACTGGCCACCGACCGGCGTGAGGTCCGAGCGGTACTCACCCACGGTCGTGAGCGTCCCGCCGGACGCCTCTCGAGCGCCCGTGCCGTCCTCGTAGACGACCGTCGCGTCGTACACCGTGCCGGGGGCCGTCGTGAATCCGTTCATCGTCGCGGTGAGACCGTCGACCGTCACGAGCGACCCCGAGGGGATCGACATCGTCGCACGGAGCGTGCGCCCACCGTCCTCGAGCACGTAGCGGGAGGTGAACGTCGGAGAGTCGTTGTTCAACTTGATGAGGGACGATTCGTCCCAGACCCACCCCTCGGGCAGGGTCTGCGAGGCGACACCGTCGGTGAGTCCGTCGCTTCCGAGCGACCAGGCGAACATCGCCGAGGAGCCGGTCGCGATGAGTCCGTTGTCGGCAGCCGGGTCGAGCGTGCCGACGATGCCGTCGTCCGTGATCGAGAGCTTGAACTCGGTGAACGAGCCGACGGCTTGGAGGTCGGTGGTCGCCGCAGCCGGCGCCGAGAGCACACCACCGAGCGCGGTCGTGATGGCCAGGGTGCCGGCCATGAGTTGCAGGCGCGAACGCCAGCGAGGGGGTTTCATGCTGTTTCCTTCGAGAGAACGATTGCGGCCGGGCGGCCGCACGGGGACGGGATGTCGGGGAGGGTGGTCACTGAGCCGGCGCCAGGGTGTTGCCGGGGAAGGCGTCCTCGGCGAGCTCGGCGCCGTCGAGCCAGGCGAGGTCGTTGCCGGATCCGACGACGTCGACACGCTCGACGAAGTCGATGCTGATCGTGTTGTCGTCGCCGTCGACCGTGAGCGAGGTCGCCGAGTCCGCATGCAGCGTGACGGCGTCGGCTCGCACCGTCACGGCACCGCAGTCGCCGATGAGGCGCACGTTCGCGCCGTCCGAGCCGATGGTGACATCACGGCCGGTGCACTGGGTCACGGCAGGTTCGGCCACGCTGGCGATCGGTGCGGACGTACAGGCGACGAGGGTGCCGGCGAGCGCAAGGGTCACGGCGGCGAGGACGGCTGGTTTCATGGGGAGATCTCCGGTCGGTTTCCGAATGTCTAATTCTACACGTGAAATACTAGCCGACGAATGAGTGATATACAAGCGGTCACAAGAGCGCAAGCCGACACAACGACGGAACGCGCGACCCCTCAGGGCCGCGCGTTCCGTCGGATGCGCTGCGTGCGCGTCGGTGCCTGGGGCTCCGCCCCTACCCCACCCTCCTCCGCGCGCACGAGATCGCGATCGCAATCGCGGAGGACCCGAGCCCGGCGAGGATCAGGATCGCCGCCAGCGCGAACGGCCCGGAGTCGGCCCCCGTCCGGACAAGCGCCCCTTCCTCGGACGACCGATCGATCGGGGTCGGAGGCGGAACGACCACCGTCGCAGCGGTGATCGTCCAGGTGAACGTCGTGGAGGCGACCAGTTCGCCTGCGGTCGCCGAGACGGTCACGGCGAAGACACCGACGGTGGTCGGGATCCCCTGCAGCAGGCCCGTCGACGGGTCCAGACCGATGCCGCCGGGCAATCCCACCGCCGAATAGGTGACGGCTGAGCCGTCCGACGTCGTCGCGTTCGCGGCGACGGAGACCGCATCTCCCGACCGGTCGCTCCGATCGGCCAAGGGATCCAGTGCGATCGTCGGTGCCGGTGGATCCACCGTCAGGGTCGCTGCCGCAGTCGGCGTCGACCCGACCGAGTTCGTGAAGACCGCACGGTATCGCTGGCCCGACTGATCGACCGTCGCCGCCTCGATCGTCAGCGACGGTGCGGTCTCGTCGGCGAGATCACTCCAGGTCGCGCCCCCGTCGGTACTGACCTGCCAGACCACGGTGGTCGCCTCGACGCTCGAGGCCTGGGCCTCGAAGGTCGCATCACCGCCGGCAGCCACGCGCTGATCGACCGGGTCGGAGACGATGGACGGTGCCGTGGCGATGGGATCGATCACCGTCAGGTTGTTGCTCCGGATGCTCGTCACGAAGGTCCGATGGCGGGTCGGGTCGGTCGCGATCTGGAACGCGCCGATCGCGGGCACGTCCTGGACACGGGCGCCGGTGGCCGCATCGACCACCACGACCGTTCCGCCGTTCGACTGCGGGGACGTGAGGAAGGCCGACTCGAGCGCACGGTCGGCGGAGGTGAAGTAGGTGTTCGTGACGTCGATGGACCCGGACACCGCCCCGGTCGAGGTGTCGTGGACGGTCGCCGTCGGGCCGAGCTGCGCCGTGACGAAGGCGCTCGTCTCGTCCGAGGAGAGGAGGAGGCTCTGCGGCACGCGGTTCGTCGACCAGCTCGTCCGCAGCGTCCCGTCCGCGGTGTCGAACACGAGCACCTGGTCGTTGTTCGGCGCGACGGCGTACGCGGTGGTTCCTGCGGCGTCGACGGTGACCTCCTGCATCCCGGTCACAGCCGACCAGGTGGTGACCGGGACCGGAGCCGCCGGATCCGAAGCGTCGAGCACCGAGAGGTAGGCCGAGGCGGAGTTCACCACGTAGATCTGCTTCGTCGAGAGGTTCAGGCTGACGCCCGTCGGCGCGTTTCCGACGGGCACGCTGGCCACGACCGACGCGGACACGGGATCGATGACCGCGAGGGACCCCTGCAGCAGGTTGCCGGTGTACTGCGACACGTAGACGTAGCCGCTCGCCGGGTCGACCGCGATCTGTGATGGCAGGTTCGGAACGGCGACCGTCGTCACCCGCTCCAGCGTGTCGGCGTCGTAGACCCAGACGACGTTCGACGTCCGGCCCGACACGTAGACGAGCCCACGGTTCGGATCGACGGCGACCCCGTACGGTCGAGCGTCGAGTGTCAGGACGCGGCTCGCCTGATACTCCGGCGCGGCCGCCGACGCCGCTTGCGGCAGGCCGACCGACATGGTCATCGCCGCAACCGCGATCACCGCGGCGACGACCTTCTGAATCACGGGCATACGCCACCCCATCGCTCGAGCCACTCCCCCCACCGAGATCGTCGAGGAGTCCGGACCGCACCGACCGATCGCCTGAGCGAGGATCAGTTCTGCGGCGACTTCGCGACAGTTGTTGGTGAGGATAGCGGTCACGGGACCGCACCGACAACCGGTCGCGGAAATCGGCCAGCGCCGGTCGCTCGGGCCGGACTCGCGCGCTCACACCATCACACCGCCCTCCCCGGGTTGTCCCCGATGCCCTCCGTCGCTCCGTCGGGGACGATGGATCCGTCCGGACGGTCGCAGCACCTGCGCCGTCGGGCCGGTGTTCGACGATCGGGAGGCGACGGTGGCACACCTCCTCGTGATCGGTGGGAGCGGCCGCACCGGGCGGCTCATCATCGGCGAGGCACTGCGCCGCGGCCACTCGGTCACCGCGCTCGTCCGCGACCCCGCCGCCGTCGTCCCCGGCGACCGCCTGACGGTCGTCCAGGGGTCTCCACTGCGGAGTGAGGACGTCGAGGAGGCCATGCGTGGCGCGCAGGCCGTGATCATCGCCCTCAGTAACATCGGCTCGTCCGACTGGCCGTGGGCGCGCCAGGTGAGTCCTCCCGACCTCATCTCGAACGCCGTGCGGGTCGTGACGGATGCAATGCGCTCGCGTGGCCTGCGTCGAATCGTCCTCCTCTCCGCACTCGGAGCCGGCGAGTCGGTCCGGAGCGTCCCCGCCGGCCTGCGGTGGGCGACGCACTTCCTCCGACTCGGCACCGTCTACGCCGATCACGAGCAGGCGGACGCGTTCCTCCGCCGCTCGGAACTCGACTGGACCATCGTGCACCCGACCGTGCTCTCCGCCAGTGACGCCCGACGCCCGGTCGTGTCCTCACCACCGGGGAGCTGGCCGAGCTCGCTCCGCATCCCTCGCTGCGACGTCGCCGCATACCTCGTGGATGCGGTCGACGACGAGGACCTTATCGGCTCTGCCCCGGTCATCTCGTCAGGGCCGCGCCGCAGCTGACGACGAACCCGCCGACGGGCGCCATCGCGACTCAGGAGCCGGCGGCCGCCCGTGACGCTGCAGGACGACGCCCGATGATGCGGTCCGTCAGTTCGCAGACGCCCCACCAGGTGACGCGGAGCATGGCTTCGACGACGATGCCGCTCGTCATCTTGGACGCCCCGAGCGTCCGCTCGGTGAAGGTGATCGGCACTTCGACGATCCGCAGACCGGCGCGGTTCGCGTGCCAGAGCATGTCGACCTGGAAGCCGTAGCCGTGGCTGTGGACCTCGTCGAGCATCAGCCGCCGCAGTGCGTCAGCACTGAACACGCGGTAGCCGCCGGTCACGTCCCGCGCGGGCAGCCGGAGCGCGAACCGGGCGTAGGCACTGCCGACCCGCGAGATGGCCTCGCGATGCTTGGGCCAGTTGACGACGGTGCCGCCCGGGACCCAGCGCGACCCGAGGACGACGTCCGCCTCCGCGGTGGCCGCGAGAAGTGCCGGCAACTGCTCGGGGGCATGGGATCCGTCGGCGTCCATCTCGACCACGTTGCCGAATCCGCGGCCGATCGCCCAGGCGAAACCGGCCTTGTAGGCGGCGCCGAGCCCTTCCTTGCCGGTGCGGTGCAGCACGTGCACCGCGTCGTCCTCGGCGGCGAGACGGTCGGCGATCGCTCCGGTGCCGTCGGGTGAGTTGTCGTCGACCACGAGCACCTCGACGGATGGTGCAGCGGTACGGACGCGCGCGACGATCCTCTCCAGGTTCTCGCGTTCGTTGTAGGTGGGGATGATGACCACCGTGGAATCCATGTGCCGTCCTCGTGTCTGCTCAGCCAGCGTAGCGCGCTGAACAGGACCGTATCGGCGGCCTCCGACCGGACGTCCGGACGCTCAGGAAACGGTCGGCGAACGTCCGGCTGGGGATCAGTTGTTGCTGGCGAAATGCGCCGGGATGAAGATCGCGAGCGCGATCATGAGGATGCCACCCATGAACCAGACGGCCTGCAGGACGTCCGCGCGGAACGCCTCGCCGAACGCCCACATGCCGCCGGCGAACAGGGCGAAGGCGATCACGACCCAGAACCCCGTCGCATCACTCAGGGTGCCGGAGCGTCCTGCGTCGGCGCGGTCGTGGTCACGTCGTTCTCCGGCGTCCATGGGTGCCCTTCCTCAGGTTCAAGCGGTCAGTGCAGGTATACGCCGCGCCACCGGCACCCGCAACCCCTCGACATCGACCCCGGCCCCTGAGACCGCTCCGGTCCGGTCCCTGAGCTTGTCGAAGGGCTAGCCGCGCAGCTCCAGCGTGCAGCACTTCACGCCGCCGCCGCCGAGGAGCAGCTCGGACAGGTCGACGCCGATCGGCGTGTAGCCGCGCTCGCGCAGTTGACGCTCGAACCCGACGGCCCGGGCGGCGATGACGACCTCACGACCGTTCGAGATCGAGTTGAGGCCCAGGACGGCTGCATCCTCGGTGCTCACGTGGATCGCGTCGGGGTAGCGCTGCTCGAGGATGCGGTTGCTCGCCTCGTCGAACGCGGTCGGCAGGTAGGCGATGTTCGCGGGCGAGCCGTCGGCGGGAGCCACCGGGTCGAGTACAGCGATCGCGGTGTCGAGGTGGTAGAAGCTCGGGTTCACGAGGTTGAGGGTCACGACCTCGCGGTCGAAGATGCGCCGCACCTCGTCGTGGCTGCGGGGATCGGTGCGGAAGCCGGTCCCGGCGAGGATGGTGTCGCCGACGAGCATGATGTCGCCCTCGCCCTCGTTCACGAACTCGGGGCGCTCGACGCGGAAGCCGTTCGCCTCGAACCAGTCCATGTAGGCCGGCCCCTCGGGGATGCGCTCCTGGTAGGTGAACTTCGCCCCGTAGGCGGTGCCGTCGAGCGTGAAGCCGCCGTTCGCCGCGAACACCATGTCCGGCAGGCCGTCGAGCGGGTCGATGAGGTCGATCCGGTGGCCGAGATCGAGGTAGGCCTGGTGCAGCTGCTCCCACTGCGACACCGCGAGCGAGGTGTCGGTCGGGTCGTCCGGGTTCATCCAGGGGTTGATCCGGTAGCTGACCGTGAAGCGGTCCGGCCGGCACATGAGGTACCGGCGACGGTTCGCGACGCGGGTGCCGGTCGTGGCGTCCTGCGTGGTGGGGGTGGGGTGGTTGAGCGTCGACGACACGTCGGCCTCCAAACGAGCGAGGGTCGGCGGACGAGGTCCAGGGGCCCGGGGGCACGCCACGTTCATCATTGCATGCGATTCGCAGCGTTTTCACGGAGTTTGGCGCAGGAATACTGCGAAGTGGCAGCTTTTCGCGCAATGATTGCGCTTACACTGAGTCTCATGGACAACCTCGACCGCGGCATCATCGATCTGCTCCGACAGAACTCACGCGCCGGCTACGGCGACATCGGCGCGGTCGTGGGCCTGTCGGCCTCAGCGGTGAAGCGACGCGTCGACCGCCTCGTCGCCGACGGGGTCATCCAGTCGTTCACGATCCAGGTCGACCCCACGGTCGACGGCATGCAGACAGAAGCCTACGTCGAACTCTTCTGCCGCGGCACCGTGTCCCCCAACGAGCTGCTGCGGATCCTGTCGGGCGTCCCGGAGGTCGTCGACGCCGGCACCGTCACCGGGAGCGCCGACGCCATCGTGCACATGCGGGCCCGGAACATCCCAGCCCTCGAGGACGCCTTGGAGAAGGTGCGGATCGCCCCCAACGTCGACCACACCCGCAGTGCGATCGTCCTCACCCGCCTCATCCACCGCCACATCGACTGACCCCTCCCCCGGCCCGCGAACGGTCACCAACGCACAGTGCGGCTCGTCGGAAGTCGCCATTCGTGACCGTTCGCGGGCAGGATGGGCGAATGGAGTGGACGATTCAAGCGGGGACCAGTGTGTTCGAGCAGCTGCGGACGCAGGTGATCGAGGCCGTCCGCGACGGGCGGTTGGCGACCGGCGCGAAGCTCCCGACGGTGCGCGGTCTGGCCGACGAGCTGGGGATCGCACCGAACACCGTCGCGAAGGCGTACCGACTGCTCGAGACCGACGGGGTCATCGAGACCCGGGGACGCGCGGGGACCTTCGTGTCAGCGCACGGCGACGCGATCGACCGGCAAGCGCAGCTGGCGGCGGCTGCGTACGCGGACCGCATCCGGGACCTCGGCGTCTCGCCGGAGGACGCCGTGGCGCTCGTGGAGGCCGCGCTCCGCGCCTGACGGCGGCTCGCCCTTCGACAGGCTCAGGGACCGGGGGAACGGACTCAGGGTCAGGGTCAGATGACGCTCTGGGACCACGGATCGGGGTTGCCGAACCGATGCGCGGTGATCGAGATCGCCTGTTCACGCAGGAACGGCAGGAGCTCCACCCGTCCGGCCTGGGTGACCGGTCCACCCCAGATCGCGATCTCGGGATCGCCGCCGAGCACCTCAGCGAGTCGCTTCGCGAGCGGCTCGGGCTCGGAGGCCTCCGTTCCGGGTTCCGCCTCCGCGACCGTCTCGGGACGCGGGCCGACGATCCGCACCCGGGTCGCGACCGGTGGCTCCTGGCCCAGCTCGCCCGTGTCGATCGACCCGCGTGCCGCCATCCGGGTCAGCCACTGCTCGTCGGTCTCGAGCGAAACCGGGATGCTGAGCTCCGACAGCCAGTCGCGCACCTCGCGCGGCAGCCGCCCACCGAGGCTGACGGTGAATCGCGACCGCGACCGCACCGCGGCGATGAGGACCCGCAGCGCGTCGCCCAGGTCGGCCCCCGACGCGACCCGCACCGCGACCGGAACCGGCCGGTAGCGCAGCAGGTTCCGTTCCACGCCGAGCTGCGAGACGTCCTTCACCTCGCCGAACTCGTTCCCCCACGCGATCGCATCACTGAGCGCCGACCGTCGCAGCACGTCGAAGGCTTCGTAGGTGAGCGACGGCTGGGCGGACTCGATGAGCTTCACGATGCGGGTGTCGAGCCCGCGGAGGTGCAGACTGCGGCTCGCCGATCCCGGATCAGGGCGCCACTCGCCGAGCCCGAACAGGTAGTTGGGGCCGCCGGCCTTCGTACCGGTCCCGACCGACGAACGCTTCCACCCGCCGAAGGGCTGGCGCTGCACGATCGCACCGGTGATGCCCCGGTTGACGTACAGGTTGCCCGCCTCGACGGTGTCGAGCCATTCCCCGAGATCGACCGGGTCGAGGGTGTGCAGGCCCGCGGTCAGTCCGTAGGGGGTCGCGTTCTGCAGGGCGATCGCCTCGGTGAGGTTCGCGGCCTGCATGACACCGAGGACCGGTCCGAAGTACTCGGTCACGTGGAAGGGCGAGCCGGGCTGGACACCGGTGCGGACCCCCGGCGACCAGAGGCGCTCGCTCGGCCGGCCGAAGTTGACCGAGGAGTCGTCGAGCAGCTTCGGCTCGACGAGCCACTTCTCGCCGAGGCGCAGCTCGGTGAGCCCGGCGAGGAGCTTCTCCCCCGCCGGCTCGACGATCGGCCCATCTGCGTCCGCGCATCGGACGGCCAGCCGACCCGGAGCGAGCGGACGGCGTCCTCGAGCTGCCGCAGGAAGCGGTCGGATCGTGCCACTGAGCCGACGAGGATCACGAGCGACGCGGCCGAGCACTTCTGCCCGGCGTGCCCGAAGGCGCTCTTCACGATGTCGGCGACGGCGAGGTCGAGGTCGGCGCTCGGCGTGACGATGATCGCGTTCTTCCCGCTCGTCTCCGCCAGCAGCGGCAGGTCGGCACGCCACCCACGGAACAGCTGCGCCGTCTCGAAGGAGCCGGTCAGGATCACCCGGTCGACGGCCGGGTGGGAGACGAGCCGACGACCGAGTTCACCCTCCGCCACATCGGCGAGCACGAGGAGGTCGCGCGGCACCCCGGCGTCCCAGAGCGCCTCGACGACCACGGCCGCGCACCGCTTCGCCTGTGGAGCTGGCTTGATGATCACGCCACTGCCGGCGGCGAGGGCCGCGAGGACGCCTCCGGCCGGAATGGCGACGGGGAAGTTCCAGGGCGGCGTCACGACCGTGAGCGCGGAGGGGACGAAGCGCGCGCCGTGCACGCTCTCGAGCAGGGGTGCGTTGGCCGCGTAGTAGTGCGCGAAGTCGACGGCCTCGCTCACCTCGGGATCGGCCTCGGCGATCGTCTTGCCGGTCTCGCTCGCCATGACCTCGATGAGGTCCGCCCGACGGGAGGCGAGGACCCGAGCTGCAGCGTGCAGGATGGCGGCCCGTTCGGCGGCGGGGCGGGCTCCCCATCGCTCACCGGCGGTGCGGACCATCGTGATCGTGCGTTCGAGGACACGTGGGTCGTCGATGGCTGCGGCCGCGACCGCGGAGCCACCGAGGGTCGACTGCGGGACGCGCGCCAGGATCGACGCTCCCCACGCCCGGTTCGCCGCGAGCGAGGGGTCGGTGTCTGCGGTGTTCTCGAAGCCCGGGGCGCCGTCGACGACACCACCACGCTCCGAGCGGGCGAAGACCGCCGTCTCGACGTACGCGGAGGAGGGGTCGGCGTGGAAGCGGTCCTCGCCGCCGCTCGATCCGCGTTCCAGCCCGAGGACCTGCTGCGTGAGTCCGGCGTCGGGCGCCTGCGCAGGATCGCGGAAGCGGTCGTCCCCGTCGTTGTCGGACAGCGGTGCCTCCGGGGCCTCCGCGGCGCGGTCCTGCGTCCGGTTGGGGGTAGGCACCTGCCCGGCGGTCTCTCCGAGGGCGTCGACCGAGGCGAGGAACCGACGTCGCTCGCGTGCGAACAGGGTCGGCTTCTCGGCGAGCTCGAACACCGCCGACATGAAGTTCTCCTCGCTGGCGTTCTCCTCCAGACGGCGGACCAGGTAGGAGATCGCGACGTCGAACTCCTTCGGGTTCACGACGGGCGTGTACAGCAGCACCGCCCCGACGTCCCGCTTGATGGCCTCGACCTGACCGGTCGCCATCCCCAGCAGCATCTCGAAGTCCACCCGCTCACGTACACCGCGGTCGCCCGCGAGGAGCCACGCGTAGGCGATGTCGAAGAGGTTGTGCCCGGCGACCCCGACCCGCACGACGTCCGTGTGCGCCGGCGTGAGCGCCCAGTCGAGCACGCGCTTGTAGTTGGTGTCGGTCTCGCGCTTCGATCCGGTCGTCGCGAGCGGCCAGCCGTGGATCGCCGCGTCGACCCGCTCCATCGCGAGGTTCGCGCCCTTCACGAGCCGCACCTTGATGGGCGCGCCACCGGCGGCCACGCGCTGCTTCGACCAGGCGGTGAGCTGCATCATCGCCTCGAGGGCGTCGGGCAGATAGGCCTGGATGACGATGCCGGCCTGGTAGTGCAGCAGCTGCGGCTGGTCGAGGAGTCGGGTGAAGACCGCGATGGTGAGGTCGAGGTCGCGGTACTCCTCCATGTCGAGGTTGATGAAGGTGCCGGTCGCGAGCCCCTCCTCGTAGAGCGGCACGAGGCGACGGACGATGCGGTCGACGACCTGCTCGAACGACCACATGGACAGCTGACTGGCGATCGACGAGACCTTGATGGACACGTAGTCGACGTCGGGGCGCTGCAGGAGCTCGCGGGTGCCGGCGAGCCGTCTCGCCGCCTCGCCCTCGCCGAGGACGGCCTCCCCGAGGAGGTTCAGATTGAGCCGTGAACCGTCGGCGCGCAGCTTCGCGATCGCGTTGCCGAGCTCGCGAGGACGGCTGTCGACGATGAGGTGGCCGACCATGCCCCGGAGGACGCGTCGCGCGGCGGGTACGACGACCCAGGGCAGGACCGGACCGACCAGACCACCCGTGCGGACGGCGGCCTGCTCGTACCAGGGCAGGAACCGCGGCGTCCGACCCGCGAGGGCGGCGAGGGCGTTGCCGGCGACGAGCGGGTCCTCCGGGCGCATGACGCCGTCGACGAACCCGACGGTGAATTCGAGACCGTTGGGGTCGCGCAGCACGCCGGCGAGCCGCTCGGCGGCGGGATCGGTCGGAGCTTCCGCCCCTTCGTCGACCCACCTCGACGCGAGGGCGATCGCACGATCCGCGAGTCCGACCGCTTCGGTGGGACCCTCGTTCGCAACGTTCGCCATGCTGCTCAGCCTATGCTCCGATCCGGCGATCCCAGCTGAGGCTCGCGAGTACACGCCTGGCGGCTGAGGAGCCCGGTCGCCGAGCGCCCTCCCCCGGTCACTGAGCCTGTCGAAGTGCGGCTGCGAATAGGGTGTGGTCATGCATTCCGTCGAGCAGTACGACGCCGTCATCGTCGGCGGCGGGCACAACGGCCTCACCGCCGCCGCCTACCTCGCACGCGCGGGCAAGCGCGTCCTGCTCCTCGAACGCCTCGACCATACGGGTGGAGCAGCCGTCTCGGAACGTCCGTTCCCCGGCGTGGACGCACGTCTGTCCCGGTACTCGTACCTCGTCAGCCTGCTGCCCCAGAGGATCATCGACGACCTCGGGCTCGACGTCCGGCTCGTCCGGCGCCGCTTCTCCTCGTACACGCCCGACCCCGCGAACCCCGGTACGGGTCTCCTGATCGACAACCGTGACGACGACGCCACCGTCGCGTCGTTCGCGTCCATCGGGCATCCGGAGGACGCCGCGGGCATCGCCGAACTGCACCGTCGTATCGGCCACCTGGCCTCGGTGCTCTGGCCGACGGTGCTCGAGCCGCTCCGCAGCCGTTCCGATGCGCGTGACGCGGCGATCGCCGCCGCCGCGGACCTCGGGGTGCCGGCCGCTGAGGTCGCGTCGATCTGGTCGGCGGTGTTCGACGAGCCGATCGGCCGGGCCATCGAGGACGCCGCGCGTTCCGACCTCGTCCGAGGTGTCGTCTTCACCGATGCGCTCATCGGCACCTTCGCCCGCGCCGGCGACCAGACCTTGCAGCAGAACATCTGCTTCCTCTACCACCTGATCGGCGGCGGGACGGGCGACTGGGACGTCCCGGTCGGCGGCATGGGCGCGGTCACGGACGCGCTGCGCCGCGCGGCCGAGGAGGCCGGCGCCGAGATCCGGACGCTCGCCGAGGTGACCTCCATCCAGCCGGAGCACGGGCTCGTCGCCTACGTGGACCTCGCCGCGGAAGCGGAGCTCGAGGCGACCGAACCGATGCCGACGCTCGACCGGTTCCGGCCCCGCCCCGGGGTCGTCGTCCGCGGCGAGTGGATCCTGTCGGGCGCTGCCCCGGCGGTGCTGGAGCGCCTCCTCGACCCGGCGGCGGAGCAGCGGGCGGCCGCGGCCGCATTCGCCGCGTGGTCGGCAGCGCGGGGGACGCCGGTGCAGTGGAGTGGTACCGAAGCGATCCTTCCCACGGTGCCAGCGCCGGAGGACGGTGTCCCGCATCCCGAGGGCGCTCAGGTGAAGGTGAACCTGTTGCTGCGGAGACTCCCGAAGCTCCTCGACCCGGCCGTCGATCCGGCGGCGGCGTTCGGCGGCACCTTCCACATCAACGAGGGCTGGGCCCAGCTGGAGCACGCGTACCTCGAGGCGGAGGCCGGCCGGATCCCCGACCCGCTGCCGTGCGAGATCTACTGCCACACCCTGAGCGACCCGAGCATCCTCTCGCCGGAGCTGCAGGCCTCAGGGGCGCAGACGCTCACCGTGTTCGGCCTCCATGTGCCGCACCGGCTCGCGGTCGCGGCGGACGCGGTCCCCGGCGGCCACGACGCCTTCCGTGACGCACTGCAGGCCGCGGTGCTGCGATCGTTGGACTCGGTGATCGCGGAGCCGATCGAGGACCTGCTGCTGCGCGACGCCGAGGGGCGGCCCTGTATCGAGACGCGGACGACGCTCGACCTCGAGCGCTCCCTGGCGATGCCGGGCGGGAACATCTTCCACGGCCCGCTGTCGTGGCCGTTCCTGGAGGACGACGCCCCGCGGACGACGGCGGCCGAGCGGTGGGGCGTCGCGACGGCGCACCCGCGCGTCCTCCTCTGCGGCGCCGGGGCCCGACGTGGTGGCGCGGTCAGCGGACTCGGCGGGCACAACGCTGCGATGGCCGTCCTGGACGCCTGACCCGCACGCCGGAGAACGCGCTGCCGCGCTCAGTGGTGGCGGTGGTCCTGGATGGTGATCTTCGGGCCGCGACGCGGCTTGTGGATGCCGCTCCGGCCGATGAGCCGCAGCACCCGCTGCCGGTGACCAGCCCAGGGTGCGAGCAGCTCGAGCATGCCGTCGTCGTCCACGGGTGAGCCGGTGAGCGCCTGACCCACCGAGGCTGCGAGGTGGTAGTCGCCGACACTCACGGCGTCGGGGTCGCCGTGCGCTCGGAGCGTCACCTCGGCGGCCGTCCATGCGCCGATGCCTGGCAGGCTCTGGAGGCGCCGTGACGCGTCATCGGGGTGCTCGTCGATCGTCCGCTCGATCGCGGCGGCGAGTCGCGACGACCGCACGACCGTCTCCGACCGTTGCGGCCCGACACCCGCCGTGTGCCACTCCCAGCTCGGAACCATCCGCCAGGTCTCGGCGGACGGCGCGACGACCATGCCCTCGGGTGCCGGCCCTGGTGCCGGGTCACCGTGTCGCCGCACGAGCAGGCGCCACGCACGCCACGCTTCGAGTGCGGTCACCTTCTGCTCGAGGATCGACGGCACGAGCATCTCGAACACGAGCCGGTTGCGGCTCAACCGCAACCCCGGGTTCCGTCGGGACACCTCGGTGAGGAGCGGGCTCCGGCTCACGTCGAGCTCCGACCAGTCGTCGTCGCGCCCCAGCAGCTCAGGCACGCCGGCGATCATCCACTCGGCTCCCGGGCCCCAGGCGGTCGCCTCGACCCTGCCGTCGCGGACCGTCGAGACGTACAGCGTCGCGCCACCGTGCGGTGTCCGCGCCGTCAGCCAGACCCCGCCAGGCGTACGGCGGTAGCAGGGTCCGTCGCCTCCCCGGGCGATCAGCCGCAGGGTGCCATGGACGTCGAGTGGACCGCTCGGGCGGTACACCGTCCGCATCGGCTCCGCCTCGCGCGACACCGATCCGGTCGGCTGCAGCGCGGCCTCGACGGAGGACAGTGATGGAGCGGCGAACGATGCAGAGGCGGACATGGTGGTCACCCTACGTGGTGACCACCGACATCCGGCGACGCCGACGGCGGCTGAGGATCGTGAGGACGCCCCGACCGCCGCCGATCCGCTATCGCACCAAGCGGAAGTCATACCCGGCCTGATCGATGAACGTTCCGTTCACGCGTTGCTCGACGCGTCCGCCCTGGTAGCGGCCCGGGAGGTAGTCCCGACTCCATTCGACGGTCCACGAGCCCGAGGAGTCGGCCTTCGTCGTCCCGAGTCGGGTGCCCCAGGCTCCGATGATCTCGATGTCGGCCAGCGGTGTCGCCGTGCCGGTGAACACGGGCCGCGTACCGGTGAGGGTGTCGCCGATCCTCGGCGACGTCACCCTGAGGACGGATGCGACGGTGAAGTCGTAGACGGAGCGGTGCGTCTCGACGCCGCCGATGATCTGTCGGACGGTGCCACCCGCGTACCGGGCGGGGAGCAGCGACTTGTTCCAGCTGATCGTCCAGCGTCCACTCGCAGCGACGGCCTCGGTGGTGCCGACGAGATCGCCCCATGCGCTCCAGATCTCGAGCCTCGCACCGGGCTGTGCCGTGCCGCTGAACACGGGCACCGACGAGGAGATGACGCCACCGCTCGCGGGCGACTCCACGACAAGCGGTGCGACGACCGCGCGGGCGGCCACGGTGAAGTCGTACGGCGCGCGAGACTGCTCCACCCCGTCGATCTCCTGGCGCACGGAGCCGCCGCTGTACCGACCGGGGGTCAGGCTCTTGTTGATCGGCGCCGCCCAGCGATGGTCGTCTCCGACCTCGGCTGCAGCGATCTCCGTACCCCAGGCACCGATCACCCGGATGGTCGCGCCCGGCTCTCCACGACCGCTGAACACCGGGTCTGCGGTCTCGATGGTCTCCCCGATGGCGGGCGAGAGCAGGGTGACGTCCTCGACCGGGCCCGGCTCGGGCATGGGCTCCCGATAGGTGAACCGGAGCGGTGCCGTGGTGCGCTGTTCCCCGAAGACCTGCGTCGCGGTCGCGGTGTACGCGCGCGGCTCGAGCGTCCGGAGTGACTGCTGACTCCAGGCGCCGCTTCCGTCCACCTCGACGTCGACCAGCGTCACACCCGTCGTGTCATCGAGGACGGTCACCCGCGCGCCCGGTTCTCCGAGACCGGAGAACACCGGACGCGGATCGTCCACCGTGGCGTCGAGTGCGGGCGTTCGGACCGTCACCGCTGTGACGACGCGGTAGGTCAGCGACCAGTTCGCGGTCGAGTCGTCAGAGCGTTGACGAACGGTGCCGGACTGCGCTCCGGGCGCGAGATCGCGGGTCGGAACGGCAGACCAGGTGCCCTCTGCGGTGACGGTCGCCGTGGCGAGTGGTCCGCCGGACGAGTCGAGGACCTCGACGACCGCATCGGGCGTGCCTCGCCCGCTGAACACGGGACGTGGCTCCCGGACGACGGACCCGGGCGTCGGCGCTTCGAGGGTGACCGGGATGGCGACGGGGACGGGATCGAGTCCCTCCGGGGTGACCCGGTCGGCGTCCACGACCGAGCCGAACCCGCCCACGGCCAGCCTGCCGTCGAACTGACGGAGGAAGCCACCTGCTCCGCCGTTCGAGACGAGGCCGTATCCGCTGACACGGTCGTTCGCGAAGACCTCCCAGCCCCATTGCTGCGCGGTCGAGCCGGTGCAGACCGCCGGGTACACGTACTTGTAGGCCTGCGACGGATCAGGCTGGAGGCACCTCGTGACGCCTCCGACCGTGGTCATGACCGGACCGGACGCGTCCACCGACGGGAACGTCCAGCGGCCGGATGCGGCGAGCGCCTGGTCGAGCGTGGCGTGCAGCGTCACCCTGGCCGGGTTCAGGACGTCCGTCGAGCCACCGACCGCGAAGAAGGCGTCCGAGCCGGAGGGGAACGCCTGGCCGACGAACCTGCCCTCGACCGAGGACACCGCCGGGGTCGTGTCAGGCGCCGGCTCGGTGGCCCGGGCGGCCGGACCGGTGAGCAGACTCACCGTCATGCCGAGCAGACTGACGATGGCGATGGGGATGGGGAGTTTCATGGGCGACCTTTCGCAAGGGTGCGCCCGAGACGACCCGAGGGAGGGCCGTCCGGACGCACCGGCGGAGCGTTCGCGAACGAACGCGGTCAGCCTACAAGTATTCCAGTTGCTTAATCCAGTATGTCGACCGACTCTTCCGGTTCACCAGTCGCTCGGTGCCGACGCCTTCGTGGGCGGCAGGGCCACATCCCTCGCCCACTGCGCCTGCCATGCAGGGAGGTCGGTTGGAGCCGGGCCGGTGAGCTCGATGAGTTCCGAGAGCGCCACCACGCCGCCCGAGCGCTTGAGGAACCGACCTCGGACGAGGGCTTGCGTGTAGATCTCCCCGCCCACGACCACCCGGTGTTCGATGAACACGCCCTTGTCGTCATAGCCCGTCACGCGGGTCTCGACGGTGAAGCGCTGCCAGGGCTGCAGCGATTTCCGGAACGTGATGCTCTCACTCGACACCACCGGGTACCAGCCCAGGTGCTTGAAGCGATCCCAGAGTCCGTTCCGGATCAGGAGGTCGAACCGGCCGAGGTCGAAGATCGACAGGTAGACACCGTTGTTCATGTGGCCGAGGACGTCGAGGTCGGTCGGCAGCACGCTCAACCGGATCCGTCCGACGTCCCAGGTGTCGAGGCGCTCGCCGCGGCGGGCTCGACGGCGGGACTGCAGGAACATGGCGATGGTGCGGAAGATGAGGTGCACGGATGCGACCGTATCCCGCCGGCGCGGCGTCGTGCACCACGGTTGTCCCGACTCGACAACACCCGGGTCCTGGGACGCCTGGCGACGTGTGGCGTCCGACACACCTGGGCCGGATCGCCGACGGTCAGTCAGCGGCGACGGTGTTGCCCTCCCCACTGTCGGTGACCACCGGCGCCGACGAGGTCGCGACCTTGTTGCCGTTGGCTCCCTCGACGAACGTGACGTTGTCGACGGTCGAGACGTTCACGAGGGTGATGGAGCTGTTGAACGAGAGGTTCACGACGGCTCCCGTCACGGTCACGATGCTGTTGGAGGCCTCCACGACGACGTTCTCGCAGTCGCCGTCGATGGTCACGTTCGAGCTGTCGTCGACGATGGTCGCCGTGCCGTCGACGCACTCATCGGTGACGTCGGGGATCGTGTACTCGGAACCGGTGGTGGACTCGGCGGCGACCGTCGGTGACGCGCTCGTCGTCGACGTCGCATCCGCGTCGGTGCATCCGGTGAGGGCGATGACGGCGAGGCCCGCGGCGGCGAGGAGGGTGGGTTGCTTGGGCATGGGTGCTCCTTCGGAGGCTCGGTAGGGGGAGGCAGGAGCCGCCGGCCCGGTGCAGTGACACCGGGCCGGCGGCCCGATGGTCAGCTCACTGGGTGAGGGTGAAGTCGTACCCGGACGAGGCGATGACCTTGCCGCCGACGGTCTCGGTCACGGTGCCGCCGAAGTACCGCGCCGGGAGATAGTCACGCGGCCAGGTGATGGTCCACTCCCCGGTCCGTGGGTCGGCGATCGCGGAGCCGAGGTCGGTGCCCCACGCGCCCGTGATCTGCACCCGCGCCCCCGGGTTCGCCGTACCGGTGAACACCGGCCTGGTGCCGGTGAGGGTGTCGCCGACTCTCGGCGAGGTGACGACGAGTCGAGGCTGGACGATCGTGAAGTCGTAGACGAAGGTGTGCGTCGGTACCCCGTCCACGAACTGCTTCACGGTGCCTCCGGCATACCGGCTCGGCAAAAGGCTCTTGTTCCATGTGATCGACCAAGCACCGCTCGCGTCGACCCGCTCCACTGAGCCGAGGACGTCGCCCCACGCGCCACGGATCTCGATGCGCGACCCCGGCTCGCCGGTCCCACTGAATACGGGGGTCGTCTCACTGATCGTCTCGCCGCGCCTCGGCGACTCGACCACCAAGGGGGCGATCGGCTCGTCCGGTGCCCTGACGATGTTCGCCGTGAAGTCGGCGATCGTGATGCGGGAGGAACCGTAGGTGACCTTGCCGCCCGTGGCCTCGCCGACGGGAGCGTCGTCGTTCGCCCGCAGCGTGAACCTCAGCGTGGTCGCGCCGACCGGCAAGACACCCCCGATGCCCAACGCGTCGAGTGTGAAGGCCGGGTGGTCGACCGCAGTGATCCGCGTGTTCGCCGGGTGGTAGACGTCGATGCGCTGACCACCGGCATCGGCGTTGAACGTCGCCTCCACCTCCACGGACTGACCGGGGGCGAGCGTCGGCGTGGGGATCGAGGCGCCGGGCGCGAGCGGCGACGGGACCGTGAAGTCGAAACGCACCTGGACATCCGAACCGGTCCCGCTCTGGGTCGCGGTGCCCGTGTAGCGGCCGGGCTCGAGCTGGATCGACGGAACCGACCAGGACGTCGAGTCCAGGGGGACACTGGTGCTCGCGAGCAGGGCCTGCGCGTCGGTGCGGATCGAGATGGACGATCCGGGCTGCCCGATACCGCTGAACGTGGGGGACGGCGTGTCCACCGTGGCGCCGATCGCCGGCGTACGCAGTTCGAACGGCTCGATCGGGGCCAGCTGCGACTCCACGACGACGTCGGTGAGCGCGTCCATCGTGAGCTCGACGAAGGTGTCGGTGTCGGTCCCACCCAGGGAGTACCGACTCGACACCGGGTACAGCGCGTAGCCGGCGACCCACGTGTTCGAGACGTAGCGCCACTCGAAGTCCTGCGACGGGGAACCGGTGCACGTCCGGGCTGCGACGAACGCCCGGGAGCCGTCGCCGGCGGGCGTCAGGCAGAGCGTCGAGGAGGCTCCCACGCCGGTGATCGGCCCGGCCGCACCGACGGAAGGGAGGGAATACGTTCCCGCGAGCGACGCTGCTCCGCCCACCGAGGACGAGTACAGCCGCTGGACGTTCCGACCCGACTCCGGCGCGGAGAGCCCGACGTACGCCGAGGATCCACTGGACCGGTTCTGCAGGACGAGCTTGCCGATCACCCTCGAGGTGCCTGCCGAAGGGGCCACGGCGTCCGGCGCACCGGGGACGTCCCCGGTGCCGAACGCGTCACGGGGTCCGTCGTCGTGCTCCCGGGGGTCGGCGATGGAACCGACGGGCGGAGCGGCGGACGCCGGGACCGGGACTCCCACCGCGGTGAGCAGGATGGTCGCAGCGGCCAGGGCCGAGAGCGTGGATCGCAGGAGCAAGGAGCGCGGAGCACGAATCAGAGCAGTCACGAGGACCGAGGCTACTCATCTGGAATATCGCCATGGGGGCTGCCGCCGAATCTGTGGAGAACTCGTCCCTCAGTCGGTCGGCACGTGCCGCTCGTCGGGCCCGACGTACTCGGACAGTGGACGGATGAGCGCGTTCGACGCGAGCTGCTCGGCGATGTGCGCCGTCCACCCGACGATCCGAGCGGCGACGAACAGCGGCGTGAACGTGGCCGTGTCGAACCCGATCAGGTTGTACGCCGGGCCCGAGGGGTAGTCGAGGTTCGGCTTGATGTTCTTCCGCGCGACCATGTCCGCTTCGAGCGTCGTGTACAGCTCGAGGATCTCGGGCTTGCCGTAGTGCTCGGCGAGCCGCTCGAGCGCCTTGAGCATCGTCGGCACGCGCGAGTCGCCGTTCTTGTAGACCCGGTGTCCGAAGCCCATGATTTTGCGCTTCTCGGCGAGCGCCGCGTCGAGCCAGGCGCTGGCCTGGTCAGCCGTCCCGATCTCGTCGAAGACGTGCATGACGGCCTCGTTCGCCCCACCGTGCAGGGCGCCCTTGAGCGCGCCGATCGCTCCGGTGACCGCCGAGTACAGGTCGCTGAGGGTCGAGGTGATGACCCGGGCGGTGAACGTCGACGCGTTGAAGGAGTGCTCCGCGTAGAGGATCATCGACACGTCGAACGCGTCGACGACGACCGGATCGGCCTCTTCGCCGAAGGTCATGAAGAGGAAGTTGGCGCTGTAGCCGAGGTCGTCGCGCGGCGGGACGAGCTCGAGGCCGTGGCGGCGGCGCTGGTCGTACGCGACGATCGCGGGCAGCTTCGCGTACAGGCTCGCGGCCTTCACCGCGTTGGCCTCAGGGGTGTTCGTCTCGGCGGTCGGATCGTTCGCACCGATCACGCTGACCGCCGTCCGGAGGGCGTCCATCGGGTGGCTCGTCGTCGGGAGGAGGTCGATGGCCGCCTTGACGTTGTCGTCGAGTGCGCGCTGGCCCCGCTCCGACGACGTGAACTCCGCGAGTTCGGCCCCCGTGGGCAGTTCACCGTTCCAGAGCAGGTACGCGACCTGCTCGAAGCTGCAGTGCTCGGCGAGCTCCTGGACCGGATACCCGCGGTAGAGCAGCGAGTTCGTCTCCGGGTTCACCTTCGAGACGCTCGTCACGTCGACGACGACGCCGGCGAGACCCTTCTTGATGTCGCTGGTCGCTTCGGTCATGCGTTGCTCCTTTGCGTACTGCCTGCGCGCGTCCTGCGCGCGTCGGTCGAGCTTGGCACCCGGCTCGCCCCTCGACAAGCTCGGGGAGCGGAGACCCAGGTGGTGTTCACCGGTGAGGGGACGCCTACCGGTCGATGGTGAAGTTGAAGACCGAGGTGTCGAAGCGGTTGTAGCCCTCGTAGTCGATCAGTTCGTAGAGGTCGGCACGGTGCTGCATCTCACCGAGCTTGCTCGTGAGCGAGCCCTCGTCGTTCAGCGTGTCGAGCGCGCGACCCGCGGCGCCCATCGCGATGCGGAGGAGCGACACCGGCCAGATGACGAGGTTCACGCCCACATCGGCGAGCTGCTGACTCGTGAACAGCTCGCTCTTGCCGAACTCCGTCATGTTGGCGAGGATCGGCACGTCGACCGCGTCGCGGACGGCGGCGAACTCCTCGAGCGACCGCATCGCCTCGGGGAAGATCGCGTCGGCTCCGGCGTCGACGAGCTGCTTGGCCCGGTCGATCGCGGCGTCGAGCCCGTCGACGGCGGCGATGTCGGTGCGCGCCATGATGAGCAGGTTCGCATCGCGCCGAGCGTCGACAGCGGCACGGATCCGGCCGAGTGCGGTGGAGGTGTCGACGACCTGCTTGCCGTCGAGGTGGCCGCAGCGCTTCGGGTTGACCTGGTCTTCGATGTGGAGCCCGGCGAGCCCGGCGTCCTCGATCTCCTGGACGGTGCGCGCGACGTTCATCGGCTCCCCGAAGCCGGTGTCGGCGTCGACGATCGCGGGCAGCTCGGTCATCCGGGCGATCTGCTTGGCGCGAGCGGCGACCTCGGTGAGGGTCGTCAGTCCGATGTCGGGCAGCCCGAGGTCGGCGGAGAGCACCGCGCCGGAGATGTAGACGCCGTCGAAGCCCTTCTGCTCGATGAGCCTCGCCGAGAGCGGGTTGAACGCGCCCGGGAAGCGCAGCAGCTCACCGGTGGCGAGTCGCTCCCGGAACAGCCGGCGCTTCTCTGCCGGCGTGGTCTCGCTGTACAGCATCAGCACGGTCCCTTCTGGAGGTCGGCCGGCATCAGAACAGGCCGGCCGGGTGGGGTGCCGAGGCGAGGACCCCGGAGGCGGCCTGGATGCTCAGCTGCTTGACCTCGTCGGCGTCGAGCTCCGGGAGGCGTTCGGCGAGCGCGAGGAAACGCTCGATCTCCTCCGCATCGAGGACGTCGGCGGCGAGCGTGCGGAACTTGTGGATGTAGTCGGCGCGTGCGAACGGCCGGGCTCCGAGCGGGTGGGCGTCGGCGACGGCGATCTCGTCGACGATGGTCGACCCGTCCGTGAGCGTGATCTCGATGCGCCCGCCGAACGCCTGTTCGGCCGGGTCGAGCGAGTGGTAGCGGCGCGTCCACTCAGCGTCCTCCGCCGTCGAGATCCGGTGCCACAGCTCGACGGTGTCGGCGCGGGTGGCACGTTCGGGACGGTAGGAGTCGACGTGGTGCCACGCGCCGTCCTGCAGCGCCACCGCGACGATGTAGGGGATGGAGTGGTCGAGCGTCTCGCGCGACGCCGTCGGGTCGTACTTCTGCGGGTCGTTCGCGCCGGAGCCGATGACGTAGTGCGTGTGGTGCGAGGTGTGGAGGACGATGCGGTCTACGGCTCCGGGCACGAGGACTTCAGGGTGCTCGTGGTGCAGCTTGCGGGCGAGGTCGATCCACGCCTGCGCCTGGTACTCCGCCGAGTGCTCCTTCGTGAAGGAGTCGAGGATCGCGAGCTTCGGCTCACCGGCGCCGGGCAACGGGACGTCGTAGGAGGCGTCGGGGCCGTCGAGCAGCCAGGCGACCACGCCGTCCTCGCCCTCGTAGATCGGTGACGGGCTGGTCTCGCCGCGCATCGCCCGGTCGACGGCCTCGACCGCCATCTTGCCGGCGAATGCGGGAGCGTGCGCCTTCCAGGTGGAGATCTCGCCCTTGCGCGACTGGCGAGTGGCCGTCGTGGTGTGGAGTGCCTGGCCGATCGCCTGGTGGATGGTGGCCTGGTCGAGGCCGAGCATCGTGCCGATGCCGGCCGCGGCGCTCGGGCCGAGGTGTGCGACGTGGTCGATCTTGTGTCGGTGCAGGCTGATCGCCTTCGCGAGGTCGATCTGGATCTCGTAGCCGGTCGCGATCCCTCGAACGAGGTCGGCGCCCGTGCAGCCGACGTGCTGGGCCACCGCGACGATGGGCGGGATGTTGTCGCCCGGGTGCGAGTACTCGGCGGCGAGGAAGGTGTCGTGGAAGTCGAGCTCGCGCACGGCGACGCCGTTGGCCCAGGCGGCCCATTCCGGGGAGACGCGGCGGGCGAGGTCGGGCCCGAACACCGTGGCACCGTCGCCGCCGGTGCTGACGGGGTGGCTGAGCGCCTGGGCGCGAGCCGAGGAGACGGGCCGGCGCGTGAGCGAGGCGGCTGCGACGGCGGCGTTGTCGATCACCCGGTTGATGATCATGTCGACGACCTCGGGCGTCACCTCCACCGGATCGGTCGCGACTCGGGCGAGCTGCCAGGCGAGCTGTCCTTCGCGGGCGAGGTTCTCGTCGCTGCGATGGACGCGCAGGTGGTGCTGGATCACGGGTGTTCCTTTCGGGTGCGGCCCGTCCGAGTGTGCTGCGGGGCGTCGCATCCTCCAGCCTACGCCCGCGGGTCCGTCGCGCCGCAGCAGGAGAACCGCCTGGGAACAGGACATTTCGCGTGGAACGGTCCTGCTGTCGCGCCGATCTCCTGGCATCTCGTTCTCCGCATTCACCCAGCCCGCGTACACCGCGCATACGGCGGCCGCGGCCAGAGTGACACACATACCGACCCCTGACGAACCGAAGGAGACGACCGTGCCGATGCACACCCCTGGGGTACCGCAGACCCCGCACCTGTTCGGCGACGTGGTTCGAGCCGAGGCGCTCCACTACACCGAACTGTTCGCGGAGAAGCCGTTCGTGCCGGCCCTGCTGCTGTACTGCTCGAACGGCGCGTACCGCATCCTGTCGCCGGGCGAGGACCACCCCGGCAGTTACGTCGCCGAGGGGCCGCTGTCCGCTGAGCGGGTGCGCGTGAACTTCATCTCGTGGCCGTCCGAGGACTGGAACCGGAACGTCGCCTTCCACGTGCTCGACTTCGACCGGACGACCGGAGGGTTCACCCAGCGGCTGCGACTCCCGGGCGATCCCGAGCCGAAGCACCAGGCCGGCCGCCACACCGCGGTCACCGACCTCGGTGGCTGGGATGCGGACACGACGTGGGAGACGGCCGAGCCGCTCCTCCGCGAGACCTTCGAGGCACTCGCCCGCGGCTGACGGAGGGAGTGATGGGCCGAGCGAGCGGCAGGCCGTCACCGGACGGGACGAAGCACCGTGTCCGGACGACCGCCGACGGTCGGGGTCAGGCGGCGAGCAGCTGCGGGTCGGCCGCCGGGCGCAGCGGAGTGATCGTCGCATCGGCGAGCGCATCCTCGGCCAGCGGCAGGTCGACGACGATCGGAGCCGCCGCGGTCTCGAAGCGGTCCGCGATGTCGAACATGAGCGCGTCGAGGCGGGTGCGGAGCGCGTCGGCGATGGTCACCACCACCTCGGAGGAGGCGTCCTTCCGGCCGCGTTCGATCTCCGACAGGTAGGGCGTCGAGACGGCTGCGGCGGTCGCGACGTCCTGCAGGGTGCGCCCCTGTTCGAGTCGACGCGTGCGCAGGGCCGCGCCGAGGGCTTCGCGGTACAACATGGCGACTCCTTCCGGCTGCGGGCGCGGGCTCCGTGACCGCGTGTTCTCACTGTAGGCGCGGGCCGGCCAGGCTCGGGGAGCACGCGTTCTGCCGTCAGCGGACAGCATTGCCCTTCGACAAGCTCGGGGACCTACACGCCCGCCCTTCGACGAGCTCAGGGACCGATGCCGAGGGCACCGCTACAGGAAGATGTCGGGGTAGAGCTCCGACTCGTCGACGCCCGGTGAGTACTTCGCGAGGTCGGTGACCCCGGCCTCCGCGAGGACGTCCTCCACGATGAGCGACCGACCCGTGAGCTCACGCGCCGACGCCGTCAGGACCTCGTAGGCCGCGTCGGCGTAGATCTCCGGGGTGCGACTCTTCGCCAGGAGGGCCTCGCCGCCGAGGATGTTGCCGACCGCCGCCGTCTTGATCGTCGTCTTCGGCCAGAGCGTGTTCGCGGCGATGCCGTCGCGTCCGAACTCGGCCGCGAGACCGAGCGTCACCATCGACATGCCGTACTTCGCGAGTGTGTAGCCGGTGTGCGCGCCGAGCCACTTCGGATCGAGGTTGAGCGGCGGTGACAGCGACAGGATGTGCGGGTTCTCCGCGTCCTTCAGCATGGGGATGGCCGCCCGCGACAGCATGAAGGTGCCCCGCACGTTCACGTCCTGCATGAGGTCGTACCGCTTCGCGTCGAGATCGAGGGTCCGAGCGAGGCTGATGACGCTCGCGTTGTTGACGACGATGTCGATGCCGCCGAACTCACCGGCGGTCTCGAACACGGCCCGTGTGATGTCGTCGTCGTTCCGGACGTCGCCGAGGATCGGGAGTGCCTGCCCACCGGCCTCGCGGATCGCGTCCGCTGCGGTGTGGATCGTTCCCTCGAGGCGGGGATCGGGGGTGTCGGTCTTGGCGAGGATCGCGACGTTCGCGCCGTCGCGGGCGGCACGCAGGGCGATCGCGAGGCCGATGCCGCGGCTGCCGCCCGACATGAGGATGGTCTTGCCGGCGAGGGTGGTCATGCGGTGGGCTCCTTCGGGGTGGTGGTGGTCGACGCAGCCGAGCGTTTCGCCGACGCGGCGGCGAACGCTGCGACGCGCGCGACCGACTCGGGTGTCTCGATCGCCGCACCGATCGTGCGGGCTTCGTCGTCGAGGGCATCCTGATAGCCGCGGCCGACGCTCTCGCGCAGCAGCCGCCGCGCCTGACCGAACGCGGCCGTGGCTCCGGCCAACCAGAACGCGGCCACCTCGCGGGCACGGGCGTCGAGATGCTCGGCGGGGACCACCTCGGTCACGAGCCCCCAGTCGAGTGCTTCGTCCGCGCTCAGCATCCGCGGCCCGAGGGTGAGCTCGAGCGCCCGACGCATGCCGACCGCCTCGGGCAACAGGGTGCTCACGCCGCAGTCGGGCGTGAGGCCGATGTCGGCGTACTTACTGACGAACTTCGCCCGGTCGGATGCGATGATCACGTCGGCGACGAGCATGAACCCCAGTCCGCCGCCGGCGACGG
Source organism: Plantibacter flavus (assembly GCF_002024505.1). Lineage (NCBI taxonomy): Bacteria > Bacillati > Actinomycetota > Actinomycetes > Micrococcales > Microbacteriaceae > Plantibacter > Plantibacter flavus. Next base: position 3,960,998 of record NZ_CP019402.1, read on the forward strand.
CGCCCTGGACGGCGGCGACGATCGGCTTCGCGACCGATTGCAGCGTCCGATGGCCCTCGTGGATGATGTCGGCGAGCTCGGTGACGAAGGCGCCCGTCGATCCTGCGCTGCCGTCACCCATCCGCGACATCGCGAGGACGTCGCCGCCCGCGCAGAACGCGGGTCCGTTGGCGTCGAACAGGACCGCCCGGACGTCGTCGCGCTCCGCGATCTCGAGGGCGAGGTCGCGCCACCGTCTGGCCGCACGGTCGTCGATCGCGTTGAGGCTCGCGGGCCGGTTGAGCGTGAGGTGCGCGAGGCCGTCGCTCACGTCGAAGAGGATGGTGTCGTCGCTGGTCACGGAGTGGCTCCCTGGTCGGTGGATGGGTTCGTCGGCATCGGAGAGCCGGTCATTTCGGCGCCATCCGGATCGCGCCGTCGAGGCGGATCGTCTCACCGTTGAGGTAGCCGTTCTCGACGATGTGCAGCGCGAGTGCGGCGTACTCGTCGGGACGACCGAGGCGGGCCGGGTACGGCACCTGGTGCCCCAGCGACTCCTGCGCCGCCTCGGGCAGTCCGGCGAGCATGGGCGTCTCCATGATGCCGGGTGCGATCGTCACGACCCGGATCCCGAAGCGCGCCAGCTCGCGGGCGATCGGCAACGTCATCGAGTGCACCGCCCCCTTGGACGCGGCGTAGGCGGGCTGGCCGATCTGTCCGTCGAAGGCTGCGACGGACGCGGTGTTGATGATGACGCCGCGGTCTCCGGCGCCGTCGACGGGATCGCCGTCCGGATCGTTGTGCTGCATCGCGTCGGCGGTGAGCCGGATGACGTTGAAGGTGCCGAGGACGTTGACGCGGAGGACGCGTTCGAAGGCGCCGAGGTCCGCCGGACCGTCGCGGCCGAGCACCTTCGCCGGTGGCGCGATGCCGGCACAGTTCACGACGACCCGCAGCGGTCCACGCGACACCGCCGCTTCGACCGCCGCCTGCACCTGCTCACCGTCGGCGACGTCGGCGGGCACGAAGGTCGCGAACCCACCGAGCTCCTCGGCCCGCTCTGCCCCTGGTGAACCGGGGAGGTCGACGAGCACGACGCGCGCGCCGGCACCGGCCAGCCGCGTCGCGGTCGCGAATCCGAGTCCCGAGGCGCCGCCGGTGACGATCGCCGAACTACCGGTCACATCCATGTCGTGGTTCCCTTCACGTGGTGGGCGCGCCCGTCAGAGGCGCTCGATGATCGTCGCGTTGGCCATACCGCCGCCCTCGCACATCGTCTGCAGACCGTAGCGGCCGCCGGTCGCCTCGAGCTGGCCGAGGAGGGTGGCGAGGAGCTTCGTCCCGGAGGCGCCGAGCGGGTGCCCGAGGGCGATCGCCCCGCCACGCGGGTTGAGCCGGTCGTCGTCCACCCCGAACTCGCGTTGCCACGCGAGCGGGACGGAGGCGAACGCCTCGTTGACCTCGAACGCGTCGATGTCGTCGATGTCCAACCCGCTGCGCTCCAGGATGCGGCGGGTCGCGGGGAGGATGCCGGTGAGCATCTCGATCGGGTCGCTCCCGACCGCGGCGAAGGAGACGAAGCGCGCACGCGGCGTCAGCCCCAGCTCGAGCGCCCGGACCTCGCTCATGACGAGCGCGGCGGAGGCGCCGTCGGTGAGCGGTGAGGCGTTCCCCGGCGTGATCCGCCAGGCGATCTCGGGGAAGCGCGCCGCGAGCCGCTCGTCGCGGAAGACGGCGGGGAGTCCGGCGAGCGCCTCGGGGGTCGTCCCGGCACGGACCGTCTCGTCGGTCGTGACGACGGAACCGTCGGGGAGGGTGACGGCGACGACCTCGCCGTCGAACCCGCCGGACGCCCAGGTCGCGGCGGCGCGCTCATGGGAGCGGGCGGCGAAGGCGTCGAGTTCATCGCGGCTGAGGTTCCAGCGGGCGGCGATGAGTTCGGCGGAGACGCCCTGGCCGACGAGGCCCTCGGGGAAGCGGGCTCGGAGCTCGGAGCCGAAGGGGTCTGCACCCTGCACGTTGGAGCCCATCGGCGCTCGACTCATCGATTCGACCCCGCAGGCGATGACGACGTCGTTGCCCGCCGACATGACGCTCTGTGCGGCGAAGGTGGTGGCCTGCTGGCTGGAGCCGCACTGCCGGTCGATGGTGGTGCCGGGCGTCTCCTGCGGGAGGCCTGCGGCGAGCGCCGCGTTCCGCGCGATGTTCTGCCCCTGCTCGCCGGACTGGGTGACGCAGCCGGCGTAGACGTCCTCGACGACCGCGGGATCGATGCCGGTCCGCTCCACGAGCGCGCGGATCGTGCCGGCGAGGAGGTCCGTCGGGTGCACGGCGTTCAGCGCACCGCCCGGTTTGCCCCGGCCGGACGGCGTCCGGATCGCGTCGACGATCACTGCAGTGCGCATGGCCATCTCCTTCGAGGTCTGCGTCCACCCTAGGCCTGGCGCCTGCGCGGAAGGCGGCGGTTGTGGCCCTTCGACAAGCGAGGGGCCGGAACGTCCGTGTCCGCTGGACCGGCCCGACGATCCGCGGTCGGCGCCACGTACGATTGAGCGGTGGCCGACCCGAAGATCCTCCTCTACTACGCGTTCGCTCCCCTGGCGGACCCGGAGGCGATCCGGCTGTGGCAGCGCGACCTCTGCGAGTCGCTCGGTCTCCGTGGTCGCATCCTCATCTCGAAGGACGGCATCAACGGCACCGTCGGCGGCGAACTCGACGCCTGCAAGCTCTACGTCCGGAAGACGAAGGAGCACCCCGCGTTCCGCGACCTCGATGTGAAGTGGAGCGACGGCTCCGGCTTCGACGAGGACGACCCCGTCCGCACGGCCAGGCACCGGCCCGCGCCCTGGCGTCGGAGTAGCGACTTCCCGAAGCTCAGCGTGAAGGTGCGCGAGGAGATCGTGTCCTTCGGCGCCCCCGGTGAGCTCGTGGTGGACGAGCACGGCGTCACCGGCGGCGGGGTGCACCTGCAGCCGACGGAACTGCATGAGCTCGTCGCGGAGCGCGGCGACGACGTCGTGTTCTTCGACGGCCGGAACGCGTTCGAGGCCGAGATCGGTCGGTTCGCCGGCGCGGTCGTCCCCGACGTCGCGACCACTCGTGACTTCGTCGCCGAACTCGACAGCGGGAAGTACGACCACCTCAAGGACAAGCCCGTCGTCACCTACTGCACGGGCGGCATCCGCTGCGAGGTGCTCTCGGGACTCATGCGATCGCGAGGGTTCGGCGAGGTGTACCAGCTCGACGGCGGTATCGTCCGGTACGGCGAGCAGTTCGGCGACGACGGCCTGTGGGAGGGATCCCTGTACGTGTTCGACAAGCGTGGCTCGCTCGAGTTCAGCGATCACGCGGCCGTCATCGGGCACTGTGTCGTCTGCGACACGTCGACCAAGCACCTGCAGAACTGCGCGGACCCCTCCTGCAAGACGCAGTTGGTCGTGTGCGAGGCGCACGCGGACGGGCCTGACGGCGGCCCGCGATGCGCCGTGCACGCAGGGTCCGACGCCTCCACCGATGCTCGCACCGGCCAGCCCGCCTGAGCCGCCACCGTCATGACCGCCCACTTCCGCCTCCGCACCGAGCTCGCCGGGACGATGCAGCAGGCATTCGACCTCTCGCGGTCGATCGACGCCCACCTCGGCTCGATGGCGGACACCGGTGAACGGGCGGTCGGCGGCGTGACCTCCGGGCTGATCGGCCTCGGTGAGACCGTCACCTGGCGGGCGAGGCACTTCGGTGTGTCGTGGACGATGACGAGTCGGATCACCGCGCTCGAGGAACCCCACCGGTTCACCGACGAACAGGTGTCCGGTCCCTTCCGGACGTTCCGCCACGTCCACCTCTTCGAACCACTCGAGCGACCGATGGGGACGGCGCGGACCATCATGCTCGACGACGTCACGTTCTCGGCGCCGTTCGGTCCGCTCGGCCTCGTGGCCGAACACGTCGCGCTCACCCGGCACCTGCGACGGCTCATCGAGTCGCGGAACCGGTGGTTGGCGGAGGCACTTCGACAGGCTCCGTGACCGAAAGGTGCGGCTCAGTGACCGGAGGGTGTGGCGGTCCGGTCCCTGAGCCTGTCGAAGGGCGGATACCTCGACATCGAGACAACCCGACACCCGTCGTGCCGCGCCCTGACCGCGCACATCCACCCCTGCCAAGATGGAGCCATGGGTGCTCGCACGAAGTCGAAACTGGCCATCATCGGGGCGGGGAGCGTCGGTTCGTCCCTCGCCTACGCCTCGCTCATCCGCGGCAGCGCCCGGCGGGTGGCGCTCTACGACATCGACGGCAAGCGCGCCTCGGCCGAGGTCCTCGACCTCGCCCACGGGACGCAGTTCACCGGGTCGAGCAGCATCACGGGCGGTGACGACATCTCGGTCGTGGCCGATGCGGACGTCGTCGTGATCACGGCCGGCGCGAAGCAGGAGCCAGGCCAGACCCGACTCGACCTCGCGGGCACGAACATCCGCATCCTGGAGCAGCTGCTCCCGAAACTCGTCGAGCAGGCTCCGGACGCCGTCTACATGCTCGTCACGAACCCGTGCGACGTCCTCACCGTCGCCGCCCAGCAGATCACGGGGCTGCCGCGCGAACGCGTCTTCTCCTCCGGCACCGTCCTCGACACCTCCCGGCTGCGCTGGTTGCTCGCTGAGCACGCGGGTGTCGCGACCTCGGCGGTGCACGCACTCATCGTCGGCGAGCACGGCGACAGCGAACTGCCGCTGTGGTCGCAGGCGACCATCGGCCCCGTCCCGATCCTCGACTGGGAGCTGCCCGACGGATCGCGCTTCACGGAGCAGCAGCTCGACGAGATCGCGGTCGACGTCCGGACGGCCGCCTATCGCGTCATCGAGGGCAAGGGCGCGACGAACTACGCGATCGGGCTCTCCGGTGCACGCATCGTCGAGGCCATCCTCGGCGACGAGCACGCCATCCTGCCGGTGAGCACCGTGCTCGACGGGTACCACGGTGTCAGCGGGGTCGCCCTGTCGGTGCCGAGCATCGTCGACCGCTCGGGCGTGCGGTCGGTGGTCGAGGTCGCGATGTCGCCGCGCGAGGAACAGCAGTTCGCCGACTCGGCCGCCGCCGTCCGCGCGTCGCTCGACTCGCTCGGGCTGTAGCAGCCGACCTCGTCCTCGGCTCCGCCGTCCCTGTCTCAGGAAAGGTGCGGCGCGGTGCCCCGATGCGAGCCCGCCACGCCGGGTATCTCCTGAGACGGGGCCACAGGCGCCTGCACCGGGATCTCCCCCGAGCGGCCGATGCGCAACCGGTCTCGGGCCCGATAGCGTTGCGGGACGAGGCGCGGATCCGGCCGCGCCCCTGGGGAGGCACCGGATGACCGCTGGCGTGACGATCGAGTTCGATGGACTCTCGAAATCCTTCGGGGCGGTGCAGGCGGTCGACGACCTGACGTTCCACGTGGAACCGGGCAAGGTCACCGGTTTCCTCGGCCCGAACGGCGCCGGGAAGACGACGACCCTGCGCATGCTGCTCGGCCTCGTGCAACCGACGTCCGGGAGGGCGACGTTCGGCGGCGTCCCCTACGCCAAGCTGCCGGTGCCTGCCGCGACCGTCGGCGCGGCTCTCGAGGCGGCGAGCTTCGTCCCGGGCCGCACCGCCCGCAACCATCTCCGTGTGCACGCCTCTGCAGCGCGTCTGCCGGCGAACCGGGTGGACGTCGTGCTCGCGCAGGTCGGGCTGCTCGACGTCGCGGACCGACGCGTCGCCGGGTACTCACTCGGCATGCGACAACGGCTCGGCCTCGCGACCGCGCTCCTCGGCGACCCCGGTGTGCTCGTCCTCGACGAGCCGATCAACGGGCTCGACCCCGAGGGGATCAAGTGGATCCGCGGCTTCCTCACCGCGCTCGCGGCCGAGGGTCGGACCGTCCTCATCAGCTCGCACCTGCTCAGCGAGGTGCAGCAGTCCGTCGACGAGGTCGTGATCATCGCGAAGGGGCGGCTCGCGCACGTGGGCACGCTCGCGAGCCTCGACGCCGCCGACACCCTCCGCGTCGTCGTGAACTCCCCGGAGCACGAGCGGCTCGCCACGGCGCTGACCGCCGCGGGGTACACCTTCGACCAGGCCCGCTCGGGGCTCGTCGTGCACGACGTGGAGGCGATCGACATCGGCCGGGTCGCGCTCGCCGCCGGCATTCCGCTCAGTGCGTTGTCGCGGCATCGATCAGGGCTCGAGGATTCGTTCCTCGCGCTCGTCAGCGGTGGGGAGGACCACGCATGACCTCACTTCTGGCAGCCATCCGCTCCGAGTTCCTCAAGGTGTTCACCACCCGCGTGTGGTGGGGCCTCGCGCTCATCCTGTTCGTGTACGTCGGTTTCGCCGCGGCCGGGGCCGCACTCCTCTTCGCCAACATCCCGGGCGCGGCCGAGTCCAGCGGGGCCGGAGCGCAGGCGACGAGCGAGATGCTCACCCAACCCGGTCTCATCTACGGCTTCGCGACGAGCATCGGCTACGTCTTCCCCGTCCTGCTCGGTGCGCTCGCCACGACCGGCGAGTTCCGGCATCAGAGCCTGACGCCGACGTTCCTCGCCAACCCGAACCGCGGTCACGTCCTCGTCGGCAAGGTCCTGGCGCTGACCGGGGTCGGCGCACTGTACGGCGTGATCGCGCTTGTTGCGTCCGTCGGTCTCGGCGGCGGCGCCCTGGCGATCAGCGGCATCGATCCGATGCTGACCGACTCCGACACCTGGGCGCTCATCGGCCGTGCGGTGCTCGCGATGGCCCTGTGGGGTGCGATCGGTGTCGGTCTCGGGGCGGTGCTGCCGAGCCAGGTGGGCGCGATCATCGTCGTGCTGGCCTTCACACAGTTCGTCGAGCCGCTGCTGCGCCTCGCCTCCTCGTTCTCGGAGGTCACCGCGTCCATCGGCCGGTTCCTGCCGGGTGCTGCGACGGACGCCCTCGTCGGGCCGAGCTTCTACACGATGATGTCGGCGCAGCAGGACGCGCTGACCTGGTGGCAGGGCGGACTCGTCCTCCTCGGTATCGGGGTCGTCGTCGCGCTCATCGGCTACGCCACGACCTGGCGTCGCGACGTCACCTAGGCACGGCGCGCGATGGCTCGCACCAGGCGGCCCCTCGGCGGGGAGGCGTAGGCTCGACGGACAGCCACCGACCGGTCGCCGCACCAGAGACAGGAGCACCATGGGCCGCGCATACCTCGTCGAGCAGGTCGAGCACGAGGGTGGCAAACCCACCCGGACGGTCGACCTCCGCGACCTCCCCGACGCCTCACTGCCCGACGCCGCCGTCACCGTCGACGTCGAGTACTCGAGCATCAACTACAAGGACGCCCTCGTCCTCACGGGGAAGCCGGGCGTCGTGCGGTCGTTCCCGATGGTCGCGGGCATCGACCTCGTCGGCGTCGTCGCGGCATCGAGTGATCCCGCGTGGACGGCCGGCGACCGCGTGGCCCTGTTCGGCGACGGCCTGAGCGAGACCCGGTACGGCGGGCTCTCCGAGCGTGCGAAGGTGCGGTCCGACGCGCTCGTCCGCGTCCCCGACCACGTCTCGAGCGCACAGGCCGCCGCGATCGGCACAGCCGGGTACACCGCGGCCCTCGCAGTGCTCGCGCTCGAGCACGGCAGCGCGACCTCCGGCGCCGTCCGCGTCGGCGGGCTCCCCGTGCTCGTCACAGGAGCGGGTGGCGGCGTCGGAGGCATCGCGATCGCACTGCTGGCCGCCGCCGGCTTCGAAGTCACCGCCTCGACGGGGCGGGTCGACGAGCTGGGTGACGCCCTGCGGCGGCTCGGTGCGACGTCGATCGTCGACCGCGCCGAGTTCGCCGAGGCCGGTCGCCCGCTCGGCAGCCAGCGCTGGGCGGGAGCCGTCGACTCCGTCGGCGATCAGACGCTCGCGACGGTCCTGTCGCAGGTCGAGTACGGCGGGACGGTCGCCGCCTGTGGTCTCGCCGGCGGGTCCGATCTCCCGACGTCGGTCATGCCGTTCATCCTCCGCGGAGTCACGCTCGCGGGCGTGAACTCCGTCGAGGCACCGCTCCCCCTGCGGCAGGCCGCCTGGGAGCGCGCTACCACCGCGCTCGACCTCGACGTCCTCGACACCCTGACCGAGACGGTCCCCTTCGCCGACGCGACGGATGCGGCCGAGCGGGTCCTCGCAGGCTCGGTCCACGGCCGGATCGTCGTCGACGTCCGCGCCTGATCGGGCCCAAGGAACAGGCCCGGCCGTCCCCAACTCAGGAGAGTTGCGGCGCGGCGCACGCCCACCCCGGCGACACACCGGCCGACTCCTGAGACAGGGACATCACCCGACCCGCCGTCCCCAACTCAGGAGAGTTGCGGCGCGGCGCACGCCCACCCGGGCGACACACCGGCCGACTCCTGAGACAGGGACACCGCGCAGCGCTCCAGGAACGCGACAGCGGCCGGTGCCCGAAGGCGACCGGCCGCTGCCGACGGGACTGCTGAGACTCAGTAGCCGGCGGTCGACATGACCGAGCCGAGCGCGACGGCGTAGAAGATGCCGCCGATGATGCCGAGCACGACGAGGATGATGCCGATGATGACACCGATCTTGGCGAGCTGGTTCGGGTAGCCGGCGTCCTTCGACTGCTTCTGCGCGACGAGGCTGATGATCAGGCCGACGAGCGGCACGACGATCGCGAGGATGAGGCCGACGAGGCCGAGCGTCTTGCCCGGGTAGTCGGCGGGCAGGGCGCCGCCCGGCTGCTGCGGGGCGTTGTACTGGGGTGCGTTGGTCATGATGGTTCCTCTCGAGGATGGTAGATGCGCCACGGGCGCGAGCCAACAGTAGTGGGTTAGGTACCCGACAGGCGATGGGGACAACTCCCCAATCGACCGGATGTCACCGGGTTACGGGCAGGTGATGGTGGTGCCGCCGCTCGTGTGCGTCCCTGAGCCGAGCTCGCCGCAGACCTCGGAGATGGCCGATGCACCGATCGCGATACCCGCGATGATCGCGATGATCGCCAGCACGATGAAGACGATCGACAGGATGAGGCCGACCTTCGCCAGCGTGTTCTTGACACCCGCGTTCTTCGACTGCACCAGTGCGACGATGCTCAGGATGAGGCCGATCGGCGGAGCGAGGAACGCGAGGATCAGCCCGACGATGCCGAGCGTCTTGCCGGCGGTCGCGTCGCCGGCGGGAGCTGCGCCGCCGGAGTACGCGGGAGCGGAGCCGTACTGATCCTTCGGGGGCTGCGGCGCCTGGGGAGCCTGCGGCGGCTGGCCGGGGTACTCACCGGGAGGAGGAGTCGACATGGCTGTGGTCCTTTCGAACAGGCGGATCTGCGGAGGTTCGAGCGCGCCCAGAATACCGGTCAGACGTCGTTTTGTGCCCTGTTCGAGGGAAATGGTTGCGAACGGCCCTGATCAGCGCCAGGATGCGCTGGCACCGCGCCCTGGTCCACGATCCGGGCCCGGCCGAGACCGCCGTGCGTCCGGCAGCTCGTCCTAGTGCAGGTCGAGGGCCGCGATGAGCTCGGCGCTGCGACGGGTCGTGATGATGAGCCGCGAGTACTCCGCGTCTTCGAGATCGATGACGACCGACGGTTTGGTGCCCTTGATGACCAGGAAATCCATGCCACCGTGGAACTTCCACTGGCCGATGGCGAGCGTCAACGGGATCGCGGTGCCGGGCGCTCGGATGCCCCGGACCCAGATCCACGGGTCGTCGGTGATGGTGGCGGAACGGATGCTCGACCGTGGCACGACGACGTTGCTCCGACGCAGCGAGAGCGCTTTGTCGTACGCGGACAGCTCGATCTCCAGTCGGTCGGGGTGCAGACGCAAGGAGGCCATGCCTCTAGTCTGCCAACCCCCACCGACGTTCGCGTTGCCGGAAGTTCACAAAGCGGTAACGCATGCCCTGTGCGACGTCCGCCGTCGGCGGTGGGGCGACCGTCCGACTCAGCGGATGGCCGCCGCAGCCGCGCGGGCCGCCGCGGGCAGGGCGTCGACGATGCGCCCGATCGCTTCGTCGTCGTGCGCCGCGGAGACGAACCAGGCCTCGTACACGCTCGGCGGGAGCGACACCCCGGCGTCGAGCATGCGGTGGAAGAAGGCCGGGTACCGGAAGGCGTCCTGCCGCAGGACCGCGGCGTAATCGGTCGGTGCCGTCTCGCTGAAGGCGAAGGAGAACAGGTTCCCGGCGCGTTGCACGGTGTGCGCGACCCCGGCCTCCGTGAGTGCGTTCGAGGTCGCCTCGGACACGATCGCGGCCGCCGCGTCGACCCGACGGTAGACGTCCTGGTCGGCGAGGCGCAACGTCTCGATGCCGGCGGCGAGGGCCACCGGGTTCCCCGAGAGCGTCCCGGCCTGGTAGACCGGGCCGGTCGGCGCGAGCAGGTCCATGAGCTCGGCGCGTCCACCCAGCGCGGCGAGGGGCATGCCGCCGCCGATGACCTTGCCGAAGGTGAAGAGGTCGGGCTGGTACACACCGACGGGGATGCTGATGGCACCGGTCGAGTTGGCGACGGCGTGGTTGCCGGCCTCCCAGGCCTCTGCGCCCGGCACGGGCTCCGTGCCCGGTGCGACGGCGGCGAGTCCGCGGTTGTCGAGCCCCACCAACCGGCGGAGGAGACGCGGAACCCGGTGAGCACCTCGTCGATGATGACCAGCGCGCCGTACTCGTGCGCGAGCTTCACGACGCTCGCGTTGAACCCCGGAGCCGGCGGCACGACGCCCATGTTGGCGGAGGCCGCCTCCATGATGATCGCGGCGATGTCCTGGCCCCGCTCGGCGAAGACCTCGCGGAGTGCCGACCGGTCGTTGTACGGGACGACGATCGTCTGGGCGGCAGTCTCGGCGGTGACCCCGGCGGACCCCGGCAGGGCGAGGGTCGCGACGCCCGATCCCGCTTCGGCGAGCAGGCCGTCGGAGTGGCCGTGGTAGTGGCCGGCGAACTTCACGATGAGACTGCGACCCGTGGCACCGCGCGCGAGGCGGATGGCCGTCATAGTCGCCTCGGTGCCGGTGGAGACCATGCGCAGCTTCTCGATCGGCGCGACACCGGACGCCTGGACGCGCTCCTTGACGAGCTCCGCGAGCTCGGTCTCGGCCGGGGTGGACGCGCCGAAGGAGAGACCGCGGGCCGCAGCGGCCTGCACGGCCTCGACGACCTGCGGGTGCGCGTGTCCCAGGAGTGCGGGGCCCCACGCGCTCACGAGGTCGACGTACTGCACGCCCTCGGAGTCGGTGATGTAGGGGCCGGTCGCGGACACCATGAACCGCGGCGTACCGCCGACGGAGCGGAAGGCTCGGACGGGCGAGTTCACCCCGCCGGGGATCGATCGCTGGGCTCTGACGAATGCTGCGTCGTTCATCGGGTTCCTCCTGCACGCAGGCCGCGCGCCTCATCCAACCAACCGGCGAGTTCGACGGCCCAGTAGCTCAGGACGACCTCGGCTCCGGCGCGCTTGATGGACAGCACCGACTCCTCGATCGCGCGTCGACGGTCGATCCAGCCCTGCTGGGCGGCGGCCTCGATCATGGCGTACTCACCGGACACCTGGTACGCCCAGACCGGGATCGACACCGTGTCCGCCACGTCGGCCAGGACGTCGAGGAAGCTCCCCGCGGGCTTCACCATGACGATGTCGGCGCCCTCGGCCTCGTCGATGAGGGCCTCGCGCAGACCCTCACGACGGTTGGCGGGGTCGAGCTGGTAGGTGCGGCGGTCGCCCTGCAGTTGCGAGTCGACGGCCTCGCGGAACGGCCCGTAGAGCGCGGATGCGAACTTCGCCGAGTAGGCGAGGATGATCGTGTCGTCGAACCCGGCGGCGTCGAGCGTCTCGCGGACGGCGGCGACCTGGCCGTCCATCATGCCCGAGAGCCCGAGGAGGGCCGAACCCGACTCGGCCTGGGCCAGCGCCATGTCGCGGTAACGGTCGAGCGTGCGGTCGTTGTCGACGCGCCCGCGGTCGTCGAGGACGCCGCAGTGTCCGTGATCGGTGAACTCGTCGAGGCAGAGGTCGGTCTGCACGACCAGGGCGTCGCCCACCTCGGCGACGAGCGCACGGGTGGCCACGTTGAGGATGCCGTCGGGGTCCGTCGCGCCGGAACCCACGGCGTCGCGCTCGGCCGGGACACCGAAGAGCATGACCCCACCGATGCCGGCCGCGGCCGCCTCGGCCGCGGCGCGCTTCGCGCTGTCGACGGTGTGCTGCCGGACGCCCGGCATCGAGGAGATCTCGACCGGCTCGGAGACGCCCTCCCGAACGAACATGGGGAGCACCAGCTCCGCCGGATCGAGTCGCGTCTCGCTGACGAGGCGACGGATGGCCGGCTGCTGCCGGAGACGACGGGGACGGGTCTCGGGAATGCTCACCCGTCCAGCCTACGCGCCGCTACCGACGCGCCCTCCCGGTTCGCGCAGGGCGAGAAGCCGGTCAGCGGTTCTCGTCGCCGGCGTCCTCGTCGTGCTTCTGGCTGAGCGCCACGGACACGATCGCCTCGATCAGCGAGTCGACCGTCTGCTGCTCCGCCACGACGTCGACCCGGAGCCCGTAGCCTCGGGCGTCACGAGCCGTGCGGGGTCCGATCGCGGCGATGACGGTGCTCTCGGGGATCTCGGGGAACTGCGAACGGACCTGCTCCGCCACGCTGCCCGAGGTGACGAGGATGGCACGCACCCGGCCGCTGGCGACGTCGGCGACGATCTTCTCGGCGACCGGGACACCGACCGTGCGGTAGGCGACGACGGACTGGACGTCGTGCCCGGCGGCGATCAGGCCCTCCGTGAGGAGCGGCTTGGCGATGGCCGAGCGGAGCGTGAGGATGCGCTTCGGGTGCGGTTCGAGCGCCGTGAGCTCCTGCACCATGCCCTTGGCGGAGTTGTCCTTCGCCGGCACGAGGTCGACGCTGTAGCCGACGGCGGTGAGTGCGGCAGCGGTGGTCTCGCCGACGGCGGCGATCCTCGTCGTCTCGGGGATCCGGATCCGCTGCGAGGACAGCACGTCGACCGTGGTCGCGCTCGTCACGGTGAGCCAGTCGAACTCGCCCGCCTCGAGCGCCGCGAGCGCGGTCCCGAGGGTCTCCGGGTCGTCGGTGCTGGCGAAGTTGATCATCGGGGCGACGACGGGCGACCCGCCCTTGCCACGGACCGTCCCGGCGACCGAATCGCCCCACGGACCGCCGCGCGGCACGAGGACGCGCCACCCGCCGAGCGGCTTGGTGGCGGTGGGAACGGTGTTCGACTTCGTCCAGTCCTTCACGCAGCGCCTCCCAGCGGGGCAAGGTCGGCTGCGCCGGCCTCGATGAGCTCGTCCGCGAGCGAGACACCCAGCGCGTCGGCCGCTTGCAGCAGCTCCCGCCCGTGTCCGTCGCCGGAGAACCCCTCCGCGCGGCTCTCCCGGTGGATCATCTCGGTGCCGTCGAGCGAGTAGACGGCCGCCTGCAGCACGAGGTCCTCGTCGTCGAGCCACGCTGCGGCGCCGACGGGGGCCGAGCAACCGGCCTCGAGTCGACGGAGCACGGCCCGTTCCGCCGTGGCCTGCCATCGGCTCGGCGCGTGGTCGAGCAGCGCGATGGAACCGGCGATGGACGACTCGTCGTCGTCGAGGCACTCGATCGCGAGTGCCCCCTGCCCCGGCGCGGTCGGCCAGGTGTCGAGGTCGAAGAGCCCGGTGACGGCATCGAGCCGTCCGAGGCGGGTGAGACCGGCGGCCGCGAGGACGACGGCGTCGAGGTCGTCGTCGATGCGGCGCAGGCGGGTGTCGATGTTGCCGCGGATGTCGACGACCTCGAGGTCGGGCCGAATGCGCTTCAGCTGGGCGATCCGTCGCGGTGAGCCGGTGCCGATCCTGGCCCCCTGCGGCAGGTCGTCGAGCGAGCGGTCGTCCGAGGCGCACAGCGCGTCGCGTGGATCCTCGCGCATCGGCATGGCGGCGATCGTGAAGCCCTCGGCCGGAGCCGTCGGCAGGTCCTTCAAGGAGTGCACGACGAGATCGCACGCGCCGTCGAGCAGGGCGTCGCGGAGCGCGTTGACGAACACGCCCGTCCCGCCGATGGTGGAGAGCGACTCACGACTCGTGTCGCCCTGCGTCGTGACGGTGACGATCTCGACGTCCTCACCGGTGGCCGCCGTGAGGGCGTCGGCCACATGACCGGTCTGCGCCAGCGCCAGGGCGCTGCCGCGGGTTCCGATACGAAGGGTCATGGGGCGATCCCCGAGAACGCCGGTTTGAAGCCCAGCCGGGCGTTCTCGCAGCACCCGGGGCGGCAGACGTCGTACCAGGGGCCGAGGTCGGTCATGTGCGGTCGTTCCTCGACGGGCGTGCCGTCGCGGCGCTCGAGGACGAGGTCGACGAGTCCCTTGACGTAGGCGGCGGCGGTGCCCGGCGTCGGGACGCGGACGGCGGCCAGGCCGTGTTCGCCGGCCGTCTCGATGGCCTCGTTGTCGAGGTCCCACATGACCTCCATGTGGTCGCTCACGAAGCCGAGCGGCACGATGACGATGGCCTTGCGGCCGGCGGCGGGCAGCTCGGCGATCGCGTCGTTGATGTCGGGCTCGAGCCACGGCATGCTGGGCGGGCCCGACCGGGACTGGTAGACGAGCTGCCACGGCACCGAGACGCCGCTGCCGACCGCGCCACCGAGGACACCGGCCTCACGGAGCTGGTCGATGGCGTTCGCCATGACGACCTCGGCGACCGCGAGGTGCTGGGCCTCGTACGCCCCGTGGTCGCCGAAGCCGCGGAAGTCGGGGCCGGAGCGCGCGGCGTCGCCGGTGGGGATCGAGTGCGTCGCGAAGAGCACCTCGATCTCCGTCTCGGCGGAGAGCTCGGGCTGTTCGCGCAGGTACTCGGCGATCGCCTCGCGGACGCCGTCGATGAACGGGGTCACGAAGCCGGGGTGGTCGAAGAACTGACGCACCTTGTCGATCTGGATCTCGCCCTGGAGGTTCGTCTCGTCGACGGCGATCGCGAAGTCCTCGCGGTACTGCCGACAGCTCGAGTACGAGGAGTAGGCGCTCGTGGCGATCGCGATGAGCTTCGTGAAGCCGCGCTCGTGCGCCTCGGTCAGCGCGTCGCGCAGGTACGGATCCCAGTTGCGGTTGCCCCAGAGGACCGGGAGGTCGATGCCACGGGACGCGAGTTCGAGCTCCAGGGCCGCCTTGAGCGCACGGTTCTGGTCGTTGATGGGGCTGACGCCGCCGAAATGGCGGTAGTGGTGGGCGACCTCTTCGAGACGCTCCTCGGGGATCCCGCGCCCGCGCGTGACGTTGCGGAGGAACGGGATGACGTCGTCCTGGCCCTCGGGCCCGCCGAAGCCGGCGAGGAGGATGGCGTCGTAGTCCGTCGGCTCGGAGACGTGCTCAGGACCGGCCGCTGCGGCGTCGGTCGCGCCGCGGACGATGCGCTCGGGGGCTTCGGCTCCGGTGCTCCCCAGGTTCATGGCTGCCATCAGCGCACCACCTCCAATGCCTCGGCGGGCGTGATACGGCGGCCCGTGAAGAACGGCACCTCTTCGCGCACGTGGCGGCGCGCTTCGGTGTTGCGCAGGTCGCGCATGAGGTCGACGAGTTCGACGACGTCGTCGGCCTCGAGCGGCAGGAGCCACTCGTAGTCGCCGAGGGCGAAGGAGGCGACGGTGTTGGCGAGCACACCCGTGAACGCCGCACCCTGACGGCCGTGCTCGGCGAGCATCTTGCGACGCTCCTCCTCCGGCAGGAGGTACCACTCGTAGCTGCGCACGAAGGGGTACAGGCAGAGCCAGCCCTTCGGCTCGATGCCGCGGAGGAACCCGGGGACGTGCTGCCGGTTGAACTCGGCGTCGCGGTGGACGCCCATGGCGTTCCAGGTGGGTGCCAGCGAACCGAGGATGGCGGTGCGGCGCAGCTCGCGGAGGCCGGCCTGCAGGCCCTCGGCGGTGTCGCCGTGGAGCCACAGCATGAGGTCGGCGTCGGCGCGGAGGCCGGAGACGTCGTAGATGCCGCGCAGGGTCACGCCCTGGGCTTCGACGAGTGCGATGGATGCTTCGAGTTCGGAGACATGCTCTTCGCCGAGCGGCAGCGCACTCGCCGGCTCGCGGCGCAGGACAGCCCAGAGGGTGAATCCTGAGGGGCCAGTCGGGGTGGCTGAGTCGGTCGGGTGGTGCGATGCCTCGGCAGAGGCCGGGTGAGTCATAGTCCTATCCTCACCCAGTTCGGTCGATTGGGCAAAAGGGACAGGTCACGATTGACACCGAGCCCAGCCTCACCGGCGATACAGTCGGGTGATGACCAGCGAGCAGCCTCCCGTCCAGTACCACGTCGCCAGAGCGGCCGAGATGGATCCGGTGACGCTCTACCGTGTGCTGAAGATCCGCGTCGACGTCTTCGTCGTCGAGCAGACGGCGCTCTTCGCCGATCTCGACGGACGCGACATCGAGGACGGGACCCTCATCGCCTGGGCGCAGGAGGGCGACGAGGTGCTCGCGACGATCCGGATCCTGACCGAGGCCGAGCACTCGGAGATCGGACGGGTGGCCACGGCGTTCACCGCCCGCGGGCGAGGTCTCGCCGCGGAACTGATCCGCCGCGCGGTCGCCGACCACGGGCATCGGGAACTCCGCATGGGCGCCCAGAAACGCCTCGCCGACTGGTACGGCCGGTTCGGGTTCGAGATCAGCGGCCCCGATTATGTGGAGGACGACATCGTGCACGTCCCGATGACGCGCGTCGCCACGCCGAGCGACTGACCGGCGGCGGGACGCGTCAGCGCGCGATGGCGCGGACGATGCCCCATACGGCCAGCCCCGCCGCACCGGCGAGGCCCGCGACACCGGCGTAGAAGACCGCCGGGCGTTCGACCTTGACGGTCGCGATCTGCACGATGGCACGACGCTTGGCGCGGTGCACCTGCTTCGGGACGTTGAGCTTGTCCTCGATCGCGTTCAGTGTGGCGACGAGCTCGGCACGAGCCTGCTCGGGCGAGGGCGTCGCCCCCGGGAACTGGTCAACGGTCATACTCGCCGAGTCCCTTCACTGCCTTGATGTCTTCCTTCACGTTGTCCATCGGGCTCGGGTCCTCGTTGATCTTCTTGAAGTAGCGCAGCGCGATCAGTACGAGGACCGCAGCGACGAGGACGAAGAGCACGAAGACGCAGAGCGCCGCCAGCCACGAGGGCATGACGAGCGCGAGCGCGAGGATCAGTACAGCGACGAGCACGCCGACCGCGAAGAAGAGGAACACCGCGGCACCGGCGACGAAGGCCGCGCCGATACCCGCGTACTTGCCCTTGTGGGCGAGCTGCGTCTTGAGGTTGGCGATCTCGGCCTTGACCAGGTTCGAGACGACCCCCGGCAGCTGGCCGACGAGGGTCAGGAGGGACTCGTCGCGCTTGTCGTAGCGCGGCTCCGAGCGGTTGCGGTCACTCATGAACGGCATCGTCGGTGCTACTCGCCGCTCTTGGGCTTGGGTGCCGTCGTCTTGGGCGCGGCAGGCTTCCGCACTGCGGGCTTCGAGGCCGACGACGTCGAGGTGCCGGAGGCCGTGCGGGCGTCCTTGACCGTCTCGGACACGTCCTGGACGGTGTCCTCGGTCTTCGAGATGGCCTTGTCGAGCTTCTGGCCGGGCGTCGAACCCTGCTGGCTGACGACCTTCGCGACGGCGCTGACGCCGCTCCACAGAGCCGCGGGGACCTCGCTGATGCGTGCCTTCGCGAAGTCCTCGACCTTGCCGCGCTGCGCGCGCACCGGCTTCGCGTTCCACAGCTTGACCCACTGCGTCTTGATCTGCTCGTAGCGTTCGCGTCCGGCGCGGGTACCGAGCACGTAGCCCGTGAGCCCACCGACGACGAACATGACCTTGCCCTTCATGGCGCCTCCGTCTGTTCGAGTGGTGCTGTGATGCTGCATCCAACGGGACCAGCGTAGTCGGGTGTCACTCCCACGCCACCATCCGGTCGGGGGTTGACAGGAAAAGATGCCGGGTCGGGCATATGGGCGCGTCTACCGCTGCAGCGCCTGATGGCGGAGTCGTGCCGCCGCCTCGTGGGCGTCGGGGACCACCGAGGCGAGCCCCGTCCCCGACAACCAGGCACCCGTGACCGCGAGGTCGGGCACCTCGGCCACCGCTTCCCGGATGGCCGTCGAGCGTTCACGCTGGCCGCGCGCGGCGGTCGGTTGCGTCCCCGTCCAGGAGATGCGGTGGAAGCCGCGGACGCTGCCCGGGTCGAGCTGGACGCCGAGCATCGCGGACGCGTCGTGCAATGCCGTCGAGAGCAGCTCCTCGTCGGTCGACGCGCTCGTCGCGTCGGCCTCGCCCTGACGGCCGAAGGACAGGCGGACGACGTGGCGGTGCTCGCCATGCTCCTTCGCGCGGTCGGCGAGCCAGGCCCACTTCGCCGTCGCGTGGGTGAGCGCCTTGGCGTGGAGCGTGGAGCCGGGTGCGACGAGCAGCCCGGAGCCACGCGGTGCGGCGTCGAGTGCCGGTTCGTCGAGCACGATCGTCACGAGTTCGATCGGCGCGGGCAGGACCGGGTCGCCCGCATCGTCGCCGGCGGCGGGGAGGTCGCGGAGCGCCGGCCCGACGTCGGCCAGCAGGTTGCGGGCCGGCTGCTCGGGCGTCGCGATGAGGACGAGATCGGCCTCGAGCACCCGACCGTCGGTCAGGGCGACGTACCAGGGGCCTTCGACGCGCCCGCGGCGGCGGGACGCTCGCTCATCCGCGGGAGGCCGGCGTCGCCGAGGCCGACACCCGGTCCGTCCACGTCGATGTCGAACGGGTTCCGGGAGATCGCCGTGACGGCGACGCCGGTGATGAGCGTCGACCCCCACCGCTCGAGCTCCGCGGTCAAACCGTCGACGAGGACGGTCATCCCACCGTCGAGGCCACCGACCGCGGCACCGGCGGGCGCGTTCTCCCGGAGGGCCGCGACGGCGAGGGACAGCGCCCCGGTGCGGGTCAGCGCGGCGTTCAGTCCAGGAGCCGCGCGGTCGACGTCGAGGTCGTCCGGAGCGGCCGAGTAGACGCCCGAGGTGACCGGTGCGACGAGGAGGTCGTGGACGGCCGCGCCCATGCGCTTCCGGACGAGCGCACCGAGGTTGTGCTCGGTGCCGATCGTGAGCGGCGGGCGGATGCGGTCGAGGTAGGCGCGCAGGGCCCCCTTCCAACCGATGACCCGACGGACGTCGTCGGCGAGGGGGTTCGTCGGGATGCCCAGCAGTCCCGCCTTGGGGAGCGGGACACTCCGCTGCGGCTGTCCGGGCTTGGCGACGTGCAACCAGGCCCCGGCCCGATTGGGACGCACGACGCGGTCGGTCAGTCCCAGCTGCTCGATGAGCTCGGCGACCGAGTCACCGCGCGTCGCGAAGCTCTCGGCACCGACGTCGACGCGGAGACCCGCGACCTCGGCGGCCGCGAGCGCACCACCGAACGACTCCTGCGCATCGACGACCGTGACCGAGATGCCGACATTGGCGCAGTCGACCGCGCCGACGAGTCCGGCCACACCACCGCCGATGACGACGAGACGCTTCGGCTCGAGACTCATGCGGGCTGCCAATCGTGGGCGAGGGCGACGATGCGGGTCAGGACGTCCGGGTCGGTCTCGGGCGGGACCCCGTGGCCGAGGTTGAGGACGTGCGACGGCGCCGCCGTCCCGCGCTGGAGGATGTCGAGGACGTGCGCCTCGAGGACCGACCATGGGGCGGCGAGCAGTGCCGGGTCGATGTTGCCCTGCACGGGTACGCCGCCACCGAGACGTCGGATGCCCTCGTCGAGCACCAGCCGGTAGTCGATCCCGACCACGTCGGCGCCGACCCGGTGCATCGCACCGAGCAGTTCACCGGTCCCGACGCCGAAGTGCACCTTCGGGACGGGGAGGTCGGCGACGTGCGCGAGCGCGGCCCGGGAGGCCGGGGCGACGTGACGCTCGTAGTCCTCGAGGGAGAGCGCCCCCGCCCACGAGTCGAAGAGCTGCGCGGCCGACGCGCCGGCGAGCACCTGGGCGCGGAGGAAGCGACCGGTGACGTCCGCGCACCAGGCCATGAGCTTCGCCCACGAGTCCGGGTCGGCGTGCATGAGGGTGCGGGCGGCGAGGTGGTCCTTCGACGGCCCGCCCTCGACGAGGTAGGCGGCGAGCGTGAACGGCGCGCCCGCGAAGCCGATGAGCGGCGTCCGGCCGTCGCCGATCCCCGCGAGCCCGGCGACGGTGAGCGCGACGCCTTCGCGGATGGGCGCCAGTGTGTCGTCGAGGACGGCCGGATCGAGCGCGACCAGCGCGTCGACCTCGGCGGCCGTCCGGACCGCCGACCCCATGACGGGACCACGGCCCGGCACGATCTCGACCGCGACGCCGGCCTGCTTCAACGGCACGACGATGTCACTGAAGAAGATGGCCGCGTCCGTCCCGTGCCGTCGGATGGGCTGGAGGGTGATCTCGCTCGCCATCGCCGGGTCGAGGCAGGCGTCGAGCATGGCCGTCCCGATCCGCAACTCGCGGTACTCGGGCAGCGACCGGCCGGCCTGCCGCATGAACCAGACGGGCGTCCGCTCGGGACGGGTGCCGCGGTACGCGGTGATGAGCGGCGACGACCGGGTCACGCCGGTGACGAGGGGGTGTTCGGGTGGGAGACTCACCCCTCCATCCTCCCATCTCCGCCCTGAGAGGGAGGGGCGTGCGTGCGATCGGGTGAGGGTCACCTGGGTGGCTTCCAGGAGAGGCCGCCGTGCGCGCTCGGGTAGACTCGTCGGGTGCTCATGTGTGTGACGGCGAGCCATAAGAACGCCACCTTCGACCTCCTCGAACGACTCTCAGTCGGTGCCGAGGGCGTCGCCGCGCGCCTGGTCGAGCACCACGAGTGCGTCTCGGGTGCCGTCGTCGTGGCCACCTGCAACCGGTTCGAGGCGTACATCGACCTCGACGAGCCCGTCACCGCCGCCGCATCCGTCGCCTTCGAGGCCGCTGCGGAGGCCGTCAGCGAGACCACAGGCATCCCCGCCGAGCAGCTGCGGGAGGTGTTCGACCTCAGCGTCGGCACCGCAGCCGCTGAGCACCTCTTCGCCGTGTCGGCCGGACTCGAGTCCGTCGTCGTCGGCGAGGGCGAGATCGCCGGCCAGGTGCGGCGCTCCCTCGAGGCAGCTCGCGCCGGTGGCACCACCAGTTCCGAGCTCGAGCGTCTGTTCCAGCGCGCGTCCCAGACCTCCCGCGGCATCAAGAACCGCACGCCGCTCGGTCGCGCCGGGCGCTCCATCGTGCGTCTCGCCCTGGACCTCGCGGAGAGCCGTATCGACGACTGGGCCACGCAGCGCGTGTTGCTCGTCGGCACCGGTGCGTACGCCGGCGCGAGCCTCGCCGCCCTCCGCGACCGCGGCGTCACCGACGTCCTCGTGTACTCGCCCTCCGGCCGTGCCGAGAAGTTCGCGCGCTCCCACGAGATCGGCTGGATCGGACACGACGACCTCGCCCGCACCACCGGTGAGGTCGACATCATCGTGACCTGCACCACCGCCGAGGGCCACGTCGTCGACGCCGAACTGCTCCGCGCGGGTCGCACGGCCGTCGCCGCCGACCACCGCGCACGAGCCGCGGCCGCCACGGACGCACCGACGCTCTCACTGGTCACCCCGGCCGCTCCCGAGCCCACCGGGGTCTCCGCCCTCGTCCACGACGTCATCACCGAAGCCGCCGCCGAGTGCCCGGTGCCGCACGCCTCGGCCCAGCTCGTCATCGACCTCGGCCTGCCGCGCAACGTCGACCCCGACGTCTCCACCGTTTCCGGTGTCGTCCTGCTCGACCTCGAGACCATCCGCATCCACGCGCCGCTCGAGGAGCTGCAGGCCACCGAGGTCGCGCGCTCCATCGTCAGCCGCGCCGCGCAGAAGTTCGCCGCGGTCGGCGAGGAGCGCAGCCTCGAGCCCGCCGTCGTCGCCCTCCGCAGCCACGTGCACGCGCTCGTCGAGGCCGAGGTCGCCCGTGCGACCGCGCGTGGCGACGACGACGGCTCGACCGCCCGCGCACTGCGTCACCTCGCCGGCGTGCTCCTGCACGAACCGACGGTGCGGGCGCGGAACCTCGCCCGCAACGGCGAGCAGGCCGCGTACACGACGGCGCTGCAGACGCTCTTCGGTATCGAGGTCCCCCAGGCACCGGCGGTCGTCGCTCCGGTCGCCGACACCGATTCGGCAGCTTCCGCCTCCTAGGCTTCCGACCCCACTGAGCCGTCTGGTCGCTGAGCCTGTCGGAGGGCGCTCGAACGACGAACGGGCACCGGCGCGATGCCGATGCCCGTCATGATCCGCCTGCCGAGCAGGCCGTGGATCAGTAGTCGTAGTTGTAGCTGCTCGCGGTACCGATCGCGCCCGCGATGAGCAGGACGTAGAAGATGATGAAGATGACACCGACGAGGACCGAGACGCCGCTCACGATCGTGCCGGCGAGGGCCAGGCCGCGGCCCTGCTCACCGGTGCGCTTGATCTGACCGAGCGCGATGATGCCGAGCACGAGGCCGACGACGCCGAACCCGACGAACGGGGCGATGAGCGAGATGATCGCCATGACGTTTGTCTTCGGGCCGGTCGGCTGCGCGTAGCCGTACGGGGCCTGGGGCTGACCGTAGGGAGCGGCGGGCTGACCGTAGGGGTTCTGCTGCTGACCGTAGGGAGCGGCGGGCTGACCGTAGGGGTTCTGCTGCTCGCCGTACGGAGCCTGCGGCTGGCCGTACTTGGGCTGCTCGCCGTACTGCGGAGCCTGCTGGCCCGACTGCTCGCCGTAGGGCGAGGGCTGACCGTACTGCGGCGCCTGTTCCCCGTACTGCGGAGCCGGCGGAACCTGCGATTCGCCGTAGGCCGGCTGCTGGGGGTTCTGGCTCTGACCGTATGGGTCGTTCGGCTGGCCGGAGTTCGGATCAGTCATGAAGGTGCACCTCGCGCATAGGGGTTCGACGAACGGACTCATGCTTGCAGCGTGCCGTCGCCTTGTCAACACAGGGTAACCCGCGATCCCTGATGTTCACTGGGCTCGCGCGGCGCGCACCGGAGGCGGTGGCAAGATGGACGAGGGGGTGCGGATGGACGAGGAATCGGTGGCGGAAGCCGAGGACGTCTCGCTCGCCGACGCCCCGCCGGTCGCCGAGCGACCTGGCGCGCTGGCCATCGCCGGGATCGTCGCCGCCGACTGGGTCCACTCGGTCGTCTGGCACACGCGGGCCTTCTTCAGCGGGCGCATCCCGAAGGAGTACGCCCGTGGCGACGCGAGTCGACCGGTCGTCGTCCTCATCCCCGGCGTGTACGAGACCTGGGCGTTCCTGAAGCCGGTGGCCGACCGCCTGAACGCCGACGGCTACCGGATCCGCATCGCGCGCGGCCTCGGCTACAACCGCAAACCCATCCGCGACACGGCTGCCCGCTTCGCCCGTGCGCTCGGGCGGTTGCCGAAGCCCGCCGCAGGGTGCGTCATCGTCGCGCACAGCAAGGGAGGGCTCGTCGGGAAGGAGCTGCTCCTCACCGAACGCGAGCGGCTGGGCCTGCTCGGGGTCGTCGCGATCTGCTCGCCGTTCTCCGGATCGGTGCTCGCGAAGTACGTGGTCGACCCGAGCCTCCGTGCGTTCCTCCCGACGGACGAGACCATCGTCGCGCTCGGCGCCCCGCACGACGTCAACACCGACATCGTCTCGATCTACAGCACCTTCGACCCGCACGTGCCGTCCAGCAGCGTGCTGCCCGGAGCGACGAACGTGCTCCTCCCGGTGCCGGGTCACTTCGTGATCCTCAGCACGGACGAACTCAAGGACGCCGTGGAACTCGCCGTCGACGGGTTCGCCGACCGGGTGCGGCCCGCGCTGGACCCCGAGAGCCCGGCCGACCGGTGAGCCGTGCACCCGCGGGCTCGGGCAGCCCGCTCCCCGACATTCTCGTGTCCGCGGTCGCGATCGTCCGCGGACGCCGGGTCCTCATGGTGACGGCTCGCGGTCGCGACGTCCTGTACATGCCCGGCGGGAAGATCGACGCGGGCGAGACGCCGGCCGAGGCCGCGGTCCGGGAGGCACGCGAGGAGGTCGCGGTCGAGATCGATCCGGCGCGGGTCTCGCCGTTGTTCACGGTGGTCACGCAGGCGCACGGCGAGCCCGAGGGCCGGTTGGTGCGGATGCACGTCTTCGCCGCCGAGACGGACGAGACACCGACGCCCTCCGCCGAGGTGAGCGCGGTCCACTGGGTGGGCACGGAGTCACTCGACCGCTGCCCACCCGCGGGGCGTGAGGTGCTCGAACGCCTCGCGGCGGCGGGGCTCATCGACTGAGTGGGCGTTCGACAGCCGCATCCTGCCCTTCGACACGCTCAGGGACCGGAGGAGCGAGACCGGCTCAGTGCACGTACTCGAGGAGGTCCTGGCCGAGGATCCGGACGGCGTCGACCACCCCGAGGCGCGTGCCGAGCTCCGTGTCGTCGTAGCTCGTGCACACGGCGTAGCTCACGGCGCCGTTCGGGCCTCGGAGGATGCCCGCCTCGGCTCGCACACCGACCCCGGATCCGGTCTTGTTGAAGAGTTGGATGCCGTGGTCGGGCTCACGGTGGGCCAGCGGATCGAGCCCGAAGCCCGAGGCGACGAGCGAGAGGTCCGTGTTCAGCGACAACCAGGCCAGGACCCGGCGGCTCGTGGTGGCGTCGACGATCTCGCCCGTCGCGAGCGCCTGGAACAGCCAGGCGAGTTCGCGGGCGGAACCGACGGAGAGCTGCGGTGCGTTGTCGGGGCCGCGGTGGTCGCGGACGATGTCGAGGAGGGCCGTGCGCTTCAGCCCGATCTCCTCGGCACGGTGGCGGACGGCGTCGAGACCGATGTGGCGGAGCAGGACGTTCGTGGCGAGGTTGTCGCTCGTCGCGCCGACGAGGGCCGCGAGGTCGGCGACCGGGAGGGACGGCGCTTGGAGGTGCTGCCAGATCCCGGAGTCGGCGACCGCGTCGAGCGGCTCGCGGTCGAGAATGGTGAGGCCGCTGAAGTCGGCGTCGCCGAGGCGGGCCGCGACCTCGATGAGGAGGAGGACCTTGCCGATCGAGGCGGTGGGCACGACGACGTGGTCGTCGGCCGACATGAGCATCTCGCCGGTGGTGATGTCGTTGATCCGGAGGCTGACCTGCGCGCCCGACGCGGCCAGCTCACCGAGGGCGCTGAACCCGCGGGTGAAGGGTTCGATCTGGGCTGAGGCACGGTGGCGCCCTCGACGCGCATCGCGCGAACGGCGACGTTCCGACTCGTGCACTCGTGAAGCCACGGCTGACCGAACTCCTCTGCTCCAGATGGTGATCCCGACGATCCTGCGGCTGTGGACCTGCCCCGGTCAGCCCACTCGACGGCCCTCCGCCGACCCGCGCAGCGGGCCTCCGGATGTGCCGTCCACGGTATCGTAAGCGGCCTTCGCGCTGGCTGCGAATCCGGGCCTGGGAACGTCGTTCCCGGGCGCGTCGGTCCGACATCCGTCGCTTCACCACCCGTGAATCCGGCCGGTCCACCGCCCGGATCCCGTCGGGTCCGGAGCCTGATCAGACGCGAGCGCGGGCTGGGAACTGGGTCGCGAACTTGCCGCCACTGACGTCGATCAGCGCACCGGTGACGTAGCCCGCCTGGTCGCTCGCGAGGAACCGGACGACGTTCGCGACGTCCTCCGGTTCCTCCCAACGGCGCACCGAGAGTGTGTCGAGGAGTTCGTCCTGCTGCGCCGTCGGGAGCTCGGCGAAACCGTTCATCGCCGTCGGCACCATGCCGGGGGCGTAGGCGTTCACCGTGATGTCCCACGGTCCCAGCTCGCTCGCGAGGACCCTGGTGAGCTGCACCACCGCGGACTTCGACGCCGCGTAGGCCGCGCTGCCGACGCTCGGGATGACCGCGGCGAAGCTCGCGGCGTTGATGATGCGCCCGGAACGCTGTCCCTTCAGATACGGGATGACCGCCTTCGACACCCGGAACACGCCGCCGACGTTGACGTCGAAGCACCTGGTCCACGCGGCGTCGCTCGTCTCCTCGAGCAACGACTGCACGTTGATCCCGGCGTTGTTCACGAGGACGTCGATCCCTCCGAGCTCGGCGGCAGCCGCCGCGACCGCGCGCGACACGGAGTCCTCGGATCGCACGTCACACGTGATGGCGACGAGGCCACCGTGGTGGGTTGCCACGAGCGCGTCGAGGGAGGAGACGTCGAGGTCGAGCACCGCGACGCGGGACCCCTCGGCGAGGAAGGACTCCACGAGGGCGAGCCCGATCCCCCGAGCACCTCCGGTCACGATCACCCGTCGGTCCGTCAGGTCCAGCAGCATCGGTGTCTCCCGTCGTCCGAGCGCAACCCTCGACGCGTCGACCCGGTGCCGACGGCCGCGTACGCACCAGGCGAGTAAAACATACTTATGGTCGCCCGGCTCGCTACACTGGCGCCATGACGGATCGAGTGCTCTGGGTGACGGGTGGCGGCAGCGGTATGGGACAGGCCGTGGCGGTGTCGGCCGCAGAGGCGGGATGGCGCGTCGCCGTGACGGGGCGGCGGCGCGAGGCGCTCCTCGAGACGGTGGAAGCCGTCACCTCCGCCGGCGGTGTGGCCGTCGACGCGGAGGCCGACGCGACGGACCCCGCTTCGCTCGCCCGAGCCCATGAACGCATCGTCGCCGAGCTCGGCCCGGTCGACGACCTGGTCACCGCGGCGGGCCTGAACGCACCTCGGCGCCGGTGGGACGACCAGACGATGACGGAGTTCGCCGCGATCGTCGACACCAACCTCACCTCGGTCGCCCGCACGATCGACCTCGCGCTGCCCACCATCCGCGACGCGCAGGGACGGATCGTCGTCATCTCCTCCTTCGCCGGCTGGCGCTTCTCGACCAAGGGTGGCGTCGCCTACAGTGCGAGCAAGACCGCGCTCGCCTCGCTCTGCGCGACCCTCAACGAGGAGGAGGGACTCCACGGCGTCGGCGCCACCCACCTCTGCCCGGGCGACGTCGACACCCCGTTCCTCTCCATGCGGCCGCAGGTGCCGGACGCGTCGGCACGCGAGACGATGCTGACGCCCGGGGACATCGGCCGCGCCGTGCGGTTCATCCTCGACGGCCCGCCGCACGTGCGGATCGACGAACTCGTGATCTCCCCCACCCGTCCGTCAGCACGGTCGTGAGTCGCGCACCGGGGACATCGGCCTTCGAACGCACGCTCGACCGGATCGGCACCGACATCGTCGACGGCGGACTGCCCGCCGGCACGGTGTGCACGGTGGACGAGCTGGTCGCCAGGGCGGGGCATTCCCGCTCGGTCGTCCGCGAGGCCACCCGCGTGCTGACCGGCCTCGGGCTCCTCACCAGCAAGGCGCACGTCGGCCACACCGTGCAGCCGTCGTCGAGCTGGGACTGGTTGCAGCCCCGGGTGCTCCGCTGGGCGCTGGCGAGCGGACGACGGGAGTCCACCCTCCTCGCGATCCGCGAGCTCCGTGCGGCGACCGAGCCGGAGTCGGCACGGCTCGCGGCCGAGCGACGCCGCGACGGCGACGCCCGTGAGCTCCGCGAGACGAGCGAGGCACTCCGCGCGGCGGCGGCTCGCCAGGATCCGATCGCGTTCCTCGAGGCAGACCTCCTGCTGCATCGCCTCATCCGACGGGCGGCGGCGAACCCGATCCTCGACCGGGTCGGCGACGCCGTCGACGAGGCCCTCCGGGATCGTGTGGACCAGCTGCCCGGCGACGGCATCGACCACCACGACGCGGCGTTGCACACGGACCTCGCGTCGGCGATCGAGGCGCAGGACGGCGAGCGGGCCGCCGCGACGATGCGCGCGATCATCCTCCGCACGGCCTGACGACGGCGGTGGCCGACCGCCATCCACACACACGGTTCTCGCAGCTTCGCGAAACACGTCCGTCACGCAGGTAACGACCGTGTTGCAGTGCTGGAAAATATTTGCAAGCTTCCTGTACTTATTGAATACTGTTTCCACACCCACTGAAAACAGCAGGGATCGACCGCGGTTTCCCGGTCATCACGGATCCCGGGCCAACGACGGCCCGGACTCCCGATCCCAGAATCGAGGAGCAGCACCATGCGCAAGCGCACCCTTCCGCTGGCCGTCCTCGCCACCGCGGCACTCGGCCTCACCGCCTGTGCCGGTGGCGGTTCCGGCTCAGGCGACGTCTCGGCAGACGGCCAGACGCTCACCGTCTGGATCATGCAGGGCACCAACCCCGACTCCGAGGCCTTCTTCAAGGAGGTCGGCTCGGCCTTCAAGAAGGAGACCGGCGCCACCCTCAAGGTCGAGTACGTGCAGTGGGCCGACGCCCACGACCGCTTCGTGACGTCGATCGCCGGGAACACCACCCCCGACGTCGCCGAGACGGGCACCACCTGGACGGCCGAGTTCGCCGATGCCGGCGCCCTCGCCCCCATCGGCGACTACGTCGACAAGGCCGGCCTGAAGGACGACCTCGTCAAGGGCCTCGCCGACTCCGGCACCTACGACGGCGAGCTCTACGGCATGCCGTGGTACGCCGGCGTCCGCTCGATCGTCTACCGCACCGACGTCTTCGAGGAGCTCGGCCTCAAGGCGCCGACCACCTGGCAGGAGATCATCGACGCCGGCACCGCGATCAAGGCCGCCAAGCCCGACATGATCCCGTTCCCCGTCCCCGGTGACGCCGAGTTCACGGCGTACCCCTGGGTCTGGGGCGCCGGCGGCGAGGTCTCCGAGCTCGACGGCGACACCTGGAAGTCGGGTCTCGCGAGCGACGACTCGCGCAAGGGCATCCAGTTCTGGACCGACCTGGCCACCAAGTACGACCTCTCCTCCTCGGGTGCCACCACCTGGAAGGAGACCGACGTCCTCGACAACTTCGTGCAGGACAAGGTCGCCATGGCGATCATGGGCTCCTGGACCCCTGCGACGATCGTCCAGAAGAACCCGGAGCTCGAGGGCAAGTTCGCCGCCATCCCGATCCCGGGTGAAGACGGCGGCATGTCGCCCTCCGTGCTCGGCGGTTCGCACCT
The DNA here is from genome assembly GCF_002024505.1 of Plantibacter flavus. Lineage (NCBI taxonomy): Bacteria > Bacillati > Actinomycetota > Actinomycetes > Micrococcales > Microbacteriaceae > Plantibacter > Plantibacter flavus. The sequence continues at coordinate 3,989,910 of NZ_CP019402.1, forward strand.
CAGCATGTTCAACACCTCGAAGAACAAGGACCTCGCGTTCCAGTTCATCGAGATGATGACCACCGGCAAGTTCGCCTCCGAGTGGGCCGAGCAGACCGGGTACTTCCCCGGCCAGACCTCGCTCCTCAGCGACTCGACCGAGAGCGACGACCCGCTGGTGAAGCCCTTCGCCGAGCAGTTCGTCGACGGCGGCGCTTCCCTCCCCGTGACCCCGAAGTTCGGTGCGGTGCAGGCGAAGAAGACCACCAACGCGATGATCCAGGCCATCCTCTCCGGGAGCAAGTCGGTCGACCAGGCGACGACCGACGCCGCCAAGGAGATGGACGACATCATGAACGGCAAGTAGCCGATCGTGTCGACCCTCACCCCGCCCACGGTCACCCGCGAAGCCCCCGCTTCGCGGGTGGCCGGGGGCCCCTCCCCCAAGCGGCTGCGCCTCCTGATGCGCACCCGCCCCTGGCTGCTGCTCACGCCGGCGCTCCTCATCCTCGCCGTGCTCCTCCTCTGGCCGCTCATCCGCGTCGTCCTGTTCTCCCTGCAGGACTACGGCCTGCGCGAGATCGTCAGCGGCGACACCAACTTCAACGGCGGCGCGAACTACGCCGAGGTCTTCGCCGACCCGACCCTCTGGACCGTCGTCCTCCCGAACACCGTCCTCTTCGCCGCCGCGGCCGTCATCGGTACCGTCGTCCTGGGCACCCTCGTCGCCCTCCTCATGGCGAACCTCGGCTCCTTCTGGCGCACCATCGTCGGCAGCGCCATCATGGTCGCCTGGGCGATGCCCGCCGTCACCGGCACCTACGTCTGGGTCTGGATCTTCGACGCCGACCGCGGCATCGTCAACCAGACGCTCATGGGGCTCGGGCTCATGGACGAGCCCTTCAACTGGTTCACGAACCAGTTCACGTTCTACGGCATCGCGCTGCTGAACGTGATCCACCACGGCTTCCCCTTCGTGGCCATCACCGTCCTCGCCGGCCTGCTCGGCGTGTCCAAGGAGATGCTGGAAGCCGCCGAGATGGACGGGGCGGGCGCGTTCCGTCGCTTCTTCCAGATCACCTTCCCATCGCTGCGTCAGGTGTTCTCGGTCGTGATCATCCTGTCGACCATCTGGGACTTCAAGGTGTTCGCGCAGATCTACCTCATGCCGGGTGGTTCCGGCTCGAACCGCGAGGTGTTGAACCTCGGCGTGTGGTCGTACGTGGAGTCCTTCGGACAGAACCGCTACGGCTTCGGCTCCGCGATCGCGGTGCTGTTGACGCTCGTCCTGCTCGGCATCACGATCGTCTACATCCGCGCCCTCATGAAGGAGGACGAACTGTGACCACCCAGGCTCCGGCCCCCACCGCAGACCGTCGACCGGCTCAGAAGCCAGGCATCGACCGGTCCGCCACGCCGCAGGTCCCGATGCACCGGAAGGCGAGCGGTCGGAAGATCCGCTCGAACACCGTCAAGGCGATCCTCGTCACCCTGCTGCTCGTCTTCACGCTGTTCCCGGCGTACTGGATGCTGTCGAGCGCGTTCGACGCACAGGCGTCGAGCGGCGGGCAGTCGTTCTTCCCGAAGGAACTGTCGCTCACGAACTTCCAGTCGGTCCTGACCGACGGCGGCTTCGGCGTCTTCCTCCGCAACTCCGCGATCGTGGCAGCCGCCACCGTGCTCATCTCGGCGGCCGTCGCGCTCCTCGCCTCGGTCGCGGTCGCCCGCTTCCGGTTCAAATTCCGCACCGCGGTGCTGCTCATGATCCTCGTCGTGCAGATGGTGCCGCTCGAGGCGCTCGTGATCCCGCTGTTCGTGCAGATCCGCGACCTGCAGCTGCTCAACACCCTGCTCGGGCTCATCATCGTGTACGTTGCGCTCGCGCTGCCGTTCGGCATCTGGATGCTCCGCGGCTTCGTCGCGGCGGTGCCGGTGGAGCTCGAAGAGGCGGCCTTCCTCGACGGTGCCAGCTGGTGGCGCATGTTCCGCTCGATCATGCTCCCACTCGTGGCCCCGGGCCTCGTCGCGACGAGCGTGTTCAGCTTCATCACGGCCTGGAACGAGTTCATCTTCGCGATGACCTTGCTCGGCGGCTCGACGGAGAACTACACGGTCGCCATCGGCCTCAAACAGTTCTTCGGCCTGAACTCCAACGACTGGGGTTCGGTCATGGCGGCGTCGACCATCATCACGATCCCGGTCATGATCTTCTTCATCCTCGTGCAGCGCCGCCTCTCCGGCGGACTGGTGTCCGGAGCGGTGAAGGGATGATCGACCCAGACGTCGCGCGGCTCGTCCGGGGCGTCCTCTGGCCGGGGTTCCTCGGCCGGACCGCCCCGGATTGGCTGCTGCGCGAACTGGACGGCGGCCTCGCGGGCGTCGTGTACTTCGGGCAGAACCTCTCCTCGGACCCGGCGGAGGTCGCGGCGCTGTCGGCCGAACTCCGCGTCCACCGGCCCGAGGTCCTCATCGGCGTCGACGAGGAGGGCGGCAACGTCTCCCGCCTCGAGGCGCAGACGGGTTCCACCCTGCCCGGGCATGCGCAGCTCGGTGCACTCGACGACGTCGAGACGACGCGCGCGGTGGGTTCGGTACTCGCCGAGCGGCTCCACGCGGCCGGGGCGAACGTCGCACTCGCGCCCGTCGCCGACGTGAACACCAACCCCGCGAACCCGGTCATCGGGGTGCGCTCGTTCGGACCCACCGCCGACCTCGTCTCCCGCCACGTCGCCGCGATGGTCGACGGATTGCAGACCGGCGGGGTCGCCGCGTGCGTCAAGCACTACCCCGGACACGGCGACACGGCGAGCGACTCGCACCTGGATCTGCCCCGCATCAACCTGGACCTGGCGGAGCTCGAAGCCGAGCATCTGCCACCGTTCGACGCGGCGATCGCCGCCGGCGTCGCGAGTGTCATGACCGCCCACATCGTCGTCCCGGCGTTCGGTGACGCCCCGGCGACACTCAACCCGATCCCCCTCCGCCGGCTGCGCGAGAGCGGCTTCGACGGTGTCATCATCTCCGATGCACTCGACATGGCGGCCATCCGTTCCACCACCGGCTCCGGACGCGGGGCGGTCCTCGCCCTCCAGGCCGGGGTCGATCTGCTCTGCATCGGCAACCCGTCCAACCTCGGGCCGAAGCAGGGCGCGACGACCGACGAGGACGACTACCTCGAGGTGTTCGAGGCGGTCTGCGCCGCGGTGGCCGACGGTGAGCTCGATCGAACGATCGTCGAGCGCGCGGCCGCCCGGGTGGCGTGGCTCGCACGGTCCGTCAGCCCTTCGACAGGCTCAGGGAACGGGGAATCGGTCCCCGAGGAGTCCCCGGTCCCCGAGCGGTCCACGCTCCCTGAGGTTGTCGAAGGGCCCTTCTCCGACGCCATCCGCCGGGTCGTGCGCGTCCGGGGCGAGGTCGCGATCGACGTGTCGGCGATCACCCTCGTCGACCTCCGCGACCGACCGACCTTCGCCGTCGCCTCGGCCCACGATCCGTTCGCCGAATCGCTCGCCGAACGGTTCGCCGTCGCCCGGCTCGCTGCCGGCCCGAGCCTCCGGACACCGGATCCGCACGCCGAGGCGCCCGCCTCCGACGAGCTGGCCCTGCTGCTCGAGACGATCCCCGCTGACGACGGCGTCGTCCTCCTCGCGGACCGCCTCGGCGGCGACACCCCGCAGCGGCTCGCGGTGGACCGTGTCGCGGTGGTCCGGCCGGACGCCGTCGTCGTGAGCGTCGGACTGCCGCTCTCCGAGGACGCCGTCCTTCCCCTGCCGGTGATCGACACGCTCGCAGCCTCCCGGGCGTCCGCCGACCGGGTCACCGAACTCCTGTCCGCGGCCTCTGCCGCGGCGCCGACGCACCACCTGCACAACCAGCACCACCGGAACGGATCATGAACCACCTCGCAGCACCCGTCCTCGCCATCGATCTCGGGAAGACCTCCTGCCGCGCCCGCATCACGAGCGGATCCGGCGACGGCCTGACCGTCCTCGCGGAGGCGCGCGGCCACGGGGCACCGGGCCTCGCCGACCACGAGGGCGCGGAGCTGTCGGCCCGCGCAGTCCTCGAAACGGTCGCGCACCTTCCCGCAGACCTCCTCGCCGAGGTGGAGCACGTCGGGATCGGCGCCGCCGGGGTGGAGGCGGCGCCGCACGAGGTCGCCGCATTCACCGCCGAACTGCGCCTGGCGCTCGGTGCGACGATCGCCGTCGTGAACGACGCCCTCGCGGCCCACGCCGGTGCGTTCGCCGGTGGTCCCGGCACGGTGCTCATCGCCGGCACCGGCTCCGTCGTGTTCGACGTCGACGCCGACGGCTCCGTGAAGCAGATCGACGGTTGGGGTCCCTGGCTCGGAGACGAGGGCAGCGGTCGGTGGATCGGGCAGCAGGGCCTCGAGGCGTGCATGCGTGCCTTCGACGGCCGCGGCCCCGCCACCACCTTGCTCGCCGACGCCGAGGCGCTCATCGGCTCGATCCCCGCGCTCCCCCGCTGGGTCTCGAGCACCGGAGCACCGGCCCGCCAACTCGGCACCTTCGCGCCCACGGTCATCACCCGAGCCGAGGAGGGCGACGCGGTCGCCGCGGACATCGTCGACGCCGCCTGCGCCCATCTCGCCGTGAGCGCCGCCGCTGCCCGCACGGGTGCCGTGTGCGTCGTCGGCGGGATCGCCTCCCACCCCTACGTCGCCGTACATCTCGCGACGGCCCTGCACGAGGTCGGCGTCGACCTCGTCGCACCCCGCGGTGACGCACTCGACGGAGCCAGACTCGTCGCACTCGACACCGCGATCTCCTACGACGGAAGGGTCGTGCGCGACGATGTCCACGCAGCCTGAGGACGCTTCGGCCGCCCACCGTTCGACAGGCTCAGGGACCGGTGAACGCGACACCATCCGCGCGGAGCTCGCCACGCTCTCGACGGAGCAGGTGAACGAACGACACCCCGACCTCGACGCCCTCTCCACCCGGGAACTCGTCACCGCGATGAACGAGGACAACCGTTCCGTCCCCGACGCCATCGCGGCAGTGGAACCCGAGATCGCCGAGGCCGTCGAAGCGATCGTCGAGCGCCTCCGCCGGGGCGGACGACTCGTCTACCTGGGCGCCGGGACCGCCGGACGGATGGGCATCCTCGATGCGAGTGAGGCGCCACCCACGTTCGGGACCGACCCCGGCCTCATCGTCGGACTCATCGCGGGTGGTCCGGGCGCCATCCAGCAGGCGGTGGAGAACGCCGAGGACCGCGACGACCTCGGACGGGCGGATCTGGAGTCGCTGTCGATCACCGCGGACGACGCCGTCGTGGGGGTCTCCGCGTCCGGCCGCACGCCCTACGTCCTGGGCGCCCTCGAGTACGCGCGCTCGATCGGTGCGATCACGATCGGCCTGTCGTGCAACGCCGGCTCGCCGCTCGCCCGGGACGCGGACATCGGCATCGAGGCGGTCGTCGGTCCGGAGCTCCTCACGGGATCGACCCGGCTGAAGGCGGGGACGGCGCAGAAGCTCGTGCTCAACATGCTGTCGACGATCACGATGGTGCGGCTCGGGAAGACGTACCGGAACCTCATGGTCGACCTCCTCACCACGAACGAGAAGCTGCGGGCGCGGGCGGAACGCACGGTCATGTTGGCGACCGACGTCGACGCCGCCACGGCCGCGAAGACGCTCGCATCCGTGGACGGCTGGGTGAAGGCCGCTATCCTCGTCCTCGTGACCGGCATCGCCGCAGACGAAGCCGTCGCCCGCCTCCGTGGCGGCGACGGCTCCCTCAGCGCGGCCATCGCAGCGCACGCCGTCGAAGACCCGACGGGGGCCGCACCGGATGTCCACTGACGCGCTGCTCGTGCTCCGCCAGGCGATCCCTCGTCTGAGCGCCGCCGAGACGCGCGTCGCCGAGACCATCATCGGCACCCCCTCGCTCGTCGTCGAGCTGACCATCACCGAACTCGCGAAGGCGTGCGGCACCTCCCAGGCGACCGTCGCGCGGTTCTGCCAGACCATCGGGTACACCGGCTACCGGGAGTTCCGGGTCGCCGTCGCGACCTCCACGAGTCGCGAGCAGGCGGAGCGTGACCGGTTCGAGGTCGACGACGCCGACATCGACCCGGACGACTCGGTCGAGACGGTCGTCGCGAAGGTCGCGTACCAGGAGGTGCAGGCGATCGAGCTCACGGCCCGCTCGCTCGACCGCGACGCCCTGGACGCGGTCGTCGACGCCCTCCTCGTCGCCCCACGGATCGACGTCATCGGCTTCGGGTCCTCGAACCTCACGGCGCAGGACCTCCACCAGAAGCTCTACCGGATCGGCATGCCGGCCAACACCTTCGTCGACGCCCACCTCGCACTGCCCTCGGCCGCCCTCCTCGGGCCCGGCGGGGTGGCCATCGGCATCTCGCACTCCGGGCTCACGGTCGAGACCGAGCAGGCGATGCAGCTCGCGCGGGCCGCCGGCGCGACGACCGTGTGCATCACGAACTTCCCCGACTCTCCCATCGCCGGCCGGTGCGACCTCGTCCTCGCGACGCAGGCGAGGGAGAGCCGTTACCGTTCGGGTGCGATGTCGTCGCGCATCGCCCAGCTCGCGCTCGTCGACCTGCTCTTCATCCGTGTCGCCCAACGTCGTTACGACGCCGCGGCCGAGTCCCTCCGCGTCACCTACGAGTCGATCCAGGACCACCGCATCGACACCTGAGTCCGGCCCGGCCGGCGAGAGCGCAGTCGATGCTCTCGAATTCGCCCCGTGAGCGCGTCTCCTGCGCTCTCAGGAGAGCGACACGCCTGTGTGCTCGGCGAGCGCGAGCAGCAGCTCGTCCTGGAACGCCTCGTCTCGGACCGCGCGGTGCGGCTCCTCGCGTCGCTGGTGGTGCCAGTATCCGGAGGTGTCGGCGCCGCGCCCTTCGGCGAGCGCCACCTGGGTCCGGTGCCCGAGTTCCAGATCGTCGGGCGCGTTCGGCCCGCCCATCCGTGTCGGCACCCACCCCGGGTCGACCGCGTTGCTGAACACCCCGGGACGCACTCGCGCGATGGCCGCCGCGAGGACCGTCACGAGGAGTTTGCTGTCGGAGTAGCTCGCCGTCCTCGTGGAACCCGACCAGTCGAGGCCGTCGAGCGTCGCGGTACCGCCGCGGTGCATGCTGCTGCTGAGGAACACGAGTCGCCGCGCGGGGACGAGGGCGGTGAGCAGGTAGGGCGCGACCACGTTGACCGGCAGGACGGCCGTTCCGTCGAGGACGCCGGCGTTGTGGATGATCGCGTCCACGGGACCGGCTGCGGCGACCTGCTCCGCGAGCTCATGGACGCCGTCGAGGGTGGTGAGGTCACCGGTGACGAGGTGCGCGGAGGGCTCGTCGAGCAGTCGGACACCGTCGGCGCGGGCAAGGCTCCGTGCGTGGACGAGCACCTCGTGCCCGTGGTCGACCAGCTCGGTCGCGGCGCCGAGCCCCAGGCCGACGGCGGCACCGGTCACCAGGATGCGCGCCATCAGCGACCCCCTGCCCGTCCGGCCTCGCTGGTGTCGGGCTCGTTCGTGACCGCCGTGTCGTCACGTTGCGCAGCCTGCCGCTGGGACGCCGCCCAGTTCGCGAGCAACTGCAGTCGCTCGGCGGACGGCGAGCCGGGCTCCGCCGTGTAGACGAGCACGACGTGACCGGGGTCGGCCGTGATCGCGAGCTCCTCGTAGGCGAAGGTCATCTCGCCGACGATCGGGTGGTTGAACCGCTTCGTGCCCGTGCCGTGCGTGCGCACGTTGTGCGCTCCCCAAAGCGTGCGGAAGGCGTCGCTCCGGGTCGACAGCTCGCCGACGAGGTCGTGCAGTCCTTTGTCGTGCGGGTCCCGGCCGGCCTCGGCACGCATGACCGACACGCACATCTCGGCGAAGACGTCCCAGTCGGGGTAGAAGTCACGGGAGGCCGGGTCTAGGAACTGGAACCGCGCGAGATTCGGGGTGCGCCCGCCGTCGCCGATGACCGGTGAGTAGAACGCGCGCCCGAGCTCGTTGGTCGCGAGGAGGTCCTGGTGGGTGTTGCGGACGAAGGCGATGCCGTCGGTGATCGCATCGAGCATCCAGTGCAGGCTCGGCCGGGTCGCGGGGTTCTTGGCCACCCGGCGACGCGGTCGACCGGAGAGTGGGACGCCGTCGGCCGCGCGGGCGAGGTCGAACAAGTGTGTGCGTTCCGCCTCGTCGAGCTGGAGCGCCCGGGCGATGGCGTCGAGGACGGTCGAGGACGCTCCGGCGATGGCTCCGCGCTCCAGCTTCGCGTAGTACTCGACACTGACCCCGGCGAGCGCCGCCACCTCGGAACGCCGCAGCCCGGTCACCCGACGGTTGGGGCCCGCGGTGAGGCCGGCGAGTTCCGGGGTCAGCCGTGCCCGACGCGTCATGAGGAACTCGCGTACGTCTGCTCGATCGTCCATGCCTCCGACGATACGTCCTCGGCGCGAGCAGACAGGTGCCCTCTCGGTACACCTCTCAGGCGGGACTCCCTCCCGCGTCGCGCGGGGCGTTGACTGGTCGCCTGCACCACCCGACAGAAGGAGCACACATGCGCGCAGTCGTCATGCACTCGCCCGGCGACGTCCGGGTCGAGGACCGTCCGGACCCCACCGTCATCGACCCGACCGACGCCGTCATCCGGCTCACGGCGACCTGCATCTGCGGGTCCGACCTGTGGCCGTACCGCGGGGTCGAGCCCGTCGACCACACGAACATGGGGCACGAGTACGTCGGTGTCGTCGAGCAGGTCGGCGAGGACGTTCGGACGATCGCCGTCGGCGACTTCGTCGTGGGCTCCTTCGTGACCTCCGACAACACCTGTGAGATCTGTCAGGCGGGGTACCAGTCGAAGTGCGTGCACGCCGAGTTCGTGTCGGTCGCCGCCGGCACGCAGGCGCAGCTCGCCCGTATCCCCCACGCCGACGGCACGCTCGTGGCGACGCCGGGGCAGCCGGACGCGGAGCTCATCCCCTCGCTGCTCGCCGCGTCCGACGTACTCGGGACGGGCTGGTTCGCCGCTGTCGCCGCCGAGGTGGGGCCGGGGAAGACGGTCGCGGTCGTCGGTGACGGGGCCGTCGGACTCATGGCCGTCCTCGCGGCCCGGGAGCTCGGGGCGGAACGCATCATCGCGATGTCCCGTCACGCCGACCGGCAGGCGCTCGCCCGCGAGTTCGGCGCGACCGACATCGTCGAGGAGCGTGGTGCGGCGGGCGTCGCACGGATCACGGAGCTGACCGGCGGTCTCGGCGCGCACAGCGTCATCGAGGCGGTCGGCACCGAGGAATCCATGCTGCAGGCGATCCGCTCCACCCGCGGGGGCGGCCACGTCGGCTTCGTCGGCGTCGCCCACGAGGGTGTCTCGCTGCCGCTCGACGAGCTCTTCTTCGCCGAGGTGCACCTCCACGGTGGGCCGGCGCCGGTGCGACGGTTCCTCCCCGAGCTCATCCGGATGATCTGGGAGCGGAGGATCGACCCGGGGAAGGTCTTCGACCTCACGCTGCCGCTCGAGGACGCCGCCGAGGGCTACCGGGCCATGGACGAGCGTCGTGCGATCAAGGTGCTGCTGACACTGTGAACCCCGCGGAACCGATCACCTCGACCCCGGACGCTCCGGCCGGGGCGTCACCTCTCCCGACAGCCGGGGCGCCCACCCGGATGCCCTGGTTCGCGCTCGCGGCCCTCGCCGCCATGGGGTTCGTCCTCGTGGCCTCGGAGACGATGCCGGCAGGGCTCCTCCCGGTCATCGCCCGAGATCTCGAGACGAGCGAAGGCCTGATCGGTCAGTTCATCAGTGTGTGGGCGCTCGGGACCGTCATCGTCACGATCCCGGCGCTCGCCATCACCCGTGGGCTGCGTCGCAAGCCGCTCCTCCTCGGCGCGATCGTCGGGCTCATCCTCGCGAACACCGTGACCGCGGTCGCCGGGGACGTCGTCGTCGCGCTGGTGTCGCGGTTCGTCGCCGGTGCGTTCTGCGGGGTGATCTGGGGCATGCTCGCCGCCTACGGGCGTCGCATCAGCCCGCCCGACCGTGGAGGCCTCGCACTGTCGATCGTGTCCGTCGGAGCGCCCGCCGGGCTGGCGCTCGGGACACCGCTCGGCGCCTGGCTGGGCACCGCGTTCGACTGGCGCTGGGCGTTCGGAGGACTCACGGCGCTCGCCCTCGTCGTGCTCGTGTCCGTCGCGGTCGTGGTGCCCGACGCGCCTGGGCAGCCTCGCTCTGCCCGGCTCCCACTCCGACGGGTGTTCGTCCTGCCCGGTGTCGCGGTCGTCCTCGCGGTGATCGTCGTCTGGATGCTGGCCCACAACACCGTCTACACCTACATCGCACCGTTCCTTCGGGGCGCGGGCTCGGGACTCGGGGCCGATCTCGTGCTGCTCGTCTACGGCGTCGCGTCCATCGCGGGCATCGGTCTCACGGCGGCGCTCATCGACCGGGCTCCTCGCGCGCTGCTCCACGCGAGCGTCTCGGTGTTCGTCGTGGCGGGCTTGCTGCTCCTGATCGGCCACGCATCGATCGTCGCCGTCCTCGTCGCGACGGTCCTGTGGGGGCTGGCGTTCGGTGGCTCCTCGGCCCAGCTGCAGTCGGCGCTCACCCGATCGGGACGCGAGCACTCGGACGTCGCGAACTCCTTCCTGCCCGTCGCGTTCAACCTCGCGATCTTCGCGGGTGGTGTCCTCGGGGCGCTCCTCCTCGGTACCTTCGACGGCCTGATCCTCCCGGTGGTCATGATCGCCCTCGGACTCGCTGCGCTACTGCTCACGATCGCGGGACGCCGGTCGGCCTTCGCCGCGGGGTGACGACGAGGCCGAGCCGGCGGCGGTGGTCGCATGAGACCATCGGGCATGGCTTCCATGGATGATGCACCACGGATCGGGGACCTCGAGGTCGACGGCGACGCACTCACCGGCGACGGCACGACACTCTCGGCGCTGGCGGACGAACTGGCCTGTGGCGTCGACGACGCCACCACCGCCGAGGCCCCGTCGGATGGTTGGCGGGTGCTCCGCCGGTTGGAGAGCGGTGCGGTGTATCTCGGTTCGCCGGTCGATGCGGACCACCGGACCTGGCGCCTGGCACAGGTGCATGAGGGAGAGCGGCCTCCGGTGGTGCGCGTGCACCCGGACACCTTGGACGTGCGACCGAGCCGAGCGGAGCGCCGACAGGGATTGGTGCTGCGATGGCCGCGGTTCATCGCGGAGCTGGCCGACCCGAGCGAGCTCGTCATCGACATCGTCAACGCGGGCACCACCAGATGGACGCCCACCGACGAGGGGTTCTTTGCCATCGGCGCACTCACCACTCCAGGCGAGACCGGGTTCTCCTTCGGATGGATGGGTTCCGCGGCGGGCCGCGCCGTCCCGCTCGACCCCGGGGAGTACAACCGCGTCCCGGTGCAGCTGCAACTGCAGTCCGACCCGTCGTCATTGCGACCCGGCCCCTACGATCTGCACGTCGTGGTCGTCGAACTCGGCCTGCGCCTCGCCGAGCCGCTGCGGGTCGAGCTGACTGCAGAGATGGTGGCGCGTCAGGTCGCCAACCAGAACCGTCACCGGGCCGACCCCGCGAGCGAGCGCCGAGCCTTCGAACGACAGATCGAAGCAGAGCAGCTGCGAGTCGGCGCCCGCCGGTCCTGGCCCGAGATCGCCGAGGTGGTCGGGAGCGCGGTGTCGGACGACGAGGCGTTGGAGCGCATCGCAGCCGTCCTGGACTGTGAGCCGGAGCAAGCGGCGTCCGTGTACGACTCCTCACTGCGTGCGATGGTCAGGGCGGACGCCGACCGACGTGACGAGCAACTGCAGGAACTCATCCGCCGTCGCGACGCCGTCGGGTGACGGCCCGCCCACCGAGAGCGCAGAAGATGCTCACTGCGACCGCGTTTGAGAGCGTCTTGTGCGCTCTCGGTGAGCGCATCAGCGCTCGCGCTCGCTCAGCCGGGCCGGATACGCTGGCGAGCGGGGCGAGACGACCGCTCGACCGACGAGGGGATGCCGGATGCTGACTGACGCACTCACCATCGTGCTGGCGGTCGTGTCGGCGCTGCTCCTCGGGTTCGCCGCCCGACGCGTGCTCGATGCCCCGGTGGGTTGGCCACGCAGCATCCTGGTCGGGCTCGTCGTGTTCGTCACCGGCCCACCGTTCGTGAACTGGCTACTGCAACAGACCGGCCTGGTCCAGCCCGGTGAGGCCGGGGACGCTCGAGCGGCCTTCGCGGCGATCGCCGTCGCCCTCCTCGCGATCGGCTGGATCTTCGCCCTCGGGCTCGGTGTCCTCGTCGCCATCGAGGTCATCATCCCGACTCGGCCGCTGATGAACCCGATCGACGTCGTCCGCTCCGCGATCAGACGACGGCGACGGACGAGGCGATACCTGCAGATCCTCGCCATCGCATCACGACACGGCGCGGGCTGGCTCGTGCACGGCCGATCCCGCGTCCAGCTCGAACTCACCACGAGCGAGCAGCGTGCCAACGCGATCATCGCCACGATCAACGACTCCGGCGTCACCTTCGTGAAGCTCGGACAGGTGCTCTCGACGAGACGCGACCTCGTGCCCGAGCCGTACCTCAGCGCCCTCGCGTCCCTGCAGTCCGAAGCGACCACGCTGCCCTGGCACGAGGTCCAGGTCGTCATCGAGACCGAGCTCGGCGCACCGATCGACACCGTGTTCGCGTCGATCGACTCCGAACCGCTCGCGGCTGCGTCCGTCGCCCAGGTGCACACCGCCGAGCTGCTCGACGGCACCCCCGTGGTCGTGAAGGTCCAGCGACCGGCGGCCCGCGTGCAGGTCGAGGCAGACGCCGACATCGTCGTCCGCCTCGCCGAGCGCGCCGAGACGCACACCAAGTTCGGGCAGGACCTCCGCCTCGCCTCCGTTGCGCGGGCCTTCACCTCGACGCTGCTCGAAGAACTCGACTACCGGATCGAAGCCCGCAACGTGGAGATGATCCGCAGCACCTTGAAGCGTCGCGATGAGCGCGACGAAGGCGTCCGGATCACGGTCCCACGCGTCTATCCGGCGGCCTCCGGCGCCCGCCTGCTCACCATGGACCTCGTCGACGGGCTACCGCTCAGTCGAGCGCGGGACCGCATCGCGACCATCCCCAAAGAGGAACGCGAGACCCTCGCGACCGGCCTCATGGAGGTCGTGCTCGAACAGATCCTCGTGCACGGGGTCTTCCACGCCGACCTCCACCCGGGCAACGTCATCCTCCGCGAGGACGGATCCCTCGGGCTGATCGACTTCGGGGCCGTCGGCGTCATCGAGCGCAGCCAGCGGCAGCGACTCACCGCGGTGATGCTCGCGACCGTCAGCGAGGACGACATCGCGGCGACCGACGCCCTCCTCCTCATCGTCGACCTGCCCGAGGACGCCGACCTCGACGCCCTGCGCCACGACGTGGGCATCGTGATCACGACGGAACGTCACCGCCCGGGTGGCGACGGCTCGATCTTCAGCCGACTCCTCGACGTCATCCGGCAGCACCACATCGCGCTCCCCGGCGACCTCGCCGCCGCGTTCCGCAGCTTCGCGACCCTCGAAGGGTGCCTCAAAGCGCTCGACCCCGACTTCGACATGTTCGAACAGGCCCTCCCGATGGTCCCGCGCCTGCTCCGCCGCTCGCAGTCCATTCGGCAGACGGCGGTCACCCTGCAGGCGCAGGCCGCCGTCACCGCCGCCTTGGCCCGCAACCTCCCGCGCCGACTCGATTCGCTGCTGTCCGGCCTCGAAGACGGGACGGTCGGCGTGACGCTGAAGGGCTTCGCCGATGAACCGGCGAAGGGGCTCGTGGAGGGTGTGACCGCGGAGATCGTGGGAACCCTGATCTCGATCGCCGCCCTCGTGATCGCCGTGGTCCTCGTCGTCACCGGTGCCGGCCCGGTCCTCCCCGGCGGCCTCCGGGTGTTCGACCTGATCGCGGCGTTCATCGGGTTCCTCGGCTTCCTGGGGCTGTTGCGCGTGCTGCGGCAGACCGTCGTCCGCCGAGGTCGGTGACCGGAGCACCCTGCTGTTCACCTGACGGCACTACCGTGATCGGGTGAGCGATCCCCGACTGCAGCGACGCCTGGGCACGAGCGCCGCGGTGTTCATCGGCCTGGGGTCGATGATGGGCGCCGGCGTCTTCGCGGTGTTCCAACCGGCGGCGGAGGTCGCCGGCGCCGGACTCCTCATCGGGCTCGTGATCGCCGCGGTCGTCGCCTGCTGCAACGCGATGTCCTCCGCGCAACTCGCCGCACAACTCCCCTCGGCCGGCGGCACCTACCTGTACGGCCGCGAACTCATCGGGCCGTGGTGGGGCTTCGCCGCCGGATGGAGCTTCGTGGTGGGCAAGACGGCGAGCGCCGCAGCCATGGCGGTCGCCTTCGCCGCGTACGCTGCACCGGCCGAGTGGAGTCGTCCGGTCGCCGCGTTCGCGGTCGCCCTCGTGGTCGTGACCAACTGCCTCGGGGTCACCCGCACCGCGACCGCGACCCGGGTGATCGTGGTGGCCGTCCTCCTGGTCCTCGCCGTGGTCGTCGGCTCAGGCCTCGTCGGACCGGACGCCGGTTCGACGGGGCTCGCGTCGCTCGGGTTCGACGCCGGCCCGCTCGCCGTGCTGCAGTCCGCCGGGTTGCTGTTCTTCGCTTTCGCCGGGTACGCGCGGATCGCGACCCTCGGCGAGGAGGTCCGCGACCCGGCCAATACGATCCCGCGCGCCATCGGGATCGCGTTCGCCGTCGCGGTGATCGTCTACGCGGCCGTCGCGGTCGTGTCGCTGCTCACGCTCGGCGCAGACGGTCTCGCGTCCAGTGCGCGCCCCTTGGCCGCGGTGGTGGAGACGAACGGGTGGCCGTGGGCTGCGACGCTGGTGCGACTCGGTGCGGCGGCGGCCTGTCTGGGGGCGCTCCTCGCCGTGTTCGCAGGCATCGGACGGACCGCCTTCGCGATGGCGAGGACCGGCGACCTGCCCCGGGTGCTCGACGCGGTGCACCCGCGCTTCGCGACCCCCTACCGGGCGGAGCTCCTCGTCGGCGCGGTCGTCGTCGTCCTCGTCCTGCTCATCGACCTCCGGAGCGCGATCGGGTTCTCCTCGTTCGGCGTGCTGCTCTACTACGTGGTCGCCAACGTCGCCGCGTTCCGCCAGACGCGCGAGCACCGACGGTACCCTCGCGCGGTCAGTGTGTTCGGCGCCGTCGGTTGCGTCGTCCTCATGTTCACACTGCCGCCGACGTCGGTGCTCGTGGGCGGCGGCGTCGTCCTCGTCGGGTTCGCCGGGCGGGCGGTGGCACTTCGGCAGGCTCAGTGACCGGAATTCGGCTCAGTGACCGGACGCTGATCCCTGACCTTCGACAAGCTCAGAATCCGCCTGTCGAAGGGTGGCCGACGGAAGGGGACTACAGCTGCGTGGAGAGGCGGAAGATGTTCTCGACCGCCAGTTCGGCGGCGATCGCGTCACCGGCCTCGACCGCCTCACGGAGCTCCGGATAGCCCTGCTCCTTGGCCGCCCAGTCCGTGTTCTCCTCGGTGCGGGTCGCGGAGGACCGGTAGGTGAGGCCGTCGATGATGTCCTTCGTCGCCGCGACGAGCGTGGCGTTCGGGCACGCGGCGATGAACGCGTCGAAGAGCTCCCAGCTGAGTCGCCCGTGCTCGGCCATGTCTCGCTGCTCGACGACCACGATCACCTGGTTGATCGCGCGGACGAGCGCCTTCTTCTGCGTCGCGCCGAGACCGGGCACGGTGACGCGGACGACACCGCCGAGCATCGCGCCCAGCGTCTGCATGACCTCGGTGCGCTGTGCCGGGTCGGGCAGGGCGACGCGGGTGTACCGCTGTGCGGCCATCTCGATGAGGCCGACGCGGGCGAGGTCGTTGAGGGCCTCGCGGATCGGCGTGCGGGAGATCCCGAGCCAGGACTGGAGTTCGCCGTCGTTGAGGTGCTCACCGGGCTCGAGGGTGCCGTCGAAGATGGCCGTGCGGATGCGTTCGACCGCGACCTCGCGGAGTGACCGACGCTCGACGGGCGGGTTGGCTGAGGGCACGGGCATGCGGGATCTCCTTCGTCGGCGAATGCTATGCCATCAGCGTACCGAATATCAGCGGATCCACCCGGGGTTGACGGCAGAGTCGACGACACCTGACGGGCGGGGTCACCGCGCGGTCACCGCAGGGTCGCCCGCCCGCAACCGCGCATTCATCCGATCTCCGTACCGTGATCGGCTGCCGAGCGTTGCGATTCGCTCGGCGGTGCGGGCGATGCCTGCACCTCGGAAGAACACTGGAGATCTGCGTGAACGACATCACCGGCGCGACTGACACGCGCCACCGCTCGCGACACCGCGCGACGCGACTCGCCGGCGGCACCCTCGGAGCGCTCGTGCTCCTCGTGGGCGTCGGCACCACCGCCGCCGCACCGGCGCAGGCGGCCTCGTACCCCGACACCTTCCTCGACACCGCGTCGACCGTCTGGAGCTACTCCGACGACGCGAGCGACCCGGCCGCCGGTTCCGCCGATCGCCTGGTCTGGACGCAGGGCGGCTTCGACGACAGCGCATGGAAGACCGCGAACGGCAGCTTCGGCGCGAAGAACGGTCGCGCGACCGGCATCGGCCCGTACACCGCGAAGACCCTGCTCAACCAGTACATCGACGGCAGCGCGGCACCCGATGTGCCGACGTATCACTTCCGTTCGGACTTCGAGTTGACCGGTGAGCAGCTCGACGGACTCGACAGCCTCCAGGGCAGCATCGTGTACGACGACGCCGTGCAGGTCTTCGTGAACGGCACCAAGGTCGCCGGCTTCGTCGACGAGCAGGTCGAGGCGGCGCCGGAGGCGTCACGCAACCAGATGTACGCCGGCGCCAGCAACGGCGATCCGCTCACCTCCACGTTCACCGTCCCGGCGAGCGCACTCGTCGCCGGCGAGAACACCGTCGCGGTCGCGCTCCACCAGGATCGGGCCACGAGCTCGGACATCTACTTCGACCTGACCTCGCTCGCCCCGGTCGCAGCCGACGAACCCGTGTCGATCTCCGACGTCGTCCTCACGATCGGCGCCGATGAGAGCGAACGCGGCATCACCTGGTACAGCGACCGCGATGTCGCCCAGGTCGCTCAGGTCGCACCGGCGTCCGCGATGACCGGTGACGCCTTCCCCGAGGCGTCGGCGGTGAACGTGCCGGGTGTCGGCGGCGTCACGACGAGTGGTGAGTTCAACCACTTCGCGACGATCACGGGACTCGCCGAGAGCACCGGTTACGTCTACCGGGTCGGCAGTGACGACAACGGCTGGTCGGAGGTCTCGGCGTTCACGACCAAGTCCTTCTCCGGCGACTACGACTTCCTCTTCGTCGGGGACCCGCAGATCGGAGCCTCCGGGAACGTGGCGGACGACCAGGCCGGCTGGGCCGACACCCTGGACGTCGCACAGGCCGCCTACCCCGATGCGGAACTGCTGTTCTCAGCGGGTGACCAGGTCGAGCGCGCCGGCAACGAGGACCACTACAACGCCTTCCTCGCCCCCGAGCAGCTCCGCACCATGCCGCTCGTGCCCGTCAACGGCAACCACGACGTCGGCTCGAAGGCCTACGAGCAGCACTACAACGTGCCGAACCTGGACCCCACCGCCGGCGCGGCGACCTCCGGTACCTCCTCGGGCGGCGACTACTGGTTCTCCTACAAGGACGTCCTGTTCATGGTGATCAATTCGAACAGCAGCGACTACGACTCGCACGCCGCGTTCCTCGAGCAGGTCGTCGCCGAGCAGGGTGCGTCCGCGAAGTGGAAGGTGCTCGCGTTCCACCACTCGATCTACTCGGTGGCGGCGCACACGAACGACACGCAGATCGTGGACATGCGGGCGAAGCTGCCGTCGATCATCTCCGACCTCGGCGTCGACCTCGTCCTCCAGGGACACGACCACAGCTACACGCGCAGCTACCTCATCAAGGACGGCGAGCTCGCGAACCCGGACGAGACCGCCGCACAGGGCACCGTCACCGCGGGCCCAGGCGAGGTCCTCTACGTCACCGCAAACTCCGCGAGCGGGTCGAAGTACTACGACGTCAAGGCGCCCGACGCCTGGTTCGCCTCGGTCATCAACCAGGAGTACACGCGCAACTACTCGAACATCCGGGTGACCGACGACTCCATCACGATCACGACGCTCCGGAGCGAGGCCAACAGTGCGGCCCGGGCGGCGGTGAACAGCGTCGTGGACGAGGTGACCCTGCAGCGCGAGGACACCGTCGCGCCGCAGCTCGTGCTGCCTGAGACCGAGACCACGGTGGAGCAGGGCGCTGCGTTCGACGCGCTCGCCGGCGTCACGGCGACGGATACGCGCGACGGCGACCTGACCGCGGCGATCACCGTCTCAGGATCGGTCGACACGATGACGCCGGGCACCTACGCCCTGAGCTACGCGGTGTCCGACGCCGCCAGCAACACGGCGACGGCGAGCCGCTCGGTCACGGTCACCGCTGCCCCCGCCGTTCCCGGCACACCGGGCGCCGGCAGCGGGACGGGTCCAGGATCCCCGACGCCGGTCGCGTCCGGCTCCGACCCGCTCGCGAACACGGGCGCGGAGATCGGCGGGATCGTCGCGATCGCGTTCATGCTCCTGTTGGGCGGCGCGCTGACGCTGCTGCAGCGTCGGGCCCGCGCGCGTCGCGAGGGCTGACCTCGGGCGGGTGCCCCGTCGTCCATGGTCGTCCGCGACCCGACGGCGGGGCACCTCTGCTTCCGCGTCCGGCCCCGGTCGGTCATCTCGTCATCGCCTGCACGATCGGATCCCACATGTCGTCCACCCGCACGCGCCCATCGCGCGTCGCCCGCTTCCACTCCGCAGCCGTCTTCGCGCTCGCACTCGCACTGACCGGGTGCTCCGGAACCGGTGGAACCGACGGGGTCCTGACGGCGCCGACCGGTCGGACCGACGCTGCGCCGTCGGTGCCGGGCGCGACGAGCACGCCCGAGCCCGCCTCATGGGCCGACGCCGTCGCACCGGAGGGGTTCACGGTCACCGTCGTGACCGCAGTGCCCCCGGGCACCGACCCCGAGATCGACGCCGCGGTGGACGCCATCGGCGCGCGAACCGGCGCGGCCGTCAGCAGGACGGTGGTGCCTCCCGGTGGCGCCGACACGGGAGATCCCCTCACGGACGTGCTCGCCGGCTCCCCCGACCTCGTGGTCGTGCTCGGCCTGGAGCTGCTCGACGTCGCCGACCGCTCCTCGGCGTCCAATCTCGGGCAGCAGTTCCTCATCATCGGCGCACAATTGCCGGAGCCGACGGCGAACGTCACCGCGGTGGTCTGGCCGGGTGCGACCGCGCGACGTGCCGACGAGCCCCGTGCGGCGCCGAACGGCTTGCCGGGGGTCGCCGCGCATGCGGGTGACGCCATCCAGGCTGGCCTCGCGGCACTGATCGCCGACGCGACGGGCGGGGTGATCGTCCTCCCGTGAGCAGGTGGGACGGGGAGGGTGGCGACCATCGTCGCACAAGACATGAACGCTGAACATATCTTTCATATCAGACTGATATACTGATCCTTCATCGTGAGCTGAGCTCCGTTCGCCGGAAGTCCGTCCGCGCCGTGGCGAGAGCCATGGTCTTCGACCAGCTCCCCCATCGAAGGAATCTCATGACCCCTCTGTCACTCGTCCAACCCGACCCAGGCGTCGGTGCCGCTCCGCCGCGGAGACGGGCGCCCGTGCTCCGCTCCATCGCCGCGCTGGCGATCGGCGCCGTCGCGGCGATCGCCAATGCCACGCCAGCGCATGCCGCAGACGTCACGTTCGCCGATGCCAACCTCAACTACTGCGTCCAACAGGCGCTCGGGCTCCCATCCGGGACGCCCATCTCCGAGGAGCAGGCTGCCACGGTGACCACACTCCGCTGCGGCACGACCGTCCAGTCGCTTGTCGGCATCGAGTCACTCACCAACCTCACGTCACTCTCACTCACCCGCGCACCGCTCTCCGCCGGCGTCGAGCCGCTCGCGTCCCTCGCATCGCTCACGAGCCTGTCGCTCACCGGAGCATCGAGTCTCGACCTGTCGGTCATCGCCGGGATGACACAGCTCACATCGCTCAACATCCAGTCCTCGCCACTGACCGAGCTGTCGCCGCTCGCCTCGATGGTGAACCTCACGAGCCTCGGACTCAACGACGTCGGAGCCAGCGATCTGAGCCCACTCAGCGGTCTTTCCGGCTTGGAGGCCCTCTCCGTCAAGGGGAACCGGCTGACCACGCTGGCACCGCTGTCGACACTCACCGCACTGCACTCGCTCGAGGCGGCGTCCAACCAGATCTCCGACGTCTCGCCGGTGGCGAGCTTGACGAGACTGCAGCACCTGAACCTGCTCTCCAACCAGATCGAGGACGTCACGCCGATCCAAGGCCTCACGAACCTCCGCACCCTGAACCTGCAACTCAACCGCGTGTCCGACGCCGGCCCGTTGAGCACCCTGACGAGGTTGACCTCCCTGGCGCTCGACGACAACCGGATCACCGACCTCTCGCCCTTCATCCCGCTCACCGCGCTCCAGGTGCTCACGATCAACGACAACCTGATCGAGGACGCCACACCGCTCCGCGAACTGGTCCACATCGAGACCCTCGAGTTGTCCGGGAACCGCATCTCCTCCATCGCACCGCTCGCCGGCCTGGTCGCGACGAACTACGTCCGCCTGGACCGCCAGGTGATCGCGCTCCCCGAGATCGCCGTCGGCGCACCACAGGAGAACCCGATCCGGTCGCTCGACGGAACCCCGGCGCCCGTCACCTCGGCCACCGCGCAGTACGACTCCGCGAGCAACACCTGGACGTTCGCAGCGGTCGGCAACAACTCCCTCGCATGGACGGTCCGCGACCTCGGCATCGGCTCGTACTCCGCATTCTCGGGGCGGATCACCCAGCGCTCGGTCGCGACGGTCGGGTCGCTCGAACTCGAGCAGTCCATGGCGCTCGAGGAGACCGGCACCCACCCCGCCCCCGGCGACACGGTGACGCACACGTACACCCTCCGGAACACGGGCACGGCGACGGTCTCCGACGTCTCGATCACCGACACCACTCCCGGCCTCTCCGGATTCAGCTTCGACTGGCCCGCGGCCGAGCGCGTCCTCGCGCCGGGACAGGTCGCGACGGCGACGGCGACGAGCGCGCTGACGCAGACCGACATCGATGCCATGCGCCTCGAAAGCTCCGCCACCGCCACTGGAGCCGCGGCAACCTCGCCGGTGGTCTCGAACGAAGCGGCCGCGAACCTCCCGATCGACGGACTGAACGAGATCAGTGTGGCCATCACGGCGGACACCACGTCCGTCGGCGAACCGGCGGCGGTCGGCGACCCCATCGGCTACGCCATCATCGCGGCGAACACCGGCACGCGGACCCTCACCGGCACCGCGATCACCGCGTCGCTCCCGGAACTCTCCGAGTTCGTCGTCGAGTGGCCGGGCGCAGCGGGCGTCCTCGCTCCGGGTGAGCAGGTCCGCGTCACGACCGGGTACGCCATCACGGCGGCGGACATCGAGCTCGGGTCGGTCACGAACGTGGCGACCGCGCGAGGGACCGGGCCTGACAGCGTCGACGTCGACAGCAGCGCCTCCGTGTCCGCCGAACTGAGCAGCACGATCGTCACGCCGGACCCGGACCCGACCCCGGATCCCACGCCGACCCCGGAGCCCTCCCAGTCGCCCGCTCCGGGAACGGTCGCCCCGGCACCCGGTGCGACCACCGGTGACCTCGCGAAGACCGGCGTCGAAAGCGGCGCGCTCGCCGGACTCACCCTCGGTGCACTGCTCCTGTTCGGTGTCGGCACCGCGGTGCTCGCGGAGACGCGCCGGCGGTCACGCGCCGCAGCAGGCGCTGAGCGGAACGCGTAGACGCATCAGCTGGTGCAGCGGAGGGCGGGTTGTCGACAACCCGCCCTCCGCTGTGTTCCCGGAGCGACTCCGCTCGTCGGCTTGATCGCCGAACGGCCGCCCAAGCTCGAATCCCGATCAGGCCTTCGGATCAGGCCTTCGGGATGAGCGGGATGACGTCGCGGCTCGGCGGAACGACCTCGCCGCTCTTGCTGCCACCGATGACCTTGCCCTCCGGGCGGTCGTAGACGAGGTCGAACTCGGTCTCATCAGTGCGCACCCAGGCGCCGATCCAGCCGGTCGCCGTCTCACCGGCCGGTGTCGCCTGCAGGAGTGAGTACCCGGCCGACGCCATGGGAGCCTTCAGCTCGTCGGGCGTTCCGAGGCCGAGCGTGACGTAGTCGAGGTTGACGGCACGGGTGGTGACGGAGACCCGGTGCGGGAAGACGCTGCCGCCGTACTCGTCGCCGGCTTCGAGTCGGACCTGGACGAGCATCGGACGCAGGCCGTCGGTGGTGCCTGCAGGCGCCGGGAAGTCGTCGACGATCGCGAGGGCGGTCACCGTGGTGCCGTCGACATCGTCGGTGAGGGTGTGCTCCTGCAGCGGAGTGCTCGGTGGCTGCGACACGGACGGCGTCGGCGAGGCGGAGGATCGGTCCGCATCCGACGAGGAGCCGGTGGAGCAACCGGCGAGGGCGAGGGCGGCGACCGCGAATGCTGCGGCCAGGGTCGTTCGACGAGAACTGATGCGCATGACTCAATCCTGTCAGACACGCCCAGGTGCGATCCGTCGCCGGATGGTCGGGCGCGGGCGACGCGGGCGCACGGAACGGCCATGTGGCGCTGCAGTCCCGTGCGACCACGATGCACGCGTTCGATCCAGCCCCTCAGACAGCGCCACCGAAATAGACCTCGACCTCCTGGACGGTTCCGTCCACGACACGAGTCGCTTCCAGGTTGCGGTACGTCTTCCCTTGCACGACGTACTCGTAGCGGTGGAGGACGATGTCGTCGGTCTCGACGATCTGGAGCGTCACGCCCGGGGTGTCGAAATGGTCGGCGGTCGGGAAGCAACGCTCGAGCCAGGTCGCTCGGTCGAGGTGGTCGTCCTGCGGGCTGGTGAAGACGAAGTCCGCATGCATGAGCGCCTCGGCAGCATCCCGATCCTGCTCGCGGAACGCCCGCATGAACGCCAGAACCGTGTCGATCGCCGATGAACGCATGCGGTGATCCTACGCGCGGGCATGGCGCTGCGGTTGGGGAAGATGTCCGCGTGGGCCCTTCGACACTTTCAGGGACCGGCTGCCGGCGTTTCGACCCCTGCGCCGGTCGCGGGGCCCGCTTGAACCTCCCGCGACGCTCTTCGATCGCCGAGGAGACTCGGTCCCTGAGCTTGTCGAAGGGCACCCCGAGCAAGCATCAACTGTGGGATAAATTCCCAGATCAGGATCTGATTCTTTGGCCCTTCGGGTGTCAGTGGTCCGTGTTTGGATGGACCCATGACCAGCACCGCACCGAACCCCCTCACCGCCGCCGCGGTCGGGTTCGATGCGGTCTGGCAGAGCGCGCTCGATGCGATCCGTCCAGGCGTCGGTGTCGCGGAGCAGCTCGAGAACATGAACGATGAGGCGATCCTCCGCGTCCTCGACGAGCTCGGTGCCGTGCAGCATGCGGTCGAGGTCCTCGCCGCACGCGTCACCGGCGCGATCGCCCTGCGCCCGTCGCCTTCCCGCCGCGACGGCACCCTGGTGCGCGCCGCCGGTTATGCGAACCCGGGTGTCATGCTCGCCGAGCGGTGGCGGGTGGCGCGCGCCCGCGGCGCGGCGATCGCGGAGGTCGGTGCCGCCATCACGCAGCCGCGCGGGTTGCTCGGCGAGCTGGAGGAATGTCCGTTCCCCGCAGTCGCGGCAGCACTCGAACCGACCCACGATCTCGACGCCACAACCGAAGCAACCGCCGACCCACACTCCGCCATGGCGGAAGATGACCCGCACGACCACGGCGCCCTCGGCAGCCCACGCTCACCCCTCAGCGTCGACGGTGCCGCGGTCATCGTCCGCGAGCTCCGCAGCGCGGGCCGCATCTGCACCAGAAGCGAACTCGAGACGGCGTCGGTCATCGCCATCGAGCACGCCGCCCACGCGCCCCTGCAGGACGTCACCCGCATCGCCAAACTCGTCCGCACCCGCCTCGACCAAGACGGCCGCGAACCCCGCGACGAACTCCTCCGCCGCGCAGAACGCTGCACCATCCACGAACTCCCCACCGGCATGACCCTCCTCCGCGCCGAACTCGCCCCCGAAAGCGCCGCCTTCATCCGCGCCGGCCTCGACGCCCTCATCGGCGCCACCACCCGCAAACCCCACTTCACCGACCCCGAGCAGCCGTCCGACACCGACGCCCCGACGACTCCGGTCACCCCATGCCCCACGGGCCCACCCTCATCCCCATCGACCGACGACGCGCCATCGCCCTCACCGAGACCTTCCGCCACCTCGCCGGCTGCAGTGGCGCCGCCACCGAACTCACCCCCGTCACCGTCATCATCCGCACCGACCGAGACACCCTCGAAACCGGTCTCGGCACCGCCACCATCGACGGCATCGACGAACCCATCGGAGCTGGCGCCCTCCGCCGCCTCGCCGCGGACGCGAACCTCATCCCCATGATCCTCGGCGGCCCATCCCAAGTCCTCGACCTCGGCACCAGCACCCGCCTGTTCACCCGCGGACAGAAACTCGCCCTCGCCGAACGCGACGGCGGCTGCGCCTGGACCGGCTGCACCCACCCACCATCCTTCACCGAAGCCCACCACATCACCTGGTGGTCACAAGGCGGCCCCACCAACCTCGACAACGGGGTACTCCTCTGCCCCTTCCACCACCACCGCATCCACGACGACCACTGGAGCATCACCATCCAAAACGGTGTCCCCTGGTTCATCCCACCCAGCCACATCGACCGCCACCAAACCCCCATCCGAGGCGGACGCATCCACCTCGCCGCCTGAACCAAGGCACCCGCCTGCCCTTCGACAAGCTCAGGGACCGAAACCGGAACCAGCACGCGTCGACGCCGCATGGGCACCGCTCCCCATCGCGGGTGGACAGCCGACCTCGGTACCGTGATGGACGAGCCGACGGTCGCGCGGGTGCCGTGTGTTCAGCTGCGCGTCGCGACCGACACCCGAAGAGGAGCACACATGATCATCTGGACCCGCTGGGGCATCGTCGTCTTCCTGATCTTCGGGCTGTCCGTCGGCGCCGGCTTCCTCATCAAGGCGGTCGTCTCCCCCGACGGCGGATCGGCGCAGTCCGGGGTGTTCGTCGGCATCGGCTTCCTGCTCGGCGCCGTCGCGTGCTGGGCCTTCGGGAAGTTCGCGCTGGCGAAGCTTGATGCACCGCGGCCGGTCGTCGTGTGGCAGCAGCTCGCGCAGCCGTACGTCAACGAGCACGGCATCACCGTGAAGCAGGAGGCCGTGCCCGTGCGCCACCCGCAGACCGGCGAGCAGCTCTACAGCCGCCCGAGCTCCACACTCTTCTTCATCCCCGTCCGCTTCTGGGCGTACGTCATCGCCGCGCTGGGTATCGTCACGATCGTCGTGAACGTGGTGCGCGGCTGACGCTCAGCCCTGGCGACCCTTCCACCGCGGGTTCTGCCGAACACCCAGCCACGGCGGCGGACGATCTGCGACCCCGGCCTGTCCTCGAGCGACTGGAGTGATGCGCGGACCTTCCTGGTGACGTCCTGGCGATCACGATGCGTGCTACCTTGTTGAGAACAATTCTCAACAGAACGCACTGTAGACCCATCGACCAGGAGAACCCGCCGTGACCACGCCTCGCATCCCGCTGACCGTCACGCTCGTGCTCGGCACCTGTCCGCCGGAGCGTCGCACCGTGGCCCGACAGATCGCCGGTCGATCCGCGGCGCTCGTCACGATCGAGCGGCAGGGCGAGGCTGAAAGCGCCCACCCTGACATCGACGACGCGATCGACGCCGTTGCACGACACCCGCTCGCTCCCCGGCACCTCGTCCTCGATTGCGGGAGCACGGTCCGCCCGGTCGACGCGGTCTCCGCCGTCCTCGGGCACCGCGACACGGCCGTCTTGGATGCCGTCGTGACGGTCGTCGACGCAGCCCATCTCCTGCACGACCTCCAGGACGACGAGTGGGTCACCCACGACGAGGACGGCGACACGGCATACACCGCACGGTCGATGATCACCGTGGAGCAGCTTGAGTACGCGGACACCATCGCCGTCGCCGGCCGACGCGGCGTGACGCACGAACGACTCGCGGTGCTCCTCGCTCTCCTCAGCCACCTGAACCCGACGGCGCTGACGCGGATGGTCGAGCCGGTCGCGGCCCGGCCACGGGCCACACCCGGCACTCCGGCGACCGCGAGCAACCGCGAGCCGCTCGCGCGCTACCGCGACTCCCCGTTCGAACTGGACCGTTTCAGCACGTCCCCCGGGTGGATAGCGATGCTGAACGGCGAACACCGGCCATGGGTGGATCACGACCGCGTGACCACCCTGCGGTTCGACAGCCCCCGACCGATGCACCCGGAACGACTCCTCGCGTGCTTCGACGGACCGATCGAGGCGGGGCGGTTCGGCCGGCTCATCCGTACGGCGGGGTTCCTCATCCTCGCGACGCGCGCCTCCCGCGTCGGCGTCCTGCAGCACGTCGGCTCGATGATCGATCTGGAACCCACATCGTTCGAGACGAACGACCCTGGCGCACCGCTCGGCCAGGAGCTCGTCGTCACCGGGATCGACCTCGACGAGCCCGCCGTCACCGCCGCCTTGCACGACTGCACGCTGACGGACGAGGAACTCCTCGCCGGGCCGGCGGCGTGGGCGCACTACCCGGACGCCTTCACGCCATGGAGCACCACCCGCGAGCACTGAGCAGCAGGCCCGCCAACTGCCCGAAACGGTTCGGATCTCGGTCGATTTCGTGCAGGTTCGGGCGACTCAGTGGATCCGCGCGCTCACCCACTCCTCGCGCACGAACCGCACGAACTGCTCGACGGCCGGCGACACCGCCCGGGCACGGCTGGTGGCGACACCGATCACCCGGACCGCCTCGTCGTCGAGCGGGACGAGCACGACGCCCTCCATGCTCGTGGAATCGGGGAGAACGGCGATCCCGACCCCGGCGCGCACGAGACCACGGAGCGTCGACAGCTCGGACACCTCCATCGTCACCCGGGGCACGACGCCGTGCCTCGCGAAGTACGCGTCCGCGATCTGCCGGAGCCCCGAGTCCGTCGTCATCGCGAGGAACTCCGTCTGCTCGAGATCGGACGCCGCCAACGACGTTCGGTCGGCGAACGCATGCCCGACCGGCACGCCCAGCGCGAGCCGCTCGGAGGTGAGCGGACGCCACTCGATCTCCGGATCACGCGGTTCCGGGCTGAGGAAGGCGACGTCGGCCGAGCCGGAGCGGAGCGCGTCCAGCACACTGTCGGCCTTCCCACCGTCGAGGACGAACCGGATGTCCGGCAGCAGCTGGCGGTACTCGCTCACGATGCGCGGGATGAGCCAGCCGCCGAGGGACGAGACGTAGGCGATGGACACGAGACCGGCCGAGGGGTCTCGGAGCTCGTCGATCCGCGACTGCGCGTTGTCGAGCTCGGTCTGCGCACGGAGCGCGTGCACGAGGAGGATCTCGCCGTAGCGGTTGAGTTCGAGCCGGCTGCGGTGACGGTCGAACAACTCGACCCCGGCGTCCGCCTCGAGCCGACCGATCGCCCGCGTCAGCGTCGACTGGGAGATACCGAGCGCCTCAGCGGCGTACGGGACGTGACCGTCTTCGGCGAGCGCCCGAAGGTACGCGAGTTCGTCGATCCTCATGCCCTCATGATGCCGCACCGGCGAGCCCGGCTGGGGCGGCACCTCGACAAGCTCGGTGACCGGGGAGCCGCTCGGCGACGGGATGAGTTCGGCGACCGGGGCGCGCTAGCGTGGTGCAGTGATCCGCAGACCGCGACCGAGCCAGGCGGCGACCGGCGCCCTCCTCGTCCTGGCCGGACTCGTCTGTCAGGAGCTCGGCGCATCGATCGCGGTCACGCTGTTCCCGCAGGTCGGTCCGATCGGCATGGTGACGCTGCGCCTCGTGTTCGCCGCGCTCATCCTGCTGGCCGTCGCCCGCCCATCCCTGGGCGGACACCCGAGGAGCGCCTGGGTGTCGGCGGTCGGTTTCGGAGTCGTCCTCGCCACGATGAACGTCTGCTTCTACCTGGCTCTGGACCGCATCCCGCTCGGTCCGGCGGTGACCCTCGAGATCCTCGGCCCACTGGCGCTCAGCGTCATCGCGGGTCGTCGATGGACGAGCGCGCTCTGGGCGGGCGTCGCCCTCGTCGGCGTCCTCCTCCTCGGCGGGGTGCTCCTCCACAGCGGACCGACGGCCGCACTCGATCCGATCGGCGTCGTCCTCGCGCTCGCCGCCGGCGCCCTCTGGATCGGCTACATCCTGCTGTCGGCGCGGACCGGGACGGAGTTCCCCGGCCTGAACGGTCTGGCGATCGCCGCCGCCATCGGGGCTCTCGTGACCATCCCGCTCGCCGCGACGACCGCCGGCACCGCGCTGTTCGATCCCGTCATCCTCCTGCTCGGCCTGGGCGTCGCCGCGCTCTCGTCTGCTGTGCCGTACGCGCTGGAGTTCGTAGCCCTCCGACGACTCAGCGCTGCGACCTTCGCGATCCTGCTCGCATCCGCGCCGGCCATCGCCGCGATCGCCGGACTTCTCGTGCTCGGTCAGGAGCTCACGACACCGCAGTGGCTCGGCATCGCCTGCGTGGTCGGTGCGGGCATCGGCGCCGTGCTCTCAGCCCGACGGGGTCCCTCACCCGAGGTGCAGCCGAGCATCGCGCCGAGCTGATCGTCAGGTCAGGACGCGGAGAAGCGGGCGTGCACCCGGGAGGACACGGTGATGTCCTCCGGCTTGAGGTCGAGGGCGGTGTCGCCGGCAGGAGCCGCGGCCCCGCGCATCATCGGTGCCGCGGCCTGACTCGACGGCGAGCGGGTGTCGTCGCCCAGCATGCCGGGTTCCGCCAGGGCGACCGGCCGCACGGCGCCGAGCCCGAGGCTCCTGGCGTAGGCGGTCGCGCGGTCCACGGCGTCGCGGACGGCGTTGTGCTGAGCCTCGGCCGTGATGCGGTGCTTCGTCGCATCGGTGAGCGCCCAGGTGACACCCGTCACCGTGACGCCGTCCTGGGTCGCGATCTCCTCGGCCCAGCGGGCCAATGCCTGCAGGTCGGCGAACTTGACCTCGAGCGCGACCGTCGCGTGGTGCACGAGCGGCAACTGCTTCCCGTCCTTGTTCCACGGCCGCTCGCTCCACACCCGCAAGCGATCGGCCGACCACCAGGTCACGGCCGACTGTGCGCGGAACTGCTCCGCCGCCTGACTGAGCGCACGGTGCAGTGCGGTGGTGTGGGAGACGACGGGCTCACGTTCCGGCCCCTGGAACCCCGCCGAGATGAGGACGGTCCCACGTTCGGCCGGGTGGTGGTAGTCGAAGCGGCCCTCGACGGTGATGATCGTTTCACTCATACCCGGCACTCTATCCCGCGACGGCGGCTACGCTCTGGACCATGACGGACGGCGGAACCTGGGCGGATCGACGACATGGACGACGGGGGAACGAGTACGGTCCAGCCAGTCGGGGACTCCCGCCGGGCGATGTGGAGACCGTCGCGAAGTACCTCAAGGAGCGCGTCTACGCGACCTTCACCGGCCTCGCGATCGTCCTCGTGCTGGCGGCGAACGTGGAGCACCACGACGCGCCCGACGCGCTCTTCTCGCTCGTCATCGGCGTGGTCGGCATCACCCTCGCCGGCCTGGTCGCCGAGATGATCGCGCACCTCGCCGCCCACGGTGCGTTCCCCGACGAGCGCGGGTGGCACTCCATGCTCCGGATCGCCTGGGGCTCGCTGCTCACCGTCGCGACCCCCACCATCCTGCTCGTGCTCGCCGTGTTCGACGTCATGGAGGTCGAGACCTCCCTCCGCGTGTCCGCGATCGTCTACCTCGTCACCCTCGGGCTCAGCGGTTGGTTCGCCGTCCGCCGCGCACGGCTGTCCGTCTGGCAGCAGCTCATCGCGCTCGCGGCCCTCGTGCTCCTGGGGGTCCTCGTCATCGGCGTGCAGGTCCTGGCCCACGGCTGAATCGCGGACGCGGGCTCGGCCCCGTCGGAAATGTCGGCGCGGTCGACGACGTTGAGGAGCACGTGAGCACCCCGGAGACCGTCGACGTCGTCGTGATCGGCGCGGGTCAAGCCGGGCTGTCGGCCGCGTACCACCTGCATCGCCGCGGATTCGTCCCGCTGGGCACCGCCGAGGGCGCGACCGCAGCACGCACCTTCGTCGTCCTCGACGCGAACGACGCCCCGGGCGGTGCCTGGCAGCACCGATGGCGGTCGCTCACCATGTCGACCGTCAACGGGATCTACGACCTGCCCGGCATGCCGAAGCCCGAGCTCGATCCCGCGTCGCCGAGTGTCGACGTCATCCCGCCGTACTTCGCGGCGTTCGAGGAGCGTTTCGCCCTCGCGGTCCGCCGCCCGGTGCAGGTCCGCGCCGTCCGCCGCGAGGACGACGACCCGCACGGTCGACTCCTCGTCGAGACCGCGGCGAGCGCCGACTCCTCGGGCGCCGACTCCCCCGCCGCCGTGTTCCGGGCGCGGGCGGTCGTGAACGCGACGGGCACGTGGACGAAACCGTTCTGGCCCGCGTACCCGGGGCGGGAGCGCTTCGCCGGACGCCAGCTGCACGTGGCCGACTACGTCTCAGCTGACGAGTTCCGCGGCCAGCGCGTCGTCGTCGTGGGTGCCGGCATCTCCGCCATCCAACTGCTCGAGGAGATCTCGCGGGTGGCGGACACGGTGTGGATGACGCGACGCGAACCGGAATGGGTGGAGGACGACTTCGACACCGCCGCGCGGGTGGAGGCGATCAAGGGCGTCGAGGAACGCGTGCGCCAGGGCCTCCCGCCGGGCAGCGTGATCTCCGTGACGGGGATGCACTGGACGCCGTGGGCGCGGGCGGCCGAAGCGCGCGGTGTCCTGGTGCGTCAGCCGATGTTCCGCCGGATCGAGGAGCACGGCGTGGTTCTCGCCGACGGTTCCTTCCTCCCGGTCGACGCCATCCTCTGGGCCACCGGGTTCCGGGCGGCGCTCGACCACCTCGCACCGCTCGGCATCCGGCTGCCCGGGGGCGGCATCCGGATCGACGGCACCAGGGCGGCCGACGAGCCGCGCGTGCACCTGATCGGGTACGGCCCCTCAGCCTCGACGGTCGGCGCGAACCGGGCCGGGAGGGCGGCGGTCCTGGCGATCCTCGCCGACCTCGACGCCACCGTCGCCCTCCCTCAGCACTGACCCCGTCACTGCACCGGCACGGGGATGGGCACCGCGGGAGCCCGCTCGGAGCGCACGAAGCCGATCCCCAGCAGGATGCACACCCCGCCGAGGAGCTGCGCGAGCGACAACTGCTCCCCCAGGAGGATCCAGGCGAACCCGGTCGCCGCGACCACTTCGAGGAGGCCCGCGAACGACGCGAGTCGGGAGCCGAGCATCTGACTCGCGGTGATACTCGCCGCATAGGCGACCGCTGTCGACACCACCCCGACGAACAGGAGCGGCACCCACCAGGCGACGTCGGTGCCGAGCACCGTGACGTCGGCGTCGGAGGTCGTGAAGGGCACGCCGACGAGCCCGGCGAGCCACAGACTGAGTGCCCCGATGAGCAGACCGATGGCGGCGAACGCCACCGGAGGCAGCCCCTTCGCCGGCCGCGCCGAGATGACGTAGTACGCGCCGCAGCCCACCATCGCGAGGATGGCGAACAGCAGACCGACCGGGTCGAGCGTCGAGCCACCGCTCGGAGCGACGACGAGCACGAGCCCGACGAGCGACACGACGGAACCGACGAGGACGACCGTCGCGGGACGACGTCGGGTCAGCACCCACGCGACGGCGACGAGCAGCAGCGGCGCCATGTACTCGACGAGGATCGCGGTCCCGACGGCGATGGTCTGCAGCGCCGCGAAGTAGACGAGCTGCGTCGCCGCCACCCCGATGAGGCCCATGCCGAGGAGTCGCCAGCGGCCACGCCAGACCGCGTCCCAGCGACCGCGCAGTGCGATGAGGGCGAACGGGGCGAGCACCAGGCCACCGATCAGGGCGCGGACGGTGACCGCGGCAGCGGGGCTCCACCCCGACGCGAGCACCGGTTTGATGAACGCTCCGGAGGTGCCGAACGCGACCGCCGCGAGCACCGCGACGAGCAGACCGACCGTGGTCGAGGACGTGTGCTTCATGGGTGTCTCCAGCTGCCGCGAGTGGGGCCGGCGGAAGAGGTGGACGCCCGGCTGAGATGAAGCTACTCTCGGAGAGAGTAAGGAGTCAACTTGCGTTTTGCCCCTGACACCGAGGATGCGCTGCATTTCGCCGCGCTGCTCGTGAACACCCGCTCATCGGCGTCCCGCAGCGGTGGCGACGAACTCGCGACACCGCCGCAGCTCGTGGAGCTCCTGCGCGTCAGTCGGTACTCGGGTCGGGTCGACGGCGACGAGCCCGAGCGGGCCGCAGTGGCGGCACTCCGAGAGCGGATCCACGCGCTCTGGGCCTCCGACGCTGACGCCCCGGACACCCGCGACCGGGCCGTCGCCGAGATCAACGCGATGCTCCGGGAGTCAGCCGCGCTCCCCCAACTGCGCCGCCACGACGGCTTCGACTGGCACCTCCACGCCACCGAGTTCGACGCACCGCTCGTCGATCGCGTCCAGACCGAGATCGCCATGGCACTCGTCGACGTCGTCCGGTCCGACGCCTGGGACCGCCTGCGGCTCTGCGCCGCCGACGACTGCGACGGCCTGCTCGTCGACCTGTCCCGCAACGGTTCGAAGCGCTACTGCTCCGTCCGCTGCAGCAACCGCGTCAACACGATCGCCTTCCGCGCGAGAGCGCAGTAGCGGGCGTCACCAGACCCGGATGACGACCATCACTGCGATCTCGTCACATCCCAGAGGTGGTGCACCGGGTCATGGATGAAGTAGCGGCCGAGGGTCTCGGTCGTGAAGCGCGCGCCGTCGCTCCGGCGGCCCGTCCGCGCGAGCGCGTCGTCCGGCACCCGCTCGAACGCTGCGGCGAGCACCGTCGCGGCCTCGACCAGTTCCGCGGAGACCCGTTTCGGGTCCTGCTCGCCGTAGCGCTCCTCGAGAGCCGTCGCATCCTGGTCCCAGTTCTCGAACGCGGGCTCGTCCTCGTCGAGGACGAGCCGCAACCGGACGTCGAAGATGCGGAACACGTCCCGCACGTGGGCCGCGTACTCGAGCGGCGACCAGGTCCGCGGGTCGGGCCGCTCCCGGACGTCGGCACGCTCCAGCACCGCCGGCCACGCGGCGGCGTTCGCCAGGATCAACCCGGGGAGGTCCCGGAAGCCGAACCGCGAGGTGTCCATCCCGCACTCGGAGCAGGCGCGCTCAAGGACCCAGGTCCAGTTCTTCGTGTCCGGGACGATGGTGTCGCCGTCGGGGGTGTTCGTCGTCATGGGTTCACTCTAGGAAACGGCATGGCCCAGCACCCTCGCGAAAGCGTCATCGTGCCGCGATCCGCCGCCACCGTCCGCTGGCGGCGCCGCGCCGATGCCTCCGTTACCCGGCGGGGGCGACCGGCGGGGCGCAGACCATCGCCGAGGCGGCGAGCTGCTCCGCCATCTGCTGCTCGGACCACGGGAGTGCGATCTCGGGGGCCTTCTGCCCGCTCGCCGGTGCCGCCTTCGCACCGATCGAGGCGAGCTGCATCGCGAGCGTCTGCGCGAAGCCCGCACCGAGCGTCGAGTTGTTCAGCATGACGACGACCGTCAAGCCGGAGGTCGGGTCGGAGAAGGCCGCCGAGAGCGACCCGGGGATCGACCCGGCCTGCCCCCGGAGCGGACCGATCTGCAACCCGCCCACGCCGAAGCTCTTCCAGGTCGGCTCAGCCTCACCCAGCGAGACGGGGTCCTTCCACTGCTTCTTGTACGTGCTGTCGTTCAGCAGCGAGCCGGACGCGAAGGACTGGGTGAACTTCCGCAGATCGTCGACCGAGGAGACGACGCCACCGGCGGTCCACACCATCGAGGTCGACAGCTCGGTCTCGTCCGTCGGTGCGTCGCACTGGTAGGTGCCGTCCGCGATCCGCGGCGTCAGGTACCCCTTGGGGTGCGATCCCGGAAGCTCGACGGTGGAGGCGTCGGGGAAGCTGGACTTCGACATGCCGAGCGGCGAGAAGACGTAGTGGTCGTACAGGGACTGCCAGGACTGACCGGTCAGCTCCTCGAGCGCCATGCCGAGCAGGATGTAGCCGGTGTCACTCGAACCGAAGAGCGCCCCCGGAGCCGTCCGCGTACCGCTCGCGAGCCCGTTCGCGAGGATCTCGGCCATCGACCAGTTGCGGGTCGGGTTGGTGACGAACTGGGCGTTGAGCGCGGGCGTGTAGGTGCCGAGCCCCGACGTGCCATTGCACAGCTGCTGGTAGGTGATGCCCTCGATGCCCTGCACCTGCGGAAGGGTCTTGTGGACCTGGTCGGTGAGCTTGATCTTGCCCTCGTCGACGAGCTCGAGGAGCACCGTGCAGGTCATCGGGCGCGTGGTGTCGCCGATGCGGTAGACCATGGACGGATCCATCTTGGTCTTGCCACCCGGCTCGGTCGTGCCGACGCCGGCCGTGAAGCTCCCGGCCCACGGCGCCCAGACGCCGACGATGGCACCGGAGGATCCGGACTGGGTGACGGCGGCCTCGACCGCCGCCGTGATGGCGTCGGTCGTGTCGCCCGCGAGCGTGCCGCTGACCTGGTCGGGGAAGTCGGTGTCGGACACCGAGGGGCCCGAGCACCCGACGAGTACCGTCGCGAGGGTCGCCGCGGTGAGGAGTGCGGCGAGACGCCGGCGCCTCGGAGCTGTTGCAGTCAAGTCATCCCCCTGATGAGCGGTCTGCGGAGCTGCAGACTGTTCCCGATTGTAACCGGGCGCGGCTGAGAGCTGCGGTCGCACGCCGCGTGCCGGTCACACGGGCGGCGGACCTGGTGCGGGGCCCGTCGATGGTGTTCCCTGGAGAGGTGACCTCGAACGCCTTCCCGCAGACCACCGTCGACGCCGTCCTGGCGCACATGAACGGCGACCACCCCGACGACAACGTGCTCATCGTGCGAGCCTTCCTGGAACCAACGGCCGAGGCCGCCACCATGATCTCGCTGGACGGGACGGGTGGCGAATGGACCTGGACGGTCGACGGCACCGCCGCGGGTGGACGGGTGCCCTGGCCCGCCGGCGCGATCACCGAGCGCGGCGAGATCCGACGCGAGGTCGTCGCCCTCTACGACGCCGCGTGCGCCCGTCTGGGCGTGGAGCCACGCCCGCACGACTGAGCGACCGCCACCCCTCGGCCGTCGACCTCGGACGACGGCCTCAGGTGACCAAACCGTCGACGCCCGCACCTCCGAACTCCTCAACGCCCCGGGACGACTCGCGGCACGAAGGATCAGGAGGCATTCCCATGCGTCATTCACCCAACCGGCTCCTCGCCGCCGTCTTCGGCGCGGTCTACGTGGTCGTCGGACTCCTCGGCGGGATCGTCGCCGGCGGCCTGCCGTTCCTCACCACCGAGGGCGGTCTCCTGCTCGGGATCTTCGAGGTCAACCCGCTGCACAACATCGCGCACGTCCTCATCGGGGCGGCCCTGCTCATCGCCGGGCTCTCGAACGTCGTCGCGGCCAAGACCGTCAACACGGTGATCGGTGGGTTCTACCTCCTGCTCGGTGTCGTCGGATTCTTCATCGTGGGCTCCGCGCTCAACATCCTCGCGCTCAACACGGCCGACCACTTCCTCCACCTCGCGAGCGCCGTGGTGCTGCTCGGCGCCGGGCTGGCTGCGGACAAGCGCACGCACCGGGCGGCGACGGCCTGACATGTCGGTCTCCGTCGAACGGCAGGACGCCCGGACGGGTGAGGACGACGCGATCCGCTCCGGCACGACGTCGATCTCGAACTGTCTGCTCGCGATGTGCGCACTCGGCGCCGGTCTCGTGTTGATCGCGACCGGCGCCGGGTCCTCTCCCGTGGGTGCGATCCCGCTCGTCACCCTCGGCGTCGCCGCACTGCTCTGGTCCGTCGTGGTCCTCGTCCGTGACCGCGTGCCGAGCCTCCGCGCGTCCTTCGCCGGCGCGGTGGGCGCGGTGGTCGTCTGGGTGGCGCTCTACGGACTCGCCTCCCTCGGCGTCACGACCGTGCCGCCGTTCCTGCCGACCCTCTCGTCCACAGTGTTGCTGCTCATGGTCGCCGGGGTGCTCGCACGGCGACTCCGGCGGGTCACCCTCGCATCGACGGCGCCGGACGAACTCGAGCTCGACGCCCTGGTGACGCGCGCGAGCCGTCGGCCACATCGCGAGCCGAGCACCGGACGGTACGTGCTCACCCTGCTCGTCGGGGCGGCGTTCGTGGCGGCCCTCACCACACCGGCGCTGGCGCAGACCAACGCCGGTGCGTTCGCGGTCCCGCACGGTTCCCTGCACAGCAGCCACTGATTTCCTCCACAGCGACAGATCCACCCTCCCGTTCAGGAGCCCGGCCCGTTACACTTAGGCAACCCTTACCGAGCCAGCCGACGCGGAGTCCGACATGAGCACTGTGATCCCCTTCTCCCAGGCCCTGCGCGAGCGCACGTCCTCCGGCCACTCCTCCAGCGAGGGGGCGGACTTCATGAGCGACCTCATGACCGGGAAGGGCTCGAAGGAGGACTACATCGCCCTCGTCGCACAGCACTTCTTCATCTACGAGGCCCTCGAGGCCGCCGCCGACCGCATGCGCGCCGATGCCGTCGCCGCTCCATTCATCAGCGACAAGCTGACGCGGCTCCCCGCCATCGTGCAGGACCTCGAGTTCCTCATGGGTCCGGAGTGGCGCGAGCAGATCACCCCGCTCCCCACCACCGCCCGGTACGTGGCACGGATCAACGAGGTCGGCGCCGTCTGGCCCGGCGGCTTCGTCGCGCACCACTACACCCGGTACCTCGGCGACCTCTCGGGCGGGCAGATCATCCGCACGCTCATGCAGCGCCAGTTCGGCTTCGACACCAACGGCGTCGGCTTCTACCTCTTCGGCGACATCGCGAAGCCGCGCGAATTCAAGGACACCTACCGCGAGCAGCTCGACGCCGTCCCGTGGGACGACGAGGAGCAGGCCCGCGTGATCGACGAGGTCATGGTGGCGTACCGCTTCAACACCGACCTCTTCCGCGACCTCGCGACCGCGAAGGCCGCAGCGACCGCCGTCGCCTGATCTCCCGTCCATTCGCCCATTCTTGGGCGAATGGGTGTTCGTTCGCCCAAACATGGGCGAACGAACTGCGGGCGGCGAAGCACCCCTCCCGCCGCTCGCAGGCCCGGCGTAGCATCTCGGGCATGGACGTCATCCTCGTACCCGGTTTCTGGCTCGACGCATCCTCCTGGAGTGCGGTCACACCCCCGCTCGAAGCGGCAGGCCATCGGGTCCGACCGCTCACCCTCCCCGGCCTCGAGAGCGTCACTGCCGACCGCGCCGGCATCGGCCTCCGCGACCACGTCGACGCCGTGGTCGCCGAGATCGACGCCGGTGCCGAGCCCGTCGTGCTCGTCGGGCATTCCGGCGGCGGCGCCATCATCTCCGCCGCGATCGACGCCCGCCCTGACCGCGTCGTCCGCGCCGTGTACGTCGACTCGGGTCCGCTCGCCGACGGTGCGTGCATCAACGAGGAACTCCCCTCGTCGGGTTCCGACATCCCACTGCCCGACTGGACGGTGTTCGACGCGGAGGACCTCGTCGACCTGGACGACGAGGTCCGTGAACAGTTCCGGGCCAGAGCCGTCCCGCAACCGAAGGGCGTCGCCGTCGACCGACAGCAGCTCTCCGACGACGACCGTCGCCTGTCCGTCCCGGCGACCGTGATCGCCTGCGAGTTCTCCTCGGAGATGCTTCGCGGCCTGATGGAACAGGGCCACCCGTACGTCGCGGAACTGGCACGGCTGCGCGACGTCGAGTTCGTCGACCTGCCGACGGGCCACTGGCCGCAGTTCACGAAGCCGGCCGAGCTCGGCGCGATCCTGCTCCGGGCCGTCGATCGCACCTGACCTCTGCTCAACCCCCGACCAGGCTGGTCAGCGGGAGGCGTCGACGGGCGCTCAGGTCATGAGGTACGCGAGCGGGA
The DNA here is from genome assembly GCF_002024505.1 of Plantibacter flavus. Classification (NCBI taxonomy): domain Bacteria; kingdom Bacillati; phylum Actinomycetota; class Actinomycetes; order Micrococcales; family Microbacteriaceae; genus Plantibacter; species Plantibacter flavus. The sequence continues at coordinate 4,027,953 of NZ_CP019402.1, forward strand.
CGACACCGAGTATCGCGATGAAGATCACTGCCAGCACGGCGTACATCGCGATCTGTGCGCCGCGCCCCTTGATGACCGCCTGGCCCCTCGGTGCGAGCGAACCTGAGACCCACTGCTGCGCCGGGGCGATGTAGTCGAGCGTGGGCGCCTCGCCGGGCTGGAGCAGGTAGTCGGCGCGGCCGAACTCCCGCAGCCAGGCCATCGAGCACGAGACCTGCACGGGCCGGTCGGCCGGAACCGTGAACCGCGACGGGCCCCAGGCTGGACGGTGTTCGAAGCCGTCGATGCGCACGACGGGCGGGATGAACCCCCAGTACCCGGCGAGGGGTGGCTTGCTGGCGTTCAGCTCGAGCGTGCGCCAGGCGGTGATCGGACCGGGCTGCGGCCAGCCCTGCTGCATGGGATGCGTCATAACCGACAATCGTAGGGTCACCGAACCCGTTCGTTCGCCCCTTTTCGGGCGACAGAGCGCCGATTCGCCCGACAATGGGCGAACGGACGCTACTGCCCCGACATGAACCGCTTCACGTCGGTGTCGACGATGATGTCGCTCGGGCGCAGCGGCCGGGAGAGGTAGAGACCGTCGAGCGTCGAGATCCGGCTGAGCGCGACGTAGCTCTGCCCAGGGCTGAACGCGCGGCTGCCCAGGTCGACGATCGCGCGATCGTAGGTCTTGCCCTGCGACTTGTGGATGGTGACCGCCCACGCGAGCCGCAGCGGGAACTGGGTGAACTCGGCCACGATGTCGCGCTTCAGCTGCTTCGTCACCGAGGAGTAGGAGTACTTGTACTTCTCCCACGTCGCCGGCTCGACCTCGAACTGCTCGCCGTCGACCTCGACCCAGACGGTGGAGTCGATCTTCACCACGGTCCCGAGCGTGCCGTTCACCCAGCGACGCTCGCTGTCGTTGCGGAGGAACATGACCTGCGCACCGACTTTGAGGTCGAGCGCCTCGTCGGCGGGGAACGCCCGCCCGCCGAAGTCGCCCGAGACCTCCGCGTTGGCGGTGAGCGGCTTGCCGTCGAGCTTGGCGAGCGCCGCCTTGTTGATGCGGTCGACGGTGTCGTTACGGCTCGCGAGGGTGATGACGCCGTCCTCCGGTGGGGTCCTGGCGCCCATGCCGTTCAGCCGGCCGGCCATCTCGGCGGTGACCTGGCCGTGCCGGACACCGTTGAGGAGGTACTTGAACTCGGCCTCGTGCTGGCGGTGGATCTCCGTGAGCTCGACGAGCTGCAGCGGCGTCTCGGACCACACCTTGGCGTCGAAGAACCAGAACGAGCGGTAGGTGTCGGCGATGTACGCCCGTTCCTCGAGGCTGCCCGGCACGGGAGCGAGCTGGTACGGGTCGCCGAAGAGGACGATCTGCACACCGCCGAACGGCTCGCGCGGCCGCTGCCGGGCCTGCCGGAGGCTCCGGTCCATCGCGTCCATGAGGTCGGCGCTCACCATGGAGACCTCATCGACGACCAGGGTGTCGATGGAGTTGAGCAGCTTGCGGGTCTGATCGTTCTGGTCGATCGTGTGGTCGGCGATGAGCCCGATCGGCAGGCGGAACAGCGAGTGGATCGTCTGACCGCCGACGTTCAGCGCGGCGACACCGGTCGGGGCGCAGATGGCCAGCTGCTTCGAGGTGTTCCAGGCGAGGTGGTTGAGGAGCGTCGACTTCCCGGTGCCCGCTCGACCCGTCACGAACAGGTGCTCGCGGGTGCTCTCGATGCGGTCGAAGACGGCTTGCTGCTCGGCGGAGAGGGCTACGCTCATGATGCTTCGGTTCCCTCCCGTTTTCGCCCTCCAATCCTATGCGAGGTGCCCGCCTAGGATGTCAGGATGAGCCATGTCGCGACACGTGGGGAGCTGCGACGCCCGGGAACGGTGCGCGGTGCGCTCGTCCGCGCCGTCGTGCTGTGGCTCTGCATCGCGGCTCTGCTCGTCGCGGCCATCGTCTCCGCCTGGTCGGCCGTCGCCCGCGACGTCTACGGCGCCGGTTCCTTCGCGCGCGGGTACCTGGACGCCCTCGCAGACGACGATGCCGCGACCGCGCTCGCGTTGCCGGGAGTCGCCCTGAGCTCCGCCGAACTCGCCGACGCGGGCCTGCCGGCCGACAGCTCGGACGCCCTGCTCCGGAGCGAGGCACTCGGCACGATCGAAGACGTGCGCCTCGTCTCCGACGTCACGACCGCCTCGGGCGCCCACGAGGTGACCTTCTCGTACCGACTCGCGGGTCAGCCGCACCGCACGGCGTTCTCGATCACGAGCGGCGAGCGCACCTTCGGGCTGTTCCCGTCGTGGCGCTTCGAGACGAGCCCGTTGAGCGTCGTCCAGCTGACCGTCGCACACACGACCGGGTTCCGGGCGAACGGCTTCGAGCTCGACACCCGCCGCGTCGCGGAGGGGAACGAGGGGGCCTTCACCTCCACCATCCCGCTCCTCACCTTCACGCCGGGCAGTGTCGACTTCGACGTCGACACCACCTACCTGGCGGCTTCGGTGGAGACGGCGACGACGACCGAGGTCGCGAGCGTCGTCGACGCCGAGGTGACCGCGAGTGCCACCCCGGACTTCGTCGGAGAGGTCCAGACGCAGATCGACGGTTACCTCGACAACTGCGCCACTCAACAGGTCCTCCAGCCCACCGGGTGCCCGTTCGGCATGGTGATCCGCGATCGCGTGGACGACCTACCGGTGTGGTCCATCGCGGCCTACCCCGTGGTGGCGGTCCAGCCGGGCGACACCGGTTGGCAGATGCCGGCGACGGCCGGAGCCGCGCACCTCGTCGTCGACGTGAAGTCGCTGTTCGACGGCACGGTCTCGACCCTCGACGAGGACGTCCCGTTCACGTTGTCGGCGTTCGTGACGATCCGCGACGACGGCTCCCTCTACATCGACCTCCGCTGAAGCCCGCGAACTGTCACTCCAGCACAGTCCGACACCCCTCACACTGTTCCGGAGTGACAGTTCGCGGGCTAGGAGCGGGTGTCGTTGGCCGCCATGCGCGCGAGACGCTCGTTGTACTCGTTGAGCTCCGCGTCGTTCGTGCGGTCCGCGTTGCGATCGAGTCGCTTCTGGTCCTTCGCGTCGCTCTTGCTCCACGAGATCGCGACGGCGACGGCGAGCGCCAGGGTCGGGATCTCGCCCACGCTCCAGGCGATCCCGCCGCCCGTCTGCTGGTCGAGGAGCGGCACCTGCCCCCAGGTGCGTCCCATCGCCCCGAACCAGTCGGCGAGGAACAGCCCGGTCGAGGAGATGATCGCCAGCCCGAAGAACGCGTGGAACGCCATCGTCGCGAAGAGCAGCAGCAGCCGCATGGGGTACGGCAGGCGGTACGGGACCGGGTCGATGCCGATGAGCGACTGCACGAAGAGGTAGCCGGTGATGAGGAAGTGCACGACCATCCACTCGTGACCGATGTGATCCTCCATCGACCAACGGAACAACGGCGTGTAGTAGAAGACCCAGAGTGATCCGGCGAAGAGCACCGCGGTGACGATCGGGTTCGAGATGATCCCCGCGAACTTCGAGTGCACGGCCAGGAGTACCCACTCCCGGCCCCCTCGGGATTCGTCGGAGCGCTTCCGCACCGCCCGCGCGAGCAGCGTGACCGGTGCTCCGGGGACGAGGAGCACGGGGACGAGCATGGTGAGGCCCATGTGCCCGAGCATGTGCACGCTGAAGAGGTATGGCTGGTAGACGTTGATGCCGCCGCAGGTGAGGTAGAAGAGCACGAGCAGCCCGAGGACCCAGCTGACGGTGCGCAGGATCGGCCAGGAGTCGCCGCGGCGGTGCAGGCGGACGACGCCCGCGATGTAGAAGAAGATGCCGAAGGCGCAGGCCAGCAGCCACAGGAGGTCGATGTTCCACTCGGTGAAGTACCGAGCGAAGGTCAGTTCCGGCGGCAGTTCCTCCCCGGTGAGCAGCACCGCTGGTGTCGGCGCGGTCGGCACGGTCTGGTCGACCGGCGGGGCGGTCTTCGCGAGGGCCGCGGCGGCACCGGAGGCGATGCCCATGAACCCGAGCTCGAGGGCGACCAGCCACCAGAAGGTGCCGGTGCGGCCCGCGGGGCTGTCCGCGCGCGCAGCGGCGGAGCGCTCGATGCGGCCGATGAGCACCCGACGCTGCAGCGCGCCGAACAGGCCGAGCGCAAGCAGCGCGAAGACCTTGACGAGGACGAGGATGCCGTACGGGGTGCCCAGGCGGTCGAGCGAGCCGATGCGCAGCTCAGCACTCACGTATCCGGAGACCGCCACGACGACGAAGGACACGAGTGCCACGGTCGAGTACCGCATGAGCACGGGGGCGAGCCGGCCGTCTTCGAGGGTCTTGCGGATGAAGACGAGCGTGAGCAGACCGCCGAGCCAGATGGCGGCGAACACCAGGTGCAGGCCGAGTGCGGTGACGGCGGCGTTGTGCCCGCTCGCCTCGGCGGAGTGACCCTGCTGGGCCATCGGCAGCAGCGACACGAGGGACAGCCCGAAGACGAACACGAGCACCGTGTGGTTGCGGACGGCGAAGCAGAGCACCGTGACGGCCGCGGCGATGAGGGTCGTCTGCAGCCAGGCCTGACCCGACTCGATCCCGGTGAAGAAGAGGCTGAGCTTCGCACCGAACGCGTCGTCGAAGGTGAGCGGCACCTGCGTGACGTTCAGGAAGGTGAAGAAGCCCGTCACGCCGGACGCGACGGTGAAGACCGCGGCGCCGGCTGCGGCGACATCGAGCGCCGCGCCGTACTCGCGCCGGTCCGGGCTGAGCGCCCAGCAGGCCATGAGCAACGCGCCGATGGTGACGGCGGCGCTCAGGTTGACGAGCAGTTGTGCGATCGGGAGCCCCCACCGCACCACGGCGCCGGGATCGCCCAGGAGTTGCGCATCCGCTCCACCGCCGAAGGCCAGACCCGCGAGGAGGGTCGCCACAGCCACGAGGAGCAGGAGGGCAGGACCCGCGAGGCGGACGACACGATTCACGCTGCAAGCCTACGCGGCGCTGCTGGGAACCCCGACCGCAGCGGGATCAGCCGGCGCTCGGTCCCTGAACCGAACCACCGGTCCCTGAGCCGAACCACCGGTCCCTGAGCCTGTCGAAGGGCGCCGCTCACGCCCGGACGAGCAGCGTCGAGGAGCCGTCTTCGAGCCGCCGCACCTCGATGCGTTCGCCGATGCGCTGCTTCATCTCCTCGACGTGGCTGACGACGCCGACGACGCGCCCGCCGGCCGAGAGCCGACCGAGCTCGGCCATCACGGTGTCGAGCGTCTCGGGGTCGAGACTGCCGAATCCTTCGTCGACGAAGAGCGTGCCGAGCTCGACACCGCCGGCCTCGCCCGTCACGACGTCCGCCAGCCCGAGTGCGAGGCAGAGCGAGGCGTAGAACGTCTCACCACCGGACAGCGACTTCGGATCGCGACGCCGGTCGGTCCGGTGATCGTGGACCGTGAGCGACAACCCGACGCGCTGGCTGCGGGAGGGTCCTTCCTTGACGTCGCTGCGGACGAGCTCGTAGCGCCCGCCGGACATCGACTCCAGGCGCGCGTTCGCCGCCGCCACGACATCCTCGAAGCGGCGCAGGAGGACGTAGGTGCCGAGGGTGACCTTCGTGCTGTTCTCGCTACCGGTGGCCGACACCACGTCGGCGAGCCGGACGACGGCCGCGGCCTCGCGGACCGCGTCGGCGTTCTCGTCGGCCGCCTCGGCGAGTGCCGTGCAGGCGGCAGCCGCGTTGGCCGCTCGTCGCGCGGAGACGGCGGCCGCTGCCGTCGCGGTGCCTGCCGCCGCCTCGGCGTCGGCCAGTCGTCGGGCCGTCGCTTCGACGTCGGGGGCGGCGGTACCGGCGACACCGGCGAGAGCCGGGCTCGCGAGTGCTTCCGCGTTCGCGGTCGTGTGACGCAGGTGGTCGGCCACCCGCGCCTCGGCGCTCGCCCGTTCAACCCCGTTCATGGCTGCGGCTTCCGCGGCCGCGCGGTCGGCGAACCCGGCCCGCTCGAGTGCCGCCTCCAGCTCGACCGCGCGCTCGGCGTCACGCAGGCGCCGGTCCGCGACGGTCGCTCGTGCCGCCGCGAGCAGCGAGAGCGAGGAGAGCTCGGACTCCAGCATCGCGTCGAGCTCGGCGAGTGAAGCCGCTCGGCCGGCGAGGACACCGGCCACCTCGGCGCGGGCCTGCTCGTGGGCGCGCTGCGCGGCGGCGAGCCGTTCGGTCAGTGTCGCCCGAGTGGCGGTGCGTTCCGACACCGCGACCACGCCGGCCAGGTGCTCGTCCGCGAGGCGCCCGGCCTCCGCGACCTCGGCGTCCGCTTGCTCGGCGATGACCACGGCCTCCGCGTGCCGCGCCTCGGCGTCCGCAGCGGCCGCCTCGACGGCCGCCCGCTCCACGATCGGGTCGAAGCCGGCCGTCGCCGTCGTCGAAGCGTCGGTGGAGCCGGCCGCGGTCACGTCGCTCGGGTCGTCGGCCAGCGCGATGAACTGCTCGACGAGGCGTCGGCGCTCCGCCTGGGCGATGTCCCTGGTGCTCTGCGCCGACTGCATCGTCGCCTCGGCATCGGCCCGAGCGACGGACGCCGCTTCGACCGCGTCCGCATCGGGGTGGTCTCCGTCGAGCACCGCGGGCGCCGGGTGGCTCAGCGAGCCGCAGACGCTGCAGGGCTCGCCGTCCTGCAAGCCGATGGCGAGTTCACCCGCCATACCCTCGATCCTCCGGAGGCGCAGCGACGTCTCGACGTCGATCGCCGCCTTCGCGGCCGTGGCGGCCTCGGTGACCTCGTCGGCGAGACCCGCGAGGCGTTCGTCGGCCGCGTCCACCCGATCCAGCACCGCACGGCGTTCAGCCGCGCGCTCGACGGCCCGAGCGGCCCTGGCCGACTCGGTGGCCGCATGCGAGGCGCGCTCCGGTGCCGAGCCGAGCGCTGTCCGGCGGGCGTCCCGTCGCGTCTGTTCCGCTGCAAGCTCGGCGAGCCGTGCCTCGACGGTCGCGAGCTCCTCGGCGAGTGCTGCGAGCGCGCGTTCGCGATCGGTGTCGGCGGCTTCGAGGGCGAGCACGGCCGCCATCGACGCCCGCTCGACGGTGAGGGATTGGCGGCGCGCGGTGACGGACGCGTCGTCGAGTGCAACGATCGCCTCGTCGGCCTGCTCCTCCATCGCGGCGAGCGACGCGACGGCGTCCTCGAGCGCCACCGATGCCGTGGCCGCTCCGGCGAGCGCGGACGCCACGGTGTCCGCCCGAGCCGCTGCCGCGATCCGTTCGGAGAGCCGCGCGACCGGTTCGTCGTCCACCGAGAGCAGCTCGCGCTCGGTCAGCAGCTCCGCGCGACGTTCGATGGACGCGAGCAGCGTCTGGGCCGCGGCGTGTTCGGCGCGAGCGCGTTCCAGGGCGACCCGAGCAGTGCCAGCGGTCGAGGCGTCGGCGGCGGCGTGGCGCTCGAAGACGGCGACGATACGCGTGGCGTCACCGACGAGGTCTTCGGAATCGGGTTCGAGCGGGACCGCGAGGGTCGCGACGTCAGGGTCTGGGTCGGGCTCCGCAGTCGCGGTGTCGCCTGGCTCGGCATCGACTCTCGAGGGAGCGTCCATCCCGGCCGGGGTGTCCGCTCCCCTGCCCGTGACGGGTTTCCGTGCGTCGTCGAGTTCGGCCGCTCCCGTGAACCGGGCTATCGCGCGGCCCAGCGCTTCTCGTGCGCCTTCGATGTCGCGTTGGGCCTGCCGTCGCTGCTCGACGAGGTGCTTGGCGACCCGCTCGTAGTGCTCCGTCCCGAACAGGGACCGGAGGAGTTCGCTGCGCTCCTCACCGCCGGCGGCGAGGAACTTCGCGAACTCGCCCTGCGGGAGGACGATCGTCTGGACGAACTGCTCCCGGGTGAGACCGACGATCCGGCTGATCTCGGGACCGATCTCCTGCGCGCGGGTCGACAGGGTCTCTCCGGCCAGTGCGTCGGGATCGGTCAGGCGGACGAGGGTGGCGCTCGCCTGCTGCGGTGTGAAGCCGGCACCGCGCTGCTTCGGCCGCTGGTAGGCCGGCGTCCGCCGCACCCGGTACACGCCGGATCCGGTCTCGAACACGAGTTCCACGAACGGTTCGGTCCCGGGCTGCGCATGGTGGGAGTGGAGGCGGTCCTTGCTGGCCCCGGTACCGGCGAGTTCGCCGTACAGCCCGAACACGATGGCGTCGATGATCGTGGATTTGCCGGCGCCGGTCGGTCCCTCCAGGAGGAACAGACCAGCCCGCCCGAGTTCGACGAAGTCGATGGTGTGCTCGCCGGCGTACGGCCCGATGGCCTGCAGCGTCAGTCGGTGCAGTCGCATCAGGCGCTCACCTCCGCGGCGAGTGCCGCCTCGTTCGCCGCCGCGATGAGCTCACGCTCGCGAGTGGTCGCCGGTGCACCCGTCGCGTACTCGATGAACTCCGCGGTGACCTCGACCGGATCGGAGACCGCCGTGACGGCTGCGGCGCGCGCTTCCTCGGAGCGGTTCGCCGGCGCGTGCGACCAGACGAGCAGGTGCGGGAAGCGTCGGGTCAGCGTCGCGTACAGCTCCGGTGGCCGGACGTCGTCGGTGACCGTGGCGCGCACCCAGGCGTCGACGGCGTCGTCTCCCGCAGGGCCCTGCAGCTCCGCGAGGGTTCCGATGACGTCGACGAGCCGACGCGGCACCGGCGCCGGCAGCAGCTCCAGGTGCACGGAGCCGTCGGCGGCGAGGTCGACCAGCACGCTCGACTTCACCTGGTTGCGTTCGGAGAAGGAGTAGGCGAGCGGCGACCCGGAGTACCGCATGCGGTCGACGCCCGTCGCGGCCCCGACGCGCTGCGCACCGTGGAGGTGGCCGAGCGCGACGTAGTCGAAGTCGTCGAACAGCTGGGCGGGCACCGCATCGACCCCGCCGATCCGGATGTCGCGTTCGCTGTCGCTCGCGAGACCACCGATGACGAAGGCGTGCGCGGCCACGACCGATCGGACCGCTCCGTGCTCGCGGCGCTGCGCGAGATCGGCTCGGACGCTCGCGAGGGCTGCACCCATGACGGCGGCGTGCGACCGCGCGAGCGGCTGGTCGTCCGGGGAGAGCACCCCTCGTGCGGTGTCGGGGTCGAGGTAGGGCAGCGGGTAGAAGGCGACGGGCCCGTGTTCGTCGTCCACCAGGACCGGTTCGCCGATCCGCGCGAGGTCAGCTCTGATGTCGATCCCGTCGCGCAGCATGGCGGCGCCGAAACCGAGCCGGATGGCCGAATCGTGGTTGCCCGGTGCGAGGATGACCCGGGTGCGGCCCGCCAGCCGCCCGAGCGACTCCGACAGCAGCGTCACCGCCTCGACCGGCGGGATGGCACGGTCGTAGATGTCGCCGGCGACGAGGAGGACGTCGACCTCCTGGTCCACGACCGTCTGCTCGAGGTGCGCGAGGAAGTCGCGTTGGAAGGGGAGCAGGTCGACCCCGTGCAGCGAACGGCCGAGGTGCCAGTCCGAAGTGTGGAGGATCCGCATGACAGCAATGCTAGGCCGAGCCGCCGACACCTCGCCCTGCTCCGGGCGGCACCCGGGCGGCACCTGGACGAACGACAGCAGGGCGTCGCTCTCGCGACGCCCTGCTGTGTGGTCTGGACCGGCGGAGTGTCTCCGCGGTCCGAGTCCGTGCGGGCTCGCGCCCGCGACGACTTACTTGACGGAAGCCTTGAGCTTCGAGCCGGCGGTCACCTTGACGCGCTTGCCGGCCGGGATCTGGATCTCGGCGCCGGTCTGCGGGTTGCGGCCCGTGCGAGCGGCGGTGTCGGTCTGCTCGAAGGCGATCCAACCCGGGATCGAGACCTTGCCGCCCGTGGCGACGGTCTCAGCGACGGTGGTGAACAGCGCGTCGACAACGCTGCCGACGGTCGCCTGGCTCTGGCCGGTCGATGCGGCGATGGCGGCGACGAGTTCGGTCTTGTTCAAATTTGCCATTGTGAGGGTCCTCCTCGGACGTTGCTGCAACGTACAGCTGATGTGTTGGTAGCGAAGGTGTCGCTGATACGGCACCAACTGGTCGGTGTGACCGCCTCGAATGTAGCAGCAATCCGCGAGATTTCGCGGATTTCTCCGCTCTACGCGGACAATCGGGCCTGCGTGTCGGTCGTTTCCCAGCTGGGAGCCGTCGGTGCGAGCGCTCAGCGGACCCCGATGACGCTGTGCCCGGCCGCCCGCGACAGCAACCACGCCTCGATCGTCGGGAAGAGGGTCAGGACGGCGATCGCGAGGAACGCGAACTGATACGGCAGCAGCTGGCCGCCACCGACCCCGTCCTCGAGGGAGAATCCGGTCGTCAGCAGGATCGCCCCGACAGCGACACCGAAGCCGCTCGCGACCTGCTGCAGGGTCGAGTTGAGCGTGTTCGCCCGAGACATCGCAGTGGGTTCGACGTCGGCGAACGTGATGGTGTTGTACGCCGTGAAGCCGATCGACCGGGCGACCCCGCTGACGAAGAGCAGCATCGCCGTCAGCACGATCGACGTGTCGGCGGTGAGGAACGCCATCCCGGCCATGCACAGGACCCCGATCAGGTTCGACGACACGAGCACCAGACGGAATCCGAACCGCCGCAGCATCCAGGTCGTCGCCGGTTTGATCGCGAGGTTGCCGGCGAAGAGGAAGAGCACCATCGATCCCGCCTGCACCGGTGTCCAGCCGAACGCGTCCTGGAACAGCAGCGGCAGGAGGAAGGGGACGGCGCTGATCGTGAGTCGGTAGACACTGCCGCCAACGTTGGCCAGACGGAAGGTCTCGATCCGCAGCGAGCGGAGATCGACGAACGGGTGCGGCGCACGGAACAGGTGTCGGATCGCGAGGGCGAGCAGGACGACACCTGCCACGAGCGACCCGATGAACCACCGGGCGTCGAACCCGGCTCCGGACACCAGGGACGCCGCCACCAGGAGCGACGCCAGCCCGACACAGGCGAGGGACAGGCCGAGCCAGTCGAGCGGCGGCACCTCGTCGGCGGCGAAGTCGGGGACGATGCGGAGCGCCACGACGAAGGCGACGACACCGATCGGCACGTTGATGAGGAAGATCCAGTGCCAGGAGGCGTACTGGGTGATCACCCCACCGAGGAACGGCGCGATGATCGGGGCGGCGAGGGCGGGCCACGTCAGGAGGGCGATGGCCTGGATCAACCGCTCCTTGGGCGTCACCCGGAGCACGGCCAGCCGGCCGACCGGCACCATCAACGCCCCGCCGACGCCCTGGAGCACCCGGAAGCCGACGAGCATCGGCAGGCTCGAGCTCAAGGCACACAGCACGGAGGCGATCGTGAACACCGCGATCGCCAGCGCGAAGATGCGCTTGGCACCGAACCGGTCCGTCAGCCAACCGCTGACGGGGATGAGGACGGCCACCGTGAGCAGGAATGCGGTGACGGCGAGCCCGACGGCCGTTGACGAGGTCCCGAGGTCGCGCGCGATGCTCGGTGCGGCTGTGGTGAGGATCGTCCCGTCGAGGTTCTCCATGAAGAAGCAGCCTGCGACCAGGAGGGCGATGGCCCGTTGCGTGCGGACGTCCAGCAGCGCCTCCTCGATGGATGTGGGAACCGTTCGATCCTTGCAGCTGTCGCCGACGACGCGAAAGGGCCGTCCGCGATGCGGACGGCCCTTTCGGTGTTGCGATGCTGTGTCAGCGGAATGTGAGCTCCGACTGAGCGGGTGTTACCAGCTCGACTTGCGGACGCCGGGCAGTTCGCCCTTGTGCGCCATGTCGCGGAAGCGAACGCGGCTGATGCCGAACTTCGAGAGGTTACCTCGCGGGCGACCGTCGATCGCGTCGCGGTTACGAAGGCGAACCGGCGAAGCGTTGCGAGGAAGCTTCTGGAGGCCGAGGCGAGCTGCTTCACGCGACTCGTCGGTCCCGGCGGGGTCGACGAGGGCCTTCTTCAGCTCGGCGCGCTTCGTGGCGTAGCGGTCGACGATAACCTTGCGCTGCTCGTTACGGGCGATCTTGCTCTTCTTAGCCATGTTTAGCGCTCCTCTCGGAATTCAACGTGCTTGCGCACTACGGGGTCGTACTTCTTGAGCACGAGACGGTCTGGGTTGTTGCGACGGTTCTTCTTGGTCACGTACGTGTAACCGGTACCAGCCGTCGAACGGAGCTTGATGATTGGACGGACGTCCTGCTGCTTAGCCATTAGATCTTCACCCCACGAGCGAGAATGTCCTTGACGACGGATTCGATGCCACGGGCGTCGATCACCTTGATGCCCTTGGCGGACACCTTGAGGGTGACGTTACGACGCAGCGAGGGCACGTAGTAGGTCTTCTTCTGCACGTTCGGGTCGAAGCGGCGCTTCGTGCGACGGTGCGAGTGCGAGATGTTGTGACCGAAGCCGGGAACGGCTCCTGTCACCTGGCACACTGCTGCCATAGTAGTTTCTCCTTCATTACCGCAGGGCGACTGCCCTGCCCAAGATCTCTTGTCGGCGTGCGCGATCCCGGTCTGCGTGAGCGGTGGGGGATCGTGGACACGATGTGGACATGGAGCGTCCACACCAAGGGTCAAGCGTACGCTGTGACCAGGCGTTTCGCAAATTCGTGTTTCTCGTACTGAACGCGCTGTGCGTGTTAACGCGCTGCGTGTTAACGCAAAATGGCCACCCAAGAACCTTGGGTGGCCATTTCAACGAAGAAGTCCGGCGGTGTCCTACTCTCCCACAGGGTCCCCCCTGCAGTACCATCGGCGCAAAGAGTCTTAGCTTCCGGGTTCGGAATGTGACCGGGCGTTTCCCTCTCGCTATGGCCGCCGAAACACTATTGATGTATCAAAGTGAACAAGCAAACCAACACGCTGTGCGAACACAGTGGTGTTGTTTGCGGGTTCTCGACCGTACATCGAGAACCACTCAGTGGACGCGTAGCATCTTCGTATTCAAACAAAGAAAGTGTTATCAAATTATCGGCTTATTAGTACCGGTCAGCTCCGAGAGTCTTTCGTCCTCTCTTCCACATCCGGCCTATCAACCCAGTAGTCTGGCTGGGAGCCTCTCGCCCGAAGGCATGGAAATCTCATCTTAAGGCCGGCTTCCCGCTTAGATGCTTTCAGCGGTTATCCATCCCGAACGTAGCTAATCAGCGGTGCTCCTGGCGGAACAACTGACACACCAGAGGTTCGTCCAACCCGGTCCTCTCGTACTAGGGTCAGATCCTTTCAAATTTCCTGCGCGCGCAGCGGATAGGGACCGAACTGTCTCACGACGTTCTAAACCCAGCTCGCGTACCGCTTTAATGGGCGAACAGCCCAACCCTTGGGACCTACTCCAGCCCCAGGATGCGACGAGCCGACATCGAGGTGCCAAACCATGCCGTCGATATGGACTCTTGGGCAAGATCAGCCTGTTATCCCCGAGGTACCTTTTATCCGTTGAGCGACAGCGCTTCCACAAGCCACTGCCGGATCACTAGTCCCGACTTTCGTCCCTGCTCGACTTGTCAGTCTCACAGTCAAGCTCCCTTGTGCACTTACACTCGACACCTGATTGCCAACCAGGTTGAGGGAACCTTTGGGCGCCTCCGTTACTTTTTGGGAGGCAACCGCCCCAGTTAAACTACCCACCAGGCACTGTCCCTGAACCGGATTACGGTTCGAAGTTAGATATCCAGAGTGACCAGAGTGGTATTTCAACAATGACTCCACCTGAACTAGCGTCCAAGCTTCAACGTCTCCCACCTATCCTACACAAGCCACACCGAACACCAATACCAAGCTGTAGTAAAGGTCACGGGGTCTTTCCGTCCTGCTGCGCGTAACGAGCATCTTTACTCGTAATGCAATTTCGCCGAGTTCGCGGTTGAGACAGCTGGGAAGTCGTTACGCCATTCGTGCAGGTCGGAACTTACCCGACAAGGAATTTCGCTACCTTAGGATGGTTATAGTTACCACCGCCGTTTACTGGGGCTTAAATTCTCAGCTTCGCCTTGCGGCTAACCGTTCCTCTTAACCTTCCAGCACCGGGCAGGCGTCAGTCCGTATACATCGTCTTGCGACTTGGCACGGACCTGTGTTTTTAGTAAACAGTCGCTTCCCACTGGTCTCTGCGGCCTTCAAACGCTTTCGGAGCAAGTCCTAATACGCCTCAGGCCCCCCTTCTCCCGAAGTTACGGGGGCATTTTGCCGAGTTCCTTAACCACGATTCTCTCGATCTCCTTAGTATTCTCTACCTGACCACCTGAGTCGGTTTGGGGTACGGGCCACTAGAACCTCGCGTCGATGCTTTTCTTGGCAGCATAGGATCACCTACTATCCCTTACGGGTCCGTATCGTGTCTCAGCCTTCACGAGAGACGGATTTGCCTATCTCTCAGCCTACGCACTTACACCGGGACAACCATCGCCCGGCATAGGCTACCTTCCTGCGTCACACCTGTTAATACGCTAAACGCACCAGCATGGGGTCGAGCGTTAGACCGGACCCATCATCCCCGAAGGGAATCAGTCGTCCGGGTTAGGACTCTTAGCACCACTGGATTATCTTGGGCGGTTCTTCGCGGGTACGGGAATATCAACCCGTTGTCCATCGACTACGCCTGTCGGCCTCGCCTTAGGTCCCGACTTACCCAGGGAAGATTAGCTTGACCCTGGAACCCTTGGTCTTTCGGAGGACATGTTTCTCACATGTCTTTCGCTACTCATGCCTGCATTCTCACTCGTGTAGCGTCCACGGCTGGTTTACACCGCCGCTTCACTCGCCACACGACGCTCTCCTACCCATCAATACGGCTGGACCACGAAGGCCTACCAAAAATATCAATGCCACAACTTCGGTGGCGTGCTTGAGCCCCGTTACATTGTCGGCGCGGAATCACTTGACCAGTGAGCTATTACGCACTCTTTCAAGGGTGGCTGCTTCTAAGCCAACCTCCTGGTTGTCTGTGCAACTCCACATCCTTTCCCACTTAGCACGCGCTTTGGGACCTTAGTTGGTGGTCTGGGTTGTTTCCCTCTCGACGATGAAGCTTATCCCCCACCGTCTCACTGCTGCGCTCTCACTTACCGGCATTCGGAGTTTGGCTGACGTCAGTAAGCTTTTGGGCCCCATCGGCCATCCAGTAGCTCTACCTCCGGCAAGAAACACGCAACGCTGCACCTAAATGCATTTCGGAGAGAACCAGCTATCACGAAGTTTGATTGGCCTTTCACCCCTATCCACAGCTCATCCCCTCAGTTTTCAACCTAAGTGGGTTCGGTCCTCCACGACGTCTTACCGTCGCTTCAACCTGGCCATGGATAGATCACTTCGCTTCGGGTCTAGGACATGCGACTGAATCGCCCTATTCAGACTCGCTTTCGCTACGGCTACCCCACACGGGTTAACCTCGCCACATATCGCTAACTCGCAGGCTCATTCTTCAAAAGGCACGCTGTCACACCAACAAGGGTGCTCCAACGGTTTGTAAGCAAACGGTTTCAGGTACTATTTCACTCCCCTCCCGGGGTACTTTTCACCTTTCCCTCACGGTACTTGTCCGCTATCGGTCATCTGGGAGTATTTAGGCTTATCAGGTGGTCCTGACAGATTCACACGGGATTTCTCGGGCCCCGTGCTACTTGGGATACTCCTCGCACGATTGCAGCATTTCGACTACCGGGCTGGCACCGTCTCTGGCTGGGCTTTCAATCCCATTCGTCTATACCACGTTCTAATGCTCCCCGAATATCAGTTCGGAGTGAGAAGTCCCACAACCCCGGACATGCAACGCCTGATAGCTATCACACATGCCCGGTTTAGCCTCTTCCGATTTCGCTCGCCACTACTGACGGAATCACTGTTGTTTTCTCTTCCTGGGGGTACTGAGATGTTTCACTTCCCCCCGTTCCCTCTACCCGCCCTATATATTCAGGCGGGAGTCACCAGATCACCACAAGGGGCCTGGCGGGGTTTCCCCATTCGGAAATCCTCGGATCACAGCTCGTTTATCAGCTCCCCGAGGCTTATCGCAGATTACTACGTCCTTCTTCGGCTCCAGATGCCAAGGCATCCACCGTTTGCTCTTAGAAATTTGAAATCACATGAGTTTGAATCGATCGACACCAGTTACCTGATGCAGATTGACCAATGATCTACCACCCTCCGAAGAGGGTGTTTGATCTTTGTGATCCACAACCCCGAAAGGTCATGAATCTAAGATGCTCGCGTCCACTGTGTAGTTCTCAAAGTACGGGCGGTACCTCTCTCCTTGACCATTGATGTCAAGCAAAAGAGGCCCTGAGGTTCGTCCTTCCTCCACCGAAGCGGAGAAGATCCGGTCCCTCAGGACCCAACAGCGTGCATATGCAAACCCTCCAGCCGGCCACCGTTCCAATCTCCCGAAGAAGACGTACTTGCTGGCAGACTCTCACGTCTACATCAATGTCAATGTTCCACCCATGAGCGCCACCCGAGAACATTCGTCTCAGTGTGACTTGGCAACGTAAACCTCGCTGTATACAGACGAGCGTTGCACATGCTCCTTAGAAAGGAGGTGATCCAGCCGCACCTTCCGGTACGGCTACCTTGTTACGACTTAGTCCTAATTACCGATCCCACCTTAGACAGCTCCATCCTTGCGGTTAGGCCACTGGCTTCGGGTGTTACCGACTTTCATGACTTGACGGGCGGTGTGTACAAGGCCCGGGAACGTATTCACCGCAGCGTTGCTGATCTGCGATTACTAGCGACTCCGACTTCATGAGGTCGAGTTGCAGACCTCAATCCGAACTGGGACCAGCTTTTTGGGATTCGCTCCACCTTACGGTATTGCAGCCCTTTGTACTGGCCATTGTAGCATGCGTGAAGCCCAAGACATAAGGGGCATGATGATTTGACGTCGTCCCCACCTTCCTCCGAGTTGACCCCGGCAGTATCCCATGAGTTCCCACCATGACGTGCTGGCAACATAGAACGAGGGTTGCGCTCGTTGCGGGACTTAACCCAACATCTCACGACACGAGCTGACGACAACCATGCACCACCTGTTTACGAGTGTCCAAAGAGTTGACCATTTCTGGCCCGTTCTCGTATATGTCAAGCCTTGGTAAGGTTCTTCGCGTTGCATCGAATTAATCCGCATGCTCCGCCGCTTGTGCGGGCCCCCGTCAATTCCTTTGAGTTTTAGCCTTGCGGCCGTACTCCCCAGGCGGGGCGCTTAATGCGTTAGCTACGACACGGAAACCGTGGAATGGTCCCCACATCTAGCGCCCAACGTTTACGGGGTGGACTACCAGGGTATCTAAGCCTGTTTGCTCCCCACCCTTTCGCTCCTCAGCGTCAGTAGCGGCCCAGAGATCTGCCTTCGCCATCGGTGTTCCTCCTGATATCTGCGCATTCCACCGCTACACCAGGAATTCCAATCTCCCCTACCGCACTCTAGTCTGCCCGTACCCACTGCAGACCCGAGGTTGAGCCTCGGGATTTCACAGCAGACGCGACAAACCGCCTACGAGCTCTTTACGCCCAATAATTCCGGACAACGCTTGCACCCTACGTATTACCGCGGCTGCTGGCACGTAGTTAGCCGGTGCTTTTTCTGCAGGTACCGTCACTTTCGCTTCTTCCCTGCTAAAAGAGGTTTACAACCCGAAGGCCGTCGTCCCTCACGCGGCGTTGCTGCATCAGGCTTTCGCCCATTGTGCAATATTCCCCACTGCTGCCTCCCGTAGGAGTCTGGGCCGTGTCTCAGTCCCAGTGTGGCCGGTCACCCTCTCAGGCCGGCTACCCGTCGTCGCCTTGGTGAGCCGTTACCTCACCAACAAGCTGATAGGCCGCGAGTCCATCCTTGACCAAAATTCTTTCCAGCAACTCACCATGCGGTGGAAGCTCGTATCCGGTATTAGACGTCGTTTCCAACGCTTATCCCAGAGTCAAGGGCAGGTTACTCACGTGTTACTCACCCGTTCGCCACTAATCCACCCAGCAAGCTGGGCTTCATCGTTCGACTTGCATGTGTTAAGCACGCCGCCAGCGTTCGTCCTGAGCCAGGATCAAACTCTCCGTAAATGTTGAATTGCACGATCCGAAGACCGGCACATTTCGCGCACCATGCCACCGGAATAGGTGAACACGATGCAAGTTTGAAACTGACAGAACAAATCATTACTGACTTGCTTTGTTTTGTTTAAATGTTTTCCAAAGGAATCTCTTACAACATCAACCAACCGAAAAGGAAGGCATCAATTGCACGAGGTTTTTGGCATTTGACATTGTGCACGCTGTTGAGTTCTCAAGGATCGGATGCTCCTGCCTTTGGCCATCACGACCGCCCTGCAGGGCAACTTCTCTATCTTACATCTTCCCGGCTTGTTGTCAACTCGGCGTTTCAGCCGCTCTGCGAACAGAGTCATGCTGAGCACGAGTGACACCAGGAGGAAGTCATCCAACCGAGACTTGAAGCGGTAACATCGAAATGTTCTCGCTTTTGGCTGGGGATTGTCCCCGCTTGAGGCCGAGAAGCTCTTCCGCTTCCCGCACCTTTGGGGTGACGAGTGATTACTCTACGTGTGTCTCGGGATCGTGGCAAATTCCGCTTGCATCCCGGGCGTGTCGCCCGGAAACACGAGGTTTTCGCCGAGGCGGCCGCGAACGGCGCGGGGCGGGGTCACTGCGCGACACCGGTGCCGGCACACCAGGACAGGTCGAAGCCGGCCTGCGTCCCGACCACCTTGCCGGTGCGGGCGTCGACCACCTCGATCTCGGGACCGTTCGGCATCGGGGCGTTGGCGTACCCGTCGAATCCGGCCTTCGCGAAGTCGGGGACGACGACGACCGCGACGTACTCCGCGTTCGGGCTCGCGCACAGCGACCAGATGACGGCACCCGCGTCGGGTCGATAGAGCTCGGCGGTCGCGCCGTCCTTGATCGCCAGTACCCGCTGCTCCGTGGTTCCGGCGGCACGGTCGTAGTCGGCGTAGATCCTGGCCGACAGGGACTCGGACAGTGCGACGAGTTGTCCGGGGATCTCGGTGGGTGCCACCGAGGGCAGGACGAACGGTTCGCTCTTCCCCGTCGCGAGATCGAGCACGACAACACCGTCGACCTGCTCGATGACGACCTTGGTGGTGCCCGGGATGTAGCTCGAGATGAGTGAGGCCCGGCCGAGCAGCACCGGATCGGTCATCGCAGCAGGATCGAGCAGCTCGAGCGAGTTGTCCACCGTGCGGACGAGCATCGAGGAGGTCCGGGGCACGAACGACCACTCCGCCGCCTGGACCGCAGCCCCGTCGATCCCGCCGACCCGGGCGGCCTCCGTGGGTTTCCCCTGCCGCAGCTCGAACGAGTACAGCGTGAGGTTGTCGCCCCCATCGCGGCCGAACGACTGTTCGGTGAACAGGAACCCCACCCGACTCTGCGCCGGAGCGGTCTGCAATGAGGTGATCATCCCGCCCATCGGGAGGGCCACCTCCTGGGTACTCCCGTCGGTCGTGTCCACCACCACGATGCGACCGAGCCCGCTCGTCTCCTGCTCCACAACGATCAGGGAGTCGCCGATCGTCGCGAACTCCTGGATCTTCGCGGCTTCGTACGCGGTCTCGGGTTCACCACCGCCGATCGAGAGCCGCACGATCCGGTCGTCCGCCTTCGTCGCCGCCGAGCCGCCGTCCTCGACCGGACTCCTCACGAGCGAGAACCCCTCGACGGGCGGCGTCGAGAACGACGTCGTGAGCGTGGCAGCCGGGCCGCCACCCGGCGCGGTGACCCCGTCGACCGTGATCCGGTAGTCCGTCGCATAGGCGAGCGGCTCGGGGAACACCAGCGTGATGCCGCCGGCCCCGGTACTGACGTCGAAGTCGGCTGCCGGCTCGATCCGCACCCGGTCCGACCCGAGATCGGCGATCGGTTGGTTCACCGCCAGGACCACACGCTGGCCCCAGGACTCCACGAGTCCGGTCGGGTCGACCACCGTGCGGACGAGCTTCGGCCCCTGGGTCAGACCGACGACGGCCGCACCGCCGCCGATGACGACGAGCGCGATCAGCACGATCGCGACCAGTCGGCCGAAACCGCTCCGGTCGCCGGCGGCCTGCGTCGATCGGCCTCGTGCAGCATCCCGGCGATCAGTAGTCATACGGGTCCGCCGGCTCCTCGACCTTGTCGACCTTCGCCGTCCCGACCACCAACGGCAGATGCGAGGCGTCGCTCGCGGTGAGCGCGCCCGAGACCTCGACCCAGTCGCCGGGCTTGAGCTGTTGCTCCCAACCGTCGAGCTGCACGGGCACACCGACCGGCTGGGCGTCCACGGCGCAGCAGTTCACGACGAACCGCGAGACGTAGAAGACGTCGGCCGCGTCCGGATCGGCGATCACGAAACCGACCCCGGAGAAAGCGCGCCCTTCGAGGTCGGCGGGCCGCGTCGTCTGGCGCAACAGTGTCGCCCAATCCTTGATGCCGAAGGTGCTGAAGTCCGGGTTCGAGGTCAGTACCGTCTGGGCGTCCTGCCCCTGGACCTCCCCCGCGAGCGTGCCGGAGTTCACCGCGCGCTGGTCGGCTGTCGCGACCGAGAGCGTCGACGGCGGGAGCACCACCATCGCCCCGACGACCGCGAGACTGCCCACGACCGAGGCGAGCTGCAGCACCGTCCGCCCGCGACGCTTCGGCACCTCATCGACGTCCACATGGACGAGGACGCTGACGATGCCGAGCGCGACCGCGATGAGCGCCATGATGACGGTGAACACGAAGTAGCGCGGGTGGATGTAGAGCCCGAGGCGATCGGTCAGCGCGAGCCAGAGGATGCACACGGCGGCGGTGACGAGCAGGAGGACGCCCCACCACCGCTGCCGGAGTCGTTCGAGCAGGGGCACGCGACGATCGCCGACCGTCGACGTCTCGGCGTGCGCGTGTCGCTGGGTGGCGTTCTGATCAGGCAAGGGCGTTCACTCCGAATCCGAGGGCCGCCGAGAACAGCACGGCGACCGCGGTGATGATCACGAGGGTCCTGGTCGTGTAGGTGGTGCGCATGAGCGCGAGCATCTTGACGTCGACGACGGGGCCGAGGACGAGGAAGGCGACGATCGAACCGGGCATGAACGTCGATCCGAAGGACAGCACGAAGAAGGCGTCGACGTTCGAGCAGATCGAGACGATCACGGCGAGCGTCATCATCGCGAGCACCGACCAGACCGGGTTCGCGCCGAGGGTGACGAGCACCTCGCGTGGGACGAGGACCTGCACGGCGCCGGCCACGGCCGAACCGATGAGCAGCGCCGGCATGATCGCGCGCGCTTCTGCGACGAACTGCTGCAGGCTGCGCTCCAGCTTCGAGTGCTCGTGCCCGTGCTGCTCGGTCACCTCGCAGCTGGCTTGGAAGGTCGGCGTGAGCAGCGAGCTGGGGTCGGGGTGCTTGCTGAAGAGCCACCCGATGAGGTTCGCGAGCAGGAACCCGCCGACGAGCCGGGCGACGAGGATCCCGCCATCCCAGCCGAAGGCCTGATGCGTCGTGACGATGACGATGGGGTTGAGGATCGGCGCCGCGAGCAGGAAGGTGATCGACTCCGGCACCGTGAACCCGCGCACGATGAGGCCGCGGGCGAGCGGAACGTTGCCGCACTCGCAGACCGGCAGGAACATGCCGAGCAGCGAGATGCAGGCTCGGCGGAGGATCGGCTGCGTCGGCAACCACCGCTCGAGCCAGCCGTCGGGGAGCCAGATCTGCACGAGGATCGACAGCACGATGCCGAGCACCACGAACGGCAGCGACTCCACCACCACGCTGAGCGTCAGGGTCACGAAGTCGCGCACCGCGGTGGGCGGGGTGAGCACCTCACCGAGCGGCATGAGCGCCCGGAGCACGAAGAGCCCGACCACCACGAGCAGTGCGACACCGATCAGGAGCGGTGTCCGCAGGTTCCGTGGATCACGCCCTTCGGTGCGACCCCAGTGCTCCGCGCCGTCGTCGTCGGGCGCGGTCCAGTCGTCGTCGACCCCGAGGGTGCCGGTCGTCCTGCTCACTCCGGCCTCACGCGCGCTGGGCCGCCGCCGAGCAGTTCTCGCAGAGCCCGAAGACGTCGACGACGTGCTTCGCCTCGGTGAACCCGTGCTGCGACGCGACCGACCGCGCCCAGGCCTCGACCTCGTCGGCCTCGATCTCGATGGTGAGACCACAGTTGCGGCAGATGAGGTGGTGATGGTGGGTGCCAGGCGTGCAGGCACGGTAGAGGTTCTCGCCCTCCGGCGACTGCAGGGAGTCCGCTTCGCCCTCGACCGCGAGGTCGGATAGGGCTCGATACACGGTCGCGAGCCCGATCGGCGAACCGGTGTCGCGGAGTTCGGCGTGCAGTCCCTGGGCGCTGACGAATCCGTCGTTGCCGCCGAGGGCCTCGCGGACAGCTTCTCGCTGCCAGGTGTTGCGCTTCGCCACGGGTGCTCCTGCCTGTCGCTTCAAGGGTACCCGGGAACCGCTCGGAGGACGCTCCGAAGCAGCTCCACGCGGACGCGGCGCACGGTCCACGGTCATCGCGCGACCTGGGCGTGCCGCGTCTCGCCGACAGGTGCCCGACGACCGCGTCGCCCGGACGCGGTGCGCGGCCCGACGATGCGGCAGACGAGGTAGATGAGGAAGGAGATCGTCGTGATGTAGGGGCTGATCGGGAGCGATCCACCGATGGCGAGCAGGATGCCGCCGACCGCCGAGACGAAGCCGAAGAGCATGCTCAGCACCGGGACGAGGACGGGCGACGACGACACCCGGAGCGCCGCGGCCGCGGGCGTCACGAGCAGTGCGAGGACGAGCAGCGCGCCGATGATCTGCACCGACACCGCGACCGTGAGCCCGAGCAGCACCATGAAGGCGAGCGAGACGAACCGACTCGGCACCCCGCGCGCCGCGGCGACGTCCGGATCGAGGCTGTCGAAGCTGAGGGGGCGCCAGAGGAGGAGGAGCGCGATCAGCACCACGATGCTGATGACGATGAGCAGGCCGAGCTGCGGGTCGTCGACCGACACGATCTGCCCGGTGAGGAGCCCGAACTTGTTGGCACTCCGGCCCGGATAGAGCGCGAGGAAGAGGATGCCGAGGCCGAGGCCGAACGGCATGAGCACCCCGATGATCGAGTTGCGGTCGCGGGCCTTCGAACCGAGCAGGCCGATGAGGATCGCGGCGACGAGTGAGCCCGCGAGGGACCCGACGACGACGTTGGCCCCGAACAGCAGCGCGCCGGCAGCGCCGGCGAAGGAGAGCTCGCTGATCCCGTGCACCGCGAACGCCATGTCGCGCTGCATGACGAACACGCCGATGAGGCCGCCGACGATGCCCAGGACCGCGCCGGCGATGATCGAGTTCTGCACGAGTTCGAGCAGTGCGCCGTAGTCCTGGAAGTTGAACAGGCGTCCCCAGAGGTCGTCAGTACTCATGCGCCGACCCCCACCGCACCGGTGTGCGGATCGTCGTGGTGATGGTGGTGGGTCTCGCTGTCGGGGATGCCGACCACGACGACCCGGCCATGGCTGCGGAGTACGTCGACGGGCGTGCCGTAGAGCTCAGACAGCACCTCGCTGCGGAGCACCTCGTCGGGGGTGCCCTCCCGGAATCGGCCGCCCGCGAGGTACAGGATGCGGTCGACCATGGGGAGCACCGGGTTCACGTCGTGGGTGACGAAGACCACCGCGGTGTCGTGCTCGCGCCGACGACGGTCGATGAGCTCGCTGACCCCGCGCTGATGCTGGAGGTCGAGGCTGAGCAGTGGTTCGTCGCAGAGGAGGAGGATCGGGTCGTCCGCGAGCGCCTGGGCGACGCGCAGCCGCTGCTGCTCACCGCCGGACAGGGTGCCCACGGCGCCGTCGGCGTATGCGGTCGCGCCGACGGAGGCGATCAGCTCGTCGACCCGACGCTTCGTCGCCGCGGTGCGGATGGGGAGTCCGAAGCGGTGGCCGTCGACGCCGAGGGCGACGAGATCGCGACCGCGCATCGGCGTGCCGGCGGGGATGAGCTTCTGCTGCGGGATGTAGCCGATGCGGCGGTCACCCCGGTGCACCGGGCCTCCGGCGACCCTGATGGTCCCGCGGTCGAGCTGCTGCTGCCCGAGGATGGTGCGCAGCAGACTCGTCTTGCCGGAGCCGTTCGGGCCGAGCACCGCGAGGAACTCCCCCGGGCGCACAGAGAGGTCGAGACCGTCCCAGAGCGTGCGTCCGCCGAAACCGAGCTCGGCCCCGGCGAGCGCGAGGACGTCGACGGGGCCTGAGTCGTCGGTCGGACCGCTGGTCATCGATCCAGGGCGTCCGCCACGGCGTCGACGTTCTCGGTCATCCACGAGAGGTAGTCCTTGCCGTCCGGGAGGGTCTCGGTGAATGACAGCACCGGTACGCCTGCGTTCTCCGCGGCGGTCTTGACCTGTTCGGTCTCGCCGCCACTCGTCTGCTCATTGTAGGCAAGCAGCGCGACCGATCCGCCGCCGAAGAGGTCGAGCGTCTCCTTGAGGACGGTCGGCGACACGTCGGTGCCCTCCTCGATCGCCTCGCTGAACGCCTCCGGGGTGCGGTTCACGAGTCCGGCGCCCTCGAGCAGGTAGAGCGGCACGGGCTCGGTGATGGCGACGCCCTCGCCGTCGTGCGCGGTCTTGATCGCGGCCTGGGCCGTCTCGATCGTGCCGAGGGACTCGGTGAAGGCCTTCGCGTTCGCGGTGTACGTGGTCGCGTTCGCGCTGTCGAGTTCGCCGAGCTCCTTGGCCAGCTCGTCGGCGAGCTTCGCCATCGTCGGGAGGCTGTACCAGACGTGTTCGTTGAAGCCCTCGATGTGGTCGTGACCGTCGTCCTCGGCGTGCGCCTCATCCGTGTGCTGCTCGTCGGCGTGGTCGTCGTCCGGGGCGAGGCCCGACAGGTCGACGACGTTCACGACCTCGACGGACTCGTTCTTGGCCGCGTCGAGGAGTGTGTCGATGAACGGGTCGTAGCCGCCGCCGTTCTCGATGACGAGGTCGGCGTTCTTGATGGAGAGCTGATCCTGCGTGCTCGCCTCGTAGGAGTGCGGGTCCTGGGCGGCCGAGGAGATGAGCGAGGTCACCTCGACGTCCTTGCCGCCGATCTTCGAAGCGATGTCGCCGTACACGTTCGTCGAGGCGACGATGTTGATCTTGCCGTCGTCGGCCGCGCTCGACGCACTGCTGCCGGAGCAGCCCGCGAGGACGAGGGCGGCTGCCGGGAGGACGGCCAAGGCTGGGAGCAGGGTGCGAGCGCGCATTGATGAACCTTCTCGATCGGGGTGAGAAGGCCAACGCTACGCCTATTGATACTGATTCTCAAAATCGCCCTTCGACGGGCTCAGGAACCGAAGAGCAGGCTCAGGGACCCGGTGCTCAGTCGAGCAGCAGCGCCGGCTCCTCGATGATCGACGCGACGTCCGCCAGGAAGCGGCTCGCGACGTCGCCGTCCACCACGCGGTGGTCGAAGGATGCGCCGAGCGTCGTCACGAAGCGGCTGCGCACCTCACCGTCGACGACCCACGGCTTCTGCTTGATCGTGCCGAGCGCGACGATGCCGACCTCGCCCGGGTTGAGGATCGGGGTGCCGGTGTCCATGCCGAAGACACCGATGTTCGTCACCGTGATCGTGCCGTTCTGCTGGTCGGCCGGCGGCGTCTTGCCGTCGCGGGCCGTGAGCGTGAGGGTCTCGAGGGCGCGTGCCAGCTCGAGCAGGCTCATCGCCTGCGCCTCCTTGACGTTCGGGACGATCAGTCCGCGCGGTGTCGCGGCGGCGACCCCGAGGTTCACGTAATGGCGGACGATGATCTCCTGGTCCGTCCACTCGCTGTTGACCGTGGGGTTGCGGCGGACCGCCCAGATCATCGCCTTGGCCATGATGAGCAGCGGCGAGACCTTGACGCCGGCGAAGTCCGTCGAGTTCTTCAGGCGCTTGACGAACTCCATCGTGCGCGTCGCGTCGACGTCGACGAAGAGGGAGACGTGCGGCGCGGTGAAGGCACTTCGGGTCATGGCCGTCGCGATGGCCTTGCGGACGCCCTTGACCGGGATGCGCTCCTCGCGCTCGTCGGCCCACTCCGGCGTCTCGATGTTGCGGAACACGCTCGCCTGACTGGCCTCACGGATGACGTCGTCGCGGGTGATCTCACCCGCGAGCCCGGTGCCCTCGATCGCCGTGAGGTCGACCTCGAGGTCCTTCGCGAGCTTCCGGATCGGCGGCTTGGCGATGACCGGCAGCGCGGACGCGGCGGGGATGCTCGACGGCGGCTGGCGGCGCACGGGCGGCTGCGGGGTGACGGCCGGGCTCGCCGGCTCGACGACCGGCGTCGCGCCACGGCCACGGCGACGACTCGAGGTGCTGCCGGCGCTGCCGTATCCGACGAGCACTGCGCCAGGGCGCGGCTCTTCGGCGGGAGAGACGCTCGCCGCGGTGTCGGCGGCCAGCGTGGCCTCCTCCGACTCGACGACCGCCGGTGCGGGCGCGGCCGGCTCGGCGCTCGGCGCTCCACCACCGGTGCTCACGCTGATGATGGGCGTCCCGACGTCGACGGTCTGGCCCTCCTGGACGAGCAGGGCGCCGACGGTGCCGGCGAACGGCGACGGGAGTTCGACGAGCGACTTCGCGGTCTCGATCTCGACCAGCACCTGGTTGACCGAGACGGCGTCGCCCGGCGCGACCTTCCATGCGACGATCTCGGCCTCGGTCAGGCCTTCGCCGACGTCCGGCAGTTCGAACTGGAGATCACTCATCGTGGTTCCTCGTCTTCCTTCGGTGTTCAGTACGCCAGCGAGCGGTCGACGGCCTCGAGGATGCGGTCGGCATCCGGGAGGTAGACGCCTTCGAGCTTCGCCGGCGGGAACGGGGTGTCGAACCCGGACACCCGCAGGACGGGTGCCTCGAGCGAGTAGAAGGCGCGCTCGGTGACGGTCGCCGCGATCTCCGAGCCGACGCTCGTGAACCCGGGCGCCTCCTGCACGTAGACGAGGCGGCCGGTCCGTCGGACGGATTCCACGAGCGGGTCGTAGTCGATGGGCGACAGCGAGCGCATGTCGACGACCTCGACGCTCGTGCCCTCCGTGGCGGCCAGTTCAGCCGCCTGCAGCATGACGCTCACGATCGCGCCGTGTCCGGCGAGAGTGACCTCCGTGCCGGTGCGGACGACGCGGCTGCCGTGCAGTGGTGCGGCCGAGCCGTCGAGGTCGACCTCGCCCTTCGGCCAATAGCGGCTCTTCGGCTCGAGGAAGACGACCGGGTCGTTCGAGGCGATGGCCTCCTGGATCATCCAGTAGGCGTCGTTCGGGGTCGACGGACTGACCACGCGCAGGCCGGCCGTGTGGGCGA
Organism: Plantibacter flavus; assembly: GCF_002024505.1. Taxonomy (NCBI): domain Bacteria; kingdom Bacillati; phylum Actinomycetota; class Actinomycetes; order Micrococcales; family Microbacteriaceae; genus Plantibacter; species Plantibacter flavus. Next base: position 4,055,159 of record NZ_CP019402.1, read on the forward strand.
AGTACGCCTCGGGGCTCTCCTGGTGGTGCTCGACCGCGCCGATGTGTCCGCCGTAGGGGATCCGGATGACGACGGGCATCTGCAGCTTGCCCTCGTGCCGGTTGGTGAGCTTCGCGAGCTGCGTCGTGATCTGGTTGAAGGCCGGGAACACGAAGCCGTCGAACTGGATCTCGCACACCGGTCGGTAGCCGCGCATGGCGAGGCCGATCGCGGTGCCGACGATGCCGGACTCCGCCAGCGGGGTGTCGAGGACGCGGTCGCCGCCGAACTCGGCGTGCAAGCCCTCGGTGACGCGGAAGACGCCGCCGAGCGGGCCGATGTCCTCGCCCATGAGCAGGACCTTGTCGTCTTCGGTCATCGCCTTGCGCAGGCCGGCGTTCAGCGCCTTGGCCATCGGCATGGTGGTCGTCGTCATGCGTTGCCTCCTTCGAGCGAGGCCTCGTAGCGTTCGAGCCAGGCCTGCTGCTCCACCATGAGCGGGTGCGGTTCGGAGTAGACGCCCTCGAACATGAGCTCGGGGCCCGGGGCCTCGAGTGCGAGCGTGCGCACGCGGGTGTCCTCCGCGAGCGCTGCAGCCTCCTCGTCGACCTCGGCGAAGAACGCGTCCGAGGCGCCGAGCCCCTGGAGGTACGTCTTGAACCGGACGATCGGGTCGCGGGCGATCCAGGACTGGAGTTCGTCGTCGGTGCGGTACTTGGTCGGGTCGTCGCTCGTGGTGTGCGCGCCGACGCGGTAGGTCATCGCTTCGATGAGGCTCGGGCCGCGGCCGGCGCGGGCGTCGTCGAGGTGCTTCGCCGCCGTCGCGTAGCTCGCGAGGACGTCGTTGCCGTCGATGCGGACGCTGTCGAGGCCGAAGCCGGCCGCGCGCTGGTACAGCGGCTCGCGGGCCTGGCGGGAGACGGGGACGGAGATGGCCCACTGGTTGTTCTGGAGGAAGAACACCTGTGGCGTCTGGTAGCTGGCGGCGTAGATGTAGGCCTCGTTCGCGTCGCCCTCGGAACTCGAGCCGTCACCGAAGTAGACGAGCACGGCCGTGTCGCGCTCGGGGTCACCGGTGCCGACGGCCTTGTCGAAGTTCAGGCCCATCGCGTAGCCGGTCGCGTGCAGGGTCTGCGCGGCGAGCACGAGCGTGTAGAGGTGCACGTTGCCGTTGGACGGATCTGCCGGGTCCCAACCGCCGTGCGTGTTGCCGCGCATGAGCCGCACGATGTCGATGGGGTCGACGCCGCGGATCATCGCGACGACGTGTTCGCGGTAGGAGGGGAAGATGTGGTCCTGGGCTCGCGCTGCGCGGGCCGAACCGACCTGTGCCGCCTCCTGCCCGTGACTCGGTGGCCACAGCGCCATCTGGCCCTGGCGCTGCAGGTTCGTCGCCTCGATGTCGAAGGCACGGACGTTCGCCATGTCGCGGTAGAACTGCTGCAGGTCGGTCTCGGTCAGGCGATCGAGGAACGGCTGATAGCGCTCCGCGTGTTCGTTCGGCGCGAAGGTGCCGGCCGCGTCGATGAACTGGACGCTGGGCACGGTGGGGTCGTCTCCGGAACGGCTCATCGTGAGCGCACTCCCTCTCGTGTCGGGTGGTCGGCCGGCAGTCCGGCGAGGATCTCCGCAGCGGCGGCGAGGAGCGGTTCGATCGACTCGGCTTCACCGATCGAGATGCGGACGCCGTCGCCGGGGAAGGCGCGGCCGACGATGCCGTGGGCGAGGAAGGTCTCGTTCGCCGCGGCCGTCTGCTCGCCGAGGCCGAACCAGACGAAGTTGCCCTGCGCCGCGGGGATGAACCAGCCCTGCTCGCGGAGTGCGGCGGCGAGGTCGTCGCGTCGTGCGGTGATGACCGCGACGCGGGCTCGGATGTCCTCGGCGTTCGCGAGTCCGGCGATGGCCGCCTGCTGCGCCGGCGCGGTGCTGGAGAGCGGGATGGCCGCGTTGCGGGCGCCGTCGAGGACGAGCTCGTGGCCGATGGCCCAGCCGACGCGGAGGCCGGCGAGTCCGTAGGCCTTCGAGAAGGTGCGGAGCACGACGAGGTTCGGGTGCTCGTCGAGGAGCGGGATGCCGTTGACGGCGTCGTCATCGGTGACGAACTCGCGGTAGGCCTCGTCGAGGAGAACGAGCACGTCGGAGGGCACGGAGCGGAGGAAGGCGAGGAAGGCGGCGCGTTCGACGACCGGCCCCGTGGGGTTGTTCGGCGTGCAGACGATGACGACGCGGGTGCGGTCGGTGACGGCTGCGGCCATCGCCTCGAGGTCGTGGGAGCCGTCGGGCCGGTTGGGGACCCGCACGGACGTCGCGCCGGCGACGGTCACGAGACCCGGGTAGGCCTCGAAGGAGCGCCAGGCGAAGACGACCTCGTCCCCCGGACCGGCGGTCGCGGTGATGAACTGGCTGAGGAGCGCGACCGAGCCCGCACCGATGTGGATCCGTTCCGGGGTGACCCCGTTGGCTTCGGCGAGCGCCGTGCGCAGTGCGAGTGCGGCGCCGTCGGGGTAGCGGTGGGAGTCCGCAGCCGTGTCGGTGATGGCCGAGAGGACGGCGTCGAGTGGCGGGAACGGGACCTCGTTGCTCGAGAGTTTGAAGGCGTCGGGTGCGGCCGGCTTGCCCTGGCGGTAGGGCGGCAGCTCTGCGATCTCCGGACGGAGACGGACCGGGCTCCGGCCCGGCTGAGCGGCCGGCTGGGCGGTGGTTGGCAGGTTGTCACTCACTCGACGAGTCTAGGCCGCGAAGGATACCTGCGTCGGAATGCAGTGCGCCGGTCCGAATCGGCCCTTTGCCCGCTGTGGCAAGGGTGGGAGGATTGCCGTCATGGGACGTTTTCTGCTGAACCTGATCGTCAACGGCTTCGCCATCTGGGTCACGACCCTCATCGTCGCCGGTGTGAACGTGACACCGTACGCGCCCGGCGGCACGCTGGAGACGATCCTGACCTTCGCGCTCGTCGCGCTCATCTTCGCCGTCGTGAACACCATCATCGGCTCGGTCATCAAGGTGCTCGCGTTCCCCCTGTACATCCTCACGCTCGGGCTCATCGGGCTCCTCATCAACGGGCTCCTCCTCCTCATCACCGCAGGCATCAGCGGCTGGTTCGGCTTCGGCCTGACCGTCGACGGCTTCTGGTGGGGCGTCCTCGGTGCGATCGTCATCTCCATCGTGAACTGGCTGCTCGGCATCGTCATCCGTCCAAAGGCGCGCGACTGACCCGTCGGCTCGACCGCTTGGTCACGGAAGGACCTTGTCGGCGCGGTACTGCCAGACCTCCCCGGTGCCCGTGAGCCCGGCGAGGGGGTCGATCGCTGGTGCGAGCCGCTCCTCCGAGGACTGGTCGATGAGGCGTGCCGTCTCCCGGTAGCGGTCGAGATTGTGAGCTGGAAGGGGATCGTCACCGGCCGGCGGTGGTCCTCCGTCGTACAACGAACGCTGGACGACGGTACCCCCGTTGAGTGAGTCGCGTCGTTCACCGGAGAGCGCGGGGATGACGTCCTCGGTGTGTTCGACATGGGTGCGCGGGAGGTCGTCCGCGAAGTCGATGGATTCGACCGGCGATCCGAAGGTGACGACCGAGGAGTCGTAGGCACCGCTGGCGGCGATGCGCGACGCGATGATGCCGCCCTGGGAGTACCCGACGTGGAGCACGGAGGCACCGTCCGGAATGCCCGCGAGTCGCATGGCTTGGAGGGTCGCTTCGGCGCTCTCCGCCTCCATACCTGCGACGGCGTTGACATTGCTGCGGTTGTCGAAGGGCTCGGTCGACGCCTCAGGGAAGCCGGTCTCGATGGTTCCACCCGACCAGACGATCCACTGGTCGGCGCCGGAGGCGTCCTCGTACCGCTCGATCCTGATCTGCGGCGAGCCCGCTCCCCCGTGCGGCATCCGCTCGGCCAGGTCCTCGTACCGGGTCGGAGGTTTCAGGGGCGCCGGAGCGCCCTGGGCCTTCACCTCGACCGTACGGACCGGCGCCGCGGGAGTGAGGAGGCCGGCACGGTCGACTGTGCCCAGTGCGACCAGGGCTGCGAACGCCACCCCGGTGATGCCCTCCTCGCTCAGACGGTTCGCGTCGAGCATCGCCGGCAGACCGAACGCGCTGATCAGGAACTCGTCGGAACCCGATACGACTCCGCGCACGAGGGCGACGAACGCGGGTGACGACATCAGCTCACGCGCAGTCTTCGCCGAGGCCTCATCGAAGCCGTCCTGCAGGTCCGAGGACAGCAAACCCAACACTCCGCGGAACACCGTCCTGACGAGCGTCACCTCTCCGACGGCGGCGAGGACACCGAGGGGGATCAACGGGGAGGCTCCCAGGACCCATCCCGCGGCGTCCCCGGTGAACGTGAACAACGATTGGACCATCCGCTCGAGCTCTCCGTACTGCTCCGCCCCGACGATGAGATGCCCACCCAACCGGCTCGCGTCGTCGCTCGCACGCCGCAAGCTGGTGGCGGCCCTCGCAGCCGCCCCGCTTCCCGCCCCAGCATCGGCTTGGGGGACGATCGTCGGGCCGACGGGCGCCAGGGACACGTCGTCGGTCGACACCGATTCCACGCGGTCGGCCCAGCTCGCGCAGGCCTCGCCGAGTTCGAGGAGCAACGCGCCGAGGAGCAGGTGATCCTCCGTGGCGACGGCTACGACACCACCGCCTCGGATGGTGAGGTCGTCACTCATGCTCCGCTCCAACGGCGATCGACGATGCCGCCCCACGAGCGCTCCTGAGTCCCTCATCGAGTGCAGCGGCCGATTCACGAAGCACTGCGGTCAGTTCGTCCGCGGACCAGGCGAACTGCACGGCTGCGGGACCGACCCACTCGAGACCGCTGCGCGCCTGCGCGAACCTCACGATCTCCGGCTCCAGTTCGAGCAGCACGTCCTCGAGACATCGAGCGCGCCCCTCGAGGATCGAAGCAGCTTCCTCTGCCGTCGACTGCGACGGGAAGCCCATCGCCAACGGGTCGTACTCCAACGCCATGTCGCCTCGCCCTCCGCCCGCCCACCGCCGGCATCACACTCGACTCTGCCCAACCGGGGGTGCGGTCACGACGGCACACCGTGCTGATGTGGAGGAAGCTCACCGCAGTGGAACTGTGGAGCGGAGTCAGTCGAGAACGGTTCGACGGCTCGGGCGCGGTCGGCCAGAATAGACGCATGAACACCCTCGGGGAGGCCGACCCCGGCACGACCCCGTTCCGCGTGTGCTTCGTCTGCGCGGGCAACATCTGTCGATCCCCGATGGCCGAGAGCGTCTTCACCGACCTCGTCGCGGCCGCCGGGCTGGAGCGGGTCGTGGAGGTCTCCTCCGCCGGCACCGGCGACTGGCACGTCGGCGAGCACGCCGACCACCGGACGGTCACCGCGCTGCGAGCGCACGGCCACGACGCCACCGCCCACCGGGCCAAGCAGTTCGACCCCGACCGCTTCGACAGCTACGACCTCGTCGTCGCCCTCGACCGCAGTCACGAACGCATCCTGCGGGCCTGGGCGGGCAACGACACCGACCGCTCCAAGGTGCACCTGCTCTTGAGCTTCGACAGCACCTCCGGGACCCGCGACGTCCCCGACCCCTACTACTCGGACGCCCAGATGTTCGAGACCGTCCTCGGCATGATCGACCATGCCTGCAGATCCCTCTTCCACCAGCTCGAACCAGCACTGACCCAGGGAGCCACCCCATGACCGAATTCCCCGCCCAGCCGCTCAGCCCGCTCGACGGTCGCTACCGCCCCGCCGTGACGGCGCTCGGAGAGTACCTCTCGGAGGCCGGCCTGAACCGCGCCCGCGTGCAGGTCGAGGTCGAGTGGCTCGTCTACCTCACAGAGCACTCGATGTTCGGATCCTCCCCGCTGACCCCGGCGGAGATCGAGCAGCTCCGCGCGCTCTACCTCGACTTCGGACAGACCGACATCGACTGGCTCGCCGAGAAGGAAGCTGTCACGCGTCACGATGTGAAGGCCGTCGAATACCTCGTGCGCCACCGCCTGTCCGAGCTCGGTCTCGACCGCATCGCCGAACTGACCCACATCGCCTGCACGAGCGAGGACATCAACAACCTCTCCTACGCGCTCACCGTGTCGCAGGCCGTCCGCGCCATCTGGCTGCCGAAGCTGCGCCTCGTCCTCGACTCACTGCGCACCAAGGCCGTCGACTTCCGGGCCGTCCCGATGCTCGCCCGCACGCACGGCCAGCCGGCGACGCCCACCACGATGGGCCGCGAGCTCGCCGTCACCGTCTACCGACTCGAGCGCATCGCCCTGCAGATCGAGGCGAACGAGTACCTCGGCAAGTTCTCCGGCGCGACCGGCACGTTCGCCGCCCACGTCGTCGCCGACCCCGACGCCGACTGGCCCGCCATCTCGCGCGAGTTCGTCGAGGGACTCGGCCTGGACTGGAACCCGCTGACGACGCAGATCGAGTCGCACGACTGGCAGGCCGAGCTCTACGGCAAGATCTCCCACGCCAACCGCGTGCTGCACAACCTCGCCACGGACATGTGGACGTACATCTCGATCGGCTACTTCCGGCAGATCCCGGTCGCGGGCGCCACCGGCTCGTCGACCATGCCGCACAAGGTCAACCCGATCCGCTTCGAGAACGCCGAAGCCAACCTGGAGCTGTCGAGCGCGATCCTCGACTCCCTCGCCGCCACCCTCGTCACCTCACGACTCCAGCGCGACCTCACCGACTCGAGCGCCCAGCGCAACATCGGTGTCGGGTTCGGCCACTCGCTGCTCGCCCTCGACAACATCCTCGGCGGACTCGGGCAGATCGACCTCGCGGAGGACGTGCTCGCCGCGGACCTCGACCACAACTGGGAGGTGCTCGCGGAGGCGATCCAGACGGTCATCCGCGCCGAGGTGACCGCGGGTCGCTCGAGCATCGAGGACCCCTATGCGCTCCTGAAGGAGCTGACGCGCGGCAAGCGTCTCGGCCAGGCGGAGCTCGTCGAGTTCGTCTCCAAGCTCGACATCGGCGACGCCGCGAAGCAGCGCCTGCTCGAGCTCACCCCGGCGACGTACCTCGGGCTCTCCGACGACCTGGTGGACTACCTGCCGTAGGCGGTCCGTGCTCGTTCGCCCAGGAATGGGCGAACGAGCACTGGGTCGCCCAAGAATGGGCGAATGAAGCCGGAGATCAGTGGCCGGAGGGGCGCGGCGGACGCTTGTCGTCGCCGTCCTGCTCGTCGAGGTCGAGCTTCTCCTGGAAGTCGGGCTTCACGGCGAGCGCCAGCATCGCAAGGACGACGAGTGAGGCGATGAATGCGATGCCCAGGCCGATGAGCGCGAGGACGATCTCACGGGTCGACATCAGGACGACGACGCCGGTGAAGACCCCCATGACGCCCGAGAGCACGAGGAGCTCGATCGGCCGCAGGACGTCGTCGCGGTTGGGCTTGCTCATGATGCGGCTCCCGCCGTGCCGGTGGTGTCGTCGGTGACTGCGCCGGCGACCGGGCGCTTGCCCGCCCACCGCAGCGACAGTCCGCCGATGACGAGGTAGACGCCGATGATCGCGGCGTATGCCCCGACGAGGCCGACGACGACGATGTCCGCACGGAGGACACCCTCGACACCTCCCGGGGCGGCGAATCGCTGCTCGAGTCCCGGCGGGACGAGGAGCGTCGCGATGGCGAGCAGCACCGTGAAGGCACCGACCGCGGTCCAGTCCTTCGCAGCGGCGAGGCGTCCGCGCCAGCGGATCCCGCTGTACAGCTCGAGGAATCCGGTGAGGGCCGCCCACAGCGTGACGACGTAGAGGAAGATGCTCAGCCCGCCGCCGCTCACGAGCAACGAGAAGACGCCGGTCACGACGCCGATGACGCCCTGCCCGAGGAAGAAGGCGCGCGTCACGGTGTCGGAGAAGTTCGGGAAGGCGAAGGCGCCGACGATCGCGCCGGACAGCAGCGTGAAGACCCCGAAGACCACGAGGCCGAACTGCGATGAGTGGCCCTGCGTGAAGGTGACGACCCCCGCCGTGGCGAGCGCGATCACCGCACGCAGGATCGGGACCATCCAGTACCGATCGTGCTTGGCGCCGTCGAACGGGATGCTGGGCACGGTGAACGTCTCATCTCTTGCAGGAAGTCCACTCCAGCTTACGCGGTCCTGCGGGCGACGCGGACCGGGGTCAGGGTGCCCTGGGTGGGACCGACAGGCCCGCGGCGAGTTCCGCGAAGACGGCCTCGGCATCCGCCCGATCGCGGGTCAGCAGTGACGCCTGCCCAGCCCAGAAGCCCTGGAGCTCTGCGACGCCCTGCTCCGAGGCGACGGTGCGGAACCGCCCGGTCAGCCAGTTCTGGACCGGGAACGGGGCGACGACCCCCGACGCCTCGATCTCGCGCAACACCCGATTCGGGACACCCCGTCCGAGCCTGCCGCTCATCGCGCGCGTGAGGACGGTGCCGTCGGCGGGCGTCGAGACGATGGCCGCTCGATGCTCGGCCGTCGCCGCGGAGACGCTCGTGCGGAGGAAGGCGGTCCCGACCTGCACACCGGCGGCGCCGAGTGCCCGCGCGGCGGCGACACCGCGTCGGTCGGCGATACCGCCGGCGGCGATCACCGGGACGTCCAGGGCGTCGACGAGCTGCGGGATCAGGGCGACCAGGCCGACGAGGGAGTCCTCGGCTGCTCGCAGGAACGAGACGCGGTGGCCGCCGGCCTCCATGCCCGTGCCGACGACGACGTCGACGCCGCCCTCCTGCAGGGCGAGCCCTTCGGCCACCGTGGTCGCCGTCCCGACCACCACGATGCCCCGCTCGCGCGCCGCGTCGACCACCGACCGCGGTGGAACCCCGAAGACGAAGCTGACCACGGCGGGCCGCGCCTCCAGGACCGCCTCGATCTGCTCGTCGAACGGCGGCACGTACCGGGCCGGGCGATCGGGCAGCTCGAGTGACAACTCGTCGAACACGGGTCGGAGCGCCTCGACCGCGGCTGCGAAGGACGCCTCGGAGTCGTCGGGCGACAGCTCGTCTCCACGCGGCAGCCACAGGTTCAGTGCGAACGGCGCCGCGGTCCGTTCGCGGAGCGCCGTGACCGTCCGCTCGATGCGCTCGGCGTCGTAGCCGTACAGGCCGAAGGAACCGAGGCCGCCCAGCTCACTCACCGTCGCGGTGAGTTCGACGGAGGACAAGCCTCCGAAGGGGCCGAGCACGATCGGGACATCGACAGGAAGGGCGCGCACGCCACCAGTATGTCCCTCGCCTCTTGCGGGTGAAACCGGATCGAAACATGATGGACATCAAACAGCTCACTTTGAGTTGTTTACTGAGTGCATCGACGCACGCCTGCAGAGGAGCTCCACCGCCATGACCCTGACCATCGCCGGACTGCAACACCACGGCGTCCCCGGAGACGTCGAGGCGAACCTCGCGCTCGTCGCCGACGCCGCCAGGCAGGCATCGGATCGCGGCGCGGACCTGCTCGTCACCCCCGAGATGTTCATCACCGGCTACAACCTCGGGGACCGTCTCGCCCCGCTCGCCACCCCGGAGCTGGTCGATCAGGTCGCCGCCATCGCGGCCGGGACGGGGATCGCGATCCTCGCCGGCTTGCCCGAGCCGCTCCCGGGCGGAGCCGTCGCGAACGCCATCGTCCTCATCGGTCCCGACGGGTCCGAGCTGCTCCGCTACCGCAAGACGCACCTGTTCGGCGAGCTCGACCGCGAGCTGTTCGTGGCCGGTGACACCCTCGCACCGACCGTCGACCTTGGCGGCGTCCGCGTCGCCGTCCTCATCTGTTACGACGTCGAGTTCCCCGAGACCGTCCGCGCGGCGGCCCTCGACGGCGCCGACGTCGTGATCGTCCCCACCGCGCAGATGGAGCCCTACGCGCACATCGCCGAACGGCTCATCCCGGTGCGCGCCTGGGAGAACCAGGTCCACCTCGTCTACGTCAACCGCGTCGGCTCCGAAGGGGACCTCACCTACGTCGGCCGCAGCAGCATCGTCGGTCCGGACGGCGTGGTCCTCGACGCGCTCGACGCGACCGCCGTCGGTCTCATGATCGCCACGATCGATCCCGAGGCCACCAAGCGCGCCAGGCAGGAGAACCCCTACCTCGCCGACCGCCGCGCCGAGCTGTATTGAGGGACGCCGTCCCTCCTCCCCTCCCCCTCCGAGTCCCCCGACTCCCCCGGAAAGTGACCTCATGACCGTGAACCCCATCGCCGAGCCGCGCAAGCGCCTCGACGGCCAACTCGGTACCGGCTCCATCGTCTTCATGGTGATCGCCGCCGCAGCACCACTCACCGTGATCGGCGGCAACGTCCCCATCGCGATCGGGACCGGCAACGGCGCCGGAGCGCCGATCGGCTTCGCCCTCGCCGCCGTGATCCTCCTCGTCTTCTCCGTCGGCTTCGTCACCATGACGCCGTTCGTCCGCGAAGCCGGCGCGTTCTTCTCCTATGTGACGGCCGGACTCGGCTCTCGTCTCGGCCTCGGTTCCGCGTTCACCGCACTCGTCGCCTACACGGCGATCCAAGTCGGCGTGTACGGCTACATGGGTTGGGCGCTCGACGACCTCGTCACGTACTTCGGCGGCCCGAGCCTGCCCTGGTGGCTGTACTCCTTCGCGACGATGGCGATCGTCGCGGTGCTCGGCTACCGACACATCGACCTGAGCGCGAAGGTACTGGGCATCGCACTGACGCTCGAGATCCTCGTGGTCGTCGTGCTCGACGTCGTCATCTTCGCGACGGGCGGCGCGGACGGCATCGCGGTCGCGACCTTCGACCCCGCCAACATCTTCACCGGTGGGATCGGCGTCGCCGTGCTCTTCGCCCTCACCGGCTTCATCGGCTTCGAGGCGACCGCGGTCTTCCGGGACGAGGCGCGCAACCCGGAACGCACCATCCCGCGAGCCACGTACCTGGCCGTCGTCATCATCGGTGTGTTCTACGCCATCTCCTGCTGGGCGCTCGTGACGGGCGTCGGCGCAGGGAACGCCGTCGCGATCGCCCAGCAGACGCTCGCCGGCGACGGCAACCTCCTGCTCGACACGACGACGACCTACCTCGGCCCGATCATGCGTGATGTCGTCCAGGTGCTGCTCATCACGAGCCTGTTCGCGTGCGTGCTGTCCTTCCACAACGTCATCGCGCGTTACCAGTTCACGCTGGCGCAGAAGTCGGTGCTGCCCGCCCGCCTCGGCAGGCGTCACCCCGCACACCACTCCCCGTCGACCTCCTCCATCGTGCAGACGGTGACGGCGGCCATCGTCCTCGCCGCGCTCGCCCTCGCCGGCCTCGACCCGCTCGTCGGGGTCTTCGGATCCATGGCCGGGGTGGCGACCGTCGGGATGGTCCTCCTCATGCTGACGACCTCGATCGCCGTCCTCGTGTTCTTCGCGCGCCGACCCGAGCTCGTCGCCGGCCGCACCTGGGGTGCGCGGGTGTTCCCGATCCTCGCGGTGGTGGGACTCGCCTTCGCGCTGTGGCTGGTGCTGTCGAACTTCACGCTCGTCACCGGCGGAAGCGTCACCGTGAGTGTCGTGCTCGCCCTCATCCCCGTGGTCGCCATGCTGATCGGTATCGTGGCGGGGAAGCGGTTCCCGCTGGACGCCGAGCCGGACGGTGCGGTGAGCGAGGCGACCGCCGACCAGCCGACGGCCGGCTGAGCCAGGGTCGCGGAGTCGATCAGCGACGAGACGGGGTGCCATGGATCTGGGTTCGCCCTCGCTCGGAGCCATCCGACGCACGACCGCCGTCGACACCGTCCGCGCGCGCATCTCGCTGGCGCTGGAGCTCGGGATGCTGGTGCCCGGCCAACGGCTCCCGGCACCAGAGGAAGCGGCTCGAGCGTTCGGGGTCAGCGAGATGTCGGTGCGTCGTGCCTATCGGGCGCTGAGCGACGAGGGTGTCGTCGTGCGGCGGCAGGGCAACACGGGTGGCACGTTCATCTCGGATGCACCCGCGGTGGGCACCGTTCCCGAGATCGCCGCCTACCGCGAGGACGCCGTCCACGTGCACGCGCTCATCGACCAGCGCGCGACGCTCGAAGCCGGGCTGGCGGCGCGGGCTGCCGCTGCACCGGGGGCATCCTCCCTGCGTCGACTCGACGACCTCGTGGCGACCATGCGGACCGAGCCGGACTGGAGCCGGTTCCGCGAGGCGGATGCGGCGTTCCACGCCGAGCTGGCGATGTCGGCGGGCGTGCCGGGCGCGGCCGACCTCCATGACCGCGTGTCCCGTGAGCTGTACTCCTACTTCATCCCCTATCGGATCGAGTACCTGCGCGCGTCGAATGAGGAGCACGCTCAGCTCGTCGAGGCGCTCCGCGTCGGCGATGCGGCAGCCGCGAGCCGCCTGGCCTTCGACCACGTCGCGGAGCTCCACCGCTCGATGTACGTCGGCCTCGCGGGCGTCGGCTCTGCCGAGAGTGCGCAAAACGCTCCCTGAATCGCAATGAGCCGACCGAATGCGCACTCTCGGTGGAGGGTGTGGACAATGGGAGCAGATATCCCCACGGGATCGGGAGGATGGGTCGGTGCCCCGCCATCGCCCGCTCCCGCCACGGCTCCACGGCACGGCGTTCGCGGTCGGTGACCGAGCGCTGCACGGCCAGACCAGCGGGAGACTGCGTGGCGTCGATCTCGACGCTCCGTTCTGGGGCGTGCGCTCGGTCGATGTCGATCTGGGGGACGTCTTCGGACGCTGCGCAGCGTTCTCCCCTCGGCGCCGACCAGGGTGGGTGTTCAGCCATCTCACTGCGGCGGAACTCCTGGGTGCCCCGCTGCCGAACTCTTGCACGCACGACGCGGACCTCCACATCGGCGCGCTTCACGGCGTACAGCCTGCGCGTTGCCGAGGGGTCGTCGGTCACCGGCTCGCCGAGACGACCCGCACGACCCAGATCCGAGGCTTCACCCTCACCGCGCCGGCCGACACCTTCGCGCTTCTCGCGACGATGCTCGAGCTTCCGGACCTCGTCGCGGTCGGTGATTTCCTCGTGTCGGGGTCGCGATCACGAGGTGGCTCGCGTGTCGACGTGCGCACAACGATCGACGAACTCACGGCCGCCGTGGCCGCTTACGGCTCTCGACGCTCGGCTCGGGTTCTCCGCGACGCCCTTCCGCTGGTCCGCGTCGGCGTCGACTCCCGACCTGAGACACACCTGCGGCTCGCGCTCATCGATGCGGGCCTCCCGGAGCCGAGCGTCAATCCGGCCGTGCCCGTCGACGGCGGCACCGCGGTTCTCCATCCGGACCTCGCCGAAGTTCGCCTCCGCATCGCGTACGAATACGAAGGCGATCTGCACCGCACCGACCAACGACGATTCAGGAACGACATCGTTCGCCGCGAGCGATTCGAGGCGGCCGGGTGGCGGGTCGTCCGCGTCACTGCGCACGACCTCTTCGTCGACCGCGCGTCGTTCATCGCACGGGTTCGACGGCTTCGGAGGCTCGTTGAGAGTGCTCATTCCGCTCGCTGATGCCGCATGAGAGCGCAGAAGAAGCACTCTCGACGAGACCTCAGAAATCCGACATGCGCCGTACTAAGGCATAGTGGGGACGGGTTCACCCCCGCCGCGAAGGAGTGAGAGCATGATCGACAAGGCCTCGATACAGGACTTCCCGCCGATGACGGCATCGCTGCTGGCGGACAATTCCGGCGTGTTCCGCGTCGGCACCGCCGAGCAGTACCTGACCGCCACCGACGCGGGAACGGCCCGCCGCCAGCTCGTCGAACTGATGCAGGCGGAGGCCCGGAAGGCGGGTCGACCGATCCGTGTGACGGTGACCGACCCGACGAGCGTCACCGTGCTCCTCATCGGTGTCGACGGCGAACTGCAGGAGGAACCGCAGTCAGCAGCGCCCGCGCGCACCGCGCAGCGGGCCACGCCACCGCCCGCAGCCGCGCAACGAGTGCCGCTCATCCAGGCGCCACCGCCCACGCCCTCCCAGCCGACACCCGCACGCCCGACCCCTGTTCAACCGCAGACACCGCCCCGCGCCGCACCCGCCCAGCCGTCGACACCTGCGCCGGTTTCGGCGCAGCCCGCGCCGCCGGTCTCCGCCAATCCGCAGTCGACCACGACGCCGCAGCCCGTCCCGCCACAGCGCCCGACCGTGCAGCAACCCGCGTTCGACACACCGCCGTTCCAGCCGATCTCGAACCAGCCGAACGCGCAGCAGGCGCCCGTACCCGCGCAGCGCGCGGTCCCGGCACAGCAGTCGGTGCAGGCGCCGCCGTCCGCGCCCGCGCAGCAGCAGCCCCCGGTTCCGCAGCAGCAGCAGGCTCCCGGCCAGCCGGCCGCCCCGGCTCGCCGCGATCTGCGCGATGCACCCTCGTTCCTCGCGCCGCCCACGATCGGCCCGGCGCAGCACGGGCTCGCCGGCCTGCTCAACAAGCTCGGCTTCTCGGTGCCGCCGTCGGCGACCGAGCGGGCCGAGCGTGACGACGTCCACGCCGTGTCACGCCACTTCCCGAGGCGTCGCACCATCTCCGTCGCGAATCAGAAGGGCGGCGCCAACAAGACGCCGACCGTCGTCAACCTGTCTTCCGTCTTCGCCCGGTACGGCGGTGGCGGTGTCGCGGCCTGGGACAACAACGAGACCATGGGCACGCTCGGCTGGCGGACCGAGCAGGGCGGCCACGATTCGACCGTCCTCGACCTGCTCGCCGCGGCGGGCGACCTCCTCTCCCCCGGCGCCGAGCGAGCCGACCTGTCGCGGTTCGTCCACCACCAGCCCGGCGACAAGTACGAGGTCCTGCGATCCGCGGCCGACGGCGAGCACGTGGTGACCGCCGACGAGGTCGACCTCGTCCATCGCGTCCTCGCGAAGTACTACCGCCTGATCGTCATGGACTCCGGTAACTCGGCCGGAGCACCCAACTGGCGGCGCATGGTGGAGCTGACCGATCAGCTCGTCATCCCGACCACGACCGTCGAGGACAAGAAGGAGGGCGCGCGACTCACCCTCACCGCCGTCAGCCGGGTGAGCGAGCGCGGTGCCGAGCTCGCGCGCAACGCCGTCGTCATCGTCTCCGAGGCCGAGGCGAAGGACACGTCGATCGCCAACGCCTACGCCGAGGACTTCCGTCCCTACGTGCGCGACGTCGTCGTCGTGCCCTTCGATCCCGCGTTGAAGAACGGCGTCATCCGTCACGACGCCCTGCGATCGAGCACGCAGCGGGCGTGGCTCGCAGCGGCTGCCGCGGTGTCCCGCGGACTCTGACCGGCACGGGCGCTGGTCGTCGACCGGTCCACGTCGATCATCCTCGGGCGTGCTGCACGATCGCGGTCAGGGCGTCGAGGTAGGACTCGAAGGCGACTCGCCCCTCCGCCGTGAGTGCGATGCGACGGCCACGGCGGTCCGTGTCACTCTTCCCGATCTCGATCACCCCGGCGTCTGCGAGCGCCGAGAGGTGCTTCGAGAGGGCCGACTTGCTGACACCGGTGATGCGCAGGAGCGAGGCGAAGTCGGCGTACTCGGCGGGAGCGAGCGCGGACAGTAGCGCGAGGCGTGCGGGCTCGTGGAAGAGCGGGTTCAGCGCGGGACGGGTGACGGCGGCCTCGGTCGCCGCATCGTCATCACGCATCGCCGGTCCGCGGCCGCCCGCCGACGGATGGACCGCCGGACGCGAGGCGGATGAGCGCCGGCAAGCAGGCTGCGAAGACCAACATGGCTGCGGCGAGCGCCGAGACGGTGTTCGGGGCCACGAGGTCTGCGGACCGCGCGGCCCACTGGACGAGGACGTACACGGCCGCGACGGCGACACCACTCATCGTGAGGAGCAGTGTGCCGACGCGATCCGACCAGTCGAGGCGCAGCTTGAGCGGTCGACTGACGGACAACGCCACGAATCCCAGGGAGACCAGGCCGAGGAGCCACAGCATGTCGAGGTCGACGACCACCCCGAGAGCGATGACGAGCGCCGCGGTGATGACCGCCGTGCCGAGGGCTCCCTGCCGGGCAGCGCTGCGGGAGGCGTCTCGTGCGGCGTTCAAACGATCCTGCGCGTCGCCGTGGTTCATGATGGACCTCCAGTCGTTGCGTCTGAAGAAACTATCAGATCGTTGCCTGAAGCGAAACTATTTGGTCGACGGTGCCTCAGTTCCTCCGGTGTCCAGCTCGCCGCGCAGGTCTAGACGGCGAGCGACACCTGCCGACCGAGCGCTTCGATCGCAGCCTCGTCGCGCTGGTAATGCGACCACTGGCCGATCCGGGTGCACGTCACGAGGCCGGCGCGCTGGAGCGTGGCCATGAACTGCGAGGCGGTCGACTGCGACACCTCAGCCCTCGCCTGGATGTGCTTGAGGCACACGCCGACCTCGGCCGCCGGCTGATCCTGCGGCGGGAACGACTCCGGATCCTTCAACCACCCCAGGATCGCGAGGCGAGTCGGATGTCCGAGCGCCTTGAAGATCGCCACCAGGTCCAACTCGCCAGCGCTCGTCATATCTCAACCATATCGCAATATCGCGATTCCACGATGTTGTGCAACACTATGGATCGGTAAATCGCGATCTAACGATGGAGATGTCATGACGCAGCACACAGCACTGGTGGTCGGCGCCCGCGGGGTGATCGGCGGGAACCTGATCACCCACCTCGAGGGGCTCGGCTGGGACGTGGTCGGGTTGTCCCGCCGCGGCGGCACCGACCGGGGATCCGTCAGGCACCTCGCGGTGGACCTGCTCGACCGCGACGCGACCATCCGCCGGTTGCGGGGCCTGTCCGAGATCACACACATCTTCTACGCCGCGTACCAGGACCGCCCCAGCTGGGCAGAGCTCGTCGCGCCGAACCTCGCGATGCTCACCAACGTCGTCGACGCCGTCGAACCTGTCGCGCCGGGCCTCGAACACATCAGCCTGGTGCAGGGCTACAAGGTCTACGGCGCACACCTGGGGCCTTTCGCCACACCGGCGAAGGAGTCCGACCCGCCGCACATGCCACCGGAGTTCAACGTCGACCAGCAGCAGTTCCTCGAGCGCCGCCGGGTCGGGGCCAGCTGGTCATGGTCGGCGTTGCGGCCGTCGGTCGTGGCCGGGATCGGCCTCGGCAACCCGATGAACCTGGCGATGGTCATCGCCGTCTACGCCTCCATGAGCAAGGAGCTCGGCATCCCGCTGCGCTTCCCCGGCAAGCCCGGCGCCTACACGACCCTGATCGAGATGACGGACGCCGACCTCCTCGCGAAGGCCACGGTGTGGGCGGCGACCACGGAGCACGCCCGCAACGAGGCGTTCAACATCACGAACGGCGACCTGTTCCGGTGGTCGTCGATGTGGCCGAAGATCGCCGCCTTCTTCGACCTCGACGTCGCGCCGCCACTCGAGATGAGCCTCTCCGAGGTGATGGCCGACAAGGAGGCCCTGTGGAACGCGATGGTCGAGCGGCACGGCCTCGCGCCCACCAGCTACGCAGCAGTGTCGTCGTGGGCGTTCGGCGACTTCGTCTTCGCGTGGGACTACGACGTCATCGCCGACACCTCGAAGTCCCGCCGGGCCGGGTTCCACGAGTACGTCGAGACCGAGGCGATGTTCCTCCGCATCTTCCAGGACCTGCGGGAGCAGCGACTGATCCCGTAAGCGTCGGAGCCCGGCCCGAACACCAGCCCACCGGTGAGCGGGACGGCGACGCCCTGCTTCATCGACGAATGCCGGCGGTAGCGCCGTGTTCCCGCTCGAACGTCTGCTGCGTCCGACGCGAAGCCGCTACCCGCCGGATGCCGAAGCACGCCCAGACGGTCCAGAACACCGCCATCGCCCAGCTGAGCGGGGCGCCTGCGGCTGCGAACCAGACGGAGCCGACCACGAAGAGCAGACCGACCGTGATCATCGCCCAGCCGACGGTGCGCTCACGTTCGAAGGCGAGCCGTTGCTGCACGAGCGAGTCCATGGGAGGACGCTATCGCGGGATCCGGAACGACGGCGCACGAACCGACGAGACCGCGGCCAGGTCAAACGGGCGCCGATCACTCATGCCCGGTGAGCCGACGATCGAGGCGCTCGAGGTCCGCCTCGACCATGGCGACGTCCCGCGCGAACGCGTCGTCGTCCAGCTCGATCTGACGCACGGTGAAGACCACCTCGGCACCCTCCGGATGGGCCAGCACGCGGACCGGGTTCGTCACGACGGTCCCCGACGGCAGGGTCACATCGTGGTCGAGCACGCCGAAGCGGTTGCGCTCGACGAACCGGACCTCCACCCGACCCATCGGCGACTCGACGAACAGCGAGTCACCCTCGCGGACCACCTCGGCCTGTGCGAGACCGGCCGCCCACCGCGGAAGGTTGTCGATGTCGGACGCGTAGTCGTAGACGGCTTCCGGCGAAGCGCCGATGACCCGGCTCACGTGGTGACTGCTCATGACCGCATCCTGCCACCTCGGTGCGGAATCCATCGGCCACGTCCCGCCCGCGGATGATGCTCCGCGGGCGGGATCGTCCTGCGGGCTGACGACTCGACCGTTGACGATCCGTAGCCTGGAGTCATGCCCGGCAACACCCGCAGTCGCTCGTCATCTCCATCACCGTCCCCCATGGACCGGCGACGTCGGCGGCGCCGGCGTGGCCTCATCGCGGCCGCCGTCGCGGCATCATTCCTCGCGCTGGTGGTCGGCGGCGCCGTCGTCGCCGCGCCGCTCCTGCGGTCATACGGGATCTACCTCGTCCCGCCGTCGCCGCAGACGTACGCCGAGGTCGCACTGGATGCGATGCGGCAGGGGATCGACGCGACACCGCACCACTACACGCAGGTGCGGGAGCGGGCTCTGGCCTCCGTCGCGGACGCCTCCGACTACGCCGACACCTACGGGCCGCTCGAGGAGGCGGCGACCGAGTTGGGCGGTCCGCACACCACTTTCAACGATCCTGCGTCCGCGGCCGAACTGTTCGGCCCGTCGTCGGGATCGAAGGCGGAGAACGAACTGCCCACCGTCACGAGCGCTGACGGCGTGACGACCATCCGCCTCCCGACGCTCATCGGTGGCGGCTCCGGAACGGACTCCTTCGGCCAGCGGTACATCGATACGGCCGTCGAGGCGATCACCGCCGCCGCACCCGACACGTCGGCGTGGGTGGTCGACCTGCGGGACAACCACGGCGGCAACGTGTGGCCCATGCTGGCCGCCATGGCACCGCTACTCGATGACGGGACCGTCGAGACCTTCGAGTCCGTCGACGGGTCCACGGTGGTATCCGTGGACGGCGGGACCGTCTCCTCCGACGGCACACGACAGGGTGCGGCGACGACACCGCAGCCGAAGGTGCACGGGCCGATCGCCGTGGTCATCAACGGGATGACCGGTAGCTCTGCGGAGGCGGTCGCGATCGCCTTCATCGGGCAGTCGAACGTGCACGTGTTCGGACAGCCGAGCTACGGCTTCAGTACGGCGAATCAGCCGGTCCGCCTCTACGACGGCGCGGTCGTCAATCTGACCGTGGCCGTCGACGCCGACCGTACCGGCAAGCGCTACGGCGTCCCGATCGTGCCCGACACCCCCGTCGAGGACGTCGCGCAGCTCCCCGCGGCAATCAGCACGTGGCTCGCCGATCGCGGGTGATCTCGGGGGCGCCGTTCGTGTGACGACCGACCGGGGACGTGTTAGACACGAGGCATGACGCACTTCCCGATGACGCATGACCTCGGCCGGATCGACGTCGTGACGCTCGACGACACCGCCGCTCTCAGTCAGGACGTCGCACTCGACATCGAGCAGGTGCAGGCGGCTTGGCCGGCGTTCGAGAACTCGTTCGACTCGCTGCAGGGCCGCAGGATGATGGGCCTGGTCTACGGAGGAAGTGACCGGTACCGCATGGCGTCCGTGCGGCTGGACCGGGATGCCGACAACCCGCTCGGCCTGGATGAGACCGTGATCCCCGGCGGCGACTATCTCCGGCTGCGTCTTCGCGGCGAGCCGCCCGGCGTCTACGCCCGGATCGGCGACGCCTTCGACGTGCTCTTCGACCTCGCCGATCACGAGGAGAGCCGTCCCCACATCGAGCATTACCGGCGCGAGGGCGAGGTCGACTGCCTCGTTCCGATCAGGTCGCCGCGCTGAGCGGTCGACTCAGCCCACCAAGGGGTACCAGTGTCGGTCGCGCAGATGATGCTCGTCATCGTCGAGGTGCACCCACGTGCCGTCGGTCATCGGACTCGCGTCCGACGCCCACACACCGAAGTGGGCGACCGGCGCCGGCCAGTCGTATCCGTCGGCCAGTACCTCCACGACGTTGCGTACGGCGCCGATGAACTGCAGGCCCAGCTGCTCGCCGGTGATGCGCTGCGCCAGTTCGCGAACGGCAGCCGTGCCGTCGGCATCAGTGGATGCAGCCTCGAGCATCGGCAGATCGAGGCGAGCTGTGCCCTGCCTCGGCACGCAGAACACCCGGTCGGAGTCGCGCAGGAGCAGGCGCACGACCGACATCGGCCGGGGTGGCGTCGTCCGGCGGACGACCTCGGCCCGGCCTCCAGGAGGCAGCCACGGCGCGTCATGCGTCACGTGGACGAGCGTCTCGTCTTCGTTCACGCCGCGAGCGTACCTGAACCGAGGGAGCGTGACCGGTCCCTGCCCACGCATCCTGAGCGGCGGTGTTCACGAGCCGTCCGGCGATCGTGTCCTCAGCGGAAGTCGCCCAGCTGGCGCTCGACGGGCACCGTGCCCTCGACGATCACGTCGCCGGTGTGCGCAGTCGTGACGGTCTCGATCAAGACGATCTCGACCTCCTCGTCGGCGATGGGATTGTGCTGCACGCCTCGCGGCACGACGAAGAACTGGCCCGGCGTGAGCACGACCTCCTCATCGTCGGGGAGCTGGATGCGGAGCGTGCCGGAGACGACGAGGAACATCTCGTCCTCGTTCGCGTGGTCGTGCCAGACCAACTGGCCGAGGAGCTTCGCGACCTTCACGTATTGATCGTTGACCCGCCCGACCACTCGAGGCGTCCAATGGGCCTCGACCTGTCGGAGTTCGGCGGCGATGTCGATTCCGTGGAGAGCGTTCATGTGTCCATCCTCTCCCGGCTGGAGTGCGCATGCGGACGTCCCTCATCAGCAGGGGCATCGAGCATGAGGGTTCTGGCGACGACGTCAGACGGGTCGGTACCGCATGGCGACCGCGCCCGAGCGGAACTCCCGGCGGTCCACGAGCTCGAGCTCGATGCGCTCGCGCAGCCCGGCGAGCAGGGTCGGGCCGCGTCCGGCGAGCACCGGCTGCACGAGGAACTCGTACTCGTCGATGAGTCCCAGGCCGGCCAGCGCGAGCGGCAGCGTCACCCCACCCACCCACGGGTCCTCGCCCGGTTCCTGCTTCAGCCGCCGGACCGCCTCCTCGAGGTCGCCACGGACCAGCTCCGCGTTCCAACCGACGTCACCCAACGTGCTCGAGACCACGTGCTTGTTCGCCCGGTCGATGGTCTCCGCGAAGGGCACCTGCCACGGCTCGACCCAGTCCGGCCAGGTGCCGGAGGCAGGCCTCCGCCAGGCCGACTCCATCATCTCGTAGGTCACCCTGCCGAACAGGAGGGCGTCCGCCCGCGCCAGCTGCGCGGTCCAGTACCGCATCGACTCCTCGTCGGGTGGGAGCCCCGCCTCGTGATGACAGCACCCGTCGAGCGTCACGTTGATCGAGTATCGGAGTGGTCTCATCGCACTGCGCTCCCTCACGGATCGACGGCCTCCCGACGCTGGGAACCCGTCTGGCCAGCGAACCACGTCGCTGATCGGATGTCGATCACAGGTGTCTCGTCGCCCTGCCAGACTGGCGTCGATGATCATCCGCACCGAACGAACCACCCTCGAACCGATCTCACCGGCGCTCGCGCGACGCATCGTCGAACGCGACGAACGTGACGGTGACGACTGGCACCCGGAGTACCCCTTCGCCGATGAGCTCGGCCCGCTCCGCGGTCTCGCGGAATCGACCGTCAGCGACCCGATCTTCACGATGTACCTCATCCGTGATGCCGACGGTTCGGCCGTCGGTGGACTCGGCTTCTTCGGGCCGCCCGACAGCGACGGTCGCGTCGAGTTCGGCTACGGTCTCGTTCCCGCCGCTCGCGGGGTCGGACTCGCGACGCAAGCGGTCGTCGGCGCGCTGTCGTTCGCCGCAGCGCACGGCGCAGGACGGGCGGCCGCTGAGACCGACGTCACGAACGTCGCATCACAGCGGGTCCTCCTGAAGGCGGGACTCGCGGAGACCGGACGCACGACCACGACGGTGTCGTTCGCGCGCGAGCTCTGACAGGAGATGCAAGCCATGGTCGAGGCCTGATGGCTCCGCTCGCCCGAGCGGAACGTGAGGAGACCGTCGGGGTTCCGGGGATCGACGTATGGATCCCGTGAGGACCGGGGCTCGCGCGGGTGGTGAGGCGTAGACCGGAGGTCATGACCCTCACGACGATCCTGCCTTCACTCCGCCGCAGCATCCCGGACCCGTTCGCCCCCGACCGCTGGCCGGCACACACCCACCTCAGCACGACGGACGTGATCGTCGACGACGTTCCGATGCTGCGCCTGGCCGAACAGTGCGGAACCCCGTGCGTCCATTCGGCGGCAGCGGTGATCCCCGGCACGGGCGGGTGCCCGTCCCCCGCCGCACGCACCTCCGTGGTCGTCGTCCGCGTGAACACGGCGATCTTCGACGAGGACGGCCATCACCTCACCCTCGACGCCTGCCTCTCAGACGTCGAACCGTGCTGGTCGGAACTCCGGCTCATCGGGCGAGCGTCGACGACGCACACGGTGCCGTTCCGCATCGGCAGCGAGGCCGGAATCGAGCAGCGCGTGCCACTCCCCCGCGACCTCGCGCCCGGCGACCTGCTCGCCGTGCCGTGTCGCGGCGAGGTCGCTCAGTCGGTCGGCTCGGCGTCGGGCTTCATCCAGAACGGCGAGTAGTGGTACCCGTCGGGGTCGTCGAATTGGCGCTGGTACATGAACGGGTAGTCGTCGGTGTCGCCGATCCGTCCACCTGCGGCGCCGGCCCGCTCCACGAGCTCGTCGACCGCCTCGCGGCTCCCGAGGTCGAAGGAGACCGTGACCTTGGAGGGCGTGTCGGGTCCACCGATCAGCTCCTCAGTGCCGCCGACGCTCGCGTACATCTCGCGGCTGCCGAGCATGACGTACTGCTCGGGCGCGATCTCGAAGCAGGACACCTGGTCGGTGGACATCGCGGCGTTGCGGGTCCAGCCGAGGGCGTCGTAGAAGGCGGTCGCGCGGTCGACGCTCTCGACCGGACACGTGATGAAGAGGCTCATGCGGTCAAGCTACGCCCGGCGTGAGCGGGTCCACAAGGACGTTCTTCCGAGGTTCACTCGGACGGCGCCCATGGCACGGTCGGGTCGATCGCCGTCGCGATCTTCGCGCTGATCTCGGCCAGTTGCCGCACCTGCGCCTGGGTGAGCGAGCCGAAGACGAGCTCCTCGACCAGGGCGTGGTGCGCGGGCGTGGACCGCGCGACGTGGGCGTGGCCGTCGTCCGTGAGAACGGCGAGGGTGAACCGACCGTCGGTCGGATCGACCTCGCGTCGCACCCAGCCTTGCTTCTCCAGTCGCGAGATCGCGCGGGAGAGCCGGGAGAGTGTGCTGCTCGCGTACCCGGCGAGGGTGCTCATCCGGAGCGTGCGGTCCGGGGCGGTGTCGAGCGCGAAGAGCAGCCCGTGCTCGTAGTGGCTCAGCCCGCTGTCGCGCTGCAGCTGGGCGTCGAGGGCGGCGGGGAGTCGCTCGAGCAGGGTGGCGACGGACGCCCAGGCCGCAAGCCGATCACCGCTGAGGCCGGGACGTTCGGCGGGATCGGTCATGGGGCAAGCTTATTCGACTTGCTTGAGCAAGTGAACCGACTTAGGGTGACTTTCCTGAGCAAGTGAATCGGCGCATCGCCGAAAGAGGAAGATGACATGGACCTACAACTCCGAGGCAAGACCGCCTTCATCAGCGGATCGACCGGTGGCATCGGCGCAGCCATCGCCCGGACGCTCGCCGCGGAGGGCACACGGGTCATCGTGAACGGGCGCTCCGAGCAGGCGGTGCATGATGCGGTCACCGCACTTCGGCGCACGCACCCCGACGTCGGCCACGACGGGATCGTCGCGGACTTCGCCGATCCGGCCTCCGTCGAGCGACTGCTCGGCGACCTCGGCGCCGTCGACATCCTGGTGAACAACGTGGGCCAGTTCGGTCTCGCGCAGTTCGAGTCCGTCTCGGACGACGACTGGGCCCACATCCTCGAGGTCAACCTGATGAGCGGCGTCCGACTGTCCCGGCACGTCCTGCCAGGCATGTTGGATCGCGGCTGGGGGCGCATCCTGTTCGTCAGCAGCGAGTCCGGCGTGAACATCCCCGCCGACATGATCCACTACGGCGTCACGAAGGCGGCGATGATCGCCCTCGGCAACGGACTCGCGAAACGGACCCGTGGTACCGACGTGACGGTCAACACGATCCTCGGCGGCCCGACCTACTCGGACGGCGTCGCCGCCACGATCGAGGCCATCGCCGCCGACCAGTCCGCACCGGCCGACGCCGTGAAGGCGTCGATCATCGGCCAGAACCGCACCACGCTGCTCGAACGCTTCCTCGAGCCCGAGGAGATCGCCGCGCTTGCGGCCTACCTCGCGAGCCCGCTGGCGTCGGCGACGAACGGTGCGGCCCTGCGTGCGGACGGCGGAGTGCTGACCGGGATGCTCTAGGCGCAGGCTGGTCGCGATGGCAACCCTCGCGGTCGACGACCTGCTGTGCCGAGGGCCCGGCACCGACGTCACTCGGAGGAGCGACGCTCCCGTACCGCGTCGAAGGTCCGCTGCAGCGCACCGATGGACACTTCGGAGTCGACCTGGGCGACACCGATGAAGAGACAGTCGACGACCATCAGCTGAGCGATCCGACTGCCGAGCGCTCCCGAGCGGAACGCCGTCTCCCGCGCGGACGTCTGGAGGACGATGTCCGCGCTGGTCGCCAGGGTCGACTCCGCGTGGTTCGTGATCGCGATGGTCGTCGCGCCGGAGCGGGCCGCGAGCCGAAGGTAGTCGATGGTGTCCGCGGTCGCGCCGGAGTGCGAGATAGCGACGGCGACCGCCTGCTCGTCGAGGATCGCAGCGGCGGTCCAGGCGGCATGCGGGTCGGGCCACTCGAGCGCCACGCGCCCGATCCGTGAGAGCTTCCGCTGCAGGTCGACGGCGACGATGGAGCTCGCTCCGACACCGAAGATGTCGACCCGGCGAGCGCCGGCGACCGCTGCGACTGCACGGGTGAGGGCTGCCGTGTCGAGCGCCTGTGCGGTGTCGGCGATCGAGAGGGATTCGTTCGCGGCGACCTTCGCGACGATGTCGTCGAGGCTGTCTCCGGCGACGATGTCGGGCGACTGCACGTTCGTCCCGGCGAGTGCGAGCCGCTCGCGGAGGTTCTCCTCGGTCAGGTCGTGGCGGAAGTCCTTGAAGCGGTCGTAGCCGACCTTGCGCGTGAAACGGACGACCGTCGTCGTCGAGGTCGAGGCCTCCTCCGCGATCTCGGCGACCGACCGCGTCGCGAAAGCGCCCGGGTCGGCGAGCAGCGATTCGGCGATCCGCCGCTCGGAGGGACGGAGTTCGTCGAGGCGGGCACGCACCTCGGTGGACACCGCCCGTGATGTCCGGTGGACGTCGGCTCCCATCGGTGCTCCTCTCGACCGTGAACACTGTACCGTCGGCACCCACCGGCGGGATGTATGGAAATTACCATCCATCGTCGAACTGTGTATGTTTGTTGCAACGACTCGCGACCGGTGCCCTCCTCAGGTGCGGACTGGCCGACACGTATAGCGGAGTACCGCGGGTACTGCCGGCATGCACGATCCAGGAACCAAGGGAGGTCCCGTGACCAGCTCCACACCACGCAGCGACGTGATCAGCAGCACCGCCCGACGCCGGGCCATCGTCGCCGGCAGCGTCGGCAACTTCATCGAGTGGTACGAGTTCGGGATCTACGGGTTCCTCGCCACGATCCTCGCCGCACAGTTCTTCAGCGACGGCCAACAGACCGGTATCGAGTCGCTCATCGCGACCTACGCGTCCTTCGCGATCGCCTTCTTCTTCCGCCCGGTCGGGGCTGCGCTCTTCGGCCGCATCGGCGACCGGATCGGCCGCAAACCGACGCTCATCCTCGTCCTGGTCATGATGTCCGGGGCGACCGCCCTCATCGGCATCCTCCCGACGTACGCCTCCATCGGCGTCGCGGCGCCCATCCTGCTCACGATCGTGCGCATCCTGCAGGGCCTCTCCGCCGGCGGTGAGTTCGGCGGCGCCGTCTCGGTCATGACCGAGTTCGCCCCGGCCGGGAAGCGTGGCTTCTACGGATCGTGGCAGTCGTTCACGGTCGCACTCGGACTCCTCGGCGGCGCCGGCACCGTCGCGCTGCTGGCATCCCTGCTGTCCGAAGCCGATCTGGCGGCGTGGGGCTGGCGGATCGCCTTCCTGCTCGCCATCCCCCTCGGCGCGGTCGCCCTGTTCCTCCGCTTGAAGCTCGAGGAGACGCCGGAGTTCCAGAAGGTCGCCACCGCCGACACCACCAAGGTCGCCGAGCCGGTCGTCCGCGCGGGTGCCGCAGAGACCGCCAAGGCGATCCTCCTGGGGATCGGCCGCCTGATGGGCTGGTCCGCAGCCGGATACACCTTCCTCGTCGTCATGCCCTCCTACCTCCAGAGCAGCCTCAACGCGTCCTTCCAGGAGGCGCTGATCTCCACGGTGCTCGCGAACGCCGGCTTCGCGGCGACGATCCTCCCGGCCGGCTGGCTGTCGGACAAGATCGGTCGGCGTTGGGTGATGCTCACCGGCACTGGTCTCATCGTGATCCTGGCGCTGCCCCTGCTCAACGTGCTGCAGAACCCGGACCTCGGCGTCGGTGTCCACGGCCTCGCCGTGTTCGTCGCCGGAGCGGTCGTCGGCCTGATCGCAGGCCCGGGCCCCGCCATGCTCGCCGAGATGTTCCCCACCTCCGTGCGGTACACCGGTCTCGGACTGTCCTACTCGATCTCGAACGCCGTCTTCTCGGGCAGCGCCGGCCTCATCATCACCTCGCTGATCGCCTCGACCGGGAACGTCGACGTCCCGGCCTACTACGTGATGGCGACCTGCCTGGTGAGCGCGATCGCCATCGGCACGCTCCGCGGGAACGCCCACCGGGCGGAGCTGCGCAAGTGAGCCGCCCGATGCGCGTCATCGGCCTCATGTCCGGCACCTCGCACGACGCGATCGACGCCGCCGCCGCCGAGATCGGCGTGGACGGCGACACGCTCGTCGTCCGCCCGCTCGGGATGATCACCGCCGGGTACGACCCGGAACTGCGAGCCGCGATCACCGCAGCCCTGCCGCCGGCGACCACCACTGTCGACGACGTCTGCCGTTTGGACACGCGGATCGGGCAGGCCTTCGCCGATCTCGCGGTCCGAGCGGTCGCGGAACTCTGCGACGGGGAGGCCGACCTGATCGTCTCCCACGGCCAGACGATGTACCACTGGGTCGAGGACGACCGGGTCGAGGGCACGCTCCAGCTCGGCCAGCCGGCCTGGATCGCCGAACGCACGGGCTGCACCGTCGTCGCCGACCTGCGTTCGCGTGATGTCGCGGCCGGCGGGCAGGGTGCTCCGCTCGTGAGCATGATCGACGCGCTCTGGCTGGGTGGCGAGACCGCTGCGGCCGTCAACCTCGGCGGCATCGCCAACGCCACCATCGTGCGGCCGGGCCACGACCCGATCGCGTTCGACAGCGGACCGGCGAACGCCCTCATCGACGCCGTCGTCGCCGAGCACACCGGCGGCGCCCGGCAGTTCGACGCCGACGGCGAGCTCGCCGCGCGTGGCACCGTCCACGAGGAGACGCTCGACCTCCTCCTGCGCGAGCCGTACTACCAGCGCCCCGCTCCGAAGTCGACGGGCAAGGAACTGTTCCACCTCGACTACCTCCGCGAGCAGCTCGCCGGCCGTCCGACGCTTCCGATCGAGGACCTCGTCGCGACCCTCACCGAGCTGACCGCACGGACCGTGGCGGACGCCGTCCGTGGGGTGGAACGCGTCATCCTCGCCGGCGGAGGGGTGCGCAATCCTCAGCTCGTCGCGCGCATCCGGGCCGCACTCCCCGAGGCCGACGTCGTCAGCAGCGACGACGCGGGCCTCCCATCCGACGCGAAGGAGGCGCTCGCCTTCGCCGTCCTCGGCTTCCTGACGGTGAACGGCCAGGCCGGATCCCTCCCCTCGGCCACCGGCGCCTCACACGGCAGCGTTCTGGGCGCGATCGTCCCGGGACACTCGCTCCCCGCGCGGACGCTCGACGGTCCTCCTCGCGCGCTGCGGTTCGAAGCATGACCGACGACAGCCCCACGGATCACCACGACGGCGTCAGCCCGTCCGACCCAGAACGGAGGGCCGTTCGTGCCTGAAGCATCGAGTACCTTGGCAGCGCTCTCCACCGAGGGACGCAACCCGCGCACGGTCGACCTCGACACGCTGGACACGCTCCGGCTGCTCGAGGTGATCAACGACGAGGACCGACTCGTCGCCGACGCGGTCCGAGCGGAACTGCCGAGCATCGCGCGCGCCGTGGAACGCATCACGGAGGCTCGCCGGCAGGGTGGGCGACTCGTCTACCTCGGTGCAGGGACGAGCGGCCGGATCGGACTGCTCGACGCGGTCGAGTGCCCGCCGACCTTCGGCACCGATCCCTCCGAGGTGCTGGGGCTCATCGCCGGGGGCGAGCACGCCTTCGTCGTCGCCGTCGAGGGCGCCGAGGACGACCTCGAGCTCGGCGCCTCGGAACTCATCGCGGCCGACCTCCGCCCCACGGACGTCGTCGTCGGTCTCGCGGCCAGCGGTCGCACCCCGTACGTCATCGGCGGCCTGCGCTACGCACGCCATCTGGGCGCGGGGACGATCGCGGTGTCCTGCAACCGGAACGCCCGGATCAGCGCCGAGGCGGACATCGCCATCGAGGTGATGACCGGCCCCGAGGCGCTCACCGGTTCGACCCGGCTGAAGGCCGGCACCGCGCAGAAGCTCGTCTGCAACATGCTGTCCACCGCGTCCATGGTGCGCTCGGGCAAGGTCTTCTCCAATCTCATGGTCGACGTGAAGCCGACCAACGAGAAGCTCGTCGACCGCGCACAGCGCATCGTCGCGGACGCCACCGGTGTCGAGCGGTCGCTCGCCGACGCCGCCCTGGAGCAGGCCGGCGCACACGCCAAGACCGCCGTCGTCATGCTGCTCGCCGATGTGGACGCGGCGACGGCCGCCCGGCTGCTCGAGTCGCACGACGGCGATGTCCGCTCGGCCGTTGCTGCGGCGAGCGCCTGAGTAGGAACGAAAGGACACCGTGGAGATCATCATCCTTCCCGACGCCGCCGAGGTCGGTCGCGTCGCCGGTGCGAAGATCGCGTCGATCGTCGCCGGGCGGCCCCAGGCCGTCATCGGCCTGGCGACCGGGTCCAGCCCACAGGGCATCTACAAGGAGCTGGCCCGTCGCGTGCAGGCGGGCTCGCTGTCGTTCGCCGAGGCCCGCGGCTTCGCGCTGGACGAGTACGTGGGCATCCCGGCCGACCACCCCGAGTCGTACGCCAGCGTGATCGCGCGCGAGGTCGTCGTCCCGCTCGGCTTCGAACCCTCGCGCGTCCGCGTCCCGGACGGTCGCGCCGCAGACCTCGCGGCCGCCGCGAAGGAGTACGACCGGGCCATCGCCGAGGCCGGCGGCATCGACGTGCAGATCCTCGGCATCGGGTCGAACGGACACATCGGGTTCAACGAGCCCACGTCGTCGTTCGCGTCACGCACGCGCATCAAGACCCTCGCGCCGAAGACCCGCCAGGACAACGCCCGCTTCTTCGACTCGCCCGACCAGGTGCCGACCCATTGCATGACGCAGGGACTCGGGACCATCCTCGAGGCGCGCGAGCTCGTGCTGGTCGCCCAGGGCGCCGGGAAGGCCGATGCCGTCGCGGCCGCCGTCGAAGGACCGCTCAGCGCGTTCGTCCCCGGGTCGGCGCTCCAGTTGCACGAGCACGCGACCGTCGTCATCGACGAAGCGGCGGCATCAGGGCTGCGGTTGTCGGACTACTATCGCTACACCTACGACAACCGGCCGGACTGGCAACGCTTCGAATGAATCGGCCGGGCGATGGCCGACGACGCCCCCGTCCTCTGAGGCGTCCGGCCACCGTAGCCGCAACCCAGCACCCCGCTCCCCTGCACCCCGCTGACGCCCG
Source organism: Plantibacter flavus (assembly GCF_002024505.1). Lineage (NCBI taxonomy): Bacteria > Bacillati > Actinomycetota > Actinomycetes > Micrococcales > Microbacteriaceae > Plantibacter > Plantibacter flavus. The sequence continues at coordinate 4,085,307 of NZ_CP019402.1, forward strand.
CATTCGAGAAGGAAGCCTCGTGGCACACCCGACCACCGCCCCATCCCGCATCACCGAAGCCATCGGCGGAGCCGTGGGCGATCCCTCCCGGATCCGCACCCGAGCGATCGACCTGGCTGCCTACGCCGGGGATGCATCGCACTACCTGCTGACGCCCGAGGCGGTCGTCATCGCGGAGAGCGCTGCCGAGGTCGCAGCGATCCTCCGGGCGGCGACGCGGTCCGCCGCACCCGTCACGTTCCGGTCGGGTGGCACGAGCCTGTCCGGCCAGGCGTCCGGTTCCGGCATCATCCTCGACACCAGGCAGCGGTTCAAGACCATCGAGGTGCTCGACGACGGTAAGCGCGTGCGGGTGCAGCCAGGGGCGACGGTGGCGCAGGTCAACGCGCGACTCACCCGACTCGGCTACCGGCTCGGCCCGGACCCGGCGAGCGAGGTGGCGTGCACGATCGGCGGTGTGATCGCGAACAACTCCAGCGGTATGGCCTGCGGGATCGACGAGAACACCTATCGGACGCTGGAGTCGATGGTGTTCGTCCTCCCGTCCGGCACCACGATCGACACGGCCGACCCGACGGCCGACCGGCAGCTCCACGAAGCGGAACCGGAGCTCGCCGAGGGCATCGAGCGCCTGCAGCGCCGCGTGCGATCGGCCCCGGCCTCCGTCGCGTCCATCGAGCGCCAGTTCTCCCTGAAGAACACCATGGGGTACGGGATCAACGCGTTCCTCGACTTCGAGTCGCCCGTGGACGTCCTGCAGCACCTCATCATCGGCTCGGAGGGCACGCTGGCGTTCGTCGCCGAGGCGACCTTCCGCACCGTCCCCGTCCTCCCCCTGGTGTCGACGGCACTGGCCGTGTTCCCCTCCCTCGACGCGGCGACGCGTGCGCTGCCCGAGTTGGTCGCGTCCGGAGCCGCCACGCTCGAGCTCATGGACGCCACCTCCCTGACGGTCGGGCAGCGGCTCCCCGGCAGCCCGGCGGAGATCCAAGGGTTCACGCCGCAGGATCACGCGGCACTCCTCGTCGAGTACCGCTCCGAGGACGCCGTCGAGCTCCGGGACCGCGCGACGGCGGGCGGCGTGCTCCTGAACGGTCTGGACGTGCACGCGCCGGTGGTGTTCTCGAGCGACGCGTCCCAGCGGTCGCGCGCCTGGGCGCTCCGCAAGGGTCTCTACGCCTCGGTCGCGGGAGCGCGCCCCTCCGGCACCACGGCCCTCCTCGAGGACATCGTCGTCCCGACCGCGGCCCTCGCAGACACCTGCGCGAGCCTGCAGGAGCTCTTCGTGCAGCACGCCTATCGCGACTCGGTCATCTTCGGCCACGCGAAGGACGGCAACATCCACTTCATGCTGACCGACCGGTTCGAGGGCGACGCCGCGCTCGGCCGGTTCAACGGCTTCACGGAACAGATGGTCGACCTCGTCCTCGCGGCGGGCGGCAACCTGAAGGCCGAGCACGGCACGGGTCGCGCCATGGCACCGTACGTCCGCCGGCAGTACGGCGACGAGCTGTACGGGGTGATGCTCGAGCTGAAGCGGTTGGTCGACCCGGCCGGGGTGATGAACCCCGGCGTGCTGATCGACGAGGATCCCGAAGCGCACCTCCAGGGGATCAAGCTCCAGCCGACGGTCGAGGAGGAGGTCGATCGCTGCGTGGAGTGCGGGTACTGCGAACCCGTCTGCCCGAGTCGCGACCTGACGCTGACGCCGCGGCAGCGCATCGTCGTCCGCCGTGCCGAGGAGTCCGCTCGCGCTCGCGGGGACATCGCCCTCGCAGAGGAGTTGGCAGACGACTACGACTACGCCGGCGTGCAGACCTGTGCCGTCGACGGGATGTGCCAGACCGCGTGCCCGGTCCAGATCAACACGGGCGCGCTGGTCAAGCGCATCCGGCGAACGGAGGCGGCTCCGGTCGCCGCCGCGGGGTGGAAGGCGGCCGCCACCGGTTGGGGGCCGGTCACGCGGATCGGTTCGGTCGCACTCTCCGGCGCGAAGCTCCTGCCGGCTCCGGTGGTCGGTGCGGTGACCGACGTGGCCAGGGCCGTGCTCGGTACCGACACCGTGCCGAAGTACTCAGGAGATCTGCCGGGCGGCGGACGCTCGCGGAAGGCACTCGGTCGGACGGTGGGTGCCGCTGACGGCCCGACCGTCGGCATCTACGTTCCGGCGTGCGTGAACAGCATGTTCGGCGCGGCGGACGGCGGGGACGGCGTCATGGGCGCTTTCACCCGACTGCTCGAACGGGCGGGCCTGAGCATGATCGTGCCCGACGGCGTCGAGTCGATCTGTTGCGGCACCCCGTGGTCGTCGAAGGGCTTCGCGTCCGGCGCTGCGGTGAACGAGCAGCGCACGGTCGAACGCATTCGAGCGGCCGTGGCCGACAGCGGCCTGGTGGTCGTCAGCGACGCGTCGAGCTGCACCGAGGGCTTCGCGAAGCTCCTCAGCGAGAGCGGCGTGGTCGTCGAGGACGCGGTGGCCTTCGCCGCCCGGGAGATCCTGCCTCGGGTCGACGTCTCAGCGCAGATCGAGCAACTCGTCCTGCACCCGACCTGCTCCTCACGGCAGATGGGCCTCGACCCGGATCTCGTGCGGATCGGCGAAGCCGTGGCCGAGCGCGTGCACGTCCCGGACGACTGGGGCTGCTGCGCCTTCGCCGGCGACCGCGGCATGCTGCACCCCGAGCTGACGGCGGCCGCGACGAAAGCCGAGGCCGCCGAGGTCGCCGCCCTCGGTGCCGACGCGCACGCGTCCTGCAACCGCACCTGCGAGCTTGGTATGACCCGTGCCACGGGCGAGGACTACCGCCACGTGCTCGAGCTGCTCGACGCCGCGTCGTCCAGCGCGGTGGGTGGGGCAAGCCTGCGATGACGGGCTGAGTCGCTGACCGAGCCCTCGGCGGTGGGCGCGGCCACCTTGCCCGCAGGCCGCTGCTCGTCCTCGATAGCCGCATGGCGACAGGGATCGAGTCACGCCGCTCGCGCTCGGCCGGTGGACGGACGGAGGGGCCCGGGACGTGTCCCGGGCCCCTCCGTCACGCGTCGAGTGACTATGCGACGCAGGACTTCAGTCCGTAGACGGAGGCAGCCAGGCCCACGTAGGCGACGACGCCGGTGCCGGCCGTCTGGACGATGCCGTACGCGGACGCGCCGGTGCCGACGACGGCGACCAGGCAGTCCATGTTGATGGCGTTCGGATCGGCGACGGTGCCGTGCCCGGTCAGCGCGATGGTCTCGATCTGCTTGCCGTTGATGTACTTCTGCAGGTACGAGCCCTTGCAGGTGCTCAGCGCCGCGCCCTTGGTCATGCTGTAGGACGACCCGTCGGTGCCGACGCAGACGTATTCGTACTGCCCGGCGGGTTCGGCGTTCGCGGCGCCCGCCGCGCCGACGGTCAGCCCCATCGCTGCGACCGCGGTGATCAGGATCCGAGAGAACTTCGTACGCATCAGAGATACTCCTTTGTCTCGTTTGTTTCCGAAGCCGACACCGTACCCACCCGTCGTCGCTTGAAGTCAAGGACGAAGGCGTGTTACTCGCGGGCGCGCGTCCCACTTCGACGATCCGCGCGCCAGCCCGGCCCGATTGTGGCCACGGGACCGATAGCTGGATCGGAGGCCGCACCATCGACAACCATGTGAAGAACCTTTAGGCCGGTGACGACCAGTCCCGACACGGACGATCGCGGTCGACGGCTCAGTGTTCGGCCCGTGGCGTGAGGTCGAGCGCATCGAGTTCGAGGACGAGTTCCATGCACCGCAGGCGTGCGCGGGAGAAGTCGTAAGGCATCATCCGGACGGCCTCGGTGAGGCTCGTCGAGCCGCAGGTCGAGCCTGCGCCGTCCTCGTCGTCGGGAAGGGGGTGCGACTCGTCCCACGCGTCGAAGCGGTCGTCGTCGGCCTGCGCCAGGCCGGAGTCCTCGATGACCGTGCGGAGGGCCACCTCGAAGGCATGCCGTTCGGCGGCGACTTCCGCGACGCGGGGGTCGTCGACCGCGACCGTGTCGTCGAGTGCTTCCTCGGCGGCGTCGACCCGGTCGGACTCCTCCCGCAGCTCCGGGTGGGTGGCCAAGGCGATGAACCGCGACGCCTGGACGGAGGCGCCGAGCCCACCGAAGATCCGTTCGGTCACGAGCAGGGTGTCCAGGTCGTCCTGCCGCAGGGCGCTCGCGGGCAGGTCCGTGAGGCGGTCGCTCACGACGTCGGAGAGCAGCCCCAATCTGCTGCCCTGCGCACGCATGCGCTGCACGGCGGTCCGCTGCTGCTCGAGTTCCGCCTGCCGAGCGACGAGGGAACCCTCCAGGCGGTCCAGGATCCGCGCGACATCATCGTCGGTATCGGTGATGCCTTCCGCAAAGGCGTCGCGGATGTCGTCGAGGGCGATGCCGGCGTCCGCCATCCGACGGATCCAGAGCAGCCGGATCATCTCGTCGTAGCCGTAGCGGCGGCGACCGTCGCTCCCCCGCTCGGGCTCAGGGAGCAGACCGATCTGGTGGTAGTGACGGATCGCCCGTGGGGTGATGCCGACGAACGCGGCGGCGCCTCCGATGGTGACCTGGCGCGGCGGGGTGAAAGTCGAGAACATGTGGGGGCCTTCCTCGGTGGGCGGAATACGTCCACTGCACCACATGACGCTACGGCAGGTGCAAGTCGACCCACGGCCGTCCCCGGGAGACGGATGTGCCTCAGTTGTGGTTCTCCTACGTTCGAGTGCACGAACAGGATGAAGCCGACCATGACCAGAGCAACGAGCCTGAACCGCTCCCAGGACCACATCGCCCGCCACTCGCGTCGAACGTCCGTCGAGAGCGCGCATTCCGCTCGCCAAGGCGTGACGAACGAGCCGAAGGCGCACGCTCGGCACAGGGCTGCACCCTGGGGCGCCGTGGTTACGCTGGCGATATGACCGATCGCGTCCTGCGGAACAGTGACCCGGGTGATCTTGACGCCGACGCGCGTGCCGAGCTGACGACCCGTCTCTCCGAGCTGCGAGGTCGGCAGCGTCCCGACGCCGTGGTCGAGGCCTCCCGCGCGGCGGTACTGGCGGCAGTGCCGCGGCTGCGTAGCGCACAGGCGCGTCTTGCTCGGGACAGCGGTGTCGACGGACGAAGAGCGTCCCGCACCCGCTGGGGCGCTCGCGACGCGGCGACGGTGGTCGCGCTCCTGCTCGGGCTGCTCGCGGCGGGCCTTGTCCTGCCGTCTCCTCGGAACGGCCGGCCGGCTCTCGGTGTCGACGAAGCCGCGATGTGGGTGGGGCTGTGCGCGATCGTCTCAGCGGTGATCTTCGGCCTCCTCGAACGGGGAAGACTCACGTCGTTCCTGCTCGGCGCACACACGCGCGGCGCGGCGCGGCTGTACGTGGTGGTCGGCGTCGTGTGGACAGTGGTCTTCGCCTACGTGGTGGGCAACTGGGATGAGGTCGATCGGTACGAGCCCGCCCGGGCGATGACGGGCCTCGTGCTCCTCGGCACAGCTGTGGCCGGAATCGCTGCGCTGGCGGTGGTCGCTCGCCGCCGGGATCGCGTCGCGCTCGCTGATCCGATCACGGCGGCGAAGGACGAGTGGGGCAGGAGCCCGGGAGACGTCGATCCACTTCGGCAGTGGTGGGCTGCGCTCCCCAGCACGCTCACGCCAGCCGAGCGGCGTGCAGCGGATCGCTCCTACGGTGTGACGCTCGAGGTCTTGGAGGGGGAGAAGATGCTCCGGGCTCGCGACGCACGGCGCCTCCGACGCAAGAATCCTGCCGCGGTCTGGCGGGGCGACACAGGCTGAGATGAAGCGTGAGCCCCCGCCCGACGGCGACGCACGACAGTCCTCCGGGCGAGGATCCTCTCATCCGGTCAGCAGCGCTCCGTTCGGCGATGCACGGATGCCTCGTCGCCGTTCATGCAGCGTTCACCCGCGCGTTCCGCCGGTCCTCGCGAATGACACTGATGATGCCGATAGCCGTGGCGAGCAGGAGGAGGCTCTGCACGATCGCGGGGTACAGCTCGGTCGGTACCGGGCGTCTTCGACGCTCCGGCACGGCAGCGACATCGCGAACACGACCGCTGAAGCCACGCTCGCCCAGGTCCGGGGGGGGGCGAGGAGCATGACTTCGAGATCCGACCTCAGCTGAGAGCCGGGAGGGCCCAACAGCTCAGGGCTGCGCCGGTACCGAGTATCACGGCGGCGCCCCAGACAAGGCCCGCGCTGATTCTCCTGGTCAGCCCGAGGCGTTTCCGCAGCCGCGTGACGGTCTCGACGTGTCCCGCCATCTCTGCAGTGAAGCGCCGAAGCATCACCTCGTCTGCAGGTGTGGCCGGCGCAGGAGTCGTCGGCTCGGACAGACGTTCCACCGCGCGGGAGACCGAGTCGATCCGCAGCTGCACGGCTCCCGTGTACTGCTGGACGATGACCCCGGCAGACAGGACGAACGCCCCTATGGAGGTCGTGAAGATCGGCAGTACCTGCGCCAGCTCCTTCTCCGAGTAGTCGTCCAGCGGGCCGATGAACGCTGCCGACGCTATAAAGCCGACGCCCAGTACCGACAGGAGGACGACCAACGCACCCGGCCAGGTGGCGAGCGGCTCATCGACCAGCTTCCTGAAACCGTGGACGTTCAGCGTCTGAGCCATGCAAACGAACCTACCCGCGACGATGACAATCGCGCAGCATCGATCCCGGGGCTGCACTTCTCGACGGCGGACACCTCGGTGCAGAAGCTCGTCGACGCCGGGATCCTCGTCCAGTCCAGCGCAGGCGGACGGAACCGCTACTGGCAGGCCGGCGAGGTCCTGCAGGCGCTGGACGAGTCCGGCGCACGGGCCAGTCGTCGGCGGGGAGGTTTCCGAGCTGGCCGGCCCGGAAGGCGCCGCCGCTGAGCGCAGTCCGGGTGAAGGGACCGATCCGCCGAGCTAGGCGCTTCGCTCGGTCGTCCGGAGCCAGTCCGTGATGGTGGTAGCGACGTGGTCGAGGTCGGATTCGAGGAGGAAGTGTCCGCCGTCGACGAGTTCGACGCGAGCATCGGGGACGTCGCGGGTGAACGCCGTGGCGCCGGCGGCTGCGAAGATCTCGTCGTTCCGCCCCCAGATCGCGAGCACCGGCACCTGTGAGGTGCGGAGCCAGTCGTGCACCGCGGGGTAGAGGTCCCGGTTGGTGGTGTAGTCGCGGAAGAGTGCCAGCTGCACGTCGTCCTGACCCGGTCGGGCGAGGAGCGCGAGGTCGTGCTCCCAGGCGTCGGGGTCGACGGTCGTCGGGTCCGGCACGCCGTGGTTGTACTGCCACTCGACGGCCTCCCGCCCGAGGGCCGGACGGAGCGCGTCGCGCGTCTCGGTGGTCCGTTCGGCGCCGTCGGCCCAGATCGGGTCCCAGAAGCTCGGTACGAAGCCTTCTTCGTAGGCGTTGCCGTTCTGGGAGATGACTCCGACGACGGCAGTGGGGTCGTTGAGGGCCAGTCGCCAGCCGACCGGGGCGCCGTAGTCCTGGACGTAGATCGTGTACTGCGTCACGCCGATGGTCGAGAGGAACCGGCCGGTCACCTCTGCGAGGGCCGCGAAGGTGTATTCGAACTCGTCGACCGAGGGGGCGGAGGAGCGACCGAAGCCGATGTGGTCTGGAGCGATGACGCGGTACTGGCCGGCAAGCGCCGGGATGAGGTGCCGGAACATGTGGGAGCTGCTCGGGTACCCGTGGAGGAGCAGGAGCACGGGAGCGTCGGCAGGGCCGGCCTCACGGTAGAAGACGTCGAGCCCGTCGATCGAGACGGTGCGGTGGTGGACGATGACCATTGCTAACCCCTTAAGATTGTTTTACTGGTTAGCCAGACGGTAGCATGGATCCAGGGCGCCGGTCGGCGCGACAGAACGGAGAACGATGCTTCGCGACGAGGAGCTGCTGCTGGGCCTGTTGAACAGTGCGCCGGTCGTCGAGGGCACCCCGACCGATCAGCTCGAGGGGGTGGCCGGGCGAGACCTGGCGCGCAGCTGGGGCGGCACGGGATCCGCGGACGAGTTGACGCGCCTTCGTCGTGCGAGGCAGGCACTGCAGACCATGGTCCGCGGCGATGACGGAGGAGCGATCAGAGACCTCGCGGGCATCCTCGACGATGCCGTGCGCACGCCGCGTATCACCCCGGATGGCGTGGTCTGGGAGCTTCAGGTCCCTGACGACGATCGCTTGGTGGCGGGGGTCGTGCTGGCGTGGTCGAGCGTGATCACGGAGTTCCCCGGGCGCCTCCGCGCCTGCGCGAACCACGAGTGCACGCAGTTCCTCGTCGACCACAGTCGACCTGGCACCGCGAAGTGGTGTTCGATGGCGGTCTGCGGCAACCGGATGAAGGCGCGCACGCATGCGCGCCGCGCTCAGAGCTGAGCGGCCCGGCACACGCTTCCTCGCCTCGACGTTGGTCTCGGCGGCGATGATGGGACCCCCGGGCCGCCGGAACCAGTACCTCGACGCGATGACGGCGGTGGCGGTCGCCGGGCCGGCCACGGTGGTCGCCTTGCTGGCTGGCGTCACGGTGGCGCTGCTCCCCGTGCCGACTCGACGGGCGTTCGCTCCGACCGCGGAGACGTTCTCCATCACCCTGCTCGTCATCGTCACCGCGGTCGCCCTCTATCGCGGAGCCGTGGGCGCTGACGACGATCGCCAACTCGACGCCGGAGCGGTCGGCGGATGGCTGTTCGGCGCCGTCGGGATCATGGTTCTGCTGACCGCGGTCGCGATCCGCGCCGACCGCAGGCGACGAGCCGACCGTCGTGCCACGTCGACGACCGCACGGCGGTCGTCGCGCCGCTGACCGCAGCGGCGCGCGGACCGGGACGAGTGGGGCCGGAGCTCGCATGCGGTGCGTGCGCTCAATCGTCGTCTCGATCTCACTGGGGTTCCTCTGCCGAGCGGGGCAAGCACGCTACTGAGCGGAACGACGCGATTGCGCCTTCTCGACTCGACCTGCGACATACAGCCGAGACAGAATCGCGATCGCGCCCACCGCGGTCCCGATCCAGGACACCCAACCGTGGTCCGTCATGAAGTTCGTGATCGGGTCGGGGAGGAACCGCAGCACGTTCGGGTTGCTGTTGTGCAGAGTGAAGGAGACGGCGATCAGGATTCCGAGACCCGCGAGGACGGCGAGGGCGGCACTCAATTTCTTCATGGAATGAGAGGACACCGTGCCCTTGGGGCCGAGTCAAGTCATCCGTTCGCTTGACTCTGCCCCTGGGGCATCTGCTGGTATTGAGATCGAAGACGGGGAGAAACGTATGGCGTGGAGCACGCAACAGCTGGCCGACCTCGCCGGCACGACGGTGAAAACGGTCCGGCACTACCATCAGGTCGGGCTCCTCGATGAGCCGGAGCGCGCGCGCAATGGCTACAAGCAGTATCAGACCTCCCACCTGGTGCGACTCCTGCAGGTCAAGAGGATGAGCGATCTCGGCATCTCCCTCGCGCAGATCCGCGCGCTGGCCACGAGCACGCTCGACACGGACGCCTCCATCGCCGTCCTCGATGCCGAACTCGAGGCGAGCATCGAACGACTGCAGCGCGTGCGCGCGGAACTCGCCCTCCTCCTGCGATACCGCGCGCCTCTCGACACGCCCACACCGTTCGCGCACTCCGCCGACGGCCTCCCGGAGAAGTACCGCGGGCTGCTCACCGTGTACTCCCGCGTTCTGAACGAACCGGCGCTCCACGACACGAGCGATCTCCTGAACGAGCCGGATGAGGCGAGCGAACCGTTCGAATCCCTCACCGACGAATCGGACGACAGGGCCATCGATGATGTCGCACAGCTCCTCGCGGTGTCGATGGCGGCCCACCGCGAACGGTTCCCGTGGGCTTCCGATCTGCGATCGGCTCAGCGGACGAAGGGGAATCTCGCGCAGGAGGCACTCTCCTCCGCGGTCGTCGATGCCTTCAATCACGGCCAGCTGCGTGCTCTCGCGCGCGCGAACGATATCGTCCGCAAGGCTGACCCAGTGGACGATGAAACGCTGTGAACGATCCGCGTCACGGGCGCCACGGAGTTGACCCTGTCGTCAGGGCACAGTGTCCGATGACACCCATGAAGAACCACACATTCTCGGTGGCCTGACGGCTGTATCCGCGCTCAAGCGATCACCCGATTCGCCGAGAGGGCGAGTGATCATTCGAATCGGCGAGGCTTGACTCGGCCCCAAGGGCAGGCTGTCGACTGTCCGTGTCGTGAAGTGCGCGACACCGACAGGAGGGCTTTTCTGTGAACACCGACACCATGCCGACAGATCGTTCTCGCAGCGTCGGCTGGCCCGAACTCGCCGTCGCGGCGATCACCGCTGTCGTGCTGTACATCGGCGGCGGGCTTGGCCTCTACCTGCTCGAGCTCCCAGCCGCAGCATCGGGAGTCGCGCAGTTCGCACTCTCTGCCGCCGTCCCCGTGCTCGCGTTCGTCGCCGCGGTCCTCACTCGTCGGCGATCGCTGAGTGCATTCGGGTTCCGCCGGGTCGCCCCGAGGTGGTTGCTCCTCGCGGCGTTGCTGGGCCTCGTCGCGATGGGCCTCGCGTCGCTGCTGTCGATCTTCGTCCTCGATCCGCTCTTCCCTGACGACAACACGCAAGCGGACTACGACACCGCCGCGACCGCAGGCATCGCATTCTTCCTCGGAACGCTCGCCATGGGCGGAGTCATCGAACCGTTCGGCGAGGAGCTCCTCTTCCGCGGTGTCCTCGCGAGCTTTCTGAAGCGTTGGGGGCCATGGGTGATGATCATCGGATCGACCCTGGTGTTCGCACTCGCCCACGGCATCAACGTCGTCTTCTTCTCAGCCGTCTTCATGTCGGTCGTGAGCACCTACCTCTATTGGCGGACCGGATCGATCTGGACGAGTGTGATCGTCCACATCACGTACAACTCCGCCGCCCTCATCGCCAAAGGCTTCGGACTGTAAAACGGAGACAAATAGGAAGGCACCATCGCGCGATTTCCCGCGGCGTGGAATACCAGAGCGTCCTGACCGGCGATACACGCCGAATCGGTCGCGGGCTCATGATCTCCCGCTCGCCTTCCGCTTCCTGGGAGGCGCAGAGAGAGCCGGTTGCCACTCCGAGTGAGCCAGAGGGCTACATGTGAACGCGCACGCAAAGTGTCGCCGCGGGGCCAGTGAACGAGCGGGTTTCCAACGTAAAGTGTCGCCGCGGTTTCCAGCACAAAGTGTCGCTCCGAACAGGCCCGCGTGATTCCGCGGATCTGAGGCCGCGATGGGGCCATCTGGTGGCGCTCCGCGGCGAGGTCCACGCGTGGAGAGATGAGACGCCGTTGAATGAATCATCCGCAAGTACCACGCCGGCCTCTGCCGCGCAGCAACTCCGCTTTGCGTGAGCCCCCGTGCAATCTGCGTCGGGTCGAGGCCGACCGTAGCTCCGTCGTACTCGTGATGCCGACCGAGATTCCGGGGCCGTAGAGCACCGCGGCATGTCCGAATGATTGGGCCATGGCCGTGAGCGTCGGATTCAGCTTCGACGTGAACAGTCCGTCGCATCGACGGCACGCGTTGATCATGCTCGGCACTTAGGGCGTGTCGTCGACGAGCTCGCCTAGGCTGACTTCATGGTGAAGCTCCTCAAGACCGCGAACCCCGACGGCGGGCCCAGCATTCCTGTTGTCGTTGAAATCCGTTCTGGGTCGGTCGATGTGACCCACGTCGAGATCACTCGGGGGGAGAACGAGGGCAGCACGCGAGCATTCCACGCCGCGGTCGGCTTCGATACCAGCACCGCGTCGTTTCCGACAGGCGCATCTCGCACGTTCTACGTCGAGGTCCATGTCCTGACAGAGCACTGGGTGGCCACGATGCAGGATGCGATGACCGTGGAGAAGGAGCCGGACATCGCGAAGTCGTGGGACGACCTCGCCACGACATCGGGCGGCGACGGCGCGATTCACGCTGTCCTAGTGAAGACGTGGTTCGAATAAGAACAGGCCCGGCGCCGAAGCACCAAGCCTGTAGATAGCCTTATCTGAATATGACCGATCATCTCGGCCGTGACAGTCTGCGGCTTCCTCGTTCGGGGAGTCGTCATATTTGATCCGACCGCCTGTGGGCGGCTCTGAGGGGGGGAGCATGCTGGTCATCGTCGACGCCAACATCATCGTCAACGACCCCCTACTTCGCCAGCGCAAGTGGCGAGTAGCGCAGGACGAGATTGCTTCACACCGGCTACGCCTTGTGCTACCGGAGGTTGCACTACTGGAGGCAATCGGCGGATATCGCCGTGAGCGCACCGAGAAGGCGCGGCAGGTCCGATCCATCATTCGCAAGTCGACACAGAGAGCGAAGGGCGCAGCGGAAGAACTGTTGAACGTCTACCGAGACGAAGCCAACGCATACGAGTCGATCTTGCGCGCGCGGCTTCGAGAAGTCGGCATTGAGGTCGTCGACCCATCCGAACACAGCCATCTCGAACTGACTGAACGAGCGGTGAATCGGACGCCGCCCTTCGACGATGACGGGGGCGGGTACCGGGACACGCTAATATGGCTCACCGCCCTCGAGCAGGTCGGCGAACCGCCCTTCTTCGACTTGATACTTCTATCCGATGACGGCGTGTTCACGAAGCAAAAGAGCATACTTGCCGAAGAGCTACATGCAGAAACGGGTGCTGAGCTCACGGTTCTGCGTTCGATCGGGAGTTTAGCTTTCCCAGGCGAGTATGAGAGCGGTGACTTCGATCTGTCCGATCTCGATCTGAGCACTCGGCAGATCATCGATCGGCTCACGCTCGACCTTGCGCACAAGGACATCACGCGATGGAGCCCGCCCGGAGTGGATTACGCCCAAGTGCAGATCGTCGGTGGCGTAGACCTTCGCTTCGACACGCTCGAAGTCAAGAAGAGATACGGCACGACGGTCTACGAGATCGGTGTAGACGCCATCGCAGATGTGGACGCCGAGGTACTTGTGATCCATGACGAGCGCGGAGGCGAGACGGACTTCACGCAGATGTCAGCGCGATGGGATCTGCGTATGCGGTGGCGGGGCGAAGTCGAGTCGGAGACGAGCGGGCTTAGCCGGCAAAGCGAGCTGGAGGTACGGGGTCTGGACGAACGCCAAAGACCTTCCCCCGAGAGCAGCTGACGCCCCTTCTCCTGCTGATCATTCATCATCCTCGTCGTCGACGTTCGGTTGTCGAAGGATGAACGCGTCCATGTTTGGCACCGTGAAGCTAACGTAGCCCCGTCGTTCCGCATAAATGATGCCCTTGCTGATGAGAGATTGTCGGGCCGGGCTGAGCGCCGATGATACGACTCCCAGGTACTCCGCCACGGCGGTGGTGCTCGCCGTATTTCCTCCGACTGCAACCATGGCGCGGAGGTAGTGTCGCTCTCCGGCAGTTGTGCGATCCCATCGTGCAGGGAAGAATCCCTGGTCGAGGTCGGCGTTCCCCTCGGCGATCCCGGCTGCGGCGATCTCGGCGTCAATTCGTTTATCGGGGGCCAGATCCCACACGGCCTTGCCGTAGGTTTGAAGGAAGAACGGATAGCCCTTCGCCTCTCCCACGATGAGGTCGACCGCTCTCTGATCGAAAATCGCGCCCAGATCGGTGGCAGGCTTTGCAACGGCCTCGACTGCAGCTTCGTGGCTAAGTGCCCCAATTTCGCGAATCACGAATCGCTCGGCGTACGAGCGAGCTTCGGCCAATGTTCGCCTCAATGTCGAGAGGCCAGCGCCGATCACGTAGAACGGCCACTCGGATTGTGACGCCTTGTGTTGAACGGCCAGGAGCGCAGTCAGTAGGTCGCTGTCCAGGTCCTGCATCTCGTCGACGAATATGGCCAGCGCGCTGTTGTTCCGCGTCAGCGGGCCGGCGAGGTCCGCTACGAGTTCTTCAAGATCGATCTCTATCAGGCCGGAGTTCGCTCTGTTCTCTGCAGCCGGCGCATCCAGTTTGAGCGTCATGCCGGCGACCGTTGCGGAGAACGATGCGACGGTCGCAACGGCTGTCCGCACATCGCTGGCCGCGTTCTTGAAACGAGAGGTCATCTGCCGGCCAGCCATTGCCACACCGCGGCCGAGCGACTGCCTGGCGACCCGTGAGCCAGCCTCGCCAGGGCGAGCCTCCAACTGCACCGTCACCCATCCTGCTTTCTCAACGTTCTGCTGGAGCTGGTTCAAGAGCACGGTTTTCCCGACGCCCCGGAGCCCGTACAGAATCATGCCGCCATCGTTGCGCCGACGGCGGCTCTTAGCGACCATGAGGTCAACGAGATCGATCTCCGACTGGCGTCCAACCAGCTCGGGCGGACGCACGCCTGCGCCTGGTCGAAAGGGGTTCAGGACGGGCAACATGCCTGCAGTCTACCGCAATATAGCGCTCTATAACTAAAAAGCTATACAACCGCCAGCTCGTCGCGCCGGTGAGCCGGAGCTTGTAGCCTCATTGACAAGAGGGCCCGATCTCAGTTGAGTTGAGATCGGGCCCTCTTTCGAGAGATCTACTTCTTGTTCTCGGTGATGCTGGTGTGCGGGTGACGCGCAGCCGCAGCGGGCGTGATGTAGTGCCCGGTGATGGCGCTACGGTGCTGCGTCTCGCTGGTGCGGTTCGCTCCGGACTCGGTGACGCTGGTGCGCGGGTGACGCGCCGCGGCTGCGGCGACGAGCAGAGGCAGCCATGGCGGGAAGCTCGTGACTGCTGCGACAACGGTGACGACGAACAACGCAACAGTCCCTGGGCCGAGTATCCATCCCACCCAGAGTCGGCGTGTCCGCATCCCTTCTTCGTACTCGGCCGGCCTTCAAATTGCCGATCGCCCTCTGAGCGTTCGGCCCTCAGCGCATGCGTCGAAGGACCAACGCGAGCGCTACACCGACGATCACAACCACAAAGACGACGACGGCCTATGGCCGCAGCGAGGCGTCTTCCGGTCGACGTCGACGAGCACGGTCGAGGCCGAGGGCCGCGACTATCCGGCGGCGCGTGCCGCGCTCCGCGCCATGGTGCCCGCGGAACAGTTTGTGCTCTCCGTGCGCGTGCTCGACTAGTCGACGTCCAGGACGCCTGGCGCTCCTTGCGACTTGGCGTAGCTGTCCCACTCCTCAATCCGTGAGTCGAGCATCTTGCTCAGCTCATAGGCCGTCGAGGAATGGAGGTAGTGCCGCACGCCGTGGATAGTCACAACGATGCACTCGGCGTCATCGCTGCCTGTCAGCTCGACGCCAACGTGCCCGTCCGGCCAGTTCTGCGGCACTTTGGGTTCGTGCGTGGCCGTGATGACGCTGCCGCGCTCGCGCTTGATCCGGCTGGCCTTTCCCATGCGCTCAGCCCGCCTGTCCGCGAACGGGTGCTGCGTCGAGCTGATCCGCAATCTCGCGGAACGCGCGCGCAAGGATCTGGTGTTCGCTGGTGCCGCTGAGCTGAATGGTGAAATCCCGTTGCGATTCGGAGTCTCGCTCCTCTGTTCCGAGCCAGATCGACCCGCCTTGGACATTGAAGCGCACGGATGAGTCACCCGAGTTGCCGTCTAGCGGAGACGAATGCTCCACCGTCGCGAGAAGGATCGCGAAATCGGTATAGGTGAACTGCTTGACGATAGGCAACTGAGAGTCATTCATGCCCCGACACTAGTGGCTGCCGAGTCGACTGTTCCAAGCGTTCCCGAACGCGCTGCAGCGATTCGAGATAGGACGGTTTCGCCCATTTTTGATCTGCGGTCTTGACCGGGTGCAGAGGCCAGCGGCCTGTGAATCGTTTGGCTGCAGGAGATGTGCCACGCCCGACCCACGGCGTCTTGCGAATCCCGGGGAACTGGCCGATGGACGGGTCGACGGAGTAGACCGCTTCTGTCCCGATCCGATATTCCAGCCAGGTGTGCGTCGCGGTCTCTGGTCCAGAGTCGTTCGTGTCGACCAGGAACCATTGTCCGTCGCCGTCATTCAGGCCCCGATCGAGCAGCACCATCCCAACGGTGTACGAAGAGATGCCGCACGATCCGGCTGGATAGTTCTTGTACTGCGGGAGGTCATCGAGCCGATGCTCGGCGCGCAGCTGTTCGATCACGTCGAGGGTATCGAGCATGGCTTGACGGACCTGCTTGCCCCAATCCTCGGGTCGCCCGTCAGCCCACATCTCCGGCGCTTCCTCTTCGGCGCGTGCGAGACGTCTGTCACGCTTCCTGTTACTCGCCTTACCCATGACCACGTCCGTTCATCTAGGGGCCTTCGGATCGTCCGCAGGCTGCAGAAACGGGGCGGCTCGGAAGCCGCCCCACCTGTGGATAACTACCCGACTGAAATACGTAGATAACACTGGATTACGAAAGTCTGAGCGTTTCCTCTGTGGATAACTAGTCGGTCACCGTCGGCTTCAGATACTCGATCGATGAGAGCTTGAACAGCTGTTCCAGTGCCTGTGCAATCTGGTCCTCGGTCATCCCGTTCGGGCCGAGGTTGAACTTGAAGGACTGGCCACTTATGTCATGCAGCGTTGCTACGTAGCTTCCATCCTTGGTCGCCTGGCGCACCGTTGCGCGGATGATGTGAGCAGGATTGAACGCGGAGGTTAGACCTCCGTCGGTCGCACCGCCCGAGTCTCGGCTGATTACTACTACTGGATTCTGCATGTGTCCCCCTGGTTCTCGGTCCGACCCCCGGACCGTTCTGACACCCTACCGCCGACGTCGACGCGGACGGGTCGGCACGATCCGTCGACCGGCCTCCGTGTACGGCTGCAGCGCCTCGCGCAAAGCTGCAGCATTGTCGTCGCTGAGGTCAATCTCGTAAGCGCGGCCGTCGACGCCGAACCGGATCGTCTCGCCAGATCCTCGCTCGAGTTCTGAACCGTCGAGGTCGTCGACGAGCGTGGTGATCGTCCGCTGTACCATACCCAGATCTTGGCAGACTAATTTCGGTCGATAGGCTCAGGGCCATGAGCGAAATCGATGCGCTGCCCCCGAACGACGAGCCCTCTCCCGTCACGATCAAGGACGGAGACGGAGAGGTCTTCGACATTGACTCTGCTGACGAAGTGATGTCAACCAGCTACGACATTGCTTCGTATGGAGCGGACTACGACGTCGAGGGGCTCGTCCGCAGGATGGAGAAGGGCGACATCATCGTTCCCTCGTTCAGTCCGTCGACGCCGGGGCAAGATGTTGGTGCTTTTCAGCGGGGCTTCGTATGGCGGCAGACTCAGATGAGTCGCTTTGTCGAAAGCCTGCTACTGGGTCTTCCTGTGCCAGGCATCTTCCTCGTCCGTGATCGTGACAATCGGCTCTTAGTGCTCGACGGTCAGCAGCGGCTTCGCACGCTCCAAGCTTTCTACGCTGGGCGTCTGGGAGACCGGGTGTTCCGTCTCATCGGCGTGCAAGATCCGTTCAACGACGTGGCTTACGAGGATCTGCGTCCGGAGGATCGGCGGCGGCTGGACGACTCCATCATTCACGCGACCGTGCTGCGTGAGGAGACTTCTGACGGCTCTCAGAACGCCGTCTACTCGATCTACGAACGCCTGAACACGGGAGGGAGCCCCCTTCAACCTCAGGAGATTCGAATCGCTCTATACGAGGGCGATTTTCTTCGCGGTTTGAGCCTCTTAAACGGGCATCCCGCTTGGCGCGAAGTTTACGGTCCACTCTCCCCTCGTTTCCGCGACCATGAACTGATTCTGCGCGTGCTGGCGCTCTACGACTGGGAGAACCGATACCGGCGACCGTTGAAGTCCTTCCTGAATGAGTATCTTGCAGCTCACCGCGACACAAGCCTGACGGCAGACAGCGGTATCGGTCAGTTGTTCTTGCAAGCAGTCGAGGTCGTCGAAGAGGCTCTGGGTAAGTCCGCGTTCCGCCCTGAGCGTGCGCTCAACGCAGCCTTCGTGGACTCGATTCTCGTGGGGATGATGCGTCGTCTAGACGCGTCATCCGTGACTCCCTCAACACCTCTGGTTCAGCAGTCATTCGTCACACTGACGACCAACCGTGCTTTCATCTCCTCCACTGTGGTTCGCACCTCGGATGAGGACAACGTTCACCAGCGACTCGGTCTTGCTACTGAAGCGTTCGCCGCAGTCTGATGCCACAGCTGTATGGCGCTGACGAGGTCGCACGGCTGCAGAACAAGCTCGCTGCCGTTTTTTCACTGGTCGATGGCGCGGGCCTTGAAGCGGAAGTGTTAGCTCACTACTCGCGCTATCTGGCAGTCCAGCTCGCTGGATTTTCCGAAGAGTCATTGAAGCTCCTAGTCTCAGCACACGCCAGGAAGCGTTCAACGGTCCAGATCCATCGATTCGTTGAAGGGAGAATTCGACTGCTGTGGGGAATCAATGCGACCAAGCTCAAAGACACCCTCGATTCGTTCGACACGAGCTGGTGGCATGAGCTGCAGCAGACTCACAGCCAAGAAGTCGAGGCTCTGAACAGTGTGGGTAAGTTGCGTGACAGCATCACCCACGGTGGCAACTCTGGGGTGTCGATGCCAATCGTGAAGCAGTATCGAGACGATGTCTTCCGCCTTTTCCGAAAGCTCAGCCTCCTATTAGATCCGCCGAGCTAGTTTTCTTCGCCGCAAACCGTCCAGCGCAGCGCTATCAACCAGGAGCTTGGTCGTGGGACACCTCGGTGGTCGGTGACGTTCACATCGGCGCCGTTCCCCTGCGACCTCGCCTCCTCTTGTGGAGTCTGCATAACGGTTCGATGAGACGTGCTACCGTGATCGCCCACCGTAGGGGTGGATTTCTGCAGTATGCCTATAGGAGGCATCTTGAAGAAGCTCAGTAGGGACTGCTGCACGAGTAGGTGACAGTGGTTTTGTCACGCAGCCAGTGCGGCTGGCGTGTTCATGATGACCTCGAATTCGATGGGGCCATGTCACGCAGCCAGTGCGGCTGGCGTGTTCATGATGACCTCGAATTCGATGGGGCCACATGGCCAGGATGGCGCTCGAGAACGGGCACTCATTGGAGGCGATCGCCGATGCAGTCCAACGGCCGACGGTGACCGTGCAGGAATGGTTGGTGGAACCGGATGAGGAGTCGCCGTGACGCCCCGACTTCTCGGGTTCTTGCGGGGGTGCGCCTACTCGGGCTGGGCGCTCCGGTCTCGCGCCGAAGCGTGTAGGGCGATTCACGGCACACTTGAGCGCGATCACCATGTCGAAACACGCACGCTCTCGCACTGTGGCATCGCAGTAGACATCGAAGGTATGTGACACAGTGTGACCACTGCCCGACAAAGTAAAGACGGGAGCGGCCCCGAGGGGCGACTCCCGTCTGTCAGAATAACGAGCTCGCGCTCTACCGCAAGGATACACACTCAACGTGGAAAATCAATCGACAACTGGTGAACTTGTGCTGGCCCGCATGAGGGAGCTGGCTGACAGCCGCACCGCTTGGCATCGCGGTCTCTGGCAGCCCGGAACGCTCGTGCTTCTCGATGAAGTCATCGAGGCGGTTCTGGCTACATGGGACGGTTCGCTTACCTCTGACGAGGCGATGAAGGACATCATCAACACCACGATGACGCAGGTGCTCCGCGACCCGGGCGTCGGCGACCAGACCGTCCGAGAGGCTCTGCACGAGCTACTCCGGCAGCTACGACCGTCCGGCAACGCCAAGTCGAAGCCAACTCCCGATCTCCAGCAGCTTCTGGACCGAACCGTCGCCCTCGCTGCGCGAAGCCGAACCGGGTACGTCCTGAGGTGGATCGAACACGTCGAGTCAGTCGGTATCGCACCAGAGCAGGTCGAGCTGGCGTCACGCCTTCTGGTCGCGCACCTCTTGGACGAGGGATTCCACCGGAATCACGTCCACGGTTGGTTGGTGGCCCAAGGGCGGAAGGTCGAGCTGGCCGCTGTGCTGCGACGGGGTAGAGAGATGCTGGTCCAGTCGCGACGTACCTTTACCTTCTGTGTGGGCGTCGTCCGAGCCCCACTCGAGGTGAGAGAGGCGCTCAAGGAACACTGGCTGGACTCCGACACTTACACCAAGCGCTTTCGAGCAGCGAACAACCCAAAGCGCCGGCCCGTGCCACGCGCCGGCGCTGGCGCCATCGAGTGGAGCGCCGAAGCTCGCGACCCTCACGCCGCGATGTATGAGCTGCTCGAGTGGCAGCAGAAACTGGTGGCGAGGGTCCAACTGGGATACGGCCAGGGAGACAAGATCGAGTTCGAGGCCGACGTGATCGACGCAACAGCCAACAAGATACGCACTCCTCTCGAGGATCGCCGCTCCATTCGTGTGCCCGCTATCCAGCGGAGCCGGCTGTTTGTCGGAGGGGCCGACAGTGGCCAACGCTTGGATGGAGCGATCGGGCTCCTCGCCTCCCATAGCGGCGAGATCCGCGGAGCATCCATCGCCTCTGTTTGGGCTGCTGCTGAAGGCCTCCTCGGACGACCGGGCGGCAAGGGGACCGATGTCGCCGACAGGCTCTCTGACATCATTACGTGCAGTTTCCCCCGAGCAGAAGTCGGAGACCTGGCCCGCGCTTGGGCGGACCACGGATCTGGCGAGCTCTTTGACGCGCTTCAAGGACTCCCCAGTGCGGATCAAGCGCGTCTGATGGCTGAACATCTAGCTAACGCAGGTGACCCAGGATTCGAGTCAGCGGCGGATCGCGCGGCCGCCGCCCGCTATATTCAACTTGCCGCAGACCCGGTGGGCGTTCTCGAACGAGTTCGGAACTACTACAACAGTGTCTGCCGGCGCCTGTACTACCACCGCAATTTCATCATGCACGCAGCAAAATTTGACTCCGTCACACTCGGCGTCAGCGTGAGAACCGCCCCGGTGCTCGTGGCTGCAGCACTCGACCGAGTGGTAAACGCCGAGCAGGGCAAGAACCCTGTGTCCCCTCTTGCGCTCGCGGCTCGAGCACAGAACGAGCTCAGCCTGGTCGGCACCACCGGCGCGCGACCCCTCCACCTGCTCCTCGACTGAGCAGCCGGTTCAGCATGGGCCACAGGCCACTTCACCTGTCACCCCGGGCTCACAACCGCCCGAGCATCGTCAAGTGATTCGACTCTTGACCAGTCCTCGTCAGCAAACGACAGCACCAGTTCTCACGCAGGAGTGAAGCCTGAATGTCGATGTGATGCCCTGAGCCAGAGCGTCACATTCGGCCTGGACAGTCGGTCGGATCAAAGAAACGACACTTTACGCTGGCCAACGACACATTGTGATGGGCGTTCACACTACATCCCCGGCGCCATGTCCGCGAAGCGGCTGAAGTGCCCGTGGAAACCGACGGTGATCGTGCGCGTCGGTCCGTTCCGGTGCTTGGCGATGATCAGGTCGGCCTCGCCGGCTCGCGGGCTGTCCTTCTCGTACGCGGACTCGCGGTGCAGGAGGACCACCATGTCGGCGTCCTGCTCGATCGAGCCCGACTCACGGAGGTCGGAAAGCGCCGGCATCTTGTCGGCCCGCTGCTCAGCACCACGGTTCAGCTGCGACAGCGCGATGACGGGGACCTGGAGCTCCTTCGCCATGAGCTTCAGCGCACGGGAGAACTCCGAGACCTCCTGCTGACGGCTCTCGACACGCTTACCGGACGTCAGCAGCTGCAGGTAGTCGATGACGACCATCTTCAGGCCCACACGCTGCTTGAGTCGACGGCACTTCGCACGGATCTCGACGAGCGTCATGTTCGGGCTGTCGTCGATGTAGAGCGGAGCGTCGTTGATGCGTCCGCGCACCTGCGCGATTTTCGTCCAGTCCTGCGAGTCGACGGTTCCCTTACGCATGAGCTGCAGCGGCACGGACGCCTCAGCACTCATGAGACGCATTGCGATCTCACTGCGCCCCATCTCGAGCGAGAAGAAGATCGACGGCTGGTTGTAGTGGACCGAGGCGGCACGGGCGAAGTCGAGCGCGAGCGTGGACTTACCGATAGCGGGTCGGGCGGCGACGATGATGAGCTGACCCGGGTGCAGCCCGTTCGTCAGTTCGTCGAGCTCGCGGAAGCCCGTCGGCACGCCGGTCATGGAACCGTCGGTGTGCTTGGCGGCCTCGATCTCGTCGATCGCCGCACTCACCGCGTCGGTCAGCGGGACATAGTCCTCGACCTCCTGGTTGCCCGAGACGGCGTAGATCTCGGCCTGAGCGGAGTTGACGAGCTCGACGGCCTCACCCTCGGCGGCGTACCCCATCTGCACGATGCGGGTGCCGGCCTCGACGAGACGACGCAGCAGTGCGCGCTCCGCGACGATGCGGGCGTAGTAGCCGGCGTTCGCCGCGGTCGGCACGAGACTCGTCAGCGTGTGGAGGTAGTCCGCGCCACCGGCACGGGACAGCTCACCCGTCTTGACGAGCTCGTCGGTCACGGTGATGACGTCGGTGGGCTCACCGTGCGAGTACAGCGTCAGCAGGGCGTCGTAGATGACCTCGTGCTTGGGGATGTAGAAGTCCACACCACGGAGCGTCTCGACCACATCGGCGACCGCGTCCTTCGACAGCAGCATGCCGCCGAGTGCACTCTGCTCGGCGAGGAGGTCGTGCGGAGGGACCCGCTCGTTGCCGCGCGGCTCGTCGTACGAACCGCCACCTTCGGAGCGGTTGAGGTGAGCGATCGACAAGTGGACATCCCTTCTCGATGTTGACTCGGGTGGTGCGGGTGATGACGACTCAGGTGTAGCAGGAACGTGCGACACGCACGGGCCCTGCGGGGCGCCCACGGGCTACGGACGAGGGCTGCTCAGCCTGCTCGCCCGGCTGTTCCGAGACGCCGATGACTCACGATAGAGCCACTCGTCTCCACAACCAACTCTGCCTGTGTATAACTCTGTGGAGAGATCGGGGGAAACGCCGCGTGTCGTGTGCACAAGCTGTGGGAAACCCTGTGGAGAGAGAAGTTTTTCCGCCAGTCAATACCGTCCTGACCAGGAGATTCTGATTCCACAGGCTGTGTGTGGAAAGTTCTTTCGATCCTGTGTCGAACGTTGAGGAGAACGGGGGTCACCTGTGTACAACTTGCTTGACTCCGAGGGCGAAACGGGTGTAACACGCGGACGCCGAGACGACACTCCACCCCCGTTCTGGGCACAGAAAAACGCGATGGCGGCAGACCTCTCGGTCCACCGCCATCGCGCTCATCACGACGTGCATGAGGCGCCGGACCCGAGGGCCCGACACCGCACGGCGGGTGCTACTTGGCCGCGACCACCTGAAGGGTGATCGTGGCGACGATCTCGTCGCGGAGGCTGATGGTGGCCTCGTGCTCGCCGACGTACTTGATCGGGGTGTGGATCTCGATCTTGCGCTTGTCGACCTCGCCCAGCCCGGCTTCCGCCACTGCCTTCGCGATGTCGGCAGGCTTCACGGAACCGAACAGACGGCCTTCGCCACCCGTCTTGACCGTGAGCTTGACCTTGGTGGCCTGGAGGCGAGCCTTCAGGTCCTGGGCCTCTTCGATCGTGGCGTGCTCGCGCGCAGCGCGGGCCGACTTGATCTGCTCGACCTGCTTCTCGCCACCGCGGGTCCACGGGGTCGCGAAACCCTGGGGCACGAGGAAGTTGCGGGCGTAGCCGTTCTTGACGTCGATGACGTCACCAGCGGAGCCGAGGCCGGAGACCTCGTGCGTCAGAATAACTTTCGACATGTGCGGCGCCTCCTAGCGGCCAGAGCCGGCGTAGGGCAGGAGCGCCATCTCGCGTGCGTTCTTGACCGCACGTGCGATGAGTCGCTGCTCCTGGACGTTGACACCGGTGATACGACGAGCACGGATCTTTCCCCGCTCGGAGATGAATTTGCGAAGCGTGGCGACATCCTTGTAATCGATGACACCGACGCGGATCGCCTTCGCGGGAGCGACGTTCTTGCCGCCCTTAGCACCGCGGGCAGGCTTGCGGCGGTCGCCGCTCGACTTTCCAGCCATGGTTGTTCCTTTGCGTGTGAATGGAGTGATCGGCTAGCCGGCAGAACCGGACCGATCGAATCTGTTTAGAAGGGGGTCTCGTCGCTGTAGCTGCCCGGAGTGTTCCAGGCATCCGCACCGCCGTTGCCGCCGGAAGCTGCGGGTGCGCTCTGAGCCCAGGGCTCGTTCTGCTGCACCTGCGGAGCTCCGCCGCCGCGCTGCTGACCACCGCCGCCGCCACCCGAGGGTGCACGGCTGATGGTCGCGGTCGCGTACCGGAGCGAAGGGCCGATCTCGTCGACTTCGAGTTCCATCGAAGTCCGCTTCTCGCCTTCCTTCGTCTCGTAGGAACGCTGCTTGAGACGCCCGGTCGCGATGACGCGGCTTCCCTTGGTGAGCGATCCGGCCACGTGCTCGGCGAATTCACGCCAAACGCTCGCGCGCAGGAACAGCGCTTCGCCATCCTTCCATTCGTTCGTCGCGCGATCGAAGTTGCGCGGCGTGGAAGCGATGGTGAAGTTGGCGACAGCCAGGCCGTTCTGCGTGAAACGCAGTTCCGGATCGCTGGTCAGGTTGCCCACCACGGTGATGACGGTCTCGCCGGCCATGAGCCCTAGGCTTCCTTGGTCTCAGCCGCAGCCGGAGCCGCGTCTGCCTTGGGAGCCGCGGCGACAGCAGCAGCGGGCTTGGCGGCAGCCTTGCGGGCGGCCTTCTCTTCGCTGCGCTTCGTCTCGGTGGCGACCTGAGCGATGGCCTCTTCGGCACGCAGCACCTTGGTGCGCATGACGGCCTCGGAGAGCTTCAGCTGACGGTCGAGCTCCTGCGTGGCAGTGCTCGTCGCAGTGAAGTCCACGACGGCGTAGATGCCTTCGGTCTTCTTGTTGATCTCGTAAGCGAGACGACGACGGCCCCAGATGTCGACCTTGTCGATGGTTCCACCATCGTTGCGGATGACGTTGAGGAACTTGTCGAGGCTCGGTGCAACCGTGCGCTCGTCAATCTCGGGGTCGAGGATGACCATGAGTTCGTACTGATGCGTCACTAACCCACCTCCTTCGGACTCGAACGGCCACAGACTTTCTGTGGCAGGAGGGTGTAAGCATCGTTGCGATCGGGCGAGAACAGAGCGGACGCACCCGGGCAACCTTCACAGCGTACCGGACGGGAGCCCGGACCGCCACCGCGGGCCTGTCGCGGAGCCGCCACGCATGGGATGCTGGACCCGATGAGCAGCCCAGCCAGCCGACAGCGCGCCGACCGACTGATCGGTCTCGATCTCGCGCGCTTCCTCGCCCTCATCGGCATGATGGCCACGCACGTGTGGGCGTTCGACATCGCCACCGGCGGGCACACGCCGATCACGGAGGTGTTGTCGGGCAAGGCCGCTGCACTGTTCGCCGTGCTGGCCGGCATCGGGATCGTCCTCACGAGCCGGCGAGACCTCGCCGCCGGATCCCCCGCCGCCGCGCGCCTCAATCTCTTCGGCCGCGGCTTCGCCCTACTCGTCCTCGGCCTCACCCTCGGCGTCCTGCCCGGCGGTATCTACGTGATCATCGCCTACTACGGTGTGACCTTCTGGCTCGCGATCCCGGCCGTCACGTGGCGTCCGCGCACGCTGTTGATCGTCGCGGCCGTCTGGGCGGTGGTCTGGCCGATCTGCTCGCAGGCGCTCCGCATGCCGCTCAGCGGCGTCGACTCCCCCGAGATCGGCAGTGCGTCCTGGTTCGACGTCTCGGGCGGTGGGTTCGCCCGAGGGTTGCTCCTCACCGGGGTGTACCCGGCGCTCACGTGGATCGTCTACGTCCTCGTCGGGATGGCGGTCGGCCGGCTGCTCATGGATGCGCGGGCGGACGGGACCCTGCGACGGTTCGCACTCCGGCTCGCGGCGATCGGACTCGTCGTCGCCATCGCCGCGGACCGCCTCGCCGCCCTGCTCCTCGGTCCCGTCGGCGGCGTGCAGGGCATCGCGCGCGCCTGGACCGGCGGGCTCGAACCCGATCCGACGACGATCACCGCCGTCGACGACGCCCTCGCCGAGGGGATGTACGGCACGAGCCCCACGGAGTCCTTCTGGTGGCTCGTCGCCCGCGCCCCGCACTCGGGCACCACGCTCGACCTCGTCTTCACGATCGGGATCGCGGCGGTCGTCATCGGCCTGTGCCTGGCACTCGGCACGGTCCTGAACCGCGGCTGGTCGCTCGCACTCCTGCCGGCGACCGGCGCCGGGGCCGCTCCGCTCACCGTCTACTCGGCGCACGTCTTCATGGCGTCGGTGGGCGCCTTGATCGCCGCGATCGCCGGGACGTATGCGGACACGGCGTGGTTGATCTCGAGCCCACAGCTCTGGGTCGTCCACGTCGCCGGCGCGCTCCTCCTCGGCTGGATCATCGCCCTCACCAAGCGTCGCGGACCGCTCGAGACACTGGTCCACGCTGCCGGCCGTGCACTCACGGTCGCCGCGAACCGCCCTGGTCGGACGCCCGCGACGATGACGCCCGTGCCCGAACCGCACGGAACACCGCACGTACGATGACCGGTCCGATGACGCGAACCTCGACGCTGGACACGCGACCGCTCACGGAACGGATCGACCGACGCGCGCTCCGCGAGTACCGCACGGGCCTCCCGGGCGAGGTCCGTCCACCACTCATGGCGGCGATCTGGCCCGCCGTCGTGCTGGCGGTTCTGCCGATCTTCTTCCTCTCCGCCTGGTGGTTCGTACTCGAAGACGGCTCGATGCCGGATGAACCCTTGGACTGGTCGGCCCTGATCCTCCTGCCCTACCTCGCGCTGCCCGTCGGCATGCTCGTCCTGCTGGTGCGCACGGTCCGACGACGCAGCGGCGTGCGTCAGTACCGGCTGGACCGATTCGCTCGGGCGAACGGCCTGGGCTACCGACCGATCGCCGTTCCCGTGGCGCTGCCCGGGCTGATCTTCACCATGGGTGGGACGAGCGTGGCCAGGGACCTCGTCTGGCGCGACGGCAGGTCGCCGCTGTCGGTCGCGAACCTGGAGACGACCATCGGCTCGGGGCGGAACCGGAAGGTGCACCGCTGGGGTTACGTGGCCCTTCGGCTGCCGGTGGCGCTCCCCCACATCGTCCTGGACGCCGTCGGCAACAACTCACTCCTGCACCCGAGGCTCCCAGTCACGTTCACGAAGGACCAACGGCTGCGGCTCGAAGGCGACTTCGACCGCCACTTCGAGCTGTACTGCCCGCGCGGGTACGAGACGGACGCCCTCTACCTCTTCACGCCCGACATCATGGCGAGGTTCATCGACACCGTCGCCGAACTCGATGTCGAGATCGTCGACGACCACCTCTTCCTCTACTCACCCAGAGACCTCTCGACCCTCGACCCCGAGGTGTGGACGTGGCTGATGTCGGTCGTCTACATCCTGACCGAACGCATCGCGCAATGGGATCGCTGGCGGGATCGCCGACTGGAACCGGTCGACGCGGCGACGATGGCGGCTTCGTTCCCACTGATCCGTCCACCACGAGGAGTGGCACGGCAGGGAAGACGCCTGTCCCGTCGGACGGAATGGTGGTGGCTCATCGGTCTGGCCCTCGGCGTCTACGGCTGGTACCTCATCATCACCGACGCCGTCCGGGCGATCACCGGCGGCTGAACCCCCCATCCCAGCCCGCGAACTGTCACGTCGGAACAGTGCGGGCCGCGCACACCCACATCAACTGACAGTTCGCGGGCTAGGGGGCGAGGAAGGCCGCGGCGAGCATCGCCGCCGTCCCGCCGATGCAGATCGTGCCGATCGCGACGGCCCCCATGAAGATGCCGACGACGACGACCCAACCGGTGAGACAGCCGATCACCGCGCCGCCGGACTCGAGCAGGCTCGCGAGCGGTCGCTGGTCGTCCGGGGCCACCGCGTCACCGTCGGTCGGGCGGGCTCCAGCCGCCCAGGCGGGTCGGGTCGGGCGGGTCTGGACGTGTTCGACGGTCATGGCGCATCCTTTCGAGGGCTGATGCACTCCATCCCACCGCCCGACCTGTTTCGCCAGCGTCAAGCTCGCGAACTGTCACCTCGGAACAGTGTGGGCCGCGCACACCCGCGTCACGTGACAGTTCGCGGGCTACTTGGCGTCGGCGTAGGAGGTGACGACGGCGGTGGTGACCGGGAACTCGACCGGCGCGGTGCCGAAGATCAGGCGACCGGCCTCGGCCGCCGCCTCGCGCACGAGGGCGACGACCCGCTCGGTCTGGTGCTCGGGGCAGTGGACGACGATCTCGTCGTGGAGGAAGAAGACGAGGTGGGCCGACTCGGTGAGCGCGGCCGCCGGTCCGACCGTCTCTGCGGCGAGCGCCTGCAGCCGTGTCCGGAGGCCGGCCATCCAGCACAGCGCCCATTCGGCGGCGGTGCCCTGCACGACGAAGTTCCGGGTGAAACGACCCCAGCTCCGTGCCTCCATGCGGGCGCGCTGGGTCGCGGCGGCGTTCGCGCCCTCCATCGACGCGGCGGACTGGATCTCGCGCCAGGTCTCGCCGGGCAGCGGTGAGGTGCGGCCGAGCCGGGTGCTGACCCGTTCCCCGCGCTCCCCGGCACGGGCGGCGGCCTCGACGAACTCGATCGCCCGCGGGAACGCCCTCGTGAGCCGGGGCAGGAGGCGCCCGCTCTCCCCCGTCGTCGCGCCGTACATGGCACCGAGCATCGCGATCTTCGCATGTGGTCGGGTGTCGACCGCGCCGACGTCGACCATGCCCTGGTAGAGGTCGACGCCGCGTCCGGCATCGGCCATCGCGCGGTCGCCGGACATCGCCGTGAGGATCCGTGGTTCGAGCTGCGCGGCGTCGGCGACGACGAAACGCCAGCCGTCGTCCGCGAGGACGGCGCCGCGGACCTGGTGCGGGAGCTGGAGGGCACCGCCGCCGTCGGATGCCCAGCGGCCCGTGACGACTCCGCCGGGCACGTAGGTGGGGCGGAACCGTCCGTTCTTCACCCAGGTCTCGACCCACGTCCAACCGTTCGCGGTGAGGAGACGGGACAGCTTCTTGTACCGGAGCAGCGGCTCGATGACGGGGTGCTCGATCTCCTGCAGCTCCCACTGCCGGGTGGAGGTCGCGTTGATGCCGGCACGCTGGAGCGCCTTGAGGAGCTCGCCAGGTGACTCGGGGCTGAGCTCCTGCACCCCGAGGGCGGCCTTGACCTCCTCGAGGACCGCGGCCAGCTTCGCCGGACGGACACCGGGCGGCACCTTGGGGCCGAGGGCCTCAGCGAGGATGCGGTCGTGGGCCTCGGCGTCCCACGGGAGACCGGCGAAGGTCATCTCCGTGGCGATGAGGGCACCGGCGGACTCGGCCGCGAGGAGGAGTCCGAGCTGCGAGCGTCCCTGCGGTGTCGCGCCGTCGACGGCGTCACGCTGGAGCGTGAACTCGGCGACGGGATCGCGCTCGCCACCCGGGAGGTCGAGGTCGAAGAGGGTCCCGACGGCCTCCGCACGCTGAGCGACGCGCGGATCGAGGACCTCGTCCCACGGGCCGGCCGGAGCCATCGCGAGGGAAGAGTCGGCGGTGAAGGCGGCGTTGCGGAGGAGGTTGTGGGAGAGCCGGAGGTCGACGCAGCGGGCGACCCGGACACCCGCGGCGAGGAGCGCCGGGTACCAGAGCGTGGTGTCGTCCCACACCCAGCGCGGCGGGTTCGGCTCGGCTTCGAGACGCCGGACGAAGGCCGCGAGGTCGGCCCGCGGCATGGTGGTCTCGGAGACCCGAGGTGGCTCGCCGGATGGAGTGGGGCGGTCCTCGAGGTGCACGACGCGCACGCGGGCGCCGTCGAGCTGCTGGAGGATGATGTGCACCACCCCAGTCTGCCGTCACCCGCCGACCTCGCCCGACGCGCGCACTCGCTAGAGACACGAGACCCGGACGGAATCACTCGTTCCATCCGGGTCTCGTACTCGTCAACGCAGCTACAGCGCACCGCTCCCGTCGGGCCAAACTACCTGGCTAGAGAAACCGCTGCGCCAGCGTGATTCAACTGGCGCGTCGCCGTTTGTTGATCCAGCCGATGAGCCACCAGGCGGTAGCGAGCAGCCCCACAAGGAAGATCGCGCTCGCTAGGTAGTCCAACGGCCGGGCGCCACGGGCGATCGCACCTAACAGCAGCGGAACGCCGCCGGCGAAACCGCCGGCGATGAGGGCGCGTCGCCTGCGCAAGGGTGGATGCAGGTTACGAGGGTCAGACACGTACACACCCTGCCGTCACACCGTTCAAGTAGATCTTCATCTCCTTCCCGTTCTGGCAGACGCCCCAGTTGGACAGGACAGCGAAAGCGATCGTGATGAGTCCGCCGACAACCAGACATGCTGCTCGTCCGACTCCAGGTATCGCGCAAATCGCGGCTCCGATCGCGAAGCCGCTCCCGCCGATGATGAGGTTCTGGTCGAGCGCGTTGAAGAGGACATACATGCCGCCGCCATCGATGCCGCCGCCAATTCGCGTCGATGGAGGGTCGACGAACGTGAGATCGAGGCCGGCGCCGAGACTGAAGGTGGTCGTCACGGTACCGCCCAGGAGTTCCTCCTGGAAGGGGACCGCGGCGGCTTTCAGCTCGACGAAGGCCTGCCGTACATCAGCCTCAGAGATGGACGGCAAGGTTTCCGGCTTCACCGACTCCGCGGCCACGTTCTGAGCGCCTGCCTGGCTCGTTTGGTTCAGAACAGGCGCAGCTACGGCACCACCCCCGCCGCCGGCGACGACGGCCGTCGATACGACGAGTACAAGGACAGCACGAATCATCCACTTTGATTTCATTCCCTGCTCCATTTCGATACGAGAGGACTCCCTCTCGGTGAGATATATGATCATGAAACTCTTCATTCAAGAGTATTCCTGGTCAAAAAACGAGAGCGCAGAAGTTCGGAAAGCTGACCCGCGATTGCGTCGCGTGGCTCGTCGATCACTGCGCTTTCAGCGTCGACCGCAGTCGCTACCGGGACATCCCCCCTATGGGGGTGGGCGCAGCGGTGCCAGACTGCGAGCATGCTGATCTCGACGATGAACGATGTCCCCGGCCGCCAGGTCACCGAGGTGCTGGGCGAGGTGACCGGACTCACGGTCCGTGCACGCAACGCGGGCGTGCAACTCGGCGCCAACTTCAAGGCACTGCTGGGCGGTGAGCTCTCCGGGCTCACCAAGCAGCTCGCTGAGAGCCGCGAGGAAGCGAAGCAGCGACTCATCGAGGCGGCCACCGCGCTCGGTGCCGACGCGGTGCTCGCGATGCGGTTCGACGCGGCCGAGGTCGGGCAGAACTACCAGGAGGTCGTCGCCTACGGCACCGCCGTCAAGCTCGGCTGAGGTCACACACCACCGCTTGGCGACAGGAGAAGCGCCTGAGGGCAGGACCGAACGCGACGTTCGATCCTGCCCTCGTGCAGATCTCCTGCTGTCAGGCGCGGAGGCGCTTGAGCTCCTCACGACGGACGGCCTGCTCGGCCGGGTCTGGCACGGGGAGCGACGCGAGGAGACGGCGCGTGTAGTCGTCGTTCGGCGCACCGAGCACGGTGGAGCCCGGCCCCTCCTCGACGATGTCGCCGCGGTACAGCACGACGATGCGGTCGGCGAGCACGTCGACCACCGCGAGGTCATGGCTGATGAACAGCGACGCGAACCCGAACTCGCGCTGCAGCTCGGCGAAGAGCTCCAGCACGCGAGCCTGCACCGACACGTCGAGTGCCGAGGTCGGTTCGTCGGCGACCAGCAGTGCCGGTTCGAGCGCCAACGCCCGCGCGAGCGAAGCGCGCTGCCGTTGCCCACCGGAGAGCTCGTGCGGGAACCGGTCGCCGAACGCCTTCGGCAGCTGGACCGCTTCGAGCAGCTCGTCCACCCGGCGTCGGGCCGCCCGTGTGTCGCCGAAGCGACCGTGCACGATGAGCGGCTCCGCCACGCACTCCGCGATCGTGAGCAGTGGGTTGAAGCTCGTCGCCGGGTCCTGGAACACGAACCCGATCTCGCGGCGCTTCGGAGCGAACTCGCGCTCCTTCACCCGGTTCATCTCCACACCGAGCACCGACAGCGAGCCACCGGTCACCTTGGTGAGCCCGGCGATCGCGCGGCCGATCGTGGTCTTGCCCGACCCCGACTCCCCCACCAGGCCGAGGACCTCGCCCGCGTGGATCGTGAAGTCGACGCCCTTGACCGCCCGGAACCCGGCACGCCCGAAACGGCCCGGGTACTCGATCTCGAGCCCCTTCGCGACCACCACCGGCTCACCGAGCTGCAGCTGCTTGCCGCGCTCGACCTCGGCCGGCGCGGAGCTCTTGCCGCGGCCGACGTGCGGCACCGACGACAGGAGCTTCTTCGTGTACTCGGCCTTCGGTGAGGAGAACAGCTCCTGGACGGGAGCCTCCTCGACGATGTCGCCCTGGTACATGACAACGACGCGGTCGGCGAGGTCGGCGACGACGCCCATGTTGTGGGTGATGAGGACGATGGCCGTCCCGAACTCGTCGCGGCACCGACGCAGGAGGTCGAGGATCTCCGCCTGCACCGTGACGTCGAGCGCGGTCGTCGGCTCGTCGGCCACGATCAGTCCGGGGTCGAGCACGAGCGCCATCGCGATGACGATGCGCTGCTTCTGCCCGCCGGAGAACTGGTGCGGGAAGTAGTCGACCCGCTCCTCCGGCTCCGGGATGCCGACGCGACGCAGGATGTCGATGGCCTTGGCCCGTGCCTCGGCCTTCGTGTACGAACCGTGCGCGCGGAGACCTTCGGCGATCTGCCAGCCCACCTTGTAGACGGGGTTGAGCGCGGTCGACGGTTCCTGGAACACCATCGCCGCGTCGCTGCCGCGGATGGACCGCAGCTGCTCAGCCGACGCCGTGACGACGTCCTGCTCGGTCGAACCGTCGCGGGAGCGCAGCACGACCGCGCCGGAGGCCGTCGCCGTCTCCGGGAGCAGGCCGAGGATGGTCTTGGCCGTGACCGTCTTGCCCGAGCCGGACTCGCCGACGATCGCGACGATCTCGCGCGGTGCGACCGACAGCGAGATGTCGTTGATCGCCTTCACCGCGCCGGCGTCGGTCGAGAACGAGACCCCGAGGTCGCGGATGCTGACGATGTCCGTGGTACCGAGGTCGCGTGGACCGGTGGTCGGCGTCGACTGGCTCATGAGCGCTCGTCCTCTCGTCGGTTCTCCAGATCGCTGTCCGCCGCGGCGTCGCTCACGGCTCCCAGCGATTCGGCGTCCATCATCCCGGCGCCACCGGGGCTGTCGGGCGTGCCACCGGTGGTCGTGATGCTCGACGTCGCAGCGACCGATCCACTCGACGCACCGACCCGACGACGGCTGCGCAGACGCGGGTCGGACAGGTCGTTGAGGCTCTCACCGACGAGGGTGATGCCGAGCACGACGAGCACGATCGCGAGGCCGGGGAACAGCGCGGTCCACCAGATCCCGCTCGTGACGTCGGAGACGGACCGGTTGAGGTCGTAACCCCACTCGGCGGCCGCGGTCGGCTCGATGCCGAACCCGAGGAAGCCGAGCCCAGCGAGCGTGAGGATGGCCTCGGAGGCGTTGAGGGTGATGATGAGCGGCAGCGTCCGGGTCGCGTTCCGCAGCACGTGGCGGAACATGATGCGGGAGCTCGACGCACCGATGACCTTCGCCGACTCGACGAACGCCTCGCTCTTGATGCGCACGACCTCGGAGCGGATGACCCGGAAATACTGCGGGATGAAGACCACGGTGATCGAGATCGCGGCGGCGAGGATGCCGCCCCAGAGGCTCGACTGGCCGCGGCTGATGACGATCGACATGACGATCGCGAGCAGCAGCGACGGGAAGGCGTAAACCGCGTCGCAGACGACCACGAGCACGCGGTCGAGCCAGCCGCCGAAGTATCCGGCGACGAGCCCGAGCAGGACGCCGATGAAGATCGACAGGATGATCGCGGCCACGATGACGAAGAGCGCGGTCTGGGCTCCCCAGAGCACCCGGGACAGGACGTCGTACCCGCCGACGGTCGTGCCGAGGAGGTTCGTCGCGTTCGGCGCCTGCTGCGTGCCGAACGAACCGTCGTCGCCGCGCAGCTGGTTGAACCGGTAGGGCGCGACGAGCGGCGCGAGGATCGCGATGAGCACGAACACGCCCGTGACGACGAGACCGATGACGAGCATCGCCCGCTGCAGCCCGACCGACTGCCGGAACTGCTTGACGACGGGGAGACGTTCCCGCAACGGTCGCTTCGCCGGCGCGGTCTGAACGGCCGTGGTGGCTGTCGGAGCACTCATGCTCAGTACCTCACCCTCGGGTCGATGATCGCCGCGATGATGTCGACGATGAAGTTGGTCAGGGCGACGATGACGGCCAGCAGCGCGACGATCCCCTGGACGGCGACGAAGTCACGCGCCTTGAGGTACTCGCTCAGCATGAAGCCGAGGCCCTTCCATTCGAACGTCGTCTCGGTGAGGACCGCGCCCGCGAGGAGGAGCGCGATCTGGAGGCCGATGACCGTGATGATCGGGATGAGCGCCGGACGGTAGGCGTGCTTCGTCACGAGCCGGAACTCACTGACGCCGCGCGACCGGGCCGCATCGACGTAGCCGGAACCGAGCGTGCCGATGACGTTGGTGCGGACCAGCCGCAGGAAAACGCCGGCCGTCAACAGGCCGAGGGCGATCGCCGGGAGCACCGCGTGGGCGAGGACGTCGCTGATCGCCGTCGGATCGCCGAGGCGGATCGCGTCGATCAGGTAGATGCCGGACGGGCTCGAGATGGTCTGGAGCGTCAGCTCGGTGCCGGTGCTCGCTCGCCCGGCGACCGGGAGGATCCCGAGCCAGACGGAGAAGATGAGCTTGAGCAGCAGGCCGGCGAAGAACACCGGGGTGGCGTAGCTGAGGATCGCGAAGACGCGGAGGCCCGCGTCCTGCCAGCGGTCACGGCGGGCGGCGGCGAGCATGCCGAGCGGGATGCCGACGATGAAGGCGACGATGAGCGCGTAGATCGCGAGTTCGAGGGTCGCGGAGCCGTACGTGAGGAGGACCTCGATGACCGGCCGGTTGTCGGAGATCGTCGTGCCGAAGTTGCCGACCGCGATCTGTCCGAGGAACTCGACGTACTGGATGAAGATGGGCCGGTCGTAGCCGGCGGCACTGATGCGTTCCGCGAGCTGATCGGCCGGGAGTCGGCCTCCGAGCGCTGCGGTGATCGGATCACCGGTCAGGCGCATCAGGAAGAAGACCATGGTGACGAGGATGAACACCGTCGGGATGATCAGCAGGAAGCGGATGACGAGGTACCGCCAGAGTCCGCCACCTCCGGAACGTCTGGCCGCCTTGGGGGGTGGGGTTGCGACAGCTGCCGTCATTGCAGTGGATCCTCCTCGATCACCGACTCGGTAGAGCCCGGACAGACGATCGGGGCGGCTCTGTGGAGCCACCCCGATCGCGACGTCCGACTCACCATAGTCGGATATCAGTTGGTCAGGCTAGTCAGCCCTTGGTGATGGGCGCGTAGCGGAACTTGAACGACGCGTCGAGGACGGTTCCCTCGACGTCCTTGCCGACGACGGCCACCTGAGCGCCCTGGAGCAGCGGGATGGTCGACAGGTCGGCCGCCTCCGTGTCCTGGATCTGCTCGATGAGCTTCGTCCGTGCGTCGGCGTCCGTCGTCGAGCGCTGCTCGTTGATCAGGTCGTTGACAGCCGGGTTGTCGTAGTGGTTCGCGAGGAAGTTGTCCGTGGCGAAGAACGGCGACAGGTAGTTGTCGGCGTCGGAGTAGTCCGGGAACCAACCCAGCTGGTAGGCCGGGTAGACGTCCGTCGTGCGGTCCTTGGCGTACTGGACCCACTCGGTCTGCTGCAGGTTGACGGTGAACAGGCCGTCGGCCTCGAGCTGGTCCTTGATGAGCGCGTACTCGTCGCCGGAGCCGGAACCGTAGTGGTCACCGTTGTACTGGAGGTTGAGCGCGACCGGAACGGTCACACCGGCTGCCTCGAGCGTCTCCTTGGCCTTCGCGGCGTCGGGGCCGCCGTCGCCGTCGCCGTAGAGGCCCTTGAGGGACTCGGTGGCACCGGTCAGGCCGGCGGGCACGTAGGAGTAGAGCGGGGTGTAGGTGTCCTTGTAGACGTCCTTGGCGATCGCAGCGCGGTCGATCAGGTCGGCAGCGGCCTGGCGGACGGCGAGCGCCTTCGCGGGGTCGGCGTCGGCGGTGGTCGCACCGTAGGGCATCGTATCGAAGTTGAAGACGAAGTAGCGGATCTCGCCACCGGGGCCGTCGACGACCTTGACGTTCTTGTCCTTCTTCAGGTCCTCGATGTCGGTCGCGGAGAGGCTGCGCGACGCGACGTCGATGTTGCCCTGCTTGACGTCGAGCTTCAGGTTGGACTCGTCGGTGTAGTACTTCACGTTGACGGTGTCGTTCTTCGCCGCGCCGAGGAGGCCCTGGTAGTCGGCGTACTTCTTGTACGAGATGAGCTCGTTGAACTTGTAGCTGTCGATCGTGTACTGGCCGGCGAACGCCTTGCCCTTGACGATGTCGGCGTCCGGGGTGATCTCGGTGGCGGAGAAGACGTCCTCGTCGACGATCGGGCCGACGGGGCTCGAGAGCACCTGCGGGAAGGTCTGGTCGTTCTCGGTCTTCAGCGTGAAGACGACGGTGAGGTCGTCGGGCGCGTCGGTCTTCTCGAGGTTGCCGAGGAGCGAGGACGGTCCGTTGTCGTCCGCGATGGCGAGTTGACGGTCGAAGCTGAACTTCACGTCGGAC
Organism: Plantibacter flavus; assembly: GCF_002024505.1. Taxonomy (NCBI): domain Bacteria; kingdom Bacillati; phylum Actinomycetota; class Actinomycetes; order Micrococcales; family Microbacteriaceae; genus Plantibacter; species Plantibacter flavus. The sequence continues at coordinate 4,121,817 of NZ_CP019402.1, forward strand.
GAGGTGAGGTCGTTGCCGTTGGCCCACTTGAGGCCCTTCTTGAGCTTCACCGTGTACTCGGTCGGCGAGGTGAACTCGGCCGACTCGGCGATGTCGGGCTCGACGTCGGGGCTGTTGTACGGCGTGTTCAGGAGGAACGGGAAGACCTGGTTCATGACGGCGAAGGAGCCGTTGTCGTACGATCCGGCCGGGTCGAGCGTCGTGACCTTGTCGGTCGTGCCGATGACGATCGTGCCACTGGCGCCGCTGCTGGATCCGCTCCCGCCGCCGGCGGCGCAGCCGGCGAGGGCGAGGGCGGTGATGGAGAGACCCGCGAGCGCGACGGCGCTCTTCCGGAATCCGCTACGTGGGGATGACATTGATGTCGACCTCGTTTTCTGTGTGTGAGAGACGGCACGGCTGTGTGCAGGTTCTTCGCACGTGCTTGTAGAGGATTACAGCACGCTCCGAACAAATCCCTCAAACCCAGAAGGCTTCCGGTGCTGATTCGTTACGAGCACGAAACGTGCGCATGCGGCAGCTGTCGCGCAAGGACCGCGCGTTTGGCCCGCAGTCCGTGGAACTCGCCATCTCGCACCGATCATGGATCACCGGTTGTCGATAGTATACAGTCTACAGATGACAGGTCCGGATGAGGCGGACCTCAAGACTCTGAGGAGCTCGTATGTCTGTGCACCCGCCTGCGGCCACCACCGCTCAGCTGGGCGGCGACACGCCCGCCGCTCCCGAGTTGCGCCCGGCGCAGAGCGCTCGCGTGGCGCGGACGCACCTCACCTATCGGGAGGCGGCTCCCGGGCTCTCCGTCCGTGCAGCGGACCTGTCGCTCAGACTCGACGGCGGCGGTCACGGGCTCCTCGACACGACGCACTTCGACACCGTCCGCTTCCCGCCACCGGCCTGGGCCGACCAGGCCATCCGCGAGGCCGTCGCCACCGGCGAATGGGCGTACACCCCGTACCGAGGCGACCCCGGCGTGCTCACCGACCTCGCCTCGGCGATCAGCGGCTTCCTCGGCAGCCCGGTGGGTCCCGGCAACCTCGCCCTGACCCCCGGGACGCAGGGTGCCCTGTTCACGACACTGTCCTCGATCGTCGACGAGGGCGACCTCGTCCTCCTCGCCGACCCGGACTACCTGTTCTGCGAGCGGATCCTCGCGTTCCTCGGAGCACGGGTCGAGCGCATACCGCTCATCCTCGACGGCGAGCGCCCCGGCCTCGACCTCGACGTGGTCGAACGGTTCCTGCCCGAGCAGCCGAAGCTGCTCATGTTCTCGCACCCGAACAACCCGACCGGCGCCGTCTATCCCGCGGAGATGATCTCCCGCGTCGCCGAGCTCGCCGTCGCCGGCGGCTTCCGCGTCCTCGTCGACGAGCTGTACAGTCGCCTGCTCTACACGGACACCCCGTTCCCACACCTCCGCTCCGAACCCGGCATGGCCGACCGCACCATCACCCTGCTCGGCCCGTCGAAGACCGAGTCCATGAGCGGTTTCCGGATCGGCGTCGTGGTCGCCCCGGAGGACGTCATCGCGTCGGTCGAGCAGACGCTCGCGATGACCTCCCTCCGCGCCCCCGCCTACGCGCAGCGCATGCTCGCCCGGTGGCTCGTCGACGACGACGACTTCCTCCGCGAACGCATCGCCGACCTGGAGGCGATCAAGCGCACCACCGTCGAGAGCCTGTCGCGGGTCCCCGGCCTGCGCATGACGCCGCAAGACGGGACCGCCTACCTGTTCCTCGACGTCTCGGCGTTCGGGGTGTCGGACGTCGAGGTCGCCGGAGCCCTGCAGCGCGAGGCGCAGGTCGTCGTCTCGCCCGGGTACCAGTTCGGCCCCTCCGGCAGCGGGCACTTCCGGATCTGCTACGCCCGCGACGAGACGGAGTGGGCTGCGGCGCTCGAGCGGATGGTCGTGTGCCTGACTGGCCTCGCGACCGCAGCCGGTATCGACGCGTGACCGACGGCGCGCCTCGCGACCCGGGGCTCCAGCCGGCCGGCGCATACTCCGTCGCACGCCTCGTCGGCGAGCTCGTCCACACCGCCGGCATGACCCCGCGGGTCGATGGCGCGCTCGTGGCGACCGGCCGGATCGGTCGCGAACTCGACGACGCCCAGGCGCTGTCCGCCACCCGGATCGCGACCGAACGGGCGCTCGCTGCCGCTACGAGGGCCGTCCCCGAGGGTGCCCTCCTCACCGGAGTGGTCTCCCTGACCGTCTACCTCGCCGTGGCCGACGGCTTCGTCCGGCTGAGTGAGATCGCCGACGCGGCGAGCGCCGTGGTCGTCGAACGGTTCCCGGACGCCGAGCTCCCCGTCCGTGCTGCGCTGGGCGTCGCCGCGCTGCCGGGCGACGCGCCCGTCGAGATCCAGCTCGTCGCCCGATGCGCCGACCGGACGAGCACCTGATCAGCGCCCGTCGCACGACGCCTGTGGTCTGATGGTGGGATGGCCGTCTCGTTCAGTTTCACCGTCGGAGTCCGCGAGCCCCATCACGTCACGGTGCGGGTCGCCGGCATCCGGAACCGGGTGACGATCGAGGTCGACGGGTGGCTGGCGGCCGACAGCGGGGGCAATCTGGGGCGCATCATGCCGAACGTCTTCGACGTCGAGGTCGGGGTGCAGGAACGACACATGGTGTCGATTCGGGTGATCATCCAGGAACCGATCGACGGTGGCGCACGCTACATCGACGTGTTCATCGACGGCCGCTTCGCCGCGCGGCACGACTGGCGGGCGATCCGCGAGCGGTGACCGTGGGTCGACAGGTCAGTAGCCCCGGTCGGCGTCGAAGCGGTTGAGCAGCGACTCCCCCGCGCGGTACCGGGCGAGGTTCTCGATGAAGAGCGCGGTGAGCGTCGCGTTCTCGCTCTCCACCGTGGACGCGGAGTGCGGTGAGATGAGCACGTTGTCGAGGTCCCAGAGGGGCGAGTCGGCGGGCAGGGGCTCCTCACGGAACACGTCGAGGGCGGCACCGCCGAGTCGACCCGAGCGGAGGGCCTCGATGAGGGCGTCCTCGTCGATCACCTGACCGCGCGAGATGTTGACGACGGCGGCCCCCTCGGGGAGGAGCGCGATCCGGTCCGCACTGATGAGGTTCTCGGTCTCGGGGGTGAGCGCCGTGCAGAGCACCAGCACGTCCGTGGTCGGCAGCACCTCGTCGAGCCGGTCGACATCGCTCAGCTCGACGCCCTCCGGCAGCTCGTAGCTCCCGCCCACACGACCAACCGCGGTCACGCGGGCGCCGATCGCGTCGAAGGTCCGGACCACGTTCGAGCCCATGCCGCCGACGCCGACGACGGTGACCCGCATGCCGGCCAGCTGCCGGGTGGTGTACCGCTCGAACCGGTGCTCGCGCTGCTGACGCTGCAGGTACGGCAGGCCCTTCACGACGAAGAGCGCGCCGGTCAGGGCGAACTCGGCGAGCGGCACGGCGTGCACGCCACCGGCCGTCGTCGCGACGATGCCGCTCCGGTCGAGACCCGTGCGACGCATGAACGCACCGATGCCCGCACTCGTGGCCTGGATCCACTTCAGGTTCGGCGCCCGCTGCGGCAGGGCCGCTGGATCCTGCCAGTCGAAGTCGAACGCGACCTCGGCCCGCGCGAGCATGTCCTCCCATCGCTGCTGCTCAGCGGCGGAGAGCCGGGGCGTCGGACCGTGGTGGTCGGCCACGTACTGCGGGACGCCGATGAGCGACGGGTCGTAGAGCACCTCGACGTCCGGGTGCGAGGCGCGGATCGCCTCGACGTGCTCGGCTTCGAGGTGGCTGGCGATGAGGATCTGCATGATGGTCCATCCTGCCGCGGGTGCGGCGATGCGTCGGTCGCGGCGCGGTGCGTCGCGCGTTCCTTCGGTCGGTCAGTCGGTCGGCCAGGGCGCGACCGCCGCGAGCCGCTCCGCCGTGAGCGCAGGCCGGACACCGCCTGCCTCCTCGCTGACGATCCGGGGCTGGAGGACCGATCGAGGACCGCAGGCGATCGGCACGAATCCGGGACCGTGACCGGGCATGGGCGAGCCGCCGTGGACGATGATCCCCACGGTGATCCAGTCGCGCCGGTACCCCATGTTGTGGCGGACGTCGAGGTGCTCGACCGCGAACAGGTCCCCGAGCCGCATGTCGACCCCGGCGAGTTCGGGCGATTCCGGCACCACGGCGAGGTCGACGTCCCACTGGTGCGCGGGTCGGCCGATACCGTTCCCGGCCACCTTGCCCGGCAGCACCCCGACCACGTCGAAGCCGGCGACACCGTCCTCGACGCGCAGTGGAAGCGCGTCGAGCAGGGCGGGGTCGATGTTCAGCAGGACGATCTCCTCGGGCAGGTCCTCGCGGCGCAGCCCCTGACCCATGGCGTGCACCGCGATCCGGTCCCCGGGCAGCAGGGCGGCCATCGTCTCGTCGTCGAAGGAGACGATGACCCGGCCCGCCTCGCCGCGCTTGCCGACGACGGACCCCGTCGCCCCCGTCGCCGCGCCGGACCGGACGGTCGCGCGGTTCCCGATGCAGGCGAAGGACGTCAGTCCGAAGCGCGACCCGGCGTCCGGGTGCACGAGCGTGACCCCGGGTGCGACGTGGTCGGTGTCTGAGGCGAAGACCGAGTCTCCCAGGTGCACGCCGAGGACGACCCCGCCGTCGCCGATCGGCACGTAGGGGTGCCCGTCGCGGTCGATCCGGTACGACACCATGGGGGTGAGGCCGGCGTGCTCGACGAAGCCGAGCAGGTTGTTGGCGATGATCGAGCTCATGCGGCCGTCTCCGTCGTGGTCGTGGTGGTGGTCGTCGCCCGGCCCATGCCGGCGAGCGCGGTGCCGAGGTTGGCGGCCCGGTCGTCGACGACCGTGAACGCCGACGCCGGTCCCGACAGCAGGGTTGAGGGCCCGGGGCCGTGCCCGAAGAGGCGGCACTCCCCCGTGGAGATGACGCCGATGGTGATCCAACCGGGCCGGTAGCCGCGTCCGTAGGAGTGGTCCTGGTCCTCGAGCACGACGATGTCGCCGATGCGGAGGGACTCAAGGCCGAGCGACAGGTCCTCGCTGAGGCCCGGGTAGGCGCCCATGAGGTCGGTGTTGGCGAACTCGGAGAGCATGCCGCCTCCTGCACCCGCCGCCTCGGCCGGGACGCGCATGGCGACGCCGACCTCGAGTGTGCCGTCGGCCGCCGTCGAGAACGGCAGGTGCGGCAGGAGCCGCGGGTCCAGGTTCTTCACCCGGACGTCCGGGTGGTCGAGGAGGCGAAGGCCCTGACCGCGGGCCTCGACGCTCACGGCGTCGCCGGTCGTCACCTGGCGGAGCGCCCCGTCGGCGAAGTCGGCGAGGACGTAGGCGTGCTGGCCGATGACGACACCCTCGGCTCCTGCCGCCGCCCCCGAGCGCACGGTCACGACGTTGCCGACGCAGCTGAGGAACTGCAGTGCGGCGTTCGCCTCGGCACCCGCGTGCCGGATCGACAGCCCGGGTTCGAGATGGTCGCTCGCGTGCCCCGTGGCGGCCTCTCCGACGTGCGCGCCCATCGTGACCCCGCCCATGCCGGGCAGGATGAAGGGGTGGCCGTCGGGATCCACCCGGTAGCCGTGACGGTCGGCCTGGGGCGGCCAGACCTCTCCGGTCAGGATCTGCGTGACCAGCCGGTCCTCGTTGGTCCTGAGACTCATGCCGTCGCTCCCTTCGGGGCCGGTGCGGTGCCGAGGGCGAAGCCGCGGATGCGGAGTGGTGGCGCGGTCGCGGCACCGTTGAACACGTTCATGAGCGGCTGGCTCAGCGAGACCGATCCGACGCCGTCGACCCGCGCGAGACTGTCGAGCACGCTCACCGTGAAGCGCTGCGACTCGACCGGCCGCGTGATGCGACCGTTCTCGATGAGGAAGCACGCGTCGCGCGTGACCCCTGTGATCGTGGAGCGGACCGGATCGACGGTGCGCGTGTACCAGAAGCGCTGCAGGTACACCCCGCGCTCGACGCCCGCGATGAGGTCGAGCTCGGTCGTGTCGGCTGCACGGAGGATGACGTTCATCGGGATCGCATGGGGCGCCTCCTCCCGGGCGATGTGGAAGTTGCCGGTCGATGCCGTCCCGAGCGCGAAGGCGGTCTCCCGGTCGGTGACGACCTCCGCGACCCGGCCGTGGTCGAGGAACGGGACGTCGCGCTTCGTGGTGCCCTGGAAGTCGAACGGGAACGGCAGTCCGAGGTCGGCCGTCGCGTCGTCGTGCACCGAGACGAGCGACGAGGCCGCCTGCTCCCCGGCGCGGGTCGCGGCCGTGCCGAATCCCGAGGCGAGGGCTCCGCCCGTGAACCCGAAGGCGCCGAAGAAGTCGAGGAACTCTCCGGCGGCGAGCGCCCCGAGCACGACGTCGTACTCGCCGGGGGCGAGCGGGGCGCGACCCCGGGCGGCGGACGCCTCCGAGAGCGTCCGCTCGACGGACTCCGCCGCCAGCAGGCGGTCCGACGACCGGGAGAGGTCCTTCCAGTGGGAGGAACCGTCGTCGATGCGGACGGTCAGGGAACCCTGCGCCTCGGTCGCCGCGGCGTACCGGGAGGTCCCGCGCTCGCGGTCGTGGAAGGCGACCTCCGTGACCGCCCGGCCGAACATGCCTGCGGCCACACCACCGGCGCGATCGGCCTCCGCCATCGCCCGGTCGGCGAGGGCGACGTGCTCGCCGACGTCCCAGGCCGCCGTGTCCTCGCCCCAGAGCAGGGCGCCGGACGCGGTGCGACCCGACACGACCGGCTCGTCGACAGGGCCCGGTTCGGCTCGCGGTGGCGCGGCGGGGAGCCCCTGCCTGGCCTGTTCGCGCGCGGCGGCGCTGGCGTTCGCGACCGCCCGGCCGAGCCCGGAGATCGAGCTGGCCGCAGCGAGCGACGCCCGCCCGTCGACCTCGGCGCGGACCATGATCTGCACCTCGTCGATGGCCTGACTCTGATGCACCCGGCGGCCGGCGAAGCGGGTGAAGTCGCCGCGCCGCCCGGTGAGGAACGCCTCGATGCGGTCGGCCGGGGCGTCGCGGAGGGCGGCCTCGAGCGCTTCGGCGGCCCGCTCACCGCCGACGACGGGCCCGAAGGCGGTCGTGGTGGTGCTGTCGGTGTCACTCATCGGTCCACTCCGATCCGGAGGTTCCGCACGAGCGTCGGCGAGGCGCCGTGCCCGAGGAACCCCCATTGCTTGGGTTCGCCCTTGCCGCAGGGCATGCCGAAGGCCTTGAACTCCTCCGGTCCCGCGACCGCTTCGACGGACTGCCAGAACTCGGGCGTCGTACCGCCGTAGGAGAAGCCGCGGAGGAGGCGACCCCGACGGCCGTTCTTCACCTCGTACGCCACCTCGGTGCCGAACTGGAAGTTGTGACGCCGCTCGTCGATCGACCAGCTGCGGTTGTCGTCGATGTAGTACCCGTCCCCGAGACGCTCCTGGAGTTCCTCGGTCGACCCGCTGCCGGGCTCGAGGAACACGTTCGTCGCGAAGCAGACCGGGGTGTACCCCCACCCGTCGGAGCGCGCGGCCCCGATCGACGGCACCCCGATCCGGGCGGCGGAGTCCCGCGTGGAGAGGAAGTTGCGGATGATCCCCTCCGAGATCAGCGGTTGCCGGGAGGCCGGGACACCCTCGTCGTCGAACGCGAAGGAACCCCGCGTGCCGGGCACCGTCGGGTCGGACGTGATGTTCACCGCCTCGGAACCGTAGCGGAGCGAACCGACCGCATCGGGTCCGATGAAGGAGGTGCCGGCGTAGTTCGCCTCGTCACCGAGGATCCGGTCGAGTTCCAGGGCGTGACCCGTCGACTCGTGGATCTGCAGCGCCATCTGGGCGGGCCCGATGATGACGTCGGCCGTGCCCTGCGGCGCGAGCGGCGCGGTCAGCAGTTCGACGGCCTCGCGTCCGATCCGGTCGGCCTCCTCGACCATCCGGAGCCCCTCCACGTACTCCCATCCCGCCTGCGCGGTGTTGCCGTGGAACGAGTTCGGGAAGGATCGACGCTGCATCGTGCCGTTGCCGACCGCGTTCACGAGCGCCATAGCCCCGCTCTCGATGAGGTGCTGGTGCTGCATCGAGCCCTCGGTGTTGGCGAAGTGCCGATGCTGCCGTTTCGCATTCAGGCCGGCCTGCGCCATGACGACTTCGACGGGCGCGCTGGCCGCGCTCAGGATGTCGCCGAGCAGCGCCTGCCGCGTCGACGCCGACACCGCGAAGGGGTCGAGCACGACGTCGGTCGCGTACCGACCGCTCACCGCCGGCATCGGTGGCAGCTCGGTGCGGTACGCGTCGGACACCCGGTCGGCGTTCCGCGCGTTGGCGAGCGCCCGGTGCGCGGCGAGCGTGAGGTCGTCGGCGTCGTCGATCGGCACGGAGGCGAACCCCCAACTGCCGTTGAACAGCACCCGGACACCGACGCCGAGGTTGTGCTCGATCCGCTCGTCCAGACCGGACTCGAGGGTGGAGTAGAGGCGCACCTCCTCGGCCTCGATGAGTCGCGCATCGGCGTAGCCGACCCCCGGGACGTCCAGGGCGGCGAGCACCCTGGTGAGCATGGTCGCCGCGGTCCCATCGTCCGCGAGTTCACCCCAGGCGTGGGCCGCGGCGTCCACCGCGGCGAGCGGCGCGACCGTGTCGGCGCTCGTCACGCGCGGGCCGCCTCGGCGTCGTTCGCGTCCGACGGGGCGAGCGCGAGGGGGAAGTCGCACCAGGCGCGGGTGCGGAAGGACAGCTCGAACGCGTTGATCGTCTCCTGGACGAGCGCGCCCTGGTCGAAGTTGCCCTGGTTGAAGTCCTCACCGGAGAGGATCTCGGTGGCGAAGTCCTTGCAGAGGTTCGAGTAGAAGAGGAACGGCCAGGGCTCGGTGGACGCCCCACCCTCGGGGAAGAACTCCTGGGGGATCTCGAGCTCCTCGAATTCGACCTGGTCCTTCTTCGCGACCTTGATCGTCTGGCAGATACCCGCCTCCTCGACGAGGCGGACGATGATCGCGCCCTCCGAACCGTAGATGCGGGCCTCGATGCCGGGGAAGTTGCCGACGGTGACGTAGGACGACTGGATCGACGCCAGACGGCCCTGCTCGAACTCGGCGATCCACATGTCGCCGTCGTCGATGTTCATCCGCTGCATCGCGCCCGTGTCGCGGACCATCCGCTCCGGGACGAAGTTGCGCATCGTCCCGACGACGCTCGTCATGGGCGCGTCGAGCCACCAGTGCATGATGTCGATGATCGGCGCGCCGTAGCCCTCGATGGAGGAGACGGCGATGACCTCGGGGTCGGCGTCCGGGTCCACCTGACGCAGCGGCGTCTTCGGATCGATCCACTGGCTGTTCTGCTCGTAGCCGTTGAAGATGTAGGGCTCGCCGATGAACCCCTGGTCGATGAGGTGCTTCGCGTACTGGATGGCGGGGGCGAAGCGGAAGGTGAAGCCCAGCTTCGTCTTGACGCCACGCTCGGCGGCGAGCGCCGCGGCGCGCCGGGTCTCGGTGTAGTCGCTGTTGACGGGCTTCTCGCAGAGGACGTGCTTGCCCGCCGCGATGGCCGCCATGGAGATCTCGAAGTGCATGGCGTTGCCGGTCGCGACGTCGATGACGTCGATTTCGGGGTCGTCGATCAGTTCGCGGTAGTCGGTCACGGCACGCTCGACGCCGAACTCCGCGGCCGCCGACGCGAGCGCCTCCTCGTCGATCTCGGCGAGCGCGACGACCTCGACACGCGGGTCGCGCTGCCAGCCGGGGATGTGGGAGCGGACGGCCCAGCGGCCGGCACCGACGACGGCGACTCGGAGCTTGCGATCGGACTCGGACATGGTGGTTCTCCTTCTGCGGGTGCCGGCATCGTGCGATGCGCGGACGGTGGTGGGATCGGTCGGAGGTTCAGGTCACGCGCGCTGCAGGCGGACGCGTGGGTCGATGACGGAGTAGAGGAGGTCGACGATGAAGTTGACGACCACGATGAAGAGGGCCGAGAAGAGCACGGTGCCGACGATCATCGGGGTGTCGAGGTTGGAGATCGCGTCGAAGGCGAGCCGGCCGATGCCGTTCAGTCCGAACACGGTCTCGACGATCACGACGCCTCCGAGGAAGTATCCGAAGTCGAGTCCGATCATCGTGACGAGCGGGATCGCGACGTGCCGGAAGCAGTGGCGCCAGAGGATGGTCCGCTCGGGCATGCCCTTCGCCCTGGCCATCCGGACGAACGGCGAGTCGAGCGTCTCGATCATGTTCGTCCGCGTCATGCGGGCGTACCAGGCACCGCCGCCCGACCCGAGCGTGAAGGTCGGGAGCACGAGGTACCAGATGATCGGGTCACCGAGCCCGTTGAGCGGGAACAGTCCCCAACTGAACGCGAAGTAGTAGATGAGGAGCAGGCCGAGCCAGAACGACGGCGCCGACAGTCCGATCAGCGAGACGAAGGTCACCGTGCGGTCGACCCAGCCACCGCGACGGTAGGCGGCGTAGATGCCGGCCGGGACACCGAGGATGATCTGCCAGACGAGCCCGCCGATCGCTACGAGGACCGTCGTCGGCAGAGCGGAGACGATCCGCTCGAACACACTCGTCTCCCGCAGGACGTACGAGGTGCCGAGATCGCCGCTCAGGAGCCGGCCGATGAACCCGAGGTACTGCTCCCACAGCGGGGCGTCGAGGCCGAGCTGTGCGCGGATGGATGCGATCGTCTCGGCACTCGCGTTCGGCCCGGCGAGGGTCGCCGCCGGGTCCGCGGGGACGGCGTAGACGAGGAGGAACGCGAGGCTGACCACCCCGAAGAGGACGAGGGCCATCTGGCCGAGTCGTCGTGCAAGCCACCAGAACACGGTCTACCTCGCCATCGGTGCAGCTGAGTCGAGCATCTCGGACAACCAGTCGCCGACGAGGTTGAACGCCATCACCGTCACGATCAGGCAGATGCCGGGGATGAAGAGCATCCAGGGGGCGATCTGGAAGTAGGTGCTCCCGTCGGAGATCATCTGCCCCCACGAGGCCTGCGGGATCGGGACACCGATGCCGAGGAACGACAGGGCGCTCTCGATGAGGATCGAGGAGGCGACGCCGAGCGTGGCGTACACGATGATCGCCGGCAGCAGGTGCGGGATGATGTGCTTCCACATGATGCGGAGGTGCCCGACACCGAGCGTCCTGGTCGCGACGACGAACTCGCGGTGCTTCAGGGAGATGACCATGCCGCGGATGATGCGGGCGAGCGTCGTCCAGTAGATGAGGGCGATGACGATGATGACGTTCGTGGTACTCCGGGTCGTGACCGCGATGAGGGCCGTGCAGAGCAGGAGGATCGGGAAGGAGATGACGACGTCGGTGATGCGCATGAGCACCGCCTCGACGATGCCGCCGAAGTAGCCGGCGATCACCCCGACCGTCACCCCGACGATCGTCGCGAGTCCGTTGGCCACGATCCCGATCACGAGGGACACCTGCGTGCCCGAGATGAGCCGCGAGAGCACGTCGCGACCGAGCGCATCGGTCCCCAGGAGGAACCCGGGCGTCCCGGGCGGGAGCGGCTGCCCCTGCGGCCCGAGTCCGATGTCGTTGTAGGTCTGCAACGGGTCGTGGGGCGTGATGAGCGGAGCCAGCACCGCGATGAGCGCGATGAGGAGCAGCACGATGAGCGACACGAACGCCGCGGGGTCGCGTCGGAGACTGCGCAGCACCTCGCGGGCGCGCATCGGTCGGTCATCGTCGGTCGCCGCCAGGTCGACACCCTGGCCGATGACGGGAGGCAGTGCTTCACTCATGCGTCGGCTCCGATCCGAGCGGGTTCCGGGACCAGGACGGGATCCGCGAAGTGGCACGCCGCGTCCTGCCCCGATGTCGTGGTCCGCAGCGGCGGCGCGACGGTCCGGCAGACCTCCTGGGCCATCGGACACCGCGGGTGGAAGCTGCACCCGCTCGGCGGGTTCGCGGCGCTCGGCGGTTCGCCCGTGAGACGGACGCGCGGCAGGCGGGTCGAACGATCGCGGACGATCGGCTCCGGCACCGCCGACAGCAGGGCTCTCGTGTACGGATGCTGCGGGTTCTCGAAGATCTCGTCGCGCGTCCCGATCTCGACCAGACGTCCGAGGTACATGATGCCGACGTGGTCCGCCATGAACCGGAGGGTGGACAGATCGTGCGAGATGAAGAGGTACGCGAGACCGAGCTCCTCCTGCAGGTCCTTGAGCAGATTGAGCACCTGCGCCCGGACCGAGACGTCGAGCGCGGAGACGGCCTCGTCGCAGAGGATGAGGCGCGGATCGACGCAGAGCGCGCGAGCGATCGACACGCGTTGCCGCTGTCCGCCGGACAACTCGCGCGGACGCCGATCGATGAAGCTCCGCGACAGGCCCACCTGGTCGAGGATGCCCTCGACCGCCCGCCTCGGGTCGGTCGGCTTGGTGGTCCGGAGCGAGATCGCCTCGAGCAGGGTCTCCCCCACCTTCATCCGCGGGTCGAGCGAGTCGTAGGGGTCTTGGAAGATCATCTGCATCGTGCGGCGGTACTCCGCGAGCCGACGTCCTCGCAGCGCTCCCACGTTCTCACCGTTCAGCCGCATGCTGCCGGCGGAGGCCTGGTTGATGCCCATGAGCGTCCTGGCGATGGTGCTCTTCCCGGAGCCCGACTCGCCGGCGATGCCGAGGGTCTCGCCGGCACGGAGCTGGAAACTGACGCCCTGCACGGCGGGGACGCGGGACGCCCGTCGACCGATACCACCGGAGCGGCGGAACGTGACCTCGAGGTCCCGCACCTCGAGCAGCGCCTCGCCGGCCCGCGAGCGGCTGCTGGGACCGTTGACGAGGTCCGAACCGTCGAGCCGGCTCATGCGGCCGACTCCTGCTCGACCACGAAGGCCTCCGGTGCGACGACGCCGCACGCGACCCGCTGCCCGACACCGCCGAGCGGTGCCTGGACGAGCGCCGGGTCGTTCGTGAGACACGCGTCGACGGCTGCTGGGCAACGCGGCGCGAACGCGCAACCGCTCGGCCGACGGCCGGCCGTCGGTGGCGCCCCGGAGATGGTGCGGAGCCGCGGCGGGATCGGCTCGGACAACTTGAGGATGGAGCCGAGCAGCGCGTGCGTGTACGGGTGCTGCGGGTCGCCGACGATCTGCTCGGCCGTGCCCTCCTCCACGATGCGCCCCGCGTACATGACGAGGATGCGGTCGCAGAAGCTGGAGATGACACCGAGGTCGTGGCTGATGAGGATGACGCCCGTGTCCTGCTCGGAGACCATGTCGTCGAGCAGGTCGAGCACCTGGGCCTGCACGGTCACGTCGAGCGCCGTGGTCGGCTCGTCCGCGATCAGCAGCTTCGGTGAGCAGGCGGTCGCGATGGCGATGCAGACGCGCTGCCGCATCCCGCCGGAGAACGCCCCGGGGAAGTCGTTCATGCGCGCCTCCGCGTCGGGGATCCCGACGCGGCGCAGCAGGTCGACGGCGCGGGCGCGAGCGGCGACGCGGCCCATGCCCAGGTGCGTCTCGAGCGACTCCGTGATCTGCCGGCCGACCCGCATGAGCGGGTTGAGGCTCGACATGGGGTCCTGGAAGACCATCGCGACCTGCGAACCGCGCCACTGCTGCAGCGCCCGGTCGGAGTAGGCGAGGACGTCCTCCCCGCCGAACCGCACCGATCCGCCGGCGATCACACCGGGGTCCGACACGAGCCGCATCACGGCCTGCGACGTCAGGGACTTGCCGGAACCCGACTCCCCCACGATGCCGACGCGCTCACCCGCGGACACCTGGAACGAGACGCCGTCGACGGCGTGGAAGGGGTCCCCCGAGGAGGTCGGGAAGTCGACCACGAGGTTGGAGACGTCGAGCAGCGCACTCATGTCGCGTCCTTTCGGTGGGGGCGCCGCGGGTGGTCCGTCGAGGGACCACCCGCGGTTCGGGTTCCGTGGTGCGGTGATGCGGGTGGCGCGCCGGTGCGCCGGGTGATGCGTATCCGGTGGCTACCGCTTGGCGGTGCCGTCGGACTTCCAGTACTCGGCCATGTCCCAGCCCCAGATCGGCTGCGGGAAGTACCCCTCGATGCCGGTGCTGTGGAGCTCGGTCTTGGTACCGAAGTACAGCGGCACGATCGGGTTGTCGGCGAGCATGAGCTTCGACGCCTCCTCGTACTTCGCGGTCGCCGCATCCGGGTCGGTCTCGGCGAGCGCCTGGGCGACGAGGTCGTCCATCTCCGGGTTGCAGTAGTACGCGTAGTTGTGGCCCTGCGGGACCGCCGAGGCGCACGACATGAGCGCCTGCAGGAAGTCCGAGCCCTCGGGGTAGTCGGCCACCCAGAAGGTGAGGGCGAGCGGCGCCTTGCCGGCTCCCGCCAACTCGCTGAAGGTGTTCGGGGCCAGCGTCTGGAGGTTGACGTCGATGCCGATGGCCTTGAGGTCCTGCTGCATCTGCGGCGCCAGGGCCGAGAAGGGCGGGACGTTCCAGGCGTACATGTCGGTCGTGATGCCGTCCGCGAACCCGGCCTCCGCCAGCAGCTGCTTGGCCTTCTCGACGTCCTGTTCGTGGGTCATCTCGTCGCCCGTGTAGCCGAGGACCTTCGGTGGGATGAACTCGGTCGCCGCAGAGCCCTGGCCGTTGACGAGCTTGAGCAGCGCCTTCCGGTCGAAGGCGAGGGAGACGGCCTCACGCACCTTCGGGTTGTCGAAGGGGGCGGTGTTGACGTTCATCGTGAGGTAGTAGGTGCTCGGCTTCTCGATCTCGACGAGCTGATCCTTGAGCTTCGGATCCGAGGTCACCTGGATGAACTTTGCGGGCGGGATCGGGCTGCCCATCAGGTCGATGTCGCCCTTCTGCAGCATGAGCACCTGGTTGTCGGGGTCGACACCGAGGATCATGCGGATGTGGTCGACGTACGGACGCGGGGAGTCCCAGTAGTCGGCGTTGCGGTCGAGCGTGATCTCCTTGCCGGCGCTGAAGGTGTTCAGCGTGAACGGCCCGGAGCCGACGGGCTCGGTCGCGACGGTGCCGCCGCTGCCCTCGGGGATGATCGAGCCCGCGGGCATGGCGAGGATGTACTTGAACGAGGAGTTGGGCGTCGTCAGCGTGATCTTGAGGGTCTGATCGTCGACGACCTCGATGCCGCTCGGGAGTCCGGTCGGGTTCGCGGCGTATTCCTCGGCGCCGGCGATACCGCGCCAGAACTCGGCGAGACCCGCCTTCGTCGCGGGGTCGAGGACCCGGGCGTAGGAGTAGGCGACGTCCTTGGCCGTGAGCGGGTCGCCGTTGCTGAAGGTGAGCCCCTCCTTGAGCTTCATCGTGTAGGTGAGCCCGTCGTCGCTGACCTCCGGGAACGACTCGGCCGCCTGGAGCTTCAGCTCGCTGGTGTCGCGGTCGTAGTCGTACATGCGGTCGAACATCATCCGCATCATGTTCCAACACGTCGCTCCCGTGCAGACGGCCGGGTCGAAGGTCTCGGGGTCGGACGCCGCGGCCGTGGTGATCGTGCCGCCGTACTTGGGGTCGCCACCAGTGGCGGAGGTGCTGCCGCCGCCGGCACCGCCAGCGCTGCACGCCGTCAGAGCGACCGCGAGCGCTGCTCCGAGCAGCGCGCCTCGCAGTGATTTCTTCACTGAGTTCTCCTGTCAGGGTTGTGCCGGACCTCCTGAGGAAGCGAGCCGCCGACGGAACGTTCGTGTGCTGTTGGTGGACGATATCACAGACTGCACACTGTCGACAATCGACAACACCGATTCGTTTGAGCTAGGATTCGGGCATGGAAACTCTCGAACGAACCGGCTTGACAGGAGCCGCGGTCAACGAGCTGCGGGAGGCGATCCTCGAGGGTCGCCTCGTCCAAGGTGAACGCCTCAGCGAGGTCAATCTGTCGACCACCCTCGGCGTCAGCCGCGCCCCGGTGCGAGAAGCCCTCCTCCACCTCGAGCAGGAGGGGCTCGTCGTGTCTCTCCCGTACAAGGGAGCGTCGGTCGTCACGCTGTCACCACAGGACTTCCTCGAGTTGTCCACGCTCCGCACCGCCCTCGAACGGCTCGCCTGGTCGCGTGCGATCGAACGCACCGGCGACGACGAGGTCGCGGCCATGCGCGCGATCATCGAGGAGATGCGTGTCGCCGTGGAGACGGACCAGAAGGCGAAGCTCGTCCGACTCGACATCGACTTCCACGACCAGGTGTTCCTCCTGGCCGACCACTCACGGCTCTACACCGCCTGGCAGGCCATCAAGTGGCAGGTCGCGCTCTTCCTGCTCACCCGGCGTGTGAAGGTGGACGACTACCACAGCATCATCGTGCAGGAGCACACCGAACTCCTCGACCTGCTCGTCGAACGGCGTTCGGGTGCGATCGACGAGACCATCGAGCGGCACATCGGTTCCGGGTACGGGCGGGTCAGCGAACGACTGGCCGGAGACGCCCGCGCTGCTGCAAGCGACGGAGCGGTCGTCGAACCGGTGTGAGCCCTCGGGCGCGGTGACCCGTCAGGACTCGGAAGCGCTCGACGTGCGCCCGGCCCGGTGCCGACTCAGTCGTTGATGGCGGCGTTGGCCGCCTCCTGCGCCTTCTTGAGGCCGTCGGCGACGGGCGTCGTGCCGGCGAAGATCTCCTTGAAGATCGGGTCGTAGGCGGCGAGTCCCTTCGCATACCCGGCACCCGTCGGCGGTGCGATGGTCTTCGCGTCGTCGGCGATCACGTCGAAGAAGGGCTGAACGTCGACGTCCTGGCCCTTCCAGTAGTCGAAGTACTGCTGCTGAGCGGCGGTGACGGCCGGGACCGCCGAGCCGGATGCACCGACGGGCGCGTTACCCTCGGAACTGCCCAGCCAGGCGAGCACCTTCTTCACCTGGTCGGGGTGCTTGGTGGCCGCGTTGCCCGCTGCGGCGATCCCGTTCGTGACGCTGACCTTGCCCGCGGGCCGGCCGGGAGCTCGGCGACACCCCAGCGGAAGTCGGCGCCGTCGTGCACGGCCTTCAGGCTGTAGAGCCCCGACTGGAACATCGCGACCTTGCCCTGGATGAAGGCGTCGCGGGCGAAGTCACCGTCGGCGTTCGTGGAGGCGGCCGGCGGGGCGACCTTGGTGCCGTTGATCGCGTTCACGAGGTAGCTCACGGACTCGCTCGTCTTCGGGTCGTTGAACGCGAAGTCGTCGCCGTCCTGGTACTTCCCGCCGTTCGAGCCGATGAACGGCAGCAGCACGGCCTGCAGGTCGTACCCGAGGCCGGTGCCGTAGGTCGCGGGCGCCCCGGGGTTGAAGCCGGGCTGGTCGGCCGAGACCCCGGCCGCGTCCTTCGTCAGCTTCTTCGCCAGGGGCAGGAAGGTGTCCTTCGTCGCATCGGGCGACCAGGTCGCCTCCCCGAGTTCGGCGGGCTTCACGCCGGCCGCGTCGAGGAGGTCGGCGTTGTAGTAGACCGCGATACCGGCGTCGGACAGCTGCGGAACGGCCCAGAGCTTGTCGTTCCGGGTGAACTGGCTGACCACGCTCGGTGCCCAGTCCTTCGAGGCGTCCTTGCCGAGCGTCTGCCCGACGTCGAGCACGCTCCCGCTGTCCGCGTACCCGGCGAGATAGGAGTTGTTCAACCAGAAGACGTCTGGAGCGCTGTCCGCCGCGACGTCGGTGCGGAGCTTCGTCCAGTAGTCGGCCCATTCGACGACGTCGACGCGGACGCGGATGTCGGGGTTCTCGCGCTCGAAGGCGGCGAACGAGGTCTCATAGGCGTCGGCGACGGCGGAATCCCAGACGCGCACGGTGACCGTCGTGCGCTCCGTGGATCCGGCTGCGCAACCGCTCAGCATCAGGGCGGAGGCGGCCGCGATCGCGAGGGCGGCGTGTCTCTTGAGCATGAGGATCCTTCGTTCCGTGAACCTCAGGGAGGCTAGCAGTTCAGTCTGAACGCCCGCGAGCTGTCAGAAACGGTCAGTGTGACGCCGTCGGACTGTGCGTTCGTGACAGTTCGCGGGCAGGTGGGGGCGTCACCGGGAGGACCACCAGTCGAGGAGGCGACGGGTCGCCTCCTCCTCGCCGAGCGGGCCCTCGTCGAGACGCAGTTCCAGCAGCCAGCGGTACGCCTCGCCGACCTCGCGACCGGGTGCGATGCCCAGCACCTCCTGGATGCGGTTGCCGTCGAGGTCGGGCCGGACGGACTCGAGCTCCTCCTGCTCCTGGAGCTCGACGATGCGCTGCTCGAGGTCGTCGTAGGCGAAGCCGAGGCGGTCGGCCTTGCGCCGGTTGCGGGTCGTGACATCGGCACGGACGAGCATGTGCAGTCGCTCGAGCAGCGGACCGGCGTCGCGGACGTAGCGCCGCACCGCGGAGTCGGCCCAGACGCCCTCCGAGTAGCCGAAGAACCGCATGTGCAGTTCGACGAGCCGCGCGACGCTCTTGATCGTGTCGCCGTCGTACCGGAGCGCGGTGAGGCGCTTCTTGGCCAGCTTCGCCCCCACGAGGTCGTGGTGGTAGAAGGTGACGGCTGCGCCTGGTCCGGTCTTCTTCGTCGCCGGCTTGCCGATGTCGTGGAGCAACGCGGCCCAACGCAGGACGAGGTCGGGCGCCTCACCGGGGTGTCGCGAGTGCTCGTAGCCGATCGCCTGCTCCAGCACCGTGAGCGAGTGCTGGTAGACGTCCTTGTGGTGATGGTGCTCGTCGGGCTCCAGCCGGAGTGCCGGCAGCTCGGGCAGCACGAGGTCGGCGATGCCGGTGTCGACGAGCAGCTCGAGGCCCGCGCGCGGGTGGTCGGTCGCGAGCAGTTTGCCGAGCTCGGCCTGGACGCGCTCGGGGCTCACGATCGAGATGGTCTCGCGACGCTCCTCCATCGCCTCGATCACGTCGTCGGTCGGCCGGAAGCCGAGTTGCGAAGTGAACCGCGCGGCCCGGAGCATGCGCAACGGGTCGTCGCCGAAGGACACCTCGGGCGAGCTCGGCGTCCGCAGCAGGTGGGCGACGAGGTCCTCGACGCCGCCGGACGGGTCGACGAGGGTGATCTCGGGGATGCGGAGCGCCATCGAGTTGACGGTGAAGTCGCGCCGACGCAGGTCGTCTTCGAGGGTGTCGCCGAACGCGACGACCGGCTTGCGGGTCACGCCGTCGTAGGCATCGGCCCGATAGGTGGTGATCTCGACCGTGTCGGCGTGCTCGACGCCGTCGTCGTCGATGACGGTGACCTTCGCGCCGATCGTGCCGAAGTCGCGGCCGACGTCCCACCAGACGCTCGCCATCGGCTTGAGGACCGCGAGGATCTGGTCGGGCGAGGCGTTCGACGTGAAGTCGAGGTCGCTCACCGTGCGACCGAGCATCGCATCGCGGACCGGTCCGCCGACGAGGGCCAGTTCGTACCCGGCTTCGGCGAACGCCGACGCCACCCGAGCGACCACGGGCGACGAGGCCAGGTCCTGCAGGCGCACCAAGGATTCCGCCACGCTCACCATGGGGTCAATCGTACCCGGACGCCGCCCGCGACCCCGTCGCCGTCAAGCCGCGAGCGCTCCTGGGCGACGGCCGTACAATAACGAGGAACCCACTCCCCAGCAGACCAGAGGCGGACACGATCACGAACGAACTCGACGACCAGCGGCCAACCGTCGGCACTCAGGCACCGACGGCCTTCACCAGTACCGTGAAGGACCCGATTCCGCCGGAACTCCCGTTCACCACCGCCCCTGAACTCGTCCTCGTGACCGGAAGTTCACGGTCCCAGCGCTTCGACCGACCGGACGTCGTGCAGCGCAAGGGCGTCTACACCCTCATCAACGGTCACCTGACCCCACAGCAGTCGATGGTGGAGGACCTGCTCGCCGTCGCCGACGTGCTCGATGCGGCCGAGATCGAGTACCTCCTCATCCGGGGCGAGCACGACCGCCCGGTCATCGTCGTCGACCGCTCCCTGCGCAAGCGCCTGCAGACCGCACTCGCGGAGGCGTTCGCCGACGAGCCCTTCTACAGCGTGCCGCTCAAAGCACGCATGTCGACGATGAAGCCGGCCGGCGATCCGCACCTCCTCTCCGACGGCCTGCTCACCGGTGCCCGCAAGGCCGAGGTGTTCCGGCTGTACCGGCCGCGCATCGAACCGCTCGGTCGCCTCCGCTACGGCATGGAGACCGCCCTGCAGCTCGAACTCTGGCGCTTCGGCGACGAGGAGATCACCGCGCCCGTGGAGAACGTCCTCATGCGGACGTACATGCCGCGGACGGAGGCCGTCGAGACGACCGTCGAACGCTACGGCCGCAGCTGGCGGACGCTCGAGCACATGTTCGGCGCGCTCGCGAGCGACGTCACCTTCGACATCGACCTCGTCTTCTCGTGGGTGGACGGCTCCTCCGAGGAGTTCCAGCGCGCCCGCGCCAAGCGGATGCAGAGCTACGTCGTCGGCGACGGCGACGACTCCGACGCCCGTTTCCGCCAGATCAACGAGCTCAAGTACGCCCTCCGCAGCGTGCACACCTTCGCCCCGTGGATCCGACGCATCTTCATCGCGACCGACTCCCCCGCGCCCGAATGGCTGGCGGAGCACCCGAAGGTCACCATCGTGCGCAGCGAGGAGTTCTTCCGCGACCTCGACGCCCTGCCGACGCACAACTCCATGGCCGTCGAGAGCCAGCTCCACCGCATCGAGGGGCTGTCGGAGCACTTCCTCTACTCCAACGACGACATGTTCCTCGGGCGACCGATCAGTCCCGAACTGTTCTTCTCACCGGGCGGCATCAGCAAGTTCGTGGAGGCGACCACCCGTATCGGCCTCGGGGCGAACGACCCCTCGCGCAGCGGCTTCGAGAACGCGGCCCGCGTGAACCGTCGGCTCCTGCACGAGCGCTTCGGACGCGTCACCACCCGCCACCTCGAGCACTGCGCCGCCCCCCTCCGCCGGAGCATCATGGCGGAGATGGAGCGGGAGTTCGCCGAGGAGTTCCGCGCGACCGCCCACAGCGCCTTCCGCGCTGCGGACAACATCTCGGTGACCAACTCGTTCTACCACTACTACGGCCTCATGACGGGTCGCGCGGTCCAGCAGACCCAGGCGAAGGTCCGCTACATCGAGACGACGCTCAAACAGTCGCTCGGGCAGATGGAGCGACTCCTCAAGCGACGCGACCAGGACATGTTCTGCCTCAACGACGGTAGCCGGCCGGAGATCTCGGTGGAGCAGCGCACCACCGCCGTGATCGACTTCCTCGAGCGGTACTTCCCGTTCCCGGCGCCATGGGAGCGCGAGGCGGCCGTGCCGAACGCGCTCGAGATCGAGCCCGCCAAGCTCAGCTGACCGCCCTTCGACAGGCTCAGGGACCGGAGTGGAGCTCCGAGACCGCTACGGGACGATGCGCTCTGCGCGGAGTCGGTCGAAGATCGCGGAGAAGGCGTCCAGCGTCCGCCGGTAGCCGGTGAAGCCAGCGAGTCGACTCTTGCTCATGTCGGTGACGACCTCGATGTCCCGGCCGAGGTCGCCGTCGGTGTGCCACCACGACGCCACGCGGGAGAGGTCGGCCTCGACGAGACCGTGTTCGGCCACCACCTCGGCCCAGGTGCCCTCGACGCCCGCCATCTGCTGCTCGAGCGGACGCGGCGCGGTGTCGAAACCCTCCGGCTCGACGCCGAGGTGCGCCGCCAGGCGCGGCCACATCCAGCGCCAGCGGAAGACGTCGCCGTTGACGATGTTGAACGCCTCGTCCGCACCGGCCGGTGAAGTCGCCGCCCACAGCATCTGCTCGGCGAGGAGTCCGGCGTCGGTCATGTCGGTGAGGCCGTTCCACTGGGTCTCGGAACCGGGGAACACGAACGGTCGGTCGAGTCGCTTGCAGAGCGCCGCCTGCACCGCGAGCGTGGACGCCATGTTCATCGCGTTGCCCACCGCATGTCCGATCACGGTGTGGGAACGGTGCACCGACCAGGTGAAGCCCGCTCGCGCAGCCGCGGCGAAGAGCTCGTCCTCCTGCTCGTAGTAGAAGTTGGGCGTGTCGAGTCGCTCCTCGTCCTCGTGGAACGGGGTGTCGGGCATCTCTCCCGCCGCGTAGGCCTCGAACGGGCCGAGGTAGTGCTTGAGGCCGGTGACCAGGGCGACGTGCTGAACGGGCTCGGCGGCGAGGGCGGCGAGCAGGTCGCGGACCATGCCGCCGTTGACCCGGATGTTCTCGGCCTCGGTGTCCTGACGCGACCAGGCGGTGAAGAAGACGTGGGTGACACCGGTGCCGCCGAGGGCGTGCGCGAGGTCGTCCGCGTCCCGGAGGTCGGCCGCGACGTGTTCGACCTGCGGGTGGGCCGCGGGCGCGCGGCGAGAGAGGGCGAGGATCCGCCAGCCGCCGTCCTCGAGGAGCTGCGACACGATCGCGGAACCGGTGATGCCGCTGGCGCCGACGACGAGTGCGGTGCGGGGTGCTTCTGGGGAGGTCATCCGTCCACGATAGGCGCGTCCGACCGGGGAGGCTCCCGGAACGGCGGACCCGCCGGGTTGCGGTACCCTGCCGCGGTGCGGCCCTTCGACAGGCTCAGGGACCCGAAGCAAGCTCAGGGATCGGTCGTCGTCAGACGAGGACGCCGATCGGCATCGTCAGCGGCGGCTCCGGCTGCACCGGCACCGTGTCCGACACGGGCAGCTCGATGCCGTCGCGAGCGAGCAGGCGCGCACTCTCCTCGGCGTCGATGTAGTGCAGCGGCGGGGTCTCCCCCAGCGGCACCACCGAGTGCAGGACCGTCTTGCCGTAGACGTGGACGAGGTTGAACGCCCGCGCGCCGTCGCGACCACGCGTCCCGCCGACGGGCACGTTGAGGTCCTGCGTGTAGCACGTGGCCGACGCGACCGACACCGGGATGCCCGCGAAGGTCGCGGTCGACGAGTAGTGCAGGTGCCCGGCGATGATGCTCCGGACGTCGGACCCCTCGAGCACTTCGGCGAGCTTCGCCTGGTCGCGCAGCTCGACGCTCACGGCGAGGTCGAGCACGCTCGGGACGGGCGGGTGGTGCATCGCGAGGATCGTGCCGTGAGGCGCCTTCGTCGAAAGCTCCTCGGCGAGCCAGTCGAGCTGCTCGTCCGACACCTCACCGTGGTGGCGCCCGGGGACGCTCGAGTCGAGGGTGATGACGCGGAGGCCGTTGACGTCGTAGACGCGGTCGACCGGTCGGGTGGTCGGCACCTCACCGAACAGCCCGGCCCGGAACGCCTGGCGGTCGTCGTGGTTGCCCATCACCCAGATGATCTGCGATCCGAGGCGCTCGGCGACCGGCTCGACGATCGAGCGGATGCGGTCGTACGCGTCGGGTTCGCCCTTGTCGGCGAGGTCACCCGTGAAGACGATCGCTTCGGGCCGACCGCCGGACGCCTCGAACTCGGCGAACAGGTGACGCAGGTGCGTCTCGCTGTCGACACTGTCGTAGAGGCTCCCCCCGCCGGCGAGGAGGTGCGTGTCGCTCACATGGAGCAGGAAGTGATCGGGCCTCGGGTACTCGGCCGTGCGAAGACTCACGTGACAACTCTCGTTCGAGCGATGCTCTCCGAACCGCATCGCAGCTGTTTGACCATCTGACCAGACTCGGTTGAACGGCGACGGAACGCCACGCTACGACGCGGGAAACTCGTGAGCAAGGTCAGGAGCCGACATCCAGGGGACTCACACCTGACGGTGGGCTGCGGGAGGATGTCCGCATGCCCTACCTCGACGACGATGAGCAGCCGCTGCAGCGGATCGATCTGGCGCAGATCCCCCCGACCGGACGCCGGTTCCGACTCGAGCGGCGGATCGGGTTCCAGGAGCACGCCCCTGACGGTCCCGTCGTGTGGGCACCGGCGTCCGACGACGGGCACGACGGCGACCGCGCGGAGGGATGGACCGACCTCGCGTCCGTCCCGGGCGTCCTGTGGAGCTTCATCGGCAGCTACGGCCGACAGTCCGCGCCGGCCGTCGTGCACGACCACCGCGCGCTCCTCGCACTCGGGCTCCCGGCGGACCAGGCACTCGAGCAGCGGTTCGAGGACGATCGACAGTTCCGCGTCGGACTCCGCCAGCAGCGGGTGCCGCTCCTCCGGGCCTGGCTCATGTGGGCCGTCGTGTCGGTCGAGCGGTACGTCAGGCACGCTCCAGGCGTCGCCGCCGTGCTGATCGGGCAGTCGGTCCTCGGGGTCCTGGCCGTCTGGGTCGCGACGATCGGACTCGTCACGCCCGTGCTCGGCGCTCCGACGCCCGGGTGGCTCGGCCTCGCGATGGCACCCGCGGTCCTCGCCGTGTGCTGGCGGGAGGAACGGAGACTCCTCGTCTGGCTGCCGTACGCCGGTGCGCTCCTCGGTCCCCTGCTCCTCGTCCAACTCGCAGCGGTCGGGGCGTTCCGCCTCATCGAACTCCTCGTGCGGGAGACCATCGACCGCCCGTTCATCGACGACTCCCCCGGCCCCGTCGGCCCGCCGACCCTCCGCTGACCGGTTCCCTGTCTCAGGAACGCCTCGGCGTGTCGAGCGCGGGGGACCCGACACGCCGAGACGCTCCTGAGACAGGGACGGAGCAGGGGTCCGGTCAGGCGCCGGGGAGGGTGCCGAGTCCGTCGACGACCGGGATCGCCGCGAGCAGCCGCTGCGTGTAGGCGTCCTGCGGGTCGGACCAGACGCGGTCGACCGGACCGTGCTCGACGATGCGACCGGCGCTCATGACCGCCACGTCGTCCGCGATGACCCGGACGACGGACAGGTCGTGGCTGATGAAGAGGAGCGCCGCACCCGTCTCGACCGCGAGCTTCCGCATGAGCTTCGCCACCCGTGCCTGCAGGGAGGCGTCGAGCGACGCGATCGGCTCGTCACCGATGAGCAGCTCGGGACCCGCCGCGATCGCCCGGGCGATCGCGATGCGCTGCCGCTGGCCGCCCGAGAACTGGTGCGGATAGCGGGTGCGGCTGGCTGCGTCGAGCTCGACGTGCTCGAGCAGCTGACCGACATCCCACGCGTCGCGCACCGGGTTGACCCGGAGGCCGTCCTCGATCTGACTCCCGACCGTGCGGCGCGGGTTCAGCGAGGCGTACGGGTTCTGGAAGACCATCTGGATCCGCAGCAGCTCGGGTGCGCGCTTCCGGAGACCCAGCTTGCCGATGGGTGTCCCGTTGAACGTGATCGCGCCACCCGAGGTCGGTTCCAGCCCACAGACCGCTCGTGCGAGGGTCGACTTGCCGCAGCCCGACTCCCCCACCAGGCCGAGCACCTGTCGCGGCTCGAGGTCGAAGCTCACGCCGTCGACCGCGTTCAGCGTGCCGCGACCGGGCAGCTTGTACGTCACATGGACGTCGTCGAGGTGCAGCAGCGTCATGACGCCGCCTCCGTTCCCGTGTCGGGCAGCGCGTCGATGAGCGCCTTGGTGTACTCGTGCTGCGGAGCGGTGATGACCTGGTACCGGCTGCCGTGCTCGACGATCTCGCCGAGCCGCATGACCGCGATCGTGTCGGCGAGCGCCGACATCACCCCGAGGTCGTGGGTGACGAGGATGATCGCGATCCCGAGCTCGTCGCACAGCTTCCGCAGCAGGCGGAGGATGCCGGCCTGGACCGTGACGTCGAGGGCCGTGGTCGGTTCGTCGGCGATGAGCACGGAGGGCTCGCACATCAGCGCCGAGGCGATCGCGATGCGCTGCAGCTGTCCCCCCGAGAACTGGTGCGGGTACTTGCGCAGCGCCGCCTCCGGGTTCGGGACGGCGACGAGGCCGAGCATCTCGAGCGCCCGCGCGTGGGCGGCCGCCTTCGAGGCTCCCGTGTGGTGCCGGTAGTGGTCGACGAGTTGGGCCTCGACCGTGAGCATGGGGTGCAGGCTCGCGGTCGGGTCCTGGAAGATCATCGCGATCTCCGTGCCGCGGTACCGGTTCATGGTGCGCTGCTTGAGCCCCACGAGTTCGGTGCCGTCGAAGCGGATGCTGCCGCCGAGGTCCGCTCCGGCCGGCAGGAGCCCGCAGATGGCGAGCCCGGTCATGGTCTTGCCGGACCCCGACTCACCGGCCAGCCCGGTGATGCGACCGGCGGGGACCTCGAGGTCGATGCCGCGGAGGATCTGCTTGGTGGCGGCGCCGCGACCGAAGCCGAGCGTGAGCCCCTCGATGACGATCCCGCCGCCACCGCCTGCTGCCTGCGTCATGTCGCGTCCTTTCGGGTCGCCCGCACCGCGTGCGCCGCTCACAGTGCGCGCCCCTGCACGGCTTCCTGCGACCGGGGGTCGAGGGCGTCGCGAAGGGCGTCGCCGAGGAAGTTGAAGGCGAGCACCACCGTGAGGATGGCGAGTCCCGGGAAGACGGCGATCCACCAAGACGAGAAGTTCTGCACCCCGTCGGACACCATCGCACCCCAGTCCGGCGTCGGCGGGACGGCACCGAGACCGAGGAACGAGAGACCCGACAGCAGCAGGATGGCCGTGCCGACGTCGAGCGTGGCGAGCACGACGACCGGCGACACGACGTTCGGCAGGATGTCCTTGCCGAGCGAGGTGAACGGCCCGTTGCCGAGCAGACGACCGGCGATGACGTACTCGGCTCCCCTGGCTCCGATGACGAGTGAACGCGTCACGCGGGCGTACGCCGGCCACGACACGATGAGCATCGCGATGACGGCGTTCGTGAGGCTCGGGCCGAGCGCTGCGGCGATGACCATCGCGAGGATGATCGTCGGGAACGCGAACACGAGGTCGGCGATCCGCATGATGGTCTCGTCGAGTGCCTTGCCGAAGTAGCCCGCGATCGCGCCGAGCAGCGAACCGATGAGCATCGCGAAGATCACGAGCATGAGGGCGAGCGGAATCGAGACCTGCGCGCCGCTGACGACCCGGGACAGGACGTCGCGGCCCACCTGGTCGGTGCCGAACCAGTGCGCGGCACTCGGGGCCTGCAGCCGGTCGAAGTCCTGGGCGAGCGGGTCGAACGGCCGGATCCACGGCGCGAGCAGCGCGACGAGCAGCCAGAAGAGCACGATGACACCACCCGCGACGGCGAGCGGAGTGCGCAACTGCTTCGAGATGCGGAGGCGGCCCCTGCGCTTGGTCTGGACGGCGAGGACGTCGGTCATGCCACCCTCACTCTCGGGTCGATGAAGCCGTACAGCACGTCGACCAGGAAGTTCAGGCCGATGTACACGAAGCCGACGATGAGCCCGACGCCCATGATCGCGGGCAGGTCGAGCTTGGTCGCCGCGGAGTACGCGTACTCGCCGAGGCCGTGCCACGAGTACACCTTCTCGACGAGGACCGTTCCGGACAGCAGCGATCCGAAGGCGACGCCGAGCACGGTGATGATGGGGACGAGCGCACCGCGGAGCACGTACCGGGTCACGACGACGTGGCCGGGAAGGCCTTTCGCCCGCGCTGCCCGGACGTAGTCGAGGTCGAGCACCTCCAGGATCGCCGACCGCGCGAACCGGGTGAGCAGGCCGATCGTGTAGAGCGCCAGGACGGAGGCGGGCAGGATCAGGTGGGCGATGGCGTCGCCGAAGGTCGACCACTGGCCGGCGAGCAATGCGTCGACCGTGTACATCCCGGTGACCTTCGGTGGCGGGATCGCCGCGGGCGAGAGCCGCCCGGAGCCCGGGAACCAGTGCAGCTGGGAGAAGAACACGAAGTAGACGACGAGTGCGAGCCAGAACGACGGCACCGAGATGCCGATGAGACTCACGACCCGGATGACCTGGTCGGTGATCGTCTTCCGGCGCAGCGCGGCCCACATGCCGAGACCGACGCCGATGACGATCGAGATGACGATGGCGGTGAGCGCCAGTTCGGCCGTGGCCGGGAAGGCGCGACCGAGTTCGTCCGCGACGGCGCCCCGGGTCTGCTGCGAGGTCCCGAGGTCACCCTGGAACAGGTTCGCGACGTAGGTGACGTACTGGACGGGCAATGGCTTGTCGAGGCCGGCGTTCTCGCGGAACTGCGCGACGATCGTCGGGTCCGCCGCGGCCTGCTCACCGAGCGCCGCCTGCACGGGGTCCGCGGGCACGAGGTTGGTCAGCGTGAAGGTGACGAGCGTCACCCCGAACATCAGGAGGACCGTGAGTCCGAGCCGGATGCCGAGGTAGCGCGCGAGCGGGTGGAGACCCGCTCGCGCGCTGGACGTCGTCGGCGCGACGCTACTTGATTCCGGCAAGGTCGACGGTCCACGTCGGGTTCAGCGGAACCTCGGTGATCGTGGTCGCGGTGACCACGTTCTGCGCCGGCTGCAGGAGCGGGATGAACGGTCCGCTCGCGTTCTGCGCCTTCTGGAGGTCCTGGTACGCGGCGGCACGGGCGTCCGTGTCGGTCGCGGCGAGCGCAGCGTTCGCGAGGTCGGTCACGGTCGGGTCGGCGCCTGCCGGCCAGCCAGCGCGGAGGCCGACGAGCTCACCCGGCGTGAACGCGAGGTAGTTCGACGGGTCCGGGAAGTCCGGGCCCCAGTACCAGAGACCCACGGTCTCCTTGCCGTCGCGGTAGGCGTCCAGCTCGGTGGCGACCGGAGCCGGGGCCAGCGTGATGGTGATGCCGACCGACTTCAGCTGCGCCTGGACCGACTCGGCGATGCTCTGGAGCGACAGCCCCTGCACCGTGATGTCGTTCGGGAAGTTCAGGGTGACGGCTTCGCCGGCGTACCCGGACTCCTTGAGCGCAGCCTTCGCCGCATCGGCGTCGAACTGATTGCCGTCGGCGGCGTCGAGCGCCCCGTTGAAGATCGAGGGGATGAAGCCACCGGGACGGACGGAACCGTCGCCCGCGAGGTCGACGATCCTGTCGTAGTCGATGCCGAGCTTGACGGCCTCGAGGAACTTCGGGTTGCTCGTGATGTCGCTGATCGCGGGGTCCTGGTTGAGCATGAGGAAGATCATGTAGCGCGAGGGGTTCGCGATGATCTTCACCTTCGAGTCGTCGAGCTCGGAGACCTGGTCGGGGTTCAGATCGAGGGCGACCTGCGAGTCACCGGCCTCGACGTTGAGCTTCTGCGTCGGGCCCTGCACGTTGCGGAGGACGACGCGCTCGTACGCGGGCTTGGTCCCCGTGTACTCGGGGTTCGCCGTGAAGACGACCTGCGAGGCGGCGTCGAAGGACTCGAGCTTGTACGGGCCGGAGCCCGCGGACGTCGTGTTGAGGAACGACTCGGCCGCATCGTCGGCGGTCGCGCTGCCACCGTTCTCCTCGACGACCTTCTTGTTCACGACACCGAGGGCCGGGTTCGGAAGGATGAACGGGAGGGCGGGGTTCGGCGTCGCCGAGGTGAGCGTGAGCGTCGTGTCCGAGGTCTTCTCGATCGTGACGCCGTCGAGCAGGAAGGACGGGTTGCCCTTCACGCCCTGGACGCGCTGCAGCGAGAACACCGCGTCGTCGACGGTCACGTCGGAGCCGTCGGAGAACTTCTTGCCGTCCTTCATCGTGAGGGTCATCACCGTGTTGTCGGCGTTCATCTCGTAGCTCGCGAGGCCGTCGACGGGCGCGGTGACGTCGTCGTCCTTGAAGGTGAGGAGGGTCTCGTAGAGCGCCTTCGCGACGATCGAGCCGGTGGTCTCGTACTCGCGGTTCGGGTCGGCGGTCTTGAGGTCGAAGGACGCGTCGACGACGAGCGACTTGCCCGCGCTGTCATCGGAGCCGCCTGAGGGGGAACAGGCGCTGAGCGCGAGGCCGGCGGCGAGGGCGAGGCCGAGGGCCGCCATGCCGCGCCGGCTGGTGCGGCTGAAGGATCGTGACAAGGTGGAGCTCCTTATCTGGTTGGAGGGATGAGCTGAAAGTAGTGCGATACGCGATCATTCGTCAATCCACAAGCCGTTATCAAAGAAGAAATATCTCGATTTCGCAGTGAATCTGCCATATCCTCTCAATCGACCGCCAGGACCACCGCCGAATCTGGACGTTTGGAGCAATCGATGCAACTCGACGACACCCACATCCGCATGCTGGAGCTGCTCCGGGAGGACGGGCGGGCTTCGGTCGCCGCTCTCGCGGAGGAGCTCGGGATCTCCCGTTCGAACGCCTACTCGCGGTATGAGGCCATGCTCCGCGCCGGCGTCCTGAAGGGGGTCCACGCGGAGATCGAGCCGGCGACGGTCGGGCTCGGCGTCGCGGCGATGGTCTTCATCACGCTGCGCCAGAGCCAGTGGGCCGACTTCCGCGCGCGGCTGTCCTCGGTCCCGGAGCTCGAGTACTTCGCCGTCACGACCGGCGAGCACGACGCGATGATGCTGATCCGGGCCCCTGACGTGGCGGCGATCCACGAACTGGTCGCCACCCGGCTCGCACAGTGGCCGTCCATCAAGGCGACGACGACCGTGTTCCTCATGGACGAGGAGCGGTCGAACGTGTCGCTCCGCATGACGAGGTCCGAGCGCACGAGCGTCGAGGACTCCGGCGAGCGCTTCGGCATGACCCGGTTCGTCCGGACGAGCGACGAGCGCGCCCAGCGGGTGCCGGAGCGACGCGGACGCTGACCCGCCGGCGGTGGCGTGCCGACCCCGACCGGTTCAGGCGGCGACGATCTCCCGACAGATGCTGACATGAGCCTGTCCGTCCGGACCGATGAAGTCCTCGGTGAGGATGAACGAGCCGTCCTCCGCGCGGG
Organism: Plantibacter flavus; assembly: GCF_002024505.1. Lineage (NCBI taxonomy): Bacteria > Bacillati > Actinomycetota > Actinomycetes > Micrococcales > Microbacteriaceae > Plantibacter > Plantibacter flavus. The sequence continues at coordinate 4,152,234 of NZ_CP019402.1, forward strand.
AGATGATCGAGCTCGCCTCGCCGCGCGTCGTCAGGTCGCCGGCACGGTTGCGGTGCACGAACGAGATGTCGATGCGTTCGCCGGTACGCACCCCGCAGAACCGTCCGATGGAGACGGTGTCACCGACGTATTCGCCCCACAGCACGCCGTGCGTCTCGTGGTAGACGAATCGCGTGGGCGCGTCGGCGTCGACGACGCTCGCGGACGACGACACCATGTCGAACACCTTCGCATCGAGGTTGAAGTCGAGCGTCGAGCTGGTGCCGGTGTCGGCGGTTCCTGTCATGCCGTCATTCTGCGGAGGCGTCCGAACGGGTGTCAACCTGCCGACGATCCGTCCATCCCGTCCATCACCTGAGCCGGTCGGGCAGGACGAAACGATGGATCGGACCCCATGGGCGGGATGTTCCGCTGGCTCCGGAGGTCGCAGCTTGACGGCGTCCACCGCGGGTGGCTTACTGATGTCCATGTGTCCAGACAGCCTGCAGTTCCGCGACCCCCGCACCCAGCCACTCCCCCGGGACGACGCGTTCCGCGAGTACCTCGCGACGGGCTGGGGTGCGGTGGATCGCTCCGTCGACCTCGCCGAGGGTGCCGGCGCGGCCGCCGGACGTCACCGCGACGCCATCAGCGCGCAGTTCCCCGGCCACTGGCTCGTGGTCACCGCGGGACGCGCCGTGACGCGCGCGAACGACACCGAGTTCCCGTTCCGTCCGGACAGCGACTTCGTGTGGCTCACCTCCTGTCAGGCGGAGGGCGCGGTCCTGGTGATGCGGCCGACCGCCGGTGGGCACGACGCGACGCTGTACCTCGCCGAGCCCGTCGGTCCCGGTGAGGAGGCGTTCTACGCCGACGCCATGCGCGGCGAGCTCTGGATCGGCCCGTCCGCCGGACTCCCCCAGTGGGCGGAGGCGCTCGGCATCGAGGTCCGCTCCCTCGAGGTGCTGGACGAGTCCCTCGCGCTCCTGCCCGCCGACGCGCTCCGCGCAGGCGCCCCGGAGCCCCGGGTCGACGGTCGATTCGCGGCGTCGCGAGCGCTCCTCATCGCCCTGTCCGCCGCGAAGCTCGTCAAGGACGACTGGGAGATCGCGCAGCTCCGCGCCGCCGTGGACGCGACGGTCGGCGGGTTCCGCTCGGTCGTGCGCGAACTGCCCGCCGCCATCGAGTTCGGCGGAGAGCGCTGGTTGCAGTCGACCTTCGAGCGCCACGCCCGCACGTTCGGCAACGGTGTCGGGTACTCGACCATCATCGGCAGCGGACCACACGCTCCCACGCTGCACTGGACGCGCTGCGACGGTCCGGTCCTCCCCGAGCACCTCATCCTCATGGACGCCGGCGTCGAAGCCCGCTCGCTGTACACCGCCGACGTCACGAGGACCTTCCCGGCGAGCGGGTCGTATTCCGCGGCCCAGCGCGAGGTCCACGACCACGTCGAGCGGGCCCACCGTGCCGCGATGTCGCAGGTCGGCCCCGGCCGCTCGTTCATCGACATGCGGAACACGGCGTACGAGCAGATCGCCACGAGCCTTCGCGACCTCGGCATCCTGCAGGTGTCGGTCGACGAGGCGATGTCGCCGAACGGCCAGCAGCACCGCCGCTACCTGCCGAGCGGCACCGGCCACCACCTCGGACTCGACGTGCACGACTGCGCCCGCATCGGCGACGAGCGGTACCTCGACGAGCCGCTGCAGCCGGGCGCCGTCCTGACGGTCGAACCAGGTCTCTACTTCCACGCGAACGACCTCACCGTGCCGCCGGAGCTGCGCGGCATCGGCGTCCGCATCGAGGACGACCTGCTCGTGACCGCCACCGGACACGAGGTCCTCTCCGCGGCACTCCCGATCAGCGCGGACGGTCTCGAGGCCTGGTTGCGGAGCTGACCGACGGTTCGCAACTCAGGACGGTCGCCGCGTGTCGCGGCCCTTCCGTTCGGTGCTACCAGCGACTCGCCCGGTGCGTCCTGCGTTGCGAACGAGCCTAGGCTTGCACGGTGAGTCAGCCCGACGCCCCCATGCGCACCGCCGTCCGCCCGAGCCCCGGCGTCCTCGCGACCCTGCGGAACCCCAGGGCCTTCAGCGTCGAGATCCTCGCCGGGATCGTCACGACGTTGGCGCTCATCCCCGAGGTCATCTCCTTCTCGATCATCGCCGGCGTCGACCCGAAGGTCAGCCTGATCGCCTCCGTGGTCCTCGCGCTCTCGATGTCGATCCTCGGCGGGCGTCCGGCGATGATCACGGCCGCCGCGGGCGCCGTCGCCCTGGTCGTCGCGCCGCTCGTCAAGGAACACGGCGTGGAGTACCTGCTCCCCGCGGTGATCCTCGCGGGCCTCATCCAGATCGTGTTCGGCGTCACCGGTCTCTCCCGACTCATGCGGTTCATCCCCCGCTCGGTGATGATCGGCTTCGTCAACGCGCTCGGCATCCTCATCTTCGTCGCCCAGGTCCCCCACCTGCTCGGTGTCCCGTGGCTCGTCTACCCGCTGTTCGTCATCACGGTCCTGATCGTCCTCCTGCTCCCCAAGCTCACCACCGCGGTGCCGGCGCCGCTCGTCGCCATCGTCGTCGTCACCGCGATCACGATGATCGCGCACGCCGCCGTGCCGACCGTCGGCGACCAGGGCGACGTCTCCGGCGGCCTCCCCGGGTTGACCGCGCTGCTCGTGCCGCTGAACCTCGAGACGCTCGGCATCATCTGGCCGACCGCGCTGAGCGTCGCGTTCGTGGGGCTCATGGAGACCCTCCTCACGGCGAAACTCGTCGACGACATCACCGACACGACGTCGTCGAAGGGGCGCGAGTCGTGGGCCCTCGGCGTCGCCAACATCCTGGCCGGGTGGTACGGCGGGATCGCCGGCTGCGCGATGATCGGTCAGACGGTCGTGAACGTCAAATTGGGGCGCGCTCGGACGAGGATCTCCACCTTCGTCGCCGGCGTCTTCCTCCTGCTGCTCGTGACCGCGCTCAGCCCGGTGATGGCGCAGATCCCGATGGTCGCGCTGGCCGCCGTGATGATGATCGTCGCCATCAAGACCGTCGACTGGCACAGCGTGCGCCCGGCGACCCTGCGACGGATGCCGATCCCCGAGACCGTCGTGATGGTGTTGACCGTCGCGGTGGTCGTCATCACGCACAACCTCGCGATCGGCGTCGCTGCAGGAGCCGTCCTCGCGATGGTGCTCTTCGCGCGGCGCGTGGCCCACGTGATCCGCGTCCGTCGGGTCCTCGCGGAGGACGCTACCTCCGTCCGGTACAGCGTCATCGGCCCCCTGTTCTTCGGCAGCAGCAACGACCTCGTCGAGCAGTTCGACTACGCGGCCGATCCTGCGGACGTCGTCGTCGACTTCACCGCCTCGCAGATCTGGGACGCCTCGAGCGTCGCCGTCCTCGACGCCGTGCAGGAGAAGTACGCCGCGCACGGCAAGCAGGTCGTGTTCACCGGACTCGACGAACGCAGCTCGGCCTTCCACGGAAAGCTCACCGGCCACCTCTGAGCCGATCGCTCCGGCACCACCTCAGAGGTGCAGCACTCGACGGAGCCCCGCGTCCAGATCCAGTGACAGGGTGAAGGGCACCCTTCCGGCGGCCGGACCGAGGTCCTCCTCATCGAGGGTGAGCAGCTGCGTGGTGTTCACGACGGAGTCCTTCGGCAGACCGGAAGCCGTCGCAGGGAGGAAGACGTTGCCCGGGAGCTCGGCGAGCGCCGTGTTCGACGTGACGACCGCGACGATCACGGTCCGGAGTGCGCTCCGCGTGTAAGCATCATGTTGGACGACCACGACCGGCCGGCGGCCGGCGGGCGCACTCCCCCGCTCACGAGGACCGAGATCGACCCACCGGATGTCGCCGCGGCGGATCACCAATCGTCTCCCACGGTGACTGCGGCAAGGCGGTCGCGCCCGGCCGAGGCGACGACCCGTGCTTCCTCCGCCGAAGCGACTCCCGCATGCCGCAGCGCGGTGTCCACTGCGGCCGTGACGCCGGCGGCTCCGGTCTCGTCGAGATACCGACTCGCCGCCGCCGCGAAGAACTCGGACCGGTTGACACCGAGCTCGGCGGCGCGAGCTTCGACGCGGGTGAACAGTTCATCGGGCAATGAGATGGCGGTCTTCACAGGAGAAAGTATAACTGGGTATAACCCCGTGCGCGACCGTGAATCGCTGATGGTGTGTGCGTGGCTGAGCATGCGGCCACGGTACGCGGACCCCGTCGTCCCAGGCCGTGTCGCTGCAGAGGTGGGGGAAGGCGCCTCCGCAAGCCGGGCTGTGGAGGACTGAAGTCGCGGATTCGCAGGCCGCCAGAGGATGATGGAGCCATGGCAGAAACCGGAACGCCCAGAGTCGCGGTCTACATCGACTTCGACAACATCGTCATCTCGCGCTACAACCAGCTCTACGGGAAGGCGGCGTTCAGCCGGGATCGCGCCCGTTCACATGTGCCGTCCGCCGCTCCGGAGGGCGACGAGATCTCCGAGCGCCTGCAGGCCGCTCGGGTCGACGTGGGCGCCATCCTCGACTACACCTCGTCGTTCGGGAACATCGTCATCAGCCGTTCCTACGCCGACTGGTCCGAGCCGGTCAACTCCGCGTACCAGAAGGACCTCGTGGACCGCGCGGTCGACCTGACGCAGATGTTCCCCACGACGAAGGCGATGAAGAACGGTGCCGACATCCGCCTCGCCGTCGACGTCGTCGAGGACCTCTTCCGTCTCCCCGACCTCACGCACATCGTGATCGTCGCAGGCGATTCGGATTACATCTCACTCGCCCAGCGCTGCCGACGCCTCGGACGCCACGTCATCGGGATCGGTGTCGCAGGCGCGACGAGTCGTGCGCTCATGGCGGCGTGCGACGAGTTCTCCGACTACGACGACATCCCCGGGATCGTCCGCCCGGTCGTCACGCGCACGCCCCGCACCCCTGCCGCCGTCGAGAGCACGGCGGAGGTGTCCTCTGAGGCACCGAAGTCCGCACCCAAGTCCGGAGGGCGTCGTCGCGCCTCGTCCGGGTCCACGCCGACGGCCGAAGCACCGGCCGCCCAGACACCTCCGCGGATCGGCGGCCTCTTCACCGAGCCGGTGTTCAGCCACCGCGACGCCGACGACCTGGACGACTCCGACGACGAGACCGCGGACCCCTCCGGTCCCGACGCACAGCGCGCGGCGACCGAGCTCCTGGTGCGCGCACTCCGCCTCGTGCACGCCAAGAACGACGACGAGGACTGGCTGCTGAACGCCGAGGTGAAGAACCAGATGATCCGCATGGATCCGGCGTTCAAGGAGAAGCCGCTCGGCTACCGCTCGTTCAGCGACTTCATCAACTCGCGCTCGGACCTCGTCGAGGTGAACCCGGACGCGAGTCCCGACGGACGACGTCTGCGGCTGCGCGAACTGGGTTGAGCCCGGGCCCGCCGCAGGAGATCAGCCTCGCAGCAGGACCGTCCGCCTTCGGGCGTCCTGCTCCCGCGAGGATCTCCTGCTGCGGCGGTGCTCAGGCGCCCCGGAAGAACGCCTGGACCGCCGCGCTCAGAGCGGTCGGATCGTCGATGTGGCACAGCTCGCGGGCGGAGTGCATCGACAGCAGCGGCGTCCCGACGTCGACCGTCCGGATGCCGAGTCGCGTCGCGGTGAGCGGGCCGATGGTCGAGCCGCACGGCACCGTGTTGTTCGACACGAAGTCCTGCGAGGGCACACCTGCGGCGGCGCAGCTCCGGGCCCACAGCGCGGCCCCAAGGGCGTCGGTCGCGTAGCGCTGATTTGCATTGATCTTGAGGAGCGGACCGCCACCGGCGATCGGCCGGTTGGCGGGGTCGTGGCGTTCCGGGTAGTTCGGGTGGATCGCGTGGCCGGCGTCCGCTGACAGGCACCAGGAGGCCGCATAGGCCTGGAGCCGTTCGGACACCGTCGCCCCCAGCGACGCACCGATGCGGGTGAGGACGTCGTCGAGGAACGGACCGCTGGCGCCGGAGGTCGAGGCCGAACCGAGCTCCTCGTGGTCGAAGGCGGCGAACACCGTGATGTGTGCGGCGTCGTCCGTCGCTCCCCCGTCACTCGCGGCCAGCAGCGCCGCGAGTCCGGCATGGACCGAGGTCAGGTTGTCCATGCGTCCGGCGGCGAACAGCTGCCCGTCGAGACCGAATCGCCGGGGCTCCTGGGTGTCGGCCACGAGCACGTCGTACCCGGCGATCGCGGTGGGATCGATGCCTGCGATCGACGCCAGATGCGCGAGCACGTCGGCGTGGCCGAGGTCACCGACCCCGTACACCGGCTGCAGGTGGCGCTGGCGATCGAGGACGAGGCCGTCGTTGGCGCTTCGGTCGAGGTGCACGGCGAGCTGCGGGATGCGCAGGAACGGGCCGGTCCGGACGAGGTGCACGGTCCCGTCGAGCGTCACCAGGCGTCCGGCGAGTTCGAGTTCGCGGTCGAGCCAGGAGTTGAGGAGCGGTCCGCCGTAGACCTCCACCCCGGCCTGCAGCCACCCGTGGGCGCCGGTCGTCGGCTTCGGCTTGAGCTTGAAGCTCGGCGAGTCCGTGTGCGAGCCGAGGATGCGGAACGGCGTCGTGGCGTGCGCCTGCTCGGGCTGCACCCAGGCGATCACCGCACCCTCGCGTTCGACGAAGAACCGGCCGGCGCCACCGTCCCAGGACTCCGTCTCGAGCCGCCGGGTGAAGCCGGCCGCCGTGAGGCGCCGAGCGCTCTCCGCGACCGCGTGATACGAGGTGGGCGAGGCGACGATGAAGTCGGCGAGGTCGGTGATGTGGGCGACGGAGTCCATCCCACCATCCTCCCACCACCCACGCACCCGGCACGTGGATGCACCAGGCCCTACCCTGGACGGGTGACGAAGACCCGCAGCGACCTCATCGGGCCCGCAAGCGGCCTGTCCGAGGATCGTCGCGGACGGATCGCACGCATCGTCGACGGTTGGTTCTTCGCCTTCGGCACGGCTGCGGCCGTCTTCCTGGCCTACGTGCTGCTCACCGAGGCGTTCGCCCGCGGTTGGGCCCAAGCCTGGTTCATCCTCGTCATCTACCTCGTCATCGCCTACCTGATCCTCCCCCGCCTGCACACCGTGCTGTCGCGCGTCTACCTGCCCGACTACTTCATCGGACGCACTCGCACGCGCGAGGGCATCCTCGGTGATCCCGTGAACCTCGGCCTCCGGGGTCGGGAGGAGCAGATCCATATGGCGATGCTCTCGGCGGGCTGGACGCTCGCCGACGACCTCGGCCTGCGCGCGAACCTGCGGATCGTGACCTCGACGCTGACCAGGCGCAGCTACTCGGAGGCGCCCGTCTCGTCGCTCTACCTGTTCGGTCGCCGCCAGGCGTTCTGCTACCAGCAGGAGGTCGACGGCAGTCCGGGGAAGCGGCACCACGTCCGGTTCTGGCCGACACCAGCGGGCTGGCTGCTCCCGGGCGGATACCAGGCGGATTGGTTGGCCGCCGGGACGTACGACCGATCGGTCGGGATCAGCATCTTCACGCTGCAGGTGACCCACCGGATCGCCGACGATGTCGACGACGAGCGCGATCACATCGTCGCGTCGATCGCGGCGGCGGAGGTCGGAGCGACGACGTCCGTGATCGAGAACTTCTCCACCGGCTACCACTCACGGAACGGCGGAGGCGACGCGATCGTCACCGACGGCGACCTGCCGATCATCGATCTCAGCGCGGTGGTCGTCCCGCCGGCGGCGACCTTGCCGGCCGCCGACGCTCCCCCGACGCGCTCCCTCATCCGGGCCGGCGACCCGCGGCCCCTGGACACCACCGTCGGCGTGGTCCTGATGGTCGTCGCGGCACTGTCCACCGTGCTCTCCGGCGTCCTCCTCGTCTCCGATTGGAAGCAGGTCATCTCGGAGGCCCGTGCGACGGCCGCGACGGCTGACGACGTCGTCCTCATCCCGTGGGTCGTCGGGGCCGTGCTGGCCCTGTCGGCCGTGGTGACGCTCTGCTACCTCGTCCTCGCCTGGCGGGTCCATCGGGGAGGCAACCTCGCGCGCCTGCTCGCCATGACCTTCAGCTCGACGTCCATCGCCACCCTCGCCGCGAGCTATGTCGCCGGCGCCGGCGGATTGACGCTGCAGACCAACCTGATCGGCTTCGCGGTCGACTGTTCCATCATCCTCGCCCTCTCCGGAACCGAGGCCCGTGACTGGGCCCGTGGGCGACAACGACGCACCCGGAGGACGAAAGCATGACCGACGCACCCGACCAGACGGACGAGGGGCCACGCCCCGCCACCTCGCTCAAGCGCGCGCTGCTCCTCGGCGCAGCCATCATCACGATCGTCGCCGGGCTGACGGTGCACTGGTCGGTGGCAGCGGCCTGGGCGAACCCCGTGACCAACGCGCTCTACACGGTCCTCGTCGCGCTCCTGCTGGCCTTCGCCGCCCCACGGCGTCCGCTGTGGCAGATCGCCCTCGGCGCGTTCGGCTTCTCGGCGGCGATCGAGTGCTTCCAGGCCACGGGCGTGCCGTCCGCACTCGCGGACCAGTGGCCGCCCTCGGCGCTCGTGCTCGGCACGACGTTCATCCCGACGGACTTCATCTCCTACGCCCTGGGCGCGGCGGCGTTCCTGTTCCTGTCACTCGCCATGTCGCTGGTGATCCGCTGGGTTCGCAACGACATCCTCGAACGACGCGCACGCGCGGACCGGGAGACACGGCGCCGATCGGACTCAGGACCCGCCTGACCAGTCCCCTAGCCGCGAGTCGTCTCCCCGTACTGGACGTGTTCGAGGTCGAAGACGGCCTCGGCCAACGCCGACCTCGCCGCTTCGAACTCGACGTCGTCGGGGTGGCCCACCACCCGGGCATGCTCGAGGTGCCAGGTGGCACTGCGCAGGAGTTCGACGGTGGTCGGAGCGGGGGAGGGCGCTCGCGTCGAGGCCGCGGGTGGGACTTCGGCGTTCGCCGCTCCGCCGGGGACGAACTCGATCGTGTTCGATTCCGCCGGAGTGTCGTCCTGAGCGTATGCCTTCTTCTTCATATGTCCTTCATCGGGGTCGTGAACTGTTGTGGCTTGCCGGGCGATGGGCTCCGATAGCGGCGAAGATGCCAGCGGCGGAGCCGATTTGAAATATGCTGATTTAGGAATGTTCTGCTTGGGGCGCTGTTCAGGTCGCGCCATGGCGAGGAGCGTGGGGACACGCCCACGGTCGTCCGGAGCATCCGAGGCACCGAGGACCTGGAACCGTTCCAGCCCCCAACGGGACCAGGCGGACGCCGTCCACGCGCAGATGGCCGCGTCGATGAGGTCCTCCCGATGCTTGTGCGCCGATTCCTTCAGCGGCGACGGTTCCGCGGCGAGGAGCGCCGTCACCGGGTGGGTGTCGAGGTAGAGTGGCGGCGTCGCCGAGGTCAGCGCCTGCAGGCTCGAGACGAGGTCGTCACAGACCTCCGCGCGGCGTCGCCGTCGCTCGGCGACAGGGAGACCCGGGTCGAGGCGTTTGTACCGGGGCCGCGCATCCGGGTACCCGAACTCCTCGGCACCCACCAACGTGGTGTGGGGATAGGCCTCGAAGAACACGACGGCATCCGCCGCCGGCGTGCTCAGTCCGTCGAAGTACTGGAACCCCGCCGCCTCCAGCGCCGTGAAGAGCGCGACACCACCGAGCGCGGGCAGGCCGAGGTTCGACGGGTAGGCCGAGACCTGCCAGCGCCCGTACCGCTGCCCGACCTCACGTTCACAGAGACGCATGCCGGTCTCGTTCTGGACGAGCAGAGGGGCGTCGACCGCGATCACGGAGCCCGGTGAGGCGGTGGCGACGATCCAGGCGACGACGGCGTCGATCCCCACGGCCCACCCGGCCTCGATGACCGTCCCGGTCTCGTCGATGCACACCAGTCCCGACTCGTTCGCCGCGCGGGAGCCGGTCCCCTCGCCCCAGGCGAGGTCGACTCCGAGGAAGCGGGTCACGAGCGGTTCCTTCCGGTGCATGCGGCGAGGCACCGCCTCCCGAGCCTACTGGGCAGACGTCGACGACTCCTCGGATCCGGCGGCGGGCCGGAAGTGAGGAGCCGTCGAGCGTCCCGAGCGCTCGATCAGCCGACCGGGCCCTCGATCAGCGTCACGTCAGCGGTCTGGGAGGTCCCACTCGCCGTGGTCCAGGTGACGGAGACCGTCTGGCCGGGTTCGAGCGTGGCCATGGTCGCCGTCAGGGTCTGAGCGGAGTCGATGGCGGCACCGTTGATGCCGGTGATGACGTCGCCGGCTGCGAGGCCGATCGACGCCGCGGGCGTGTTCTCGATCACCGAACCGACCACGGCACCCGGCACGGTCTGGGCTGCGCCGGATGCGGCCAGACCGATCCCGATGAAGGCCGGGTAGCCGATCGAGACGGTGTCGGTCTCGACGCCGGTGCGGATCTGGTCGACGATGGACAACGCGTCGTCGATCGGGATGGCGAATCCGTCGATGTCGGTCCCACCGGAGGAGGCAGCGGTGTCGACGCCGACGACCTCGCCCTCCGAGTCGTAGAGCGGCCCGCCGGAGTCGCCGGACTGGATGTCCGCGTCCGTCTGGATCAATCCGGTCAGCTGCTTGCCCGCCCCGGTCGTCTCATCCTGGACCGTGATGTCCTGCTCGAGGGCGGTCACGGACCCGTCCGCAGCGCTGGGGGTCCCACCCGTGCCGCCGGCGTTCCCGACCCCGGTGACGGCGTCACCGACGGCTGCGCCGCCGTCGTCGTCGATCGTGACGGTGTCCAGCCCCGAGGCGCCGTCGAGCTGCAGGAGCGCGACGTCGTTCGTGGCATCGGTCCCGACGACGCGCGCGTCGTACTGCTCTCCGGTCGCCACGACGGTGACGACGATGCTCGTCGCTCCCGCGACGACGTGGTTGTTGGTCAGGATCTGGCCGTCCGCGGTGAGGATCATCCCGGTTCCTGCGGCGGCGGCCCCCTGGTAGGCCAGCTCGGTGTCGATGTCGACGACACCCACGGACTCCGCGGCGGTGGCGCTCCGGGTGTTCGCCGTCGCGGCATCCGGCGTCGCCTGCTGTGGCCCTGGCCCACCGGGAGCGCGGAAGCTCTGACCGCCCTCGTCCGGCACCGTCTCCGTCACCTGTGAGGAGGCGGCGACACTCTGGAACGCGCCGGCCGCCAGCGAAGCGAGGCCGAGACCACCGGTCACGAGGGACACGACCGTGGCGGCCGTCGCGGCGGCGATGATCCACCCGATGGGCTGCTTCTTCGCCGGGGTGCCGGTGGTCGACGGCGGCTGGGGGATCGTCTGCTGTCCGTACGGTCGGGGCTGCCAGGTGCCGGAGGGGGCGTACTGGCCCTGGCCGGCGGCGTACGGACCGTACTGACCCTGTGGGCCCTGGCGATGACCGGGCCACGCGTGACCGCTCGTCGCGTGGGGAGCCGTCGCGTAACCGAAGGGCGTCGTGGGCTCGCGTCGCGGACCACCCGCGGCCGTGTTGCCGGGGTAGCCGGCCGGGGGAGTGACGTCCACACCCGGCTGGGGCTGGTACGAGCCGGTGGGCGGCTGGTACGGATCGGGAGCGGGGGACGACTGCGGCGTCTCCGCCGGTCGGGTGCCGTCCGTTGGACGCGGCTCAGGGCGTTCCGGGTCTGGGGTGTTGTTCACGGGGATTCCTCTCGGCGGGGGTGCTGAGATCATCTGACTCCCGCAATCCGAGTGAATCGTCTGGTTCGACCATGAACGACCTTTGAGCTTCCCGACCGTTTCCCGGATGACGATCGTGTAGAGGCTCCATGCGGGACACCACCTCAGGGTCGCGTGAGCAACGCCTCCAGCGCGGGTCGGGCCTCAGCCTCGGAGATGTGTCCGGCGACGACGAGTTCCGCGAGCCCGTGGACCGCGGCCCAGACCGCCGTGGTCAGAGCGGCGATGACCTGCGGCTCGGCACCGGGGGCCAGCGACGCCGTCGTCTCGGCGAGCAGCGCCTCGACGCCACCGATGAGTGGCGCCATAGCCTCGCTGGGTGAGCCGGGGACACAGACTTCGGGGTCGTAGATCAGGCGGAACCGCTCCGGATGCTGCGCCGCGTAGTGCACATAGGTCGAACCGATCCGGACGGCCGTCTCCTGTGGGTCTCGACCCGCCGTCGCCTGCCGCTCCTCGCGCATGGCGTCCAAGAGCTCGGCCATGCCGCGTTCGCTCAACCGTTTCAGGAGCGCGGTCCGGTCGCCGAAGTGGTGGTACGGCGCGTTGTGACTGACTCCGGCGCGACGTGCGACCTCTCGCAGGCTCAGCGTGGCATGGCCGTGCGTCCGCATGAGTTCGAGCGCAGCGTCCTCAAGCGCCGGCCCGAGGTTGCCGTGGTGGTACGCCGTCGTCGATCTTGACACAAGCAACATCGTACCCGTACCGTCGGTTCCGACCAGAAGTGGACAGTGTCCACATTCTTGGCACTGTCCAGACCTACAACTGATGGAGAACTGATGCCCACCCTCGTCATCGACGGACACCCGAACCCCGGGTCTCTGTGCGCCGCCCTCGCCGCGAGCTACGCGGAGGCGCACGGCGACGCGACCGTCCTCGCCGTGCGCGACCTCGCGTTCGACCCGAACCTCCGCCTCGGGTACACCCGCCGTCAAGACCTGGAGCCCGACCTCGAACGAGCGTGGGAGCAGATCCTCGCCGCGGACCACCTCGTGATCGTGGCGCCGGTCTGGTGGGGATCGGTGCCGGCGCTGCTCAAGGGGTTCTTCGATCGCCTGCTGCTTCCCCGTCGCGCCTACCGGACCAAGGACAACGGTCTCCCCGAGGGACTGCTCGCCGGCCGCTCGGGGCGGGTGATGGTCACGACCGACTCGCCGTGGTGGTACCTCCCGCTCGTCGGCGACACGACGGTGAAGCAACTCCGCACCACCACCCTCCGGTTCTGCGGGGTCAAGCCCGTCGCCGTGAACCGGTTCGGTCGGGTGAAGGATTCGACCGTGGAGCAGCGTCGGCGGTGGCTCGCGAAGGCGGCACAGAACGGTCGTGCCGACGCGGCGCGACGGAGTTCTCGTTCCTCCGCTGCGGCCGCAGAGCTGGTCAGTGGCCGTCGACCAACCGGATGAAGGCACTGAGCTCGGCGACGCCCTCCGGCGTGACCGGCAGGTACTCGGTGAGTGCGGGGGAGTGCACGAGGTACGCCGCCCACTGGGCGCGGGAGATACCGACGTTCAGTCGGTTCTTCATCAACAGGAACGACATGCCCCGCGGGACGTCGGCGGGGGAGGACGCGGCCAAAGAGACGATCGCGATGACGGCCTCCTGACCCTGGAACTTGTCGACGGTCCCGACGCGCACCGCGTCGAACCCGGCCGCGTCGAGCGTCGCTCGGACGACGGCGACGTGGGCGTTGTAGGGACAGACGACGATGATGTCGGCCTCGCTCACCGGGTCGTCGATGCGGCCGGCATCCGGATCGGTCCAGCGGAGCCCGATGGTCGACCGGACGAGCTCGGCGACGCGGTCGGCCTCCTCCTGCGAACTCGTCGCGTTTCCGACGTGATGGACCGGGACGACGTGCAGCCCCGGCGCACGACCCTCCAGACGACGCTTCGTCGTGGCCGCCGCTGAGCGCAGCTCGCCACCGTATGACAAGCGCGAGACCGGCTCGGTGACCGCGGCGTCCATCCGCCAGGTCTCGTGGAGGAAGTAGCCGAGTTCCGGAGGGAGGACGTCGCGACCGTCGGCCACGAATCCGAGGGCCGAGGTGTCGATCGGTTCGGGATGCGTCCCCTGGCTCACCTGCGGCAGCTGCTGCGGGTCGCCCAGGAGCAGGAGGTTCCGCGCGGCGACGCTCGCCGCGATCGTGTAGGCGAGCGAGAACTGACCGGCCTCGTCGACGACGAGCAGGTCGAGCGACCTCCGGTCGAACCGGTTGTGGTTGCTGAAGTCCCAGGCCGTCCCGCCGATGACGAAGCCGCCGGTCTGCTCGGCCATGAACGCGCCATGACCATTGGCCGGGAGGACGGTGTAGCCGCGCTCAGCATCCGGGTCGGCACCGGATCGCAGGGTCTTCGCCACGAGCGCGGGGGAGAGCCCCGCCTTCACCACACGCTCGAGGAGGTTCTCGACGACGTCGTGCGACTGCGCCACGACCCCGATTCGCCAGCCGTGCTGCTGCACGAGGGCCGTGATGACGTGCGAGGCGACGTAGGTCTTGCCGGTTCCGGGCGGCCCCTGGACGGCGAGCACCGAGTCGTCGAGGTCGAGCAACGCGGCGGTCACGTCCTCGATCGTCCGCCCGTCTCCGCGGTGGGGGAGCGGCTCACCCGAGCTCGTGCGGGGCGGCCGTCGCCGCAGGACGTCGACGACGCCGTCGTCCGGCCACCCTGGAGCGGCGTCGAGGACCGCCTGCCCCCACTCGGCGATCGCATCGACCTGTGTTCCGGGTCGCGGGGGAGGAGACGGCGTGAGCGCGACCGGCAGCTCCGTGTAGGGCTCACGATCCGTCTTGAGCGTCTCCTGGATGAGCAGGGAGTCGTCGTCGACCTCGAGGACAGTGATCTGCCCGGCCGGTCGCGAGCCGGGCTCGGCGCGGGGGAGCGTGTACGGTCCCGGGTGGTCGTAGACCGCGAACGGGTCGGCGCCGACCTTCACACTGCTGCCGGGGGCCCATCGGCCGCTGAGTCGCATGTGACGGCGGTCGCTGCGCTGCCGTCCCTCGCGGAACCAGTCGCGCTCGACGACTCCCGAGGTGACGGTGAAGACGTTCCGGGTGTCCTCCCATTCGTCGCGCGCGGCGATGAGTCGGGAGAAGTGCTCCTGCCAGAACGACTTGTGCTCGCGCCGGTGGTAGTCGATGGCGGCCGCCGCGAGCGCATACGCGGTGGCGTCGTCGGAGCGTTCGGGGTCGAGGGGGTCGCCGGCCAACGCCGTCAGCGCGTCGTGGAGCGGCGTCGGTTCGTCCACCAGGGGCTCGGGTGCGTCGGTGACGAAGGTGCCCGGCAGCACGCCCCGTTCCGCACCGAGGTCGAGCAACCAGTTCCGCAGCCGACGGGTCGACTCGCAGTCGTACGCGTTGTACTCGGCGATCTCGGCGAGCTTCCGTTCGCCTTCGGCGACGAGCTCCGGGTCGTCGCTCCGACTGAGCTCGCGCGCCTCCGCGTAGGCCGTGATGGATGCCGCGGCGTCGGTGACGTCGCTGTCGCGGTGCTCCTCACCCATGTAGAGCGGCTCGAGCTTCTTGATCGAGTACGACCGCGATCCGACACGCACCGTCTTGCGGACGAACGGGTAGAGGTCGAACAGCACGGCCTCGCGGAGGAGGTCGTCGATCGTGTCCTCCCCGACCCCGTGCCGGGCGGCCAGCGAGAGCAGGTGCGTCCGCTCGTAGGCGGCGTAGTGATACACGTGCATGCCCGGGAACTCGGCACGGCGGGCGGTGAGGTAGGCGAGGAAGTCGATCAGCGCCGTCCGCTCCTCATGGAAGTCGTGCGCCCACCAGGATCGGAACCGGCCGTCGGTGTCGACCAGGCCGAACAGGTAGTCGATGCCCCACCTCGTGCGGTCGCCCCGGCGGGCGTCACCCGGCTCGCCCTCGGTGTACAGCGGGTCGCCCTCGAAGTCGAAGAAGACGTCGCCGGGATCGGGTTGCGGCAGGAGCCCGAGTGCCGTGGCGTCGTGCACACGGAACGCCGGCACGCCGGCGGCTGGTGACGGCTCGAGCTGCAGATGCGCCTGCTCGCGCAGCGCAGCGAGCGTGCTCTCGGCGATGCCGTCGACCGTCCCGCGGGCGCCACCCGACAGCCCGTGCGGCCCTGGTCGCTCGGTCGATCCGGTGAGCGTGAGCGACGCCAGATCGTCGATCGTGGCGATGCCGGCCGCCAGTAGGCGGTCGCGCTGCGTCAACCGGAGCCCGGCCACCAGCAGGACGTCGCGTGAGGCCGTGATCTCGGCGTCGCACCACGCGCATCGTCCGCAGACGCTGTATCGCTGGTCGCCCCAGGCCACCGGGGCGTCGGCTTCGAGCCGTTCGGCGACGATCCGCAGCAGGCGCGCACGACGGCGACGGTACACCGGCAGGATGTCGGCCACCGCGTGGGTGCTGACGGTGCCGTCTCCCAGGATGAGGTCGACGTCGTCGTCGACCGGGATCCCGGCCGTCTCCAGCTGCTCCACGTAGGCGGCGAGCTGGAGGAGGGCGGTGACCTTCGGCGAGCGCGCGAGTTTGGTGTCCTGCACGCGATACCGGCCGTCGGGCCGGCGCACGATGAAGTCGGCGAAGCCGATGAACGATCCGTCGAAGAACGCGGCCTGGAAGACGACCGGGGCTCCGTCGCGGAACGCCGTGATCGTCGACTCGACGGCTGCGGCGAGCGCCACCGTGTCTCGGACGTCGGGGCGGTCGAGCTCGACGACGCCGGTGCCGAACTCGGCGCGGTACGACTCGAGGACCCGCAGCTCGTGCTGGTCGCCGAGCTTGGAGGTCCGTATGAGCATCTCGTCCTCCGGCTCGACGATCGGTTCGATCCGACCGAGCTTCGCGTCGACCGTGCGCAGGAACGCGAACTCGCAGTGGGAGGCGTTGGAGAGGTCGCTGGCGCTCGTGATGGCGGAACCGTCGAGGAGGAACATCGGTGCGGTGGGTGCCTTTCGAGACGACTGCCGGGGGCTGGTCCGCCTCCGATCGCTGTCAGTCTGGCACGCACCACCGACCGCAGCGCCGCCGCGGGACGCAGGGTGACGCCAGCCGCGCGGGAGCCGTCTGTGGAGCGGCGTCGGGCGCGCTCGATCCCACGTCCCCTAGCCTGGAGACGGACCACGACGCCATGGGACGGGAGCGCATCATGACCACCACGATCCGGGTCGTCGCGGGTGTCGCCACGCAGGACGACACCGTGCTCGCCTGCCGGCGGGCACCCGGGCGGGCGTCCGGCGGCCTGTGGGAGTTCCCCGGCGGCAAGGTCGAGGCCGACGAGCGGCCGCAGGACGCGCTAGCACGCGAGCTGTGCGAGGAGCTCGACGCCGACGTCGCTGTGGGGGCGCTGCTGGACCGCTCCACCGTCACCGTGGGCGAGCTCGTGATCGACCTCGCCTGCTACGAAATCACCTTCCTCGGCGCGCCCCCGGTCCACAGCACGGACCACGACGAACTGCGCTGGGTCACCCGCGAACGGCTCCTCGGGCTGGACTGGGCGACGCCCGACCTCCCGATGGTCAGGCGACTCACCGCGAGCTGACCCCGGAGCCCCAGGGCGTCACTCGACCGCGTGGAGCGGGATGCGGGCGAGCGTGCGTCCGCTCAGCACGAGGTCGTCGTTGGTCGAGGTGACCGCCAGCTCGGTGACCGTCCACTCGAACAGGGTGACGTCGCGCCAACGCTCGAGGAATGCGGCGAGCGCCGCGGTCTCGGCGGCGTCGAGCTCATCGCGGAAGTGGTGCAGGCCCACCCCGACGAGCGGTGCTGGACGCCCGCCGACCGCCCGCTGGATGGGGGCGAAGGCGTCCGCGATGGCGGGGAGGTAACAGCGTCCGCGGTTGAAGCCACCGATGACGGGGCCCGCCAGCCTGACCCGGAAGGGCGTGAACGCGCCGACGCTCGTCCGCAGCCAGTCGAGGAACCCGGAGTCCGCGTCGATGGAGGAGAGCGTCGCGTGCAAGCGGTGGGCACGTCGGAGCTCGATGCCTCGGGCGAGTTTGGGTGCGAAGGGTGCCGAGGCGAGATCGGCCTCGTAGCTCAGGAAGATCGGATCGACGAACAGTCGTTCGATCGGGACGGGGACGACGACCGCCAGACGCGCCTCGGCGTATCGCCCGCCACGGTAGACGCCGTCAGGACTCGCGGCGAGCGCGAGCGGGTGGTCGGCGTCGATCAGGGGGAGCTGGGCGTACCGGTAGCGCTCGTCGAAGGTGAGCGCCTCACCTGGTCCGAAGGTGGAGCGGACGACGTCCCAGCTGCGGAGGGCGTCGTGCGAGTCCGACGACGTGTCCACACCGCTCGAGGCCGTTTCGGGGACATCGACCTCGAACGCCCGGTCGGCCGATCCGCCGGTCACCGTCCGGATCAGACCCGTCGCGACGCCGGTCGGCAGCGCACCGATCGTGTTTCCGGACGCACCGGCGGAAGAGGGCATGTCGTGAGGTTAGTGGAGCCGTCAGCGCAGCACGTCGGTGACACCCCGAATTCGGGTGATCGACCCAATTCACCGCATGGCCGACCCGAACGCCGACACCGTCAGCCGATCAGTGCGCCTTGCCGACCTTCCAGTAGCCGCAGAACATGACACGGTCCTTGGGCATGCCACCACGGACCCAGAGCCGACGCACGTTCGCCGCCAGGGACTGCTCTCCGACGACCCACCCGTAGCACGGGGCGGGCGGCACCCCGAGGGCCGTCGCGGCGGCCAGCGCCGCTCGTCCGGGGACGTCGTGCGGATCCTCTCGGACCACCCATCGCAGCTCGACCCCGTCCGGGACACGCACGTCCTGCGCGTCCTCCGCGGAGGGGATCTCGACGATCGCCGTCCCGACGGTCGACGCCGGAAGCGAGGTCAGGATGCCTGCGACGGCGGGGAGCCCGGTCTCGTCGGCGACCAACAGCACTCGATCCACGTCGGCCGGGAGGTTGAACATGCGCCCCTCGTCCAGCAGCCCCACCGCATCGCCCACCTCGCATGACTGGGCCCAGCTCGCCGCTGGCCCCGCGGTCCCCTCGGCGGCCGACCCGTGGATGACGAAGTCGATGTCCAGCTCCGGCCCGTCGGGGCCGTCGCGACGGAAATCCCGCACCGTGTAGTTCCTGAGCACCGGCCGCACGGACTTGGAGATCGCGAGGTACTTGGCGTAGGCCAGCATGTCGAGCCTGGTCGGCAGCCGCTCGAGACCGCCGTCGGAGACCGGGATGAAGAACCGGAACCACTGGTCGTAACCGAGGAAGGTGAAGTCGGCGATGTCACCGCCACCGAGGGTGACCCTGGCGATGTTCGGTGAGACGCGTGAGCGGCGGACGACCCGCAGCGTGAGGAGGGTCGCCGCCTCGGGTTTGATGCGCGCCGTCTCGGCATTCGTGCGAGCCACTCGAGCCCCTTCCTCAGGCGGCTCCGACAGCCGCGACTGAGGCTACCCTAACTCAGGTCACCCTTACTTGGAGGCGTCAGGTTCGGCAGCGGCGACCTTCCGGGAACGGGCGTCGAGCGACGCGAAGACGAGCGCCACGACCACGAAGCCGATCGTGACGAGGGTGCTGTTGCGATACGCGTCGTGATAGACGTCGAGCGACGCACCGGAGGCGCCGCCGTCGTTCTCGGAGTACACCGTCGCGTAGAACGTCGCCGTCGCGGCGGCGAGCCCCACCGCGGTCCCGATGCGCTGGCCGAGCTGGCCGATCGATCCGGCGACACCACCGGAGGCCACGGGGATGTCCGCGAGCATCAGCGTCTGGTTGGGGGAGATGACCGCGCCACCGCCGATACCGGCGAGGAGCATCGCGGCACCCATCGCGTACGGCGTAATCTCCGGGGGCGTGATGAACGCGAGGAGGGAGTTGAGACTGAACCCCACCACGACCAGCACGAGCCCACCGACGACCAGGGGCCGTCCGAGTCGGTCGACGACCCGACCGCTCAACCACGAGCTGACGGCCGAGGCGAGGGCGAAGGGGATCGTGATCATGCCCGCGAAGACCGGCTCGAGCCCGAGCCCCTGCTGTACGAACAGCGTGAGCGTGAGGAAGGTGGCCGGCATCGCCGCGAAGTACGTCGTGGAGATCAGGACGCCGTTGCGGTAGCTGCCGAGCTTGAACAGGGAGAAGTCGACGACGGGTGTCTTCCCGGCGCGTTGATAACGACCCTCCCACCAGGCGAAGAGGCCGGCGAAGACGGCGAACGCGACCAGCAGCCACCAGCGCGCCGGGTCGTCGCCCGGGGAGCCGGTCGTCAGGACGAACGGCAGCATGAGCGACAGCACGGCGAGACCGAGGAACACGATGCCCACCGGGTCGAGCGATCCGGCGCCCGCCTCGTGCGGCTGCTGCTTGGGCAGCAGTCGAGCGGCGATCGGCAACAGGATGATCGCGAGCGGGACGTTCATCCAGAAGAGCAGGCGCCAGCCGTCCTCCGGGCCGCCGATGGCGATGAGCAGGCCGCCGAGCGTCGGTCCGAACGCCGTCGAGAGGCCGATGATGGCTCCGAAGAGACCGAAGGCGCGGCCACGCTCCTTGCCCACGAACAGCTGCTGGATGAGCCCGATGACCTGCGGCATCAGCAGACCCGCGGCGATGCCCTGGAGGATCCGACCGCCGATGAGGATCCCGACGTTCGGTGCTACGGCGCAGGCGAGACTGGCCGCTCCGAACACGCTCAGGCCGATCATGAACATGCGACGCCGGGAGTGCAGGTCGCCGTAGCGCCCGGCGGGCACGAGGATCAGACCGAACGCCAGGGCGTACCCGGCGACGATCAGCTGCAGGGCGGTCGGGCCGGCGTCGAGCGCCTGCTCGATCGACGGCAGTCCGACGTTGACCTTCGAGAGGTCGAGGATCGTGAGGGCGGCGACCGACACGCAGATGGCGAACGCGCGCCATTTCGTCCGGTCGTCGGGGGCGGTTCGCTCGTCAGTCATCCTGGCCAGCCTAGGCCCGCGTCAACCCGGTCCGCCCCGGCTTGACGGGCGCGGATCCACCGTCCTGTGCAGCATCTTCGGGCTCAGAACCGGCGCAGACGATGACGGGGCAGCCGTCACGGGCTACGCTCGGAAGATGCATATGGATGCCCCTCGCGGGCTGCAGGACCCCGACGAACTGGCCGAACGACACCGCATGCTGGCCGAGTCGCCGGCACTCGCGCCGCTGCGCGACTGGTCGGACGCGATGATGACCCGCCGAGGACGGCGGCAGGCGGACCTCGTCCTCCCGCTCGTCGACCCGGCCGATGCGGCCGTCAACGCGAAGACACTGATCCTCCTCGACGCCCCGGGGACCCTGGCCCCCGACAGCCTCGACGCGCCGGGATCCGGGTTCGCCTCGGTCGACAACGACGACCCGATCGCCGAGAGCCTCTGGAATCTGCGGAACGACATCGGCTTCGACGACGTCATGGTGTGGAACATCGTCCCGTGGTACCTGAGCGCCGGGCGGAAGAAGCCGAACGCGCCCGAGGTCGCCCAGGGCGCGATGGAACTGCGCGCCCTCCTGCCGCTCCTCAAGAACCTGCGCGTCGTCGTCCTCTGCGGACCCCACGCTCAGGACGGTTGGTGGAAGCACGTCGAGCCACTGCTCGGCAACACGTACAGCGCCTTCAACGCTCCGCACCCCTCGCCGTTGTCGCTGAAGCAGCCGGGTCGTCGCGAGGAGATCGAGAAGGTCTTCGCCCGCGCCAAACAGGTCGCCGGCTGATCACACACCCCCGTTCGCAACCCCCTCGCCCGTCGGGTGAGGGGGTTGCGTGCATCTGAGGCCTCGTTAGGGTCGATGGACGAGGAGAGGAGCATCACATGGACATCGGCACCATCGTCATCCTCGCCGCGCTCGTCCTCCTGGCGGTCGCGGCCGTCTGGTACGTGTCACGGCGAGACCGCGCCGCGCGCTCGGCCGACGAACACCGCTCGCACGACAACGACGCGGAGGTCGAGCGCGAACGCGCGAGAGGCCTGGCGGAGGGCACCGGCGGCGTGCCCCGTCGTGGCGGTGGCCCGATGGGGTTCTGACCCCGCGAACGCACAGGAACGGTCGCCACCCGCGAGGGATGGCGACCGTTTCCGCACGTTGGGCGCCGGGCTCTAGACGAGCGGCGGGAGGCCTGCTGCGACGCGAGCGCCCAGCGTGCCGTCGACGGCGGTCCAGTAGGCGATGACCCGCTCGCGGAGATCCGCTCGCGTCACCTTCGAGACGTGCCCGATGATGTTGCCGACGAGACGGTCGCGGGCGGCGTCGTCGAGCACCTCGCGCACGAGGGTCCCGGCCTGACCGAAGTCGTCGTCCTCGGCGTGCAGCGTCGCGGCTGCCCGCACGAGCTCGCCGTCGGACTGCCAGCCGTTGGACTCAGCGGCACGCGCAGGGTCGGCGTGGGCGCCACCGACCGAGTTCGGTGCGTAGACCGGCGCGTCCGCGTCGTTGAAGGTGTAGCGCATGGCGCCTTCCTTCGAGTACGTGTGCACCGGCGCGTGCGGGGCGTTCACCGGCAGCTGTGCGTGGTTGGTGCCCACGCGGTAGCGGTGTGCATCCGCGTAGCTGAAGATGCGGGCGAGGAGCATCTTGTCGGGGCTCGCAGCGATCCCGGGGACGAAGTTCGACGGCGCGAAGGTCGCCTGCTCGATCTGCGCGAAGTAGTTCTCCGGGTTGCGGTCGAGGGTCATCTTGCCGACCTCGATGAGCGGGTAGTCGCTGTGCGGCCAGACCTTGGTGAGGTCGAACGGGTTGAAGCGGTAGCCCGCGGCGTCGGCGTACGGCATGACCTGGACGGAGAGCGTCCAGCTCGGGTGCTCGCCGCGGGTGATCGCCTCGGAGAGGTCGCGGATGTGGAAGTCGGCGTCCTCGCCGGCGATCTGGTCGGCCTGGTCCTGCGTGAGGATCTCGATGCCCTGGTCGGTCTTGAAGTGGTACTTCACCCAGAAGCGCTCGCCTGCGGCGTTGACCCACTGGTAGGTGTGCGACCCGAACCCGTCCATGTGCCGCCAGGAGCCCGGAAGACCGCGGTCGCCCATGAGCCAGGTGACCTGGTGTGCGCTCTCGGGGGAGAGCGTCCAGAAGTCCCACTGCATGTCGTGGTCGCGCAGGTGCGAGCCCGGGAGTCGCTTCTGCGAGCGGATGAAGTCGGGGAACTTGATGCCGTCGCGGATGAAGAACACCGGCGTGTTGTTGCCGACGAGGTCGTAGTTGCCCTCGCTCGTGTAGAACTTCAGCGCGAAGCCGCGGGGGTCGCGCCAGGTGTCGGGGCTGCCCTGCTCACCGGCGACGGTGGAGAAGCGTGCGAGCATCTCGGTCTCGACGCCCGGCTGGAACAGTGCGGCACGCGTGAACCGGGAGACGTCGCCGGTCGTGACGAACCGTCCGAACGCACCACCGCCCTTGGCGTGGACGACACGCTCCGGTACCCGTTCGCGGTTGAACTGCGCGAGCTTCTCGACCAGGTAGTGGTCGTGGAGCGCGATCGCTCCGTCTGCGCCGACGCTCTGGGAGTGCTCGTCGCTCGCGACGGGTGCTCCGCTGTTGGTGGTGGTGTAGCTGGTCTCGGACATGTCTCTCCTCGAGGGTGGGGCTGGTCGGACGGTCGGATGGATTCAGCACTGCCACCCTGGCGGTGACAGCTGACGATCGGCATGGAGGTGCCGTCGAGTGGTCTGTGGAACGGTGTCAGGCGGCATCCGCCTGGCACGCGGGGCATACTCCCCAGAACGTGATCTCGGCCGCATCGATCAGGTACCCCGCCGCGTCGTCCGGGTGCATGCACGGCGCCGCGCCCTGCGTACAGTCGACGTCGACCACGGCGCCGCACGAGCTGCACACCAGATGATGGTGGTTGTCGTCGACGCGCAGCTCGTACCGGCCGGGATGGCCGTCCGGTTCGATCCTGCGCACAAGGCCGGCTGCGACGAAGGCGTTGAGCACGCTGTACACAGCCTGTGGGGAGGTCTGCGGTGCTCGCGGCTTCAGGGAAGCGACGACCTGCTCCACGTCGGCGTGCGGTGTCCGGGCGAGGATCTCGAGGACGGCGAGACGTCCCGTGGTCACCCGCAGCCCAGCGGCCCGGATCCTCGTGTGGAAGTCGTTCGTCGCCGACTCCACCTCCGATCCGTTCATGCAGCCACCGTACCGAGTTGTTTTGAATTAGTCAAAATAAGGACTTCCCCTCCGCGTTGTCCCGCAGCCAGCCCAACTCTAATATCAGATATGAGTGATGGACGGATGCGTGACGCCGGATGTGGAGAACTCCCGGTCACGACGGGCGAGCGCCGGGCTAGAGCTCGACCGTCAGCAGAGGTCGAAGCGATCGTCGGGTCTCCTCGGCCATGTCCACGGAGTCACGATCGAGCAGCCACTGCAGCTGGAGACCGTCCATCATCGCGATGAGCATGCGCGCTGCGCTCGCGGGTTCGATGCCGTCCACCAGCTGACCCTCGCGCGCCATCACCTCGAAGGAGACGGTCATCCCGTCGATCAACCAGCTGTACCGCCGGACGAAGTGCTCGTGCGCCGGGTGGTCCGGTGAGGTCGCCTCGGCGGACAGGACGCAGTGGAGCTCGACGAGACCGGGGACGCGCATGTTGTGCTCGACGAGGCGGAGGAGCCCGCGGATGCCTTCGATGCCGCTCCCGATCTCGATGCCCGACTCCTCGCGATCCCGGTCGTCGCGGAAGTCGAGGATCGCGGCGAGCAGATCGTTCTTGGTCGAGAAGTGGTGGAGGAGGCCGGCCTGGCTCATGCCCACGCGCTCCGCGACCTCGCGGAGCGATCCGCTGCGGAAGCCCTGCTCGGCGAAGACGTCCATCCCCGCCTCGAGGATCTCCCGGCGTCGTGCCGCCGTCTTGGCGTAGCTGCCGCGGGAGCGGCCCGTCTGCGTCACCGTCATCCTGCGATCGTATCGGGCGTGCGGTCCGCCGGCGAAGGGTCCCGAGGCACCCCCAGCCCGGTAGTTCCCCAGGTCCCTGTCGTACGGTGTCGCCATGAGACGCCGCAATGAGCCCGTGTACGACACCGCCGTCGGTGTCGGTCGCTCCCTCTTCGGCTTCTGGCGCCTGCGCCGTCACACCAGCGGCATCGAGCACCTGCCCGACGAGGGTGGTGCGGTGATCGCGATGACCCACTTCGGGTACCTCGAGTTCGCACTCGTCGAGTGGGCGACCGTGCTCCACAACCGCCGCCGCATCCGGTTCATGGCCAAGCAGGGCGCCTTCGACCAGCCCATCGTGGGCCGTCTCCTCCGGAGCATGCGGCACATCGCCGTCGACATGCGTGCCGGTGCGGCCGCCTATGCCGACGCCGTCGCAGCGCTCCGCAGCGGCGAGCTGGTCGGGGTCTTCCCCGAGGCCGGCGTCAGCGCCTCGTTCACCGTCCGCGAGCTCAAGTCGGGCGCGGTCCGCCTCGCGCAGGAGGCCGGCGTGCCGATCATCCCCGTCGCGGTCTGGGGTGGTCATCGCCTCCTGACGAAGAACCACCGGGTCGGCTTCCGCGAACGGTTCGGGGTCCCCGTGCACTTCTCGTTCGGCGAGCCGATCACCGTCGCGCCCGGCGCCGATGTGGGCGCGAGCACCGAGCAGCTCCGCGACCGCCTCCAGGGCATGATCGACGAGCTGCAACGCGACTATCCCGTCGACGGCACCGGGGCGTGGTGGCAACCTCGCGCTCTGGGTGGGACGGCTCCGACGCCTGCCGAGGCTGCAGCCGCCGACCTCGAACGCGAGCGCCGACGCGAGGCGCGTCGGCAGACGACGAGCTGAGCGGACGTCCGCCGCGGTCTATCCTGTGGAGGTGCCACCTCTGACCTCGTCGACCCACCCCGCAGGGCGTCGTCGCTCTGCCAGCCCGCGCCCCGAGCGGAGCGTGGCACCGTGAGTCGTGGGTGGAACGGCTTCGTCGCGAAGTCGACGTGGCTCCCGAAGTCCTGGCGCGAACGCGCTGAACGCGCACTGTCGGAGGACCCCGCGGCGCCGGTCGCACCGGACACGAACGACGCCGAGTCCGCAGCCGACCACTCGCCACGGCGCACGCCGGATCCCACGCCTCGGCCGACGCCGACGCCCGAGGAGCTGCAGCCCGACGACTCGGCGCCACTGGACGGCGGTGACGCGCACGCACCTCGGACGCCCGTCGCCGGCACGGACGTCGACGAGGCGACCTCAGGAGACGCGCGGTCCACGACCCGCCTGGTGGACCCGGTCGCCCTCCCCGTCACCGCGTCAGCCCCGGTCGTCCCGCTGAGCGTCGCCATCACCGATTTCGAGCTCGCCGACGACTCCGTCATCGGCCCGGCATCCGTCCTCGACAACCTCGAACTCACGAAGGCCGCCGTGACCCGGGTCGCATCGGCGATCCTCACGACCGAGGGCCCGATCGCCGTCCCTCGCCTCGTGACCATCGTGGCTCGGCGCTTCGGCGTCGACCGACCGTCCGAGGAGTCCCGCACCGAGCTGTCGGCGCTGGTGACGGACGCGTTCGTCGTCCAGAACGGCTTCGCCTGGCCCACCGGACTCGACGTCGTCACGTGGCGAGGCGTCCGCCGGGTCGTGCATCGCGACCACCGCGCGGTCACCGACATCAGTCCCGCGGAGATCTGCAACGCCATGGAGCTCGTGATCACCGCGAGCCCCGATCACGAGGTCGACCGCGAGCAGCTGCCGATGCAGGCGGCGTCCGTGCTCGGCTACGGTCGCCTCGGTGAGACCGCTCGACGCTGGCTCGACCTGACACTCGCCCAGGCGGTGCTCCACGGTCGTCTCATCGAGGACGGCGAACGCATCCGCCTCCCCTGACACAGGTCGTTCAGCGGACGGGCGGACCCTGCTGGCCGAACGGCAGGCTCGTGTCGGTGACGCCGTCGATGAAGGCGTCCATGCGCTGGAGGTTGAACCGACCCTGGTCGTTGAGCAGGAACTGGTACTCGTGCTCGAGCCCTGGCCGGAAGTCCGGGTTGAAGATCATCGATTGCACATCCACACCGAGGCCCTGGAGCCTCGCCTTGAACTCGACCGACTGCGGGTAGAGCGGATCCCAGTTGCCCACCGTGATGTACGTCGGCGGATACTTCGCGGTCAGGTAGTCGACGACGGACGCGGACGCCACCTCCGGTCGGGTCTTGTAGTCGCGCGCACCGAAATACGACCAGAGCACCGTGTCGAGGAACCACCCGAAGCTGCCCTCGGCGTTGACCAGGCTGAGGTCGTACGCCCCGCATGCGAGGACCACCCCGGCGAGCTGCTCCGGCTCGATCGGCGATTCGACCTTGATGGAGCTGGCGTACTCGGAGCTCGTGACCACGTTCGCGACCTGGGCGGCGATCTGGGCACCGGCGGAGTCGCCGGCGAGGATGAGCTTGGACGAATCCACGTTGAGCGCGCGTGCGTTGGCGTCGAGGTAGCCGAGTGAGTCGGCGACCTGCTCGATGGGCAACGGGTACTGGCCCTCCGGCGCGATCGTGTACTCGACCGCGACCGCCGTGTACCCCTCTCCGGCCAGCACGCGCATGTAGTTGGAGATGAGTTCCTTGCTGCCGGAGATCCAGGCTCCGCCGTGCACCCACACGATCGTCGGGAGGGCCGCGCCACTCCCGCGGACGCCATCGGGCGTGTAGACGTCGAGCAGCGCGTCCGCGTCGCCGGAGCGGTACGGGATGTCCTGTCGGACGTCGACACCGTCTGGGACGTACTTCACGAGGTCCGATTGCACGACCTTCGCCCGCTCGTCGAAGGCCATGCGGATGACCATCGAGCCGGGCCACGGGGTCAGCTGCAACCAGACGAGGATCACCAGCGCGATGGCGAGGATCACGCCGATGATCCAGAACATCGTGTTGCGGACGACACGGAGGAAGCGCGCGAAGCCCGAGCGAGGGGGTGCTGTCCTCAAGCGATTCACCTCCTGGCGGGTCTGGACGGCGGCGCTGCCTGGCGGAACACGAACGTCCAGTCTCGCATTCGATCGGACACCCACTGCGCCCCGGAAGTTTTTCGACGGATTTCGTGACGAATGCCCACTGAGCTGCGTCTTACCCGATGACCGGACATCATCACCGGTTTCCAACGCAGACGAAGGAGAACGCCATGAGTGCATCGGACAAGATCCAGAACGCCGCTGAGGACCTCGCGGGCAAGGCGAAGGAAGCCCTGGGCAAGGTCACCGGCGACGACAGCAAGGTCGCAGAGGGCAAGGCCGACCAGACGAAGGCCGACGCCAAGAAGGCCGGCGAGAATGTCAAGGACGCGTTCAAGCACTAGTCCTCGCGGTACAGTGGCTGCCCCCGCCCACCGGCGGGGGCGGTAACACGGTCGACCGGCACCCCGTTCGATCCAGCGATCACATTTGGAGACATCATGAGTTTTCTCGGCTTCCTGCTGCTCGGCCTCATCGCCGGCGCCATCGCCAAAGCAATCCTTCCGGGCCGTCAGGGTGGCGGTTGGTTGATCACGCTGCTGCTCGGCGTCGTCGGCGCACTGCTCGGCGGATGGCTCGGCGGCATCCTCTTCGGCGCGAACCTGCAGGAGTTCTTCTCGCTGCAGACGTGGCTCCTCGCCATCGGCGGATCCATCGTCGTGCTCCTCATCTACGGTGCGCTGACCCGCAACAAGAAGGCGTAACCGCCCCCACACAGCACTCGAACGCCCGGCCCCTCCAGGGGGCCGGGCGTTCGTGCGTGTGGAGGTCATCGCCGGCAGCACGGTGTCCGCCGTTTCGGGGACTGTGTGGCGTCCCAAGTGCTGTCAGAATGTCTGATGTTCGATATCAGCATCTGATATGAGAGGAGGGGGTCTCATGGACTTCTACCGGAAGCTGCTCGAGCTGCTGCGCGCGATCTGCGGCTGGTTCTGACCCGCACGCATGAACGCCCGGTCCACCAGGACCGGGCGTTCGTGCGTCACGCTGCGACCGGAGTCAGGCGTGCTGGCCCTCGTGCTCGCCTTCGCCGATCTCCTCGACGAGCTTCGCATTGAAGGCCGGGAGGTCATCGGGCGTGCGGCTCGACACGAGTCCCTGGTCGACGACGACCTCCTCGTCCACCCAGGATGCACCCGCGTTGCGCAGATCCGTCTTCAGGCTCGGGTAGCTCGTGAGTTCGCGACCGCGGACGACGTCCGCCTCGATGAGGATCCATGCGCCGTGGCAGATCACCCCGACCGGCTTGCCCTGCTCGAAGAAGGCCTTCGCGAAGGCGACCGAGCTCTCGTCCACGCGGAGGTCGTCCGCATTGACGACACCGCCGGGCAGCACCAGTGCGTGGTAGTCGTCGGAGGAGGCCTCGGCGACCGCGACGTCGACGGGCTGGACGTGTCCGTTCTTCCCGGTCACATCCTGGGTGGCGGGCGACACCAGTCGGGCGGTCGCTCCGGCTCCGGTGACCGCCTCCCAGGGGCTCGTCAGTTCACTGTCCTCGTAGCCGTCCGTGAGCAGGAAGGCCACCTGCTTGCCGTTGAGTTCTGCGCTCATCGTCGCTCCAATCCGTCAGCGTCGAGACACCGTCCGGCGCCTCGCCAGCGACGATACGCTCGGCCCCACCGCTCGGACCCGGGCTTCCGCCGAGCGCGAACGGGGTTGCTCAGGCGTCGCAGGCGATGCCGTCACCGTCCCGATCGAGGTCGTAGACGTCGCTCCCGACGACGTACACCGGGCCGGGCGTGTACGCCGGGCCGTTGCCGCTCCCGCCGGCGCAGTCGACGTCGCTGGCGATCGGAACGCACTGCCCCTCGTAGTTCGGGTCGCACCCTCCACCGGCCGGCTCGGCG
Source organism: Plantibacter flavus (assembly GCF_002024505.1). Classification (NCBI taxonomy): domain Bacteria; kingdom Bacillati; phylum Actinomycetota; class Actinomycetes; order Micrococcales; family Microbacteriaceae; genus Plantibacter; species Plantibacter flavus. The sequence goes on from NZ_CP019402.1 coordinate 4,181,566, forward strand.
ACGGGCGCAGGAGGCGGCGGCGGAGCGGGTTGCCGCGTCCCGACGGACGTCACCTGCGCGATCGGTTGGACCGACACGAGCTGCGCGACGAGCTCTCGAGCGATCTCGATCCCGGCTCGCGTGGTGACGCGGTAGGTGTTCGTCTGCTGCCCGGGGACGCCCGCCGTCGTCACGACGACCTGACCGACGTCGAGGTCCGGGTCCTGGACCTCGGTCACCGCGAACGGGATCTCCACCACCTCAGTCACCTCGGTGACGACGTCGGTCGGGGTGGGGGTCGGCGTGGCACTCGGTTCGGCGGCGGACGTCCCCTCCGGAGCCGACAACAGCGCCGCCGGCCGGGGCGCGACCGGGTGGATGGCCGCGTTGGCGCCACCACCCACGACGACCAGGCACAGGGCGGCACCGATCACCGCGGCCGCCATCCCGCGGTTGCGGATCCCGAGGGAGGAGACGCGACCACGGACGAGCGCGACCGCACCGATCACCACGGCCACCAGGGCGACGAGTGCGAGCATCGCCCAGAACGCGCCACCGACGGCGCTGACGAGCAACAGTGCTCCGACCAGGCTGAGCAGGACGATGTGGAGCGGACCGAGGTGGCGCGTCCGGGACGCCCCAGCAGCAGGAGGGACGGTGGCCGGGGGAGCGGGCACGGCCGCCGGCACGCGTTGCCCACCCCAGCCGACTCCGGTCCACCATCGTTGCTGGCCGGGCTGCTCGGGATCGGGATACCAGCCTGCGGGAGAAGTCATGCCCTGATGCTGGGGCCTGGAGCAGGACGGCACAAGGTCCCCGAGTGGGGCGAGAGGGGATTCCTCCCGCGCCGTGTCACGGCGCGTGTCAGAGGCCGACGAAGCGGATGGTCTGTTGCAGGCGCGTGCGGATGTCGAACAGCTGGTTGCCACCCATACGGTCGACGCCCGGGAGACCGGTGCGGAGGAGGTCGGCCAGGCGGGAGCGCTCGACGAGCACCGTCACCGGATGCTTGCGACCGATGAACTCCACCGACTCCGGGGTCGCACCGTCCGGCACGACGATGACGGAAGCCGTGAACTTCACCCGGGCCGCCTTCGCGACGGTCCGGGCCGAGCGCACGATCGACCGGACGGGCTCCTCGCGAGGATCGAGCGTCTCCCCGACGACCTCGCCGCGGTGAACCCGGACCGGCCCACCCCAGTCCTCCGACTTGACCGCGAACAGGCCGGTCGGGCCGAGGACGACATGGTCGAGCTTCGCTTCGCCCGGCGCCAGGACGTCGTGCCAGACCGTGTATCCGATGCCGAGCGTCGCCACGGTGCGCGCCGTCTGCTCCTCGGCGAGCGCGTTGGCCAACTGGTGCCGGATCTCGCGCGGAGCCGAACGGACGAGCTTCGGGTCGTAGGGGTCGTCGAGCGGGACACCACGGCCGACCCACTCCCGGATGAGCCCGAGGTAGGCCTCGCGCGAGTCTCCGCCGGGGTGCCCGTAGGCGCGAGCGCGGGGTCGCGAGTCGGCGCGCTGCGTACCCGACCGACCCGTGCTCGACGCCGACCAGGTCGGAGCGTCGTCGTCGCCCGCGTCGGAGGACGGCACGTTGCGCCCGCGGTCGTAGGCGGCCCGGTCCTGTTCGGTTCCGACGCGCTCCCAGGCGAGCTGGACGGCGTTGAACTGTCGCGCGCTCCCGCCGAGGTCGGGGTGGGTCTCGCGCATGAGCCGTCGGTAGGCCCTCCGGAGCTCGTCCTGCGTCGCCGTCGTGCTCACACCGAGCACCTCGTACGGGCTGGCTGAGAGTGGGCTCTCCGGCATGGAGGGTGGTCGCTTTCGTCGGCGGCGTCGGTCGGTCCGACACGGCAGACTATCGCCATCACCTGGAAGACCGCCCGAACCGGCGCCCGGTCGGCGCTGTGGACTACTCCAGCGAGCCAACGTACAGTTTGTTGTACTTGGAGGATGTTGATGCGTACCCTCAGTTATTCGGAATCCCGCGCGAACTACGCGGCCACCCTCGATTCGGTCCTCGACGACCGCGAGGAGGTGATCATCACCAGAGCGGGGCGCGACCCGGTCGTGATCGTCGCGCTCGACGACTACGAGTCCTTGAAGGAATCGGCGTATCTGCTGCGGACGCCGTCGAACGCACGTCGGCTCCTTCAGGCCATCGACGACCTCGAGGCCGGCGCGGGCACCGAGCACGATCTGGTCGAGTAGTCGGCGTGCGGCTCATCTGGTCCGACGCCGCCTGGGAGGACTACTGCCACTGGCAGCAACAGGATCGGCGCATCGTCAAACGGATCAATCTCCTCCTGAAGGACATCATCCGGAACGGCAACGAGGGCATCGGCAAACCCGAGGCGCTCAAGCACGGCTTCCAGGGATTCTGGTCACGACGGATCACCGACGAACATCGACTGGTCTACCGCCTCACGGACGACGGCGTCCTCATCGCCCAGGCGCGCTTCCACTACGAGTAGGGCCGGGGACCCGGAACACCTCAGGAGCTCGGTAGGAGGATGCCGTCGTCCAGCAGTGCGCGGACCCGGGGGAGGAGTTCGGCGCGGAGTTCCGCCGCATCGACCTCGACGAGCTGGGCGATCGCGTCGATGATGGCTCCCAGGGTCAACTCGCCGTCGCAGGCGCCGACGAGCCCCGCCAGGCCCGTGTCGATTCCCACCGAGCGGGCCAGGCCGCCACCCTGCCGCAGGGTCATCGCCGTCGGATCCTCGTCACCGGGCCAGTAGTGGCGCTCCTCGGTGACGTCGCCCGCGAGGATGACGCGTTCGCCGAGCAGCTGCTCGTCGTCGAGCGCGACCTGCCAGTCGTGTGCGAGGAGACACACGGCGAGGTGCGCACCGAGCCCGGCGGCGTTCGAACCCGCCTGCCCGTGCAGCCGCTCGAAACGGCGCAGCGGCGTGGACGGGTCCGATCGACGGAGCAGGACATAACCGAAGCCGACGCCGGTCACAGCCCGAGCCGCGAAGTCGTCGAGCCAGGCTCCCGCGAGGCGCTCGAACTCCGGCGTCCCGAGGCGGGTGCCACCGTCCCTGATCCAGGTCTCCGCGTATTCGGCCGGATCCTGCACCTCGCGCTCGATGACCCAGGCGTCGACCGGTTCCGGACTGCGCTCCACCCATCCGGCCACGCGGTCGAGCCCGTCGGCACCGTCTCGGTACTCCCAGTTCCCGAGGAATTGCGCGACTCCGCCGGGCGTCAGATGCCGGGCGGCCTCGAGGAACACCGACTCCACGAGCGCATCGCCGACCAGACCGCCGTCGCGGTATTCGTAGCTCGGCACGCCCTCGGCGCGCGGGGTGATGACGAACGGCGGGTTGGAGACGATGCGGTCGAACCGTTCACCGGCGACGGGTTCGAACATGCTGCCGTGGCGGAATTCGATCGAGTCGATGCCGTTCAGGCGCGCGTTGAGTGCGGCGAGCTCGAGTGCTCGTTCGGAGATGTCCGTCGCGACCACGTGATCCGCGATCCGCGACAGGTGGAGCGCCTGGATGCCGCACCCGGTCCCGAGGTCGAGTGCCGTTCCGATCCGCTCGGGCAGGATGATGCCGCTCAGGGTCATCGACGCGCCGCCGACGCCGAGGACGTGCTCTTCGCCGAGCTCGTGACCCAGCGCGAGCTCGCCGAGGTCGGAGGCGATCCACCACGCACCGCTCCCGTTGGCGTCGACCCAGGCGTACGGACGCAGGTCTATGGTCGGGGCGACCGATCCGTCGTCGCTCAGGCCGACGAGACCGAGCGCCACCGCGCCGTCGAGGCCGAGCGACGGCAGTGCACGCGCCGCGTCATCGGCTCCCACGGAGACGCCGAGCACGAACAGCGTCGCCAGCGTCGCGATCGGTTCAGTGCCGGCCGTCCGGCGGCGTTCGTCGAGCGAACGGATCGCCACGACCCGGTTCGAGCGGTGCAGGGCGGCCTCGGCCGTCTCACCCCAGAGACCGCGCACCCGTTCCACCGTGTACCCGGCCGCGTCGAGGTCGGAACGGAGGAGGTCGATCAGTCGCTGGTCCACGCCCACCAGTGTGCCAGCTGCGGGGTGGGCCGGATCGCCCACCCTGCAGCCGCCGTCAGCGATCCGTGGTGAGGATCGCGTCGAGGTCCTCATCGGTCTGCTCGTCGTGCTCCTCGACCTCACGCTGCGCGGCCTTCGCCGTGCGCTTCCGCTCACGCTTCTCCAGACGGCGCTCGGTCCGGCGCTCCAAGAGCAGGTACAGCACGGGCACGAGGATGAGCGTCAGGAGCGTCGACGACACCAGGCCACCGATCACGACGATCGCGAGCGACTGCGAGATGAACACCCCACCGCCGGTGAGTCCGAGCGACATGGGCACGAGCGCGAAGATGGTCGCGCAGGCGGTCATGATAATCGGCCGCAAGCGGAGTCGAGCTCCGTGCAGGACCGCGTCGTCGATGCCGTCGCCCCGAGCCCGGTACGAGTTGACCAGGTCGATGAGGACGATCGCGTTCGTGACGACGATGCCGATGAGCATGAGGAGGCCGATCATCGACGGGATGCCGAGCGGGGTCCCCGTGATGAGCAGGGCCGCGATCGCGCCGGTCGCCGCGAAGGGCACGGAGACCAGCAGGATGAGCGGCTGCAGGAGGCTCCGGAACGTCGCCACCATGACGATGAAGACGAGCACGATCGCGATGAGCATCGCGAGGCCGAGCTGCGCGAACGACTCCTCCTGCTCCTGGGCGACACCACCGACCGAGGCGGTGACCCCGCTCGGCAGGTCCAGGCCGTCGAGGCCCTCCCGGACGGCGAGCGTCGTCGCGCTGAGGTCGTCACCCGTCGGCGTCGCGGACACGGTCACGGTCCGGACGCCGTCGATACGCGTGATCGCCGCTGCGGCACGTTCCTCGCCCACCTGCGCGACGGCGCTGACCGGGATCGGGACGGCGCTGACGTTGGCGAGGTCCTTCTGCGCCTGGGTGAGGCGGTCCGCCTCCGCCTGCTGTTCGGCGGCCTCGCTCTCGGCGTCCCGCATCGCTTCCAGCTGCTCGTCGATGGTCGTGATCGAGCCTTGGAGTTGGGAGATGGCGTCGCTCAGTCCGGCGAGTTGGGCGGCGCGTGCCTCGTAGGCCTGTCGTGCCGCCTCCTCCTCCGGTGTCGTGGGCGTGACCGGCGGCACCTCGACGGGAGCCGCTTGCAACGCGCTCAGCTGAGCCCGCAGGGCGTCGAGCTGCGAGGCCGCGGTCGAGCGGGCGTCCTGGAGTTCCGAGCGCTGGGTCGCGGCCTGGGATGCCGCCTCGTCCTTCGCGCGCTGGGTGGCCTCGTCCTGCTCGGCCGTGAGGGCGTCGGTCGCGGCCTTCTGAGCCGCGGCCTGCTGCAAGGCACTGACGGGGAGGGGGAGTGCGGCGATCTCGGCCGGCGTCGTGCCGACCCGCTGCGAGCGGACGATGATGTCGCGAGACGCTCCCTCGAGGATGACCGACCCCATCGGGGTGCCGCGGAGCGCACTGGCGATGGCCTGGCCGATCTGTTCCTGCGTGAAGCCGTACCGGGCGGCGGCGGCGCGGTCGACGTTCACTTTGAGCAGGCCCTGCTCGTCGGCGAGGTCGCTCGTCGCATCGCGGAGGCCGTCCGTACCGCCGAGCATGTCCTGTACCGCGGCCGCCGCCGTGGCGAGCGCCGCGGGGTCCTCACCCTGCAGTGTGACCTCCATGCCGCCTCCGCCACCGGTGAATCCGCCCCCGGCGTCGCCGACGGTGACCTCGCCGACGTCGTCGAGCTTCGCCACGGCGTCCCGGATGGTGTCGGCGACGCCCTCGCGCGAGCTCTCCTCACCGACGGTCACGCTGATCTGTGCCGTGTTGCTCGAACCGTTCCCACCGACGGTGGTCAGGTATCCGGAGACGCCGGCGGTCTTCGCGAGGACCGCTTCGACGGCCGCGGCCGCGTCGCTGGTGACGTCGAGGCTTGTCCCCTCCGGGAGTTCCTGCGTGACCGTGACGGTGTTCTCGCCCCCGATGTCGCCGAGGTAGTCGGTCTTCAGGAACCCCGCCGAGACGATCGTCCCCGCGAACACGACCGCCGCCACGAGCAGGGTCACGAACGGACGCTTCAGGGCGGTGCGCAGGACCGGCAGGTAGGCGCGCTGGAGCTTCGAGTACGCCTCGGACTCGTCCTCGACGACGGACGCCGCTTCGGTGGCCGCATCGTCGGTGGCCTTGCCGACAGCCGGGGCGGAGGAGCCTCGCATGAACCAGTAGGCGAGCACCGGCACGATCGTGAGCGAGACCACGAGGGATGCGATGAGCGCGACCGACACGGTGACGGCGAACGGTCGGAACAGCTCGCCGACCGTCCCGCCGACGAAGGCGACCGGGAGGAACACGGCCACGGTCGTGATCGTCGACGCGGTCACGGCCCCGGCGACCTCGCGGACCGCCTCGACGACGCTCGTGGTCGTCATCGCCCGCCCGGTGTGCCGACGCTTGATGTTCTCGATCACCACGATGGAGTCGTCGACCACCCGCCCCACGGCGACGGTCAGCGCCGCGAGCGTGAAGATGTTGAGCGAGTAGTCGCCGATCCACAGACCGATCATCGCGATGAGGAGCGAGAGCGGGATCGACACGGCCGTGATGATCGTGGACCGGATCGACAGCAGGAACACCAGGATCACGATGATCGCGAACAACAGCCCGAGCCCGCCCTCGACGGAGAGGTCGTGGATGGACTGCTCGACCATCGGCGACTGGTCGAAGACGACGGTGAAGGCCGCACCCGAGCCGAGCTCCTGCTCCAGCCCGGGGAGGGCGTCACGGATGGTGTGGGCGAGTTGGACGGCGTTGGCCGACGGGTCCTTGAGGATCGTGAGCGACAGCGACGGGAGACCGTCCGCCCGGGCGATGGAGGTCTCGGCTGCGGGCACGAGCTCCACGTCCGCGACGGCGGAGAGCGCGAAGGGCCCGTCCTCGTGCTGGATGGGGAGCGCCTGCACCTCGGCCAGCGAGCCGACGGCCGAGCCGACCTCGATCGAGAGCTCCTTGCCGGCGTCGACACTCGTCCCGGCAGCCGTGATGACGCCGCTCGCCTGGACGGCCGCCATGACCTCCTCCGCCGTCACTTTCTTGGCCGCGAGGTCGGCCGGACGCATCGTGATGACGAGCTGCGTGGCGTTCTCGCCCGCGAGATCGACCTGGCGCACGCCGGCGATGCCGCGGAGCGCGGGGAGCACGGTGGTCTCGACCCTGCCCGCGAACTCACCGGACTCGTCCTCGGACGCGACCGCGAGCTGCAGCACGGGGATGTCGTCGCTGCCGCCCGCGTAGACCTCGGTGGTCGTGTCGCTCGGAAGCGTGCTCTTCAAGCCGGCGAGGGCGCTGCGGATGTCACCGACGATCTTCTCGTCGTCCTGCCCGAAGTCCCAGCTCACCTGCACGGACGTGGAACCGCTGACCGACGTCGAGGTGACGCCGGTGACGCCCTTGACCCCCTGCACCGCCTGCTCGACGGGCTTCGTGACCTCGCGCTCCACCGACGACGGCGAGGCGCCGGGGTACGTCGCGGCCACGACGGCACCCGGCTGCTGCACGGACGGCAGCAGTTCCTGCTTCAGGGAACCGACCGCGAAGAGTCCGAAGGCCACGATCGCCGCGGTGATGAGGCCGACGATCAGTCGATTGGCGAGGCTGAGCCTCGTGAGGAATGACATGGAAGGACGGGCCTCTCGGTCGCGGAGTGGGCGCCATCCGCCCCACTCCACGCTATGGAGCGGCGCCCCTGATCACATCCGCACGAGGATGGACCTGAAACGGCACCGGCATCCGCCGATCGGACGACATCGGTGGTCCCGCGGTACCAGCCTCGACCGCGAGGGAGCTGCGCCTTGACGGCACCGTCCTCCGATACCGGGCGTACCCTTGATACCCGAGTGCGCGCCGCGGGGTGCGCCGGAGCGAGGAGGGTACGTGGATCTGCAGGCCGTCGACCTCCCCAGGTTGCGCCGCGACGCGCAGCTCGAGCGCGAGGTGATCATCGAGCACCGCGCTCGCGACGGTGAGGACCCCTGGGACTTCCTGCCCTCGATGCCGACAGTCGACGAGCTCGTCGTCGCCGTCCTCCGGGACGACGCGCTGCACGCCCGGGGTCTGGCCGCCCAGCACGCGATGGCGCGGCTCGCCGGGTACTCGTCGCTCGACGACGCCCAGGACCATCGCGACAACGCGGACCACTTGGAGTACGAGGTACTCCGTGAGATCGCCCGCGTGCACCCCGAGTTGACCCGAGCGGTATGGCGGATGTCCGGCAAGGTCGCCCGGCCGCCGTGGGAAGGCGACGACGCCGAGTAGATCGACGCCGCCGCCCAGGTCACAGCGCCGCGGCGAGCGCCATGGCGACGACCGAGACCGTCATGCTCACCACCTCGATGACCACGACCCGCTCGCGCCGGCGAGCCGCCTCGACCGCGATCCGCGTGGATAGGGCGACGAACCCGGCCATGCCGCCCGCCAGGAGCACGGCGGGGAGGGCACTGATTCCGAACTGATGTCCTGCCGGGTGTATACCCGATCCGGCATATATACTCCCGGCGGCATGACCCGCCATGGTGCACACGAGCGCCGCCATGATGACGAGACCGCCTGAGGTGTGCACGGTCATCGCCGCACGGTGGCGCTTGACGGCGAGCGCCACCGCGTCGTCGACCGGAGCCGGCAGCCCGGCGACGGACCGAAGACGGACCGCCGAGGCGACGGCGAGGACGATCAGGACGACGACCCAGAGCAACGGATGCAGCATCCCGACACCGGTCGCCAGGTCGAGCATCGCCGCGAGCATGACGATCGCGGCCACGAGGTCGAGGGGTCCGCGTCGGCCGCCGACGGTGCAACAGGCGCCGACGGCGGCCGGGACGAGCGCCCCGAGGTGGAGGACCTCGCTCATCGCCGCGGCCTAGTGCCCGTGGCCACAGTGCTCCTCGGCACCCTCGTCGTGACCGCCGTGTCCCACATGCGCGGCGCCGGTGTCGTGCGAACAGTGCCCGGCCGCTTCGTTCGGCGGGACGTTCAGGGTCGGGTTCTTGCCGAAGAAGCCGTAGGGCTTGAGCGTGAACCGGGCGTAGTCCACCGGCATGACCGGCCAGTCCTCCGGACGGGGGAAGTGCGTCGGTCCGAAGGTGTGCCAGAGCACGATGTCCTCGCCGTCGATCGACTCGTCGCCCTCGATGAACCGCGTGATCCCGTCGCCACCCGGGTTCTGGTGGACGAAGTCGCCCGCCGCGTATCGTTCAGCCGGGTCGTACTTCGTGACGAAGAGGTGCTTCGTCGCGAACTCCGCCCGCTTGGCGATCGACGACGACGCGTCGGCCATGAGCGTCGGCGACTCCTGCGGGTACAGCACGTACCCCGTCGGGCGTCCCATCCGGTTCGTCTTCTCCGTGTTGACGATGTGCCAGGCTCGAGCGGCCGAGCCGTCCGCCACGCGTCCGGACCCCGCTTCCGTGCTGAGCCGCGTGACCCGCTTCGTGAAGGCGTTGCCGTGCTCGTTCCCCGGCCCGATCGGCACCCGGACCGCGTCCACCTCCTCGACCGCGTTCGACAGACCGTCGACCATCATGTCCAGTCGGGCCGAGAAGAGGTGCTGGTGGTACGGCCCACCGAGCCCGGGCGCGACCTCCGAGGCGTACGGGTAGTCGGCGCCCTCCGCGTCGAGCCCGGGGTACGCGGAGGTGAAGAGGATGCCCGTCAGCTTCGACTCGCACTCGATGGTGCCGTCGAGGTACAGGTACCAGTAGAACCCGTAGTCGTAGTTGCCGACGGTCGTGAAGAAGGAGATGACCAGCCGACGCGACCGCCGGACCTCGTTGGAGCCGGTGTACAGGTCTGAGTGCTTCCAGAGGGTGCCGAAGTCCTCCTCGTGCATGCAGATCCCGTTCTCGATCGTGAACGGGTTGCCGAGTTCATCGGCGAGCACCGCGTCGAAGTACTTGATCTCGCCCACACAGTCGCACCCGAGCGCCAAGGAGTTCGTGAACCGGCCGAACAGGTACTCGCCGGTGTCGAAGTAGTTCTGCCAGAAGCGCACGGGGGAGGGGTCGCCGTAGGGCACCAGCATCTCGTTGATCGACGCCCGGTAGATGATCGGTCGTTCCTCGCCGGCATCGTCGAACGAGAGCTGACGGAGGACGAGGCCCTCACGGACGTCGAACCCGACCTGGAACCGCCAGTTGCCCCACTCGACGAACTCGCCGTCGACCTGGAAGCTCGGACCCTCCGGCTGGGTGATGACGATCGGCTTGAGCGAGGAGAGCGGAGCGCCCTGGACCGCCGGGTCGTCGAAGTTCCCGGGCTCCGCCGGAATCGCCAGGGCTGTCGCGTCGATCAGGCGGGTGATCCGTCGTGCCGCGGTGTCGACATAGGCGCTCAGTCCGTCGACGGGGTGGGCCCACGGGTGGTCGGCCGGGTAGTCCTGGCGGAACGCGAGGACCCGGACGATCCGACGCCCGACCTCCTCGGGATAGTCGTAGAAGCCGGCCGACAGCGGGACGACCTTCACCTCGTCGACCGTGCAGCCACGGGCGGCGAGGGCGGCGACCCACCCCTCGTCCTCCGCCACGATCTCCGCGATGGCGTCGAACTCCTCAATGAGGATCGGCAGCTGGCCGCGGGAACCGTCCAGGACGACCGTGCTGAGCAGGGACCCGCTGTCGATGGACACCACGTTGTCCGTCGATCGACCCGTGGCCATGTCGAGCAGCATCACGCGGGCGAGGCGTTCCGGCAGGGGACCGTCGCCGGCCTGCCAGGCGAGCACCGCCCGCTTGTGGGGCTCCTCGAGGCCGACGTAGGCGAACCGGGTCGTCTCGGTGAAGTCGTCGAAGCCGGTGACGATGTCGCGGATGCGGTCGAACTCCGGCGCGGACAGGCTGGCGAGCGGGTGCTGGACGGGCGTGTCGCCGCCGGTGCTGCGCAGGGTGGTGGGGTCGGTGATGGTCATCGTGAGGCTCCTGGTTCGGTGATGCGGCTGGTCTCGGAAGGTGAGGGGAAGGGTCGGATGGTCAACCGCCGATGGCGTCCATGACGTCGGCGTAGGCGGCCGGGCGACGACGACGCAGGTACGCGGCCTGCACGAGGCCGACGACGGGGCAGACCACGATGAGGGCGAGGAGGACGGCGCTCACGGTTCCGAACACGGGGTTGCCGCCCGCATCCACGTCTCCGACGAGCATCGGGAAGTAGACGACGATCACGACGGCCGAACCGACGAGTCCGATGAACCCGAGGCCGGGTGCGACGACCGTGTTCCACACCCGCCGATCCTGCTTCGTGCGGGCGAAGTACACGATCACCGCGAGGCTCGTGACCGCCATCAGGATCGCGATCGCGAGGGTCGCGACGCCGGCGAACCACGTGAACACCTGCAGGACGGGGTCGAGACCGAGCACGGCGAAGACGACGATCAGGATCGCCGCGGTGGCGCTTTGGACGAGCGACGAGGTGTGCGGCGAGAGGTGCCTGGGGTGGACGCCGCCGAGCCGGCCCGGCAGGACGCCGGCGTTCGACATCGTGTGCTGGTACCGGGTGATGACGTTGTGGAAGGAGAGGACGCAGGCGAACATGCTCGTGATGAGGAGGACGTTGATGACGAGCTCTCCCACCGGGCCGAGGTAGAGCAGGGTGGTGCGGAGGATCATCGCGCCGGGATCCTCACCGGCCACGGCGAGGACGTCGTCCGGGCCCCAGGCCATGACGAGCGCCCAGGAGGCCAGGGTGTAGAACAGGCCGATCCCGATGACCGCGATGTAGGTCGCCCGTGGGATCGTGCGGGACGGGTCCTTCGCCTCGTCGCGGAAGATCGCGGTCGCCTCGAACCCGATGAACGCAGCGATCGCGAACATCAGTCCGACACCGGGCGACCCGGAGAACACCTGCTCTGGCACGAACGGCTCGGCCGACAGCCCGTCGGCACCGCCGGTCACGATGACCGCCCCGGCGAGGACGAGGACGATCCCGACCTCCGCCACGAGCAGGACGCCGAGGACCTTCGAGCTGAGGTCGATGTGGCGGTAGCCGAGCAGACCGACCACGGCGATCGACGCGAGCGAGTAGAGGTACCAGGGGATCTCCGGAGCGCCGAGACCGGCGAAGGTCACGCTCAACAGGTAGCCGATGTAGCCGTACACCGACACCTGGATGGTCGTGTAGGTCAGGAGGGCGAGGAACGCCGACGCGAGGCCGGCCGGTTTGCCGAGCCCGTATCCGACGAAGGTGAAGAAGGCACCCGGCTTGGGCACATGCCGGGTCATGGCCGAGAGTCCGACGGCGAACAGCAGGAGGATCACCGCGGACACGACATACATGCTCGGGAAGCCGACCCCGTTGCCGAGCAGGATGCCGAGCGGTGCGGCTCCACCGACGACGGTCAACGGCGACGCCGCGGCGACGACCATGAAGACGATGGCGGTGACGCCGAGCGATCCCTTCAGGGACCGGGTGGGCTGTCCGGCATCGGTGGCCGGACCTTTCGTGACGGTCATGGACACTCCTCGAGCAATGCGGCGGTATCGGGACGAGGCCAGCATCCCGGTCTCCTGTTGCCGCCTCGTCTCGTCGCCGTAACACCTGCTCGGCACCGAATGAGACCGGTCGACACCGCTGTCTCATTTGACGGTCATGAAGCCGAAACACGCCCGCCACGCCGGTGCAACGGGACGCGCCTAGCCTGAACGACGAGGAGGAGGTGAGGGACGTGACGGCTCTGGAACGCGCGATCAGCAATCCTCCGAGCGTCCGTGGTCTCGAGTCCCGGTCACCGGTCGACGGCCTCCAGCGGCGCAGTGTCGGGTTCATCGACGTGTTCGCCCAGTCCGTCTCGGCGGTGGCGCCGTCCGCCGCTGCGACGACGATCCCGTTGATCGTCACCGTGACCGCGGGCGGGGCGACCATGTGGTCGCTCGCCATCGCGATGCTGCTGTCGTTGCTCGTCGCCACCACCGTGAACGTGTTCGCGAAGCGCATCGCCGCGACAGGCTCGCTGTACACCTTCGTCTCCAAAGGGCTTGGAACGGGTGCAGCCTTCGTCACGGGCGTCGCGCTGCTCATCGGGTACGGCTTCATCGCCATGTTCGCCCTGGCCGGTGCCGGGTACTACCTGTCGATCCTGCTGCACCGGTTCTGGCCCGGCATGCCGAGTTCGACGGGTGTCGTGTCCGCACTCCTCGTGTGTATGGCCGTCGTCTGCGTCGTCGTGCTCGTCCGCGGGATCCACCTGTCCACCCGGGTGACCCTGATCGTGGAGAGCGCCTCGGTCGCGACCATCCTCATCCTCGTGGGCGTGCTCCTGTCGCAGCTCGGACCGACGCCCGATTGGGCCGTGCTCGGGCTGGACGCCTCCCCGGAGCACCTCGCGGTCGGATCGGTCCTCGCCGTCACCGCCTTCGTCGGATTCGAGAGCTCCTCGACGCTCGGCGTCGAAGCCCGTCGGCCGTTCGCAAGCATCCCCCGGTCCCTGGTCTGGACCGTCGTCGGTGCGGGTCTCCTCTTCCTCGTCACCTCGTACAGTCAGCTGGCGGGCTTCGCGGCGTTGGGGGAGGACATCACCGCGACGCGGACGCCCATCAACGATCTGGCGCTGGCCTTCGGCGTCGAATGGATGGGGCTGCTGCTCGACCTGTCCGTCGCGGCGTCGTTCCTCGCCTGTGCGATCGCCTCCATCACGGCGTTCTCGCGGGTCGTGTTCTCGATGGGTCGAGAGGGCGTCCTCCCGTCGCGCCTCGGGACCACGCACGGCCGGTTCCGTACGCCCCATGTGGCGATCATCGCGGCTCTGGCGATCGTCACGCCCGTCTCGGTGCTCGCGCTCGTGCTGACCGGAGGAGCCTGGGCGGCGATGCAGGTCCTCATCGTCGTGGCCGCGGCCGGGTACATCACCGCCTACGTCCTCGTCTGCATCGCAGCCCCGGCCTTCCTCTGGCGGATCGGAGAACTGACGCTCTGGCCGCTCCTGCGAGCGGTGGTGGCCGGGGTGTTGCTGTCCGTCGCGCTCGTCGTCTACCTGGTCGTCGAGAGCGCCGGCGAGCGGGGCGTCGGCGTCTGGGTGTTCCTCGTCACGATGGCGCTCGGCATCTCGATCTGGGCGATCCGGCATCGACGCCGACCGTGGCTGAGTTCGACCGTGGGGGTCTACGACGAGACGGTGAGCGCCGACGTGCTCGGCGGACCGTCCGCGGAGCACCGGTGAGCGGCGCGGGCGAGCTCCGCGCCCGACAACCGAAGGCCGTGCACAGCGCGCTCACCGTACTCGAAGAGGTCGCGCGATGCGGTGCCGGTGTGACGGCGCAGGAGGTCTCGGCCGGACTCGACATGCCGAGGGCGACCACCTACCGGCTCCTCAACCTCCTCGTCCAGGACGAATACCTCGTCCGCATGCCCGACCTGCGTGGATTCGCGCTCGGGCGGAAGGTCGTCGAGCTCGCCCACCTCGTCGCTCCGGCACCACCCCCGCTCGCTGCGCGCGAGGTGATCGGACGATTGCGGTCGAGCGTGCGAGGCGGGGTGCACCTCGTGCGGTACGAGGGCGAACGCATCAGGATCGCGGATGCGGATCCCGACTTCCCGTTGAGTGACGAGCAGCGGATCGTCAGGCGCCTCGACACCTCCGCGATCGGGCGTCTGCTCCTGCACGAGCTCGCTCACGGTGGATACGACTGGTCAGGACTCGTCCAGCGGCCGTTCCGGGACGCCGAGCCCTTGATCCACGACGTCGAACGACTCGGGTACGCACGACAGGTGGGTGAGGTGACGCCAGGTCACGGTTGCCTCGTGGTCCCGATCCGGGACGACCGCGGCGGTCTCGTCGCGGGGCTGTCGCTCTCGGCACCGAGTGAGCGGATCGAGCGCCCCGCCGCACTCCTCGACCTCTTGATCGACGGCTCGCGCCAGCTGCAGCCGCTCCTGGTCTGACCGCCGGACGTCCGTGTGACATCAGCCTCGAGAAGGCGCATAATCAGAATATGCAGCCAGCTGATCGTTTCCGCGCATGACGGAGTCCACGCCCTCCGCGACGCCTGAGCGCTCGCCATCGGACCGTCGCAAATGGTTCGGCCTCGTCGTCATCAGCATCGCCGTGGCCCTCATCATCGTCGACTCGACGATCGTCAACGTGGCGATCCCGTCGATCGTCGACGACCTCGGGATCTCCTCGACCCAGGTGCAGTGGGTCCAGGAGTCCTACACGCTCGTCTTCGCCGCCCTGCTCATCGTGTTCGGTACGCTCGCCGACCGGTTCGGCCGTCGTCGGATGCTGTTCGTCGGCGTCGTGGTCTTCGGCGGAGCCTCCGTCTTCGCCGCCGTCGCGCCGACGGGCGACCTCCTGATCCTGTCCCGGGTCATCCAAGGCGTCGGCGGCGCGATGATCCTGCCGACGACCCTCTCGATCATCAACGCGACCTTCCGAGGCCGCGACCGTGCGATCGCCTTCGCGGTGTGGGGCTCCACGATCGGGGGCATGGTGGCGGTCGGTCCGCTCCTCGGCGGCTGGCTCACCACCGACTTCTCCTGGCGCTGGGCGTTCGGGATCAACGTGCCGCTCGGTGTCCTCATCATCGTCGGACTCCTCCTGTTCGTGGGGGAGTCACGGGAACCCGCGACCGACCGCATCGACGTGGTCGGTGCCGTCCTGTCCATCCTGACGAGCGCGTCCCTCGTCTACGGACTCATCGAGGGCCGGAGTCTCGGGTGGTGGCTCACGGAGAACCCGCTCGTCATTGGGGACTGGACCTGGCCGTTCAGGCTCTCCCCGGTACCCGTGGCCCTCATGGTCACGGTCGTCGCAGGCGTCGCGTTCGTCCTCTGGGGACGCCACCGGATGCGGCAGGGGCGCAGCACGATCATCGCGTTCTCCCTGTTCTCGCTGCCGTCGTTCCGGAACGGCAACATCGCCGCCCTCATCGTCTCGCTGGGGGAGTTCGGCATCATCCTCTCGCTGCCGATCTGGCTTCAGTTCGTCCTCGGCTACAGCGCACTGCAGACCGGTCTGATCCTCCTGGCCCTCGCGATCGGCTCCTTCGTTGCGAGCGGGTTCGCCGGCGCGTTCGGCAACCGGGTCGCGCCCGTCCTCATCGTCCGCGTCGGCATCGCCGCGGAGATCATCGGCGTCGCGGGCATCGGGCTGGTCGTCGGGCCGGCGACCGAATGGTTCGCGATCGTGCCGTTCCTGTTCGTCTACGGCTTCGGCGTCGGTCTCGCCACCGCACAGCTGACGGGCGTCGTCCTGAAGGACGTACCCGTCGAGCAGAGCGGCCAGGGCTCCGGGACGCAGAGCACGGCGAGACAGATCGGCTCGGCACTCGGTATCGCCGTCCTCGGGACCATCCTCTTCGTCAGCACGGCGTCGGTCCTCGACGGACGACTCGAGGACGCCGGTGTACCGACCGAACAGCGCGACGCCCTCGTGACGAGCGTCGTCGACAGCTCGGGCGCCGCCATCGCCGGTCTCGACGCGAACCCGGCGACCGCGACGGTGGCCGAGGACGCCAGGATCGCCCTGTCGGGCGGCACCCGCTCCGCGGCGTTCGCCGCCGCAGGATTCCTGGCGGTCGGCTTCCTCGCCACCCTGTCGCTCGGGTCCGGGCGCCGAGAGGATCGACCGGGCGACGCCGGAGCACGAGCAGGCGGGACGGACTCGTCCGAGACGTCCGACCCGGCCCCGCGGGCGTAGGGCGCGAGGCCCCCTCACACCTCCGCCGGCGGCGCAACGGCGTCTCCCAGGACACCAGCACCCAGGTTCGACTGGGAGGCCCCCGTACAATCGTCACCGGACGGCTCCGCCCGAGCGGACCGTCCCCACCGCCCATGACACGCCACCGCCACCGCCCACGCCTCCTCAGCGCCCTCGCAGCAGCCGCGCTGTCGTTCGCCGTGGTGTCCGCCGGCGGTTGGTCCACGGGTTCCAGTGCGATCGCCTCGCCCGAGCTGAGCGCGAACACGGCATCGACTCCCGACGGCCTCGTGTCCGTCGAGGTGAGCCCGAGCGACGGGGGAGCGGTCGAACCCTCGTCCCTCACCTCGTTCGGCATCACGCTCACGAACGGCACCGACGCCGATCTCCCCGCCGGCTCCGTGTCCGTGGCGGTCACCACTGCGAGGATCACCGGCACGGCGGCGCTCGACGCGTGGCTCGACACGACCGGGGCGGACGCGGCCGCGACCCCCGCCGGTACCACCGTGGTGCGGACGATCGACATCCCCGAGCTCATCGCCGGACAGCAGTACGTCGTCAGCGGGCTCGACTTCACTCCTCCGGCGCTGGGCTTCGACGACACCGACGCGTGGGGCTCCTACGGCGTCTCAGCCGGCTACGTCGCGGGCGACACGGCGGCCGGAGGTCGGACGGCGCTCGTCTGGCGGGCGCAGGGCCAGCCCACGTCCGCCACCGTCGCGCTCGTGGCCCCGCTCACCGTGCCGCTCAGCTACGGCGGACTCCTCGATGCGGACGAACTCACCGAGCTCACGGCCGACGACGGTGCGCTCACGACGCAGCTCGACGCACTCTTCGGCGAGCAGATCGCGCTCGGGATCGACCCTCGCATCATCGCGTCCGTCCGCGCGCTCGGCACGCGTGCCCCGGAGAGCGCCGTCGCCTGGCTCGCCCGCCTCGAGGCCGCACCCAACGAGACCTTCGCGCTCCAGTACGGCGACGCCGAACCCGCCGTGCAGGCCGAGGCCGGCCTCGATCGACTACTGACCCCGAGCTCGTTCTCCTTCGCCCTGAACGTCGCCGACTTCCCCGTCGTGCAGCCGACCGAGACGCCCACCCCGACCGGGTCGCCGACCACCGGGCCCGACGACGTCCAGCCGACGCCGCAGGCCGGCTCCCCGACGGCCACGTCCTCCGACTCATCGGCGGCAGCCACTCCCTCGGAGGAACCGACACCCACACCGAGCCCGTCCGAGACGCCCGGCCAGGCGGTGCCGACCGTTCCGACGATGGACGAACTCCTCAGGTGGAGTTACTCGCTCCCCAGCATCGTGTGGGCGGGAGGCGCGGTGACCGATGCGGATCTCGCCGTCTTCGCCGCGTCGGGCGGAACGGTCACGATGCTCGACTCCGCGAACACGACCGACACCGGACAGTCCGTGCGCGCCTCGGCGACGGTCGGCACAGCGCGGACGCTGCTGGCCGACCACGGCCTCGCCGAGTCGCTGGGCGACGCCGCCGCCGCCACGACGGACGCCGCGTTCGAGAGCGCCATCGCCGACGTGAACGCCCGGGCGGCCGCCATCGGCACGGAGGGTTCGTCCGGCGGAACGGTCGTCGCCGTGCTGCCTCGGGGAGTGGACGCGACCCTGCCGGCCCTCGCCGACACCGTGAACGCGCTCCGCTCCCTGCCGGCCACGGCGCAGACCTCCCTGGCGGCGACGCTCGCCGAACCCCCGGCGGCGGCGACGCTCGGGGCGATGACACCCGACAGCGAACGCGTGTCCGACGTACAGGTCCTCCTCGACGAGGAACAGGACGTCACCGCCTTCTCCTCGGTGCTCGACGAACCCGAGCTGCTGACCGGACGGGAACGCGCCACCCTGCTCTCCAGCCTCGCGGCCGGCTGGCTGCGTGCGGAGGACGCCTGGGGATCGGCGGTCACCGCGCAGCAGGAACGGACGGACGCGGTCCTCGCGTCGGTGCGCGTCACCGACAGCAGTCGCATCAACATGGTCGGCGGCGAGGTGTCCCTGCCGTTCGCCGTGCGCAACGACCTGCCCTATCCCGTCACCGTGGTCATGGAGGCCTCACCGAGCAACGGTCGGTTGAGCATCTCCGGTTCCGTGACGCAGGAGATCGCCGCGGACTCGCGCGCCACCGTGCTCGTCCCCGTGCAGTCGCAGATCGGCAACGGCGACGTCACCCTCCGGCTGCAACTCTTCAGCACCAGCGGGCAGGCGATCGGTGACCAGTCCTTCGTGGGCGTGAACGTCCGCGCCGACTGGGAGGGCATCGGTGCCGTCGTCCTCGCCCTGCTCGTCGCCCTGCTGTTCGTCAGCGGTGTGGTCCGCATGGTCCTCAGTCGACGAGCCAAGCGACGCGCGTCGGGCGCCACTTCCGCCGCCTCCGCAGCTGCTCCGGACAGCGGTCAGCCGCCAGGCGATGAGCCCCCGGTAGAGTCGTCACCCGGACGACAGGAGACGAATGGCTGACGGCATCGGCAGAGCGAGCGCGCTCCTCGCCTCGGGAACCCTCGTCTCCCGACTGCTCGGCTTCGTCAAAGCGATCCTCGTGGCTCAGGCCATCGGCGTCCTGGTCATCGGTGACACCTTCGCGATCGCCAACCAGCTCCCGAACACGATCTACGTCATCATCGGTGGCGGCGTGCTCAGCGCCGTGCTCGTGCCGCAGATCGTCCGTGCGGGGGTCCATGCCGACGGTGGCAACGCGTACATCAACAAGCTCGTCACCATCACCCTCGTCTTCATCGGCGGGGCCACCGCGCTCATCACCCTGCTCGCACCCGTATTCGTGTTCATCGTCGCCGCGACGCTGTCGCCCGATCAATTCGCGCTCGCGACGGCGTTCGCCTACTGGTGTCTCCCGCAGATCCTGTTCTACGCGCTCTACACCGTCCTCGGGGAGGTCCTGAACGCACGCAAGATGTTCGGACCGTTCACCTGGGCACCGGTGCTCAACAACGTCATCGCGATCGCCGGGCTCATCGCCTTCATCACGCTGTACGGCAGCGGCGACCTCGCGGTCAGCGAGTGGACCGACGGTCGAACGGTGCTCCTCGCAGGGTCCGCCACCCTCGGCGTCGTCGTCCAGGCCGCCTTCCTCATGCTGTTCTGGCGTCGGGCCGGACTGCGTTTCCGACCGGACTTCCAGTGGCGAGGCGTCGGCCTCCGGGCCACCGGACGGATCGCCAGCTGGACCTTCGGCATGCTGCTCCTGACGACCGGTGCCGGGATCGTCGAGACCCAGATCGTCGCCTCCGTGAGCGATCAGGGGCCCTCGGTCGCGATCCTCAACTACGCCTGGCTGATCTTCATGCTCCCGCACTCGATCATCACCGTCTCGATCGCGACGGCCTATTTCACGCGGATGAGCGAGCACGCGCAGGGCACACGCGAGCGCGGACGGGACATCCAGCGACTGCAGGCCGACATCTCCGGGGCCATCCGCGTCGTGAGCGTCCTCATCGTGCTCGCAGCGGCCGTCATCATGGTGGTCGCCGTGCCATTCGGGAGCGTCTTCGCCGAGACGTTCGAGCAGGCGCAGGCGATGGGTGGCATCATCATCGCCTTCATGATCGGACTCGTCCCCTTCTGCATCCTCTTCGTCCTCCAGCGCGCCTTCTACGCCCTCGGCGACACGAAGACGCCCTTCTTCTTCACCCTGTTCCAGACCCTCCTGTTCGTCCTCCTGGCGCTGATCGTGCTCCTGGTCCTCCCACCGCATCTGGTGGGTGCCGGCGTCGCGCTCGCCATCACGATCGCGTGCATCGCTCAGACCGTGGTCGCCGCACTACTGCTCCGGCGCCGGCTCGGGGGTCTCGACGGCCGACGCATCGTCCTGAGCCTGGTCCGGTTCATCGCCGCCGCCGTGCCTGCGGCCGTGGTCGGCGTCGTCGTGCTGCTGCTGCTCGGCGGTGTCAGCGAGGAGGGGTTCCCGACCGCCACGATCCCCGGCGCCATCGTCACCATGGCCGTCGTCGGGGCGGCGATGGCTGCCGTGTACCTCGCGGTGCTCGCCCTCCTGCGCACGCCGGAGCTCAAGGCTGCCTTGGCACCCGTCCTCGCCCGATTCGGGCGCTGACTCGCACGCGTCGGCACTACCCCACGCACACCGACTGAGAGCTGCCCGAGGGCCCTGGGGGAGCGGAATAGCGGCCGGTTAGGATGTGTTACACCACTCGGAACCCCGGAACCCACCTGGTCCGGGAGCCCACGAACCACTGAGGAGCATCGTGCGTCAGGTCATCATCATCGGATCAGGACCCGCCGGCTACACGGCGGCGATCTACGCTGCCCGCGCCTCGCTGCAGCCGCTGCTCGTCGCATCATCGGTCGAGGCCGGCGGCGAGCTCATGAACACCACCGAGATCGAGAACTTCCCCGGCTTCCCCGAGGGCATCCAGGGCCCCGAGCTCATGATGAAGCTCCAGGAGCAGGCGGAGCGGTTCGGCACCGAGGTGCTCTACGACGACGTCACCGAGCTGAAGCTCGACGGCGAGGTCAAGACGGTCACCCTGGGCAACGGACAGGTGCACGAGGCACACACCGTGATCTTCGCCACCGGCTCCGCCTACCGCAAGCTCGGCCTGCACGACGAAGAGCGACTCTCCGGCCACGGTGTGTCCTGGTGCGCCACCTGCGACGGCTTCTTCTTCAAGGAGAAGACGATCGCGGTCATCGGTGGCGGCGACAGCGCCATGGAGGAGGCCACGTTCCTCACGCGGTTCGCGTCGAAGGTCTGGGTCATCCACCGCAAGGACACCCTCCGCGCGTCGAAGATCATGCAGGACCGCGCGTTCGCGAACGAGAAGATCGAGTTCATCTGGAACAGCGAAGTCGCCGGCATCACCGGTGCCGAGGCGGTCGACGGCGTGACCCTGCGCTCGACCATTGACGGCACGGAGACCCACCTGCCGATCGGTGGCCTGTTCATCGCGATCGGCAACGACCCGCGGACGCACCTCATCCACGGCCAGCTGGAGCTCGCCCCCGAGGGCACGATCGCCGTCAAGGGCCGCTCGTCGAAGACCAACCTCCCCGGCGTCTTCGCCGCGGGCGACGTCATCGACCCCACGTACCGACAGGCCATCACCGCCGCCGGCAGCGGCACCATCGCCGCCCTCGACGCGGAGCACTACCTCGCAGACCTCGAGCAGGCTGCTGGGGAAGCGTCGGCCATCGGCGAAGCACAGACCGCCGGTCGTCCGCAGCCGGCCGACCCCGTGCTCACCACCACCGTTTGATCGACGGCCAGGCTGTCGGCCTGGCCACCACGAAGGAGAACACTCATGTCAGATGCAGTCACCGAGGCCACGTTCGACGAACTGGTCATCAACAGCGACAAGCCCGTCCTCGTCGACTTCTGGGCCGCCTGGTGCGGTCCGTGTCGCGCGGTCGGCCCGATCCTCGACACGATCGGCTCCGAGAACAGCGACAAGATCACCGTTCTCAAGCTGAACGTCGACGAGAACCCGAACCTCGCCATGAAGTATCAGATCACCTCCATCCCTGCGATGAAGGTCTTCAAGGGCGGCGAAGTCGTGCAGACCGTCATCGGCGCCAAGCCGAAGGCCGCACTCGAGAAGGATCTCGCAGCTTTCATCGCCTGATCAGGTCATTCTGAAATGCGGAACCGCCCGGCTCATCCGAGCCGGGCGGTTCTTCGTTATCGCGGTGTTTTACGTGAAACACAGTGAATTTCTCCCTGACCAGGGATTCTCGAATCACAGAGCGTGTGTCTGTGGCACTTCGACAAGCTCAACGACCGCGATGGGTCGACCGCCTGTCAAGCTCGAGAACCCACCTTCTCGGTCCCTGAGCTTGTCGAAGGGTGCGGGGAACTCAGCGCCGAGCAACCCATGTTTCACGTGAAACAACCTCAGGAGGACTGACCGAAGCCCGACTCGCCAAGCTCGCTCAGGATGCGGTTGAGATCGGCGATGGTGGCGAACTCCACGACCATCTGGCCCTTCTTCGCACCGAGGGTCACCTTCACGCGGGTGTTCAAACGGTCGCCGAGACGGTCTGCGATCTCATCGAGTTGGCCGCGTCGCGATCCGGCGATCGGACGCGGCTTCTTCGCCTGAACACCCTGAGCCGCAGCAGCCTCGGCCGCGCGGACGGACAGGTCCTCGTTCACGATCTTGTCGGCCAGGCGCTGCTGTGCCTCAGGATCGGTCAGCGACAGGATGGCTCGGGCGTGTCCGGCGCTCAGCACACCGGCAGCAACGCGCTGCTGCACGGCCGCCGGCAGCTTGAGCAGGCGGATGGTGTTGCTGATCTGCGGGCGGGACCGCCCGATGCGGTTGGCAAGCTCGTCCTGGGTGATTCCGAAGTCGGCCAGGAGCTGCTGGTAGGCAGAAGCCTCCTCGAGCGGATTCAGTTCAGAGCGATGGAGGTTCTCGAGCAGCGCGTCGCGCAGCATGTCCTCGTCTGCGGTGTCCTTGATGATCGCGGGGATGCGGTCGAGACCCACCTCCTTCGAGGCTCGAAGACGCCGCTCACCCATGATGAGTTCGTATCGTTCGTCGTCGCCAGGGATCGGACGGACAACGATCGGCTGCAGGACGCCGACCTCACGGATGCTCGTGACGAGTTCCGCGAGGTGGTCTTCATCGAAGACCGTGCGCGGCTGGTTGGCGTTCGGCACGATGAGTTCGGGGGAGAGGTACGCCAGACGGGCACCGGGAACGGCCACGAGCTGCGGTCCATCTGCCGTCGTAGCAGCGGCGTCCGGGCCAGTGGGGGCGTCGGCTGCCGCGGCCTCTGCTGCGGCGGCGTCCGCGGCTGCGGTCGCAGCATCCTTCGCCGCCTTGCGGGCAGTGCCCTGGTTGTCGGGGAAGAAGACGTCGACGGGACGGTTCGCCTGCGAGTCTGAACTCGTCGTCGGAATGAGTGCACCGATCCCGCGACCAAGTCCAGTTCGTTTCGTTGCCATCAGTGACTGACTCCCTCAGGGTGGTTCGTATCGGGTGTATCGGAGGAGCCTGCGGCCCATCGGTTGGCGATCTCCGCCGCTGCTTCGAGATAGGACACCGCGCCGAGCGACGTGGGGTCGTAGCTGATGACGCTCTGTCCGAAGCTGGGCGCCTCGGAGATACGCACCGCTCGTGGGATGACGGACTCGAGGACCTGCCCGGTGAAATGGTCTCGGACGTCCTGAGCCACCTGCTGCGCGAGGTTGGTGCGCCCGTCGTACATCGTCAGGAGGATGGTGCTGACGGCGAGCCCTGGGTTCAGGTGCCGCTGGATCAGCTGGATGCTGCTGAGGAGCTGACTCAATCCCTCGAGCGCGTAGTACTCGCACTGGATGGGGATGAGCACCTCCTTGGCCGCAACGAAGGCATTGATCGTCAGGAGTCCGAGGGACGGTGGGCAATCGATCAAGACGTAGTGGAACGGCTCATCGGCATCCTGGATGAACTGTTCGAGGGCCGTCCGGAGTCTATGCTCACGGGCTACCTGTGAAACGAGTTCGATCTCCGCACCGGCGAGATGGATCGTCGACGGAGCGCAGAACAGCGTGGGGAACTCGGGGCTCTGCTGGACGACATCGGCCAGGGGGAAGTCGTCGATCAGGACGTCGTAGACACTCGGGACGTCGGAGTGGTGCTCGACGCCGAGTGCGGTGGACGCGTTCCCCTGGGGATCCAGATCGATCACGAGGACACGAGCGCCCGAACGGGCGAGCGCGGCGCCGATGTTGACAGTGGTCGTCGTCTTGCCGACCCCACCTTTCTGGTTGGAGACCGTGAAGACCCGAGTGTGGTCGGGCGTCGGCAGGGTTGCGTGAGCCAAGGCCTTACGCCTCTCAGTCAGATGATGGAGCTCGCGAGCCAACGGCGTGGACGCGTCGAAGGCGCTACCAACGGAGTCGCGCTCGGGAGCCGCGGAATGCGTTGGTTCGGGTTGTTTCACGTGAAACCTTCTCGCTCGAAACGTGTCCTTCAACCGTACCAGCGTGGGCTGACGCCGGGGGAGCGATCTCCGAGCGTGCTCGGGGGAAGTGCGCACGCATGCCGGCCTCAGAGCGCCGTTTCGCGACACCCGCATCTCATCGAACGCCTCGAATGGTGCCCAGGAGGGGCAGCCCGCCCTCCATCTTCCACAGGGTTATCCACAGGGCAGCGGTATGCGCAATCCCGCGCAACCGCGTGCGCTTCGCGCGTGGAGGTCGATGCCGATCCGAGCGACCCGAGACGAGCCCAGCGGACGTGTGTTGACAACCGTGGGGGAGATCCCTCCGCCATCGGGCAGAGATCCGCGTCTTTCCGCGGAAGTTTGGACCCGAGCGGCCCACTCCGGGTCCGCGACGTCCGGGCTCTTGCCCCGGCGCGCGTTGGTCACAGTGTGGTGGTACGCGGATTGGGGCCCGCGTCTTTGCGGGAGATCACGATTTCTACGGCTGCGCTCGAGAACTGTCCACAGAGTTATCCACAGGCGTCACCTCCGCGCACGTGTGTGGATGAGCACTGTGCGACTGGCACCGGTCCGCGCCAGCGTTTCACGTGAAACCAAGGTGTGGCGCACGCGGAGCCACCGAACGGCTCGCATCGATAGGCACCTCTGCAGCCTCTGGCCACAGCCCGCCATTCGCCTCACCGCTGTGATCCGATACTGGGCGGAGTGGTAGCGGCGCGACATCACGCGACCATTCCAGTCCCGTACTCGAAACGTCTCACTTGACCGCTGTTTCACGTGAGACACTCTCGACAAGATCAACGCAATGGATAAGTGTGATCTTGAGCGCGAGCCGGCCGGGGACCGCGCGTGGTGCTCGTCGAACTCCGCTGCTCATCACCACCCCGCTACAGCAGCGCAGGAGCAAACTGCAACGCATGTTCCACGTGAAACATCCAACACGGTGCCGATCCAGCCACGTCGGCCTCCTTCGGGCGTGTATCGACTGAGAGAATCGAGTACACGACTTCCACTTCGATATGAACCACTTCTGATACGAGGAACTCTCGCGAGTAGCATCCACCCGCGTTCCACGTGAAACGTCGCGCAATCTCAACCTTGCGGCGCCAAGCACCCTCTACCGAAGCCATCTCTGCGCGCAGAATCATGCATCGTCAATCGGCAGCACGCCTACTCCGTCCAGGCCGACAGGAGTCACGAGCACGACCTCCGAAGTGCCGGCGCACCTCGACACGTCGTCACGCCGACTGGCCTCTGCGCAGCGCACGTCACCGCCCGGTCGAGGACAGCACCGGGGGAGCAGCAGGTTGCTCGGATCTGACCGCGCCGCTCGACGCCAGAACCTCCGAGAGCGGGGCGCCTTCGACGCAGGCGATAGCACCAGCCCGACCATCCCCGACCTCCCGGGCGGCGGCTCTCCCAGCACCTCAGCCAACACCGACCCACCGGCGGACATGAGTCTGCCGGCGGCCGGGCACCAGTCAGCCCGCAAGCACCTGAGGAACTGGCGGAATACGCACCTCGCCGCAGCGGCCCGACGGCACCATCCGCCACGTGATGAACCACCGCGAGTCAGTCGAACGTGTGGGACGGGGCGACGCATCTTCCCTGCAACCAAGGACGGACTCAGACCTCCCCGGACTTCAAACGAAGGCCGCATATCTCTGACGAGCACGCCCGGATCACCAACCTGGGAGGTTCACCATTGCCACCCACACTCGGCCGTCATCTCCGAAGGGGCGGTCGGACGGTCGGCCACCGCGTCGAGTATCGACGTCCGGGTGGGACGATCAGCGGAGCGTGGAGCATCGCCGCCCGCCAGTGGCCGTGCCGACCCCGCGTCACAGAAACGGGATGACGGGCCAAAGAAACAACATATATGAGATACCAGAGACCCTAAGGCTGACAAACGTCAGAAACACTCGAATCCAGCCCGCCCAGCGCGCCGGATTCGTGTCCGAACGGACCGGAGAATCGTTCCTGACGAACTCAGGACCGTTGAACTGGCCGCATATTCCGGGCCGGTTCGTCAGGAGCCATTCTCCCGAGGGCTCACAAGCCGACCGATATCGTCTGCGGCGCCCCTCACGGAGGCCCGGGCGCTCCCGACCGACCTCAGGCGCGAACGGTTCCCACGATGACTCGGGTCGGCTCCGCGAGAACGCTCTCGCCAAGCGTTCGGACCTCGACGCCGGAGACCCGGTACTTGCGAAGCTCCTTGGTCGACGCATCGACCTCCGCCTGCGCGCCGGCGCCCTTCATAAGGACCAGCTCTCCGCCGTCCCGAAGCAGGGGAGCGGTGAGGGGGAGCAACTTGCGCAGCGCACTGACCGCGCGCGCGGTCACCTGGTCGAGGGGCTCATCGAGGCGAACCTCCTCAGCGCGCGCTCGCACGACCGTGACGTTCTCGAGCCCGAGGACGCCGACCTGGTCGTTGAGCCAGGCGACCCGACGTTCCATCGGTTCGATGAGGACGAACTCGACATCTGGCCGCGCAATCGCGAGTACCAGTCCAGGCAGCCCCGCGCCTGTGCCGACGTCGCCCACTCGCCCGGGACGAAGGAGCGGTGCCACGATCACGCTGTTGAGGATGTGGCGCGTCCACAGACGCGGAAGTTCCAGCGGCCCGATCAGCCCGAGAGGCTCACCGAACTCCGCAAGGTTCGCGGCGAAAGCACGACCGACATCGATCCGGTCGCCGAACAACTCGGCTGCTTCCGCCGGTTCCGGTTCGAGTCCTGCAGGCACGTCAGTCATCGCAGTTTCACGTGAAACGATCAGGCCGCGTCAGCCGCGCGTGATGACGGTGTGACGGTCGCGGCCTTCGCCGTGCGACTCGGACACGAAGCCGCGAGCCGACACGATGTCGTGGACGAGCTTGCGCTCGTAGCTCGACATCGGGGGGAGTGCCGCCTCGGTGGAACCGGCCTCGATGCGCTCGACCGCTCGCTCCACGAGGGCGCCGAGCTCCTGCTGACGCGCTTCCCGGGATCCGCCGATGTCGAGGATGAGCCGGGAGAAGCCACCGGTACGGTTCTGAACAGCCAGGCGCGTCAGTTCCTGCAGCGCGTTGACCGTGTCGGGACGCGACAGGAGACGCAGGTTGCTCTCCGTGGGGGAGTCGATCGACACGTACGCGCGACCATTGCGGGCATCGATGTCGATGTCGCCATCGATGTCGCAGATGTCGAGGAACTCCTCAATGTAGTCCGCTGCGACGTCGCCCTCTTCTTCGAGCTGCGTGATGGTGGGCGCTTCGTCCTGGGCCGGGGCCAGTTCCTGGTCAGTCACCGATACTCCTACTTGTCTCGTCCGTCGGTCTGCTGCTTCTTTGCACGCGCCTTGCCCATGGGCTGTTGGCGCTGCGTCGGGGTCTTCTTCTCGGGTACCGGCGCCTCGGAGATCGAGATGACGTCGCCGTTCGGCGTCATGAGCTTGCCCTTCCGTGCGAGACGCTCCTCACGAGCCTTCGCAGCGTCCGAACCAGGGGTGGGCATGTTCCGGATGACGAGGAACTGCTGCACCATGGTCCATGCGTTGGACGTCAGCCAGTAGAACATCACGCCGAGCGGGAAGGCGAAGCCGGAAAAGAGGAACACGAAGGGCAGGATGTAGAGGAGGATCCGCTGCTGCTTGAACTGCGGGCTGGCCTTCGTCTCGGCCGACATGTTCTTCGACACGATCTGCAGCTGCGTGATGAACTGCGAGGCGCACATGAGGATGACCATGACGGCGGCGATGATGACGACCGCCCAGTTGACCGGGTTGCCGGCGAGTGCCGCCTGCATGCTCGTGTGCAGCGGAGCGATCCCGAACAGGTTCGCATCGCCGAACTGCACGGCGAGGGTCTCGTTCAGGGGACCGACGCCGGCCTTGCTCTTCTGGGCGTCGTTGAGCACGGAGAACAGGGCGAAGAAGATCGGCATCTGGACGAGCAGCGGCAGACATCCGCTGACGGGGGAGGTGCCGTGCTTCTTGTACAGCTCCATCGTCTCGCGGGACATCGCCTCACGGCTGGCCTGGTCGCGCTTGCCCTTGTACTTCTCCTGCACCTTCTTCATCTGCGGCGCGATCTCGAGCATCTTGCGCTGGCTCTTGATCTGCTTGATGAACAGCGGGATGAGGGCGGCACGGACGACGAGAACGAGCCCGACGATCGAGAGGACCCAGGTGAGACCGGCCGCGGGGTCGAGTCCGATGGCCGTCCACAGCAGGTGCCAGCCCACGAGGAGCAGCTCGACCGCCCACTTGAGCGGCCAGAGAATTGTGCCGATGATGTCCATAGGTGCGGGTCAGCCCTTTCCGTGGCTCGGTTGCACGACAAATCCGTGAGAAGTGACGCTGTACCGGAAGTTCTTCTTGGGCGGTACCTCGTCGAAACGAGGTGCTGCCCAGGGGTGGCATCTCGCGATGCGCGCCGCTGCCATCGCCGAACCGACGACGACACCGTGTTGCTGCACCGCTCCCAGAGCGTACGCGGAACAGCTGGGGTAATACCGGCAGACGTCGCCGTACAACGGGGAGATCGCGGCGCGATACCCGCGAAGCGCCAGCACCGCAGCATTGCGGGGCGCGAGGCAGGTTGCAGCGAGGACGCCGTTCATCTGTGCGCGTCCGCAGTCTCGGCGGTGACACCGCGTTTGGCGAAGGCTCGATCGACCTCGGCATGGAGCGAGGCGAACGGAGCCGTAGCTGCAGACGGCATCGCACGGATGACCACGTCAGCGCCGCGGGCAGCGTGAACCACGCTGTCGTGGCAGATGGCCTTCAAGCGACGTCTGACGAGGTTGCGGGTCACTGCGTTTCCGACCGTTTTCGCAACGATGAACCCGAAGCGCGGCTGTCCGCCCTTCGGGTTCATGCGTACGTACGTGACCGTGTGCTCGCCGACGAACCGGGACCCGCGACGAACTACCCCTCGGTAATCGTCGCCGGACGTGATCCGGCTCGCACGCTCGAGCACGACGGCTCTACGCGGAGAGTTCGGTGCGGCCCTTGGCGCGACGAGCCGACAGGATGCCGCGGCCGGCACGCGTGCGCATGCGCAGACGGAAGCCGTGCTTCTTGGCGCGACGACGGTTGTTCGGCTGGAAGGTTCTCTTGCTCATAATTACGATCTCCGGATCATGACCCACCACTGCACAGGTGGCAGCAGGGTACGGAAGGGTGCCCGTGGGCAGAAGTCAACTGATTAAACCTACGGTCTACTCGCGCGAAGGTCAAACCAGCGGCGCCCAAACGAATGATTATCCACAGGATTCTCAGAAATTGTAGCAGTGACACGCAGGGCGGCCGTACAGTGATTTGGGACTGGGGCGACGTCTTGTTAGCGTAAGCCCTCGGGTTATGCACAGCGTGTGGATAGCACCGCGCTCAGCCCCGAATACTCAGGGGAGAGCCTGTGGATGAACCTGTGAGTATGTGTGGGGAGAACT